>NZ_JASCTH010000043.1 GCF_030009775.1 Actinoplanes sandaracinus | reverse complement strand
TCTCGGGCGATGGGTCTCGGGCGATGGGTCTCGGGCGATGGGTCTCGGGCGATGGGTCTCGGGCGATGGGTCTCGGGCGATGGGTCTCGGGCGATGGGTCTCGGGCGATGGGTCTCGGGCGATGGGTCTCGGGCGATCGGTCCCAGGCGACCGGTCTCGGGTGATCGATTCCGGACGACCGATCATGGGGCGACCGGCTCTGGGGATCGGTCTCAGACGACCGGTCCCAGCCGACCGGGTTGCTGGTGATCGGTCCTGGGCGACCGGTTCTAAGCAGTCGCCGTGATCGGGCTCAGGTGGGCGGCCCGCCTCGGGCGGGTCTCAGATGATCAGCAGGGTGGTGGCGGCCCAGGTCTGCTGGTGCAGCTCCAGACGGAAGGCGATCGCCCACGTCCGCTCGCCGGTGACCAGCGTGACCGCTGCCTCGACCGCGCCCACCCGGGGCTCGCAGATCTTGAGACCCAGCACGGCCACCGGCGCCGCCCGCCGTTGCTGCCCCGCCCCTGGCCGGCGCGTCGCCCGCTGCTCGGCGGCCCGTCGCAGGTCGGCGGCCCGCCGGGCGCCGGCCAGCCCCTGCGCCACCACATCGGCCGCGCCGGCCGGCAGTGACAGCCGGCGAAGGTGGGCGGCCGGCCGGAATCCGTTGAGGACCTCGACGCAGAGACGCACGAATCGCCGGACCGCCAGCTTCGCGTCACCGGACGCTCCGGCAGCGACCGGTGGGGACTCCACGGGTGGGACGGGCGCCGGACGGCTGTTGGCCGGCCACTCCAGCGCCAGTTGCCGTGACGGGGCCCAGACCTGCGGCGCAGACTCGTCGTCGAAGGGGGGTTCAAACCGGGGAACCGGGCGCAGGCGGATCGCCGGCCGGGACCCGGCGGGTGCAATCTCGACCGTAGACCGCATCGCCACCGCCAATCCTTGCGTTTGCCTCCGTTTGCTTTCGATAGCTTCGAGTCTTGCTCACTTGCCTCCGCCGCGGCAAGCAGCGGTCATCGATCCGGGAAGAGGCGCAAAAGCCGCCGGACGGTCAATCCGTCTCACGGTCGGACAGCGGGTTGTCGCGAACCCAGGCAGCGGTCTCCGCGTACTTCTCGGCGATGTATTCCTCCAGCTTGGTGCGCTCGACGCGCCACTGGCCGCGGCCACCGATCTTGATAGCCGACAGCTCGCCGCTGCGGACCAGGTGATAGACCTGCGAGTCCGACACGTTGAGCTCGGCGGCCACGTCGGACAGCAGTAGGAAACGGGACTCCGGCATGGGATCCTCCTGTCGACAGCCTCAGTTTGCCACCGTTTGCCGTCAGGTACCTACGCCGGACCCGCACCGTCACGATCCGGAGACGCCTGGTGGAATGGGACGTTCCCCGGCCGGTTCGACGGTGTACTGTCCGGGACCGCAGAACGCGCCGCGTGCAGGAGGAAGACGTGCCGATCACCGATCTGGTCCGGGTTTACATGCCGGCCACGCTGCCGATGCTCACGGCACTGCGGGCGGACGGGCAGTTCGGCGCTCAGGCGACGATCGCGCACGCGGTGACGCCCGCTCTGCGCGAGTGGTATGCCGAGGGCGACGAGGAGGAACTCGAGTACGTCGCCTTCACCCGGGCCGCCCAGGGCGCCCTGCAACTGCTGCGCCACGACCCGTCCGCGCCGCGCCGCCGGGTCGTGCTCTCGGCCGACGTGCCCGCCGCGAGCCTGGTGCGCGAGGACACCGAGCTGGGGTCGAGCACCGTCCGCCTACCGCAGGCGGTGCGGCTCGCCGAGGTGGCGAGCATCCACGTCGACGGCGCCGACGCGATGGAGGCGGTCGAGGCCGCCGCCGGCGTGATCGAGGAGGCTCTGGCCGGCGACCCGGACGCGCAGTTCACCGTCGACAGCGCCGAGGATCACGAGTTGGAGTGGTACGCGGTCTCCGAGCTGGACGAGCTGCTCTGAGGCTCGTCCTCTTCGTCCTTCGAAGCGGACGGGTCCTTCGAAGCGGACGGGTCCTTCGAGACGGACGGGTCCTTTGAGGCGGACGGCGCCGGCGCGGGGGACTCTCCGGCGGGGGCGTCGTCCTCGTCCCGGGCGGGGGAGAGGGTCCGGCCGACCGCGACGATCGCGGTGAAGGCCCCGGCGAAGACGACGATCAGCCCGTTGTTCAGCCGGGCCGAGCTCAGCATCTGCTGCACCGCCAGCTCCAGGTCGCTCACCTTGCCGGCGAGTTCCAGGACTCGCGAGCCCGCGGTGCGCGACAGCACCTCGGCGATCACGAGCAGCAGGCCGGGGCCGGCGCCGGCCAGCGCGTACATCGGCCAGCGCACGTCCGTCGCCCGGTCCGGAGCGCCGTCCGCCGGCGCGGAGGCCCCGTCGTGGGCGTCGCCGGCGCCACGCCGGGCCCGGCGCAGCATCAGGTAGGAGACGATCCCGGCCACCAGCCCGCCGAGCGCGGCCTGGCTGTAGGTGAACCACTGTGCCGCGTCGGCTGAGGACTCGGTGTCACCGGCTCCGAAGGCGCTGAGCAGGGGCTCCTGGAAGAGATTGAGGACGAACCCGATCAGGAAGACCCCGATCGCGGCCGAGGCGATCGCCGCGACGACGCGAGGGATGCGGAGGCCGGCCAGCGCGCCGCCGATGGTCGCGGCGGCCGCCACGGTGCCACCGACGACCGCGTAGATCGTGCCGGCCGTGTTGATCGTGATGATCGGTAGAGCGCTGAGCAGGCCGACCACCAGGCCCGATCCGGTGGCGACGGCGAACCGGGCGGTGGACCCGAGCTGCCGGCGGCCGCTGATCAGGGTGAGCGTCAGGAGGGCCACCGCCGCGCCCGCGACCAGGTCGGCGGAGACGGCGCCGGGCAGAGCGTACGCAGTGGAGGTCACCTCCATCGCGGCGTCCGCGCGGCCGGTGATGGTGGCGCGAGCCGACCACAGCATCGCGGCGGTCCAGCCAACGGCGGCCACCGCGAGCAGCGCCACGGTGAGCCGGGACTCCTCAACGGTCTCCGGGGCGGTCTGGCGGTCTGTCATGGGGGCCAGGGTAACCGCAGCGCCCGGGCGCGCCCGACTCGCCGCCCGCGCCGGGCGCCCGGATCACCGCCCGTGAGGGCGTTCGGGCCGTCGGTCGCTTGGCGCTATTTGCACATGAGCCGATTGTCTGGTTTTGCGTGGCGAATCGCGGGGTTTCGCGCATTTCCTGCCCGCAACGCGCCGTCTGACCGATTGCCTGCGCCATATTACCTGGTCAAGCTAGTTTTTCGGGGTGAAACGCCAGATCCGCACGCTCGTTGTCGGACTGTCTGTGCGGGACAGTCGTTTGTGGAGGCGCAAACTGGACGGATCGGGCTAAATCCTGGACGCCGACGCGACAAAGTGGCAGCTTAGAAGGCATGCCCGACTTCCAAATCAATCCGACGGCGGCTGCTTTGCTCGGCCTCCTCCACGAGGGGGCCATGACCGGCGGTCAGCTGATGGCGGCTGCCGAACGCCGCCTCGGGCCCTACTGGTCGATGACTCGGAGCCAGGTCTACCGCGAACTGCCCGTACTGGCCGAAATGGGGTACGTCCGTCTCGGTAAGCCGGGCCCTCGATCCAGTCAGCCCTACGCCATCACCGCGTCCGGGAAGCGCGCCTTCGGACGGTGGCTCACCGAGTCTCCGGGCCGGGACGCGCTGCGTAACCCGGTCGCTCTCCGGGTCGCCTTCGGCCAGCAGCACTCCGGCGACCAGCTGCAGCTTCTCTACACGACCGCGAACCAGTACCACTCCGAAGCCATGGCCATGGCGAAGGAACAGGCGAAGGAGGCCAAGAAGAACGGTGACCCGTTCGGCGCGGCGGCGCTGGAGTTCGCGGTCGCCTATCACAAGGCCGCCCTAACCTGGCTCAAGGCAGCTCCGACGAGTTGAACGGACCGCCCCGGCCAGCATTCTGGCCGGGCGGCGTAGTCTTGAGTGTCGTGAGCGCTGCCGACTTTCCCGAGCAACTGAAGTCCCTCGACGCGACCCTGCGCAACATCGAGAACGTCCTGGACGTCGACAAGCTGCGCCGGGACAAGGCGGACCTTGAAGAACAGGCCTCCGCGCCCGACCTCTGGGACGACCAGGCCCGTGCCCAGGAGGTCAACAGCCGCCTGGCGTACATCTCGGGTGAGATCTCCAAGCTGGAGCGGCTGCGCTCTCGGCTCGACGACGCGGGCCTGCTCCTGGAGATGGCCGAGGCCGAAGGAGACTCCGACTCGGTCGCCGAGGTCGGTGACGAGCTCGTCACGCTGGCCAAGGCGATCGAGGAGATGGAGGTCCGCACCCTCCTCTCCGGCGAGTACGACGCCCGGGAAGCCCTCGTGGCGGTCCGCGCCGGCGCCGGTGGGGTGGACGCCGCCGACTTCGCCGAGATGCTGATGCGGATGTACCTGCGCTGGGCCGAGCGGCACGGCTATCCGACCGAGGTCTACGAGACGTCGTACGCGGAGGAGGCCGGCCTCAAATCCGCCACCTTCACGGTCAAGGTGCCCTACGCCTACGGCACCCTCAGCGTCGAGTCCGGCACCCACCGTCTGGTGCGGATCAGCCCGTTCGACAACCAGGGCCGCAGGCAGACCAGCTTCGCCAGTGTCGAGGTGATGCCGGTGGTCGAGCAGACCGACCACATCGAGATCCCGGAAAGCGATTACCGCACCGACGTCTATCGCTCGTCCGGCCCCGGTGGGCAGAGCGTCAACACCACCGACTCGGCCGTCCGGCTGACCCATATCCCCACCGGCATCGTGGTGACGTGTCAGAACGAGAAGTCACAGCTGCAGAACAAGGCGTCCGCGATGCGCGTGCTCCAGGCCCGTCTGCTGGAGCGGACGCGCCAGGAGGAGCAGGCCAAGATGGCCGGCCTCAAGCAGGACACCACCGGATCGTGGGGTGACCAGATGCGTTCGTATGTCCTGCACCCGTACCAAATGGTGAAAGACCTGCGCACCGAGTTCGAGGTCGGTAACCCTTCGTCGGTCTTCGACGGCGACGTGGACGGGTTCATCGAGGCGGGCATCAAGTGGCGCAAGCAGAATCAGATCACGGCCTGACGGGTTCGGTGACCGAGCGCTACCCTGCCTGAGCGGTGTGTCAGGCGGGTGGCGCTCGAAGAGGCTGTTACCGCAGCTCGTGAATATTCCCGGCCCCGGCGGGCTTGGCGTTTTCGTTACACCGCGTAGACTCCAGTCCCGTGATTCAGCTCGAGAACGTGACGAAGACGTATCCGAAGGCGTCTCGGCCGTCGTTGGACAATGTCAGCGTCGGGATCGAGAAGGGTGAGTTCGTCTTCTTCATCGGCCCCTCCGGTTCCGGCAAGTCGACGATCATCAAGCTGCTCCTGCACGAGGTCGCGCCGACCCGCGGCAAGGTGGTCGTCAACGCCAAGGACGTGACCACGCTGCGGTCGTGGAAGGTTCCGCACTTCCGCCGGTCCATCGGCTGCGTGTTCCAGGACTTCCGTCTGCTGCCCAACCGCACGGCGTACGAGAACGTGGCCTTCGCTCTCGAAGTGATCGGCAAGACCAAGGCGGTCGCCCGCCGGGTCGTCCCCGAGGTGCTCGAGCTGGTCGGTCTCGGCGGTAAGGAGCACCGGTACCCGCACGAGCTCTCCGGTGGTGAGCAGCAGCGTGTCGCGGTGGCCCGGGCTTTCGTCAACCGCCCGCTGATTCTGCTGGCCGACGAGCCGACCGGTAACCTGGACCCGGACACCTCGATCGAGATCATGCGGCTGCTGGACCGGATCAACCGGACCGGCACGACCGTCGTGATGGTCACGCACGACTCCAACATCGTCAACCAGATGCGCCGCCGGGTCATCGAGATCGAAAGCGGACGGATCGTCCGTGACCAGGCGCGCGGTGTCTACGGTTAGGCCCGGCTCCGCCCACGTACCGAAACCTGAAGCAGTGACACGCGGAGTGCCGGAAGGATCCCCCCGATGCGCGTGAAGTACGTACTCAACGAGGTCCTGGTGGGCCTGTGGCGGAACGTCACGATGACGATCGCCATGATCATCACCATGTCGGTCTCGTTGAGCATGCTGGGCGCCAGTGTGCTTCTGTACATGCAGGTCGACCTGATGAAGGAGGCCTACTACGGGAACATCCAGGTCTCGATCTTCATGACCGACAAGGTCACGGACGGCGAGAAGGAGGCCATCGGCCAGGCGATCTCTAACAGCCCTCTCGTCACCGAGAAGACCTACGAGAGCAAGGCGGACGCGCTCAAGCGATTCCAGAAGCTCTGGGCGGACTCGCCCGACTTCGTGAACGCGATCAACGCGGACAGCCTGCCCGAGTCGTACCGGGTGAAGCTCTCGGACCCGGAGAAATACGACGAGTTCGCCAAGACGATTCAGGGTATGCCCGGGATCCGGCAGATCATCGACCAGAGCGACACGCTGGAGAAGGTCTTCGAGATCTTCAACGCGATCCAGTTGTCCTCGCTCGTGGTCGCCAGCTTCATGGCGGTGGCGGCCTTGCTGCTGGTCGGAAATACCATTCAAGTGGCCGCCTACAGCAAGCGACGTGAGGTCGCGGTCATGAAACTCGTCGGCGCCTCGAACTGGTTCATCCAGGCACCCTTCGTCCTGGAGGCGGTGGTCGCCGGCCTGATCGGCGCCATCCTGGGCTCGATCTTCCTCTTCGTGGCGAAGGTCGTCCTGCTGGACAACAAGCTCCAGGCGCTCACCACCATCCTCACCCCCATGCCGGACAGCAACGTCCTTCTGATGGTGCCGTTGCTCGCCGGTGTCGGTGCACTGGTCAGCGCGGCCACCGCGTGGATCACGCTGCGCTTCTACCTCAAGGTCTGACGCTCTGGGGCTTATGCCCACCCGTTCGTGTTCTGTCCGATGGCCGCAGCCCTGTCCAGGGTTGCGGCCATCGGGCGATTTGAGGCTTTGCTGGCGGTTAGTCGGGGTAGCGTGGCCCCCGTGAGGTTCCGCCGACCTGATCGCCTGATCGCCGCCTTGCTCTGCCTCCTCGGCATCGCGGGACTCGTCCTGGCCGGGCCCAGCCCCGCCGCGGCGGACCCCGGCGACGACGCCTCCCGCGCCGTCCGCCGTGCCGAGGCGCTCCTGGAGAACGCCAGCGCCGCCGCCCGCGCCGCCGCGAGCAAGCTCGCCCGCGCCACCGCCTCCCTGCCGGCCGCCCAGAACCGGGTCGCCACCACGCGCGGCATCGTCGTCGCCACCCGGGTTCAGGCGCACGTCGCCCGGCGGCAGGCCGACACCGTCCGCGGTGAGTATCAGCGTGTCGCCGACAACTACACCGCCGCCTCCGGGCGGCTCGAGGAGGCCCGCGCCCGGGTGGAGGAGATCGCCCAGGTCAGCTACATGGGCAGCAACCTCGACCGGTTCAACATGCTGATCGACGCCACCGGGCCGCAGGACCTGATGGACCGGATCGGGATCGTCGAACACCTCATGACACAGGAGCAGGAGGCGGTCCGTACCCTCTTCGGAGCCCGGCGGGAGGCCCGCATCGCGCGGGACCGGGCCGGAGCCGCGAAACGCGCCGCCGAGGCCGCCGAGCGTGCCGCGGCGGACAAGTACCACGCCGCACAGACCGCCCAGGCCGCCGCGCTCCAGGCCCGACAGGCGCTGCAGCACCTGATGCTGGCCCGGCAGACCGCGCTGCGGGCCGCCGAGGCCCAGCGCTCCACCGTCCTCGCCCAGTACCGGGCCGCCCTGCGGGCCGAACGCCGGGTCCGCACGGCCATGCGCGGCTGGGAGAACCGCGACGGCGTCGGCAGCCACTATCCCGGCGGCCGGCTGCTGATGCCGGTGCATGGATGGAAGACCAGCGACTACGGCAACCGCTACGACCCCTACTACCGGGTGTGGCAATTACACGCCGGCACCGACTTCGCGGCCGGATCGGGCAGCCCGATCCGCGCCGCCGCCTCCGGCCGCGTCATCCAGGCGGGCTGGAACGGCGGTTACGGTCAGTACACCTGCATCAACCACGGGCGGCTCGGCGGGTCCGGGTTCACCACCTGCTACGCCCACCAGTCCCGCATGCACGTCCACGTCGGCGAGTACGTGCGCCGCGGCGAGGTGATCGGCCGGGTCGGCAGCACCGGCGCCTCCACCGGAGCGCACCTGCACTTCGAGACCAGGTTCGGTGGCGCGCCCCGGAATCCGCTGAATTACCTGCCCGGCTGTCTCTGCTGAGGCCCGGGTACTCTTCTGCGTCGGGATCACTAGACAGGGGAGGTGCGCGGTCATGCCACGCGAACAGGGCCGCAAGGTCGTCGCCTCCAACCGTAAGGCGTACCACGACTACACCATCCTGGACACGTACGAAGCCGGCATGGTCCTCACCGGCACCGAGGTGAAGTCGCTGCGCGCCGGGCGCGCCTCGCTGGTCGACGCGTTCGGCCACGAGAACAACGGCGAGATCTACCTGCACGGGATGCACATCCCGGAGTACACGCAGGGAACCTGGACCAACCACGAACCCCGCCGCGTGCGCAAACTGCTGCTGCACCGCGAGGAGATCCACAAGGTGCTCGGCAAGCTGCGCGACGACGGCGTCACGCTGGTCCCGCTCTCGGTCTTCTTCCTCAACGGGTACGCGAAGGTCGAGATCGGCGTCGCCAAGGGCAAGAAGAGCTTCGACAAGCGACAGGACATGGCAGCCAAGGACGCTCAGCGGGAGATCAACCGGGCGATGGGCCGACGTGCGAAGGGCATGGGCTGACGGGTATTCTCGCCCGCCGGTCCACCCCGATCGGCCGTTCGCCGATCGACTGCCCCGCTGAGCCGTCCGCCGTCCCTGATTCCGGCGCCGTCCGCCGTCGCTGATCTTCCGTCGTCCGAGGGAGCACCACCCGTTGGCGAAGCACGCTGCCCGTCAGTTCATCCTGGCCCGACTCGTTTTCAGCTCCGCCGCCGCGGTCCTCGTCGCGCTCGTCGGCTGGATCGCCGTGCGCGTGGGCGGGGAACCCGGCGGCGCCGGCGACCCGCTCATGGTCCAGCCGCCCGCGGCGCTCCAGGTGGCCGGGGGAGCACTGCCCGCTCCTTCGACCGAGTCGGCCTCACTGACGGCCTCACCGTCGGCGCCGGTGTCCGCTTCGGCGTCGCCCACACCGTCGCGGTCCGCCTCGGCCAAACCGGCGCCATCGAAGAGCGCCAGCCGCACGCCCAGCGCGGCTCCATCGCGGACCAGCCCTTCGCCGACTGCCGGCCCGCTGGCGGTCACCTACTCCAACAGCGCCTCTTGGCGGGACGGCTTCATCGCCGCGGTCAAGGTCGTCAACAACGGCTCGGCCGCCAGCGAGTGGAGCGTCACCCTGACCTACCCGTCCAGTGCTGACTTCGAGGTCCGCGCCACCTGGAACGCGGCGGTCAGCGCCAGCGGCGACTCCGTCACCCTCAGCGGCAAGTCACTGGACCCCGGTTCGTCGATCACCGCTGGATTCCAGGTCACCAAGGCCGGCGGCGACGTCGTGAAGCCGGTCACCTGTTCCATCGGTGGCGGCTCCTGCCTGATGAGCTAAGATTGCGGGGCTGTGACACAGACATGGGGGTGACTGGTTTCGACTTCGTGCGTGGAGACAGGGGAAGCGAGCCGAGGAAGCCGACGTCGTCTCGAGAATCGGTCGTCGGAAACTTATAAGCGCCAACTCTAAGTTTGACGCTGACCAGTACGCTCTCGCCGCCTGAGGCAAGTAGCGTGGTCTGTCGGTCTGGGAGCGCCTCCGTCCCAGCTGCCGGCATCAGCTAGGAGGCTGGCCAACCGGTCCCGGTCACGGGGACCGCGCGGTGAGATTAATCAGTGACTGGGCCCGTCATCCGAACTTGCTCACGTGAGTCGGAGGGCCGAGTAGAGGCATAGTGAGCTGCGCTCGGAGAAGCCCTGACAAAACAACGAAGGACCCGGGTTCGATTCCCGGCACCTCCACGGCATTGCGGCCCCCTGTTCGCGGAAAGCGCGAACCGGGGGCCGTTTCGGTTTTCTGCTCCGGGGGCCGAGCCCCCGGAAACCGCATCACGGCGGTCACTGTCAGCGGGCCGGACTGAGAATGCCGGAGACCTCGTGACCTAGCGATGACGAGGCGGCATGACTTGACCGACGTGCAGGAGGGCGGGGTGCACTGAGTTCGCGCGGTGCTAGCCGGCCCCTACCTGGAGCGCTGCCGTGGAGATTCTGTTGGACCAAATCGTCGACCTCGGCTACGGGCGGATGCATTTCGCCGTCCCGGAGGTCGGCTTCGTCGCCGGGGAGAAAGCTTTCCGGGGGCTGACCAACGGGATATGCGGTGCCGCGGTGCCGGGGTTTCTGCTGCTGGGTACCGGGCTGAGGCACGGGGATGTGGGCCTGCGGTTCGAGCTGCACGACGCCGAGCCCGCCCTGGACGACGAGTGGGAGGACGTCGTCGAGGTGTCGTGGGCGTCGATCGCGCCGAATCTGCTGGTGCGGGGTCCGGACGACGTCGACCCGGAGCCGGTCGCGCTGCCGCGCGGCGACTACCGGGTGCGGTTCTGCGGCGTCGGCATGCAGGAGGGGTTCGACGAGGAGTCCAGCGACGGCGAGCCGCCGTTGGACCGGTACCTTCTCGCTTTCTGGCCGGCCCCGGCGGCGGGGGATCGCATCGTGCGGACCACCAGTGCCGTCGCGGCCCGCCACCACCGGACGTTCCGTAACTCCTGAGGCTGTCCCCGGCGCGGTGGACGCGCCGGGGACAGCCGTGAGGCTCTAGTTGGCGATCCGTACGTAGAACTTGTCACCAGTGAGCAGCCGCTGGCCGTGGTCGTCGAATGCCTCCGCATCGAACGCGGTCGGCTCGCCCGGCCCGGAATGTGTGACGTCCATCAGGTCACCTATGCGGGGACGGGGTTTCCGCTGGTGCGACGAGTACCGTGGGCGGCTGGCCTCTGTGGGGACGGAACTCCCAGGCGCGGGCCGGCGATCGGGCCGGGGTACCGGCAATAGGCCAAGTGCTTGAGTCTTACCGCAAGCGCTGGAGAAACTCGGCTGTGGTCAGGCCAGCCTGCCGAAGGATCGAGGCGAGCGTTCCACGTTTGACCGTAGAGTGCTGAGGGACCACTGCGACCCGGCCGTTCGGATGTTGGTAGACGGCGTGACTGCCTTTGGCGCGGACGTGGACGTGGACGAACCCTGCCCGGGTGAGGGCGTCTACTACCTTGCGGAGAGGGAGATCAGCCAGAGCCGGGCTCATGCGGCCGAGGCGACCTGGAACGCGGTCACGAACGGCGTTGCCTCGATCTGGGGCTGAGAGACCTGCTCCAAGTAGAGCTCCACCGCTTCGCGGAGATTCGCCAAAGCCTCATCCAATGACTCGCCTTGACTAGCCACGTCAAGTTCCAGGCACCGGGCAACGAACCAGTCTTCTTCCTGGTGCACCGCGGCGGTCAGTGTTCGGGTCATCAAGGTCTCCCGCATGGTGAGCTCAGGGTCTTCATTCTAGGCGGTTGTCGAGGTGTCCAGCTGTCCGAGCGTGCCGCGTAGGCGCTTCGCCGCTCGGAGTTCCTCGCGTCGATCCGGCATCATGTGCAACGCAGTCGGGAGCGAGGATTCACACATGGCCAAGAACGCAACTGTCTACGACTGGACGAGCCCGGAAGGTCATCGGCTGTCCATCGCCGTCGAGCCGGCGCGCGTGAGCTGGCGAACCTGGGTCGCTGGCCGGGGTGCGGTGAACCCTGCTGAGCCGGAGTTCACCGAGCAGACGACGGTCCGTTCCCTAGAGCTCATCGATGGTCGCTACGTGCTCAACGCCGGCCCGGATCGGCAGGGCGACCGGGACTGGACGTGGGCTGGCGAACAGATTGCGCATGGTGTGGTGCCGGGCACTGAGCACGTATTTGAGCCGCCAGGCAAGCGAACGTCGAATGCCGCGAACAACACGAGTAAATGGTCGTGGATCTTTATGGATGTCTACGACCTTGCGCCAGGTGGTGTCGCTTGGGCGCCCTTCGAGAGCGAGTCCCCCTTCTACGGTCGGGCGCGTCACATCGCCGCGGAGGCGCGAGCCTGGCTTGACGCGGCCCGTCCGGAGTGGCGGGATGAATCCAGGCGTCTTGGCCTAGAGGCAGACTTAGTCAGCCAACGTGAGGGCGTTTCTCGAGCTCAGGCAACCATTCGAGAGCTCCGGGCGGCGGTTGCTGAATCACGACGCCGCATGACGGTACTGCGCGCAATGCGCTCGAATGCGTAGCCGAGGCTAAGGGGCAGCGCAGCTCCGGGCGAGTCACGGTCACTATGAGCCGGCCGTTACTCATCCCGAGGGGGGCCGTTTCGGGTTTCTGCTCCGGGGCGGGGGTGCGCCGGCCGGCGCACCTGAGCCGCACGCCTTCGGCGCCGTGTTCCGGTTGCTGGCGGAGATGCGTGGCTTGCCGTTCCAGGATGTGGCCAGGCGGACCGGGCGAGCAGCGTCGACGATCAGGAGGCTTGGCGCCGGAGCGCTGGTCCCCGAGCGGGCGCTGATAGAACAGCTGGCCCGAGCTTTGGGCCTTCCGGCATCGGATCTGGCCGTGATCGACGGACTGGATCCGGCCGATCCCGGACGGGCATGAGGTCCGCGCGGCCGGTCCACCCGGTGAGAGCCGTCCGCAGCGGCTGAGCTCGCTCGCCGAGGCTCGAGTAAGCAATCAGCAGCTCCACGAGAGGGCCTACTTGAACCCGCGACAGTGGGAGATAGTTCGCTCGAAGCGGCGGCACCGATGGTGCCGCCGCTTTCGATTCTCGCCTCGTTGACAGCGACAACACCAGGTCCGACAGCTCGTCGGCTGCTACATACGGCCCGGCCTCGTCGGCGTCGCAGTAGACCTTGGCGAAGAACGACTGTTGGAGTACGCGCCGCCCGCGCTGCCCAGCACGGCGGTGAAGCTCCTACTGGTCGGCGAGTAGGCAGAGCATCGTCTCGCCGGCCGCATCGAGCCGCGGAGTCTCCGAGTGGTCGAGCTGCCGGGACAACCGATGCCGTCCGCATTGCGGAGGTCGCGCTTGGTGATCGCTCCGTCGATGCTGTTGCGGTGCAGTCGGGGCCGGGCGTAGACGAGCACGTAGTGGTCACACCCCAGGATGCCGGCGGCGCATCAGGTCTCATCGATGATGCGCCCGCCCGGGCCAGGAACGCGATCCGGCGCTGAACGCCCGCACCGGCGGCGGCCGCGCCCGGTCTCGGACACATCCACGACCTTCCGTCTCACTCGACGGCTGGCCGGCAATGGCCGTCCCGCATTACAGCCATGCTGATCCGAGGTAGATCCGGTGGTCACTGATCGCGGTGTAGAGCGTGTCTCCAGTCTCACCGGTGAAGTGAGGGGAGGTGAAGATGTAGTCGATCTTCCGGCCGCCGTACGGATTGAATGTGATCTCGTTGTCGATGTGGTCGGCATCGGTGAAGTAGGCCTTGAAGCGCGCGATGCCCGGCTGGTCGAGGAAGGAGTTGTAGTCGCCCGCCGAGAGGATCGGCCCGGACTTGGCACGCAACCACTCGTACAGCGAGTCGAGGTCATCCTCGTTGAGGGCGGGGTTCGGAGCGTTGTGGACGCTCGAGGCGAAGAGCTTCTTGCCTTTCACCTTGGCGTACATCCCGACCGAGTAGCGACCCGAGGGCAAGACCTTGATGTGCTTGGATCCGATCTTGGCTCCCTTCACGATGACCGCGAGGCCGTAGTTTTTGCCGTGCCGCTTGTCGTGGTCGTCGCAGCTCCCGAGCGATTTGGTGGTGACAAAGGCCGAGGAGTAGCCCTTCGGAAGCCGGTCCATGATGTAGCGGTACTGGGAGTAGCAGATCTCCTGCAGAGAGGTCACGTCGATGGACCGGCTCGTGATCTGCTTGAGCGTGTATGCAGCCGGCGGCATGGCGCCTTTATTGCACATCACTCCGCAGAGGTTGAATGCCATGGAATTGACCGGGGTCTTCGACGACGCGTGGGCGGCTGTGGGTGTCAACAGCACCGCCAACGCGGACAGCAGAACGAGGATACGACGCACGATGAGACCCTCCGCAGTTGCGCTTCTTGAGCGCTTTCTCAACCAGCCGACCAAGCAACACCGCTGGATCTGTACGCACGACGTCGAGGCAGGGGAGGCCCTCGAAGGGCCTCGTCCCCGTCTCGCCGTTCCGCTGCGGCGCCGGCGGCATTGCCGGCGTCCATCGGGTCTGCCGCTGCTATCGGTCGCCTGTCCGGCCGCTTGAGTCGCGCTCCGCCACTGCTACCGCGGCGCCCCGAACTGATCCTTCCCGGCAACGGATAGGTTTGCGTCGATGGCGTTGCCGACTTCGACCTGCCACTGTGGATTCAGGGTGGGCAGGGGCGGCAGCGTCGGGGCCGGGAGTGCATCGCCTTCGACCGGCGTCTGAGAACCAACGGCGGCCACCCCGACTGCGCGCGGGTTCCACGTCTCCGCTCGCTATGCCACGATGCTGCGCGGGGCCCTCCAGCAGCGTTTCGACCGTGTGTCGCGCGCCCCACGGGTCGGATCCGGTGCATCTCGCGCGGCGAAAGGCGGCCTGGCCCTGCTCACCGAGGTGCTGGCCAGGAGCTGGCGGCCGCCGGGATCACCCGTGAGCGCGGTCGCCCC
Organism: Actinoplanes sandaracinus; assembly: GCF_030009775.1. GTDB lineage: Bacteria > Actinomycetota > Actinomycetes > Mycobacteriales > Micromonosporaceae > Actinoplanes > Actinoplanes sandaracinus. The sequence goes on along the minus strand of NZ_JASCTH010000043.1, from coordinate 62,800 downwards.
GGGGAAATCGCCCCGGCAATGACCGGCAACGAGGGCATCGACCCGCACACGGTGACCCGTCCCGGTATCCCGGCGGGAGACCCCCGCATCACGGTGGGTGCGGCAGGTGGTTGCGCTTCGGGCGTGTCAGACGGGTAGGACGGATACGTCGTATTTCTGGATGTGCGCGTCGCGAGTGACCAGGGTCAAGTGCTCGACCTGGGCCTGGGCGATGAGCATCCGATCGAACGGGTCTCGGTGGATGAGCGGAAGCCGTCCCGCGACGATGCCGTGCTCGGCGGTGATGGCCAGGTGCCGGAAGCCGCTGTCGCGGATGCGTTCAGCGAGATCGGTCGGCTCGTCGATCTTGCCGAGCGACTGTTTGACGGCTACTTCCCAGATCGTCGCCGGGCTGATGTAGACGTCCGGTTCATGGTCGAGCCGATGCTTGACCTCGGCAGCGAGCGTGGGGTCGTCCGTGAGCCACCACAGCACGACGTGGGTGTCGAGGAGCAGGCTCATGCGAGGCCGAAATCCTGCGCGATCGCGTCGTTCACCGCAGGGGAGTCCCAGTCATCGGCCACGACTAGCTGGCCGGCCAGGGTGCCTCGGCCGGTCCTGTTGACGCGGTGATTGAGCGGAATGACCTTGGCGACGGGCGTGCCGGCCCGGCTGATGATGATCTCTTCGCCGTGCTCGACGCGGTCGATGATCCGCGAGAGGTTCGTCTTCGCCTCGTGGATGTTGAACTGTGCGGCTGCTTCGGACATGGCGGCCTCCTTAGCTAAGAGGTTAGTCCGGCGCTGGCTGGTGGGCGAGAACTCGTTGCCGAAAGCCGCTTGCTGTCTTCAGCGGTGTTACGGCTGACGTTGACGGTGCTGGTCGATCAGTTTCCGTCAGGGTCACTGAAGAAGCGCCAACCGTTGGTCTCCGGGGGCCGAGCCCCCGGAAGCTCCGCATCACGGCGGTTGCGGTGGATGGTTGTTTGCGGCTTATACCTACTACTACTTGTCAGTGCGGCTTACACCCGCCTGTGGGTCTGGTGGGATGGCTGGTGGTGGGCTGTCGACCAGTGTCGTGGCTGGTTGCGGTGAGGTTGGCGTTTCTCGGCTTTTTGGGCGGCGGGCTTGATATGGTCTCGGGTTCCGCGAGGTGATGGGGCTGCTCTATGCTGCGGCCCGTGTGGCGACGGTGATCGATGTTGGCCGGGCTTGCCAGCTTGGCTCCTACTGGGGGACTTTCCTTGATCCAATCGTTTCTTCTTCGCCTCGGCGGGGCGGTCGCCGCAGGGCTGCTGATGGTCGCAGTGATCGTCGCCCCCGCATCGGCTGCCGAGGCCGGGAACGTTGCCGGCGTTCACACGAACCACGCGGGCGAGCCGATCGCTGAAGCGTGGGTGGCGGCCTGGTCAGCCGTGGACGGCAGCTACCTCGGCGGCTCGTCGACTGACGCGGCCGGTCACTACAGCCTGACCGGTGTGCCGGCCGGGGGCGTGAGACTGTCGTTCCAGACCGAGTCGCTGATCCAGTGGGCGCCCGGCCTGCTCGTCCAGGACGACGCCCGGGTCTACCAGGTGCCTGCCGCCGGGACGCTCACCGTCGACGAGCGGCGGCGGCCCACCGGCGTCATCTCCGGGGTGTTGACCGGCTCGGCCGGCGCGCCCGCCGCGTGGGTGACGGTGGATACGCACGATCTGGCCGGTGGCACCCACGCCAACGCCTACACCGACGGCGCCGGCCGGTACACGATGACCGTCTGGGCCGGCGACCACCATGTCGGCTTCGGGTCGGCCGCCGCCAAGCAGTGGGCGCCGCAGGTGGTCACCGAGGAGAAAGCCGGCAAGATCGCGGTCGCTCCGGGCGCGACCGTGCGGGTCGATGAGCGCCTCCTGCCGACCGGAACGGTGCGTGGCCTGCTGACCGGCGTCGACGGCAGCCCGCTGGCCGGCGCCGACGTCCGGCTGTACGCGGGCGGCAACCTGATCACCACCAGCTCCACCGGCGACGAGGGGACCTACGCGTTCACCGTCCTGCCGGGGGACTACACCGTGTCGTTCCTGCCCGAGCCCAACCGCCAGGAGCAGTACGTTCCCGGAGTCCTCGACAAGGCGAAGGCGAAGGCGCACACCGTCGCGGCGGGCCAGACGGTCGCCGCGGACGACACGGTGCTGAAGCCCTCGACCGTGCTGGGCCGGCTGGCCGGCGCCGACGGCGCCCCGAAGACGGGCTTCCAGGTCTTCGTCATGTCGACCGACGAGCAGCACGGTTACAGTGCCAAGACCGGAGCCGGCGGCAGCTGGCAGGTGGACGGTGTCCATCCCGGCGACTACCGCGTCTCGTTCACCAACGCGTCCGGGTCGCGCGTCCAGTGGGCGCGGGGCAAGAACACCTCCGCCGACACCGAGATCTTCACCGTCGCCGGTGGGGCGTCCGTCACCGTGAACGACACCTGGCTGCCCGGTGCGACGCTGATCGTCAACGCGGTCGACGAGGTGACCGGTGAGCCGGTCAGTGAATTCTGCGCCCAGGTCGAGATCGGTATCAGCTTCGACGAGAGCTGCGCGAAGACAGGGACGGCCACGCTCCTCGATGTGGCCCCGGGCTCGGCCACGATCGACGTGGTGCCCGCGGGGAAGAGCTACTTCCTGCGGAAGGACGGCACCCCGGCCACCCTCGCCGCCGGCCAGACCGCCACGGCCACGGTGCGACTCGCCAAGGGCGGCAAGGTGTCCTTCTCCGCCTCCTCCGGCGCGACCGGCGCGGCGGTGGCGAAGACCTGCTTCCTGCTGCGCGCGATCGACCAGGGCGGCCTGCCCGACGAGGCCGGCAACTGCACCAACGCCAAGGGACAGGTGACCGGCCCCACCCTGGCGCCCGGCACCTACGCCGCGTTCGCCCTCGCGCCGGGCTCCTACGGCCACCAGTGGGTCGGAGCGTCGGGCGGCACCGGCGACCAGAAGGAGGCGGCCCGGATCGTGATCACGGCCGACACGACCGTGGCGGCCCCGAACGCGCGGCTCGACCCGGCCGGAACGATCACCGGTGTGGTGACCGGTGCGGACGGCGCTCCGATCGCGGACGCCGACGTCTCGTTCACCGCCTGGGGGTTCGGTCCCGGCCCGATCCACAGCGTGAACACCGACGAGCGCGGCAAGTACACGATCGGCCAGCTCGGCCCGTACGCGTGGCCGCTGTCGTTCACCGCGAACGGCTACCCGCGCCAGTGGTCGGGCAACGTCGGCGACCGCTCCGGCGCGGTGCGTGTCCCGGTCACCGCGGGCGCCACGGCGACGTACGACATGGCGCTGACCCGTGCCTCGTCGCTGTCGGGCAAAGTCACCGTGCCGGCCGGGCTCCCCGCGACCGGGTGGCGGTTCACCGTGATCAACGCGGTGACCGGCGACCAGGTGGCGGAGTTCGACAGCTACGGCCAGGGCCCCGACGGCACGTACACCCTCCCGGTGATCGGCGGTCAGCAGGTGAAGGTGCGGTGGCTGGCGATCGCCGACGGGAACGTGCTCAAGACGGGCTGGTTCGGCGGCGCGGCCGACCAGAATTCCGCGACCGGCGTGGACATCCCGGCGGCCGGGGTGAAGCGGCTCAACCTGACGCTGGACTGACAGGCGAGATGAACGAGGGGCCGGCGAGTGGATCTCGCCGGCCCCTCGCACGCTGTCGGGACGCCGCGGTGGAGCGAGACGGGCGTTCGGTACGGCCCGTACGACCGATCAGGGAAGTTCGAAAGGCAGTTTGATGCCCGCCAGGGCGTCCTTGCAGGAACAGGAGCGCTCCGCGGGAAGCTTGACCACCGCGTCGAGGAGCACGTCGCGGAGGCGGGCCGTGTTCTCGGCGAAGACCGCGAAGACCTCCTCCTGGGTGACGCCGTGCTCACCCTCCACACCCGCGTCCAGATCGGTGACCAGCGCGATCGCCGTGTAGCAGAGGGCCAGCTCGCGGGCCAGCACCGCTTCCGGGTGACCGGTCATGTTGACGATGGCGCCGCCGATCGAGGTGAGCCAGCGGGACTCGGCACGCGTCGAGAAACGCGGGCCCTCGACCACGACCATGGTGCCGCCGTCGACGGCTCCCACCCGCTCGGCGGAATCCAGCACCGCGGAGCGGCCCACCGGGCAGTACGGGTCGGCGAACGACACGTGCACCGCGCCCGTGTCGTAGAACGTCTGCTCACGGCCGCTCGTGCGGTCGATCAGCTGGTCGGGCACCACGAACGTGCCCGGGCCCAGCTCCGGCCGCAGGCCGCCGACCGCGCACGGCGCGATGATCTGGCGCACTCCCAGTGAACGCAGTGCCCACAGGTTGGCCCGGTAAGGAATCTTGTGCGGCGGGAACCGGTGGTCGCGGCCGTGCCTGGGCAGGAACGCCACCCGGCGTCCGCCCACCTCGGCCACGGTGATCCGATCTGACGGCGGGCCGAACGGTGTGTCGACCTCATGCTCGGTGGCGTTGTCGAGGAGCGCGTACAGCCCCGATCCGCCGATGACACCGATCTCTGCTGCCGTAGGTGGCGGGTTCATGTCCAGACCTTATCCGTGGCCGGAAAGCCAAGCTAATGTGCTGAGCATGGCTACGTCGAGTGGACGGCGGTAAACACGTGTTCGGTGAGCAGCAGCGGATCGGAGGCCGGTCGGTGGAGTCGATGACCGGTCAGCTGCTCGTCGCCACACCCACCCTCAAGGACCCCAACTTCGACCGTACGGTCGTGCTGCTGGTGGCCCACGAGACGGGCGGCGCGCTGGGAGTCGTGCTCAACCGCGCGACCGAGGTCCCGGTGGCCGAGGTTCTCGGCGCCTGGGGCGAACTGGCCGGAGATCCGGCGGTCCTGTTCGAGGGCGGCCCGGTGCAGCCCGAGTCGGCGATCTGCCTGGCCCGGACCAAACCGGAGGTGAAGAAGCGGCTGTCCGGTTTCCATCCGGTCAGCGGCGCGCTCGGCACCCTCGACCTCGCCGCCGACCCGGAGCGGCTGCGGGAGAGCGTCGCCGGCATCCGCGTCTTCGCCGGCTATTCCGGCTGGTCCGCGGGCCAACTGGAGGACGAGATCTCGGCCGGGTCCTGGTTCGTCTTCGACGCCCTCCCCGGCGACCCCTTCGTGGAGCGCCCCGACGACCTCTGGGCCATGGTGCTGCGCCGCCAGGGCGACATCCTCGCCGCGGTCGCCCACTTCCCCCCGGACGTCTCCCTGAACTGAGGGGGGTCCGGCGAGGGGTGGCTCTCGGGTTGTGTAGTATTTCCAGCGTGCCCGGGGGAAACGCCAGGACATGCAGGACGATTAGTGCAGCAAGGGGCTGTGGCGCAGCTGGTAGCGCACCACACTGGCAGTGTGGGGGTCAGGGGTTCGAGTCCCCTCAGCTCCACCCTTGAGAAATGCCCGGACTTCGGTCCGGGCTTTCTGCGTTTCTGTGCTCGTTACGCCGGACGGGCCGCGTGCCTCGGCGGCCGGCGGTCCACGGTGCACCGCGAACCCCTGTCTGGCGCTCCCCGAAGCGAAGCGGATGCCGGGGAGGGCCGTTGGCGCGCGCGATCGGTGGCGACGCCGATATGACGGGGCTCACAGCCGATACACAGTGGAGGACTGGACAGCGTTGTAACCGCCGAGGAAGATCCATGCCCGTTGGAGGGATTTTCGGTGAATCGACTTCGCGGTCTCAGCGCCCGTGCCGCCTCGGTCGCCCTGCTGCTCGCCGGCCTTGCCGGTGGCGTGCACCTGGGGCAGCAACAGACCGACCGGCGGCAGTCGGCTGTGCTCGCCGGCCAGGAGAAGGCGTCGACCGAACGGCTCCTGGCCCAGCGCCAGGCCGAGCACGCCGCCGCCCGAGCCGCCCGCGCCGAAGCCGAACAGGCGGCCGCCCGCAAGGCCACCGCTGTCGCGCAGACCGCGGCGGCTGATGCCCGCGCTCTGGAGACCGCACAGCGCAAGGTGGCAGCGGAGAAGAAGGCCGCCGCCAAACGGGCGGCGGCGACCGGACCGGTGCCCTACGCCGGCACGATCCCCGACGCGTGCGCCGACTTCAGTGGCAGCCGGGCCATCGGCTGCGCCCTGACGCTGAAAGCCGGGCTCGGGATCGGGCAGTTCTCCTGCCTGAACAAACTCTGGGACCACGAGAGCGGCTGGAACTACAAGGCCACCAACCGGAGCTCCGGCGCGTACGGCATCCCGCAGGCTTATCCCGGGAGCAAGATGGCGTCAGCCGGCTCGGACTGGAGGATCAGTCCGGCTACCCAGATCACCTGGGGTCTCGGCTACATCAAGGGCCGTTACTCGACGCCGTGCGGCGCCTGGTCCCACTTCCAGAGCGCCGGCTCCTACTAGGCGTCTGGTCCCGCTTCCCGAGCGCCGGCTCCTACTAGGCGTCTGGTCCCGCTTCCCGAGCGCCGGCTCCTACTAGGCGTCTGGTCCCGCTTCCCGAGCGCCGGCTCCTACTAGGCGTCTGGTCCCGCTTCCCGAGCGCCGGCTCCTACTAGGCGTCTGGTCCCGCTTCCCGAGCGCCGGCTCCTACTAGGCGTCTGGTCCCGCTTCCCGAGCGCCGGCTCCTACCAGGCGTCTGGTCCGCTTCCCGAGCGCGCTCCGGCCAGGCGTCTGGTCCCACCTCCGGAACGGCGCAGGCCGGAATGGATGAGCGGGCCGCCGCGCGTACCAGGAAAAGGGAGCCCGCCGCGCGCTGCGCAGGGCCGGGTGAAGCAGGGCCGGGTGACGTAGGTGGCCCGCGCCGCTACGGGGGGAGCGGCGCGGACCGAACGTAACGATAACCGTCGTTTCGGTAGAAAGCGAGGAGTTGTCGCCGATGCATAGGAAATGCATAGGTAAGCGGCCTTGCCGGAGCTGGCGGGGGAGACCCGGCGCCTTGTCCGGCGGCGATCGGATGACGCCGGCGTTCGCCGGGCGGCGGACCGTTTCAGGCGGCTGATCGATCCGGCTGCCGGCGGCCGATCAGGGTCCGCAGCTCCGTGACGAGCTGCCGGGGGGACAACGGCTTGGTGAGGTATCCGTCGGCGCCCGAGTCCATGCCGGCGTCGAGGTCGTAGGCGTGGGCGTTGCCGGAGACCATGAGGATCGCCATGTTCCGGATCTCCGGGTTGCCGCGGGCCAACTGGCACAGCTCCATGCCGTTCATGGCCGGCATCCGCACGTCGGTGATCATGCCGACCGGCTTGGCGACGGTGAGGATCCGGGCGGCGGTGTGCCCGTCCTTCGCGCCCAGGGCGTGGAAGCCGGCGGCCTCCAGCGTGACCGTGAGCATGTCGCGGACATCGCTGTCGTCGTCGGCGATCAGGATCAGGTTGGGGTTCATCGGGGTTCCCTCCTCGTGGATACCTGCCTGATCGGCGGGAAACCCCGGGGCCACGAGTGTCATCCGGGTGCCGACCGGTTGCACGGAAACGGCCCCGCTCCACCGGAGCAGGGCCGTTGCGCGCCGAACGTCAGGAGTCGACGGGCCTGGTCTCGGTCGAGGTGATGAAGGCGTCCAGCGAGATCTGCAACTCCCAGCCCTTGAGGCCGGAGTTGAGTTTGGCCGACTCGATCAGCACCGCTCGGGGCTGCTCGCTCTGCAGGTGCTTGAGGAACGGAGTGATCTTCTCGATCCGGCCCTCGATGTTCAGGGTGATCGGAAGCTGGGAGACCGTCGGAGTGGTCTCCGAGACTTCTGGAGCGGAGGCGCCGTATCCGCTGACCTCGATGCCGTAGGTGGTGCCGAGGGTCTGCAACTGCTTGAGGAACTCGGGGATCTTGTTGGTTGTCTTCCCGTACGGCAGGGCCTTCTGCGCCGTGCTCAGGGTCGCCTTGTACTCGTCGACCTTTTTGAGCTGTTCTTTCAGCCCGGCCAGCTTCTTCTGCTCCTTGGCCAGTTGGATGACCGTGTCGGCGGTGTCGGCCTGGACACTGTCCCGGGCGGTGTACTGCGGCTTGATCATCATGAACCAGCCGCCCACGACGAGCAGGATGGCCAGCGCCAGTCCGCCGAACAGCCAGATCTGATCGATGCGGCGTGTGGTCATCATTTACCCCCGCTCGGGCATTCGTCAGCGAAGCGGCCGCACAGCGCCTTGTCGGTGATCGTGATCGAGATGGTGTACGAGAAGCCGTCCTGGCCCTTCGTCACGTTCGTGACGAACGGGTTCACCAGGTCCTCCAGATCGCCGAGCTCGTTGACGTAGTCGGCGACGATGCGCTTGTTGTCGGCCGTGCCGGTGACGGTCAGCGTGCCGACGACCCCGGCCGGGACCTCGGCGTCCCCGGCCGCGGCCAGGGAAGCGGTGATCTCCCTGATGGTCATGGTCGGGTCGGTGTCCTCGGCGCGGTCCCGGAGCAGGTTGATCAGGTTGGTCCAGGAGAGGTCGTTCGCCATCATCGCCTTCAGCTCGGCGTTCAGGATCTCCCCGCCCTCCTGGTACTCGACGAGCGCCCTGAACTCGTCGGTCTTCTGGTCGGTGCGCGCCTTGGTCAGCGACTGGAAGGTGTCGTTGTACTCCTCGTCGGCGGTCTGCTTGGCGACCAGGGCCTGCCAGTACCAAGCGCCGAGGACGGCCAGGGTGGCCACCATCAGGAGCACGATCAGCGTGCGGGTTCGCCGGGCCCGCCGGCCTTCCCGGATCTCCGGGGGCAGCAGGTCGGCGCGGATGGTGAGGATGCGGGCCGCCTGCTGCGGCGACACCGTGGGGTCCACGGGCATCAGTGCGGTGGTGGTCATCGGACCGCTCCGAGGGTCAGGCCGATCGACACCGCTGCCGACGGCACGAAACTGTCGAAACCGCGCTCCCGGGCCTTGCGGGTGTCACGGAGGCGGGCCGTGCTGTCCGCGTACATCACGGGGACGCCGAGTTGCTCCTGGAGGTGCTCGGCGAGGCCGGGCATGAGCGCGCTGCCGCCGCAGAGCGAGATCCGGGTGACCTGCTTCTGCCGCTCGCCGGAGGCGAGGTAGGTGAAGGAGCTGCGCAGCTCGCTGGCGAGCGGGCGGACCGCGTCGACCAGGGCGGCCACGGTGTCCGGATTGCCGTCACCGTGCATGCCGTACCGGCACTTGACGGCCTCGGCCTCGCCGGGCTGCAGGCCGAGGCGGGTGGCGATACTCTCGGTGATCTCGGTGCCGCCTCGGGGGAGAGTACGGACGAACAGCGGTTCACCGTCCGCGTGCACGACCACGCTGGTGATGTTGGCGCCGATGTCGACGATCGCCTCGACCTGGGCGTCCAGCCGGGAGGCGGCGCGGAGCATGGCGAACGAGGCGAGGTCGACGCCCTTGACCTTGAGGCCGGCCTTCTGGACCGCCTGGACCAGGGTGAGCACCGCGTCCTTGGGCATGGCGATCAGCAGTCCGCGGACGGTCGGGTTGTCGCCCGGCTGCTCCAGCGGGTAGAAGTCCAGCAGCGAGCGCTCGACCGCGAGCGGCAACTGTTCCTTCACCTGGAACGGCAGGGCCTGACGCATCTGGCTGGCCGGCAGGTTGGCGACCGACGCCTCGCGCACCACCAACTGCGGGTTGGTGACCGCGAGGGTGACCTTCTTGCTGCCGAACCTGCAGGCGGCCCAGAGCTGCTTGACCGCGTTGGTGACCGCGCCCGGGTTCTGCACCACGCCGGCTACCACGGTGCCGGCCTCCAGCGGCATCTGGCCGAAGTTGACGAGCGTGTAGTCGTCCTTGTTGCGACGGACCTCCACGGCTCGAATGGAGGACGAGCCGATGTCCAGCCCGATCGGTGTTGCGCCAGCCATCGGTCTTCCTTCCTTCTCGGCGGGTTGTCTAAACGGAGGGGAGGAGCAGGTTCGTGTACCAGTCGGCGAGCGGAGCCGCGGCGAAGACCGCCAGGAAGGCGCCGGCCAGCATGTACGGGCCGAACGGGATGCGGCTCTTCCGGCTCGCCAGTTTGAGGGCCAGCAGGACGCCGCCGACCAGGCCGCCGAGCACGAACCCGGCGAAGGCGCCGACCATGACCGCGCTCCAGCCGAGCCAGCCGAGGTAGAAGCCGAGCAGCGGGGCCAGCTTCACGTCGCCGCCGCCCATGCCCCAGAGGGCGAGCACTCGGTAGAGCACGTAGAGCAGCCCCGCGGCGAACAGACCGCGGAGCAGGTCCGCCGGGTCGCCCGCGACCAGGGAGACCGGTACCAGGAGGGCGGCGGCCACAGCGTACGAAGGAAGGACGATCTTGTTGGGAAGCCGCAGGACGTCCAGGTCGATCATCGCCAGGGCGATCGCGACGGCGGCCAGGTAGAGGTAGGCGGGAAGTTCCCAGGACCAGCCGAAGCGGGCCGCGACCGCCACGAACAGGACGGCGGTGCCGGCCTCGACCAGCGGGTAGCGGGCGCTGATCCGGGTGCCGCAGTCGGCGCACCGGCCGCGCAGCATCAGCCAGCCGAGCACCGGCACGTTGTGCCGGGCCCGGACCGGGTTGCCGCACTCCGGGCAGTGCGATCCGGGCGTGACCAGCGACTCGTCGCGGGGGACTCGGTGGATCACGACGTTCAGGAACGAGCCGATCGCGAGTCCGAGGAGAGCCACGATGCCGAACAGCGGGGCCAGGAGCATCGTGGTCCTCCTCCTACTTCGTCAGGGGATGAGCCCGGGTGGCGCCGGCGTCGGTGCCACCCGGGTGTGGTGCGTCAGGAGCAGGTGGCGAGGGTGAGGACCTTGCCCGCGTCGCTGACCGAGCCACCGGCGGTGCTGTCGTAGAGGAAGTACTTGTCGCTACCGCCGGTGTTGGTCGCGCAGATCCGGTAGGACTTCTCGTCGACCTTGTAGTAGGCGAGCTTGGTCTTGTCGGAGAGCGTGATGGTGGCCTTCGCACCACCCGTGGCGTTCAGCGGCGGGAGTTCCAGAACCTTGGCGTCGCCGGTCTCCTCAGACTTGCTCGCCGGGAACTTGTTGCCGTTGTTGGTGTAGTACTGCTCGACCGCGCTGATGGCGCCGCGCACGTCGGACTGCGCCGACTTGTCGGCCGCGCCCTGGCGGTAGTTCAGGTACACCGGCACGGCGATCGCGACCAGGACGCCGATGATGACGACCACGACCAGAAGCTCGATCAGGGTGAAGCCCTCGTCGTTCTTCTTGCCGGCGCGGAGTCGGGCGATGATGTCCTGCATTCGGGGTGCCTCCATGGGCAGAGTGGTGGGGCGGGGATGGGTGAACCGGGCTCGGGCGCCCGGGTGGTGCTGCAGGCCGTCGGGAGTCGGCCAGGAAATGGCTGTTCTGTTCGCGGGTCGTCAGCCCTGAATGCTCTGGCCGATCGTGAACATCGGCAGATAGAGGCAGATGACCATGCCGCCGACCACGGTGCCCATGACGACCACCATGATGGGTTCGATCGATGCGGTCAGTGACTCGGCTGCGGTGTCGACCTCTCTGTCGTAGAAGTCGGCAACCTTGTCGAGCATCTGACTGATCTGACCGCTCTCCTCCCCGACTTCGATCATCTGGGTGACCATCGTCGGGAAGATCGGGTGATGGCGCAGCGCCGAGGACATGGGCTGACCGTCACGAACGGTCGACTGCACGTCCTTCATCGCGGCGTTGATGACTTCGTTGCCGGTGGTCTCACCGACCACGGCGAGGGCCTGCATGATCGGAACGCCGACGTTCAGCAGCAGTCCCAGGTTGCGGGAGAAGCGGCTCATGGCGAGCTTGCGCAGCAGTGGCCCGAAGACGGGTAACCGCATCTTGATCTTGTCGACCCTGAACCGGAACTCTTCGCTGGTCCGCATCTGCCGCTTGTAGAAGACGCTGCCAGCGATCATCGAGCCCAGGGTCAGGGGCCCGATCCAGCCCATGTTGTGGCTGGCCGTGACCAGGAACTGGGTGGGCGCCGGCAGTTCGCCGCCGAGGTTCTTGAACATCGATTCGAAGATCGGGACGATGAAGATCAGAACGCCGGCGATCATGATGAAGGTGAAGCCCAGCACGATCGCCGGGTAGGTCAGTGCGGCCTTGATCTTGCCGCGGAGCACGGTGTCCTTCTCCAGGCTCACGGCGATCTGCTCGAGAGCCTTGTCGATCATGCCGCCCGCCTCGCCGGCCCGGATCATGGCGATCATCAGACGCGGGAAGACCCGGTCGTGCTTGGCCATCGACGCCGAGAGCCCGCTGCCGCCGGCCACGTCCGTGCGCACCTCGGCGATCGCCGTCTTCAGCGGCGGCGACGAGGACTGCTCCTCGAGGATCGACAGCGATCGCAGCAGCGACATGCCGGACGAGGTCATCGTGGCGAACTGCCGCGCGAAGACGGCCAGGTCCTTCAGCTTGACACGGTTCCCCAGGCCGGGGATCTTGATGTCCTTCTGCAGGCCCTGCCCGGCCACGGTCAGGCCGAGCGGCACCTCGCCACGGGTGCGCAGCAGGTGGGTGGCGGCGGCCTCGTTGGGGGCCTCGATGGTCCCCTTGGCCTTCTTCCCGGTGGCGTCGAGCGCCTCGTAGTGGAAGGTCTTCGTGTTCGCCATCGGATCACGCCCTTCCCACGAGCCGCTTGAGCTCCTCGGGGGAGTGGCAGAGCTCCAGCGCGGTCGGCATGTTGACGATGCCCTCGCGCACCTTCTCGGCCAGGTGCTGGTCGAAGGCGAGCATGCCGTCGGCGCCGCCGGCCTGCATGAAGGACGGGATCTGGTGGGTCTTGCCCTCCCGGATCAGGCTGCGGATGGCCGGGGTCGCGGAGAGGATCTCGCAGATCACCGCACGCCCCCTTCCGTCGGCCGTCGGCGCCAGCGCCTGCGTGATCACGCCCTGCAGGCTGGCTGCCAGCTGGGCGCGGATCTGCAACTGCTGGTGCGGCGGGAAGATGTCGATGACCCGGTCGATGGTCTGGGTGGCGCTCTGCGTGTGCAGCGTCGCCATCACCAGGTGACCGGTCTCCGCCGCGGTCAGCGCCGTGGCGGTGGTCGTCAGGTCGCGCAGCTCGCCGACCAGGATGATGTCCGGGTCCTGCCGCAGCGCGTGCTTGAGCGCGCTGGCGAAGGTGTCGGTGTCGGCGCCGACCTCACGCTGGTTCACCACGCAGCGCTTGTGCGGGTGGAGGAACTCGATCGGGTCCTCGATGGTGATGATGTGGTCGGATCGGCTGCGGTTGGCGAGGTCGAGCAGTGAGGCCAGAGTGGTGGTCTTGCCGGAACCGGTCGGGCCGGTCACCAGGACGAGACCACGCGGCAGGTGTGCGAACCGGGCCACCGAGTCCGGCATGCCCAGTTCGTCCAGCGGCTTGATCTTGTGCGGGATGGCCCGGAAGACCGCGCCGCACGAGGTCCGCTGGCGGTAGAGGTTGCCGCGGAAGCGGGAGACGCCGATGATGCTGTGCGCGAAGTCCATCTCCTGCTCGGCGAGGAACTTCTGCCACTGGGCCTCGGTGACCGCCGCGCGAGCCAGCAACTCGGTGTCAGACGTGTTGAGCTTGCCGTAACCGGGTACCGGCCGCAGCGAGCCGTGCACCCGCATCATCGGCGGGGATCCGACGGTCAGGTGCAGATCGGAGCCGCCTGCTTCGACCAGGGTGACGAGCAGGTGGTCGAGCACGTCCAGGCCGTCCGTGGACGCGGCGGTGTCCGCCTGACGTGCCTCGTGCTGGAGCGTGTCCATCTGTTCTCCCGGTCCGTGATCGGTGTTTTCCCCGACTCTTGTTGAATCGGCACACTCGGGACGGGCTTTAGTAGCGGAACCGGTGCGGTCGGAAGCGGAACAGTTGCGGATCAGACGGCGATCCGGGACACCTCGCGGATCGAGGTGAGCCCGCCGGCCGCTTTGACCAGGCCGTCGGTGCGCAGGTCGTACATGCCCTGGGCGAGGGCGACCTCGCGGATCTCACCGGCCGAACAGCGCCGGATGGTCAGTGACTCGATCTCCGGGCTCACCGGCATCACCTCGTGCACCGCGATCCGGCCCTTGTAACCGGTGTTCGCGCAGTTCCGGCAGCCCACCGGCTTGTACAGCACCTCGGGGAAGGGCAGATCCTGCAGCGGCCAGTTGGCGCCGATGATCTCCTCCTCGGTCGGGGCGTACGGCTCCTTGCACCAGTCGCAGATGCGCCGGGCGAGACGCTGGGCGAGGACGCAGTCCAGCGACGAACCGACCAGGAACGGCTCGATGCCCATCTCGGTGAGCCGGGTGACCGCGCCGGGCGCGTCGTTGGTGTGCAGCGTGGAGAGGAGCAGGTGGCCGGTGAGGGCGGCCTCGACCGCGATCTGCGCGGTGTTGCCGTCCCGGATCTCACCGATCAGGACCACATCCGGGTCGGTACGCAGGATCGCAGGCAGCACCGCCGCGAAGGTCAGTCCCGCCTTCGCGTTGACCTGCACCTGGTTGATGCCCCGCAGCCGGTACTCGACCGGATCCTCCACCGTGATCACGTTGACCTCGGGACGGCTGATCTTGCCGAGGGTGGCGTAGAGCGTGGTCGACTTGCCGGAGCCGGTCGGGCCGGTGACCAGCACCATGCCGTGCGGCTTGCTGAACGATGCGGAGAACCGGTCCAGGTTGTGCTGGGTGAAGCCGAGTTTCGCCAGGTCCAGGTCGATGCCGCCGGTGTCGAGGACCCGGAGCACGATCTTCTCGCCCCAGACGGTGGGCAGGGTGGCGGTACGCAGGTCGACCGTCCGGTCCCGGATCATCGCGGTGATGCGGCCGTTCTGCGGGATCCGCTTCTCGGTGATGTCGACCCCGGACATGATCTTGATGCGGGAGATCAGGGCCGCCATCACGCCACGGGGCACCAAGTCCACCTCGTGCAGCACGCCGTCGATCCGGTACCGGACCCGCATGTCGTCCTCGGTCGGCTCCAGGTGCAGGTCGGAGGCGCGGTTCATGACCGCCTGCTCGATCAGGCTGTTCACGTAACGCACGATCGGCGCGTCGTCGCTGCTGGTGGCCTGCGCCGACATGCCGGCCGAGTCATCCGAGTCGTCGGCGATGTCGGCGAGGTCGGCGCCCTCGCGCTGGAGCCGCTCGATGATCCGGCGGACCTCGCTGCGGGCCACCACCACCGGGCGGATCGTCATGCCGGTGGCGGCGCGCACGTCGTCCAGGGCCACCACGTCGGCCGGGTCGGTGACGCCGACCACCAGTTCGCCGTCGTTGATCGCCAGCCCGAGCACCCGGTGGCGCAGCACCACCGGCAGGGGGATCCGCTTGAGAGCCTGCGGGTCCGGGGTGTAGCCGACCAGATCGAGGGTGTTGATCCCGAACGCGGCGGCAGCGGCCTGGGTCAGCTGTTCCTCGGTGACCACCTGATCGTTGATCAGGACCGCACGCACCGACCGGCCGCTGCGCTGGGCCTCCGCTGAGGCGCGGTCCACCGCAGCGGGGTCCACGCCGATCTGCTTGAGGGCGTCCAGGAGCGGGCGGAAGGTCTGATCCATATGTTCCTCAGCGAGGGCGCGACAGAGTGCTCAACTGAACCATCGGACGCTTCGGTGCCGACCTGAGCGGGAAGATCAGCTTGGGGAGTGACGGAAGGTGCGCCGGTACGCCGAAGGTGCCACCCCGATCGTCGCGTGCAGGTGCTGCCGCAGGGCGGTCGCGCTGCCCAGCCCCGACCGGCGGGCCACCGCGTCGACCGCCAGATCGGTGGACTCCAGCAGGACGCGGGCGTGCTCGACCCGCCGGCGGAGCAGCCACTGTCGCGGGCTGAGCCCGGTCTCGTCCCGGAACCGGCGGGTGAAGGTGCGCACGCTCATCCGGGCGTGCCCGGCCATCTCCTCCAGGGTGACCGGTTCGGCCAGCCGGTCCAGCACCCAGGCCCGGGTCGTCTCGGTGCCGGCGCCGTTCACGGCCGGGACCGGCCGTTCGATGTACTGCGCCTGGCCGCCGTCCCGCCACGGCGGCACCACGCAGCGGCGGGCCGCCCGGTTCGCCACCCCGGAGCCGTGATCGGTGCGGATGATGTGCAGGCACAGGTCCACTCCGGCGCCGACGCCGGCCGAGGTCAGCACGTCGCCGTCGTCGACGAAGAGCACGTCGAAGTCCCATGCGACGGCCGGATAGAGCCCGCCGATGCGCTCGGCCCACGCCCAGTGCGTCGCGGCCGGGCGGCCGTCGAGCAGCCCGGCGGCGGCCAGCACCGACGCTCCGGTGCAGATCGAGACGATCCGGGCGCCCCGCGCCGCGGCGGCGACCAGCGCCTCCCGGACGTCGGCGGGCAGGGTGCCGTCGGTCACCGGCCCGCCGCGGTGGATCCCCGGGACGATCACCGTGTCGGCCTCGTCCAGGGTCTCCAGGCCGGCGGAGGGGACGACGGTGAAGCCGAGTTCGGTGGTCACCGGACCGGGCCCGCAGACCCGGATGTCGTACAGCCTCGTGAGATCGTCGTCGCGGGCCGCGATGAAGACCTGCGTGGCCGTGCCGAGGTCGAACGGGACCAGGCCGTCGAGGACCAGCACAGCGATGAGATGACGTGCGTTCCGATCTCGGGTGGCGGGCCGGGCGGCGGGACGGGGCATGGCTCGATTCTTGCGCATGATGGCCTCCGGGCCACTCGTCCGGATCACCGAGAGGCAGAAGGATCGGTGCTGTGAGACGCATCCATCCCGCCTGGGCCGTCGCCGCGGTCGCCTTCGTCGCCCTGATCGGCGCCGCCGGATTCCGGGCCACCCCGTCCGTCATGCTCCAGCCGCTGCACGACGAGTTCGGCTGGTCGCTCGGCACCATCTCCGCCGCCGTCTCGGTGAACCTGCTGCTCTACGGCCTGACCGCACCCTTCGCCGCGGCCCTGATGGCCCGGTTCGGCATCCGCCGCGTCGCGATGGGCGCGCTGCTGCTGATCTCGGCCGGCTCCGGACTGACCCTCGGGATGACCGCGAGCTGGCAACTCATGCTCTGCTGGGGCGTGCTGGTCGGCCTCGGCGCCGGCTCGCTCGCCCTCGGGTTCGTGGCCACCGTCACCGGCCGGTGGTTCGTCCGGCACCGCGGCCTGGTCACCGGGGTGCTCACCGCCGCCGGGGCGACCGGGAACCTGATCTTCCTGCCGGTGCTGTCCCAGATCGTCGAGTCGGACGGGTGGCGGACGGCGGCTCTCACCGTCTCGGTGGCGGCGCTGCTCGTCGTACCCCTGATCGCCTGGCGCCTGCGGGACCACCCGGCCGACCTGGGCGTGCCCGCTCTCGGCGCCACCGAGATCGACGTGCCGGTGAAACCGGCCGGAGGAGCGGCGGGAAACGCGCTGCGCGCGTTGCGGGACGCCGCCCGGACGAGGCCGTTCTGGCTGCTCGCGGGCGGGTTCGCGATCTGCGGGGCGACCACCAACGGGCTGGTCGGCACGCACTTCATCCCGGCGGCCCACGATCACGGGATGGCGCAGACCACCGCGGCGGGCCTGCTCGCGCTGGTCGGGCTCTTCGACATCGTCGGCACCATCGCCTCGGGCTGGCTGACCGACCGGGTGGACAGCCGGATCCTGCTCGGCGCCTACTACGCGCTGCGCGGGCTGTCGCTGCTGGTGCTGCCGTCGCTGTTCGCGGCCACCGCGCACCCCAGCATGCTGATCTTCATCCTCTTCTACGGGCTGGACTGGGTGGCCACCGTGCCGCCGACCGTGACGCTCTGCCGGGAGTACTTCGGCGCGTCCGGGCCGATCGTCTTCGGCTGGGTCTTCGCCTCACACCAGTTCGGCGCGGCGGCCGCCGCCACCGCGGCCGGCCTGGTCAAGGACCAGTTCGGCGCCTACACCATCGCCTGGTACGCCGCGGGCGGCCTGGCGATCCTCGGCGCGATCCTCAGCCTGATGCTGTACGCCGGGAAACGGCTGCCGGATCTCGAGCGGGTCCGGGCTACGGCGTGACCGGGACGACCTCCATCAGACCGCTCAGCACGAGGACCTGCCGCACCTGAGTGGACGGGTTCGCCAGGAGGAACCCGGTGCCGTTGACGCGGGCGCGCTGGAACGCCGAGATCAGCGCGCCCAGCCCGGTCGAGTCGATGAAGGACACGCCGGCCATGTCGACGACGAGCCGCCGCGGACGGCGATCGACCGCGTCGCCCAGTTCGACGCGCAGTTGCTCGACGGTCAGAATGTCGATCTCGCCCTGCAATGGCAGGATGAGTGTGCCGTCATCGGTCACCAGACCCTCCTTTTCTGTGGCCAACGTTCCACGTACGGTAATCGGCATGCCGATTCGGGGCGGTCTGCCACCACGCAACCCCCGCTTCGTGGGCCGCGAGACGCTGTTGACCCACATGCGTGACCTGCTCGGCAACGGCCCGGTGGTGCTGCTGCCGAGCCCGGAGCATCAGCTCGGCGGCACCGGGCGGACTCAACTGGCCGTCGAGTACGCCTACCGTCATGCCGAAGCGTACGACTTGATCTGGTGGATTCCCGCCGAGCAGACCGCCGGAACCCGGTCGGCGCTGGCCGGGCTGGCACAGCGGCTCGGCGTGCCGGAGGCCCACGATCTCAACCGGACGCTCGCCGCCGTGCGGGACGCGTTGAGCCGCGGCGAGCCGTACCGGAACTGGCTGGTCGTCTTCGAGAACGCGAACCGTCCCGAGGACATCACGCCCTACCTGCCCAGCGGGGCCGGGCATGTGCTGGTGACGAGCCGGAACCCACGGTGGACGGCCGAGGTGGCGCAGGCGCTGCCGGTGCCGGTCCTGGACCGGGTGGACAGTGTGGACCTGCTGCGGGCCCGCGCGCCCGAGCTGTCCGCCGTCGACGCCGACCGGCTCGCCGCCCGGCTGGAGGACGTGCCGATCGCGCTGGACCTGGCAGCCGCGGTGCGTGAGACGACCGGCCGTTCGGTCGGCGGCTATCTGGAGGACTACGAGCGCCGCGCCGGCGAACTGGCCTTCCCCACTCCGATCCGGGTGGCCTGGGGCCTGGCCGCTGAGGCGCTCGGCGCGGCCGCCCCGGCCGACCGGGCGCTCCTGGAGCTCTGCACGTTCCTGGCCAGCGCGCCGATCTCGTGGCGGCTGCTCTGGGCGGCGCGGACCTTGCCGCTGGATCCGGAACTCGCCCGGACGGTTCGGGTCGAGCGACGGCTGCGGGCCGCGATGCGGCGGATCGCGCGGTACGGCCTGGCCGGCCTCGACCCGGCCGGCGAGCGGCTGACCGTGCACCCGCTGATCCGGGGCATGTTCGGCCAGGAGCTCAGCTCGGAAGCGCATGCGGCGCTGCTGCGGACGGTCCGGGGCATGCTGGCCGCCGCCGATCCGGGCGATCCGGACGATCCGGCCGGCTGGTACCGGTACGCCGAGCTGGCCCCGCACCTGGTCCACTCCGACCTCCTCGGCGGCGACGTGGAGGAGGTCCGCCAACTGGTGATCAACTGCATTCGGTTCCACTACGCCCGCGGCGACTACGACTCCAGCCGTGACCTGGCGAGCGCGGCGGTGGCCCGGTGGCGCGACCGGCTGGGCGAGTCCGCCGAACAGACCCTGCTCGCGGCGTTTCACCTGGCCAACGCGTTGCGGGCGATCGGGCGCAAGGACGACGCCCGCAACCTCAACCTGCAGACCCTGCGCACCCAGCGGGAGGTGGTCGGCGCCGACGACGAGACCACCCTGGCCACCGCCAACAGCGTCGGCGCCGACCTGCGGATGCAGGGCCACTTCGGCCAGGCCCGGCAGCTCGACGCGGACAACCTGGTGCGCTACCGCCGCCTCTTCGGGGAGAGTTACCCGACCGCGCTGCGCTGCGCCAACAACCTCGCCGCCGACCTGCGGCTGCTCGGTGACTTCCGGGGCGCCCGGGCGCTGGACGAGCAGGTGCTGCGGCACCGGCTGGCGATCTTCGTGGAGGGGCATCCGGAGACCGTGGCGTCCCGGGCCGCGCTCGCCTTCGACCTGTTCGGGCTCGGTGACTACGCCGGGGCGGCGGAGGTGATCGCCGTCCGGCCGGGCGACACGGTGCCCGCCGACCATCCGTTCGCTCTCTGGGCGGGGCGGTGTGCCGCGATGGCCGCCCGCCGCCGCGGTGATCCGTCGGCTCGCGGCCTGGCCGAGGCGAACCTGGCGATGAGCCGGCAGCGGTTCGGTGACCTGAGCGTCGACACCCTGGCCGCGGCCGTCTCGGCGGCGAACTGCGCCCGCGCCGACGGCGACCTGGACGGGGCTCACCACCTGCTGGAACGTGCGGTGGCCCGCTATCACGCGGTGCTCGGCGACGATCATCCGTTCACGCTGGCCGCCTCGGCCGGGCTGGCCGGGGTGGTTCGGGCGACCGGCCGGCACGGTGAGGCCCGCACCATCGACCAGGAGGTCCTCGTGGGTCTCCGGCGCAGTGTCGGCCCCGACCACCCGTTCACGCTGAGCTGCGCGAACGGGCTGGCCGCCGACCTGGTCGCGGCGGGGGAGGCCCAACCGGCCCGGGAACTGGCGGCGGACACGTTGCGCCGCTCCCGGGCGGTGCGCGGCCCCGACCACCCGGACACCGTGGCGTGCGCGTGGAACCTGGCGCTCACCGACGGTGACGAGACGGTCCGGCAGCAGGCCCTGGACGGGCTGGTCAAAGTGTTCGGCGACGGCCACCCGGTGTTCCGGGTGACCGCCGCCGAGCAGCAGGTGGAGACTGAGGTGGACCTGCCGCCGCTATAGAACCTCGGCCGACTGCTTGTCCAGCAGTTCGGTCACCCCGAGGGCCGGCATCGGCCGGGCGAAGTGGTAACCCTGCGCACGCCCGCAGGCCAGTTCTTTGAGCCGTTCCGCCTGGCCGGCGTCCTCCACGCCCTCGGCTACCGGTGACAGGTTGAAGGTGCGTGCGATGTGCATGACCGCCTCGGCCACCGAGGCCCCGCCGGTCTCCGGCATCGCCTGCACGAAGGAGCGGTCGATCTTGACCACGTCCACCGGCAGGGTGCTGAGGTGGCTGAGCGAGGAGAAGCCGGTGCCGAAGTCGTCCAGGGCGATCCGTACACCCAGTTCCTTGAGCGCGGACAGCACCCGGGCGGACTCGACCAGGTCGGTCAGGGCCACCGACTCGGTCAGTTCCAGCACCAGGTCCTGCGGGGGCAGGCCGGTGCGGACCAGAACCTCGCGTACCTCGTCGATCAGCTTGGGGTTGCCGAGCTGCGAGGCGGACAGGTTGACGTTGAGCTCGAAGCCGGGGAACTGGACCTGCCAGTCCATCGCCTGACGGCAGGCCTCCTCCAGGACCCAGCCGCCGAGGCGGGGCACCTGGCCCAACTGCTCGGCCAGCTCCAGGAAGAGCGCCGGCGGGACCAGGCCCTTCTTCGGGTGCCGCCAGCGGACCAGGGCCTCCACGCCGACGGTCATGCCGCCGTTGGTAAGGTCCACGATCGGCTGGTAGTGCACCTCGAACTCGCCGGCCTCCAGGCCGCGCATCAGGTCGGCCTCGGCCACCCGCCGCTGCTCGGCGGCAGCGAACAGGACCGGGTCGAACCGGCGGGCCACCCCGCCGCCGTCCCGTTTGGCCCGGATCAGGGCCTGGTCGGCGCGGCGCAGCACCGCGTCGAGACCGTCGCCGCCGTCGGTGATCGCCACCCCGGCGCTGGCCCGGATGCTCAGCGTGACGCCACCCACCTGCAGCGGGCGGTGCAACTCGGTGAGGACACGTTCGGCCACCGCGACCGCGGCGTGCTCGTCCTCGAGGCTGGGCAGCAGCACCACGAACTCGTCACCGTCCAGGCGGGCGACCGTGTCGTTGGCGCGGACGTTCACCGAGAGCCGGTCGGCCGCGGCGCGCAGCAGATCGTCGCCGACCGCGTGCCCGAGGACGTCGTTGACGTCCTTCAAGCCGTCCAGGTCGACCACGATGACCGCGGTCTTGGTGCGGCGCGGCTCGGCGAGGACCTCCTCGGCGTACTCGACGAACATCCGCCGGTTGCCGATCCCGGTCAGCGGGTCCCGGAAGGCCTGCTGTGCGAGCAGCGTCTGCTGCCGGTTCCGGTCCGGGTCGATCCGGTTGCCGAAGAACTGCTTGACCACTCCGGCCGCCGCGATCAGCAGGACCAGCCAGGTCGCCGCCGTCGGCAGGTCCCCGGTCAGGTGCCGGATGGCGGCCACCGCCAGCGCGGCCGCCACCGTGGTGTTCCGGAGCAGGCCACGCCGTCCGTCCAACAGCAGGACGGCCATTCCCAGGCACAGCGCCGCGAGTAGCGGGATGATCCGGCCCGGCAGTCCACCGGGGTATGCCGGATCAGCCACCGGCCAGGCAAGCAATACCAGCGACGCGAGCACCACCGTGTCGTCTACGACAACCCGTACCCGGTCCCACTGAGCGTTGCGACCCACGTTTCCACCTCCGGCGGAACTCATCGGTCCTGTCCGGTCCCGGTTGAGTCATCCGGGCAGCCAATCCGCCAGCGCGCCGATCTCCGCCTCCGGGACAGCACGGGCAACCGCTCTCACCACCTCCGGCCGACGGCGCAACGCCGGGCTCGGGGAGACCAGGGCGAGGCCGCTCCAGGCCGACTCGTTCCCACGATCAACACCGAGTTCCCTCTGGTACGCCGTGACGGCCGCCCCGTCGTCTCCGCGCACACACGCCTGATCCGCGCCGGCGCCGGCCGCGGGCTCACCCTTGACCAGCGCCCGCACCAGTGGCAGCCGGGGACTGTTCTCCAGGGCCCGCCCCGAACCGGCCGCCAGCACCGCTTCGGCCGCCGGCGGCGCCTCGCCGGCCCGCCAGGCGTGCACCAGCCGGGCGGTGTCGGCCTCGGTGACCGTCAGGTTCCGCAGCCGCCATCGCACCCGGTGATCATTGTTGGCGAGATCGGCGAGCCGGCGCGTCTCCGGCTCGACCGGCTCGTCGAGCCACGGCCGGACCTCGTCGAGCAGGGCCCTGACGAAACGGGTCCCGGCCCTGGTCAGCTCACCGCCACGGAGCAGGCCCTCCGCCGCGTCCGCCACGGACGTCCGCCGGCGGGCGAACTCGAAGGCCGCCATCGGTCCCGGTTCGGACCGGTGGAAACGGGTCACGGCCAGATAGGCGTAGGCGCCGTGGAGCACCCCGAAAGCCGGTCGCGGGTCGTCGCGCCACGGCGAATAGCCCACCGGGCCGTCCGGTTTCACCAGGTCGAACAGGAGGTGGGTGGCGTTCAGCAGGCTGTGCTGGATCTCGTGCACCAGCCCGGCCGCCAGCGCCCCCGGGCCGGGCGGGGCCGACATCGCCACCGCGCCGAACGCCTCCGCCGAGGTGGCGCTGATGCCCTCGGCCGACGGGTCCAGCTCGACCGGGACGATCACCCGGAGCACCGCGGCCAGGATCTCGGCGGCCGGGCGGTGCCGGCGCACCAGCCGGGCCCACGCCTGCTCGAGGCAGGTGCGCCAGTGCTCCAGCCCGGACGGGGTGACCGGGCCGGCCGGCGTGAGGCCCAACCGTGCCCGGACCGGCTCGGCGTCCTCCAGCCGTACGGTCAGGGTCAGGTCCTCGCAGGTCGCGGTGAGGAGGTGACCGCCGGGCGGCGCGGGGGGCGGCGTGCTCCCGGAGGCGGTGCGCAGCGCGTGGGTGGCCCACAGGCCGGTCATCGGGTCGGCGGTCCAGCGGGCCGCCTCCTCCGGGGGGACGGCGCGCAGGCCTGCGTACCACTCAGGGGTGTCGGAAACCTGGCGCCGCAACTGTCGGAGGAGAAGCAGATTGCGGCTGTGCTCGGCGCGGCGCAGCGCGTCGAGGGTGCCTTTCCCGGGGCGTCCGGCGCCGAGCGCCGCGAAGGCGGCATCAGTGAGGCGAAAGGGTTGGACCGTCACAGGGCGGAGTTGAAACCGGCGATCGGCTCGCGGTGCGCGGAGTCGTCGGTCACCCGGCGAACGGCGCGGGCGAGGGCCGAGTCGTCGTGCTCCAGGAGTTCCGCGAGGGTCGAGGCGGAGACGTCGGGCATCACGGAGCGCCACTCCTCCGGCTCGTCGCCGTCCGTGCCTGCGTGCACCGCACCCTCCCCGGTACCGCTCGTGTCGATCGATGCGTTGCCTGAAGGTTACGGCGGTCGCCGGGTCGGGTGACCAGCGGGAGTCACCACGGCGGGTGCTCGCGGGGCTTGCGCGGCCGTGATCTCATGGGACGTCATCACCGCAAGTCGGTAACGGAGGGCAAACGTGCTGGGTGGAGAGCTGGGCGCTGATCATGGCGTCTCACGCGCCGACGAGGGCGCTGTCCCGGGCGGTGTTCCGGTCGATGTCGAGGAGCCGGTGATGCCGGTGCCGGAGTTCCCGACCTTCGATCACACACCGAGGTTGCCGCACCAGTCGCCCGGCAACGGATTCGAGAGCGGGCGAGACAGCCGTGCCCGGTGAACCAGGCCCCTCGCTCCCGCGGCGCGGCCCCGCACCGCCGGTCGACCGGATGGACAACGCCGAGCTGGCCCGGCTGATCGAGGCCGAGCATCCGTACCGGGGGAAGGCGCTCTTCGAGCTCTGCGACCGGGTCGCGCTGGACGACGACGCGGCGACCAAGGTCGGGATGCTGTCGCGGCTGACCTCGCTGCGCCGGGCGCGGCTCTTCGACCGGGTGTCACTGGCCTGGTCGGCGATCATCGCGCTGCTGGCGGCGGAGACGGCGCACTCCCGCGACGAGGCGTACGCGGCGTTCTACGCGCTCGACCCGGAGGAGCAGCGGGACATGCTGGACTATCTGGAGGTCACGAAGGTCGAGGAGGCCCACCCGCGGATCACGTGAGCGGGCCTCCGGCGGGCTTACGACTCGACGCGGACGTCTCTGCGGAACGCGACCCGGTCGCGGACGGCTGAGGCGTCCGGTTTCGGGTCGGGGTAGAACCATGCGACGTCCGCGGCGGTGTGCCCGTCCGCCCGGAGCGAGTAGTAGGACGCCTTGCCCTTCCAGGGGCAGACGGTGTGCGTTTCCGAGGGGACGAGCACGTCCTCACGGATGCTGGCGAGGGGGAAGTAGTGGTTGCCCTCGAGTACCACCGTGTCGTCGCTATCGGCGATCACTTCGTCGTTCCAGATGGCCTTCGGCATGTCCTGAACGTAGCGCGTGGTCGGGTTTGTGTCTGATATGTGCGATTTATTCACCTCTCGTGGGTGAATTGCCGCGACCCGCTTGAAGATCTAAAGTCGAGTTCTTATGGAACTCCCGATGGTGCAGAGCACCAGGCTGGACCAGTTGCGCGGCCCCGTCCGGGCCAAGCGCCACAACGCCCGGACCATCGCCGCGCTCACCGGAAACCCCGGCTGCGACCGCCGCGCCGTCCTCGACGCGGCCGGGGTCGACAAGCTGAAACTAGCCGAACAGGTCGGCTTCCCCGGCAGTTTCGGCCAGTCCCGGTTCGCGCTGTCCCGCGGCAACGCCTTCGAAGCCATGCTCAAGGCCGACGACTGCGCGCTCCTGCGCGAGGTTCTCGCCGCCTCCTCCGAGTTGGCCTACCAGGACCTCGGCGCCGACCACGACGACACTCTCGGCGACCGGCACGAACGCACCGTCGAGCTCCTCGCCGGCGCCCGGGCCGCGCTCGTCGACCACCCGCTGCTCACCCTCGACGTCGCGGGCCAGACGGTCTACCTCGAACCCGACCTCATCGCGTGGGCACACCACGGCCGTCTCCAGGTCGTCGAGATCAAATCCTTCGCGATCATCGACGACCAGGCCGAGAGCGCCAAGGTCTCCGGGGCCGCCGTGCAGGCCGCCGTCTACGTCCTCGCCCTGCGCCAACTGCTGGAACGCCTCGGCCGGGACCCGGCGCTGGTCAGCCACGAGGTCGTCCTCGTCTGCCCGGCCGGCTTCAGCCTCCGCCCGGCCGCGGTCGTGCTGGACGTCCGCAAACAGCTCTCCACCCTGCGGCGGCAACTCTCCCGGATGGCGTCGATCTCCGTCCTGATCGACGCTCTCCCGCCCGGGCTCACCTTCGACCTCTCCCTTACCCCGGAACAACTGACGGCCGCGCTCGCCCACGTCGAACCCCGGTACGCCCCGGAGTGCCTCTCCGCCTGCGAACTGTCCGTCTACTGCCGCGACGAGGCCACCGGCAGCACGGCGGCGCTGGGCCGGACCGTCCGGGAGGCGCTCGGCGGCATCGAGACGGTCGGCGAGGTACTGGCGCTGGCCGAGGGGCGGCGCGAACCCTCCGAGGACCAGGCGGAGGCCGCCGCTCTGCTCCGGGCCGCGCTACGGCTGCGGTCCGAGGCCCTTTCTTGAGTACGCTCACCGCGCTCGCCCGGGCGCAGGCGGTCGTCGCCGCGCGGGCCCAGCCGGTCGCGACCGTGCGGCACCTGCACGTGCACGACCATCCGATGGTGCTCATCCCGCTGGCCATGGCCGGCGAGGCCAACGCGCCCCTGGCCGTGATGGCCGGCACCGACCCGGCCCGGCCCCGGCTGCTCACCGTCACGCAGCCGCGCAACCGGGACGACCGGTTCGCCTTCGCCGCGGACCTCGCCGAGATCCTCCTGCCGTACGCCGACTCGTTCACCACCGACACCGAGGACGTCGCGATCGACCGGGGCAAGGACGTCCGGCAGCGATGCGTCGACGCGCCACAGATCTGGGTGCCCAACCCGGGCGGCGTCGACTTCCTGCGGCTCTTCGGCCGGTACACCCGCTTCCTCAAGACCGACGGCGAGTACCCGGTGGTGGCCGCCGTCCCACTGCTGGGGCGCTGGCTGACCTTCTTCGCCAACTCCGCCGAGGTCCCCGGCTCGTCGTTGCTGGTCAACGCGGTGCAGGCGCTCGGGTTGCACTGGGTGACCGGGCAGAGCAGCGCCGAGGACGCCCAGTTCGGCGTGCAACTCGCCTGGATCGAGTCGGGTGCGGCGGCCGCCCGGGAGGCCGAGAAGGGACCGGTCGCCGGCCCCGCCACCGACCCCGACTTCGACAACCGGGTGCTGGCGCCGCTCATCGAACGCGCCGCGCCGGAACTGCCGGCCGTGCTGCACGAGCTGCTGCTGCCGACCTGGGAGCGGATGTGGCGGGCCCTCGCCCTCCTCCGCGGCCTGCCGGTCGGCGAACGGGTCGGCCAGCGCTGGGACGCCGACCGGGACGCCTTCACCGCCTTCAGCCGGCACCTCGCCGAGGGCGGCCCACCGCAACCCCGCCGCGACGGCGCGGTGGCCGCCGCCGCCCGCCTCCAACGGCTGGAGACCGCGGCCGCCCGGTACGCCGTCCAGCGCGCCTTCGACGACCCGCTGGTCCTCGCCGAGTACCGCCTCACCGGCGCGGCCTTCGCCGGGGTGGTCACCCTCGCCAACCCCGACCGGGTCGACGACAGCGGCAAGCGCCCGGTCCTGCGGCCTCGGATCATGGTCCACACCACCGAGCCGGTACGGGTGGAACCCGGCACCTCCCTCACCTCCCCGGCACGGCCGTCCCAGAAGGCCCGGGTGATCTCGGTCAATCCGGCCGGCGACGGCTGGGACGTCCTGCTGGAACTCTCCGGCGGCATGGGACGGAAACTGGTCGCCGAACCGGGCAGTGTGCCCGCCGTGGGGGAGCACCTCACCCTCACCACGCTCACCGAGGCCTACCGTCCGGGCGGGAGCCTCCCCGAACCGGCCGAAACACCCTGGACGCACGGCGGCCCTCCGGTGGTGGCGCCCGCCCCGGATGCCGGCGATCCCGATGCGGCCGCTGTCCCGGATGCCGGCGATCCCGCTGCGGCCGCCGTTCCGGAGACCGCCGCTGTCTCCGGAGACACCGCCGGCCCCGAAGCTCCCGTCACGCCGGAAGCCGCCGCCGGCTCGGACGATGGCGTCTCCGAGGCCGCCGTCAGGTGAGGCGGACCAGCAGGAGGGCGATGTCGTCGCTGCGACGTGGCGCCACCTCCACGAGGCGGTCGCACAGTTCGTCGCCGGGGCGGCCCGCGTGGTCGCGGAGGACCGTGCAGAGCCGCCCGATACCGTCGTCGAGGAGCTGCTCGCGATCCTCCACCAGGCCGTCGGTGTAGAGCACCAGCGTCGAGCCCGCCGGAACGTAACGGTGTGTGGTGGTGCGCGGCTCCCGGGGTGGCAGGCCCAGCAGCGGCTCCGGCGGCACCCACCAGACCTGCACGGTGCCGTCCGGCAGCAACAGCAGGGGCGGCGGATGACCCGCGTTGGCGAAGCCGACCGCGTAGCCGGACCAGGAGCGTCGGACCCGGGCCAGCACCGCCGTCGCGGAGGCCGACACACGCAGGCCGTCCAGCGCCTGGTCGAGGGCGCTGAGCAGCGCGCCCGGCTCCTCGTCACGGCCGTAGGCGTCGCCGCGGACCAGGTTGCGCAACTGGCCCATGGTCGCCGCGGCCTCGATGTCGTGACCGGAGACGTCGCCGACCGCGACCATGACGCTCCCGTCGGGCTGGACGAAGGCGTCGTACCAGTCGCCGCCGACGGCCGCGCCGTCCTGGGCCGGCAGGTAGCGGGCGTGCAGGTCGATCCCCGGGATGGCCGGCAACTCGGTGAGCAGGCTGCGCTGGAGCACCTCGGCGACGTGCCGCTGCTCCCGGTAGAGCCGGCTGTTCTCCACCGCCAGGCCGGCCCGCCGGCCGACCTCGGCGGCCGTCCACTCCTCGGCCCCGGTGAAGGCGCGCCTGTCCAGGCGGTTGACCAGCAGGATCGCGCCCAGGGCGCGGTGCCGCACCGGCGAGATCACCGGCACGATGAGGGCCGCCCCGAAGCCGGCCCGTGTGGTGACCTCGGCCAGCTCGGCGTCGCTGATCCGGCTTCCCAGGTCGGCGGCGCCGTCGGCGGTGCGGACCGTGCGGCGACCGCGGCGGACCGCCTGGAGCATCGCCCGCAGATCGGCTCCGGAGCCGGCGGCCACCTCGGCGAGCCGGGCCATGTCGGCGGCCCGCTCCGGGTCGCGGTGCGCGGCCGAGACGTGCGCCGGGCCGCCCGGGTCGTCGGCGACCGCGACCACGCACCAGTCGGCGAGGGCCGCCGTGACGATGTCGCCGAGGCGGCGCATCGCCTCGTCCACATCCATCGTGGCGGCCAGCGACTCGGTCAGTTCGGCGAGCAGCTCCAGCTGCTGGTGTGCCGACTCCGCGGCGCGGCGGGCCTCCTCCTCGGCGGTCCGGGCGATGCGCAGGCACACTTCCGAGGAGCAGACCTCGGCCAGCTCGCTGAGCAGGGCGATCTCACTCGGTGTCCAGACCCGGGGCTCCAGGTCGATGGCGCAGAGGGTGCCGACGATCAGGCCGTCCGGGTCGGTGATCGGGGCGCCCGCGTAGGCGATGGCGCCGATCTGGCGGATCATCGGGTTGTCGCGCATGCGGGGGTCGTCGCGCACGTCGGAGACGGCCAGCATCTCGCCGGCCACGACGACGTGCCGGCTGAACGAGTGGGTCAGCGGCATCTCCCGCGCGGAGGCCAGCGGATCGGGCACCCCAACCTGGCCGGCCAGGGACTGCCGGTCCTCGTCGACCAGGCAGACCACGCACATCGGCGCGTCGACCAGCTTGTGCACCAGCATCGCGACCCGGTCGAAGGCCTCGTCGGGCACCGGGCCGCCGAGGAGGCGGCGCACCGACCGCAGGCGCCGCGGATCGGACAGCACGCCGAGGACGGCGTCGCCGATCAGGTCCGACTGAAGCACCATCGCCCCCCGCGGTTTCGACCGCCAGGTTACCGGCGGCAGCGCCGGGTGGGCCGTTTGTGCCGTGACCCGATCATCTGTTTCGGCCCGTCCGAACGGACGACCCGACCCCGCAGAACCGTCCTGGCGGACTCGGCACATCCCCCCGCCCACCCGGCCCTGACGATCCGGCCCCGCAGAACCGTCCCCGGCACACCGCGGGCCGGTCCGCCCCCTGGCGAGCCCGGCGCCGGCCGGACCGGTGCGGCTCAGGCGGCGTGCGGTGGCCGATGCCCGAACGGTTGCCGCCGCCCGGCGGTCAGCCCGGAACGGAGGGTGCCGCGGATCTCCGCCCAGCCGAGCCCGGCGTGCCGAGCCGCGGCGGTCAGCTCCCAGCGCACCTCGGACTCGTCCAGCAGGCCCGCGCCGACGAGCCGGCCGAGCGCGAAGGCCGCCCGGTTCAGGGTGTCGTTCCTGGCGCCGACGACGGCGCGGGCGACCCGGTCGGTCTCGGCCTCCAGCGCGGCCTCCGCGTAGCGATCGGGGCGACGGAGCGGGCGAGGCGGCACGGGCGGCGGCGGCGGGCCCGCGATCAGCGCCACCAGCGCCGCCGGGCTCACCGGCAGGGCCACCGCGGGCCGGCGGATCCAGCGGTAGTCGCCACCGCTCACATGCCGTGACGGCGGGGCCAGGACATAGCCACCGCAGCCGCGCCAGTCCAGCCCGGGCAGCAGACGGACCCGGTTGCCGTAGCCGGTCGGGCGGAACCAGAGATGGCGGCCACCCCCGCCGGTGCGCACCTGCGGGCCGGGCGGGACGTCGCCGCCGAGCAGGTGGCGCAACTCGTGCCAGCCCTCCGCCGAGTCGACGTCGGCCACGTCCATCACCACGCCGGTGCGCAGGCCCACATTGGCGTGCGGCCAGAAGGTCCACCACAGCCGGATCTGACGCGGATCGGTGGTGGCCTCGGTCAGGCCGTGCCGGAGCCGGGGATGTTTGCCGGACCGGTCGCATCGGGCTCCTCTGCCGCAGTCACAGACACCACCGGGGCCAGGCGTGTGCACCGGCAGGACGGGAACTCCGTGCCGGGCGTACGCCAGGGCAGCCGTGAGCGACATTAGAACAACCGTACGACAATTCTCCGGCCTCCGGCAGGGGCCGGCGTCCGGGGTGGCTCACCGCCGGTACAGATGGGCGAGCATCGACTGGTTGGCCTCCCAGCCGTCCGGGAACTTCACCGGCACGTTGAGATGCACCGGCTCGGTGGACGGGTGCGCGTCCAGCAGCTCCGCTATGCCGGCCCGGGCTACCACCACACACGCGTGCCGGTGCCGGGAGGTCAGCACGCAGAGCCGCCCCGACTCCAGGTGGAAGGCGGTGGCGTCGCGACGGCCGGAGAGCGGATGCAGTACCACGGTCAGGTCGTACTCCCGGCCCTGCAGCCGGTTGGCGGTGTCGACGGTGACCTCGGCGGCCTCCGGAGGGAGCAGCGAGCGGATCACCGCGACCTGATCGCGGTGGGCGGCGCCGATGGCGATCCGGTCCGGGGTGAGCGGGCCGGACCCCGACTCCGAGGTGGCGACTCCCTCCCTGGTCAGGGCGCGGGCGGCCAGAGTGGCGCAGGCCGCTGCGGCCTCCGCGTCGGTACGCACGGTGAACCGCTCGGCCAGCTCGTGCAGCCCCCACCCCGAGGCGGCGGCGGTGTCCAGCACGGCGTCGAAGGCGTCACGGGCCGGCGCTCCGAAGGCGAGTGTGCGGTCGCCCGGCCCGGTGCCGGACCGGAACCCGGTGAACGGGTAGAACGCCTCCGCCACCACCGGGGCCGCCGACGCCGGTAGCCGCCAGGACACCGGCAGGCGGTGCACCGGCAGGTCCGGGTTGTGCCGCAGCAGCACCGCCACCGCGCTCTGCATCGGATCCCAGGAGAGCCCGATCCACCGCTCCACCTCCACGGTGGAGAACGGGTCCAGCTGGCCGGGGTCACCCACGAACAGCGCCCGCTCGAAGCGCGGCGCGACCCGCAACAGGGCATCCGACCGCATCTGGTACGCCTCGTCGACGATCGCCCACGGCCAGGTGCCCTCGGTGACCGTGGCCCACTTGGCCGCCGTGCCGATGGTGACCGGCGGTGATCCGAGGTCGCCCACCTTGGCCGCCACCCGGCAGGCCGGATGGGCCCGGACCCGGGCCGACGGCTCGTAGTCGACGGCGGACAGCCGGCCCACCCCGATCTCCGGCGAGCGCGCCCCCAGACGCTCGATCAGGTCGTCCACCTGCTCATTGGTCTGCGCCACGATCATCATCGGCGCGCCGGTGGCGGCCAGCACACCGGCCGCCCGCACCACCAGGGTCGACTTCCCGGCGCCGGGGGGCGAGTCGACCACCACCCCGCGATGGTCACCGCTGGTGAGGTCGTCGAGCACGGCGGTGATGACGGCGGCGGCCTCCGCGGCCGGGCTGACGAGCACGTTGGAACCCACCCCGGCACGGTAGCGCCCCGGGCGGGGAGAACCGGTACTCTCCCCTGCGTCATGGGCGCACGTGAATGGTCCTGGCCGCCGGAGAACCTGGCGGCGCTGCGGCTCGGCCGGCGGCTCGGCGTACGGGTGCCCGCCTCGCAACCACACCGATGGTCGTTCGTGCACATCGTCGCGTGCGACTCCGGTTTCGTGGTCGAGCACTGGGAGTTCGAGTCCGACCGTCTGGAGGGCCACGACTACGACCTCGGAGCCGTCCGGCTGCGGCACGCCGAGGCCGCCGACGAGGCCGAACTGCTCGCTGTGCTGCTCGAATGGCGTCTCCCGCCGGACCGTTTCCAGCACTCGTGGGACACCGTCGGCCCCTGCCCGGAGTAGTTATCCACAGGCCGTCCCCACGCCGGCGCCCGTCTCGCTACCGTCTGCCGCGTAGTCATCACGGTGGATGGAGGCGGTCGTTATGTTCGACGGAAAGGGCCTGGACGGGGCGGAGCGACTGATCGGCCAATGGCGTGGAGCCATCGAGGAGCGCGCCGGTCGCGCGCAGGCCCTGGCATCGCGTCTGGCACAGCTCTCGGAGACGGCACGAAGTCCGGACGGCCTGGTCACGGTCACGGTCGGGGCGCGGGGCGACCTGACCGCCCTCGACCTCGGGGAGGGCATCCGGCAGCGGCCCGCGGCGGTCACCGCCCGGGAGATCGTGGCGACCCTGCGGGCGGCCCGCGGCGCGATGACCGGGGCTGTGACGGCCGTGACCGCCGCGACGGTGGGCACGGACAGCGCGGTCGGCCGGGCGGTCGTCGAGACCTACGCCGACCGGCTCGCCGGCGGTGACGGCCGTGGCTGAGCCGGTCCGGCTTCGACGCGGGCGGCCGGCCTGACCGCCGAGACCGTCCGGCGGGGTTGTGCCCGTGCCGCCGGCCATGCCCGGGAGCACGGCTCACCGCTGCCGGAGCGGGTCCGGGTGATCCTGGTCGATGGAACAATGCTGGACATCCCGTAGCCGAGAGGACCGACGTCGTTGTCCACTCAAGAGCACGTCTACTTCCACTCCCTCCGCCCGCCGCCGGACTTCGCCGCCGAGATCGCGCCGGCGGTGGGCCTGACGGTGATCCGCGGCGGGAACGGTGAGACCTTCCTGTCCCGCCCGCTGCCGGAGAGCGGAGCGGTGGGCGGCGAATTGCATGTCAACGATCTCGCCGATCCCGGGGAGCCGTCCTTCCTCGATGTGTTTCCGCTGGTGCTCGATCTCGGGATCACCGCCGGGGACCGGGGGCGTCAGTTGGCCGAGGCCCGGGCGCTTTTCACCGAACTGGCCGGCGTGTGCCCGGTCGCGATCGCCCTGGTGCGTGGTTACGACTTCCTGATGGGAGTCGCCGACCGGGGCACGGGGCTGGTCTGGTTCCCCGAGAACGTCACCCCGTATGCCGAACACCGGGAGACGTGGCTCCCATTTCGGCCGGACCCGATCGCCGGTTCCGGCGGGTAATTGACGTGCCGCCGAAATGTGCGCGGGAAACGTTCGGGCCCGATTGGGCGGTTGCCGGAAATCCGCCGGTGAGCGGCTGTGATACGCCGCTGTCGTGGTATGCGATTTTGAATGCCGCAAATCGCAATTATGGGGTGTATCGGATTCAAGTCGGATCTTGGTCTGGCTGATGATCGCCGATCCCGGCGCGGGGTCGAGGTGCGCGTGACCAGTGTCGGCGCCGAGAGGGTTCGCCTGACGCCATGAGCCAACTGACGGGTATCTGACAGTAGGGTGGCGTCCCCTCGGGGTCATCACTAGGCGTGAACCCCTCTCCGCGCGGCTCCACCTGAAAAGAGACGCGCGTACTGCAATTGGTTGCAGGCCGCCGCCGCCGTGGCGAGTGGTTCGCCCATTGATCCGCTCCTGCGATGAGCTGCTGGTGACGCGGCCTTTGATCACGCCGTGTGAAGCGTTGTTTGTCTAAGTGTCACCACTTGGAAATAACTATCCGCTTCACTATCAGGTACCGGCGAATAGTAGGACGGCCGTGCAACTTGCGCCCATCCTGCTCTGTGCAAGTTGCATCTTCTGCGTCTCGCCGCCGCCGTGCTCCGCTGTTGTGGCTAAGTGTTGATCGACATTGTCGATTTCATTCATGTTCGTTGTTGTGATCTCGTTCCTCCCTCTTCCAGTCGATCATTGGAAGTGCAACTCTTCAAGCCAGCAGTGACGTCGGTATCACGGACGGTGGTGGTGCGGAATGCGTCCAGACGTTCTCGTCGGTCCGAGTGATTGGCTGATCGAGCAGTTCGGCGACAAGGTCGCCGACGAGCTGTGGACCCGGGTGCCGGAAGCCTTGAGTACGGCTATCGACCGCGAGGTTCACGCTCACCCGGCCATGACCCAGACCATGGAACGTGTCCTGGGGAATCCCCGGTGGCCTCTGCCCTACGAGGAGCTCGTGCTCTTCCTGGGCACGCTGCCCGGTGCGGAGATCATCAGCGTCCCGCGCTCGGTCTACCAGCTG
This sequence comes from Actinoplanes sandaracinus, assembly GCF_030009775.1. Classification (GTDB taxonomy): domain Bacteria; phylum Actinomycetota; class Actinomycetes; order Mycobacteriales; family Micromonosporaceae; genus Actinoplanes; species Actinoplanes sandaracinus. The sequence continues at coordinate 28,474 of NZ_JASCTH010000043.1, read as the reverse complement.
GTCCTGATCAACGGGCACGTCGTGGTGCCCTGGTGCTACGGCCAGTCGGCCCGGGTCTCCATGCGCGACGCCGAGGTGGGCCGTTCGTTCGGCCGGCTCGCTCGCGAGTTGCTGCGCCGGTTCGGCCCACCGTGGCGCCGTTCCCCCGTCGAAGCCCCGCTCCCGCTCGACGCCGTCGACGAGCGTGAGGTCGCGAAGATCTGCGGCGTCATCGCGGGGATCGAGCCGAAACCCGAGGTCATCATCGCCGGCTTCGCGGGCGCCCCCAATCTGGGTCTGCTCCGCGCCTGCCTTGGTGAGATCAAGTCGACCGATAACGGGATGCTGAGCTGGAGCCACCTGGACGATCTGCCGCTACCGCCTCCGGTGATCCCGCGTCCCCGCCGCATGCAGTTCCCCTGAGCCACTGGGGAACCACGAGCCGCACATGAATCAGGACCGGCCCACGGCCGGTCCTGATTCATGTGCGGGGAGAACTCAGACGGGCCGCGGCGCGAGGTACGCGGTGGAGAACGGCTCCCGCCGCGACCGCATGTCCGCGTACGCGGTGACCAGCAGGGGCGGCAGCACGAGCCCGGCCGCCAGGGCGTACATCCCGTTCGCGACGGTCGAGCCGACCACACCGGCGGTTCCGCTGATGCCCGCCTCCAGGACGATGCCGACCAGGCCGAGCGCCAGCGCGGCGACCGTGCCGATGCCGAACAGGGTGGCGATACGCGCCACCGAGGTGCCGAGGTCGGCGTGGAAGAGGGAGAAGCACCGGCCGATCCCGGATCCGCGTTCGAGCGTGACCACCACCGGCAGGACCATCACGGCCGCGGCGACGTAGACGATCGGCAGGATGCACGCCAGAACCGCTCCGAGGGCCAGCAGCCCGGCGAGGATTCCCCATCCGATCAGCGCGGGCACGCGGCGCACACCCTCGCGGAGGGCGGTCGGCAGGCTGACCGGTTGCCCGGTGGCGGCGGCGACGACCAGCCGGACGGTGACGGCCGTGGCGATCGTGGACAGCAGGCCGGAGACCAGGAACGCCGCCATGAGCAGAGCCATGGCTCGCAGGTAGCCGTTCATCGGCGGTAGGCCTCCGCCGTTTCGCAGGGCTTCCTGGACCGTCGCGCTCTCCGCGGTGAACATGGTGTTGGCCGGGACGGTCAGCGCGAGGGTGGGCACGATCACGATCGCGTGCAGGATCAGCGAGGGTTTCCACACCTGCTTGGCCAGGGCGATGCCGCGCTGCCACCAGCCCGCGTAATCGGGGCTGACCAGCGGATCGGCCGGCATGCCGTAGAACGCCGGCGGCATCCCCGGTTGACCGGGCCAGTGATGCCCGTTCCCGTCCACGTTCGCCCATCCCTGATTCACGTACGTCCCCAAGACCGTCGATGCAAGATCAGCGGGGCCACCCTAGCGGTTGCCGGGGTTGCGCGCCGCCCCCGAGCAGCACCGACGCCACGCCCTAGACTCCTGAAATGGCCGAGCAGCGGGAATCGCCCACGACGATCCGCGATCGGGCCGTGGCGGTCGCCGACTACCTACTCGCCGTCCGGGCGCAGATGGATCGCCCGGCCCGCACCGTGCCGTCCGATGCGCACTGGCTGCACGCGCTGCCCGGACATCCCGGCTGCCAGAGCGGTCCCGGCGCCGACGGCGCCTCCTGGCTGCGCGTCGGCCGTCCTGAGATGCCGGCGCCGGTCGCCGTTCCGCCGGGCCTGCGCCGCCGGCTGCGGGGCGAGGTGACCGCCACCGACGAGCCGCGGGCCGAGGCGGCGGGCGACGACTTCGAGACCTGGCGCGACGAGATGTGGCGGCCCTGGGCGCTGGCGACCGCGGCCGCCGAGCAGACCCGTGACCTGCACCGTCGTCTCTTCGACCGGATGCACCAGGTCGACATGGCGGCCGCCACCACCGAGCTGGTCTGGGGCCACGGCATCGTGGAGACCACGGTCGACGGCGCCCGGGTCCGTTACCCGCTGGTCGCCACCCCGGTGCTGATCGAGTACGACGCCGACAGCGCCCTGATCACCGTCTCCCCGGCGGGCCCGTCCCGGCTCCAGGTGGAGGCTCTGGCCGGGCTCGACGAGCGGCACCTCGCCCAGCTCGCCGCCCTGGCCGGCCCGGGTGGCGCGGTCGAGGTCGACCTGTGGGACGACGCCGGCCGGCGTGACTTCTTCGGCCGTGCCCTGTCCCGGCTCGGGTTCGACCGGGTGATCGTCGGCGACACCGAGGAGAAGCCCCGCGCCGAGGCGTTCCTGCGGGATGTCGCCGTGCTCTTCGCCCGTCCCCGGCAACGTCAGCTCCGCGGCTTCCTGGAGAACATGCGGGACAGGCTGACCGGCGGCGATCCCGGTGGCGTCGGCTCTCTCGCCGCGATCGTCGCGCACGAGCCGAGCAGGCTGCTGATGCCCGACGACAAGCCGGAGAGCTGGGAGCGGGTGGGGGAGCGGCTGCTCATGCCGCTGCCGACGAACGAGGCACAGGAGTCGATCGCCCGCCGGCTCGCGCACCACCGGAACGTGGCGGTGCAGGGGCCGCCGGGCACCGGCAAGACGCACACCATCCGCAACCTGATCTGTCATCTGATGGCGAACGGCAAGCGGGTTCTGGTGGTCGCGCAGAAGGAGGAGCCGCTCCGGGTGCTGCGCGACGGCCTGCCCGAGGAGGTCCAGGCGCTCTGCCTCACGGTGCTCGGGCGGACCACGGACCAGCTCGTGCAGTTGCAGCTGGCGGCTCGGGAACTCTCCGACCGGGCCGCGACGCTCGACTCCGAGGCCGAGGCACGCCGGGTGGACCGGCTCACCCGCAACCTCGAGGAGGCGGAGCGCGAGCTGTCCGCGGCGATGGCGGGACTGCGGCTGATCGCCGAGAGCGAGGCTCAGACGTACCAGATCGGTGGGGTCGCTCTTCTTCCCGCCGAGGTCGGCGGGTGGCTGCGGGAGCGCGCCGCCACGCACGGTGGCATCCCGGACCCGGTCACCGGGCCGCCGCCGCTGACCATCGAGGAATTCGCCACGCTGCTGAAACTCGCCTCCCGGCTGTCGCCGGAGGATCGGGCCGCCGCGATGCGGCCGTTGCCGGAGATCTCCGATCTTCCGGACGCCGCCGCCGCGGCGGCGGCGCGGGAGAGGATCGCCAAGGCCGAGGAGCGCCTGTCGCTGCTCGCTGACCAGGGCGTCGACATGGATGCGGTACGCGCTGAGCGCCGTTCCGGCATGACCGAGCTGTTGACCGAGCTCCGCGAGGCGGTGGCCTGGCTGCGCCGGCGCGAGGGCACCTGGACCGACCGGCTGGGCCGGTTGCTCGACGACACGCACTGGCGCACCCTGTGGAACGACCAGGTGGTGACCACCGAGACTCTGTTCGCTGAGCTGGCGGTGCTGGCCCGTGAGGTGACCGGCCACCGGATCTCGGTGCCCGAGCCGATTCTGGCCGAGCCGAAACTGCTGCTCACCCGCCTGACCGAGATCCGCGGCCGGTTCGCGGCCGGCCGGGGCCTGAGCCGGTTGCTGCAGTCCGGCCTGTACCGGCTGGCCGACGAGGTCCGGGTCGACGGCGAGCCGCTGCGCACGGTCGGCGACGTCGATCTGGTGATCTCCGGGGTCCGCCGCGCGCAGGCCCGTCGCCGGCTGGGCGATGCCTGGCGGGAGTGGGTCGAGCGGCTGGCCGTTCCGGAACCGCCGGGTGGCTGGGGTGATCCGGAGGTCTGGGCCGGTGGCCTGCTCGCCGAGGCGAACCAGTCCCTCGATTTCGACCTGAACCGCTGGCCGCCGCTGGCCCGCCGGGTCGCCGCGCTGATGCCGCAGCGTGAGCTGGTGGTGGACGCCGCCACGCTGGCCGGGGTGGCCGAGGTGCTGGAGGCCGCGTCCGAGGTGTTCGGGTGCGAGAAGGCACAGGCCGTGGAGAGGGCCGTGGCCGAGCGGGTCGCGCCCTGGCCCGGTTTGAGCGAGGCCTGGAAGTCCCTGGACGGCTGGGACGCGGCGGTCGGCGAGGTGCGCCGGGTGGCGCTGCTCCAGCCGGACGTGATGCGGTTCCACGCCGCCCACGACCGGCTCGCGGTGACCGCGCCGGAGTGGGCCGCGCTGATCGCGGCCGGGGAGTACCCGGTGGTCTCCGGGCAAGCGTGTCTGGAGGCCTGGGAGTGGCGGCGCGCGCAGACCTGGTTCGACCAGGTGGTCGGCGACGTCGACCCGGCCGTGCTGGCCCGCCGGGTGGAGCGTGCCCGTGACCGGATCCGGCGGCTGACCAGCGAACTGGTGGTGGCCTCGGCGTGGCTGGAGGTGTCCCGGGCGCTCGACGACCGGCGCCGGGCCGCGCTGGCCGACTGGACCACCGCCCTCCGCAAGATCGGCAAGGGAACCGGGCGGGGTGCGGCGACCTGGCAGGCCCACGCGCAGCGGGCGATGGAGTCGGCGGTCACCGCCGTACCGGTCTGGGTCATGTCGGTGGACCGGGCGATCGAGCAGTTCGCCGGGGGCGCCAGGTTCGACGTGGTGATCGTCGACGAGGCGTCGCAGGCCGACCTGTTCGCCCTGCCGGTGCTGTCGCTGGCCGAGCGGGCCGTGGTGGTCGGCGACGACCAGCAGATCGGCCCGCAGCTCGGCTTCGTCGGCTCGGTCACCGCCCTGATCCGGCGGCACCTGAACGGCGTGCCGTCGGCGGAGCACTTCGACCCGGAGTCCTCGCTCTACGACCACGCGGTCCGCCGTTCGCCGGAGCGGATCCTGCTGACCGAGCACTTCCGTTGCGTGCCGCAGATCATCGAGTTCTCGTCGCGGCACTACTACGACGGCAAGATCAGGCCGTTGCGGGCGGACCGGCCGTCCCTGCCGCCGATCCAGACGGTGTTCTGCGAGGCGGGGGTGCGGCAGCCGCTCGCCGGGTTCGGCGACGTGAACCTGGAGGAGGCCACGGCGCTGGTCGAGCGGGTCACCAAGATCGTCGCGGACCCCCGGTACGACGGCCGGACGCTCGGCGTGATCAGCCTGCTGAGCAGCAGCGGGCAGGCCGCCTATCTGATGGAACAGCTGCGTGAGGCGATCGGCGAGGACGAGATCCAGGGGCGGCGGCTGCGGGTCGGCGACGCGTACACGTTCCAGGGCGACGAGCGGGACGTCGTGCTGATCTCGACGGTGGTCTCGGAGAAGGATCCGCGGATCGCGGCGTTCACCAAGCGCGACTACCACCGGCGGATCAACGTGGCCGCGTCCCGGGCTCGCGATCAGCTCTGGATCTTCCACTCGGTGCGGCCGGGTGCGCTGCTCGCCGACGACGCCCGGGGCCGGCTCCTGGCGTACGCCATCGATCAGCGGGCCGAGGTCAACGCGGTGGACCCGGCCGTCCACTGCGAGAGCGACTTCGAGCGGGATGTGCTGAAACTGCTGGTGGGCCGTGGCTACCGGCCGGTCCCGCAGTTCCGGATCGGCGGTTACCGGATCGATTTCGTGCTGAACGCGCCGGACGGCCGGCGGCTCGCGATCGAGTGTGACGGCGACGCCTATCAGGGCCCGGACCAGTGGGAGAGCGACATGCGCCGGCAGTCGGTGCTGGAGCGGGTCGGCAACTGCGTGTTCGTGCGGATCCGCGGCAGCGTCTTCGCCCGTGAGCCGGAGGTGGCGATGCGGCCGGTCTGGCAGCGCATCGGTGAGCTGGAGATCACCACGGTCGACGGCGCCCTGATGTCACCCACCGCGCATTGACGGATGCTCTGGGTGCATGTGGACGGTCGGAAGCGGGTAGGGAAATGCGGAAGGTTCCACCCCAAATACGTGTAGTGACTGTCCGTCATGGAGTGACTCGGGTAATTCGACGCAAATGTAGGGTAACGAGGTCATCCATTCGGTTGTTTCGGCACTCTGGATGGGCGATAATTCCCTGCTCCTAGCCTTGCCCGCGGATTCGGTGAAAGTTTGACGCTTGCGTCCACTGTTACTACAGCCCCGTGACGGGTCGTAATAGGTGAGGGGTCTTGGTGGCGAGGGAAGCAGCCGTGCGCGAGGGGGGAGGTGGCGGTCTATGACGGTGCCCGAAGAACGGGAGCGCCTGACTTCCGTGTCGCCGCACACCCTTCCGGAGCCACGGCAGCCGGCCGACGACCGGGCCGCCTGGTTCACGTACACCGCCGCCGGTGATCAGATCGTCTGGTCGCCCGGATTCTCCGCCATGGTCGGCCGCGCCCCCGCCGAGAAGGGGGTGACCCGGCAGATCCTCGCCCGCCACGTGCACCGCGACGACCACGCCAAGGCGCTCGGCGCCATCACCGAGGCCTGGGCCAGCCGGACGACCGTGCACATCACGGTCCGGCTGATGCGTGCCGACGGCGGCTGGTTCGACGCCGACTGCACCCTGGAACCGATGGCCGGCCCGGACGGCGCGGTTCGCGGCATCCGCGGCACGGTCCGCGACGTCTCGGCCCGCGAGCGGGCCCGCCGCGAGTCCGCCCGCCTCACCCGCCGCGGCGAGACCGTCCAGGCGTCCCTGGTGGAGCCGGACCCGGCGACCGGCCTGCTGATCCGGGCCCGGTTCGCCGACGAGATCGACCGCGCGCTGCGCGGCGCGGGCGGCGCCCTGCTGCTGGTCCGGGTCCAGGCCGAAGAAACCGCCGAGGGGGTACGACCCGAGCACAACGCCGACCTGCTGCACCGCGTGGCCCGGGTGGTGGAGGAGAGCGTCCGCCCGGAGCACCTGCTCGGCCGGGTCGGACCGAACGAGATCGCCGTGCTCTTCGCCCGCACCACCTGGCGCGCGGCCCGGGACCAGGCCCGCGAGTTGGTGGCGGCGCTGCGCGAACACGCCTGCTGCTGGGGTGGCCTGGTCCGGTTCGAGCGCGACGCCGAGGCCGGCAGCCACGGCCTGCTGATCGACGCCGAGCAGGCGTGGCGGCAGTCCCGCGACGCGGACCGCCCGATCACCCTGGTCGCCCACCCCGTCCCGGTCCGCGACCGGCAGGGCTCCTACCGCACCCGGGTCGCGGACGCGCTCGGCACCGATCGGTTCACCCTCTACTCACAGCCGATCCTGGAGTTGCAGAGCAACAAGGTGACCCGGCACGAGCTGCTGCTGCGGGTGCTCGACGAGACCGACGGGCCGCAGTCGCCGATCCAGGTGCTGGACACCGCGGAGCGGCTGGACGCGATCTTCGACATCGACCTCTGGGTGGTGGAGCGGGCCATGCGGCTCGCCGCCGAGCAGCCCGGGCTCTGCCTTCAGGTCAACCTCTCCGGCCGCTCGGTCGGTGACCCGCGCCTCACCACCGAGGTCGAGAAGCTGCTGGAGCGTTACCGGGTGGACCCGGCGCAGCTCACCTTCGAGATCACCGAGACGGCGCTGATCGGCAACCTCAGCGAGGCCCGGCGCTTCGCCGACCGGGTCCGCGACCTCGGCTGCGGCCTGGCCCTCGACGACTTCGGCTCCGGGTACGCGTCCTTCCGGTACCTGCGGCTCTTCCCGATCGACCTCGTCAAGATCGACGGGGAGTACGTGGTCGATCTCGTCGACAACCCGCAGGACCAGGTGCTGGTGCGGGCGCTCGTGCAGGTCTGCCAGGCGTACGGCATCCACACGGTGGCCGAGTTCGTGCAGGACGAGGCGACCCTGCGGATGCTGCGTGAGCTGGGCGTCGACTACGTGCAGGGCTATCTGATCGGTCGTCCGGCGCCGGTGCTGCCGGGCGGGTTGCGAAGCCTCTGACCTGGGTACCGTCCCTGCATGGAGCACTTCACGATTGCCACCGTCGCGGAGACGAACCCCGATTTCCGGCGAGTGCTGTGGACCGGCAAGCACACCCAGCTCGTGATCATGACGATCCCGCCGGGCGGCGAGATCGGCGAAGAGGTTCACGAGGTGGATCAGATCCTGACCTTCGTCAGCGGAGTCGGCAAGGCCGTCGTCTCCGGCCAGACCCGCAAGGTCGCGCAGGGTGATCTGGTGGTCGTGCCCGCCGGACGGACGCACAACTTCCTCAACGAGGGCCCGAACCCGCTGGTCCTCTACACCGTTTACGGCCCGCCGGAGCACGCCGACGGCGCCGTGCACAAGACCAAGGAAGAGGCGGACGCTCTCGAGGAAGCGGGCAAGGACGAGCCACCCAGCAAGTAGAGAACCCGTCTAGGTACACGACGCCGGAACCGGCCGAGGCCCCCCAGCCAGCCGGTTCCGGCGCCGTGTCGGGGTTAAAGTCCCCGCACAGCCTACCCGCCGAGGTTCACGGAAGTCGATCGAATCGATGGGCCATCCGTAACGCCTTGGCTGGATCTCGCTGTCCGGTCACCACCGTAGCCGTCGATCGCCACTAACCTGCCAGGATGGACGAGCCTCGGTGGTTGACCGATGAGCAGCAGAACGCATGGCGGCACGTGGTCGAGGTGCTCGTCCGGATTCCCGCCGCGCTCGAGGCTCAGCTCCAGCGGGACTCCGGCCTGACCCACATGGGCTACCTGGTCCTGATGACCCTCTCCGAGCGCCCGGACCGCCGCCTGGCCATGAGCAAGCTGGCCAAACGGGCCAGCGCGTCGCTGTCCCGGCTCTCCCACGTGGTGGCCCGGCTGGAGGAGAAGGGCTGGGTGCGCCGGGAACGAGACGCCGACGACGGCCGGGTCCAGATCGCCGTGCTCACCGACGCCGGCTGGGACAAGGTCGAAGAGGCGGCGCCCGGCCACGCCGAGGCCGTCCAGCAACTCATCTTCGACCGGCTGAGCACGGCACAGGTCCGGCAGTTGACCAAGGTGGCCGAGGCGCTGCTGGAGACACCATTGGAGGTCCGTTCCCGCCCCGTTCCGCGCTGATCGGTGGCAGGGTTGTCCTCATCGGACGAGACGACGGTGAGAGGTGCGTGCGGATGAGCCAGCGGGTGCGGGGCGTGATCGCCCGGGAGAAGGGCAAGCCGGTCGAGGTGGCCACCATCGTGGTGCCCGATCCGGGGCCGGGCGAGGCGGTGGTGAAGGTGCAGGCCTGCGGGGTCTGCCACACCGACCTGCACTACCGCGAGGGCGGGATCAACGACGAGTTCCCGTTCCTGCTCGGCCATGAGGCGGCCGGTGTCGTCGAGGCCGTCGGCGACGGCGTCACCGACGTGGCGCCCGGCGATTTCGTGGTGCTCAACTGGCGGGCCGTCTGCGGAAACTGCCGGGCCTGCCTGCGCGGAAAGCCGTGGTACTGCTTCGCCACCCACAACGCCGCCCAGAAGATGACGCTGGAGGACGGCACCGAGTTGTCCCCGGCCCTCGGTATCGGCGCCTTCGTGGAGAAGACGCTGGTCCACGCCGGGCAGTGCACGAAGGTCGACCCCTCAGCCCGGGCCGCGGCGGTCGGCCTGCTCGGCTGCGGGGTGATGGCCGGCATCGGCGCGGCGATCAACACCGGCGGCGTGACCCGCGGCGACTCGGTCGCGGTGATCGGCTGCGGCGGTGTCGGCGACGGCGCGGTGGCCGGAGCGGCCCTGGCCGGCGCCACCACGATCATCGCGGTCGACACCGACGACCGGAAACTGGAGTGGGCGCGCGGCTTCGGCGCGACCCACACGATCAACGCCCGCGAGGCCGACGTGGTCGAGGCGGTCCGCGCGCTGACCGGCGGCAACGGGGCCGACGTGGTCATCGAGGCGGTGGGCCGGCCGGAGACCTACCGGCAGGCCTTCTACGCCCGCGACCTGGCCGGCACCGTGGTGCTGGTCGGGGTGCCCACCCCCGAGATGACCCTGGAACTGCCGCTGCTCGACGTCTTCGGCCGCGGCGGGGCGCTGAAATCCAGCTGGTACGGCGACTGCCTGCCCAGCCGGGACTTCCCGATGCTCACCGAGCTCTACAAGCAGGGTCGGCTCGACCTGGACGCGTTCGTGACCGAGGAGATCACCCTGGACGGGGTCGAGCAGGCCTTCGGGCGGATGCACGCCGGTGACGTACTCCGCTCGGTCGTGATCTTCTAAGCCGGGCCTTCCCGGCGGCCCCGGTGTGAGCCGGGGCCGACCGGCCGGCGGGGAGTTCGCCTTCGAGGTGGCGCGGGTGTGGCAGCCGGTTCCCGTCACACCTCGACGGTCTGCCACAGCCGGCTCCGGCGGCCCAGCAGATAGGGCGAGTCCAGGCGTTTCGCGACGATCCCCGGCAGGCCCTGGGCGCGCGCCGCCTCCCACGCGAACTCCCCGCCGCCGGGGAAGAACGGTGGCGTCTGCCAGTTCGGCCCGGACAGTGACAGACCCTCCAGCAGCTCGCGGCGCTCGGCGTAACGGACCAACTCCACCGTCGAGTGCCCCTCCAGCCACAGCAGGTCGTACACCAGGAACTGCACCGGCGTCCGTTCCGCGGCCCGCCGTGCCGCGGCGGAGTCCTTCGGCGCGCCGCGCCGGGCCAGCAGGCCCGGATCCGGGCGGGGGCCGGCGAAGGCGACGACCTCACCGTCGAGCACGGCCTCGACCGGCGCGAGCGCCGGGCCGAGCGGCCGGATCTCCGGATACCACGAGGTCACGTCGGTGCCGTCACCGTCCGCGAGCCGCACTCTTCCGCCTGAGACGTACGCGAGGACGCGGCGCCCGCCCCAGCTCATCTCGTACCCCCAGTCGGCGTCGTCCGGCGGGAGCGCCGCGGCTCCGGTCGCGAGCATCGGCGCCACCGCGTCCGGCATCGGCTCCCAGCCCGGCTCGGCCGGATCCATCCGGCGGACCATCCAGTCCCGGCCACCGGTCTGGAAGAAGACGTACCGCCCGTTGGTCCGCTCGCCGTGGAAGGTGACGCCGATCTCGTCGTCGCGCCACTTGTCGGCCTCGTACGTCCCCCGGTCGAAGATGGTCATCCGGCCGCCGCCGTACTCGCCGGCCGGGATGTCACCGGCGAAGTCCAGGTACTCCAGCGGGTGATCCTCGGTGTGCTTCGCCAGGTTGTTGCGGGCCTGCTGCCGGGGCAGGCCGCGCGGCACCGCGAAGGAGACCAGCACGCCGTCCCGTTCCAGGCGGACGTCCCAGTGCAGGCTGCGGGCGTGATGCTGCTGGATGACGAAGCGGTGCTGTCCTTCTTCTTCCGCCTGCCGCCGGCCCGGCTGCCGCCGGTCTGTCTGTCGTGGGACGGGCACCGGCTCCGGGGTCCGGCGGGCGTCCCGCTTGCGCCGGTACTCGTCGAGGCGGTCGGTCATACCTGGATTGTCTGCCCGGCGCCGGCGGGAAATACACCGATGTAATTAGATGGTCAGCCGAAAGTGTCGTACCCCGGTGGTTGGCTGTCGTCATGGTCACTTCCACCGTCTTCGGGGCGGCGCCGCGTTCCCTGCACCGCTTCTACCGCCGCCGCCGGGCCGTCGCCCTGGCCCGGGCCGGGCGTGCCTTCGCGACAGCGCTCTCCGCGGAGCGGGCGGCACCGGAGACGGTGGCGTACAAATCGGACCTCGCGCTGATCGTGGGTGTTCCCCCGGCCAGTGGCGGGGGGTAGTCTTCTGGCTCCGGCGCGTATCCATCGATAAGAAAGCGTTGGTGTGATGAGCTTGCGCATCCTCGTCGTGGGCGCCGGCATCGCCGGCCTGGCTGCGGCCCGGGGGCTGCGCATCGCCGGTTTCCGGCCGGAGGTCGTGGAGGCGCTGCCCGCCACCGTCGTTCCCGGCGCCGGCATCCATCTGCCCGGCAACGCGTCGCGCGCCCTGCGGCTGCTGGGCCTCGATGTCCCGCTGCGCCCACTGGGCGATCTGATCTTCCGGCAGGTGTTCCTCGACACCCGCGGCCGCGAGCTGTTCGAGATGGACGCGGCAGGGCTCTGGGCCGGCGTCGGGGAGTCCCGCGCCCTGTCCCGCGCCGACCTCCAGCAGGTCCTGCTCACCGGCGTGGGCGGCGAGGTGCGCTTCGAGACCGAGGTGCGCGACGTGCAGATCGTCGACGGCGCCGCCAAGGTCGAGTTCTCCACCGGCGGCATCGCCGAATATGACCTGGTCATCGGCGCTGACGGGCGGCGCTCCCTGATCCGTGACAAGGTCGGGCTGGGTGGCCCGGCCGTGCCGACCGGGCAGATCGTCTACCGCTCGGTCGTCACCGGTGGTCCTCCGCTCACCGACTGGACGGCGGTGCTCGGCCGGCGGTCGTCCTTCGTCGTCATGCCGATGGGTGGCCGCAGGCTGTACTGCTACGCCGACGAGACGGCGCCGGACAGCCCCAGCCCCGAGGACCCGATCGAGAGGCTGCGGGACCTCTTCGGGGCGTTCGGCGGCCCCGTTCCGGCCATCCTCGACAAGATCGAGAAAGTGCAGGTCGCCCGGACCGACGAGGTCGTGCTGCCGGCCTGGTCGAAAGGCCCGGTCGTGCTGGTCGGCGACGCCGCGCACGCCACCGCGCCGACCCTCGCGCAGGGCGCCGCCATGTCCTTCGAGGACGGTTACGTTCTCGGTCAGGAGCTGCGGTCGGCGGCCGGTGACATCCCGGCGGCCCTTCGGGCGTATGAACAGCGGCGCCGCCCGCGGTGCGCCGAAGTGCGCGAGCGGACCAGGGAGCGCGACCGCGCCCGCGACGTTCCGCCGTCCCTCAGGGACCCGATGCTGCGCCGTCGAGGGCTCCGCATCTTCACCGATCACTATCGGGCGCTGGTGACTCCGGTCTGACGTTTGGTCACCCCGCGACGGCCGAACGTCGGTGGGGGACTATTCTGCCACCGAGGTACGCCCGATCTTCGGGGGAACCCGAGAGGGACGAACGAGACAACGGAGGCAATTCGTGACGACCGTTGCGCCGTCGCCGATCGCGACCCGACCATACCCGGTGCGACGGCAGGTCAAGGGTTCGGCGTTTGCTCGGATCCTGCGCACGACGGACGCGAAGCAGATCGGGATCATGTACATGATCACGGCCTTCGTGTTCTTCCTGCTGGGTGGCCTGATGGCCCTCCTGATGCGCGCCGAGCTGGCCCGGCCGGGCATGCAGATGCTGTCACCGGAGCAGTTCAATCAGCTCTTCACCATGCACGGCACGATCATGCTGCTGTTCTTCGCGACGCCGATCGTGTTCGCGTTCGGCAACTACGTCGTGCCGATCCAGATCGGCGCGCCGGACGTGTCGTTCCCGCGGCTCAACGCTTTCGCCTACTGGCTCTACCTGTTCGGTGGCCTGATCACCATCGGCGGGTTCGCCACTCCGGGTGGCGCGGCTGACTTCGGCTGGTTCGCCTACACGCCGCTGAGCAACTCGCTGCACTCGCCGGGCGTCGGCGGGAACATGTGGGTGGTCGGCCTGGCCATCTCCGGCCTGGGCACGATCCTCGGCTCGGTCAACCTGATCACCACGATCCTGACCCTGCGGGCCCCGGGCATGACCATGTTCCGGATGCCGATCATGACCTGGAACATGCTGGTCACCGCGCTGCTCGCGGTCATGGTCTTCCCGTTCCTGGCGGCCGCGCTCTTCGCTCTCGCCGCCGACCGCGTCCTCGGGGCCCACGTCTTCGACGTGGAGACCGGCGGGCCGATGCTGTGGCAGCACCTCTTCTGGTTCTTCGGCCACCCTGAGGTCTACATCATCGCGCTGCCGTTCTTCGGCATCATCACCGAGGTCATCCCGGTCTTCAGCCGCAAGCCGCTCTTCGGCTACAAGGGCCTGGTCGCGGCGACCCTGCTGATCGGCGCGCTGTCGATGAGCGTGTGGGCGCACCACATGTTCGCCACCGGCCAGGTGCTGCTGCCGTTCTTCAGCTTCCTGAGCTTCCTGATCGCGGTCCCGACCGGCATGAAGTTCTTCGTCTGGATCGGCACCATGTGGCGCGGTCAGATCAGCTTCGAGTCGCCGATGCTCTTCGCGGTCGGCTTCATGGTGACGTTCCTGTTCGGTGGTCTCTCCGGCGTGCTGCTCGCCTCGCCGCCGATCGACTTCCACGTCTCCGACTCGTACTTCGTGATCGCCCACTTCCACTACGTGCTCTTCGGCACGATCGTGTTCGCGGTGTTCTCCGGCATCTACTTCTGGTTCCCGAAGATGTTCGGCCGGATGCTCGACGAGAAGCTGGCGCGAGTCCACTTCTGGCTCACGATGATCGGCTTCCACGGCACGTTCCTGGTGCAGCACTGGCTCGGCACCCAGGGCATGCCCCGCCGCTACGCCGACTACCTGCCGGCCGACGGGTTCACCTTCCTGAACACGTTCTCCACGATCGGCTCGTTCATCCTCGGCCTGTCGACGCTGCCGTTCATCTACAACGTGTGGAAGTCCTACAAGGTCGGCAAGGTCGTCACGGCCGACGACCCGTGGGGCCACGGCAACTCGCTGGAGTGGGCGACCAGCAGCCCGCCGCCGCTGCGCAACTTCGACCGGATGCCGCGGATCCGCTCCGAGCGGCCCGCCTTCGACGTGAAGTTCCCCGAGCTGGCGGCCGGCCAGACGATCGCCGGCCCGCCGGAAGGCGGCGCCCGGCCGCTCTCCTCGGAGTCGGACGGCGGCGCCACGTACAGGGAAGACGTGGCTGCCGACCGCGATCGCTGATCGCCTCGCAGGACAACAGAACGGCCCGCACTCTCCGGAGTGCGGGCCGTTCCGCATCCCAGCGCGGCGGCTGCATCCCCGCGCCGCCGATCGTGTGCGTCTGGTGTGACCCCTGGTCGTGGTGGGTCGGTTGGTTCTCCGCGCGGCCGGGCGCGTGTGGTGTGACATCCGGTAGTGGTGCGGCCGTTGGTTCTCCGCGCGGCCGGGCGCGTGTGGTGTGACATCCGGTAGTGGTGCGGCCGTTGGTTCTCCGCAGCCCGGCGCCTTCGCTGTGACGGCGAGTCGTGGTGCGGCGGTGGGTTGGCCGTGTAGGTGGTCGTCAGTGTCCGGTGATGTCCGTTGAGGTGCGCCCGCTGGCTCCCGCGCTGAACGGTCATCGGCGTTTCCTGTGATAGCCGTCCCATGCAGGGAAATCACCCCGGTGGCACGGTGACGAGACGTCATTGATCAAGGCCTGAGCTGCGGTGACGGCCAATTCTCCGGTCAGCACTGGCCACCAGCCGGCGGTGTGATGCGGCGCTCGTCACAGGGTCGGCGCGGGGGAGGCGTCGGGGCTCGTAACCGGTTGGCGTCGTGTCATACCCCCACGGCAGGATGTGTGGTGGAGGTCAGGATCCAACATGTCACTCACGCCTTACCGCGAAACACTCGCCCTGCCGAAGATCACGTCACTGCTGGTGGTCGCCACGCTCGCCCGCGTGCCGATCGCAGCTGCCACCGTGGTGCTCACGCTGCACGTCGTCGAAGGGCTTCACCTGTCCTACGGCGCGGCCGGCCTGGTCGGTGCGGCCACGACGATCGGCGGCTCATTCGGGGCGCCGGTAATGGGCCGGCTCGTCGACCGGCTGGGGCTGCGGCCGGTCCTCGTCCTGACCACGGTCGCCGAGGTGATCTACTGGGTGGTGGCGCAGGCGTTGCCGTACTGGGCTCTGCTTCCGGTCGCCGCGGTCGGCGGGTTCCTGGCCCTGCCCGCCTTCTCCGTGGCCCGGCAGGCGATCGCCGCCCTCACCCCCGAGTCGCACCGGTTGCCCGCCTTCGCCCTCGACTCGATGACCACCGAGCTGTCGTTCATGGCGGGCCCCGCCCTCGGCGTGCTGATCGCCACGACCGCCGGTTCCCGCGCCGCCATGCTCACCCTGGCGGTCGGCATCCTGCTCGCCGGGGTCGGCCTGTGGCTGCTCGACCCACCGGTCCGGGCCGCCCACGAGGCCCCCGTCTCCAGCGGTGAGCGGGTGCCCCGGCGCAGCTGGCTCAAGCCCCGGTTCGTCGCCGTCCTGGCCGTCACGATGGCCGCCACCCTGGTCCTCGCCGGCACCGACGTCGCCGTGGTGGCGGTGCTGCGTGACTCCGGCCAGCTCGAGTGGGCCGGCCTGGTCCTGGCACTCTGGGCCTTCTTCTCCCTCCTCGGCGGCTTCGTCTACGGCATGAACCGGCGCGGCGGCCTGCCCGCGCTGGCCCTCTTCGCGCCGATGGCGCTGCTCACCATCCCCGTCGGCCTGGGTCACAGCCACTGGGCGTTGCTGGCCCTGCTGCTGATCCCGGCCGGCTCCCTCTGCGCCCCCACCATCACCGCAAGCTCCGACGCCATCAGCCGGATGATCCCCGCCAGCGCTCGCGGCGAGGCCATGGGCATGCACAACTCGGCCCTGACAGTCGGCATCGCCTGCGGCGCCCCGCTCGCCGGCCTGGCCATCGACCATGGGGGCCCGGCGTGGGGCTTCGTCGCGGTGGGCTCGGTCGGCGTCCTGGTCGCCCTGCTGGTCCTGCCCGTCGAACTGCGCCATCGCCGCGCCACCCCACCCCCGTCCACCCCGTCGCCTTCGGCGGCCCCTGCCAGCCGTTCGACTCCGGCTGCTTCGGTCAGCGGTTCCGCGTCTGCTGCTTCGGTCAGCGGTTCCGCGTCTGCTGCTTCGGTCAGCGGTTCCGCGTCTGCTGCTTCGGTCAGCGGTTCCGCGCCTGCTGCTTCGGCCGGCCGTTCCGCGCCTGCTGCTTCGGTCAGCGGTTCCACGCACGCCACCCCCGCCAGCGACTCCACTCCGGCCCCCTCTGAGACCCCCGCCACCCCTGCCACCTTGGGCCCCGCTGTCACCTCGGTCGCCGCCGCCTCGGCTCCCGCGGCGGACTCCGCCAAGTCACCTGACGAACTTCGGTAGTTCTTAGCCGAATCACCTCGGCGGGCTCCGGCAGTTGTTGGCGGGGCGTCGCTTTGGCGGTGGGAATCGCTCGGAAACGGCGTGAACGGCCGGCAACCGCGCGTCCAATGGCTTCTCGGGTGAGTTGATCTGCTGGCCGTGCGGAAGCGCTGTCTCACGTCCGTTTTGACCGCGAAATCGCACGGCCAGCAGATCAACAATCGGCGTGAGCGGCCGCGGCCACGGGAAGCACCCGAACTCGGTGGATCGTGGCGGCTATGCCGGCCGGCCGTGAGTGCTGCCTCGATCCGCTCGGGACCGCACTCATGACCAGCCAGCGGAGGTCGGACTGGCTGCCGCCGTGCGCCCGGGGACGGACACTCCCTGGCGGGTTACGGCAGGCCTTGGCCGGTTCACCGTGACGGGCCCGGCAAGCCATGTCCAGGATCACCTGCTGGGCCCGGCGGTCCCGACCGTACTGTGCGGTCGGCCCGAGAGCGGCCTGTCGATCCACACCGCTGTCCGCCGTCGCGATCTTGAGCGCTCCCCAGCCGTTTCAGCGATCTTGGTGCGGTGGCCACCTGAAACGGTGGTCGTCGCACCAAGATCGTGACTGGGGCAACCGTCGTGTCGGTTGCGGTTGCGTCTGAGGGCTTCTAGCTAGCCTCGGGCCTCGCGGCGGGCCCCGGCCGGATCGTGTGACGGGGTGGGGTCGCGTCTTGGGTGGGCTGCGTGACGGGGTGGGGCCGCGTCTTGGGCGGAGTGCGTGACGGGGTGGGGCCGCGTCTTGGGCGGAGTGCGTGACGGGGTGGGGCCGCGCCTTGGGCGGAGTGCGTGACGGGGTGGGGCCGCGCCTTGGGCGGAGTGCGTGACAGGGTGGGGCTGCGCCTTGGTGAGACTGCGTGACGAGGTGTGGCTGCGTCTGGGCCGGATCACCTTACGCCTCCCGTAGCGACCGGAGGATCTCAGCGGGTGCCGACTTGTGTCGTGCGGGCGGCCCTCGGGAGCAGCTTGCTGGTCTCATATCGCGCTCCGCCCCGCGTCAATCTTGAAGCGCTCCCCACCCATTCGATGATCTTGGTGCGGTGGCCACCTGAATCGGTGGTTGGCGCATCAAGATTCCGGCTGGGATGGCCGTCGCACGGGTTGCGGCCGACTCCGGCGGGCCTCGTGGGCTCGGCGGCAGGGTCCGGTGTCGGGTACAGGCAGGGGCTCGGCGGCGGGATTCGGCTCGGCGGCGGCGTTCGGTAGGGCTCGACGGCGGACCCCGGTAGGGCTCGGTGCCGGGCCTCGGTAGGGCTCGGTGCCGGATCCCGGTAGGGCTCGGTGACGGACCTCGGTAAGGCTCGGTGTCGGGCTGGGTCGCGGTTCGGCCGGACCGCGTGACGGGCCTGGCAAGCCGTTTGGCTGGCTCACCTGACGCCTCCCAGCGCCTCGCGGCGGGTGCCCGACCCGCGTTGGGCGGCCGACACCTCGGAAGTGGCCTGCCGGATTCATATCGCGGTCCGTCAGTCGCGGTCGTGAAGCTCTCGCCCCGGTGCAGCGACCTTGGTGCGGTGACCACCTGAATCGGTGGTCGGCGCATCAAGATCTGGCTGGGATAGCCGCCGGATGGCCGTGGCCAACTATGGAAGCCTTCGGCGGGCCGCCGCAGGGCTTGGCTGGACCGCGTGACGGTGTCGGGCAAACCTTGGCTGGACTGCGGGCCCCTGACGTTTCGCGGCTACCCGAGCGCCTCTCGGCGGCTGCCGACACGCGTGGGTCTGCCGGCACGCGTGGGTTTGCCGGCACATCGGAAGCGGCTTGCCGGATTCGAATCGAGGCCTGACAGTCGCGATCTCGAAGTACTCGCCACCGGTGCGGCGACGGTCACGTCCACCGAAGTGTTGTATGACCTGGAATTTCCAAACGAAAGACGCGGCGACCTTGGTGCGGTGGCCACCTGAATCGGTGGTCGGTGCATCAAGATCACTGCTGGGGCGACCGTCGGATTGACGGTGGCTGTGGTGGCTAGAGAAGCGGCACGTCCTTGGTTCGCTCGGGAGACAGGGCAGCCGCGGTCGGTGCTCCACAGCCTTGTTGGGCGACGTCGCCAGCGGTGCGGGATGCCGGGTGATGCGGTGGCTGTCGCGAGGGGCGAGGTCCTCGAGGGCGGGAGCCGTGGTGAACGGAGTCGGGGTCCTCGAGGGCGGGAACCGTGGGGAAGGAGGTCGGGATCCCCGAGGGCCGGAACTGCTGGGTAGGAAGCAAGCCCGGGTTGGCGCGGTTTCCTGGTGCGTGCCGTGGAAGCGGCAGGCCGGGTTCTCGAGGCTCCCGGTGGGTGACGTGTGGAAGCGTCAGGCCGGGTGGCGACGCTCCTGGTCAGTGACGTGGGGGCGCCAGAGGGGGTGTGGGGTTTCTGGTGGGAGAGGTGGGGCGTCAGGCTGGGGTGTCGAACTCCTGGTACATGACGTGGAGGCCGACCCGGCCGTGGACCGGATGGTCGAAGGATCGGGGAACCGTGCCGATCACCCGGAACCCTTCGCGCTCGTAGAGCGAAACCGCCGCCTCATTGGTCTCGACCACGGCGTTGAACTGCATGCTCGCGTACCCGCGCTGTTGCGCCCAGTCGACGGCGAACCGGCACAGTGCGGTGCCCACACCGTGGCCGCGGGCGGTGGCGGCGACCATGAAGCTGGCGGTGGACACGTGCGCGCCGGGCCCGGGGCGGTTGGCGCCCATCTTGGCGGTGCCGACGACCCGGCCGTCCGTGACGGCGACGACCGTCAGGCCGGGTGGCCGCTCCATCCACATGTCGTGGGCGGTGGCGGCTGTCATCGCCGGGTCGTACGGAAACGTCTGCCCGTCCTCGATCACCTGCTGGATGATCTCCCACACGGCGGGCCAGTCGGACTCGGTGACGGGCCGGATCTCAGGCGTCAACGACGGGCTTCCCGGTCATCGCCACGGAGGCGGCGCGGAACTGTTCGAGGGCGGCATCGGTGCTGGCCCGGGCCACGCCGGCGGTGAGTTCCAGCAGCACGGTGGTGGCGAAGCCCTCGGCGGCGGCGTCGAGCGCGGTCGCGCGTACGCAATGGTCTGTCGCGATGCCCACGACCTCGACCTCAGTGACTCCCTTGGCCCGCAGCCACCCGGCGAGGGTTTCCCCGGACTCGGTGTGGCCTTCGAAGCCGGAGTACGCGGCCTTGTGCGCGCCCTTGTGGAAGACCGCCTCGATGCGGCCGGTGGCCAGTTCGGGGTGGAAGTCGGAGCCGGTGGAACCGGCGACGCAGTGCGCCGGCCAAGTGTCGACGAAGTCGGGGTGGTCGCTGAAGTGCGAGCCGGGGTCGACGTGGTAGTCCTTGGTGGCGACCACGTGCTCCCAGCGGTCGCCGGCTTTGTCGAGCACCAGCGAGATGCCCTTGGCGACGGCAGCGCCGCCGCCGACCGGCAGTGAGCCGCCCTCGCAGAAGTCGTTCTGCACGTCCACGATGACCAGCGCGCGTGACATGGGAACCCCCTAGACGGTGGGAACGATGACGACCGGGATGGCGGGATCGCCGGCGGAGAGCTTGAGGCCCTCCCACGGGATGGAGATCAGGGCCTGCCGCAGGTGCTCACGTGCCTCGGGCAGGCCGGGGGTCTCCAGCACCTCACCGGCGGCGACGTAGGTGCGTTGCAGCAGCCGGTCGTTGGGCTGGTGGTCGGGCACCCCCTGGGAGTAGATGATCTCCTCGATGGCGGTGCCGGTGGGCTTGTGCCGGCGGATCGCGGTCTTGCGTCCGCCGACGGTGGCCTTGTTCTCGGAGCGCTTGACCACCGGGCGGCCCTCGACCTCGACCAGCTTGTAGACCAGGTTGGCGGTGGGCGCGCCGGAGCCGGTGACCACGGCGGTGCCGGCGCCGTACATGTCGACGGGCTCGGCCGCGAGGGTGGCGATCGAGTACTCGTCCATGTCGCCCGAGACGATGATCTTCGTCTCGGTGGCGCCGAGCGAGTCCAGCAGCTCCCGGGAGTGCTGCGCCAGCACCGACAGGTCACCCGAGTCGATGCGGATGGCGCGCAGGTCCGGCCCGGCGACGGCGATCGCGTTGCGGATGCCCTGGCTGATGTCGTACGTGTCGACGAGCAGCGTGGTGTTCTTGCCCAGCGCCGCCACCTGCGACCCGAAGGCGGTCGGCTCGTCGTCGTGCAGCAGCGTGAACGCGTGTGCCGAGGTGCCGGTGGTCGGGATGCCGTAGGCCCGGCCGGCCGCGAGGTTCGACGTCGAGGCGAACCCGGCCAGGTAGGCGGCCCGGGCGGCGGCGACCGCCGCGTGCTCGTGGGTGCGCCGCGAGCCCATCTCGATGATGGGGCGCCCGCGGGCCGCGGTGACCATGCGGGCCGCGGCGGCCGCGATCGCGCAGTCGTGGTTGAAGACCGAGAGGATCAGCGTCTCCAGCACCACGCACTCGGCGAACTTGCCGGACACGGTCAGGATCGGCGAGCCGGGAAAGAACAGCTCACCCTCGGTGTAGCCCTCGATGTCGCCGCCGAAGCGGTAGGTCGCCAGCCAGTTCGCGGTGTCCTCGTCGATGATTCCGGCCGACCGCAGGAAGTCGATCTCGCCGGGTTCGAACCGGAAGTCGCGGATCAGCTCGATCAGGCGGCCGGTGCCGGCCACCACCCCGTAGCGTCGTCCGGTGGGCAGCCTCCGGGCGAACACCTCGAAGACGCAGTTCCGGTCGGCGGTGCCGTCCCGGAGCGCGGCGCTGATCATGGTCAGCTCGTACTGGTCCGTCATCAGAGCCGGCGCGATGGTCTCCACGTCCCCACCCTATTGCGCCCATGGCCCACCTGTCCGCCGTGGGGCTCGACGCGGCCGCTGACCTGCGGTTCGATGGCTGGTTCACCGGTTCGCCGAATCCGGTGGCACCATGGTGGGCATGGCGTTGCCTCAGGTTGCTCCCGTCGAGACGCCGGAGATTCAGGAAGTACCGGCCGAGGATCGGCCGTGGGTGACCATCGTCTGGGACGACCCGGTCAACCTCATGTCGTATGTGACCTGGGTCTTCCAGAAACTCTTCGGCTACAGCAAGGAAAAGGCCGAGAAACTGATGATGGATGTACACACGAAAGGCAAGGCGGTGGTCTCCATCGGCGCGCGGGAGCGCATGGAGATGGACGCTAATCAACTGCACGGATACGGTCTCTGGGCCACGGTCGACCGGGGTTGACCGTCGAGGAGTCCCGGCAATTCGGCAATCGGGTGGGGAAAAAAGATGTTCCGACGCAGCGGTGGACACTGTGTTGCCACGTTCGCGCACGACGAGGTTCGGGTCCTGCGTAAGGTGGCCGCCGAGGTGGTCGGTCTGCTGACCGAAGGGATGGACCACACCGATCCGGTGGTCTCCCGCCTTTTCCCGGACATCTATCCGGACCGGCCGGAGGACTCGCAGGAGTTCCGCCTCTACACCGAGGGCGATCTCAAGACCAGCAAGATCGACCAGGCCGGTGCGATCCTCGCGGCCCTGCCCGACGAGGGCGAGGGGGAGGTCCGGCTCGACGGCGAGGCCGCCGACGCCTGGCTTCGGGCGATCAACGACGCCCGGCTGGCGATGGGCACCAGGCTGGAGATCCACGCCGAGACGGATCTGGGCGACGAGTTGGACCAGGCCGTGCTGGAGGACGCCGGTTCGAGCCGGGTGTTCCAGCTCTCGGTCTACGCGTACCTCGGCTACCTGCAGGAATCCCTCCTGAACGCGCTGCCGGAGATCAAGTAACCGTCACAGGTGTGTGCACCGCCACCAGCCGGGTGCGGAAATGCCACGGTAATGTGAACCCCGTGCTGACCATCGACCGTGCGATCGTCGACGCGATCGTCGCTCACGCCCGCCGGGACCACCCCGACGAGGCCTGCGGCGTCGTCGCCGGCCCGATCGGCAGTGACGTGCCCACCCGGCACATCCCGATGGACAATGCCGCGCGTTCGATGACCTTCTACGAGTTCGACTCGATGGAGCACCTGCGGGTGTGGCGCGAGATGGACGATCTCGACGAGGAGCCGGTGGTCATCTACCACTCGCACACCGCGACGGAGGCCTACCCGTCCCGGACGGACATCTCCTTCGCCGGCGAGCCGAACGCGCACTACCTGCTCGTCTCGACCCGCGAGCCGGACTCCGAGGAGATCCGCTCGTTCCGTATCGTGGACGGCGTGGTGACCGAGGAAGAGGTCAACATCGTGGATGCGACGGTGAAGGCGTGATTTCCGCAGCTGTGCAGTCGTACATGTTCGGGCAGAGCCCGGCGTCGGTCTTCTATGAGTGTCGCTGCCGGTAACGCGACCGATCGACCGATCCCGCCCGTTCACGTTCGACTTCTCTAGGAGAAATACAGCCATGGCCATCGAAGTTCGCGTCCCCACCATCCTGCGCAGCTACACCGGCGGTTCCAAGATCGTCGAGGGTGCCGGCGACACGCTCATCGAGCTGATCGACGACCTGGACGCCAAGCACAACGGCCTCAAGGGCCGGCTCATCACGCCTGAGGGCGGCCTGCACCGGTTCGTGAACATCTACGTCAACGACGAGGACGTCCGCTTCCTCGGCGCGCTCGACGCGAAGGTGAAGGACGGCGACTCGGTCACCATCCTCCCGGCCGTTGCCGGTGGCGCGCTCGGCTTCGCCGCGGCCGCCGCCCTTCTGGGTAAGTAACAGGGGGCTGCCGACATGGCTCGTTACGAGAGCCTGCTGGACGCCTGCGGGGGCACGCCGCTCGTCGGCCTGCCCCGCCTCTCCCCGGCGGTGCCCGACGGGGCGCCGCCGGTGCGGCTCTGGGCCAAGCTGGAGGACCGCAACCCGACCGGCAGCATCAAGGACCGTGCCGCACTCTTCATGGTGCGCGCGGCCGAGGAGTCCGGGCATCTGCGCCCGGGCGACACCATTCTGGAGCCGACCAGCGGAAACACCGGCATCGCCCTGGCCATGGTGGCCAAACTGCGGGGTTACCGGCTGGTCTGCGTGATGCCCGAGAACGTCTCCGCCGAGCGGATCCAGATGCTCCGGATGTACGGCGCCGAGATCATCCACTCACCGGCCGCGGGCGGCTCGAACCAGGCCGTCGCGACCGCCAAGCAGATCGCCGCCGAACACCCCGACTGGAAGATGCTGTTCCAGTACGGCAATCCGGCGAACGCCCGCGCGCACTTCGAGACCACCGGTCCCGAACTGCTGCACGACCTGCCCACGATCACGCACTTCGTGGCGGGGCTGGGCACCACCGGCACGCTCATGGGCACCGGGCGGTTCCTCAAGGAGAAGGTCGAGGGCATCCAGATCGTCGCGGCCGAGCCGCGTTACGGCGAGCTGGTGTACGGCTTGCGCAACATCGACGAGGGCTACGTGCCCGAGCTGTACGACGCCACGGTGCTGGACCGCCGTTTCTCGGTCGGTACCCGCGACGCCGTGTTGCGGACTCGTCAGCTGGTCGAGGTGGAGGGCATCTTCGCCGGTTTCTCCAGCGGGGCGATCCTGCACGCGGCGCTGGCCGTGGCGCACGAGGCGGTCAAGGCCGGCAAGCGGGCCGATGTGGCGTTCGTGATCGCCGACGGTGGCTGGAGATACCTGTCGACCGGCGCCTACGGCGGCACGCTGAACGATGCGGAAGAGGCTCTCGAAGGCCAGTTGTGGGCCTGACCGCTCGACGGTGACGGCTCAGTAAGACAGCGCCACCAGGATGTCGGCGACCATCGGTGGGGCCGCGGCCAGCAGCAACAGCCAGGGCAGTGTGCGCTGGTGGATGGCGAGAACCGCGGCCACCACCGGCGCCACGCTCAGCATGGTGAGTACCGCGAGCGCCGGTAGGTACCACATCGGCGCTCCGCCGAAGACCGCCACGACGGCGTAGAGGCCGACGCCCACACCGCAGAGCCCGAGCCCGGTGCCGTAAACGGCGACGGCGAACATCCGTGCGGCGCCGGGCGCCGGGTCGTCGGGGGCGGGAAAGCGGAAGACGGCTGGTTCCTCCGTCCACGGCATCGCCGCCGGGGCCACGATGCGGGTGGTACGGGCATGCTCGAGCGCGGTCACATCGCCTCCGTTTGATGATCTTCGGAGCATTCACACTGAGCAACGCCGGTGGATCACCGGACGTGACGGTGCAAAGGTGATGAGCCAGGTCATCAACGCTGTGACGTGCGTTGTCGATTTAGCGACAAATCGATCAGTTGTTAACGCCAGGCAGTGGTCGCGGCGTACGCTTCGCACCGTGATTGACTGGTCAGACAAGTCCGGCACGGACCGGTCGGTCGGGATGGGGACGGCGTGGAAAACGCCCACCGAGTGTGAACCAGAGGGATCCGGATGCGACTAACCGTTCTCGGTTGTGCCGGCAGCTTTCCCGGCCCCGAGTCGGCGTGTTCGGCCTACCTCGTGGAGGCTGAGGGGTTCCGGCTCCTGATCGACTTCGGTTCCGGGTCGCTGTCGGCGTTGCAGCGGTACTCGGACATGCGTCGCATCGACGCGATCCTGCTCACCCACCTGCACTGCGATCACATGCTGGACGCGTGCACCTATGTGGTGGTGCGCCGGTACGACCCGGCCGGGCCGCTGCCGGCGCTGCCGATCTACGCCCCGCTGGGCGCGGCCGAGCGGATCGCCGCCGCCTACAGCACCGAGGGCGAGCCGGTCGACGATGTCTACACCTTCTACGGTCTGCAACCGGGCACGTTCCCGATCGGCCCGCTGACCGTCACCGTCGACCGGGTCAACCACCCCGTCGAGACGTACGGCGTGCGCCTGGAGCACAACGGCCGGGTGCTGGCGTACTCGTCGGACACCGCGCCGTGCGAGTCGTTGCTGCGACTGGCCGCGGGCGCTGACCTCTTCCTGTGTGAGGCGAGTTACCAGGACGGTCTGGTCAACCCGCCTGACCTGCACCTGACCGGCGGTGAAGCCGGTGAAGCGGCGACCAAGGCCGATGTGCGAAAGCTCCTGTTGACCCATCTCGTACCGGCATGGGCCAGTGAGGCCTCTATTGTGGAAGCTGCCACCGCAGCCTATGCCGGACCGGTCGAAGTCGTCCGTCCCGGCGCCAGTTACGATCTCTGAGCCGGTCCGGGGGGCAACATCGGCTCAGTATCGCCGCACTACGTGTCGTGACCTTGGAGCTGTTGCATGCGCATCGTTCGCCTGGCCAACTTCGTCACGGCACACACCGGTGGCCTGCGGACGGCTCTGCGTGAGCTGGGCCTCGGCTATGAGGCCGCCGGGCACGAGGCGGTTCTGATCGTTCCCGGTCGTCACCACTCGGACAAGATGACCAAGCAGGGCCGGGTCATCACTCTGCCCAGTGCCCCGTTGCCGCGGACCGGCGGTTATCGCGTGCTCGCCGGCCGGCGTGAGCTGTCCAGGCTGCTGGACAGCCTGGAGCCGGACCGGATCGAGGTCTCCGACCGCACCACGCTGCGCTGGACGGGCGACTGGGCCCGCAGGCGTGGCGTCCGGTCGATGATGGTGTCCCACGAGAGCCTGGCCGGCCTGCTCGGGGTGTGGGGCATGCCGAAACGTGACGCCATGGCCGACCTGCTCAACCGGCGTACCGCCGAGGCGTTCGACACGATCGTCTGCACCACGGCGTACGCCGCCGCCGAGTTCCGCCGCCTGAGCGTGCCGAACCTGGTGGAGGTGCCGCTCGGTGTCGACCTTGAACTCTTCCATCCCAGCAAGATGGACGGCGCGGTGCGGTCCCGGTACGCCCGGTCGGACGAGCTGTTGATGGTCTACTGCAGCCGGCTCTCCGCCGCCAAGCGGCCCGAGCTGGCCGTGGACACGGTGGCGTCGCTGCGTAACGGCAAGGTGCCGGCGGTGCTGGTGATGGCCGGGGACGGGACGCGGCGGACCGCGCTGGCGTACCGCGCGGCCCGGCTCCCGGTCCGCTTCGCCGGGCACATCTCCGAACGCCAGGCCGTCGCCTCGCTGCTGGCGAGCGCCGACGTGGTGCTGTCGCCCGGTCCGATCGAGACGTTCGGTCTGGCCACGCTGGAGGCGATGGCCTGCGGCACGCCCGTGGTGGTGAACGAGCAGAGCGCCCTGCCCGAGGTGGTCGGCGACGGCGGGGTGTCGGTGCCCGGGACGGCCGAGGCCTTCGCCGAGGCGGTCAGCCGGCTGATGGAGCGGCCACGGGTGGAGCGCCGTGGGGCGGCCCGTGCTCAGGCCGAGAGATACGGATGGGCGAAATCGGTCGAGGGTTTCCTGCGGTCGCACCGGGCGCTTCCGGCGCTCGGGGCGGTGTCCGCGTCGGCGCTCCTCCGGCCGGCGGTGCCCTTCCCGGCGTACCTCGAGGGGGTCCCCGCGCCTCGCCGGGTGAACGTGCCGGGCCGTGAGGCCGGGGCGGACGAAGCCGGCGCCGCCCGCTACGCATAGGGTTGGGTCATGGCGCGTCCCGACGGCCGTACGGCCGACCAGCTTCGACCGGTGACTCTGACCCGGCACTGGAGTATCCACCCCGAAGGCTCGGTGCTGGTGGAGTTCGGCAACACCCGGGTGCTGTGCACCGCGAGCGTCACCGAGGGGGTCCCCCGGTGGCGTAAGGGGTCCGGCCTCGGCTGGGTCACCGCGGAGTACGCGATGCTCCCGCGTGCCACGAACACCCGCGGCGACCGGGAGAGCGTCAAGGGCAAGGTCGGCGGGCGGACCCAGGAGATCTCCCGCCTGATCGGCCGCAGCCTGCGCGCCTGCATCGACCTGAAAGCGCTCGGCGAGAACTCGATCGTCCTCGACTGTGACGTGCTCCAGGCCGACGGCGGCACCCGCACAGCGGCGATCACCGGCGCCTACGTGGCCCTGCATGACGCGGTCACCTGGCTGGCCGGGCGCAAGGCCCTGGCCGGCAAGGTGGACAAGGTGCTGCACACCTCGATCCAGGCGGTCAGCGTCGGCATGTTCGACGGCGAGGCGCGCCTGGATCTGAACTATGAAGAGGACGTCGCCGCCGGAGTCGACATGAACATCGTCTGCACCGGTGAGGGCGACTTCGTCGAGGTGCAGGGGACGGGGGAGAACGGCGTGTTCCGCAGGGCACAACTGGACGCCATGCTCGACCTCGGCGTGCTCGGCTGTTCCGAGCTGGCCGCCGCGCAGCAGAAGGCTCTGGCCGCGTGAGCGCGCGACTGCTCCTCGCCACCGGCAACAAGAAGAAGCTGGCCGAGCTCCAGCGCATCCTCGACGCCGCGCTCGGCCGCGCCCAGATCGAGCTGGTCGGCCTCGGCGACTTCCCCGACTATCCGGACGTGCCCGAGACCGGCCTGACCTTCGGCGAGAACGCGCTGATCAAGGCCCGTGAGGGCGCCAAGCGCACCGGTCTGGCCACGGTCGCCGACGACTCGGGCATCGCGGTGAACGCGCTCAACGGGATGCCCGGTGTCTTCAGCGCCCGCTGGTCCGGTAAGCACGGCGACGACCAGGCCAACCTCGACCTGGTGCTGGCCCAGATCTCCGACGTGGCCGACGAGCAGCGCGGCGGGGCCTTCGTCTGCGCGGCGGCGCTGGTGCTGCCGAACGGGCGCGAGCACCTGGTGGAGGGCCGCCAGACCGGCCGGCTGCTGCGCAGCCGGCGCGGTGAGGGCGGCTTCGGTTACGACCCGATCTTCGTCGGTGACGGCCAGGACCGCACGAACGCCGAGCTCAGCCCCACGGAGAAGGACGCCATCAGCCACCGCGGCAAGGCGTTCCGTGAGCTGGCGAAGGTGATCGCCAAGGAACTGCCTCGCTGACCGGCCCGGGCCTGTTCTCGATACCGAAGGTATGTGGCCGGGACGCGGGCGGGGCCGTTCCCGTCAGGCTGCTCGTGTGACATGGGCGGGCAGGGTCTTGGCGGTCTTGGCGGGGTGGTGTGCGAGGGTGCCGGCCGGTTGGTGCCGGGTGTCGGGGGCCTGGGTGGTGGTGGCGGCTTCGGTGCG
>NZ_JASCTH010000042.1 GCF_030009775.1 Actinoplanes sandaracinus | reverse complement strand
TTGTCGCACCGGGCATGTGAAAGAGATTCCAGGGCGGCGGGTGCCAGGCCAGTTCCCGTGCAGGTGCCACCCGGTTGCGGTGAATCGGACACCGGAACGGGCTGATCCGCTTGCACCGGACAGCGGCAGCGCCCGTGACGCCGGCTACCAGCAGTTCACCGCTCACACCGCTCGTATTGCGGACGGAATCCGACCGCAACGGTGGGGGCGACAGCCCGCTGCAGACGGCCGTGCGGCACAGCGAGCTGGAGTGGACCGTTCTGGCGCCGGTGGAGTTCATGTCCGGCGCGTTGGACTGGGAGACATGGTGCGCATCGTCGGCGAGGCGATCGGCCGGCAGGTGCGGCTCATCCCGCTCACCGAGCAGCAGGCCCGGGACCAGCGGCACGCCGAGGGCTTCCCCGACGAGGTCATCGAGTTCTTCGTGTGGGCGCACGGCAGCACCCCGGAGATCGGCTACACGGTGGCGCCGACCGTCGAGAGGGTGACCGGCCGCCCGGCGCGGACGTTCGCCCAGTGGGCGCGGGAGAACGCGAACCACTTCCGCAAGTGAGGAAGCGGGTCCGCACGGACGAGCGGGACGCGTGAGCGGATCCTGTCGCGGCTCCTCGCCGGTGCCGCAGGCCACCACCTTTTATGAGGGTTCCGCCTGCTGGCGGTGGGTATGCCGGTGCGCAATGGGTAATTCTCGCCGACGAGGAGACGCCATGCGCTACCGTGCCGACCTGCTCTTGACCACCGCCCTGCTGCTGACACCCGCGCTGCTCACCGGGTGCGCCGAAGACATCGACGAGCCGCCTGTGGTGACGGCCTCCTCGGCGACCGCCGCCGGTTCACCGGCATCCGGCGCCCCGGTGACAGCGACCAGCACGTTCGCGCCGTACACGGCGAACGCGACTGCCGTCACCTACGACCCGGCGCTGGTCCCGGCGGGGGCGACCGCCGCCGTCACGTTCATGCCGGCCGCCGACAGCACGACGGTCCAGCTGAGGGTGGGCGGGCTGCAACCCGGCCGAGGCTACGGCGCTCACCTGCACGTCAACCCGTGCGGGCCCACCGGCGAAGCGGCCGGGCCGCACTACCAGAAACAGGCTGATCCGGCCGCCTCGGCCTCACCGCCGTCGGTCGACCCCAGTTACGCCAATCCGCGTAACGAGGTGTGGCTGGACTTCACGACCGATGCCACGGGCAACGCCACGACCACCGCCACCCAGCCCTGGACCTTCGAACCGCCGCGCGCGCCCCGGTCACTGGTGATCCACGCCCAGACCACCAAGACCGGGCCGGGTGAGGCCGGAAGCGCGGGCGCCCGGGCCGGCTGCGTCACCCTGCCCGGCTGAACGGCCGCACCCACCCCAGCGCCGGGGACCTGCCCCAGCGGAGCCTGACCGACCTCACCTTCAAGGACAGGAGTGGACATGAGCACGTGGACGACGGCGAGCCGTATCCGGGCCTCGGGAGCCGAGCTCGACGGTGACCTGACCATGCCGGCACACGCCGGAGGGCTGGTGCTGTTCGCGCACGGCAGCGGCAGTTCCCGGCACAGCCCCCGCAATCGCGCCGTGGCCGGGGCGCTGAACCAGCGCGGTATGGCGACGCTGCTGGTCGACCTGCTCACCGCCGACGAGGAGCGGGTCGACGAGCGTACCCGGGAGCTGCGTTTCGACATCGGCCTGCTCGCCGACCGCCTGATCGGCATCATCGACTGGCTGCGTGAGCAGCCGGAGACCGCGGCCCTGCCGATCGGGTTGTTCGGGGCCAGCACCGGCGCGGCCGCCGCCCTGGTGGCCGCCGCGGCCCGGCCCGACGCCGTGCTGGCGGTGGTCTCCCGAGGCGGCCGGCCCGACCTGGCCGGCCCGGCACTGCTCGAGGTCAGGGCTCCGACGCTGCTCATCGTCGGCGAACAGGATGCGCAGGTCAGCGAACTCAACGAACAGGCCCGCAACACGATGCAGGTCCTCGCCGAACTGCGGATCATCGCCACCGCCACGCACCTGTTCGAGGAGCCGGGAGCCTTGGAGCAGGTCGCCGAGGAGGCGGGCGACTGGTTCGGCTCCCATCTCGTCGCGGCTGCCCGGAACCACTGACCGGAGCCCACGATGATCTTCGAAGATCGCGACGCGGCCGGCCGGGCACTGGCCGACGACATCGCACAGCGGATACCGCGCGATGGCCAGGACCGGCCGCTGGTGCTGGCCATGCCGCGGGGCGGGGTGCCGGTCGCCGTGCCCGTCGCCGAGAGGATCGGCGCGGACCTCGACATCATCCTCGTCCGCAAGATCGGGGCGCCGGGCCGTCCGGAGTTCGGCGTGGGCGCCATCGCCGAGGACGGGCCACCGGTCTTCGACCGGAGCGTTCTGAAGCATCTCGGCGTCACCGAGGACGATCTCGCCGACACCGTCGCCGCCGAACGTGCCGAACTGGCCCGCCGATCGCGGCGCTATCGCGGCGACCGCCCGGCACCACAGGTCACCGGCCGTACGGTCGTGCTGATCGACGACGGGCTGGCCACCGGCGTCACCGCGCGCGCCGCACTGCGATGGCTGCACAGCCGGCAGCCGCGGCGGCTGATCCTGGCCGTCCCGGTCTGCTCTCCGGAGGCACGCGACCTGCTGACCGCGGACGCCGACGATGTCGTCTGCCTGTACGCGCCCGAGTTCTTCCGTGCGGTCGGGCAGTGGTACACCGACTTCGACCAGCTCACCGACACCGACGTCGACCGAGTACTGCGGCGGGTCCACCGGGCCACGGCGGGCTGAATGGTCCGCGGACCTGGCAGATCTGGCAGATCTGGCAGATCTGGCATCCGAGGGTGGGGCCGTCCGCTGGAGGCACCTGCCGGCCGCCGTGCGGACGCTGCCGGCGCTGCGCTCGGTCGTGCGTTCCGGCCGGCCCGTCAACCGTCCCGGGCCGGGCCGAGGTCGTGGACGACCCGCACGAAGGCGCGGACGTGCTCGGCTTCCGCGGCCGTACGCCGGATGAGCGCCCACCGAGCGGGCGGGGCGTCGCGGATGGGGACGTAGGCGAGATCCGGCCGCGGAAAATAGCGGATGGCGTGCGCGTGCGCCGGTGAGACGGCCTCGCAGTTGGAGAGGATCGGGATCATGTCGCCGTAGTCCGTGACGATCGGCCCGATGCGGATCGGCCGCCCGCTCGGGGTCGTACGCGGCACCAGGGCCTCGCGCCAGTAGTCGGGCTCGGCGCCGCCCATGACGATCTCGTCGCCGAGATCCTCGTAGGAGATCGATTCGCGGCCGGCCAGCCGGTGGGTGGCGCCGACAGCGAGCACGACGGGTTCGATGTAGATGACCGGGCCGACGGTGAGGTCGGCCTCCAGGACCGGCAGCCAGGCGATCTGCAGATCCACTTCTCCGGCCCGCAGCGGTCCGAACGGTCGCCGAACCCGACGTGCCGGATCTGTACGTCGCATCCGGGGTGCCGGGCAGTGAAGGCGTCGAGATGGGGCCGCAGGTCCTGGATGTTGGTGGCGATCACGCCGAGACGCAGCACCGTGTTCGTGCCCCGGGCGGCCAGTGCCGCCCGCTCGACGCTTTCCCGCAGTCCCCGGTACATCGGCTGGAGTTCTTCGAAGAGCTGCCGGCCGATCGGGGTCAGCGCCACATTGCGGCTGTTGCGGTCGAACAGAGGAGCGCCGATCCGGCGTTCCTGCTTCTTGATCACTTGGCTGACCCGGGCCGGTGTGACGCGCAGCCGCTCGGCGGTCCGGCCGAAGTGCAACTGCTCCGCCAGCGTCAGGAAGATCTCGATGTCCCGCAGTTCCACGCCCGTCCCGTCCTCGTCCCGAGAGATCGAGAGCACGGTACTCCGCCCGGTCGACCCGTGCGGTTCGTCGCGGAGTATGTCGAGGTGGGTGGTTGGCATGAGCCAACGTTCAGGGCGACGGCGTCAGCGATTCCGCTGCCTTGAGCGCCGACGGCAGCCGAGCGGCGTTCGTGTCGTACGCCTCGAATCTGGTCTCGAACGACGGCAACCAACTCCTCGACGTGTTCGCCCGAAGGTTGTAGCGCGTCCCGGGCGCCCGTGCGCGCCGGAAGCGCATGCGGCGCGGCGCTCAGTTCAGCGGGTTCGCCGGGGCCGGAGTCAAGGCCGCTTCCAGGGCGTCCAGGATCTGTTCCACCTGCTGGCGGAGGAGCTGCCGATCCCGGCCGGAGGCCACGGCCTCGTTCTCGGCGTCGACGGCGGTGACGAGGTCGCGGAGCAGGATCGTGACGCCGTTCGCCATCGCCTGACGGCTGCCGTCGGCGCTCTGGCCGGCGAGGGCGGCCCAGCGTGCGGCCAGGCTGGTGAGGTTGTCACGGACCGGTGACCAGGCGAGGGATCGCGGCGCTGGCTCCAGGGTTCTCCGGACCGGGGGCAGCCGCGATTCGGTGACGACGGAGGTCTCGGCGGCCAGGTCGCCGGCTTCGGCGTCCCAGGTCGAGTTGCGCCGGGAGCGGGCCAGCACGATGGCCGCGCCGAGACCGGCGAAGAGCAGAAAGAGCAACAGCCAGCCCACGAGGCCGCCGGAGTCGCCGGCGACCGGCCCGGCGACGGCCGACGCGGACGTGGCGGACGGCTCCGGCCGGCTGGTGGTCGCGGCCTGCTGTCCGGTAGGCGTCGCCTCGGTGACGCGGTCGTCCGTCACCACCGGTTGCGGCGCCTGCGCGGGCTTGGTCGTCTCGGCGGGCTTGGTCGTCTCGGCGGGCTTGGTCGTCTCGGCGGGCTCGGTCGTCTCCGCGGGCTCGGTCGTTGCGGCAGCGCCGCCAGCCTCTGCGGGCTTGGTCGTCTCGGCAGCGCCGCCCGTCTCCGCGGACCGGGTGTCGCGGCTCGTCGCCGTACGGTCCGGCTCGGAACGCTCGGTCCCCTCCGCGGCCGGCTCACGGGAGCGGGCGGGTTCGGCCGAGGACTCGGCCCGTGCCGCCGACGGCCGCGCCGACGGCGGTGACCCCACCTCGCCCTCGCCGGTGCACGCCGCGAGACCGGCAAGCCCGCACAGCATCACACCGACCGGCGCGAGCAGCCGATGTCCAGGTCTTCTCATGATCGGTTCTCCACTCTCGTACGGCTGCGCCGAGCGTGCGCGAACGGTGTGTCCTGGACATCCCTCGCTCCGGATGAGCCGTCGGATCCGGTGGGGCCGGCGTCCCGGCCGGTTCACCCGCCGAGGATGACGCCGCCGCGGGCCCGGCCTTCGAGGCTGTGGTGGTCCGGTCACCGGGCAGGCGCCGCGAGCCCGTCCCACGACGGCGTGACGGTCCGCGCCCGCCTCCCCCGATCCGCCGGCGCACGGCAGGAGGACAGCCGCATGCAGAGCCGACTCCGTATCGGGGGACACGCGGTGCAGCCGTTGCTGCTGATGTTCCCGCTGGGCCTGTTCTGGACCGCTTCGGTGTTCGACCTCGCCACCGTCCTGGGGGCGCCCGCGCTGGTCGGCACCCTGGCCTTCTGGAACATCGTGGCGGGTCTGGCCGGTGGCCTGTGCGCCGGGCTGGCGACCGGGTTCGACGCCTTCGCCGCGCGCGAGCCATCGGTTGCCCGCTCCCGCTTTCTCGGCCTGCTGCTCGATGTCGGGGTGCTGGTGCTGTTCGCGGTTCTGGCCCTGGTGCGGGTGCGCGATCCCGACCGCGCCGCCGATCCGGGGCTGCTCATGGTCCAGGTCGCCGGACTGGCGCTTGCCGGGTTCGGCGCCTGGTTCGGCGGGCGGTTCGGGGATCGTCGCGCGCCGATGGCCGAGCCCCGATCCCCGCGTCCGGCCCCGCAGAACTGACCCGGACCGCTCTGGTGCGTCAGGGTCGCGTCTGGTCCTTGCGGCTGTTCCAGGCGCGGGGCCGCCAGTTCTCCACCACTTTCGCCACCGCGGTGACGAGGAAGAGCTGGCCGGTCAGCGCCTCCAGCACGGCGATGCTCTGGGCCGGGTTCGCCACCGGGACCAGGTCGCCGTAGCCGGTCGTGGTCATGGTGACGAAGCTGAAGAAGAGCGCCTCGGACAGGCTGGGGTCGCCCCCGTCGCCGAAGAGCGGGCCCGGCTGGATCGCGGCCAGGCAGGCGTACCCGAACCCGAAGGCCATCCCGATCAGCAGGTACGCGGCGAGCGCCCCCAGCATGGTCTGCGGGTCGACACCGCGGTGGGTCCCGAGATCCCGGACGATGGAGAACGGGGCCAGCAGATAGAGGGCGCTGGCCGCCAGGAAGGTCCAACCGATCAGTGGGCTGTCCCCCGCCACCACGTTCAGCACGGCCCCGACCAGGGCGAGCACGAAGACGACGGCTGCGGCCAGCCGTACGCCGGTCCGGGCGCCGGACACCCGCAGCGCCTGCCACACCGTCCCGGTCTGCACGAACAGCAGGACCGCGATCATCCATCGATGCTGGGCGGACAGCGCCAGCACATAGGTGCCGACGATCAGGACCAGCACCAGGCCGTAGCCGCCGCGGGTGGGCCGGGTCCTCATCGCAGGGGTTCCGGGCCTTCCTGAGCCGGCAGTCGCCGTACCTCGATGAGCTGCAGGCCCAGGCCGTGGATCCGGGCGATGAGTCCCACCACGGCGGACTGGTCGGGCAGCGAGCCGTACAGCACGGTCTCGGCCGGTTCGACGCTCACGGTGAGGTCTCGCAGCTCGGCGAGGAGATCGTCCGGGATCATCCCGCAGACTCGGACCTGATATGTCGCCTCGGGCATGGTCGCTCCTCCTCACCGGCTCAGCCGGTGAACTTCCCGGTGTGCCGGCGCTGGGCCTCCATGAGGGTCATCTCGTCCGCTCCGGGAACGACGATCCGCGCATCGGGTGTGAAATCGAGGCCGGGGTCGCGTCCCTTGTAGTCGATCGCGTTGAGGATGACCTTTATCGTGTTCAGCCGCGCCCGGCGCTTGTCGTTGGAGCGGACGATCAGCCAGGGCGCGGCCCGCGTGCCGGTGTGCCGCAGCATGTCGTACTTGCGGTCGGTGAAATCGTCCCAGCGGTCCTGTGCCTGAAGGTCTATCTCGCTGAGTTTCCACCGGCGCAGCGGGTCGGTTCTGCGCCGTTCGAAGCGGCGCGCCTGCTCCTGCCTGGTGACGCTGAAGTAGAGCTTGACCAGGATGGTGCCCTGACGAACCAGGTCCTTCTCGAAGCCGGTGACGCCGCGAAGGAAGTCGCGGTACTCCTTCTCGCTGCAGAAGCCGAAGACGCGTTCGACCATCGCGCGGCTGTACCAGCTCCGGTCGAACAGGACGATCTCACCGCCGGCCGGGAACTGTGCGACGTAGCGCTGGAAGTACCACTGCGACCGCTGTTCGCCGGTGGGCCGGCCGAGCGCGACGACCCGGTAGTGCTTCTCATTCATGAACCGGGTGACCCGGCGGATGACGCCGCCCTTGCCGGCCGCGTCCCGCCCTTCGAACAGGACGATCATGCGGAGTTGTTCGACTTCGAGGTGGCGCTGCAGTTTGAGCAACTCCACCTGCCAGGGGCGAAGGCCCCGCTCCAGGTCGAGTTTGCGCGCCAGAACATCGCGTTCGCGCCGCAGCACCCGCAGCTCTCGCAGAGCCCGGTCGTAGGCGCCGGCCAGATCCCGCCCCATCACACTCTCCCGTCCTCGGCTCACCTGTTCACGACCGCGTGGGCCGGGGTCAAACCGCCTTCTCCGCCTCGGCACCGCGGACGCGGGCATGGAAGAGGCCGAGACGGAAGAGCCGTTCCAACCGCCGCACCGTGTACGGATGCGAATGGTTCAGCTGTGCCAGCTCGACCCAGAAGCCCCGCAGCGCTCGCCCCTGCCGCACCAGTTGCTCCACGTCGGTCACCTGCTCGGTGTGGCGGCCGGAGGCGAGCAGTACCAGCCCTGAGGAGCCGAGCGGCGCGAGGTGGGCGCCGTGCCGGTCGCAGGAGTACTCGCGCAGCCGGGACAGGGTCGGGCCGAGCACCGGGATCCGCTCGGAGTAGGCGACCGACAGCTGGTACCAGAGGGAGACATGGTGCAGGCGGATGTGGCCCAGTTCGTGCCCGAGGATGAAGCGCAGTCCCTCGCGGTTGTTCTGCCGCAGGTTCACGAACAGTTCGTTGGCGAGTACCACGTAGTCGTGGCCGGTGGCCTGGGCGGCGAAGGCGTTGAGAGTGCCGTTGCCGTTGGCCAGGAACAGTTGCGGGCGGCGGGGCAGTCCCAGCCGGCGGGCGAAGTCGTCCATGGTGCGGTACAGGTCGGCGTACTGGTGCGGGGACAGCTCGACCGCGGTGCCGCGGACGGTCGCCCGCTGCGTCTCACGGACCACCACGAGTGCCGGGATCAGCAGGAGCAACCCGATGAGGGCGGACCGGATCGCGTTCGCCCAGCCGCTGTCCGCCAGCCGTT
Organism: Actinoplanes sandaracinus; assembly: GCF_030009775.1. Taxonomy (GTDB): domain Bacteria; phylum Actinomycetota; class Actinomycetes; order Mycobacteriales; family Micromonosporaceae; genus Actinoplanes; species Actinoplanes sandaracinus. Next base: position 72,337 of record NZ_JASCTH010000042.1, on the reverse strand, counting down.
CCGGCAGGTAGGGCAGCATGACCGCGAACTGCACGATCAGCCCGATGATGATCACGTTGAGGATCACCATGAACGTGTAGAAGAGCAGCTCGGCGGGGTGCCGGAGCCGGCTGCTCTGCCGTGATGACGTCGACACGACGGTCTCTCCTGTCCTCCGGTTCGCCGCTCGTCCCGGTCCGACGCCGACTCTGCGCCGGACCGGATCCGCACGCCTCATCCCACCGGTATGAGGCCCGGCACCGGGCCGGACGCGACGCTGCATGCGCAAGGACCGCACCCGCGTATGTGTGAAGGAGCTTCGCCATGGCGCATCCAGCAGTCATCTCCCCGGCGGCCCGGCGCTGGCTGGCGCGGCTCGCGTTCGCCGCCGCGGCGGCCGCCGTCGTACTGATACTCACCGCCGCCGGGATCCGGGGCAGCGCCGGGCTGCTGCTGACCGGGGCCTTCGGCGCCGCCATCGGGCTGGCCGGAGCGTGGGTGTTCCTCAGCCGGCGAGGACCGCTGCGCTGGCTGGCCGCCGTGGTGGTGGTGCTCGTACCGGCCGCGGTCGCCGTCCTGTATGTACGCCACCATCTGCTGTGGGCCGTGATCGCTCTCGGGCTGCTCTGGGCGGCGGCGCTGGCGGCGGGGCGACAGGCGCTGGCCGACGCGGGCGACGGGCCGGCCGAGTACGAGACACCGCCGCCGCGCCACCCGTACCTGATCATGAATCCGCGCTCGGGCGGCGGGAAGGTGGACCGCTTCCGCCTGGCCGAACTGGCGCGTGGGCTCGGCGCCCGGGTGCATCTGCTCGACGGTCCCGCCGTCGATGTGGCCGAACTGGCCCGCGGAGCCCTCGCCGACGGCGCCGACCTGCTCGGGGTGGCCGGCGGCGACGGCACGCAGGCGCTGGTCGCCGAGATCGCCGCCCAGCACGGGATTCCATTCATGGTGATCTCGGCGGGCACCCGCAATCACTTCGCGCACGACCTCGGCCTGGACCGGGAGAACCCGGCGCGCTGCCTCGACGCGCTCACCGACGGGGTGGAACTGCGCGTCGACCTGGGGCTGATCGGCGACCGGACCTTCGTCAACAACGCCTCGTTCGGGGCGTACGCGGCTGTGGTGCAGAGTCCCGCCTACCGTGACGACAAGACGGGCACCGCACTCGATCTGCTGCCGGACGTGCTGGCCGGGACGGGCGGGCCGAACCTGCGGCTCAGCATGGACGGGGAGACGATCCCGGGGCCGCGGGCGGTGCTGGTGAGCAACAATCCGTACGCGACTGCCGGGCTGGCCGGGATCGGGAGCCGGCCGCGCCTCGACCTCGGGGTGCTCGGGGTGCTCGTGGTGACCGTCCGCGGGGCCGCCGACGCGGCCCGGCTGATCAGCGGGCGCGGCCGGGCCCGGTCGGTGACGGCCCGGGTCGCCACCGAGACGGTCATCGACGCGGACGCGCCGGCCGTGCCGGTCGGCATCGACGGAGAGGCGGTCGTCCTGCCCACGCCGGTGCGGTGCTCGATCCGGCCGGGCGCGTTGCGGGTCCGGGTCCCGCGGTATCGGCCGGGGACCCGCTCCGCGTCGCCGGAACTGGACTGGACACGCCTGCGGCGGCTGGCGATGCCCAGCCGCCGCAGCTGACTCGCGCCGGTCAACGGCGGCGCACCACCCGGCGCGTCACCCGCCGGGCGGTGCGCCGGCCGGTGCGCCGGGCCACTCTCCGTGTTCCGAACATCTCCGTTCCTCCTCTCACCGGACGGTCGCGGCCGTCTCCAGGTCGTGCAGTCGCCGGGCCTCCTCGGCGGCGATCAGTCCGATCGCGACCAGGTCGAGCGGGCTGATGAAGCCGTCGCCGATCCGGAAGCCGCCGGCCCGGGCGATGGCGTCACGCAGCGGCACCGCCCAATGGTGTTCGATCAGGATCAGCGCCGCGGCGGTGTCCTCCGGGATGTCGGCCAGCACATCCCATGCCTGCGGGTCGTCGAAGACGGCGATCCCGTCCTCGGCCGAGGCCGCTCCTCGGGTGGCGCCGGCCGCCATCCCGGCCTCGCCGTCGATGCCGAGCCCGATCAGCGCGCCGACCTTGCTGCCCAGTTCGACCGCCTCCTCTCGTGACAGGTTGCTCAGGTGTTCCACCTCCACCTCGCCGCGCTTGTCCTTGTAGACGGCCAGCGCGTCGATCACTCGTACGGTGTCGCTCTGCCGCAGCCGCTCCAGTTCGGCGATGATCTCGCCGTGGAAGTCCGGGTGCCGGAAGCCCAGCACGATCAGCTGGACGGGACCGATGGCCATCTGCACTCCGTTCCTGTCGTTCGACCGATCCGGGCGTGGGAACGCCCGGTGCCGATCCTCCGGCCGGCCGGAGGGCCGGCGCCTCATCCGGCACGGGTGAGGAGGGCACCGGCCACGGTCCCCGCGGGAGACCGGTTCATCCCGTCGAGATGACGTGCCGGCCGGTACGCCACGGGATCATCCCGGCATGAATCGACGGAGGTCCGCACCGCGGTCGACGGCGTGCGCGCCAGTGCTCACGGCCTGCGGACCGCCGTTCAGGAAGCCTGCTGACCCGGGTCCGGAGAGGAGCTGGTGATGGACGTCGAACAGAGCCGGGCGACCGGTTGGGTGGGATGGGTGCTCTTCGGCGGGGTGATCCTCGTCGTGCTCGGCACTCTGCACGTCTACGTCGGACTGCTGGCGCTGGTGCGGCCGGAGATCCTGGCCGGCAGCCGGGCCGATCTGCTGTTCCCGGTGTCCCTGACCGGTCTCGCCGTGGCCCACCTGGCGGTCGGCGCGGCGGCGGCGGTGGCCGGGTTCGGCCTGGTCCGCGGGCTGCGGTGGGCCCGGGCCGCGGCGGTGCTGTTGTGTTGCTCGTCGGCGCTGATGGACTTCGCGTTCGCGGCCACCCATCCGGTCTGGTCGGTCGTCGCGATCGCGCTGACCGGGACGATCGTCTACGCGGTGGCGGCGCACGGCGGCGAGGTCGCCGACGCCTACGGGCCGTGACCCTCCGCGGCCTCGACGACCTGCAGCGGCGGTGGGCGGTGCTCGGGTTCGGATGGGCCGTCATCCGCAAGTACCTGGACGACGGCGGTTTCCGGGAAGCCGCGCTGATCACCTACTACGGGTTCCTCAGCCTCTTCCCGGTTCTGCTGCTCGGCGTGGCGGTCGTGTCGCGGGTGCTGGCCCGGCGGCCCGGCCTTCGTCACGACCTGGTCACCGCAATCGTGCCGGCAGCGCTGCGGCCGGGTGTGGAGGCATTCATGGCCGGACTGCCCGCCACCCCTACCGCGCTGGCCGCAGGCATCGCCGGGCTGGTGTTCACCGGCATCGGGGTGGTCCTCAGCGCGTACGAGACCCTCAATCACCTGGCCGCTGTTCCGGTCCGCCGGCGGGCCGGCGTGTTCGCCCGCTACGTCCGGGCGGTCGCCGCGCTGGTGGTGCTCCTCACCGGCACGGTGGCCCTCGGCGCTCTCACCGTCGCGTCCACGGCCCTGCCCTCGTTGCCGCTGCCGGCCCGTGCTGTGACGGTCCTGGGTTCGGTCGGGGTCTCGTTCGCCGTCCTGCTGGCCGTGGCCCGGCTGCTGCTGGTCCGCCGGGCCCCGTTCGGTGCGCTGTGGCCGGCCGCCGTGATCGGCGCGGTCGCGGTCACGCTGCTGCTCCATGTGGGCGCGGCGGTGCTGCCGGGACTGGTCCGGCGGGCCGGCTGGATCTACGGAGGTTTCGCCACCGTGGCCGGGGTGTTCACTCTGCTCTACCTGCTGAGCAACCTGCTGGTGGTGGCGGCCGAGGTTGCCGTGGTCCGGTACGCGCGGTTGTGGCCGCGAGCCCTCGATCCCCGCCGGCCGACGGCGGCCGACGCCCGCGCGATGACCCTGCTGGTCCGGGAGCAGGAGCGGATGCCGGCGGCGCGGATCGACTACGTCCTGTACTCACCGGCCGGCTGATCCGGGCGCCTCGGCGGGAGCCGGGCCGCCGCGCGGCAGGAAGAACGCCGCGATCAGGCCGGTCACCCCGGCGCCGGCGACCGCGACCATCGCCCACAGGTAGGCCCGCCCCGGCGCCGCGCTGTCCACTCCCGCCACCAGGATCGTTCCGGCGAGCGCCGCGCCCAGCGACGAACCCAGGTTGGAGACGCAGCGCGACAGTCCGGAGATCTCCCCCTGCAGGTGCTCGCCGAAGCTGGACTGCACCAGGTTCACCGACGGCGTCAGCATCGCGCCCAGTCCGAGGCCGATCACGAACAGGCCGGGCAGCAGCGCCCAGATCTGCTCCGAGGCGGCGCCGAGCGCCAGCAGCAGGACGATGCCGGCGATGGTGATCAGGAAACCCGCGATGATCAGGGTGCGTTGCGGGCGGCGCCGGGCCATCCGCTCGGCGCCCAGCGAGGAGATCAGCACCCCGGCCGTGGTGGCGGTGAACACCCCGCCCGTCTCGATGGCGTTGCAGCCGCGGACCACCTGCAGATAGGCCGACACCACGAAGGACGTTCCCATCACCATCAGCCACTGCGTGTTCTGTGTGATCAGGCCGAGGTTGGACGCACGGTTGCGGAACAGCGCCGTGCTCAGCAGCGGCTCGCGGCCGGCCCGCTCCTTGGCACGGACGGCGGCGAAGAACCAGGTCAGCACCAGGATGCCGGCCAGCACCAGGACCACGGTCAGCCGGGGTTCCTCGTCGGCGGCCAGGATGCCGAGCACGATCAGGACCAGCCCGGCCGCGGAGAGCACCGTGCCGCCGACGTCGAACGGCGTCGTCCGGTCGGCCGGCAGCGGATCCCGGACGGCACGGCGGCTGAGCAGCACGATCGCCAGAACTATCACCGCCTGCAGGACGAACGCGGCGCGCCAGCTGATCGCGTACGCGATGAGGCCGCCGAGGAGCGGTCCGGCCACCGCGCCGATGCCGCCCATCGCGCTGATCGCCCCGAAGGCGCGGGCCCGGGACCCGATGTCCCGGAAGAGCAGGGTGGTGAGGATGTAGACCGGGGGGATCAGCAGCGCCGTCCCGATCCCCGCGAAGATCGAATACCCGATGATCAGTACGCCCAGGCCGGGCGCCAGCGCGCTCACCACCGCACCGGTCCCGAACAGCAGCAGCCCCATGATCAGGCACCACTTGCGGCCGAGCAGATCGGTCAGCTTGCCGCCGGGAATCATCAGAGCCGCCATCACCAGCAGGAACAGCGTGATGGCGAGTTGCACACCGGCGACCGTGGTGCCCAGGTCCCGGCTGATGTCGGTGATCATCACGTTCATGTTCGAGCCGGCGAAGCTGCAGATGAACTGCGCCAGCGCGAACGCGATCAGGGCCTGCCGCAGCCCGGCCGGGAAGCGCCCGGTCCTCGTTCGTTCCGCCATCCTGCATCGCCTCCGCTCGATTCACGTCAGAGCGCAGCGTCCGCCGGGCCTCCGGCGACGGCATCCTCCCCGGCGCATGACACGGTCACGGGCTCCGGTCACGGCTCCAGCGCGGGCCGACCTCCAGCCATTCGCGTCCCCACACCCGGTCGCGATAGCGGGCGAGCAGTGCGAGCCCGATCCGGCGCACACCGTTCAGCACCGCGGCGACCGCGCCCATCACGAGGATCGCGACCAGCGCGGCACGGCCGGCTGGGCTGCGGTCGGCGGGCTCGGCGCGTCCGTCTCCCCGGTGGTTCACCCAGATCGTCACCCGGTCGCCGGCCCGCTGGCCGGCCAGGGCCCCGACGGGTCCGCTACGCGGTGTCCCGTCCGGTGCGGTCCAGGTCGCGGTGGCCAGTCCGGGCACGGCCGTGGCCGGACCGCGCATCTCAGCGGGCCCCGTGACCAGCACCGCCTCCACCCGGAAGACGTTGCGCCGATCCCATTCGGCCGCCCGCACCTCGGACCGGTAGCTGGCGCCGGCCAGCCACCACGCCAGCACCGGCGCGCCGATCAGGAACAACACGTACAGGCTCAGGAGCATCCCGGCTTCGAACCGGTCCGAACCTCGCCACAGTGGGTTGCGCCTACGGCCGAACATCTCACCCTCCCCGCCACGACTCGCGTCTCAGCATCGGCAGGCGTGCTCGGGCCGTCGCCATTCGCGGAGGATGGTTCCCGCGCCCCACCTGCCCGGCGGCACGACGGTTCCGTGGTTCACCCGCTGCGGATGATGAGCCGTGGTCCCGGCTCAGCGACCGTCGTCATCGACACCCGCACGGACACAGGGAGGCCGGCATGCCGGTCAGCGGCTCGATCTGGGTACGTTTCCGGCACGACACCGAGGAGGCCACCGCCTCCGGCGTCTACGGCCTGATCATCGGGGGCGCGGTGCTGGCCGCGTCGCACGCCGAGCGGGCGGCACGTGTGGTGATCGCGGTTCTGGCCACGCTCACCATCTACTGGGCGGCGGAACGTTACGCCCGCATCGTGGCCGAACGCATCCACGAGGGGCACCGGCCCGCCTGGCACACCGTGCGCCGCCAGCTGACCACCGGCTGGGAGATGGTGACCGCGTCCGGCCTGCCGCTGCTGGTCCTGATCGGCTTCCGGAGCGCCGGCGCCCGGCTGGCCACGGCGGAGATCGCGGCTCTGGTGTGCACGACGGCGCTGCTGTGCCTCTCCGGCTGGCGGATCGGGGCCGGGGGCCGCCTGACCCCTCGGGAGCGTCTGGTCTCCACTCTCGTGGCGGGGACCTTCGGCGCGGCCCTGATCGTCCTCAAGACGCTGCTGCACTGACGGCGCCCGCCGACCCGGGACGCGCCCTGACCACCCGCCCCACCCGCCAGGCGCCCTCGTGCAGATATCGCTCACGCACCACGACCTCGTCGGGGCCGACCCTGATCAGGCTCCACGAGCAGGGAGTTCCGCGCGTGCGGCGGCTGGCCGCCGTGCCGGCCACCACGAACACCTGCCGTCCCCGGACCCGTACGTCGGGGATGTGGGTGTGGCCGGCGAGCACCAGGTCGACGCGTGCCGCGCGGATCGCCTCCAGCAGCCGGGACCGGCCGATCAGGCGGCCGGTCCCGGTGGCGAGCGGGGGATGGTGCAACGCCAGCACACGCACGTCGGCGGCCGGCGAGCCGCCCAGAATCCGGACCACCGCGGCCGCCTGCCGGGCGGTGACCCGCCCGTTCTTCCACCGCCAGCGCGGCATCGACTGCAACCCCAGGGCGGTGATGCCGGGGACGTCGCGGGCCGGGTCCAGGTCCGCGTCGATCCAGCGCGTGAAGCGGGCGTACGGCCGGAGCAGCCGCCGCCAGCTGACCAGAGGGAGATCGTGGTTGCCGGTGACCGTCAGCACCGGGCCGGGCAGCCGGTCGATCAGTTCCCGCACCTGCCGGAACTCACCGGCCCGGGCCCGCATCGTGCTGTCCCCCGTGATCACCGTGAGAGCCGGCCGGGCCGCGGCCACGTCCGCGACGACGCTCGCCACCGCGGCCGGATCGTGTGCCCCCAGGTGCAGGTCGGACAGGTGCGCGACGACGACCGGACGGGCACTCATGCGGCGTCCGGTCGCCGCCCGCGGATGACCGGCCCGGCCGGGTGGTGCCCGGGCCGGGCCGGCCGGGTGAGCGCGGTGACGGCGCTCCCCGATGTGACGGCCGCACTCACCGGGGCGGGCGCAGGTCGTGCGGTCCGCCGTAGTCGCCGCCCGGCGTGACGACCGTGCCGGCCTTTCCGGTGAGGATCGCGACGGCGTCCTCCAGGGCGCCGATCGCCGCCAGATCGCCGGTGAGTTCGACGAACCGGCAGACCGCCTCCACCTTCGGCCCCATCGACCCGGCCGCGAACCTCTCGCGGCGCAGCTCGGCGGGGGTGGCCCGGTTGATCGGCCGGGGATCCGGCCCGCCGAAGCCCCGGCTCACCGCGGGCACGTCGGTGAGCAGCAGCAGGGCGTCGGCGTCGAGCGACTCGGCGAGGACGGCGGTGGCCAGGTCCTTGTCGACGACGGCTTCCACTCCGGACAGCCGGCCGCGCTCGTCGCGGATCACCGGGATTCCGCCGCCGCCGGCGCAGACCACGATCGCCCCGGTGAAGAGGAGCTGCCGGATGATCCGGGTCTCGACGATCCGCTGCGGTCGCGGCGACGGCACGACCCGGCGCCAGTGCGGGCCGTCCGCCGCGACCGTCCAGCCGCGCTCGGTGGCGTACCGTCGCGCGGTCTGCTCGTCGTAGACCTGGCCGACGAACTTGGCCGGGTTCGCGAAGGCCGGGTCGGCGGCCGAGACGAGGGTCTGGTCGAGGATCGCCGCGACCTGCCGGCCGGGCAGGGCGTTCTGCAGCGCCTGCATCAGCCAGTAGCCGATCATGCCCTGGGTCTGCGCGCCGAGCACGTCGAAGGGGTACGGAACCGCCAGTTCCGGGTCGGCGGCGCTCTGCAGGGCGAGCATCCCGACCTGCGGGCCGTTGCCGTGGGTGATGACGACCTCGTGCTCGGCGGCGAGCGGCGCGACCGCGGCGACCGCCCGCAGCGCGTTGGCCCGCTGCACCGCCGCGTCCGGTCGCTGGCCACGTTCGAGCAGCGCGTTGCCGCCGATCGCGATGACGATGCGCATACCTATGCCCCCAGCGTGGCGACCATGATCGCCTTGATGGTGTGCATCCGGTTCTCGGCCTGGTCGAAGACGATGGAGTGGTGTGACTCGAACACCTCGTCGGTGATCTCCAGGGCGTCGAGGCCGGTGTGCTCGTAGATCTCCTGACCGACCCTGGTGCGCCGGTCGTGAAACGCCGGAAGGCAGTGCATGACCTTGACCGCCGGGTTGCCGGTGGCCCGGACCACCTCCATGGTGATCTGGTACGGCTTGAGCACGTCGATCCGTTCGTCCCAGGCGCTCTTGGGCTCGCCCATGGACAGCCAGACGTCGGTGTAGAGGAAGTCGGCCCCGCGGACGCCTTCGGCGACGTCCTCGGTGTGGGTGATCCGGGCGCCGGTGGTCTCGGCGATGCGCCGCGCCGCCTTGATCACCTCGTCGGGGTTCCAGCGCGACCGCGGGGCGACCATCCGTACGTCCATGCCCATCATGGCGCCGGCCACGAGCAGCGAGTTGCCCATGTTGTTGTGGGCGTCGCCGAGGAACGCGTACGCGATCTCGTTGTCGTGTCTGACCGTGTGCTCGCGCATGGTCAGCAGGTCGCAGAGCGTCTGGGTGGGGTGCCACTCGTCGCTGAGCCCGTTCCAGACCGGCACCCCGGAGAAGCGGGCCAGCGTCTCCACGTTCTCCTGGGCGAATCCCCGGTATTCGAGCCCGTCGTAGAAGCGGCCGAGCACGCGGGCGGTGTCCTGCACCGATTCCTTGTGGCCGAGCTGGGTGCTGCCCGGATCGAGAAAGGTGACGTGCGCGCCTTGGTCGTGTGCGGCGACCTCGAAGGCGCAGCGAGTCCGGGTGGAGGTCTTCTCGAAGATCAGCGCGATGTTCTTGCCGGTCAGGCGTTGCTTCTCGGTGCCGGCGTACTTGGCGGTCTTCAGCTCGGCGGCCAGTTTGAGCAGGAACCTCCACTCGGCCGGGGTGTAGTCGAGTTCCTTGAGGAAGCTGCGGTTGCGCAGGTTGAACGACATGTCGGCTCCCTGAGCTAGGTCGGATTCAGACGGCGTCGCGTTCGATGGGGCAGGTCATGCAGCGGGGCCCACCCCGGCCCCGCCCGAGTTCGCCGCCGGCGATGGTGATCACTTCGATGCCGTGGCGGCGCAGGAACGTGTTGGTGGTGACGTTGCGTTCGTAGCCGACGACCACTCCGGGTTCGACCGCGAGGAAGTTGGTGCCGTCGTCCCACTGCTCCCGCTGGGCGGCGCGGATGTCCTCGTTGGTCTCCAGTACCTGGATCTTGTCGATGCCGAGGGTCTCGGCGATGGTGGCGAACAGGTCGTCGTTGGCGACCACCCGCAGGCCGTCGGGGTCGTCGTCCGGCAGCACCGTCCACGAACGCAGGGTCTGCCGCAGGTACGGGTACATGACGAAGGTGTCGCGGTCGATCATCGTCATGACCGTGTCGAGGTGCATCATGGCGTGCGAGTGCGGCAGTTCGATGGCGATCACCTTGCCGGCCACGCCACCGTTGAACAGGCCGCGGGCCAGGTTCTCGACGCCCATCGCGGTGGACCGCTCCCCCAGCCCGATCATGACGGCGCCGCCGCCAAGGACGTGGATGTCGCCGCCCTCCAGAGTGGCGGGCTGGTGGGGCAGGTCGTCGCCGCCGTACCAGACGGTGAAGTCGGCGAGGGCGAACATGGGGTGGAATCGGTAGATGGCGGCGCTGTGCACGGATTCGCGCATCCGGGCCGGCATGGCCATCGGGTTGACGCTGACACCACCGTAGATCCAGGCCGAGTTGTCCCGCTGGAAGAGATGGTTGGGCAACGGGGTGAGCACGAAGTCGTCGGCGTTCATGAGTTCCCAGCGCAGGCTGTTCACCGTGAAGCCGGCCAGTTCGGTCTTGAGGACCCCGCCGATGAGATAGTCGGCGAGCTTCTCACTGTCGGCCTGCTCGGCGAGGCGGCGCAGCGGCCCGGCCAGGGTCGGCCCCACCGTGTCGTCGGTGACGACCCGGTCCAGCACCCAGTTGCGGGCGTGCGGGATGTCGAGCACGTCGCCGAGCAGCTTCGCGAAGTAGTGCACCTTGACGCCGCGCTCCCGCAGGACCTCGGCGAAGGCGTCGTGCTCCTCGCGGGCCCGGCGCGCCCAGAGGATGTCGTCGAAGAGCAGGTCCCGGACGTTGTCCGGGGTGAGGCGGCTGAGTTCGACGCCGGGGCGGTGCAGGATCACCTGACGCAGCCGGCCGGTCTCGGAGTCGACGTGGAAGCTCATGCGTATCTCCCGGGGGTCACTGGTAGGGCGGCACCGGAGGCGGCGGTGCCATCCGGTGGCGGACGGAGAGGAAGACGGGGACGCCGAGCAGGAACGCCCCGCCGGCCATCAGGAACGGGCCCCAGACGACGAACCAGTCGTCGCCGGAGTTGCGCGAGTACCAGACGAAGAGGATGGAGAAGACCAGGCTCAGTACGGCGACGCTCACGTCCCGGGCGAAGCGGGCGCCGTTGCCGGCCCGCCGGTCCTGGCGGCGCCACCTGATCTGGGCCAGCGCGGAGAAGGCGTACGGGATGGCCGCGGTGATGCCGCTCATCAGCACCAGCGTGTTGAACACGGTGGCGCCGCTGGAGCCGGCGTAGCTGATCACCATGGCCGCGCTGGCGAGCACGGTGGAGGCGATGATGCCGGCCGCCGGCACACCGCGCCGGGACAGTCTGCCGAAGGCCGCCGGGAAGACGCCGTCCTTCGCCGCGGCGAGCGGCATCTCCGCGCAGATCATGGTCCAGCCGTTGAGGGCGCCGAACCCGGAGACGATCACGGCGAGCGCGACCAGGTCACCGGCCCAGCTCCCGCCGCCGGCCATGCTGGTGGCGGCCACCGAGTAGGAGGCCTTGTTGGCGTCCTCGGCCAGGGTCGCGGTCGGGACGATCCCGAAGACGGCGATCATCGAGAGCAGGTAGACCACGGCCGCGCCGAGGGTGCCGATCACGGTGGCCCGGGGGATGTTGCGGGCCGGGTCGCGGACCTTGGCCGCCGCCACCGCGGCGGTCTCGACGCCGAGGTAGCTGAACAGGCAGATGGCCATGGCGCTGCCGATCGCCGTCAGGTCGCTGTCGCCGCTGACGTTGGCCGGGCGGTAGTTGGCGGTGGTGATGAAGAACAGGCCGACCGTCGACATGATCACCAGCGGGATGAACTTGACGACGGTCGTCCAGACCTGGACCGCGCCCATGTTCTTGACGCCGGTCAGGTTGACCGCGGCCGGAATCCAGAGCCCGACCAGGGCGATCACGATGGACCAGCCAGTGATCCCGTCCGGGTTGACGAAGTTCTCGACGTAGAAGACCCAGCCGGTGACGATCGCGGCGTTGCCGGCCCACGCGGTGATCCAGTAGGACCAGGCGTTGGCGAAGCCGACCCCGTTGCCGAAGGCGGCGCGGGCGTAGGCGTACGGGCCGCCGTCGGCGGGCAGCCGCCGGGACAGGACGGCGAACATCACCGCGAGGGCGAGCGCGCCGACCGTGGTGAGGGCCATCGCGACGATGCTGATCGGCCCGATGGCGGCGAGTGAGTAGGGAAGGTTGAAGATGCCGACGCCGATGATGCTGCCCAGGATCAGCGCGGTCGCCTGGGGCAGCCCCAGGGTGCGGGCCCCCGCTGGCGCCGTGGTCTCGTCCAGCTCCGTCATGACCGTCAGCCTTTCCGGAAGGTGACCCGGCGGACATCACTCCCGCCGGATGAACGGTGAAGCGGGTCAGGGCATGGACGGCTCGAAGCGGCTCAGCTCGTCGTCACCTTTCTGGATCACGCCGTAGCTGGACTCGGGCACCGGCTGCCACGCGCCGGCCAGCTCGCCGAGTGGCTCCGAGACGACGAGCCGTGTCTCCTCGGAGAGCCCGCGCAGCATCTCCCGGTCGGGGTGCAGCGTGCGCAGCGCGGAGATCCCGGTGCTGTAGAAGAGCGAACGGCTGCGCCCTTCGCTCGAATAGCGGAAGCACCAGATCCGGTCGCCGTCGGTGGTGGCCACGGTCATCTGCAACGGATCGGGTACGCCGTGCGCCCGCCCCACCGATTCGATCAGCCCCGCCGTCCGTTGCACCGCGGCGATCGGCCGGTCCCGCAACCCGTAGGTCACGGCGAGGTGGAACATCACCTCGGAGTCGGTGGAGCCGGTCATCGCCGGGTAGAGCTCCGGGTCGACGGCGAGCACCAGGTCCCGCTTGAGCAGGGCGAAATCCCGGATCGATCCGTTGTGCACCCACAGCCAGTTCTGGAACCGGAACGGGTGGCAGTTGGTCTGCTGCACCGGCGTCCCCGTGCTGGCGCGGACATGTGCCAGGAACAGCGGTGACGTGGTGGACCGGGCGATCTCCCGCAGGTTGGCGTCGCTCCAGGCCGGGCCGGTGCCGCGGTACAGGGCCGGTTCGGCCATGCTGTCCGCGACGTACCAGCCGACGCCGAACCCGTCGCCGTTGGTGGTCTCGACGCCCAGACGGGCGTGCAGGCTCTGGTCGATCAGCGAGTGACGGGGGCGGTAGAGCAGTTCGTCGAGCCGGATCGGCGTACCGGAATAGGCCAGCCAGCGGCACATGGCGGATCTCCTCGGTGAAGGGGTGGCCGCCATCGTCTCCGTCCCGGCGGCGGGCCGGGCTCACCCCCGGCGGATGATGCCGCCGGTCGTTCCGGCCGCCGACCATGGCGGGGTGACCGAGCCTGACCGTGACCTCGCCGCCGGGAGAATGCTCGCCGCCGTCCCGCTCAGGTTCCGGGCTCGGGCCGCCGCCGTCCTGCGGAACCGGGCCGGGGGCGTGCTGCTGCACATCCTCGGCGAACTGGGCCGGGTGCAGATCTTCGATCGCTCGATGACGCTGGCGGCACAGGCCTTCACCTCGGTCTTCCCGCTGCTGATCATGCTGGGGGCGCTGCTCGGCGGCCGGGCCGGCGAGCATCTGGACGATCTGGTCCGGCTGCCGGATGCCAGCGCGCGGTTGATGGGCGAGGCGTTGAGCGGCAGCCGGAGCAACGCGTTCGGGCTGGCCGGCTGCCTCATCGTGATCCTGTCGGCGACCGGCTTGGCGCGGGCGCTGGTACGGGCGTACCGGATGGTCTGGCGGGTGCCGGGACGCCGCGCCGGCGCGGCCTCGACGGGCTGGCAGATCGGCACCGTCCTGCTGCTGGCGGGTTTCCTGATCGCCGCGCGGCTGCTCAGCGGCCTGACCGGCACGATGCCCGCCCCGCGGATCGGCGCGGTGGTCCTCGCCGGGCTGGCCGACATCGCGCTCGCCGTCCTGCTGCCACGGATCCTGCTCGGGCCGGTGGTGCCGTGGCGGCGGCTGCTGCCCGCCGGCGCCACGTTCGCGCTGATCATGGTGGGAGTGCGCGCGGCCGGCACCATCTACCTGCCGCGGGCCCTCCAGTCCAGCACCGACCGGTACGGGACCATCGGCCTGGCTTTCACCTACATCGGCTGGCTCTATGTGCTCTCGTTCTGCCTGCTGCTCTCCGCCGTGCTGGGCCGGGCGATCACGCGGCCGTGGTCACTGCCGGACGCCGCGCAGGTAGAAGGCGAGCACCACCTCGGCGAGGCCCACGACCAGGCTGCCGATGCCGGTCATCAGCACCAGGGCGCCGAGCGACAGCGTGGGTGTGATGACGAAGACGGTTCCGGCCGCGATGGAGATCACGACCACGACCACGAGTACGGCACGCTGGGCGCCGTGGGCGGCAACGGCCGCCGGCACCAGGGCCAGCCCGCTGAGGATCCAGGTGGCCGCGAAGACGACTGCCAGCACGGCCAGGCCGGTGACCAGGTTCCGCACGCAGAACAGCCCGGCGACCAGCGACAGGAGGCCGACGACGCCGGACAGCAGGTGCCGGCCGACGCCGCCACCGGTGGGCAGGAACGCCACGATGATCCGGACCAGGCCGGAGAGCAACAGCCAGACGCCGGTGAGCGCGGCCATGATCCGCAGCGAGAGGTCCGGCCAGATCAGCACGGCGAGCCCGAGCGCCACCGCGCACAGGCCGGTGAGCAGAACGGTCCACCAGGGGAAGGGCAGCGAGCGTAGCTCGCCGGCGGTGTCGGGCAAGGTTTGCGCCGCGGTGTCGGTCATGGGCCCAGGCTGGGTGATGCCGGCATCCACCGGCATCACCCCGGGTGGGTGAGGCCGCTCAGATCAGTCCGGCCTGGCGGGCGGTGACCACGGCTTCACGCCGGCGCCCGGCGCCGAGCTTGCGATAGATCGACCGCATGTGCGCTTTCACGGTGTTCACCGAGATGCCCAGGTTCTTGGCGATCTCCGCCGCGGTCAGCACGGTGGGCATGAACTGCAGCACGTCCACCTCGCGTTCGCTAAGCGGTTCGACGGCCGGCGCTGAGGCGATCACCGGGATCTCGGCGGTGATCTCGCCGAGCACGCTGTCACCGGCGGCGCCGCGCAGTTCGGTGAGCCACTGCTGGCGCTCCGCCAGGACCAGCACCCGTTGAGCGTCGTAGGTGCGGAACGGCCGGCGGATCCGATCCGGCTCGGCGTGCGCCAGAGCCATCGAGAGAGCCTCGCTCGCCGCCGAGCTGCGGCCCTGGGTGTCGGCGGCGAGCGCGGTGAGGATCCAGGCGCCGACCGCGGAGACCCGGTCCGAGCCGTGCCGCACCGACTCCAGCAGACGTTCGGCGGCCGGCAGGTCGCCTCCGGCGAGGTGTGCCCGGGCCAGGCAGACCTGCTCGGCGGCGGAGAGGTCCGGCCGGCCGCCGTACCTCACCAGGACCGGTTCCGGATCGCCCAGCGCGAGCCGGATCTCCGCGCCCGCGAGGTCGAGCAGGCGGTCCAGCAGCGGGGCGGCCAGCGGCGGCCCGGCCTCGGTCCGCAGCTGGGTCAGCATCGCCCGGGCGCTCGCCGCCTCGCCGCGGTCCAGGGTGAGCCGCACCCGGATCAGACCGGCCACGATCGACAGAGCCGCTTCCGGGATCGCCCCCATGGCGTGCAGCCCGTGGCGCAGCGCATCCTCGGCCTCGGGCTCCCGGCCCCGCTCCGACTCGATCATCGCTTGAGCCAGGTAGGCCGGCGCGACCGCGATCCGGCCCCGCGCGTCGATCCGGCAGGCGATGCCGTCGGCCGCCGCCGCGTGCTCCGCGGCCTCCCGCAGCGCGCCCTGCTGAACGGCCAACTGGGCGAGCAGCGCCAGCGAGTTGATCTCGAAGATCGGGGATCTCGCGGTCCGGGCGGCGGTCACCGCCGCCCACAGGTAGCGGTCGGCCCGGTCGAAGCGGTCGCTCCAGAGCAGGGCGGCGCCCTTGTTGTTCAGCGTCATGGCCCGGTACTGCAGAAGTGACGGCGCCTGGTCCCAGGAGAGCCGGGCGAGGTCGCCGAGCAGGTCGGTGGAGGACCGGGCGAGACGCGGCATGTCGCCGTGCCACCGGGTGACCACGCTGGCCTCCAGAAGCGCGAGCGCCATGCTGACCTCGGAACGTGCCGCCTCGTCACGGTTCACGAGCAGGGCGCGGGCCAGAGCGAGGCGATGCGGCACCGCGGCGAGATCGCCCCTGGCGTAGGCGAGGAGGATCGCGCACACCGCGAGTTCGGCCGTCTCCGTGAGCCGCGCCGGCGGGATACGGCGGAGCACGTCGGTGAATTCCTGGCGGTCGGCGGAGCCGAACAGCGGCAGCCCTCGCCGGACGACGATCCGGCCGGCCAGATCCCAGTTCCCGGCCTCGATGGCATGGGTGAGGGCGGACAGCCCGTTGCCGTCCCGCTCGTACCAGCGTGCCGCTGCCAGGTGCAGTTCCGGCAGCGCGTCGGGCAACTGACGGGCGACGCGCCGTCGCAGTGCCGACCGGAAGAGCGGGTGGTACCGGAACCATCGGCCGGCGCCGGACCGCTCCACGAACATGTTCTCCCGGGTCAGGCTCTCCAGGGTCTCGTGGCCCCGCGATCCGCCGGTGACCGCGTCGGCGAGGTCCCCGCAGATCCGGTCCGTGATGCTGGTCTGCATCACGAACCGCCGGATGTCCGCGGGCCGTTCCGACATCACCTCCCGGATCAGGTAGTCCTCGACGATCTCGTCGGCTCCGGCCGGATCCGGGGTGTCGAAGGCGAGCCGCAGACCCGCCGCCCATCCCTCCATCCGCCGGACGATCTCGGCGAGCGTCCCCGGCGCCATGGTGCGGCCCCGGACGCCGAGCAGATCGGCGGCCTCGTCGAGGCGGAAGGCGAGATCCGCCTGGCGGATCTCGGTGAGGTCGCCGGTGACCCGCAGCCGGTGCACGGGCAGAGCCGGCGCCCGGCGGGAGATCAGCACGAATCGCAGCCGCTCGGAGAGATGCTGGAGCATCCCGCTGATGCCGCTGACGACCCGCCGGTCGGTCACCTCGTGCAGGCCGTCGAGAACCACCACCACCGGCGCCGACAGGCCGGTGACACCGGCGGCGAAGGCCCGGCGGAAGGCGGGCTCCTGCGCTACGGAGGTCGGTCCGCGGTCCGGGAAGGAACGTCCGGGCGGGATCGCGCCCGCGGTGCGAAGCGCGAGGATCAGGTCGGACCAGAACGCGTACGGGTCGTTGTGCTGCGCGTCGAGGGTGAGCCAGGCGACCGGGCCGGACAACGACCGGGCCACGGCCCATGAGGCGGCGAGCGCGGTCTTGCCCCAGCCGGGGCCGGCACACAGCAGCGTCGCCGCCCGTTGCACGCCGGTGTCGACGGCCGCGGCCAGCCGTGGCCGCCAGATCAATCCGGCCGGAAGCCGCGGTGGCACGGTGTGGACCACCGGAATCGACACGGCCGCGCGAACGCGTACATGATCTCGCATCTTGCCCCCAAAGACCCCGGAGGACATGCCGGTGGACACCGTCCGCGAAACGGTGACCCCGGCGGTGTCCATCGCTGTGAACGCCGTTCCCGGCCGAAACAATCACTAGCTTCGATGCACGGCCCTGCCGCCCGGGCCACCGTGCGCCCCACTTCGTCCCCCTCGGCGCCTCTCCGCCGCGGTGGACCGTCCGGATCCGCGCCGAGATCGTGGTGACCTCCGCGCTCGCGCCCACGGCCCGGTGGCACGGCGCCCTCAGATCAGGTGGAGCGACCGTGCCCGGCGCACGGCCTCGTTGCGCCGGGACGCGGACAGTTTGCGCAGGATGCTGCGGACGTGGGTCTTCACCGTGTTGACCGATACGTACATCGACGCGGCGATCTCCTCGGTCGGCAGCATCTCGGCCATGCCGCGCAACACGTCCAGTTCCCGGCGGCTCAGCCGCTCCACCACGACCGGGTCGGTGACCGCGGCCCCGCCTTCGGAAGCGGCTCCCAGCGACCGGTACTGCCACGCCAGCCGCTCGTCGTCGCGCAGCAGCTTGCGAAGCTCGCTCCACACCTGGTGCACCGGCCGGCGGTACGACTCCGGGGCCGCCACCCGCAGGGCTCTGCGCAACGACTCCCGGGCGCCGGGCGCGTCCTCACGCCCGGCCGCCAGCATCGCCAGCAGGAGCCAGGCGTCGAGAGCGACCGGCGCGGGAACCCCGGCGGCATCGACGACGGTGCGGGCCACCTCCTGCGCCGCGGCCGGCTGCCCCTGTGCCAGCAGAACCGCGGCCCGCGTCACCGCCGCGTCCGGGGTGGCCCGCTCGGGGCAGCCGGCCAGCAACTCGCCGGCTTCGCCCACCCGGCCCGCCGCGATCAGCAGGCGGGCCTGGTTCAGCCGGATCTCGCCGGTGAGCCACCGGGGCGCCCCGTCGCTGTTCTCACCGGCGGCGGCCAGCACGTCGACCGCCTGCCGCAACTCACCCCGGGTCTGCAGGCGGCGTGCCCGGACCAGCGCGAACCCGGTCGGCGCCGGGCCGGTGACCCCGGGCCCGCAGAGCGGCTGCGCGGCTCTCAGATGCCGGTCCGCGCTCTCGATCTCATAGCGCTCCAGCGCCACCCAGGCCAGTGCCACCTCGGCGGTCGCGGGCCATCGATCCCGGCCCAGCCCGCACCGGGTGGCCAGCTCGACCGCCTGGCGTCCGATCGTCTCGGCCCGGCCCAGCCGCCCGCGGTACGCCTCCAGCAGCGCCAGATGCTCCAGGCAGGACAGCCGCACGGCTTCGGCCCCGGGCAGCGCCGTCTCGGCCGCCTCCGCCAGCGCGCGGGCCGCCTCGTCGACCGATCCGCTGCCGCTGCGGGCCAGACCCTCGGCGGCGAGCAGCAGCATCCGCAGTTCGGGGTGCCGGGCGAGCCGGTGCTCCGGCGCCCCCTCGAGAAGGGCCTTGGCGGCCGGGGCGAGCTGGGCCACCTGCTCCGCTTCGGGCCCGTAGGGCAGCAGCAGCAACCGCATCAGCAGGCAGGCCAGGGTGAGCCCGTCACCGAACGCGCCGCCGCGCGCGCCGAGAAGCTTGCCGGCGTAGGTGAACTGTTCGGCCGCGCGGGAGTGGTCGCCGTCGCCGTACGCCAGCCCGGCGCGGATCAGCACCGCCTCGGGCGCCTCGAGGTGCTCGGGAAGCTGGGCGAAGAGCGCCCCCAGCCGTCCCGTGCTGCCCGCGATGACGAGGTCGCCGAAGGCGTAGTCGTCGATCACCATGCCGGCCGCGCCACCCCAGTCGCCGGCTCGTACCGCGTGCCCGGCCGCCTCGGTCAGGTGTCCCCGGGCGGCCAGCCACATCGCCGCCCGCTGGTGCAGCAGGGTGACCTCGTCCGGTTCACTCCAGGCGAGCTGGGCGCGCAGCAGTTCGGCGAACAGCTGGTGGTACCGGTACATGCCGGTGCCCGCGCCGACCGGCTGGACGAACGCGTTGACCCTGGTCAACTCGGCCAGCATGCGCGGCGCCGCGGAGTTGGCGGTGACCGCGGCCGCCAGCTCCGGGGAGAAGGTGCCCAGCATGCTGGTCTCCAGCAGGAAACGCCGGGTCTCCGGCGGTTGCAGGCGCAGCACCTCACCGACGAAGTACTCGGCGATGGTGGATTGGTCGCCGCTGATGGTGCCGACCAGGCTCCGCACGTCGGCGCTGCCCTGCAGAGCGCAGGCGCAGAGCCGGATCCCGGCGGCCCAGCCCTCGGTGCGTTCCAGGACGGCGGCCAGTTCAGGCTCGGCCAGGTCGACGCGGTGCAGGCGCATCAGGCGGTCCACCTCCGGCAAGGTGAACGCCAGGTCGGCGGTGCGCATCTCGTGCAACTGCCCGGCCAGGCGGTACCGGTACAGCGGCAGCGGCGGGTCCCAGCGGCCGGTGAGCACCACGCGTAACCGGTCCACGTGGCTGAGCAGGTATTCCAGCCCGGCCGCCCAGTCCCGGCCGGGAAGCTGGGAGGCTCCGTCCAGGATCAGCACGACCGGGCTGGGATGATCGGCGACGGCCGCCGCGAGACGGCCGAGGACGGCTCGGGTGACCACACCGCCGGGCACGACCGGGACCGGCACCCCCGCCCGGCGCAGCCCTTCGGACACGTAGGTCCAGAAGGTCGTCACCTGCTCGTCGCCCTGTTCCAGGGTGATCCACGCGACCGGCCAGTTCACCGCCCCACTGCGCGCCCAGGAGGCCAGCAGCTGCGTCTTGCCGCTCCCGGCCAGCCCGGTGATCAGGGTGACCGGGGCCTGGACGCCCTCGGTCACCCGGTCGAGCAGGGCGGGCCGGGCCACCATGAAGGGCGGGGCCGCGGGGACGACGAATTTGGAGGCGAGAAGGGAATTGTCCGGATCAGTGAACGCTTCGATGGGCACGCTGCGACCTCCGATGTCACCCCGTCTGATCTTCTCGTTCAGATTCGTCCGGGCGCAGAAGCCGCACATCGTCCGGATCGGATAGTCCGGCGACTTTCCGTGTCCGTCCTATTAACGGAGCGTCACAATATGTGATCCCCAGGCGGGCAGGTCGACGTAGAGCCCCGCCCCGGCGAGTTCGTCGCCGTCCCACTCGAAGACCCGGCCGTCCAGCAGATCGGTCAACTGCCAGGAGCGCCCGGCCAGCGCGGGCCAGGGCAGCTCGATCCGTGCCTGCGCCGAATGGTCACTGAAGTTGACCACGACCAGGTGGTGGGGCGCCTCGTCATGCCAGGCCCAGGCCAGCACGTCGCGATGAGACGGATTGTCCGGCCATCCCCGGGTTTCGAGCATCCGCCACTCCCCCCGCCGCACCGGCCCGGCCACCGCCAGCAGACGGCGGTAGAACGCCGCCAGGTCCGGGTCCGCGGGCTCGTCCGGGAAACGGGCCAGGAACACCGGCAGACGCGTACGCCTGCCGTCGAACTGCCCGTCGTGCCACAGGACGGCTCCCGGCAGGGTGGCGACGGCCACCGCCGCCGCCCGGCCCCGCCCGCCCGGCATCGTCACCGCCGCCCGAGGCTCGTCGTGGTTCTCCAGGAACCGGATCAGCCCGTCCTGGTAGTCCCGGTCCGCGGCGAGATGCTTGCGCAGCGACTCCGCGTCCTCATGCACCAGCCGGTCGTAGAGGCGCTTGTCGTAGCAGAAGTCGAAGCCTTGCCTTTGCAGCGTCCACTCCATGTCCCAGTACGCCTCGGCGATCAGCACCAGGTCCGGATGGCGGGCATGGACCCGGTCGAGGACGAACGGCCAGAACTCCTCCGCCGGAGCCGGCCCCACACTGGTGCCCCAGGTGCGGGCGAACACCTCGTTGGTGAGCAGCATCGCCATGTCGCAGCGGACGCCGTCGCACTGCTCCCCGATCTCGCCGAGCACCGCCGCCGTCGCCTCCCGCAGCCCGGCGTCGAAGGCGTTGAGCTGTGCGACGTCCGGCCACGGCGGGAAGTACGGATCCCGGCCGTGCGCGAGGACCCGCCCGGCCGCGGTGAACCAGCCCCGCGGGTCCCGGGCCAGGTCGGCCGGGGAGCCCTGCACGAACCAGCTCGGATGCTCGAAGGTCGCCACATGGTCCGGCGCCACGTGGTTCGGCACGTAGTCCAGCACCAGCCGGACGCCGCGGGCCCGCAATTCGGCCCGGGCCGCGGCCAGCCCGGCCGGGCCGCCCAGTCGCCCGTCGGCCCGGTAGCGGCGCACACAGTACGGCGAACCGACCACATCGGCCGGGCTCAGATCAGGCAACGCCGCCCGGAAGGAGTCCTGCAGCGACTCGTCGGCCCGCGCCACCGCCAGGCCGGCGGGGCTGCGCTCCCAGACGCCCATCAGCCAGACCGCGTCCACACCGGGCAGCGCCACCTCGTCCCAGACCTCGCCCGGCACGTCACCAAGGGTGACCTCACGTCCGTAACGCCGGCTCAGGCCGGTCAGCCACGGCCATGTGGAGATCTCGTAGATCGCCGGCGCCGACGGCCATCCGTTCATCGCTGATCGCCCCTTCCGGGCATCTCGTGCAGGACCCCGGTCATGCCGTGGTCCAGCAGGTCCACACCGGCCAGTCCGGCGAAGACGTTCGGGAAGACGGCGACCAGGCCGGTCCAGCCGGTCTGGTGGGCGGCGCCCAGGCCGGCCCCGTTGTCGCCGTGGAAGTACTCGCTGAAGGTGATGAGGTCGCGCCAGTGCTCGGTCGCGAAGATGTCCTGGCCGCCATAGCAGGGACGACGGCCGTCCGGACCGGGCAGGAAGATCCGGGTCAGCCGCTCGGAGATCTCCCGCGCCACCTCGAACAGCGTCATCTTCACCCCGGAACCGGTCGGGCACTCCACCGTGAAGTCGTCGCCGTAACCGACGTACAGGTTCATCAGGGCCCGGATCACCAGGGCGTTGGCCGGGAACCAGATCGGCCCGCGCCAGTTGGAGTTGCCGCCGAACATGCCGCTGTCCGACTCCGCCGGCTGGTAGGAGACCGTGTAGGTCCGGTTCGCCACCCGGAACTCGAACGGGTGGTCACGGTGGTGCCGGGAGAGCGAGCGGATGCCGTACGGGCTGAGGAACTCCTCCTCGTCGAGCAGCCGGGTCAGGATTCGCCGCAGCCGGCTCTCGTCGAACAACGCCAGCAGGTGCTCACCCTGCCGGCCCTGTGCCCGGCCCCGGGACAGCACCGAACTGACGCTGGGGTGCCGGTTCACGAAGTCCTGCACGCCCTCGATCAGCTGCGGGTAGCGCGAGGTCACCGCGGTCTCGTACACCGTGACCGCGGCGAGCGGAAGCAGCCCGACCAGGGAACGCACCCGCAGCCGTTCGGCGCGGCCGTCCGGCAGCCGGAGCAGGTCGTAGAAGAAGCCGTCCTCCTCGTCCCACATGGCGGCGCTGCCGGTCTCGTGGCCGACCGCGACCGCGATCCAGGCGAAATGCTCGAAGTACGTCTGCGCCTGTTCCAGGTAGACCGGATCCTGGACGGCCAGTTCCAGGGCGATCTGCAGCATGCTCTGGCAGTAGAGCGCCATCCACGCGGTGCCGTCGGCCTGGTCCAGGTAGCCGCCGGTGGGCAGCGGCGCGCTGCGGTCGAAGACTCCGATGTTGTCGAGACCGAGGAAGCCGCCCTGGAAGACGTTGTTGCCGTCGTGGTCCTTGCGGTTCACCCACCAGGTGAAGTTCTTCGACAGCTTGTGGAAGACGCCCTCCAGCCACGCGTGGTCACCCCGGCCGTTGCGGCTCTTGTCCAGCTCGTAGACCAGGTGGGTGGCCCAGGCGTGCACCGGCGGGTTGACGTCGCTGAAATTCCACTCGTAGGCCGGGATCTGGCCGTTCGGGTGCAGGTAGCGCCGGCTCAGCAGCAGGTCGAGCTGACCCTTGGCGAAACCGACGTCGACCATGGCCAGCGCGATCGACTGGAACGCCAGATCCCAGGCGGCGAACCAGGGGTACTCCCACGTGTCCGGCATCGAGATCACGTCGTGGCAGATCATGTGGAACCAGTCGCCGTTGCGGATGTCCCGCGCGGCCAGTGGGTCCCGGCCGTGCTCGGTGAGCCAGCGTTCGACGTCGTAGCCGAAGTACTGCTTGCTCCACAACATCCCGGCCAGCGCCTGCCGGGCCACCTGGCGCTCGGCGTCACCGAGCTGCGGGGCGAGCAGAGCGCCGTAGAACTCGTCGGCCTCCGCCCGCCGCCGGTCGACGACGGCGTCGAAGGCACGAGTGTCACCGGCGGCGCCGGTGAAGAGCTCGTCGCTGAGGCGGAACCGGATCGTGGCGGACCGGCCGGCCGGCACGTCGAGGCTGATGTCCGCGGCGGCCTTGGTGCCCGTGCCGGACGGGTTCACCGCACCGGTCTCCCCGTGCACGACGTAGCGGTCGAACGCGTCCTTCACGTAGGGCCCGGATCCGGCCGACTCGTTCTCGGTGAACAGCAGGGCGGGCCCGCCCAGCACGCCGAACCACCTGCTGCCGAGCCGGTGATGGACGGCTTCGGCGACGGAGAGCCCGGGCGTGCCGGGTCTCGCCCCCAGCACCGGCTTCGGTTCCGGGCGGTCCCGGGACCAGGTGTTGCGGAACCAGACGGTGGGCAGCAGGCGCAGACTCGCCGCCTCCGGGCCCCGGTTGTGCACCGTCACCCGCGCCAGGATGTCCTCCGGGCCGGCTTTCGCGTACTCGACGACCACGTCGAAGTACCGGTCCTCGGCGAAGATTCCGGTGTCGAGCAACTCGTACTCGAACTCGCCGCGGCCGCGTGCCCGGTTGGTGGCGACCAGATCCTCGTAGGGGAAGGCGGCGTGCGGATACTTGTACACCATCCGCTGGTAGGAGTGGGTCGGCGTGGCGTCGACGTAGAACCAGTGCTCCTTGGCGTCCTCGCCGTGATTGCCCTCGGCGTTGGTGAGGCCGAAGAACCGCTCCTTGAGGATCGGGTCGCGGCCGTTCCACATCGCCAGCGCCAGGCAGAGCGACTGCTGGTCGTCGCTGAACCCGGCGATGCCGTCCTCGCCCCACCGGTACGCCCGGGATCGCGCCGCGTCATGACTGAGGTGCTCCCAGGCGTCGCCGCCCGGGCTGTAGTCCTCGCGGACCGTGCCCCACTGCCGTTCG
This sequence comes from Actinoplanes sandaracinus, assembly GCF_030009775.1. Lineage (GTDB taxonomy): Bacteria > Actinomycetota > Actinomycetes > Mycobacteriales > Micromonosporaceae > Actinoplanes > Actinoplanes sandaracinus. The sequence continues at coordinate 48,009 of NZ_JASCTH010000042.1, read as the reverse complement.
CTGAGGTACGGCCCCCACCGCCGCCATGGCGCGGCCGCGGTGTCGGTGTCGTGAAGGCGCCGCTGCTCGGCGCCGGTTTCCGTCTCGGTGATGGACATGCGGTCAGGCTCGGCCCCCCAGGCGCCTCCCACGTCCCCCGCCAGGGATGAAACGCGTTGATTTTGCTCGTATCCAGCCGCGCCAGGTGGCGTTGAGAGATTGTCATGCGCGTCGACCGGAGCACCCGATGACCGGGCAGGTGTCGCCGGCCACCCGACCGCGACGTCCCGTCCCCGCGCCTGTCAGGGACCGGTGACGAAAGAACGGATCTCCTTGGCGCACACCTGCGGCTGGTCCTCCGGCATGAGGGTGAAGCTGTCGGCGACCTCGACCAGGCCGCCTCCGTTCTCCGGGCGCATCATGGCGTTCTCCGGCCCCCACCGCACCAGAGCCGGTTTGGTGAGTCCGGCGAGCTTCCCGGCGGCTTCCACGTACTCGCCGCGGCGGGTGGCGCGGAGGTACTTGAGCAGGTCGCGGCGGATCTCGCTGGAACCGAGGGACGGCGCCAGCCAGGCGTCCATGATGCCGTCGGGCACCGGGCGCTTGACCATGAGACCGAAGTTGACCGAGCGTGGCCAGGCCACGCGAGCTGAGTCGGCGTCGGCGTTCATCGGCAGGCGATGCGCTCCGAGTGGGAGCTCGAGCACCACGCATCGGTGATCGGCTCGCAGGTCGGCGACCACGCTGCGCTTGTCCGTCGGCCTGTACGAGCCGTGGTTTCTGGTCGGAGGTCTGCTGTTCCTCGTGGCCACACTGCTCGTGACCGTCGACGCCCGCACTGACAAGGCCCTTGAGGACCAACGTTCGGAGAGTCCCGCTAAGCCGGAGAAGGCGGCAAGGTCGTCGCGGTTACGGGCGAGGCGGTCCATCGCGTGCACGAGGACGGTGCCGCCGTCGCGGACGAACGCGATCATCTCGTCGAGCTCGGGGCGGGTGGCGTTGGTGGGGATTGTGGTGTACTCATATCGGACGCGTGCTTCAAAGATGCCGGAACTGCCTACCCAGGTGGCGCCCGCCACCCTGCCCGACCGGCTGGCCCGATGGCAGCCGAGTCCCGGGACCGCCGTAGCGCCTCGACGGCGGCCGACGGGTCGTCGGCGAAGAACCGCAGTACGCGGACATGCTCGCGCCGCCCCAGCGGGCGTACCGCGACAACGGTCTCGGCGAGCTCGACGATCAGGTTGGTCTGGCTGTTCGCAGCCAAGACCAGGCAATCACCGTCCGTCGTCATCGTGCCGGTCTCGTTGTAGTTGCGCATGTGCTGCACCCCGGCGACGAGGTGACGAGGGATGCGCAGATCGAAGAACACGCCGTAGCGGAGGCGCAGCTCGTCTGCGGTGACGACGTGCGGGCGGGTGATGAGGCCAGCGATGACGGCCAGTGCGAACAGGACGCCGTACGCGCCTAGCGCGAGTAGCACTCCGCGCAGCACAGCCGGGGCGTCCAGCGCGCGCAGCAGGACCTCCACGCATACGAGCTCGACCACGCAGGCGAACAGGAACCCGGACATGAGCATCGTCTGCTCGCGGTGATACGACAGTGTCACGGCGCCCGGCGGCACCCCGTGTCGGCGACGACCGGCCCAGAGCATCAGGCTGACCATGCCCTTGACCTCGAAACCCATGACCCGCCGTACCTTCTCGGGCACGATCTGCTCGCATGCGCCGCGCAGCGCCGATCTGCGCCTGGCGCCGTCCTGCCGCAGAGCGCGGTAACGCCGCCACAGCACCGACGCCTCCAGCAGGAGAACTGTCAGCACGACCAGCTCGGCGGCAATGACGACCGGGCGGGGCAGCGCGACGCCGGAGACCAGCAGGACGACGAGCATCACCTCCGCCGGCAAAATCGCGAAAAGAGCCACTCGGGCGATCTTCAGCATCATGCGCGCTCCTTGAGCATCGTCACCATCAGGCGCAGCACCTCGACCTGGGCTGGGGCGAGTTCGGAGGTCATCAGGGCCAGCCAGTGGCTGGTCTCCGCCTGTTCGAGGCCGGCCACCATCGCCGCGGCCATCTCGGCGGGCAGATGGGCCGCGAACTCGGCGGCGAGCGCGGCGACCCGCGGATCGGACGGGTCCGCACCGGCAATCGCGTCCATCCGCGCGGTGAGGGCGTGGCCCCGGCCCCGCGCGTCCGATGCGGTGAGCGGCTGGAGCATCGCCATGATCTGTTCCCGGGCGGCCGGGTCGGCGCCGGTGTCGATCAGCGACAACATGTCGCGATCGAGCGCGGCGAACGCGGAGCCGGCGGGGTGGATGTCGTGCAGCAGGTCCCCCAGGTCGGGGGCGACCGTGGTGTCGAGGTTGAGGTCGGCCTCGGCCAGTAGCGCGGCCAGCCGGGCCCGGCGGGCGGCGATGGCGTCCTGCTGGCGGGCCAGGTCGGCGTCCAGATCGGTGAGCACCTCGCGCAGCTCGCGGCCCTGGTCGTCGGCGAGCACGTCGCGGATCTCATCGAGGGACAGACCGAGCTCGGCGAGGCGGCGGACCCGGGCGAGCAGGACCGCGTCGCGCAGCCGGTAGTCGCGGTAGCCGCCGGGGGTCCGCTCCGGCTCGGGCAGCAACCCGAGATGGTGATAGTGGCGCACGGTACGGGTGGTCACTCCGACCAGCGCGGCTAACTCGCCGATACGCATGGCCCCATTAGAGACGTTGACGTTACGTCAAGGTCAAGCCTCCCTGCCTCAGTCAGAGCGCGCTTGAGCTCCGGCTACCAGCCGTGAACAGCAGGTATCGGTCAGGCGTAGGGCGAACAGCGGGCCGGGGTGCGGGCGAACGGTGGCCTGGATGGTTTGTCCTGGCCTGCGGTGACGTCGACAGACGTCGACAACCAGTCCGAGTTCGGCCGGCTCGGTGAGTTCACCCCAGGCGTACACCGAGTTCGCCGCCCTGTCGGTCGACGGACCGTAGTGGTGCACAGAAGTGCGGTCAATAGTGCCGACCACCTCGGAAACTGACATCCGTTTCACCCGCAACCGCCGTCGGCACTATCCGATCGCGTTTGTCTCATGAGGCAAACGCGGTCTGGAGAAGGACGGCCGGCGCGAAGACACGAGGACGCCGCCCGGAGATCCGGGCGGCGTCCGGTGTGCCGGAACGTTCTACCGCTGCTCGCCGCCGTGCAGCGCCTCCTGCAGTTCGGCCTCGGTCTCCTTCGGAAGCGAGGACTTCAGCACCGTGCCGCCGAACCTGCTCAGCGATTCCACCGCCTTGTCCGGCGTGACCGACTCGACCACCAGGAACAGCGCCGAGGTGCCCGGCTGCAACTCCTCGCGGATCCGGTCCTGGAACTCCCGGTTGATGGCGCCCTTGGCGAGCTTGCCGGTCAGAGCCCCGAGGCCCGCGCCGACGGCCATGCCGAGAATCGGGATGAAGAACAGCATCCCGAACAACAGGCCCCAGAACATGCCCCAGGTGGCGCCTCCTCCCACCGCGTGATGGTTGGTCGTCACGTGGAACTTGCCCTCCCGGTCCCGGATGATCGTCGCGATCGCGTCCGGTTGGATGATCAGATCCCTTGCCAGGCGGTTCGCCTCCAGCGACGCCGCCGTCGCCGTGGTCTCGTCGGGATACCCGATGGCCACCAGAGTTGCCATGTCGTGCTCCTCTCCTACCTGCGAGTCCCGATCAGTCAGCCACGGCGGACATCGACGGTCCTCCCCCCGCAGGGGTGAACTCGCGATCGGTCGCCCGCCCGCTCATCCAGGCGGGGGGAGGCAGCGTCCCGGGTCGGCCCGGAAGGGTCGCCGGGAACCGTCCGGCACCGGCACAAGGGAGAAGTTATGCACGAGCACTATCAGATCCGGGTATACGGATTCCTCGGCCCGCTGCTCCGGATGGCGCTCGGTGGCCTGCGCCACCGGACCCTGCCGCGGCAGTGCACCATCCGCGGGAAGCTCACCGACGCCGACCTTCAGCGGTTGCTCACCCGGCTGGACCGGTCGGGTGTGGAGGTGATCTGCCTGCGCCGCGTGGCGGGTGTTTCATCCGCTGCGGATGGCGTGCCCGCCGACGCCCGGCCACATGATCGGTCCGCAACGTCGAATCCCCTGACTTGGGAGAGATCATGACCGACACAGAGGCGCGGCAGTCGTACGACGAGCCGTACGTGCCCTCCGGCCGGCGGCGGCCGAGCGGATGGGTGGGACTGGTGGTCTTCGCCGGCGTCATGCTGCTGATGCTCGGCTCCTTCCAGGCGATCGAAGGGCTGGTCGCCCTGTTCCGCGACGACTTCTACCTGACCACCAGCAGTGGTCTGGTGGTGCCGGTGGACTACAGCGCCTACGGCTGGACCCATCTCGGCCTCGGCCTGGCCGCGGTGGGCGCCGGGCTCGGCATCCTGGCCGGCCAGACCTGGGCGCGCGTGGTCGGCGTCGTCATCGCGGTGCTGAGTTCCCTGGTGAACATGGCGTTCCTTCCGGCCTATCCGATCTGGTCCACGATCGTGATCGTCATGGACGTACTGGTGATCTATGCCCTCACCGTCCACGGCCGTGAGATCAAGTACTGACTTCCGCCCGGCCGGGACCGAACGAGGGAGCGGTCCCGGCCGGTGCGGAGCATGACCCGCCTGGTGGTCCGGCAGCCGCGGCAGCACCTGCCGCGGCTTGCCGCACGCGCCAACGGCGCAGGCCCGGCCGGCCCGCCGGCTTTTCCCCGTGGCGTGCTGGTGTTGCTCGGCTCGGCATGCGCCGTGGTGGTGGTGGCCGGGCTGCGCGGCGTCGCCGAGCTGGTCGGGCCGGTGTTCCTGGCGTTGATGCTGGCCGTCACGGTCAGTCCGCTCACGGCCTGGCTGCGCCGGCGCGGCGCTCCGGCCTGGCTGGCCCTGACGGTCACCGTCACCACCGTTTACCTGGGGTTGTTCGCGCTCGGCGGGGCGCTGGCGATCTCGGTCGCGAGGCTGGTCGATCTCCTGCCGGAGTACCAGGCCCCATTCGTGGCGCTCCGCGACGATCTGGTGCGGACGCTCGGCGGGCTGGGCGTCGACGTGGAGCAGTTGCGGGGCGCGGTGGCGGGGGTGGACACCGGCTCCCTCGTGCGTTTCGCCGAGGCCCTGTTCGGCGGCGTGGCCGGGGTGTTCTCAAACGCCGTGTTCCTGCTCGCCGTCCTGCTGTTCATGTGCCTCGACACGGTGCACTTCCCGGCCCGGCTGCGGGCCGTCGCGCCCGAGCGGCCACAGGTGGTCGCGGCGCTGCGCTCGTTCGCCGGGGGAACCCGCAGCTACCTGCTGGTGTCCACGGTGTTCGGGCTGATCGTGGCGGTCTTCGACACGGTGCTGCTGTGGGGCCTGGGGATCCCGCTGCCGCTGCTGTGGGGGCTGCTGTCGTTCATCACCAACTACATTCCCAACATCGGCTTCGTCATCGGGCTGGTTCCGCCCGCGCTGCTCGGTCTGCTTGAGGGCGGGCCGGAGTTGATGCTGTGGGTGGTCGCCGTCTACTGCGGGGTCAACTTCATCATCCAGTCGGTGATCCAACCGAAGATCGTCGGTGACGCGGTGGGACTGTCCGCGACCGTCTCGTTCCTGTCCCTGGTGTTCTGGGCCTGGGTCCTGGGCGCGCTCGGCGCCCTGCTGGCCATCCCGCTCACGCTGCTCGCCAAGGGTCTGCTGGTCGACATCGACCCGTCGACCCGCTGGCTGAACGGCCTCCTCGCCGGCGGCCCACCCGCCGGGTCGCTCCCCCGGGATGAGGTGAGGGCGGACCGGCGGGGCCGACGATGACGGCGTCGGCAAACCAGAGGAGCAGTCATGACCACGTTCACGGTGTGGAAGTTCGACGAGCCCGACCGCGCCGAGCAGGCCGTCACCATCCTGCGGCATGCCGCCGCGGAAGGCTTGGTGAAGATCATCGACTACGCGGTGGTGGTCTGGCCGAAGGGCGCGGCCCAGGCCGCGACCCACCACCAGCACGAGAGCACGTGGCGGACCACCGGCTGGGGCGCCTTCTGGGGTGTCGTCATCGGGGGCCTCTTCCTGGCGCCGGTCGTCGGCGGCGCGGTCGGGGCCGGCATCGGCGCGCTGGTGCGGGCGACCGAGGGAACCGGCATCGACCGGGAGCAACTGGAGACCATCCGCGCCGAGGTCACCGAGGGGACGTCTGCGCTGTTCCTGGTCACCGAGAACGGCGATCTGGACCGCCTCGGCGAGCGTTTCCACGGCCTGCGCAAGTGGCTGATCGCCACCAACCTCACCGATGGTGAGCAGGAGATCCTTCTGGAGACCTTCGGCGGCGGCGGACGGCGGTGACCGCCATGCCCACCCACGCCGACCCGGCCGCGCGCGCCGCGGCCGGATCCGCCGCCCGCGACCGTCTCCCCCTGAAGCGGCTCGCCGAGTTCGTCCCGGCAAGCGGCCGGACCGACCCGGTGGCGCTGCTCACCGGACAGGAGGCCGGGCGCCTGCCGGAGCTGCTGCCGATCCGGCACGGCCGGATGCTGGCGTCCCCGCTGGCCTTCTATCGCGGCGCCGCCGTGATCATGGCGGCCGATCTGGCCGCCGCGGCCTCGTCCGGGCTGGTCGGGGACCTGTGCGGTGACGCCCACCTGGCCAACTTCGGGCTCTACGCCTCACCGGAGCGCCGCCTCGTCTTCGATCTCAACGACTTCGACGAGACGCACCCGGGGCCGTTCGAGTGGGACGTGAAGCGACTCGTGGCCAGCCTTGCCCTGGCCGGCCGGGCCAACGGGTTCAAACGCAAGGAACGGTCGGCGGTCGTGCTGGCCACGGCCCGCAGGTACCGCGAGGCGATGATCGACTTCGCGGCGATGCGGGAACTGGACGTCTGGTACGCGCGCGCCGACATCGATGAGCTGCGCGCGCGGGTCGGCCGTGAACTCGGCAGGAAACGCGGCAGGCGCCTCGCCCGGGCCGGGATCAAGGCACGCGCCCGGGACAGCCTGCACGCGTACCGCAAGTTGACCACGCTGGTGGACGGGCAGCGGCGGATCGCCGCCGACCCGCCGCTGCTGACCCCGGTCGGGGACCTGGTGCCCGACCTGGCCCGCAAGCACCTGGAGGACCAGATCCGCGAACTGCTGGCCGGATACCGCGACAGCCTCGCCGACGACCGGCGGCGCCTCTTCGACGCCTTCGAGTTCGTCGACATGGCCCGCAAGGTGGTCGGCGTCGGCAGCGTCGGCACCCGGTGCTGGATCGTCCTGCTCACCGGCCGCGACGACGGCGACCCCCTTCTGCTGCAGATCAAGGAGGCGGGACCGTCGGTCCTGGCCACCGCCGTGGGAGACGCGGAACCGCTCTGGGACAGCGACGGCCACCGGGTCGTCGCCGGCCAGCGGATCATGCAAGCGGCCAGCGACATCTTCCTCGGATGGCACAGCGTCGCGGGTTTCGACGGGCGCACCCGCGACTTCTACGTGCGGCAACTGCGCGACTGGAAGGGCAGCGCCGTGGTCGGCGCGATGGACCCGGCCGGGCTGGGCGCCTACGGCCAGCTCTGCGGATGGACGCTGGCCCGCGCCCATGCCCGCGGGGGCGACCGCATCGCGATCGCGTCCTATCTCGGCGGCGGCAACCGCTTCGAGCGGGCTCTGGTCACGTTCGCCGAAACCTACGCCGACCAGACCGAGACCGATCACGCCGCCTTCGCCGGAGCCGTCCGCGACGGCCGGATCGCCGCCGCGGACGGCATCTGACGCACACCGCCGACCACACGCCCCCGAGCTCTACCTCGGCCGGGGGCGTGCGGTCGCCGCGTCCGGAGGCTCCTCAGGCGACGAAGCCGGGATCAGCCGCGCGACGGCGCGCGATCACGGTCACCGCCACCTCGTACGCCGCCAGCAGGATCACGATGACCAGCAAGGACGTCCACGAGGAGAACGTCAGCGCGAGAATGGCCGCCACCACCAGGCCGGCCACGCGTACCGGATCGAGATGCCGGGCGATGAGACCCGGCCCGCGGGTCACCGCGAGGGCGCCGCCCGTTCGTGTCCGCCGCCACCCGGCGGCCGCCGCGCGCCGGGCCCCGCCCCGCAGCCGCACCGGGATCCGGCCCGGCCCCACCAGATAGGCGAGCAAGGCGATCGCCACACCGATCGCGATCATCTGAGCGCCGCGGTCCCGCAGCAGGCTGAACACGACGGTCATCGCCGCGTCCACGCCGTCGCGATAGGTTCCGGCGGGCACCGCGGCGATGATCTCCCGCCGGACCGCCCGCAACGCCACGGTGACGGCCACCGCGGCCACCACCAGCCAGACACCGAACTGGACGGCGGTGCGGCGTCGCCGCGGCGAGATCACGAACGCGGCCACCAGGAGCAGGATCGTCCCGGCGACGAAGAGCGTCAGGTAGCGCTTCGCGGCCGCGACACCCTGCTGCGCCTCCCACAACCGCCCGGCATCGTAGACGGTGAACTGTGCGAAGTTCGCCGGCAGGGTCACCCCCAGCGCCTCCTCCACCCGCAGCCGAAGGTTCTCCGGGATGGCGCCGCTGCTGAGGTCCGGCAAGGCGATCTGTTTGCCGAACAGCGTCGGCAACTGGGCGCTCAACTCCCGCAGCACCTGGTTGATCAGCGGCAGCAGGTCGATCTCGACGCGGTCCTCCCGGGCCGTGACCACCGCGCTGGTGCCCTCCACGACGGCGAGGATCCGCTGGTGAAGCTGCCGGTTCAGGTCGACCCAGATCGCTGCGAAACGGTCGCTGCCGAGCACCCTGGCCACGGTCGCGCGGACCTGGCCGCGCAGTTGGCCGGTGATCGGCCCGGCCACGAACGCCGCCTGCTCGGGCAGCACGGCGCGCAGCCGCTGCTCGACGTCGAGCACCCGGAACACCTCGGCGGTGGCGTACTCGGCGACCGCGGCATTGACCCGAGGGTCCTGAGGAAGCGGCGCCACGGTCGCCACCCACCGATCGGTGTTCAGTGTGGTCCGCGCCGCCCACAGCCCGACCACGCTGGTCACCAGCGCGAACGCGGCGAGGACGGCGAGAACGGCGGCGACGGCCCGGCGGACGGCGGCGCCGCCCACCCGCTTGGGCGGCCGGGCCTCCAGCCGGGCACGCAGCGCGGCGACCTCGGCACGCAGGCGCTCCAGCTCGTCGTTCTCCGGAACGCCCGGCGCACTCGCGTGCCCGACCGTTGGTGACGGGGACGGCGGGATCGTCATCGTGTCCTCCTCGCAGGCGCTCACCGGCCTGCGCCGACGCTTGTCGAAGCGGCCCTCCGCACGCCTCATCCGGCGCGGATGAAGCCGCCCCGCACGGGAGACCCGGCGTGATCGGTGCGCGAGGTTCATCCCCGGCGGATGACGTGCTCCACCGCGCTCGGCGAGCAGGCTGAGCACATGGCATTGGGCCCGCTGGAACTCATGGTGTTGTCGTTTCCTGCGAACCGGCTCGGTGACGGCGTCCGTGCGACGCTGGACCGGCTGGTCGTCGCAGGCCAGATGCGTATCGTCGACGTGCTCGTGATCCGCACCGACGCGGCCGGCGGAGCGTGCGCGGTGGAACTGAGCGAACTGGCGTGCCTGCGTGGCGATCCGACCGGAATGGCCCGGCTGGCCAGCGGACTGATCACCGAATCGGACATCGACGAGGTGGCCGGGATGGTCGACAAGGACACCGACGCTCTCGCCGTCCTTCTGGAGCACCGCTGGGTTCAGGACCTGGCCGGCCCGGTAGCCGCCTCCGACGGCAGCATCGTGGCCCTCACCCACATTCCCGGCGTGCCCTGGCACAGCCGTGTCCCGGCCGACCGTCTGACCACCACGATCAAAGGAGTGCGATGAGCAGGAGATCCAATGCCCGGCAGCGCGCGGTCGCCGCGTACGGCGTGCTGCGTGGCCGCCCGCCCCGCCCCGACTACGGGATCCTCGTGGTGCTGCCGCTGGTCGCGGCGGCCGGCGGGGCTCTGATCGGGCTGGGCGTGGAGACGGCGGTCAGCAACCGCCGGCACAGCCAGAGCGTCACCGGCTGAAGGGGGAGGCATGGAACTGGAGGAGATGGGACCCATCGACTACCTGTGCGTCGAGTTCCCCGAGGGAACACTGCGAGGCACCGCGTTCCCGCTGCTGTTCGACCTGGTGGAACGGAAGATCATCCGGGTGCTGGACATCCTGTTCGTCCGCCACGAGACGAACGGCGAGGTGACCGTCCTGGAGGATCAGGAGGTTCAGCGCAGCGGCATGGGAGTGTTCCACGGCGCGTCCTCGGGCATGCTCGGCGGCGACGACCTGCGGGAAGCGGCCACGGTGCTCAAGCCCGGCTCCGCGGCGGTGATCCTGGTCTACGAGAACACGTGGGCGGCTCCGCTCGCGGCCCGGTTGCGGCGCAACGGGGCACAACTCGTCGCCGGCGGGCGCATTCCCGTACAGGCGCTGCTCTCCGCTCTTGACGACAGTGAGCCGAAGGCCGCCCGCGCGGTCCCGGCCACCGGTGGGAGGTGATCGACGATGCCCGGTCTTCTCCGGGGCATGGCCCGGACCGCGGTGATCGCGGGAACCGCGACAGCGGTCTCCCACCGCGTGTCGCGCCGCCAGATGGGCCGCTGGTCCCGTCAGTCCGAGGACCAGCAGGAGGAGTACGCGGAGCCGGCGCCCGCCGAGCCGCGGCCCGACCCGACGTCGGCAAGACTCGACCAGCTCCGCCGGCTCGGTGAGCTGAGAACGCAGGGCGTCCTCACCGACGCCGAGTTCGAACAACAGAAGACGCGCATCCTCGCGTCCTGAGACCCGCGCCGGTCGCCGTCGTGCATGCCCGCCACGGTGGCCGGTGCGCCTCGTCGTGGCCGATATGACGGGCCGCCCGGCTCATCGATGAGCCGGGCGGCCCTGTTCACGCGTGCAGTGCCAGGGCGGGTGTGGTCTCGGCGGCCAGAGCGGCCACGAAACCGCCGGTGGGACCGTGCTGCCGCCAGAGCCGGCGCTGGCGCTCGGCGCCGGTGCCCTCGCGCCGCAGCCGCTCGACGCCGGCGTAGACCTCGCCGGTGTCGCCGCTCCCGTCGAGCTGCGGGGTGATCTTCGCCAGCAACCGGGCCACGTCCTTCCCCATGCGGCCACCGCCGCGCGCGACGCTGAGCAGATCCGCGCTGACTCGAGCGTCCGGGGCGGGGACCACTTTCATGCGCTGCCGGACGTCCTCGATCAGGGTGCCGATCAGTGCCCGGGTCACACCGGCGAAGAGCAGCGTGTCGTCGACGCTGAGCCCGGTGTCGGCGACACGGACCTCGATGGTGGGGTAACGGGAGGAGAGGCGGGCCAGGAAGTAGATCCCGGACGCGTCGAGGGCCGCGCCCGACGCGACATGTGAGCGCACCTCGGCGTCGTACCGTGCGGCGCTGGCCCACACACCGGGCGGCCGGAAAGTGGGCCAGCACAGCTGGGTCCGGTATCGGTGACTGGACCATCCGGTGTCGCCGGCATCGGCGACGGGTGAGTTCACGGTCAGCGCCAGCAGGGCCGGCAGCCAGGGCCGGATGCGGGTGAGGACCGCGGCGGCGAGTTCCCGGTCGGGCACGCCGATGTGGACGTGGCAGCCGCAGGTGGCCCCGGCCCGCGTCGCCTCCGGGAAGAGGTGGGCGAGCCGCCGGTAGCGGTCGCCGTCGGTGAGCGCATCGATCGGGCCCGCCCGGAACGGCGGCGACCCGCTGGCCACCAGGTGGACCCCGGCCCGGTCGGCGGCCCGGGCCGCGATCAGCCGCAACCCGGTGAGCTCCTGGCGCAGCTCGTCGAGCCCGGTGCAGACCGACGTGGCGGTCTCCACCTGGTAGGCCATGTACTCCGGCTTGATCCGGTCGTCCCCGCCGGTGTGACGGACCACGGCGGACGCCTCCGGCGCCACCGCCCCGTCCGGATCCAGTAGTAGGAACTCTTCTTCGACTCCCATGGTCAGCACCTGTCGAAGGTGCGCCCCGGGACGGTACGGGCGCCTCATCCCCGGCGGGTGAGCGCCCGTACCACCGAGGTGCGGGCCACCTTGTCGTGCAGGCCCCGGTGGCGCCGGTCCACCAGCAGCCACAGCGCCAGCACCGGCAGGTACGCCAGCAGCAGCCCGCGGACCATGGCGGCGAGCCAGCGCGGTGGCCGGCCGTCGCGATCCACGACGCGCAGGCCGAACACCGCCATCCCCGGGGTGCGCCCGGCCAGCATCCAGAAGAACGCGCAGTAGAGAGCCAGTAGCGCCGGCAGGAACACGACAACGGACGAGACCACGAGCCCGGCCAGATCCTGGGCATCGGCGCCGACGAACAGGGCGACCAGGACGAAGACCATCGCCGACGTGCCGGTCAGCACGGTCACGACCACGGCGTCCACCAGGTACGCCGCCGACCGGCTGACCAGTCCGGCGTACTCGCTCACGGCAGGTTCTCGGGCGCCCCGCCGCGGCCCGGCCATCGCAGAGTGAGCCGATCGACTGCGGCATCGCCTGCCGCGGCTCCGGTCCGGACCCGCCCGATGGCCTCACCGACCATGGTGTCGCGTTGACCGCGGACCAGGGCCCGGATCCGGTCCGGCTCCCGTTCCAGCAGTTCCAGCACCCGGTCGAGCTGAATCTCCACCACTCTCTCGACCATCGCGGAGGTGGCGAGAGTGGTGATCGCGATGTCGAACATCCGGCTCCGCTCGGCCGCGCCGCGCTCGGCCAGCCCGGTCAGTCGCGCACGAAGACCGGCGGTCCGCAGGCCGGCCAGCGCATCACCGGCGCCTTCGGCGGTGCGGACCGCCGCGCCGATCACCACGTCACCCCATCGCTGCAGCGGGGGCACTCTCATCGTGAGCTCCCTTCCGTACGGCGCCGCAGGAAGATCTTGCGGATCTCCGTCGGCGCGATCACGAGCATCCCGGCGACCAGGCAGATGAGCCACTGCCCGAGATCCAGGCTGGTGGTGTGCAGGATCTTCTGGAACAGGCCGAACTCGGTGGCGAGCACGATCGCCACCGCCGACATCCCGGTGGTGATCAAGAATCGCCGGTCGCCGAAGGTGTCCAGGCTGAACACCGACCGGATCTCGGCACGCACGGTGAGAGAGAAGGCCAGGTTCGCGATCGAGAAGGCGGTCAGGCCCATGGTCCGGGCGGTGTCCAGGTCGTACGCGCGGTCGGCCCACCAGATCACCAGCAGGGTGATCGCGCCCATCACCAGCCCGAGGAAGCCCAGCCAGCCGAGTGCGCTCCGGCTCAGCAGCGGCTCGTCCGACCGTCGCGGCCTCTGGGTCATCACGTTCGACTCGGCCTTGCCGTAGCCGAGCCCGACGGACTGGAAGACCTGGGTGGTGAAGTTGAGCCACAGGCTCTGCAGAGGCAGGAACGGCACCCCGGCGGCGATGTTGCCGATGCTGGCCGCCAGGAAGGTGACGATCATGCCGACCAGCACGCCCATCTGGAAGAAGATGTACTTCTTCAGGTTCGCGTAGAGGGCCCGGCCCAGTTCGACGGCCTTGACGATGGTGGCGAAGTCGTCGTCGGTGAGGATCATCGCGGCGGCCTCTTTGCTGACCTCGGTGCCGGTGATCCCCATCGCGATGCCGATGTCGGCCTTCTTCAGCGCCGGAGCGTCGTTCACCCCGTCGCCGGTCATCGCGACGATGTGGCCCTTGCGTTTGAGCACCTCGACGAGGCGTACCTTGTGCTCCGGGGTGACCCGGGCGATCACTCCGATGCCGCCGATCTCCCGGTCCGCCTCCTCGTCGCTCATCGCGGCGAACTCGGTGCCGGTGATCGCCCGCCCACGGATGCCGAGCTTGCCGGCGATCGCGGCGGCGGTGACCGCGTGGTCACCGGTGATCATGCGGACCTCGATGCCGGCCGCATGGGCTTCGGTGATCGCGGCCTGCGCCTGCGGGCGCGGCGGATCGACGATCCCGACCAGGGCGAGCGGGGTCAGGCCGTCCAGCAGCGCCAGCAGATCGGCATCGGGGTCGAAGGTGGCCGGGTCGAAGTCCTTGCGGGCGGTGGCCAGCACCCGCAGCCCCTGCCGGGCGAGCCGGACGTTCTCGGCCAGGTACCGGACGGCGGTCTCGTCGTCGACCGAGGCGCGGGCGAGCATCTGGTCGGGCGCGCCCTTCACGAAGCACCGGATCACCTCGCGGTCGTCCGCGCCGGTCATCCGGTGGAAGGTGGCCATCATCTTGTACGCGGCGTCGAACGGCAGCTCGGCCACCCGCGGATAGCGTTTGCGGGTGGCTTCGGCGTCCAGTCCGCCCTTCTCGGCGAGCACCACGAGCGCGCCCTCGGTCGGGTCGCCGATCAGCTGCCCGTCGCTGACCACGGCGTCCGAGGCGAGGATCATCGGCAGCAGGAACTCCTCGAGCGGAACGTCCGGCTCGCCGGCCACCCGTTTGATCACACCGTCGGTCGAGTACCCGCCGCCGGAGATCGTGTACCGCCGCCCCGGGATGGCCATCTCGGTGGCGGTCATCTGGTTGAGCGTCAACGTGCCTGTCTTGTCCGAGTTGATCGCCGAGGTCGAGCCCAGCGTCTCGGTGGAGCGCAGCCGTTTGACGATCGCGTTCGCCCTGGCGAGCATCTGGGTGCCGAGCGACAGAATGGTGGTGACCACGGCGGGCAGGCCGGTCGGGATGGCCGAGACCGCGAACGCCACCGCGGCGGTGAACACCACGGTGAACTCGTTGCCCCGGGCCAGGTTGATGAGCACCGAGGCGAGCAGGGCGATCCCGGCGATGACCAGAATCTGATTGGTGAGCCGGCCGAGCTGGCGGGTGAGCGGCGTCTCCGCGTCCTTCTCGGTCTGCAGCATGCCGGAGATCCGGCCCACCTCGGTGTTCATACCGGTCGCGGTGACCAGCAGCTCGCCCGCGCCCCGGGTGACGTTGGTGTTCATGTAGGCCATGTCGGACCGGTCGCCCAGGTCGGTGTCGGCCGACGCCACCGCGACGATGTCCTTCGCCACCGGCAGGCTCTCCCCGGTCAGCGCCGACTCGTCGATCTCCAGGGTGGCCGCCCGCAGCAGCCGGCCGTCGGCCGGGACCACGTCACCGGCCTCGAGAAGGACCACGTCACCGGGGACGAGCCGCTCGGCCGGCACCTCGGCCAGTATGCCGTCGCGGCGTACCCGGGCCTTCACGATCATCATCTTCTGCAAGGCGTCGACGGCGGCCGCGGCCTTGCCCTCCTGGTGCAGGCCCAGCGCCGCGTTGAGCAGGGTCAGGGCGAGCAGCATGATGCCGGTCCCCCACTGCTTGAGCGGGTAGAGGCTGCCGAGGCCGGCGGCGAGCAGCACGATCTGCATCGGATCGGCGTACTGCCGGACGAAGGCACGCCACCAGGGCTCCTTCTTCGCCTCGGTGAACCGGTTCGGGCCGTACCGCTCGCGGCGCCGGTTCGCCTCGTCGGCGGCCAAGCCGTGGTGCTGATCGACCCGTTCCGCCTCGAGCGCCTCCGGGACGGAGAGCACATGGAACGCGGGCGCCGCACCGGCGTCCGCGGGGGAGGTCATGGTGGCCATCGGATGCTCCTTCTCTGTCGGGCACTGTCCAGCGCCGGCACGACGCTCCGCGCGGCCGGCTCATCCGATCCGGGCGAACGGCGTCAGCGGTACGGGCGGGGATAGGGCCGGGCGGCTGGGCGCGCCGCCACCGGCACGATCGACGTCTTGGCCGTTCCGGCGACCAGCGAACCGATCGCGACCCCGAGCACGAAGTTCAGTCCCGCGGTGTACATCCGGGAGCCGAGACTCTCGTCCGTGACGAACGGCGCCAGCATCCCCACCACCGTCGCCAGCGCGATGACCCAGCCGAAGAACCGCATCGGCCGGGGTGTGGTCAGGATCAGCACATGAACGAGGCCGGTCGCGGCCAGGGCCGAGAGCGCCGCACCGAGCGCGTACCAGCCGGTGGAGGCGTCACCCCAGACACCCTGCCCCTGGGGAGCCAGCACATCGACGCCGAACAGTCCTCGCCCCAACAGGACGCCGGCCACGGCGATCAGGGCCGCGACGGCCGCGGTGGCCGCGCCGCCGGCCCACAGCCTGCCGCCGTTCACGGTCGGGCTCGGCCGGGGGTCGCCGGGGGGGTTCATACCGGTCATGAGGTCCTCCTTCAGGACACGGACTACCGGTTCAGAGCCTCGGCCCCGGGGCCCGCGCGCCGCCTCATCCGGCGTGGATGAACCGGTCCGTCACTCGTACCGGTACTTCAGCGCGTCCGCCTCCCTCTGCTCGATGTCGGCGATCGTCAGCTCCGGCATCCGCAGCTGGGCCAGCGTCACCTCGGCCGAGGTCGGCTGGGCGTCCGCCGGCAGCCACTGCTCCGGCTTCCAAGCCGCGCCGCGCAGCAGCGCCTTGGGGCAGTGCGGGTAGACCTCCTCGATGCCGACGACCAGCGCACTGGCCGGCGGCTTGCCCACGGCGGTCAGCTGCGACAGCAGCTCGGGCCGGGTGGAGACGCAGGCCCGGCCGTTCACCCTGAGCGTCGTGGTGCGCCCCGGGATGACGAACAGCAGCCCGGTCCGTCCGGTGGCGATGACGTTCTGCAGGGTGTCCAGACGCTTGTTGCCGGTCGCGTCCGGTATCGCCACCGTGGTCGCGTCGAGGACGCTGACGAACCCGGCGGGGCCGCCGCGCGGGGTGACGTCGCAGTTGCCGTCGGCGTCCACGCTGGCGACCAGAACCAGCGACGAGCAGTGGATCAACCGCCGGGTCTCTTCGGTGAGCTCGGTCATCTGCTTGCGCACGGCCGCTTCACCGGGGAGTTCGTAGACCCGGCGCAGCGCCTCCTGGTCGGGCACGGCGTCGAGGCGCAACGAGTCGAAGGCACTGGTGGTCAGGGCTGGCGTCATGTCGCCGACCTTAGTGGACGGACCCGGCTGACGACTCGGCCGGATCACTCACTCGCCAGAACGACGGCGCCGGATACGAGATCGTCGGATATCGATACACTCGGTCATGGGTCATCGGCACGCGACGGCCCGGCTGATCACGAAGCGGAATGAAGGTGCCATGTCGGCGCATCGTGTTCTGGTAGGTCGTGTTCTGGTGGGCGGGGCCGCGATCGCGGCGCTTCTGGCTTCCGGGGTGGTGTCCGCCTCCGCCGCTCAGGTCCGGGCGGTCCCGGCCCGCACGGTCACCTTCGACTTGCAGGCCCACCGCGGCGGCCTCGGCATGACGACCGAGGGGTCGCTGCGGGGTTTCGCCAAAGCGATGCGGCTCGGCGTCAGCACCCTGGAACTGGACACGCAGGTCACCAAGGACGAGAAGGTCGTCGTCACCCACGACCGGCAGGTCAGTGCGGTGAAATGCCGCGACACGGCGCCGGTCACGGCAGGCGACCCGCTGTTCCCCTACGTCGGCGAGTACGTCAAGGACCTGACGCTGGCGCAGATCAAGACCCTGGACTGCGGCTACCAGCAGCTGCCCGGCTTCCCTGAGCAGGAGGTCGTCGCGGGAGCGCGGATGGCCGAACTCAAGGACGTCTTCGACCTGGTGCGGGCGTACGACGCCAAACATCTGACGCTCAACATCGAGACCAAGGTCGAGGCCGGCGCGCCCGAGCAGACGGCTCCCCGGCGGTTGTTCGTCCGGCGGGTGTACGACCAGGTCCGCGCCGCCCGGATCGAAAGACAGGTCACCATCCAGTCCTTCGACTGGGGCGCGCTCGCCGAAATGCACCGGCTCGCGCCGCGCTGGCCGCTGGTCGCGCTGGCCAACCACGACTTTCTGCAGATCGGCCTGCCCGGCGCCTCTCCATGGCTCGGCGGCATCGACATCGACGACTTCGGCGGTGACGTCGTCCGGGCCGCCGCAAGCATCGCGGGCGTCCGTGCGCTGTCTCCGGTTTACGGCTTCCCGCCGAACGGCAAGGTCGGCGATCCGGGTTTCCGGTTCTACGCCGACCACGCGATGGTGTCCCGGGCCCACGCCCGCGGCCTGAAGGTCATTCCGTGGACCTGCGACGATCCCGCCACCGTCGGCGCTTTGATCGATCACGGCGTCGACGGGATCATCACGAACCATCCGGACCGGGTCCGCCGGCTCATGGCCGAGCGGGGCATGCGGCTGCCACGGCCGTATCACCCACATTGACCGGGCCTTACGGCCAGCGGCGGCACCTTCGTCCTCCCGGAAGGGAGTGCCTGGCCGCTCCTACAGGCGGTGGTGGGCGGCCAGGTCGTCGGCCCAGCGCAGAAGGTTGTCGCGGATGGTGGTGAGGGCGTCCGCGGCGGCGCTCAAATCGGCTGCCACATCCGGATACCGCTCGGCGGTCACGGCGACGGTGTGCGTGGTCGAGCCCAGCGCGGTGTGCGCCTGCAGGGCCGCGGCCAGGCATTGGTTGACGACGTCTTGAGGGTCGTTCTCGGTTGTCGGCCGAGGTACAGGCCGAGGTAGAGGCTGCATCCTTCAGATCCCGGTGTCGTGCGGGTGTGGTCAGACTCGGTAGTTACTGACGGCCGCGCCGAGCCGTTGCGCCATGCCGGCGAGTTCGGCGGCGGCATGGCGGGCTTCGTCGGCGCTGGCCGTGGTGCTGTTCGCGGTGGCCGCCACGCTGTTGATGTCGGCGGCGATGCGCCCGGATCCGTGCGCGGCCTGACTGACGTTGCGGCCCATTTCGCCGGTGGTGGCGGTCTGCTGTTCGACGGCGGCGGCGATGGTGGTGGCGTAGTCGTTGATACGGCTGATCACCTCGCCGATGTCCGCGATCGCGGTGACCGCGGCGTCGGTGTCGGCCTGGATGGCGTTGATGCGCCGGCTGATGTCCTCGGTGGCGCGGGCCGTCTCCTGCGCCAGATCTTTGACCTCGCTGGCGACCACGGCGAATCCCTTGCCCGCCTCCCCCGCGCGCGCTGCCTCGATGGTCGCGTTGAGCGCGCCCTCCGCGCGGCCGGCGTCGTCGGCGAAGACGTAGTCCAGCGAGTTGATCCGCGCCCGGTTGAACGCCGATCGCAGGTCGGCCACCGCCTGCGTCTGCACCGTCTGCGCGAACACGCCCTCGCTGGCATCGGCCAGCCGGGCCATCTGCGCCAGAGCGAACAGGCCCACGGCGCCACCGAGCACTGCCACCAGCAGGACCACCACCGTGATCTTGGGGCCGATCCGGACATTGCTCAACCGGCGCCGCACCGTGGCGGTTCCAGCGGCTTCGCTTGCCGTTGCCGAACTCATGGGCCTCATCATCGAGCAGGAGATCAGGACGGAACCGGTGAATCTTTCTCTTGCGTCGATGTGAATACTTCGCCCGCGTACCGGGTACTGAGCTGACTTCGTGTGCCCGCCGCCGGCCTTCGCGACAGGCCGCCCACCTCGGTTAGGCCCGAAATCAGGTCGCGGCCGTCCGAGAAGGCGCATGCTGCCCTTGTCGACCATGGAGACCGTCTGCACACCCGCAGCGCGGTTCCCATCGGCATGCCGCCGCGATGACGGCATGCCGCGATCCGCACCTCATATCCATGTGATCTTCCGCCGACCGCCTCGAGGAAGGCACACATGCAACCGGCAGCAGAGTCAGCGCGTTGCGACAACCGGATGATCACCGACGCGCAGCAGGTTCTCGCGGTCGCTCCGCTGGCCTACGTCGCCATCGACGCCGCCGGGGACGTGGTGGCGTGGAACCGTGGCGCGCGGGACGTCTTCGGTCACCGCGGCGATGAGGTGTGCGGCAGGGACCTCGCCGACCTCATCATCCCGCCACGGTTCCGGCCGGCGCACCGCGCCGCACTCGCCAGGCTGGCCGCCGGCGGCCCCGGGACCGTGCTCGGCAAGCGCCTGAATCTCTTCGCCGTGCATGCCGACGGTCACGAGTTCCCCATCGAGATGGTGCTCGCCGCCACCAGCGAGCCGGGCGGACCGTTGTTCCACGCCTTCGCCCAGGACGTCACCATCGCGCAGCGGGTCAGCCGGTTCGCCGCGGTCGAGGCCGCGGTCGCCCGCGGTTTGATCGAAGCCGGCTCCAGCCACGCCGCCGCTGCCCGCGTGGCCGAGGCCGTCGGCGCCAACATGGGGTGGAAGGTCACCGAACTGTGGCTCGCCGACGACGACCGGCGCCTGCTGTGCTGCACCGCCCGGCACGCCGCCACAGGTCAGAGGCTCGGCGCCTTCGCGGTCGACGAGCTGGAACTCGGCGTCGGCCTGCCCGGCCGGGTCCACCAGCGAGCCGGCGCGGTCTGGATCCCGGATCTCGCCGCCGACAAAGTGTCCTTCCGCAGCCGCGCGGCCGCCACGATCGGCCTGCACGTGGCCGTCGGTGTGCCGGTCAGCGCCGCCGGCCACGCCCTCGGCGCCTTGTGTGTCTACGGCGACCACATCGAAGACCCCGAGGACACCTTGACCGCTCTGCTCGCCGGTATCGCCGCTCAGGTCGGGCAATATCTGGAGCGCCGACGATCGGAAGAACTCGCCGTGGAACTCGCCAGGACCAGAAACGAGTTTCTCGCGCTGGTCACCCACGAGATCCGCAACCCCCTGGCCGTCATCACCGCGGCCACCAGCCTCCTGGACGAGGACCTCGAAACCTTCACCGTCACCGAGCAACGCGAACAACTCCGGACCATCGCCCGCAGCGCCCAGCGGCTCAGCGTGATCGCCGAGGACCTGCTCGACCTCGCCCGTCTCGAATCCGGCAACCTCGCCCTGCAACTGGCCGACACCAACCTGACCGCGATCATTCACGAGGCGGTGCAGGCGGTCCGGCCGACAGCCGAGGACAAGAGACAGACCGTCCGGGTGGACGTTCCCGAGAACATCGAGGTGTACGCCGACCCGTACCGAATCCGGCAGGTCGCCGACAACCTGCTGTCCAACGCCGTGAAGTACACGCCCGGCGGCGGCACGATCACGGTCACTGCCGCTGTGACGCCGACGGACATCACCTGGACGGTGGCCGACGACGGCATCGGCATTCCCGCCGCCGACCGGCCCCACCTGTTCCGCCGGTTCTACCGCGCCTCGTCCGCCGTCGAACGCCGCATCCCCGGCACCGGCCTCGGCCTGGTGATCACCCGCACCATCGTCGAACGCCACCGCGGCACCATCACCCTCGACGACACCATCACCCGCGGAACCGCCTTCGTGGTCCGCCTGCCGATAGCCGCCCCACCCGCCGAGAACGGATGACGGCGACCGCGACGGGGTCATGGTCACCTTCCGGCGGGAGGTGACGTACGCCGAAAAGTGATGCCCCAGCCGCTGGGGGGCGGCTGGGGCATCACGGCATTCACCGGCTCAGTAGCCGAAGTTCTGGGTGTAGTAGGGGGAACCGTCCGCGGCGTGGACGACGCCGACGCCGACGGCCTTTGACTGGCAGTTGAGGATGTTGGTGCGGTGACCGGAGCTGTTCATCCAGCCGTCGACGACCTCGGCGGCGGTGCGGTAGCCCATGGCGATGTTCTCCGCGGAGGGCTGGGCGTAGCCGGCGGCCTTGACACGGGTGACGAAGGTGGAGCCGCCGCTGCCGGTGTGGGAGAACGTGCCGGTCTGGGCCATCCAGGCGCTGTGGCTACGGGCGGCAGCGGTGAGCTGCTCGTTGACCGTCAGGGCGGCGCAGCCGTTGCTGCTGCGCTGGACGTTGATCAGGCGGTTGATCTCGGTCTGCAGGGCCTGCTCGGTGGAGTTTCCCGGGGTGGACGTGGTCGGAGCGGGCGCCGCAGGGGCGGGCTTGGTCGGAGCAGGCGTCACCGGGACGGGCGTGGTTGGAGCGGGCTTGGCCGGAGCAGGCGTGGTCGGCTGGGCCGGGATCGGCCACGACGGGCCGCGCTTGGCCGGGCCGGGCTTCCAGGAGCCGTTCCACCACGAACCGGGCTGCGACAGGCCGTTCTTCCACGAACCGGGGTGCGACAGGCCGTTCTTCCACGAACCGGGCTGTGACGAGCCGTTATTCCACGGGCCGGGGTGCGACAGGCCGGACTCCGCCGGAACGGCCTCGGCCGGGCTCGCGATCATCGTGGTGGCGCCGATGGCGGCGACCGGAGCGAGGAGGGCGGTCACGGCGAGGCGGCGAAGAAGCTGGCGCAAGAACAGGCCCTTCCGAAGTGCGGCACCCGCTGTCCGCGGGCTCACCTCTGACTTCGGCCGGGTATCGCGCAGCGATGATCGCAGAACCGGAGCGTGATCGTCACCGAACGGTTGCCGCCGTCGGCGTGCGGCCTCCACCGCCCGGCGCAGCCGGGTTACGCCGGTCCCGGGTCGCTTGAGGACGGCTACATTGACGGGGCATGCCAGTGGATCACGTTGAGCCTGGGGCGGGTCGAAGCCGGTGAGCTTGCACTACGAATGGACGCTCTCGCTGCGCCTGCGGCCCGACGCGCCGGCGTCGTTCCTGGCTGAGCTTCGTTTCCATCTCGGTCTTGCCGACCGGCTGCCCGAAGAGCCTGAGCTGGAGATCGACTGGCCCTGCCTGGTCACCGAGCAGGACGATCCTCTGCCGGGCGGTAGCGTTCGGTCATTGGTCGCTCAGCGGCCGTACGTGAACCGGCCGGGCTCGCTCGGCCTGTTCGTGCGCACGTTCGTTCTCGACGACGCCATGTATGAACTGATGCTGGCAGTGCCGACGTGGCTGGCGCGGTGGTCGTTGACGCAGGGATGGATCGGCCAGGCGCGAGAGGAGCTGTCGTTGCGCCCGTCGTGGAACTTCTACGTGCAGGACGGCCACGCCTATGCCTCCGGCCCCGACGGCAGCGTGACACCGCTGCATGACTCCGCGCCACCCTTCACACTCGACTACACCTCCGACGCCCCATAGGTCCGCCCGGCCTGCGAGCCGGCCACGCCGTTCGAGACGTTGACGAGATGGCATGCTGGCTGCCTGCCCATGGGGGCGGGATGCGGTGCGGGATGGTGTGGTGGCAGTGTTACGAGTCCGCGGCTTCGGTCTTCCCGACGAAAGCCCGCGAGCTTTCCACGCCGGCCCCTGGCTCGCTCAGCAGGGACAGTTCATGCCGGGCTGGGGCCGTCGTCCCGAGCCGGCCGACCTGCCGGCCGTCGCAGCCGAGCAGGCCGCCCGCACCGGCTGGGCCAAAGTGGTGATCGACTGGAAGCCCGGCGACGACATCCTGCCGGTGGACGTGCTGCGCGATGCGGTCACACGCGTGCATGCGGTCGGCGGGCGCCTGGCGGTGCACTCGCAGCATGCGGCGGGTGGCGCGGTCGCCGTCGAGGCGGGGGTGACCGTGCTGGCCGGTACGGACTCGCGGCCGCACGGTGGCATCGCTCACGAGATTCGGGCTCTGGTGGCCGCCGGAAGCTTCGTCAGCGCCGATCATCCTCGGCGTATCGGTCCAGCGCAGAAGCCCACAGCCGCGAGATCAGCCGGCCCGCCGGGCCATGATGCAGCAGGAACAGCAGCGGCCGTTGCGAGATGCGGGCTCCGGTAGTGGTCCACTCCGCGTGAAGCCGGGTGCCTCCTTCGCCTTCTGACATGATCCGTACGAAACCGTCGCCCCCTCCCCCGTAGCTGCTCTCCACGACCGTCCAGCGGATCACGGCGGCGTCAGACCAGTCGTAGCGGGCGACGACCCAGAAGGGTGATCCAGGAGTCCCTTCCCGGGCGACCGCCCAGGTGTCGCCCTGCTCGCGTACCTCGTAGGTCTTCGGGTCGAGTGTGCGGTTCCATATCTGCAGCCGGCGGCCGGTGAAGTCGGTGAGGGCGCGGCGCACCTGCTCCGGTGAGGCCTTCGTGTCGACGTCGAAGCGCATTCGACAATCCGAGCACACGCACCTCAACACGTCCACAGGCGTGCACGGACAGGACCCCAGCGGGGGCGTCGGCCGTCCGGTGGGCTTCCCTCCGGGTACGGGCGCGAGTACGGTGGGCGACAGGTGTGCCGGGAAGTCTGGTCGGCGGTCATAGAACCACGTCGACCGGAAGGACCTCCCGCGATGAGCGTTCCCGCGCTGCGCGCTGTTGAACTGACGAAGCGGTATGGCCGCCTGACCGCCCTTGATCACCTGAACCTGGATGTCGAGCCGGGTGAGGTGTTCGGGTTCCTCGGCCCCAACGGCGCCGGCAAATCCACCACCATCCGGCTGCTGCTCGGCCTGGCCCGCCCCAGCGCCGGGCACGCGGAGGTGTTCGGGACCGACGCCGGGGACGTGACCCGCGCCCATGCCTCACTGGCCTACGTACCGGCCGATGTGGCGTTGTGGCCGCAGTTGACCGGGGCGGAGATCCTGCACCTGCAGGCCCGGACCGGACGGGGTACCGACACCGCCTACCGGGATGAGCTGATCGAACGGTTCGCCCTCGATCCGTCGAAACCGGCCCGTACCTACTCGACCGGCAACCGGCAGAAGGTCGCCCTGATCGCCGCGTTCGCCACCCGGGCGCCGCTGCTCGTGCTCGACGAGCCGACCAGCGGGCTGGACCCGTTGATGGAACGCGAGTTCCGTACCGCTGTCGGCTCCGCGCGCGACCGTGGCCAGACCGTCTTCCTCAGCTCCCACCAACTCGCCGAGGTCGAGGCCGTCTGCGATCGGGTCGGCATCCTGCGCGCCGGCCGCCTGGCCGAGGTCGCCACGATCGGCCGGCTGCGGGGCCTGCACCGCTGCGAGGTGACCGTCTCCTACACCGGGACCGCGCCACAGTTGTCGGCCGTTCCCGGCATCGAGGCGGTCGAATCCGCCGGCGACGGGCGGCTGCGGTTCAGTCTCGCCGGCCCGCCCGCACCGGCTCTGCTGGCTCTCGCCGCCGCCGACGTGACCGCTCTGGCCGTACGGGAACCGAGTCTTGAGGAGATCTTCCTCGACTACTACGGGACGGAGACGGCCCGATGAGCGCCACCGCCCTCTCGCCCACGGCCACCGGCCTGCCGGTTCCACCCGCACCGGGGCGGGCGGTCACCGGCCTGGCGATTCGGCAGATCCGCCGTACCGGGCCGATCGTCGCCGTTCTCGCCGCCGGGATGACCGCGCTCGTCGCGGCCACCTACGCGCGGGTGATGGCGGATCCGGCCGCCGCCGGCAGCCTGGCGGCTCTCGCCGGGAACCCTGCGATCCGCACCCTGTTCGGCACTCCGGCGGGTCTGGACACCGCGGGCGGGTTCACGGTGTGGCGGGTCGGCACCGTCACCGCCGTACTGCTGGCGGCCTGGTCGATCCTGGCCACCACCCGCATCACCCGCGGCGAGGAGGACGCCGGCCGGTGGGATGTCCTGCTGTCCGGCCGGATCGCGTTGCGCCACACCGTCGTGCGCCACCTGGCCGTCGTCATGCTCGTTCCCGCCGCCACCGGCTGCGGCATCACGGGCGTGCTGCTGGGAGCCGGCACCCCACTGACCGGCGCGCTGGTGCACGGGATCGGCACCGGGCTGCTCGGGCTGTTCTTCGCCGCCGTGGCCGCGTTCACCGCACAGGTCTTCGCCACCCGGGCCCCGGCCACCGGCTCGGCGGTCGCGGTGCTCGGGGTCTCGCTGCTGGCCCGCATGATCGGCGACGGCATCACCGAACTGGGCTGGCTGCGCTGGCTGTCGCCGTTCGGGCTCCTGGCCCTCAGCGGCCCCTACGTCCAGGACCGGGCCGTACCGCTGCTGGTTCTGCTCGCGGCCGTCGCGGTTGTCGCCGTGGCCGTACCGGCCGCAGCGGGCCGGCGGGAGGTGCGCGGCGGGCTGATCGCGGCGGCATCCGGTCGCCGTGCCCGGCTGAGGCTGCTCGGCAGCGTCGAACTGTTCGCGATCCGCCGCACGCTGCGGCCGCTGACCGGCTGGGTCCTCGGTGTCGGCGCCTACTTCCTGCTGATCGGGGTGACCACGGTCTCCGTGACGGAGTTCCTGGCCGACAACCCGGTCCTGGCGAACGAGGCCGCCCGCGCCGGATTCGCCGGGCTCGGCAGCGTCGCCGGGTTCGTGGCGACCCTGTTCGCGATCCTCGCCATGCCGGCCGGCGGGTTCGCCGCGGTGCGGATGGCGGCGTTCGTGAGCGCGGAGACCGACCGGCGGATGAGCCTGCTGGCGGCGGCGCCGGTCAGCCGTACCCGGCTGCTCGGCGTTGACCTCGCCGCGACGGCGGCGGCCGCCGCCGTCCTGGTCACCGTCGCCGGGCTGGCGACCTGGGCCGGTGTCGCGGCGATCGGCGGGGACCTCCCCTTGGTGGCGGCCCTGCACGGCGTGTGGAACATCCTGCCGATCGTGCTGCTCAGCGTGGGTGCGGCCGCTTTCGCCACCGGCTGGGCGCCCGGCTGGGTGGGTGTGGCCGGCGGGCTGCCCGCGACCGGGGGCTTCCTGTTGCTGGTGATCGCCGACAGCGTCGCCGCACCGCAGTGGCTGCGTGAGCTCTCCCCCTTCGCGCATCTCGCGCCCGTCCCCCTCACCGGCCCGGACTGGGCCGCCACGGCGGTGATGCTCGGCCTGGCCGCCCTCCTGGCCGGTGGCGGCGTGGCTGGCTATCGCCGGCGCGACCTGCGCTCCTGACCCGGACAAATCCTTCACCGACACCCGAGGAGTACGTGTGCGAAATCGTCGACCCAGCCTGGTCTTCGGCTGCCTCTGTTCCGCCCTGGCCGCATCGATCCTGGCCGTCCGTGTGCCGTACTACGCGATCGTTGCCTGCGCCGCCATCGCGGTCCTCCTGACGACGTGGATCGTCGTGCTGGCACGAGCCGGCCGGCGACCCATCGGAACCGTCATGGCGCTGTCCCGTGACGGGGTTCTGACCGCCATGCCGTCACCGAACGATGGCCCAGATCATTTTGCCGCAGCGGGTGGGGAGCACACCCCAGGCGTCGGCGGCCGCATCGACGATGCGTAATCCCAGACCGCGTGTCAGAAGCTCTCGCTCCGCTCCGTCGGTTCCGAGATGACGCACCGTCGGTATCTGGGGACTCTCGTCGCAGACCACCAGGCGGAGGCCCGCGCTGCGGCACAGTGTTCCGCGAGGAGCCGGGCCGAGTCGCGAGATCGTCACCTCGATGCGGGTGCCCGCGTGCTCGACAGCATTGGCGATCAGTTCGGACAGCAGGAGCCGGGCTCGATCGCGTAGCTGCGGCAGGCGCCACGCTCGGCATGCCTCGTCGGCGGCCCGGCGGCAGGAGACCGCGGACAATGTCGTGGGAGAGATCCCGAAATGCAGTTGATCGGTCGGCGGTCGACGGCCGGCCAGCGCGGCACGCGCGTCGGCCAGGGCGGCGAACACCGGCATACGGCGACGCGCGCTCCGTCGCGTCAGTTTGCCGGCCAGGGATGTCGCCGCAGGCAGGCATGCCGCTATCGGCACCGGTGGCCGCATCCGGTCACCTCCGGAAGCCGCGGTCAACCACAGCGACCCACTGCACGCCGCCGGATCCTTGAGGTGACGCAGGTCCAGCAGAACCCCGGCCGGATGCCCGGCCAGGCACGTATCCAGCACCGGCCTTGTCAACCGTTCCCGCCGGCGCGCCCAGCAACCGTCGACCGTCAGCTCCAGGACCGCCGTGGTCTCGTCCGCCACCACACTGCACAGCAGGTCGAACTCGGTTGCACAGGGCCGGCCCACAGCCCAGTAGCTCATGAGGCGCTCTCTGCGACTGGCGGAGAGCCTGCTATGCCAGCGGCCGGGTGCGGACACCGATGGCTGCGCCGTAGCGGGGACCCTGAATAGTGGATGCGCTCCATGGCGCACGCTCCTCAGTGATCGCAGACGGGGCGATACAACCAAGTGCCTAGCGCGCAGCGTCGGCCGTCCCAGCCGAAACTCGCACTGGAAAGCCTTGCACTCGATGTCACAAATGAGCAAGGATGGCGCGCAATTTTTGCAAATTTCTTCAACGTTGGAACCAGCTAACAAATCTGCAATTGTTTGGAAACATTCACGGCCGAGAGCGACGCCCGATACCGCGACGACGTTCAGTGCGGTGACGCCTCGAACGGCTGAGGCGCCCTCAGGACGAGCACCGCGATGTCGTCATGGTCGGCCCTGTTCAACCAGTCGTCCGTGCGTTGATCGATCCGTTCCGCCACCAGAGCGGCGGGCATGCCGGCGTACTCGGCCAGGAGCGCGACGAGGCGGTTCTGGCCGAAGGCCTCTCCCCGGGGCCCGCCCTCGGCATCGATCACTCCGTCGGTGTACAGAACGCAGCTCTCCCCCGGGGCAAGCCAGATTACCGCCTCGGCGAACGTCGCGGGGCATTCGGCTCCGAGCATCATGCCGCCGATGTGCACTCGCTGTACCGTGCCGGTCCGCCGCACCACCAGCGGAGCTGGGTGACCGCCTGCCGCCAGGCGCAACAGAGCGCCTCCCCCGGGTATCGCCCGTACCACGCCGATGATCACTGTGGTGAACTGAGTCGCTTCTGCCGTGTCGGGATCGAAGGTCGCGTCATTCAACAGGTTCAGCATGTCCAGAGGCTGGCGAGTGACCCGGTGAAGGACTCGGAGGGACTGTCGCAGACGGTTGCCGGCCACCGCCGCGTCGATGCCCTTACCGCACACGTCGCCAAGGACACAGAGCGCGCTCCCTTCGGCAAGGGGCTCGACATGAACGATGTCACCGCCGATACGAAGCGCCTCGCGCGCCGGCCGGTACGACGCCGCGAGCTCGATGCCCGCGACGTACGGCAACGGAGTGGGCATCAGCGCGGCACGCAGTGTGTCGGCAACCTGAACCTGGTCGCGATAGAGCATCGCCGCGGTCACGGCACGGCTGACAGCTGCGGCGAACTCCACCGCGACCGACTGATGGGCATCAGCGAAAGTCTCCTGCCGAACGTCTCTCAGCAGCACCAACACACCCTGGCACTGGTATGCGCACGACAACGTCACGACCATTCCGTGGCCGTCGTGCTCGGTACCGTCAGGCAGGAACCGTCGTCCACTCGGCACGGGGTGCGCCTTGACACCGATCGCGTCGGCGAGGATGCGCCCGATCCAGCTCGGCAAGCAGGCCACAGCGCCGTAGCTCTCGTGATCCGGTGGGTGAGCCGCCGGCCGGTGGCCCGCCATCCACCACTGCGCCTGCTGCCGGTCGGCGGCGAGCACCAGTACCGCCACCCGGGCCAGTGAAGGCACGGCGAGCCGGACGGCGGCAGCGGCGTTGCGGTGCAGGTTGAGCGTTCCGCCCAGTGTCCGGTAGGCCGCCATGAGCAGGTCCGGCGGCGTGAGCTCTCGTGCCGCGGCGCCGCCGTTGTTCGTCATGTCGTCAAGGGCTCGGTCCATGGCGGGACCCGCCCTAGTCGATCGTGGACAGAACGAAGACCAGCCGCACCGTGGTGCCGTCGCGCCCGGTGTCGATGTCGACGCGCTCACATATCTGATCGGCCAGCCACAGGCCGGAGCTACCGATGCGGCCCGGGCGCGGTCGGGGGCGTTCACCCAGATAGTGGCGCGGGATGCCCGGGCCGTGGTCGACGACCTCCAGGCATAGACGGTCGCCCCGGCGGCTGGCAGTGATGCGGCCGGACCCCCCACCGTGAAGCACCGCGTTGGCCATGATCTCTGACGCGGCGAGCACCAGCTTGTACTGTTCCTGCTCGGATATTCCGCAGCTGGCGGCGTAACTGGACAGTCGTTGCCGGACGAGTCTTATTCCGGCACGGTCGAACGGTTCGGCGAGGATCTCGACCACGGCCTCGGCGCTGCTTCCCGTTCCTTCGGACGTATCCGCGGTCCGGTGACCGGCGTCCGAGCGGCCGGCATCGTTCAGCGGCGGCAATCCGAACAACATGGTCAGGCCTGCCAGGTCCAGGTGCCGACGCACCTCGGGGCGCGCCCCGTGCAGGCGGAACGCCTTGCCGGCACGAAGCACGCGGCGGCGTATCAGGAGCAGCAGTGCGACTCCGGACGAGTCCAGCGACGTGACCTCGCTCAGGTCGACGAACACCTGCGTGACGGGATCCGCTTTCCACGCCCGCTCGACCAGCGCCAGTACCTCGCCGTGCCGCACCAGGATCACCGGCCCGGTGAGTACGATCCTGACCGTGTCCGGCGCCGTGAGTTCGACGTGCACGGGATGCTCCATACGGATGCCTTCGCCTCGTCGGGCAGTCTGACACTCCATCGTCGCCCCGAACGGCGACACCTATCAAGGCACAATCTCTCGATCGGGTATTCAGCCGCCGGCATCCGAGTCCCAT
The DNA here is from genome assembly GCF_030009775.1 of Actinoplanes sandaracinus. Taxonomy (GTDB): domain Bacteria; phylum Actinomycetota; class Actinomycetes; order Mycobacteriales; family Micromonosporaceae; genus Actinoplanes; species Actinoplanes sandaracinus. The sequence continues at coordinate 18,041 of NZ_JASCTH010000042.1, read as the reverse complement.
GGCCGCGGAATCTCATTGTCATCGAGTATGGAGCACGTCTGAGATCACTATTAATACGTGCAACAATCCCCTGCAACAATCCCCTCGCATGCCCGAGTGGAGAATTCACGTTGTCTTCACACTGAACCTCTTGTGGCCTGGAAAGAAGAGAACATCGAACCCTTCCCCTTGCGCGGTTCAAGGTGGCGGGCGATCGTGTCCGGCGCCGGTCGTCTACCGTCACCGCCATGGTGTTTCCCGTCGCGCGGTTCACCGGCTGCTTTCCCGAGCTGTTCGGCTTCGTGCTGCTCGACCCGGCCCGCCTCGACCACGCCCTCGGCGGCAACACCGAGGGCACGAATCTGCTGGACGTGTTCACCACGACCGAGCAGGGCGACCGCGTCGCCCACGACGGCATCGCCATACCTGTCATGGGCGTCGACGCCGGCGACTACACCGTGCTCGTTCGACATGCCTCGGACCGCTCGCCGTGGACCACCCCGCAGCTGTCATCCCCCGGATGGGTCCTGGGCACCGAAACCGGGTCCCTGCTGCTGTGTGGTGCCGGGCACCTCACCGCCTGGGCGCCTGACCACCCCGAACACCGCCACGTCGCCGTGCCGCCCGGCTGGTACGAGGTAGAGATCCGAGGCCATCTCCTCGCCCAGGGACCCGACGACGCCGCCTACGAATTCATCCTGACTTCCACGGTGACCCCGCCGGCCTTCCACGCCGACCTCGATCAACAGTTCGGCCTCGTCAACCACGAACACTAGACGAGTGATGACCGGGGTCACCTGCGTGGACGCGGGTGGTTCCGGGGTGAATAGTGGACGGCCAGCACGAACCGGTACCGGTCGTGGGCCGGCCCGTGGCGGGTGGCGACGGCGTGCAGGTGTGTGCGGACGGCGGGCAGGGTGGCGTGCTGGAACCAGCGGATCAGCGGCAGAGTGGGATCGGGTCGGGGGCCCCGTGGTGTGCCGGCGGCCAGTAGCAGGATGCTGTCGTCGCGGCGGGCGTCGCTGAACGCGCCGGTGAGGTCCAGGCCACGCTGTTGCAGGGTGAGTAGTTCGGTGGCCGCGGTGGCGAACGTCTCGACGTTGTCCTGGTGAGTGTCGTCCCACCTGCCCGAGGTGTGCCGGTAGACGGTGAGGGCACCGTGGTGGCGGGTTCCGCCGGCGTGCAATGGCAGCGCGTACACCGAGCGCACCCCGGCATCGAGGGCGGCCGGGGTGAACCGGGGCCAGCACCGCTGCCAGAACGCGTCTTCAGATCGGTGGCCGGCACCGGCCGGTGCCGGCGGGTGGCGTCACGGGCCGGGCCCTCGTCCCAGGTGTCCTGCAACGCCTCCAGCCCGGCGATGCCCGCATCGCTGGCGAACCGGACCGGCGGCAGCGAGCCGGGCAGGCCGGCCGTCCTCAGCCTCGGCCAGCGTGACCAGTTCGCCGCCGGCGACGCCGCACTGATCCCCCTTCACCGGACGCTCGAGGCGGTCTGGGACCACTTCACCGTGCGGACCATACGGATCCCGCTGCCCGCGGTGACGCGCATCGCCCGCCGGTTCGGCGTCGACCCGGCAAACCTGCGGTTCGACGGGCTCGCGGCGGTATCAGCTCAGATGAAACGGCACTGGCTGGGCACCCTGGCGTATCTGAGCCGGATGTGCGCCGGGCCCGACCCCGCCATCGGTCAGCCGCTGCTGCGAGCTGTCGCGGTGGACACCGTGGCGGCGGCGGTGCTGGCGGTGTTCCCGAACACCACGATGAGCATCGACTACACCCCCGGGCCCGGCCGCGTCCCGCCCGCCGCGGTACGCCGGGCGATGGCCTACATCGACGCGCACGCCGACCAGCCGATCACCGTCGACGACATCGCCGCCGCCGCCGGCATCAGCGTGCGCGGGCTGCAGGCCGCGTTCGCCCGGCACGGCGACACCACCCCGACCGGCTACCTACGCCGCGCCCGACTGCACGGCGCGCACCGCGACCTGCAAACCGGCGACCCTGCCCGCGGCGACACCGTCGCCGCGATCGCCCGCCGCTGGGGGTTCGCCGACCCCGGCCGGTTCGCCGTCGACTACCGCACCGCCTACGGCCAGCCTCCCAGCCGTACCCTGCGCATCGAATCGAGTCAGGACGGATGTTAGCTGCTCGTGCGTTCTGAGCGGATGTTCAGCAGCGACTGCAGACCGCCATGGTGCTCGGCAACGTCGATCATGGAGACCCTCACCTATTCACCCCGCAACCACCCACGTCCACACAGGTGACCCCGGTCATCACTCGTCTAGGAATCACTCGTCCACGTCGGTGTCCTGTGGGTTTCCTGCGTCCGTGGCAGGTCGTCACAGACGGACGGCGCGGCGGGCGGATAGTCGAAGATCATGGCGAGGTCGGTCAACCGCAGCAACCAGTCCACTGCGGGCGACGCGGCGCACACGACGATCCGGCACCCGCACGCCTTTGCCTGATCATGCAGTTGGAGCAGCAGCCGCAACCCCGCCGCGTCGCAGAATGACAGCCCTGCCGCGTTCAGTGCCAACACGGGCGTGCCCGGTATCAGATCCAGCAACTCCCGTCGCGCACGTTCGACGGTGGAGAAGTCGAGGTTGCCGGACAGTTCCACCTCACGCACGCCGTCTCGCGCCGCGGCGACGAGCAACCGGAGGTCGGTCTCGGAGTCAAAAGTTGCCACCATGTCTCCCTCGCATCGGCTGCGTCCATGGCTCCAACGGCGGGAGGCGCTGCGAGAAGCGCGTCACGACGACGATCGAGTTGGCCACCCCGCCGACAGTTACCTTCACCGTACGACCGCATGGCTAACCACACCGCAGGTCGGCGACGTTCCGATACTCGACGGCCGCGGTTCGATCAATGCCCCCGAGCGTCCGGCAAGTCACTGCGAGATGGATGCCGCTGCGTCCCCATGCCCACCGGAAGAGATCAAGCCGGGCGGCGGCCACCAGAGTCCTCCATAAACCAGGGGGCGTCTAATATTTCGATCCGAAGACAAGATTATGATCGACAGAATGCGTCTTCGCGATCCAATGAGGTCAACGCCCGCCGCCCGTATATGAAGAGTGAAGACAGCTCTTTACATAGGCAACTCCCCACCTCCACGAAAACGCATGATCGCCATCGAGTGAAGATGGCCATCAACGTGCGTAACAAACCGTCCACGGCAGTCGTCAGAAATATTTCACATTCTTTTTGGGGGAACCGCCTTCCGATCTTCGCCTCAACAGGTGCATGCTCAAGGCGTCAGATGAATCCCGGGCGGATTCCGGATCACGCTTTTGCGAGCGGCCCAATTATTCATGGGCCGGAAACAGATTCAGCGAGAGCACTCTGGCCGTCCGGAACATCCCGGCCAGGAGGAGACAAGGATGCGGAAATCATCAATGAGACTGATGACGCGTACGGGTAGTGCTTTCGTTCTCGCCGCTGGCGGACTCTTCGCGACAGCTCTGCCCAGCCAGGCCGCCGCACCGACCACCGCGGTCGCGCCGCCGGGCGCGGACTCCCGATGCGCGCCCGCGAACTGGTACGGAACCGATGCGGCGAACACGTATCAAGGCAGTGGCGGCGCCGAATACCTGGACGGGCTCGGGGGCGCCGACACCATCTACGGCGGCATGGGATCGGACTACATCTGCGGTGGCGACGGAAACGACACCACCTACGGGCAGGCCGGAGCCGACTTCGAATACGGCGGCGCCGGCAACGACCGGCAGAATGGCGGCCCCGGCGCCGACACCCAGTATGGCGACGCCGGCGCTGACACCCAATACGGCGAGGCAGGGGCAGACACCCAATACGGCGGCGCCGGCGACGACGCCCAATACGGCGGGCCCGGATCCGACACCCAATACGGCAACAACGGCGACGACACCCAATACGGCGACGCCGGAGGCGACCGCATGTATGGTGGCGCCGGTAGCGATCGCCTCTACGGCGGCGCCGGGGCCGACTCCATCGACGGGGGACCCGGCTACGACTACTGTTACGGCGGCGCGGGGAACGACACGTTCGTCAACTGCGAATACACCGAACAATAGGCAGCTGAATCAAAACGGCAGCGGCCCGGCGAGAAAACTTCGCCGGGCTGCTGCCCTGCCCTGTCGAAATAGGTCGACAGCGGGCCGGTCCGTTCGGCTCCACCGCTGGGACACCCTGCCGGGTGCGGTGGTCGCGGTGGACACCCCGTTGGCAGCGACTAGGACGGCCGTCCTAGGATCTCCCTTGCTAGGACGGCCGTCCTAGCAACGGCCGGTGTGCGACGGGACTCAGTGATGGCAGTGAGCGCGACGACTCGTGCGCAGATCGTCGAGGCGGCTGACCGCCTCTTCTACGAGCAGGGCTTCGAGCACACGTCGTTCACGGCGATCGCCGAGACGGTGGGGATCTCGCGGGGCAACTTCTACTACCACTTCCGCACCAAGGACGAAATCCTTGCGGCGGTGATCGACTTCCGCATCGAGACCACGAGGGACATGCTGCGGCAGTGGGCAGCCGAGACCGCCGACCCGGCACAGCGGATCCGTCGCTTCATCCGCATCGTGCTGACCAATGGCGCGGACATCCGCGAATTCGGGTGCCCGGTCGGCACCCTTACCGCGGAGCTGGCGAAGCTGCGTCACCCGTCGCGGCCGGAGGCCGTTGCCCTGTTCACGCTGTTCCGCGACTGGCTGGCCGGACAATTCACCGCCCTCGGCCATCACCCGGCCACCGCGGACGCGATGGCCCTGCACGTCCTGGCCTTCAGCCAGGGCGTCGCCACCCTGGCCAACGCCTTCGGCGACGACGATTTCGTACGCCGTGAGGTGGACCGCCTCGAGGCCTGGCTCGCCGGCGGGCTCACCCTGTAGAGAGGAATCGCATGTTCATCGTGTTACTCCGGTTCTCCGAGAACAAGGCAGCCGCCGCCGAGCACATGCCCGGCCACCAGCAATGGATCCGGCAGGGCCTCGACGACCAGGTGTTCCTGCTGGTCGGCGGCATCCGGCCCGGCCTCGGCGGCGCGGTGCTCGCGCACGAGACCACCCTGCCGGAGCTGCAGCGGCGGGTGGCCGAGGACCCGTTCGTCGTGCATCGCGTCGTCGACGCCGAGATCCTGGAGATCACGCCCGGCATGGCCGACCACCGGCTCGACTTCCTCGTCCCGGCCGGCTGATCCCGGTCTCAGCCGGTGACCGGGGCCCGGCACCCGGCGGATCCGGCCACGGGCGGCGAGCCGGTCGAGGCGCCGATGTTCCCGCTCGGCCGGCCGGGTACCGCTCGCGGCGGACGGTTCGTCGCGGGGCCCTCGGCGTCACCAGGGGATGCGGCCGTCGTCGTTGAAGAACGAGCCGGTCGGGCCGCCGTCGGGCAGCGTGGCGAGACGAACCGCGGCGGCCGCGGCCTGCTGAGGCGGCCGCCCCTGGAAACCCGTGAAGTCGGTCGCGACCAGGCCGGGGCAGACGGCGTTGATGAGGATGCCCGTGCCGGTGAACTGTCGCGCGTAGTGCACGGTGACGGCATTGAGGTACGACTTCGTCGGTGAGTAGGCCGCCATGACCGGACCGACTTCGATGGCCGGGTCCGCCTGCCAGGTCACCGATCCGACGCTGCTGGAGACGTTGACGATGCGCGGCGACGCCGAGCGCCGCAACCACGGCAGCATCGCGTTGGTCACCCGGATCACACCGTAGACATTGGTCTCCACGACCTCACGGACGACGGCGATGTCGAGGGTGGTCGGATCCTGCACCCATCCCGGTCCCGTCTCCCCCGAGATGCCGGCGTTGTTGACCAGGGCGTCCAGGCGCCCGCTCCGGCGTCCGATCAGCTCCGCGGCCTCGGTGACGCTCCGGTCACTGGTCACGTCCAGCGAAACCGCGAACGCGTCCACCCCCGCGGCGTGCAGAGCCTTGACTGCCGCCTCGCCACGGGCCTTGTCGCGGGCGCCCACCGCCACGCGGTAGCTCCTCGTGCCCAGCCCGGCCGCGATCTCGTACCCGAGTCCCTTGTTCGCGCCGGTCACCAGCGCGGTCTTCTTGTCGCTCATGACCTTGATGTTGGCCGCCGGCGATCGGGATCCCCACACCGATCAGGTGTGCTGTCATACCCGACCGGTATCACCGCCGTATCGTGGCGCGGTGGACACACTGGAGACGCGCGAACTCAGGTACTTCGTCACCGTCGCCGAGGAACTGCACTTCAGCCCGGCGGCTGAGCGCCTCGGCATCGCTCAGCCGCCTCTGTCCCGGGCGATTCAGCAGCTCGAGCGGCGACTCGGTGTCACCCTGTTCGACCGCAACCGTCGTGGCGTTACCCTCACCGGCGCGGGTCAGGTGCTGCTCCACGAGGCCCGCGCCATTCTCGACGCGGCAGCAGCGGCCGCCCGCCGCACCCGCCGCGCCGCGTCCTTTCCGAACAGCCTGACGCTGGCGACGAAGGCCGGCACGAATCACGAGCTGCTGCGGAAGCTTCTCGATGCCCACGCCGCCGAACCGGAGGCGGCCGAGATCGAGGTGCTGCTGTGCGGAATGGGAGACCAGGCGCGGATGTTGCGCGACGGCCGTGCGGACGTGGCGCTCATGCAGCGCCCCTTCGACGCCCTCGCCGGGTTCGACACCGAGGACACCGCACGGCCGCTCCCGAGCCGTCGCCGGGCTCATCCGCACGGCCGCCCGGCTATGACGAGGACCCGCCGGCCCCACTGCTCGGAGTCACCCGCAGACGGCGGGCGGGGACGTGCCGACGGCGGGTCAGATTCTCATCGCTTCAACCGTAAGAGTCGTGCGGTGTGGACAGATATCGTCCGGGACAGTGCCTTCCCCGCGAGAACTTTAGAGTGAGCGGCTATGTCCACCCTTGTGATCAGGCCGGCAGCACCGGCCGATGCCCCGGCAGTAGTCGCGCTGCGTGCCTCCGTCTATCCCTATCTGGTACGCGGGGAGCGCGCGGTTCGCGCCATGATCGAGTCTCCGCCGGCTGGAGAGGAGCGGGCGAGCTTTGTCGCCGTCACAGAGCCGGGAAGGGTCGTGGGCTGGGTCGTCGCGCACCGGGAACTGCGTGTGGCCGAGCCGGGGTTCGGCCGCATCTCGCTGCTGCACGTGCACGCCGCGCATCGCCGTCGCGGCATCGGGAATGAGCTCTTCGGCGCCGCCCGGGAACACTTGCGAGGTTTGGGCGTCAGCCGGGTGGCGACCATCGCGACAGCCGAGGCGGTGGGTTTCGCGCGCCGGCACGGATTCGCACCGACCCGCGAGATCCGCTACTCCGCGTTGGAGTTGTCGGCTCTCCCAGATCTGCCCGTGAGTCCCGCCCAAATCCGGCTTGTCCCCCTGAGCGAGGTAGATGAAGCAACGTTCTACGAGGCGGATATGGCCGCCGCGACGGACGAGCCCGGCGATGCCGCGCCTCAGCCGATGCCATATGAATCGTGGCGGCGCGACGTTTGGGAGAATCCCGATCTGGACTTCGACGCGAGCACGGTGGCCGTCATGGGGACGAAGATCGCGTCGTTCTCGCTGGTGCTGCGCGACGGCGACCGCGTGTGGTCGGAGATCACGGCCACGGTGCCCCAGTACCGAGGCCGAGGACTGGCGCTACTCGTCAAGACCGCCGCTTTGCACCGGGCCGCGGCTGTCGGGGCGAAGGTGGCTTACACCAGTAACGATGAGTCGAACCTGCCGATGCTGGCGGTCAATGTTCGGCTCGGGTATCGGCCGGTCGCCACACAATTCTCGTGCACTGCGACGCTTCCGACCACGATCTAGCTCGGCAGGGCGTTCCACAGCGTGACGGAGCCGGTATTGCTGCGGCTCGAAGGCGGGTGGCCGCCCATCTTTCGAACCTTTGGCCTTGCGATGTGCGTCCTGGTCGGTCTTGCTTCCTTCGCTGATCGGGGAATCGACGCTCACCGACCAGCCGGTGGCGGGATGTCGGGCCGGTGACAAGACGCCGCGGCAAACGTGTCACCGCAGTGCGACGACAGGCATCGATCCATGCTGATAGACCGAACGCCATGATGTTGACGAGCAGAAACACGCGCGGTCTCGTCGTTCTCACACTGCTGGCGGGCGCGCTGATGCCCACGCCGGCGGCCCGGGCCGCCGCGCGCACCGAAACCGTCGTCGCCGGCGGCAGTCCCATCACGAGCGTGGTGGAGACCGAGGTCGCCGTGCGGATACCGCTGCCCGCGTCGGCCGGGCCGCGCCCGTCAGGCTGCGACTGGCTGCGCTACCTGCGGTACCGGGACCGTGGCGGGCCGGTGCGATCGGAGCAGGCGGACCGGATCCTGATCGCCCAGCCGGGCATCCTGGAGGGCGCCGGCGCCTTCGACAGCGTCGCCCGCAACACCGTCGCCGATGCGGCCCGGCGCGGCAGCCACATCGAGTTCTGGGCGCTGGACCGGCGCTCCAACTGCCTGGAGGACCGCACCGGCATCCGGGCCGGGCTGGCGGCCGGCGACGTGCGGGTGGCGCTGGACTACTACTACCACGGCCGGGCCGTCGGTGACCGGCGGTTCGCCGGCTTCCTGGACGACAGCAGGGTCGGCTGGCTGGCCCGGGTGGGTCTGGAGCAGACCGTGCGCGACGAGTACGACCTACTCGTCGCGGAACTGCCCGATCAGGCGACCCGCGAGCGCAAGGTGCACTGTGGCGGGCACTCGCTGGGCGGGGTGATCACCGGCTACTTCGCCGTCTGGGACTTCGACGGCGACCGGCGCACGACGGCCGACGCCGGATACCGCCAATGCGCCGGATACTTCGCGCTCGACACCACCATCTCGACGTCGCTGGCCGACCTGAGCGGGGCGACGCCGGACGGGATGCTGCCGGACGTCGGCCTCGGGTACGCGCTCGTGAAGGCCGGGCTGGAGAGCGGCGTGCTGCCTCGTACCGTCTCCGCGTCCGCGCTCATCAACGCGGAGACCATGAACCTGCTCGCCATCGCCGGGCTCGCGGCCCGGACCGATCCGGACGGCGAGACACTGCAGCCGGCGCTGCCGTCGAACCCCACCATCGACACCACCCAGCGCATCCTGTTCTCCAAGGACTTCCAGACCTTCCTTACCGGTACGCCGTCGGCACGCGACTTCCGGATGACCAACGCGGCGGTGCTGGGCAGCCTGCTCGACGACAATTCGCAGCCGCTGTCGTTCATGGCGGCCAGCGCCGGCTTCTTCGACGGCGGCCGGATCGCCGACAAGGACTTCCCGGTGCCGGCCGACCTGACCCGGGATCCGGCCCTGGGCCCGGTCGCCGGCCTCCTCGGCGACCGGCCGCTGGGAATTCCCGACGAGCCGGACGGGCCGCTGTACACCTGGCGGAATTACGACCGGATCGGCGCGCCGGACGACCCGGCCTACCGGACCTCGGACGGCGAGCTGTTCAGCACGCCCGCCGAAGAGGTGACCGACCTGGCGGAACTGGCCCGCAGCTTCGCCGAGCACCCGCTGGATTTCACCGAGCAGTACTTCCCCACCAGGCTGGTCACTGACATCCAGCTGCACACCGCGCCGGAGATCACCCGTTTCGTGGCGCATCCGCGGGGGCTCACCGCCAACCCCGTCATCACGCTGCTGGCCGGCAACGGTCTGCTCGCCGGCCGGACGCTGCCGCCCGAGCACAACGTGCTGGTCGCGCCGGGATACGAGCACCTGGACGTGCTCACCGCGGCGCCGGTGCAGCACGGCGGCCGGCCGGAGATCGTCTCCACCGCCCTCGCCCGCTTCGCGGTGGCGTCATGACGGCGACGCCGGCCGGCCGCCGGGTGCTCGTCACCGGCGCGGCCCGGGGCATCGGCGCGGCGACCGCGCGCCGGCTGCACCAGCGCGGTTACCGGCTCGCGCTGGCCGGGCTGGAGCCCGAACGGCTCGGCCAGGTCGCCGCGGACTGCGGCGGGGCTCCCTGGTACGAGTGCGACGTCGGCGACCGCGAGCAGGTGGACGCGGCCGTGGCGACGGCCGCCGACATGCTGGGCGGTCTCGATGTGGTGATCGCCAACGCCGGGGTGGCCGCGCAACTGCCGCTCGCCGGCGGCGACCCGTCGATCTTCGAGCGCACCGTGCGGGTCAACCTGCTCGGCACCTACTACACGTTGCGCGCGGCGGCGCCGCACATCGCCCACCCCGGCGGTTACGCCCTCGCGGTGGCTTCGCTGGCCGCGGCGCTGCACCCGCCCCTGCTCGGCGCCTACAGCGCCTCGAAGGCCGCCGTCGAGGCACTGGCCGACACGCTGCGCATCGAACTGCACGCGACCGGCGCGCGGGTCGGCGTCGCGTACTTCGCCAAGATCGACACCGACATGACGGCACGGGGCTTCGGCACCGCGGCGGCGCGCCGGCTGCCGGACCTGCCCGGCACCCGCGTGGCGCCGATCGACGCCGCGGTCGGCGCGATCGAGCGGGGCGTCGCGCGCCGGTCCCGCCGGGTGATCGCGCCCGGCTGGGTCGCCGCGGTGCTGCCGGTGCGGGCCCTCGCGCAGCGGATCGTCGACGTCGGCGCGCGGCGCGGGCTGCCGCGAACGCTGGCGATCGCCCGGTCCGAGCATGCCCCGCTGACCACCACACAGCCGCGATGATCCCGTTCCCCGGGCCCGTCCGCCGCCCGGCACACCCCCGCGTGCCGCCCGGGACGCGCGCCGAACTGGGCGCGATCAACGCCGCGCTGTGCCGCGCCGTCGCGCGGCGCTTCGGCGGCCCGGTGCCGAACATCCTCACCACCCTGGGCCGGCACCGACGGCTGTTCCGGTCCTGGCTGCGGTTCGCGGCGCGGCTGATGCCCTACGGCACGCTGGACCGGGCCGACGCGGAACTGGTGATCCTGCGGGTCGCGGTCGGCTGCGGCAGCGACTACGAGTGGCACCAGCACGTGCGGCTGGCACGGCGGGCCGGCCTCACGGCCGAGCAGATCGCCCGGGTCGGCGCCGGCCCGGACGCGCCCGGCTGGAGCGAGCACCAACGGGCCCTGTTGTACGCCGCGGACCAGCTCATCGCGCACCGGACCCTCGACGACGCGGTCTTCCAACGACTGCGCGAGACGTACGACGAGCGCCGGCTCATCGAGTTGTGCCTGCTCGCCGGCCAGTACGCGATGCTGGCCGGCACGCTCAACGCGCTCGGCGTACGGCCGGAGCTCCCGGACGGGTGACCCGCGCGGCGGCGGGGTGTGGCGCCGGCTCGTCGCGTTTCGCGTGCCGGACCCGCTCCGCCCGTCCGGCCTGCTCGGCCAGCAGCGCGATCTCCAGCTCGAACCGCGCGTCGCCGTCGTGGATCCGCTCGCCGAACAGCCGGTCGAGCTGGCGCAGCCGGCGCCGGACGGTCTGCGGGTGCAGGTGCAGGTGTGCCGCCACCGCGTTGGCGTTCATGTTGTGCTGCAGCCAGGAGAGCAACGTGTCGACGAGCGGTTCCCGCTGGCTCGCCCGCATGGCCGCCAGCGGGCTGAGCCGCCGCTCGACCAGCGCCGCGAGCAGCGCCTCGTCCTGGAAGACGGCCAGGATGCCCAGGTGCTCCTGGCACCAGATCACGCCGTCGCCGCCGATGACGCCCCGGCCGTGCAGATCGAGGGCGCGCCGGGCCCAGCGCAGCGAGTGGCCCGCCGCCTCCGGCGGCACCGCCGGGCCGACCGCGACCCGGTACCGGGCCAGAGTGTTGACCATCAGACGGAGCTGCGCCGGGCTCTCCGGGTCCGGCACGATCAGCACCGGTTCGGCGTGCCGCGGGTCGGCGAGCACATCCGGCGGCAGGACCGGCGGAAGGGTCTGCACCTCGCCCGGGGCGATCGCCACGGCCGCGAGCCGCCGGGGCATCGGCCATCGGGCGGCCAGCGCGGCCGCCGCAACCGCCTCGTCGCCGGCCGGCGGATCGGCGACCAGCAGGTGGAGCAGCCGGCGGCGGCGCCGGTCCAGATCGCCGACCTCGGCGGCGCGGGCCTCCGCGTAACCCTCCGCGGCCGCCTCCGCCAGGTCGTCGACGTGCGACCAGATCGCGTCGGCGAGCGAGCCGACCATGCCCGGGGTCAGCGACTCGGACTCGGCGAACTCGACGACGTGCCGCAGGCCCATCCGGGCGCCGATCCGGATGGCCGCCTGCAAGGCGTCCAGGCTGCGGCCCTCGCGCATCTCACCGGCGCCGATCGCCCGGTACACGTCCCGCCAGGTGGTGTCGTCGCGCCGCTCCAGGATGCCCAGGAAACCGTGCAACGCCTGCTCGACGCCGGCGTGCAGGGTCCGGTGGTAGGCCTCGTCGGCGGGTCTCGCGTACTCCGGGATGCCCGACTCCACCGCGCGCACCGTGTCGGCGACGACCATGTCGATGTCGGCTCGCAGGTTCGCGGCGCATCGCCGCAGCATGTGGCCGACCGGAACGCTCGTACCGAGTGGTGCCATGCCCATGGTTGCTCCTTCCGATACGCCATCGCGATGGCGGGAGCCGGGTGCCGGATCATATCCACGCCGATCGTCGAAATGGCACTACGGAAATGGATCCGCCCGCGGGGTGTCACGCCGCTGACAACATCGCCGGAAAACTGGATCAGTTGGGCTCGATCCGGGTCCCGGATCCCGCCGTTACGTTCGATCCCCAGTCCGCCGGCACGCCGCCGGCGCCACCCCTGGGGAGAATCCATGACGCTGGCCGTGGTGCGCAACGACGAGCCGCTGGCTGACCGGCTCGCCACCTGGGCCCGCACCCGGCCGGACACCCTCGCGTACACCTATGTCGACCATCTCGCCGATCCCCGGGGCGTCCCGCACGGATGCACCTGGAGTGAGCTGCACCGGCAGGCGACCGGGCTGGCCGAGCGGCTGCGCCGGGTCGCCGGCCCCGGCGAGCGGGTCGCCGTCCTGGCGCCCTCCGGCCTGGAGTACGTCGTCGCGATGGCGGCGGCGTGGTACGCGGGCATGATCGCGGTGCCGCTGTTCGCGCCCAGCCTGCCGGGGCACGCCGACCGGCTGGCCGCCACCTACGAGGACTGCGCCCCGGCCTGCGTCGTGACCGACCCGGCGAGCAGCGCCGGCGTCCACGAGTTCGTCGCCGCCCGGCGACGCCGGGCCACCATCGTGGTGGCCGACGGCTCCCCGGGGACCGGCCCGCCGCCCGGACCGGTCCGCCGGGACGACGTCGCCTACCTGCAGTACTCGTCCGGCTCGACCCGCACACCGGCCGGAGTGGAGATCACGCACGGCAATCTGACCGCCAACGTGCACCAGATCCAGCGGGCGCTGATCGGTGACCGGTCGCCGGTCACCGGCGTGAACTGGCTTCCCCTGTTCCACGACATGGGCCTGCTGGCCACCGTCGCCATCCCGATGTGGGCGGGCACCCGGGCGGTGTTCTTCGACCCGGCGGCGTTTCTGATGCAACCGGTCCGCTGGCTGCGGCTGCTCTCCGGACAACCGGCCGCGTACACGGCGGCGCCGAACTTCGCGTACGACTACTGTCTGCGCCGGCTGGGCCACGACGACCTGGCCGGACTGGACCTGCGCGGGGTGTTCCGCTGGCTCAACGGCGCCGAGCCGGTCCGGGCGGCCACCCTCGAACGCTTCGCGCGGCGGCTCACGGCGGCGGGCACCGGCCTGGACGAGAACGCTGTCGCCCCCGCGTACGGGCTGGCCGAGGCGACCGTCTTCGTCGCCGCCGACGGCCTCGACCGGCGGCCCCGGACCACGGCGTTCGACCGGGCCCGGCTCGGCGCCGGCCAGGCCGTGCCCGCGGAAGCCGGAGCGGACCACGCCACGCTCGTCTCGTGTGGCCACCCTGTCGGCCAGCGCGTCGCGATCGTCGCCCTCGGCCGGGCGGTGGCCGTGCCGGACGGTCAGGTGGGAGAGATCTGGGTGCACGGGCCCAATGTGGCCCGCCGGTACTGGCGCCGGCCCGAACACAGCGAGCAGACCTTCGGGGCGACGCTCGCCGGGCCGGTGCCGGACGGGCTGCCGCAGGGTCCTTGGCTGCGCACCGGCGACCTGGGAGTCCGGCACGACGGCGAGTTGTACGTCACCGGCCGCCTCAAGGACCTGATGATCGTCGCCGGGCGCAACCACTACCCGCAGGACGTCGAGGAGACCACGGCCGGAGCCTGCGGGGTGCTGGGCCGGGTGGCCGCGTTCACGGTGCCGGTCGAGGAGCACGAAGGCGTGGTCGTGGTGGCCGAGCGGTCCCGGTCGGCGGGCGCCGCGGACTGGCGCCCGGACGAGATCACCCGCACCGTGCGGAGGGCCGTGTGGCGGCGCCACGACCTGGCCCTGCACGACGTCGTGCTGGTCGAGCCGGGCAGCATACCCAGGACCACCAGTGGAAAGGTCTCGCGAACGGCCTGCCGGGACCAGTACCTGGCGCTCGGCCCGGCGGCGGAAGGCCGTGGGGGTGCCGGCGATGCGTGACGAACTCTCCCCCGACCTGCCGGTCGGTGCCGCGGTGTCGGCCTGGGTGGCCCGCCGCTGCGGGCTCGCGCCCGAGGAGATCGACCGGGACTGCCCGCTGGTGGAGTTCGGCATCTCGTCGGTCGAGGCCGTCGAACTGGCCGGGCTGCTGGAGTCGCGGCTGGGAAGGCCGCTGCCCGCCACCCTGCTCTGGGAGCACCCGACCGTCAACGCGATCGAGCGGGCGATGACCGGCGAGCCGGCGCCGGCGGATCAGCGTGTCCCGCCCACCACGCCGGAACCGGTCGCCGTGATCGGCATGGGGTGCCGGTTTCCGGGCGGCGCCGACGATCCGGACCGGTTGTGGCGGCTGCTGATGGACGGCCGGGACGCCGTGCGCACGGTCCCGCCGGAGCGCTGGCAGCGGCGTCTGGCCACCGGCCCGGTGCAGGGGGCGGGCGGCTTTCTCGGCGACGTGGCCCGCTTCGACACCGCGTTCTTCGGCATCGCGCCCGGCGAGGCCCGGCTGATGGACCCGCAGCAGCGGTTGCTGCTGGAGGTGGCATGGGACGCCCTGGCGCACGCGGCGCTCGACCCGGCCGCGCTGCGCGGCAGCCGCACCGGCGTCTACGTGGGCATCTGTGCCAGCGAGTACGCCCACCTGACCACGGCGGAACTGGACCGGGTGGAGGGCTGGACCGCGACCGGCGCGGCGCTCAGCATCGCGGCGAACCGGCTGTCGTATCTGCTGGACGCGCGGGGGCCGAGCATGGCCGTGGACACCGCCTGCTCGTCGTCGCTGGTGGCGATCCACCTCGCGGCCCGCGACCTGCGCAGCGGCGAGACGGACCTGGCCCTGGCGGCGGGTGTCAGCCTGATGCTGGACCCGGCCCTGACGGTGGCGTTCGGGCGGGCCGGCGGGCTGGCCGCCGGTGGCCGGTGCCGGCCGTTCTCCGCCGATGCGGACGGCATCGTCCGCGGCGAGGGCTGCGGCGTGGTGGTGCTCAAGCGGCTGTCCGACGCCGTCCGGGACTCCGATCGCGTGCTGGCGGTGCTGCGCGGCGGCGCGGTGAACTCCGACGGGCGCTCCAACGGGCTGGTGGCGCCGAACCCGAAGGCTCAGGAGGCGTTGCTGCGCCAGGCGTACGCGGATGCCGGCTGGCCGCCGTCGACGGTGGACTACGTGGAGGCGCACGGCACCGGCACCCCGCTGGGGGATCCGATCGAGGCCGGAGCGCTGGGCGCGGTCTGCGGCGCCGGCCGGCCCGCGGGCGACCCGCTGCTGATCGGCTCGGTCAAGTCCCGGATCGGGCACCTGGAGGCGGCGGCGGGCGTCGCCGGATTCATCACGGCGGTGCTCGCCCTGCGCCACGGGATGGTTCCGCGGACGTTGCACGCCGAACGCGTCAATCCACGGATCCCGCTGGACGCCTGGGGGCTGCGGGTGCCGGTGGCGGCGCAACCACTGCCGGCACGTGACCGGCCGGCCCGGGCGGGGGTGTCCGCCTTCGGCTTCGGCGGCACCAACGCGCACGCCGTCCTGGAGGCGTACCCGGATCATTCGGTGGCTTTCCCGGACTCGCCGGCGACCGAGCGGGATGAGGCGGCCGTCTGTGTCATCTCCGATCGTGACCTGGACCGGGTCCGTGACCAGGCTGGCGCACTGGCGGCCTGGTTGGCCGACCGGGGCGATCAGGCCGACCGGGCCGACCGGGCCGACGGCGAAGAGCCCGGTGCGGGCGACCGTGACGCGGGTCTGGCCCGGGACGTCGCCGGGACGCTGGCGCGCCGGGGCGACCGCGGACCGGTGCGGGCCGCCGTGCTGGCCCGCGACCCGGCCACGCTGGTGGCGGGGCTGTCCGCGGTGGCCGCCGGGCGTGCGCACCCCCTGTCGGCCACCGGCAGCGGTTCCCGCGCGGCCGAGGGCGGGGTGTGGGTCTTCTCCGGCTACGGCGCCCACTGGCCGGGCATGGGCCGGGCGCTGCTGGAACGAGAGCCCGCCTTCGCGGCGGCGGTCGACGACCTGACGCCCGCCTTCCGGGCCGAGCTGGGCCTGAGCCTGCGTGACGCCCTGAGCGGCGACGCCCGGCTGTCCGTGGCGCAGGCCCAGCCCGTCACGTTCGGGTTGCAGGTGGCGCTCGCCGCGCTCTGGCGCCGGCACGGCCTGCGCCCGGCCGCCGTGATCGGGCACTCGATGGGTGAGGTGGCCGCGGCGGTCGTCGCGGACGCGCTGTCCCCGGAGGACGGGGTGCGGCTGATCGTCCGCCGGGCGCGGCTGCTCGCCACGGTCGGCCCGGGCGCGATGGCCGTCATGGAACTGTCCGAGGAGGAACTGGCCGACCTGGCCGGCGACCTGCCGCAGGTGTCGGTGGCCGTGCTGGCGGCACCCCGTCAACTGGTCGTCACCGGCCCACCGGAGGCGGTGGACGTCCTGGCCGCACGGGCGGCGGCGCGGGGCCACGCCGTGCGCACGGTGACCACGGAGGGAGCCGGGCACTCCCCGGCGGTGGACCCGCTGCTGCCGGAGTTGCGCGAGGCACTGCGCGGCCTGCGGCCCCGCGAACCCCGCCTGCCGTTCTTCTCCACGGTGCTGCCCCAACCACCCGTGCTGCCGGGGACACCCGTTCCGCCCAGCACACCGGACCTGGACGCTGAATACTGGCTGGCGAACCTGCGGCAACCGGTGCGGCTGGCCGACGCGGTGCGGGGCGCGGCGCACGCGGGCTTCGGCTTCTTCCTGGAGATCTCGCCGCACCCGGTGCTGGTCCGCCCGATCGGCCAGACACTGGCCGCGGCCGGCGTGCCCGACCCGCTGGTGACCGGAACGCTGCGCCGTGACGACCCGGACGCGTTCGGCCGGGCCCTGGCGACAGTCTGTGCGCACGGGCATCGGCCGCCTGCCGGACCCTCCAGAATCCTGGATCTGCCGGCGCCGCCGTGGCGAGGCGACCGGCATTGGATCGACCCGGTGCCGGATCGGGCCGGTCCGCCCGACGCCGCGCGGCCGGCGCTCCTGGACGGACTGCTCGGCCTGGCGTGGCGGCGGCAACCGGCGCCCGCGTCCGACGACCCCGCGTCCGACGACCCCACGGCCGACCACCGCGCGGCCAGAGCGGTCACGCTGCTCGGCCGGGACGACGATCCGCTGGTCCGGGCGGTCCTGACGGACCCGGCGGCACCGCCGGACACCCGGCGAGCGGACCTGGACGAGCCGGATGTCCGGCCCCCGGCTGCAGACCGGGACGAGCCGGGCATGCAGCCTGCGGGAGCGGATGAGGCCGGGGCGGGAGATCAGCCGGCCGGGGCCGATGGGTATTTGGCGGGCCGGGATCTCGTGCTCATCGCGCCGCCCGCCGGCGCGTTGCCCGACCCGGTGGCCGCGCTGCGCCTCGCCGGTTCGGCCGTCCACGCGGCCGCCGCCGGCGCCCGGCGGCTGTTGCTGGTCACCCGGGGCGGTGCGACGCCCGGGTCGGCCGAGCCCGGACAGCCCGACCTCGCGTGGCTCCGTGGGCTGGTGCGCACCCTCGCGTTCGAGCAGCCGCTGACCCGCGCCACCTGGCTGGACCTCGATCCCGCCGAGAACCCGGGCGCCCAGGCCGCCCGGCTGTGGTCCGAGCTCGCCGCCGGCGACGGCGACGGCGACGGCGACGACGAGGTCGCGTGGCGGGACGGGCAGCGGTGGGCCGCCCGCCTGGTCCGGCTGCCCGTCCCGGGCCG
>NZ_JASCTH010000041.1 GCF_030009775.1 Actinoplanes sandaracinus | reverse complement strand
TACATTCCGAACCCGGTAGCTAAGCCCTCCAGCGCCGATGGTACTGCACTCGTGAGGGTGTGGGAGAGTAGGACGCCGCCGGACTCAACGTGATGAAAGGCCCACCCCACACGGGGTGGGCCTTTCTTTTTGCCCTTTTTCAGCCCGGCATTGTTCCGGCCCACAGCGGCACGCCGGCGGTCCGGTCGGCACACGGGCGGCCCGAGCTGGGCGAGGAGATCCCCCGCTCCGCGCCTCAGATTGGGCGTTACCGAGCCGTCACCTTGCTCGGAGAACCAGAGTCAGGCGGCTGACAAGCTCGTGCTCGGGCCGGACGGAATCGGGAAGGTCAAGTTCGGCATGTCAGTGGCCGCGGCGAAGGCCACCGGCCGGCTGACCGGACCGCGGGCGACAGGTTTCGAGGGCTGCGACGCGGACGGGCGTATGTGGGCGCCGGTGGCCGGCAACAGCAAGGCGGTCTACAACATCTCGATCTCCGAGGGCAAGGTCATCTAGTTGAACCTGCAGCTCGAGGACCAGGGCTGCTACGAGTAGCGCCGCGGTTCTGGGGCCACGGGCGCACTGTGCCGTGGTGCTGCCGCTGTCGCTGAGGTCTGTGTCGTCACGGGGCGAGCACGGGCAACGCGACAGCGGGGTTGGCGGGAGCGCGCCATTGCGGTTGTGGGAGTTGTGGCCGTACAAGATGGGGATTTGCGAAAGCCGGGCCTTCCGAGAGTGAACTCGGAAGGCCCGGCTTCTGCTTTCTCTGCGGAGGTCAGGAACGGAAGCCGAGGGAACGCCAGTCGACGAACTTGAAGTTGGTGCTGGTGCGGCCGTCGTCAGGGGTGTTCTCGCCGTCGTGGAGGACGAGGAGGCCCTTCGGGTAGCCGGGGAGGGCGACCGGGGTCACGGCGGCGCCGTCGGAGTGCTGGACGCCGTCCACCTTCTTGCCGTCGGCGACCGCGAACGTGCTCAGCGGCTTGTTCGTGCGGCGGTCGTAGACGAAGAAGCGGCTGTCTCCCTGGCTGGACACGATCAGGTAGCCGTCGCGCTTGCCAGTCGCGTAGATGGTCGCGCCCTCGACGTCGGCGGAGATGCGGCCGCCGAAGCCGTTCTTGTACTCGACGGTGCACTCTTCCGACTCGGGGTCGTAGGTGGCGGGCTCACCGAACTCGCGGACGCGCTCGACGATCCGCGGGATGCTGCTGAACGTGCCGCCCTCCAGGTTGATGCGCCAGAGCGCCACATCTTCCTGTGCGGCGTAGAGGACGCCCGCCTCGGCGTCCACGACCATGCCCTCGACCTGCGGGTCCTCGCCGGGTTCGGCGCACGGGGACCAGGTGGCGCCGTTCGGCAGGCGGAACTCGCGCGGCAGGTCGAGAGTGTCCGTGGTGCGATAGGTGACCTTCCCGCCCCTCTCCTCGAGGCGGAAGATGCCCAGGCGCGTGCTGTGCCGTCGGCTCACCACGGCGTAGCGGTCGTAGACGGCGACGCCGTAACCGGTGGCCTGCTCCTCGACCTCGGCCTCGTCCTTGGAGAACAGCAGCGGGACGTCGGCTGAGGTGATGTCGGTGAGGCCGGTCGCCTCGATCTGGTAGATGCGGAGCTTGTCCAGACCGCGGTCGGTGACGACGGCGACGTCGACCTTCTTCTTGCCCAGCTTGAAGCCGGTCATGATGTCGACGTTGTTGAAGCGGCCGCCCTCAGGGGTGGCGATCGCCTGGATCTCCCGGCCCTTCAGATCGTAGACGCGCAGACCGCCGTTCTTGGCGGTGCCGATGACCAGGCTCCGGGACTTGTCGGCCGAGTTGATCCAGATCGCGGGGTCGTCGGCGTCCGCGTCGCCACCGGCCTCGTCGTCGAAGAGGCTCGGCGTCTCGACGGTCGCGGTGATCTGGCGGGGTGGGCGCTCAGCCGCGTACGCCGGAACGCCGGCGGCGAGAGTGGTCAGGGCGACGAGCGCGGCGATGCCGGTGGTCCGTTGCATGGCACGACGATCCCGGATCCACCTGGCCGCTGGATGGCTGGATGCTGAACATCGCTGTGACTGTTATCTATCCGTGACCGTGGAGCGGCTCTACGGGTCAGTCAGCCGAAGCGCGCGCAGCACCTCGTCGGTGCGGTCTGTCCGGGCCTTCTGGCGGATCTGCACGAAGGCGCCGTCGCGGCCGGCGCCGGTCAGGAGCACATCGCTGTACGAGACGGCACCCGGGGCAGTCCTTCCACCGGCGTGCCTCACCGCGTGGTCCGGCGGCGGCCACCACACGATCGTCCTGCCGGGTACAACCCGGATGGGAGGGCCAGGTGACCGAGATCCCCGGCGCCAGCCGGGGGCTCGAACCGGCGAACACGGCCGGCTCCGCGTCGTCGCCGAGGTCCGTGCCGATCTGAAGGCCCGGATCGGCGCTGGTGGGCAGGCCCAGCGACGACACGTTCCAACCGGCATCGCGGAGCTGCCGGGCCCAGCCGCCGGGAACCGCGACGGAGACGGCGTGGCCGGCGTCCGCGACCCGGGCCCAGCCGGCCGGACTGCCGTCCGGGACGGTCGTGCCCGCCGTCAGAGCCAGCAGGGACAGGGCCGTCCCGCCGCCCACGGCGCGGCGCAGGAGCCGCCGGCCACGGCTCGGAGCAGCCCTCGCCGAAGCGTCCAGCGCCGAAGCGAACGCGGCCGTCGACGGCCAGCGGCGGTTGCGGTCGGAGTCGAGAGCGCGCAGCACCACCCGGTCCACCTGGCGCGGAACGCCCAGCCGCAGCCGCGACGGCGGGACCGGTGCGGCCCGCCCCGGCCGCGGGGTCCGCCCGGTCAGCATCTGATAGGTCATCGCGCCGATCGCGTGCACATCGGCGCGCACGTCCAGGCCGCCGCCCGGCAGGCCCTGCTCCGGAGCCATGTGACGGGCGTACCGGCGACCACGATGAAACCCGAAGCCTGCGCGATCGGGCTCCGGCCTCAACCGGCTGCCTGGCGGTTGAGCAGCGTCCCCGGCCGCTCGTGATCCCTCTCCCCGTACGAGATCACTCCGATTCCCGGCGGCCGGATACGCTGCGGAATTACCCAATGGTCTGCCTGGCGAGGAAATGTAGATCAGATGAATGAGCACCCGCTGTCGCAAGACGAGTTCGACGCCATCTTCAGCAAGGTTCCCCGGCTGACGGTGGAGGTTGTCGCTGCCACCCCCGACGGCATCGTGTTGACCAGGCGGTCGATCGAGCCATGCATCGGACAATGGCATCTGCCAGGCGGCACGGTTAGGTTCGGTGAGTCGCTGCAGGCGGCGGTCCGCCGGGTGGCGTACGACGAGCTGGGCGTGGCGGTCGAGGTCGGCGCGTTACTCGGCTACATCGAGTATCCGCAGATGCTTCGCGATGGCTATCGGGGCTGGCCGGTCGGCATCGCGTTCGAGGCGTCAGTGGTCGGTGGTGCGCTTGTCGGCGGGTGGCAATCCGACGAGGTGGGTTGCTTCCGGACGGTCCCGCCGAACACCATCGCGGAACAGGCGGCGTTCCTCGACCGGTGGACCGCGATGGCCGTGTAGACCAGGTCGCCATGCACCAGCCACCGGCCGGCGAATTCTCGGACCGGGCCGGCGACCAGGAGTTCGGCGTGGAACGTGCCGGCCGGGTCGATCGAGAGCGCCGCCTCGTGGAAACCCAGCCAGCGCCCGGTCAGCGGAAACCAGGCTTTGTAGACAGCCTCTTTGGCACTGAACAACAAGCGGTCCCATTGGATCCGTGGCTGTTCGGCGGCCGCGCGGGCCAGCCAGATCCGCTCCTTGGCGACCGTGATCCGGGCCCGTACGGCGTCTGGCAACGGCCGGTGTGGTTCGGCGTCGATGCCCAGGGTGACGAGGTCTGTGGCGCGGGCGACCGCGGCGGCTCGGTACCCGCCGCAATGCGTCATGCTGCCGACCACACCTGCCGGCCAGCCCGGCGCGCCGCGGATGCCGGGCACGATCGGCACCGGCGCGATGCCGAGCCGGCCGAGCGCGGTCCGGGCGCATCCGCGGACCGTGGCGAACTCACGCCGTCGCTGCGCGCCCGCGTGCCGCAGCGCCGCTTCCTCCGCCTCGAACAGCGGCTCGTCCGGCAGGTCCGCGGTGCGCCAGACGGGCACCACGGCGGCGGGCAAGATCCGGTGGATCACCCGTCGAGCAGGCTGGTCAGGGTCGCGGCCAAGGACTTGACGTACGGTGGCCGGACCGCCGCCCAGTGACCGCCCGGTACCTTGTGCAGCCGGATGCCGTTGGTGGCGAGGCGCCGCCAATGCTCGACATAGTCGTCGAGCGACGCTGCCCGACCGGCGTCGTCGTCGCCGGCGAAGTCGGCGCTGAGCAGCAGGTCGACAGGGCCCGGGTACGGCCGGAAGCGGTAGCCCAGCCGGGCTTCGAGCAGCTCTCGCCAGGACCGCAGCCGGGACACCCGGTCCTTTTCGTCGTCGACTGCGGCGAGCAGCGAGTCTCCGTCGTCGACCAGGTCCCGCAGTACCGCCCGCAACTCATCCTGCACCTCCTGCGATCCGGTGGCCGCGAGCGCCTCCGCCCGACGGAACACGTCGAGGTTGTGCTGCAACACCGCCCGCGTCGCGGTGTCCACCACCGGGTCCAGCAGGATCAGGTGCGTCTTTTCGCCGGCCGCACGCAGCCGGCTGGCCATCTCCCAGGCGATGCCGGTCGAGCCGCACCAGCCGAGCAGTGTGTACGGCCCGGCCGGCTGGGCGGCCCGCAGCTCCGCCAGGTATTCCGCGGCGATCTCCGGCACGCTGGCGTGGGGTCGCTCGTCACCGCGCAGGCCGGGCCACTCGAACGCGGCGACCGGGCGTTCGGCGGCGAGGGCGTCGGCGAGGTCGACGTACCACAGGGCGCTGCCGCCGCCGGGGTGCACGCAGAAGAGCGGCGTCCGGTCGGCGCGCCGCGCCAACCAGGTCAGCGCAGTCTGCCGTGTCCCGTCGGGTTGGGCCGCGGCCAATCCGCGCACCGTGCGCTGCGCGAGGAAGTCCCGGAAAGTGCGGTCGATGCCGTTCTGCCGGAGCCGGGCGATGACGCGCAGCAGCAGCAGTGAGTGGCCGCCGAGGGCGAAGAAGTCGTCGTCGCGGCCGACCTGCTCGATGCCGAGCGTGTCCGCCCAGACAGCGGCGATGGTCTGCTCCACCGCGCCTTGCGGCGCGACGAAGGTCGTGTCGATCGCGGGCCGGCTCGCGTCGGGGCGAGGCAGCGCGGCCCTGTCGATCTTGCCGTTCGGCAGCCGCGGGAACGACTCCAGCGGCACGAGGTGTGTCGGCACCAGGTGACTCGGCAGTCGCCGCGCGGCGTACTCGCGGAGGCCGGTCAGGTCGCCGATGACGTACGCCGCCAGCTGCGCCTCGCCTTGCGGACCGGGTATCGGGTGGACCACCGCCGCCCGCACGCCGGGATGGCCGGACAGGGTGTTCTCGATCTCGCCGAGCTCGACCCGGAAGCCGCGGATCTTCAGCTGGTGGTCGCGCCGCCCGAGAATCTCGATGCCGCCGCCGGTTCGCCGGCCGATGTCGCCGGTCGCATACATCCGGCCGCCGGTCACCTCGGTGTACGGGTCGGGCAGGAACACGTCAGCGGTGCTGGCGGGTTGACCGAGATACCCACGGGCCAGTCCGGAGCCGCCGACGAAGATCTGTCCCGGTACCCCATCCGGCACCGGTTCGAGGTCTTCGTCGAGCAGGTAGATCGCTGTGTTGGCAGCCGGCACCCAGCGTGTTCCACCGGTCAGCTGGGTGCCGAAGCAGAACACCGTCGCCTCGTTCGGTCCGTACATGTTCCATACCTGGGCGGGCGTGGCACAGAGCCGCCGGACGAGGTCGGTGTTCGGCGCCTCGCCGCCGGAGAGCACTCGGAAACCAGCGGGCGGGGTCCAGCCCGATTCGAGCAGCATCCGCCACGTTGAAGGTGCGGCTTGCATGAATGTGCCGCCCACGTCGCGCAGCAGCTCGCCGAGCGACTCGGGGTCGCGGGCGAGATTGCCGGCGGCGAGCACCAGCCGCGCGCCACTGGTCAGGGCGACGAATGTCGCGAGTTGCGCCACGTCGGTGATCACCGGGACGACCATCACCACTACGTCGGCGGGCCCGAGGCCGACGTTGCGCCGCATCGACAGTGTCCTGTCGACCAGTGCGCCGTGCCGGGCCATCACACCCTTCGGACGGCCGGTGGAGCCAGACGTGTGCACGACGTAGACCAGATCTTCCGGATTCGTTGGTGAGACGACGACGCCGTCGAGGTGGTCCGGTTCGGGGACGAGAACGGGTCGGTCGGTGATCCTTCCAGCGAGGTCGGGGGGCGCGATCAGGACGCGCGGCCCGGCGTCCCGGATGAGGCCGACGATGCGCTCGAGCGGGTGGGCCGGGTCGATCGGCACGTACGCGCCACCGGCGTACAGCACCCCGAGCAGCGCGGCGACCAGGTCGGGTTCCCGGCCGAGGGCAACTCCGACGAGATCCGTGCGGCGTACCCCGGCCGCCCGCAGCCGGGCCGCCCAGGTGAGCGCGCGATCGTGCAAAGCGCGATAGGTGAGGCGGCCGCCGACGCCGTCGACTGCGACGGCGTCCGGGGTTCGCGCGACTTGTGCGGCAACCAGGTCGGGTACGCCGCCAGCCGGCCGCGGTGTCCGTTCGCCCACCGCCAGCAGCCGCCGACGCTCCGCGGGGGGCAGCAGCGACTGTCGGCTGTCCCCCGTGGGATCAGAGGTCATCGCGGTGAGCGCCTGCCGGTACATCGCGGCCAACAGCTCGCCGTGTCGGCGACCGACCGCAGCGGACCGGGCCCGCAGGACCAAGCCGCCGTCCTGCGTGGAGACGGCGAAGGGGAACTCGTTCGGGCTGAGGTCGATGCTGCCGGCTACGTCGATGCCGGCGGCGGTCAACACGGCCGAGTCCACATAGTTGAAGGCCACGTCGAGCAGGCGGCCACCGTCGCCGTGCACCCGTTGCAGCTCGAGCAGCGGGTACCGGCGATGCGGCCAGAGGTCGGTCTCCTCGGCGAACACCGCCTGGACGAGCTCCAGCCAGGTGCCCCCCGGGCGGGTCGTGAACGGCACAGGGTTGAGGAACATGCCGGCCACCAGGTCTCCGCCGGCGACCTCGGGGCGGCCGTTGCACACCAGTCCGGAGTAGAACGGTCCCGTCCCGGCGACGGTCCGCCAGACCGCCAGATGCGTGGCGAGCAGCACACTCTTCAGGGGCGTGCCGGCTCGCTCCGCCAGAGCCCTGAGGTCGTCGGCGAGGTCGGCGAAGGGAACGATGATGGTATAGGCCGGCGGCTCGTCCAGCGCGGCCCAGGCAGCGGGGATGGTCAACCGGTTGGCGCCGGCGAGCCTGTCGCTCCAGAACGTCCGGTCGGCAGGGTCGGTCGAACTGCGCCGCTCGTGCGCGACAAAATCGGCATATCGGACGGTGGGCACGTCCGGCGGGGCCTCGCCCCGGTACCGCGCCAGAATCTGCGCCACGATCGCATCGTGGCTCCAGCCGTCCAGGATCGCGTGGCACTCGGTGACCGTCAGGTACCAGCGGTTGTCGGTCATCTGATGGGCGTGTACCCGCAGCAGAGGGGCCGCGGCGAGGTCGAAGGTCCGGTCTCGCTCGGCCTCTCGGAAGGCGTCGAGAAGCGATTGCCGCCGGTCCGCCGGATGGGCGCGCAGGTCCGTATACCCGAACTCGACAGCGGCGGTGGCGTGCACCAGTTGCATCGGTTCTGTGAAGGTGGTCAGGTCGAATGACGTCCGGAGCACCTCGTGCACGGCCACCACGGCGGTGACTGCGGTCGCCAGCTCGGCGGCGACGACCGGCTCGCTGTCGCGGACCAGGTGACTCAGAACATTGTGGTATGGCCGTCCGGCCGGGTCGGCGAGCAGCTCGTAGACCATGCCGACCTGGGCCTGCGTCATCGGGTACGCGTCGACGACAGCCGCCGGCACCCGTGCCCGGTCGGCCGGATCGAGCAGTGCGAACGGTTCCGTGCCGGTCCTGTCGGTGCCACCGCCGACGGCGTGTGCGATCAGGTCGGCCACGCTCTGGTGCCGGTACAGGTCCTGGACGGAGTAGTCGTACCCCTGGGCGCGGAGCAGCCCGATCAGCCGGACCGCGCGGATCGAGTCACCGCCTACCTCGAAGAACCTGTCGTGCAGACCGACTGCGGCGGCCCCGACGACCTCGGCCATGGCGGTGGCGGCGGCCCGCTCGGCTGGCGTCCGCGGTGGCACGATGTCGCGGGTCGCCCGGTCACGGTTGGGCGCTGGCAGGGCCCGCCGGTCCACCTTGCCGTTCGGAGTGACCGGCAGCTCGGGCAGCGCGACGAACGCATCAGGGACGAGGTACCCGGGCAGCCGCGCGGCGACATGGGCACGCACGGCGGAGACGTCGACGTCGGCGGGAACCAGGTAGGCCACCAGCTGCCGGTCGCCCGGCGCCGGTTCGTACGCGGTCACGACGGCGGTCCGCACGCTGGGGTGGCCGGTCAAGCAGGTCTCGATATCGCCGGGTTCGATCCGGAAGCCGCGCACCTTTATCTGGTGATCGGCGCGGCCGAGGATCTCGATCCAACCGGCTGGGTGGTGCCGCGCGAGGTCCCCTGTCCGGTACAGCCGCCGGCCTGGTACGACGTCGAACGGGTCGGGAACGAACCGGTCGGCGGTCAGCGCCGGCTGGCCGAGGTAACCGGCGGCCACGCCGTCACCGCCGATGTACAACTCACCCTCGGCGGCCGGGTCCAGTCGATCGTCGAGGACGTACAGGGTGGTGTTGGCCACCGGGTGGAAGTCGGGCGTCCCGTCAGTCCCGATCCGGGTGACCGAGGACCAGACGGTCGTCTCGGTCGGGCCGTACAGATCCCACAGGTCGATGCCGGTCGCCCGCAGCCGTTCGGCGAGGTCGCTCGGCAGCTTCTCGCCGCCGCACAGCGCGACGAATCCGGCGGGCGGCTGCCAGCCGGAGTCGAGCAGCATCCGCCAGGTCACCGGCGTCGCCTGCATGACGTGGGCGGCGCAGCGGGCGAGCAGGGCGGCAAGACGGTAGGGATCTTGGGCCTCGGTGTGGTCGCTGAGCACCACCCGCCCGCCAACCATCAGTGGCAGGAACAGTTCCAGCGCGGCGATGTCGAACGACACCGTGGTGACCGCGGGAAATGCGGCACCTGGGGCAAGGCCGGGCCGGTGCCGCATGGAGAGCAGGAAGTTGCTGAGCGACCCGTGGCTCACCAGGACGCCCTTGGGTCGCCCGGTGGAACCCGACGTGTAGATCACGTATGCGGCGTCGACCGCCTCCACAGTGGGCAGCACGGCGACGGCGGCCGACGGGATGTCCTCGATGTGGATGAGAGTGGCCGACGTCGCAGGCATCGGTGGCGCGGACTTGCTGGTGAGCAGGACCCGAGCCCGGGCGTCGGTGAGGATGTGGGTTAGCCGCTCGACCGGGTGCTCGGGGTCGAGGGGTACGTAGGCGGCGCCGGCTCTGTGCACACCGAGTAGCGCGGCGACCAAGGCGACCCCGCGGGGGACCGCGACGCCGACCAGGTCGCCGCGGCGCACGCCGAGGCCGTGCAGGTGTGCGGCGATTCGCGCGGACTGTGTCGCGAGCTCCGCGTAGGTGAGCTGGTCGCCGTGGCATTCGACGGCCGGCGCCTGCGGCGTGCGGACGGCCTGGTCGAGGATCAGCTCGACGGCCGGCGGGGGCGCGCTGCCACCGCGCCCCGCCGACTGATCGTCGTGCCGGATGTCAAATCTCATGTATCGATGCGCTCGCGCAGACTACGGGGACGCATGTCGGTCCACACCTGCGTGATGTGATCGAGGCAGTCCTGCCGGGAACCGGACGCTCCGTCCGGACGCCAACCGGCGGGTACCGCTCGGTCGGCGCGCCAGACCGAGTACTGCTCCTCATCGTTGAGGACGACCAGGTACGTCACGTCCGCGGGCGTCGCCGTTTCCATCCCCGTGACCACTCAGGCCGCCGGAGTGGCGTCTTCTTGAGTGGCGACGGCAGTTGGCGAACTGGCCGTCGGCTCGGCCGCAGCCGCGGGTCCGGCCGTCGCGCTCTCGGTCGGCTCGTCGGTCTCGTCGTCGGCGAGGCCGACGATGAACTCGGCCAGATCGCGGAACGTGTCGCCGTCAAACGGCTCCAGCTTCTCCAGCAGCTGGATCTCGAGCACGTTCTCCAGCTCCAGCAGGACTTGGACGAGCGAGAATGAGTCGAGATCGTTGAGGCTCGACGGTTCGGGGACGTCGGGCTGCTCGGCGCAGATCATGATGGCGGTCTCGCGGACCACCTTCTCTACCCCGTCGACTAGCTGAGGGTCGAGCGTGCTCACGGTGCCATTTTCCGACATATCTTTGTGTGCCTCTCCTGCACGTGCCGACCGAGGTCACGGCGACTGGTTTCGAATGACGTCGCGCGTCCGAGTGCCGAGCGCGGGACTGGCTGTCGGGGGCGTCTGAGCAATGTGTGCGCCGGTGCTCAGATATCGTCCCCGAAAGGTGGACTGACACTAGCTACGTCGTTTTTCAGGGTCAATACCGGCGGCCGGTAATCCCGCCCCGACATCGTTGCCGGTCAGTACCGCCGCATGTATGGTGAGCTCGTCGTCGGGCCGTACCGGCAATTCCCAGGCGTTGTGCTGCTGTCCCGCTGGCGGGACGGTATTCCGCCGGCTCGGACAACCTGATCTGCTTTCGTTGTCGCCGATGTGGCGACGAACCTGTGAAGTGAGGATGACCTGCGATGCTGTTTCCGCACACCGAATCACAGCGAATCACGCTGACGTCTGCGCGGGCGGCGGACGCCGGTCAGGTCTATGAAATCCTGTTCCAGCTAGGTCGCGCCGGACTGCCCATGGTGGATACGTTCGTCGAGGCCTTCGGTCAGGGCCTGGCGGCCTGCTTCCTGGTCCGCCGCAAGGACACCGGCGAGGTTGTCGGGTTCACGTCGCTCACCGAGCTGTCGCCGGCCGGGCACGTGCAGGCCGAGGTGTACGTGGCAGCGGGACATCGGGACGAGCTATTGGTGGACGCGACGATGCTGACCGCCAATTTTGCGTTCTCGATGTGGCGTACCCGTAAGGTCTACTTCTACACGACGGAGAAAGCTTCCGTTGCTCTGGGAGTTGACGGCGACCATTTGACGATGGTGCGCGAGGAAGCGGTTCTTCCCAGTCACGCCTACTTCCACGGCAGGCGCTGGGACGTTAACGTCCTAGCGATCTACCGTGACCAATGGGATTCGTGCGGCGTCGATCTGCTCAAGCAGCTCCTTTGAATCGCCCGGAATCCCGTCCCACGTCGACCTGTTTGGAGGCGAGCAACACGATGACCCTTTTCGTCTGGGGTTATTTGCCGGAATATGAGAAAGAGCGCGACGACATTCTGGACGCGGTCGACTCGGTATTCCGTTCGGGCAAGCTGGTGCTCGGCCCAAGCGTCAAGAGCTTCGAGGCGGAGTTCGCGGCGTACCACGGTGTCCCACATTGTGCGGGTGTCGACAACGGGACGAACGCGATCGTGCTGGCACTGCGCGTGCTCGGCGTCGGTCCGGGTGACGAGGTCATCACGGTTTCCAACACCGCTGCCCCGACAGTGCTGGCGATCGATGCGGTCGGCGCCAAACCGGTCTTCGTCGACATCCACGAGGACACCTACCTCATGGACGTCGCTCAGGTCGCCGCCGCCATCACCGAGCGCACCCGCTGCCTGCTACCGGTCCACCTGTACGGGCAGTGCGTAGACATGGCCCCGCTGGAGGCCCTTGCCGCCCAGCACAACCTGCCGATCCTCGAGGACTGTGCCCAGGCGCATGGGGCCCGGCACCACGGCCGGATCGCCGGCTCGATGGGCAAGGCGGCGGCGTTCTCCTTCTACCCGACCAAGGTGCTCGGCGCATACGGCGACGGCGGCGCGGTGATCACCAGTGACGCCGAGGTCGACGCGAGCCTGCGCCGACTGCGCTACTACGGCATGGAGAGCCAGTACTACGTCGTTGCGACGCCCGGCTACAACAGCCGGCTCGACGAAGTGCAGGCGGAGATCCTGCGCCGCAAGCTGGTCCGGCTCGATCA
Source organism: Actinoplanes sandaracinus (assembly GCF_030009775.1). GTDB lineage: Bacteria > Actinomycetota > Actinomycetes > Mycobacteriales > Micromonosporaceae > Actinoplanes > Actinoplanes sandaracinus. The sequence continues at coordinate 73,552 of NZ_JASCTH010000041.1, read as the reverse complement.
GTACATCGAGGGCCGGCGGGCGATTGCCGCCCGGTACGCCGAAGCGTTCGCCGACACCGATCTGATCACGCCCGCGATCGCGCCGGGCAACACGCACGTCTACTACGTGTACGTGGTGCGGCACCCACGGCGAGATCAGATCATCGAGGCGCTCAAGTCGGAGTACGACATCTCACTGAACATCAGCTACCCCTGGCCGGTGCACACCCAGTCCGGTTTTGCGCATCTCGGGTATGGCAAGGGCTCCCTCCCGGTGACCGAGGCGGTGGCGGACGAGATCTTCTCCCTGCCGATGTACCCCTCACTGTCAGTTGCGGACCAGGAGCGGACAATCGACGCGGTACGCAGCATTCTGGCGAAGGTCTGACCATGGCGGACCTCGTCGTCGTACCCGTAGCTGCGAGTGATCAGCCGGCGGCAGCCGCCCCGCGGAGCCGCTCATCGATGCTCGACAGTGGCGCGCAACTGTCGATGGCCGAGTTCCACGAGTGGTGGGCCGATCGGCACTGGTCGAGCCGCTTCACCGTGGAGCAGGTACCCCTCGCCGACATGGGTGACTGGGCGTTCGACCCGGCCACCGGCAACCTGGGGCACTCGACAGGTCGGTTCTTCACCATCGAGGGCCTGCAGGTCCGCGACAACGGCGTCGACACGTGGGCACAGCCGATCATCAACCAGCCGGAGATCGGCATTCTGGGTATCATCGTCAAGGAGTTTGATGGAGTCCTGCACTGCCTGATGCAGGCGAAGATGGAACCCGGCAACGTCAACTCCTTGCAGCTGTCGCCGACGGTCCAGGCCACCCGGAGCAACTACACACGGGTACACCGCGGCACCACAACGCGGTACGTGGAGTACTTCGCGGGGCCGGCTCGCGGCCAGGTCATCGTGGACGTCCTTCAGTCCGAGCAGGGCGCGTGGTTCTGGCGCAAGCGCAACCGCAACATGGTCGTGCTGGTCACCGACGACATTCCGCCGCACGAGGATTTCCGCTGGCTGACCCTGGCGCAGATCCGCGAGCTGATGACGGTGGACAACCTGGTCAACATGGACGCGCGCACGGTTCTGTCGTGCATGCCCTTCGCGTTGCCGGACGAGAGCGAAGCGACGACGGGTGAGGCGTTCCGGGACTCCCTGATCCGGTCCTACGTGTATCAGGCCGACGAGGGACGGCAGTCCGCACTGCACACGCCCGGTCAGATCCTGAGCTGGTTCACCGAGGCGAAGACGCGCTGCGACTGGACGGCCCGGCTGGTGCCGCTCGGACAGGTCGCTGGCTGGTCCAGTGGCGCCGACGAGATCGCCGACGAGGCCGAACGGCATTTCCGGATCATCGGGGTTTCGGTCGAGGCCGGTACCCGGGAGGTGCAGCGCTGGAACCAGCCGCTGCTGTACCCGCGCGGTGAGGGGCGCGCGCTGTTCGTGGTCCGGCCGATCAACGGGGTGATGCACCTGCTCGTGCAGGCCCGTCCCGAGTACGGCCTGATGGACCTGGTGGAGATGGCGCCGACGGTGCACCTGCTGCCCGGCGCCACTGCCGCCGACGTACCCGACGCGTTCCTGCGCGACGTGCTGCTCTCCGGTACGGCGAAGACCCTCTTCGACACCATGCTGTCCGAGGAGGGCGGGCGGTTCTTCAACGCCGTCACCCGGTACCAGATCGTCGAAGTGGGCGACGACGTGCCGGTCGACGTACCGCCGAACTACTGCTGGATGACCGCCCGGCAGCTGATCGACCTGCTCCGGCACGGGCACTATCTCAACATCGAGGCGCGCAGCCTGCTCGCCTGCCTGCACAGTCTCTGCTGAGCAGTCCACCCACGGCCGGCCTGGGAAAGGAGGAACCATGCGTCTGCTGTTCACCACCGCGCCCCTGCGCGGCCACTTCTTCCCGCTCGTTCCGCTGGCCTGGGCGGCTCGCGCCGCCGGCCACGACGTGCTGGTGGCCACGGCAGAGCGGTTCGTTCCGACGGTCCTGCAGGCTGGCCTGCCCGCCGCCGACGCCGGGCCGGGCGCCGACTTCGTCGACCTGATCGCCGATGAGGCCGGTGACACCGCCCACGGCAGCCTGCAACGGCGGACCGCGCACGGCCGGGCCTTCGGCCGGATCGCCCGGCAGCTGTTGCCGGGAATGTCCAGCCTGATACGGGCAATGCGGCCGGATGTGGTCGTGAGCGAACGTGCCGAGTTCGCCGGCCGGCTCGCGGCCGCGGCCGCGGGCGTACCGTTCGTCGAATACCAATGGGGGGTGGCCCCGCTGGACGAGTATCGGGCGGGCGCGACCGCGGAGCTGGGACGCGAACTGCCCGAACCCGCCGAGGTGCTGCATCCGTGGCCGCCGTCGATGCGGCTGCCATACGCTGCGGCGCACCAGGGCATCCGGGACGTGGTCTTCAACGGCGCGGCACGGGTCGATGACTGGATCTTCGAACGTGGTCCGCGACCACGCGTCTGCGTCACTTTCGGTACGGTCGTACCCCGGCTGCGGATGCCGCACCTGCAGTCCATCGTGCTGCCAACGCTGGAGCGCCTGGGCAGCTTGGGTGTGCAGATACTGGTCGCCGCGGATCCGGAGGCGGTGGCCAGCTGGCCGGCGCTGCCGGAGGCCGTGTACAGGGTCGGTCGGCTGCCGCTTGGTCAGGTCTTGCCGACCTGTGATCTGGTGGTCAACCACGGTGGTCAGGGCACCGTTCTGACCAGCTTGGTCGCTGGCTGCCCGCAGCTGGTGCTGCCGCAGTTCGACGATCAGTTCGACAACGCCGAGGCGGTGGTTCGGGCCGGTGCCGGACTGAGCCTGGCGCCGGCCGAGGTCACGCCTGAACTGGTGGCGCTGCGCGCCCGGGAACTTCTGGAGGAGCCGCGGTTCGGTCGAGCGGCCGGCATCGTGGCGACGGAGATCGCCGCGCAGCCGTCCCCCGCCGAGTTGGTCGGCGTGCTGGAGAAGGTTCGTCACTACTACCCCTCTGAGCCTGATCGGATGTGCGCGTAACGATGAAGATCTCGGAAATGACGATCCCGAATGCGTATCGGATCACCCCTGATCGGCACCACGATCTGCGCGGGCACTTCTATGAGGCGTTCCGCGCCAGCGAGTTGTCCGACGCGATCGGGTATCCCTTCGTCGTCCGTCAGGCGAACTACTCGAGCAGCCGGCGCCATACGGTCCGGGGTATCCATGCCACCGCTCTACCGCCGGGTCAGGCCAAACTGGTCACCTGCGTCCGGGGCGCCGTCCTGGACGTGGTGATCGATCTACGGGTCGGCTCACCCACCTACGGGATGGTGGAGACAACCCGGCAGGACGAGGAGTCCGGGGTGTCGGTGTACCTTGCCGACGGACTGGGGCACGCCTTCCTCGCGCTGACCGACGACGCATGCATGAACTATCTGTGTTCGGAGCCGTACGTGCCGGGGACGATGCTGGAGATCGACCCGTTCGACCCGGAGATCGGCATCCCGTGGAACCTCACTGCGGAGCCCGTCATGTCCGCCAAGGACGCTGGGGCACCGACCCTGGCCGCCGCCGCAGCCGCCGGCTTACTGCCGATGTACACCGACTGCCTCGCCCACTACGCGGCACTGAAGGCGGGCTGACGACAGCCGCCATGGCCGTCTCCTGTCCAGAACCTTTGCCGAGCTGGGGATCTGTTCGATGATGAGTGTCAACCGGCTCCGCATGGGAGTCATGGGATGCGCGGACATCGCGTGGCGCAAGACCCTGCCGGCGATGTCGGCCGAGCCGAGCATCGATGTCGTGGCGATCGCCAGCCGCACCCTGGAGAAAGCCACCCAGTTCACCGACAAGTTCGGTGGAGTACCGGTGGCCGGCTACGGTGAGCTGCTGAAGCGTGACGACGTGGACGCGGTGTACATCCCACTGCCCGCACTGCTGCACGCCGAGTGGATCGAGCGGACGCTGCTGGCCGGCAAGCACGTACTGGTCGAGAAGCCGATGACGGACAGCTACGCGGCGACCAGCCGACTGGTGGCCCTGGCCCGGCAGCGGGAGTTGGTGCTGCTGGAGAACTTCATGTTCCTGTACCACTCGCAGCACGCGATGGTCCGCAAGCTGCTCGTGGACGGGGCGATCGGCGAGCTGCGCGGCTTCTCCAGCGCGTTCACCATCCCGCCCAAACCGCAGGGCGACATTCGATACCTGCGCGACATCGGCGGAGGAGCGTTTCTCGACTTCGGTGGTTACCCGGTCCGGGCGGCGCTGCACCTGCTCGGTGGCGACCTGCAACTGGTCGGCGCGTTCTTCCGGCACGACCCGGAGCTGGATGTGGTGATGTCCGGCAACGTGCTGCTCTGCACACCGCACGGCGCCGGCGTCCAGCTGACCTTCGGCATGGAGCACTCGTACCGCAACAGTTACAGCCTGTCCGGCAGCACCGGACGGATTCTGCTGAACCGGGTGTTCACCCCCCCGGAGACCCACCGGCCGGTGTTGCGGATCGAACGGCAGGACCACAGCGAGCAGATCGTGCTTCCGGCAGACCATCAGTTCGCCAACGTCATCGCGATGTTCGCCCAGGCGGTCCTCGACGGCGGTGACCTGCTCGCGCACCAGGAGGGAACGCTCCAGCAGGCCACGCTGATGGAACGGATCCAGAGGGCCGCAGTGCTCGTCAGCCGATGACTCGCGCCGCGCCTCTGTGACCGATCGATGACGGGAGCCTATTCATGCGGATCCTCTTCACCACCTACGCCGACCGTAGCGTCTTCCTGTCCATGGTGCCGTTGGCATGGGCGCTGCGCACCGCCGGTCACGAGGTTCGCGTCGCGGCGAAGCCTGGCTTCGCCGATGAGATCACCCAGGCCGGGTTGACCGCGGTACCCGCCGGCCACAACCACGGCCTGTCCCGGCTGGCGCAGCTCTTCCCCGCGGACCATGGTGTTGCCACACTGCCGGCGCCCTACGACGCGGCCACGATGGACCCGGCCGGTCCGGACTTCGTGTCGATGCGCGACGGCTACACCAACGTGCTGCAGTTCTGGCACCGGTTCGACAACTTCCCGATGATCGCGGGTCTGGTCGACTTCGCCCGTCACTGGCGGCCGGACCTGGTCATCTGGGAGCCCTCCACCTATGCGGGCGCGATCGCGGCACGCGCCAGCGGTGCGGCACACGCCCGGCTGTTGTGGAGCATCGACATCTTCGGCGTCACCCGCGGCAGATACCTGCGACTGCTGGCCGAGCAGCCCGGCACCGAGCGGTCGGACCCACTCGCCGAATGGCTCGGTTCCTACGCGGGCAAGTACGGGTTCGACTTCAGCGAAGACCTGGTCACCGGTCAGTTCACCATCGACCAGGTGCCGGCGAGCCTGCGCCTGCCGTCCAGCCTCTCCCACCAGGCCATGCGGTACGTGCCGTACGGCGGCGCGGCCCAGGTCCCCGACTGGCTGTGGGCGACACCGAGCCGCCCGCGCATCGCTATCACCTTGGGCATCACCGCGATCGAGCGGTTCGCCCGGTACGACGCGGATCTGCAGGACATCCTGGACGCGCTCGCCGACCTCGACGTCGAACTCGTCGCGACGGTGCCCGCGGCCCAGCAGCCCCACCTCGCCCGAGTTCCGGACAACGCCCGCCTGGTGCCGTACGTCCCGCTGCACGTCCTGGCACCTACCTGCGCCGCCGTCATCAGTCACGCCGGCCCCGGAACGTTGCTGACCACCGCGCTGCACGGCGTCCCGCAGCTCACCCTCGGCGTGGACTTCGACGCCCCGGAGCTCGCGACCCGATTGGCGGCGCAGGGCGCCGGGCTGGCCCTCGACCCGCGCGTCACCGGCGGATCCGAGGTCCGCGACGCCGTGGTCCGCCTGCTCACCGAGGTGCGGTTCCGGCAGGACGCGGCGCGGCTGCGGGAAGAGATGCTCGCCGACGCGAGCCCCAACGAGTTCGTCACCCAACTCGAAGATCTAGTCGCCCACCACCGAGGGTGACCTTCGCTCTCAGGAGGAATTTTGTACGCGACGCGCTACGTCGAAATCTACGACCGGCTGATGCGGAACCGCCGCAAGGACTACGCCGGCGAAGCGGCCGACGTGGCAACGGTGGTGCGGGAGCGCAAGCCGGACGCGACCTCGCTGCTCGACGTGGCCTGTGGGACCGGCCTGCATCTGGAGCACTTTGTCGGGCTGTTCGACAGGGTACTCGGCCTGGACATCTCCGAGGACATGCTCAGGTCCGCGAAGGAGCAGATTCCCGGCCTGGCGGTGCAGCAGGCGGATATGCGCGACTTCCAGTTAGACGCCAGATTCGACGCGATCACCTGCATGTTCGCTATCCCGCACCTCGATTCACCGGCGGAGCTGGACGCAATGATCGCGTGCCTCGTACGGCACCTGAACCCGGGCGGCGTCATCGTGATCGAGCCGTGGTTCGAGCCGACGGAGTTCATCCCCGGATACATCGCCACGGACGTGTTCCGCGACGGCACGCGCTCGATCGTCCGGGTGTCCCATTCCGTCCTGGACCCGACTCGCGCCGACCGGGTATTGATGCAGGTGCACTGCATCGAGGCGGATCCGGCGAGCGGCCTGCGCGACATGACGGAGAACGCGCAGATGTCCCTCTTCACCCGTGAGCACTTCGAGACGGCATTCGCGAAGGCCGGCTGTGTCGCCACCTATTCCGAACGTCCGGGCGGCAAGCGGTTGTGGATCGGCAGCCGGCGGCCGGCCACATCGCCGGCTGACGATGTGGCCGGCGACGGTCATTCGTAGCCGTACTGTTCGAGAATGTCGCCGAACTGCTCGTTGAAGCGGGCGAGGTTGCGGGCGCTGAACCGATCCCGCCAGCCGCCACTACGTCCCTTGTAGAAGCTCCATGAGTCCGGGTTGTAGACCTTGCCGGCGATTTCTTCGGCGTCCAGATCCGAGCCGACGTGGTGGAGGACCCGGCTCACCGCGTCGACCTGCCGCTCGACCGAACCGCCGCCCTGGGGGCCGATCAGGTCTTCGTACCGGACCTTGCAGACCTTGGGGTGGTTGAGGAGCCAGAGAGCCTTCTGGAACTGATCCCGGGCGAGGAAGGACGGGTCCCGCAGTGCGTAGTCGATCTTGTCTTCCCACGTGGTCTTGCTGGCCAGGATCGTGCTGAAGATGTCCGCCTCGTAAAAGTTGCCGTACCCCGCCCGGGTCCGGCCCTCCAGGAAATTGATCATCGAGATGACGGTGTCCCGCGGGTCGCGGTAGTTCAGCACCAGCGGAGGGCTCTGTGTCTCCACCCACTCGCTGAGAAAGCTGCCGTCCACCCGGTGGATGTCCAGCTCGTGGAAAATCCAGCACAGTCCGGCCGGGGTGTCCGCGAAGCGTGTGAACGGCAGGTACGGGTTCGTCACGATCGACTCGGCGAAGTTGATCCGGGTCTGTCCGTACCGATTCACCACCTGCTGGCCCAGACGTTGCTGCCAGTGCCAGATCAGCGCACCCCAAGCCTCGTGGGTTCGGTCCTCGAACGCCGCTGTGCCGTGCAGTTCCATCAGTTGATCGTGGTCGATCTTGTCCAGGACGAGTGCGGCGACTGCAGCCTTCTGCTCGTCGTCGAATTCGGGTACGGCGTTCGGGCGCGGCCGAGGTACCCCCACGATCCGGTATCCCAGCTCCAGCATCAGCTCCTGCATGAGATGGGTACCGGACTTCTGGAACGAGATCACCATCGCGCGCGGTGCTTGGTTCATGGTGTTGTCCTCCTTGATCGACGTCATGCGGAGTAGGCCCGCCGGTACAGCACGCTGTCGCTCCAGACCGTGTCCTCGCCGCCGGCGAGCAGGGCCGACGCGACATCGGAGTACGGATGGGCGGCCACGCCGAGGACCACGGGCACGCCGCTCCAAGCGTGGAATTCGCGAAGTATCGTGCGCAGGATCGGGTCGTCGTCCGCGCCGACGGTCTGCACCCGGGCGGTGCCGTCGGGGCTGACGGCTGCCGGAATCCGGTCCGTCCACTCCGGTCGAACACGGTGCTCGAATTGCCCATACCGGTCCTCGGTGCCGGGTTCGAACACCGCCTCGGCGTACTCGGCCAGGCAGAGCGCGACCACGTCGCCGTCGATCCCCCCGACCGCGGCAGAAGCCAGCACCGCGCGGCCGCCCAGCGCGAGCGGGCCAACGGTCGCCCGGCCCTGGACCAGCAAGGCGGGCCGGCCGGTGCGCAGCAACAGCCGGGCCAACTCCTCCGGCCGCATCGGCGCAACCGTCCAGTCCGCCGGCACGTGCGGCCGTCGCGCCACCGCGACGCCCCGGGCCACCGACCAGTCCAGACTCGGCAGTCCGGTGTCCCGGCCGAGGTGGAGGGCCGCGGCGCCGAGCGCCGACCCGGAGTCGTCCGGAAACGGCGGCACCCAGAGTGCCTCGACCGCGGGGTGCTCACGCAGCGCCGAGACCCACTGCGGATCCAGCGCGGCAGAACCGGTGAAGCACAGGTTCACCGGTGTCGCCGGGTCGAGTCGCTCGACCAGCAGGGAGCCCAGGTAGCTCCGAAGGCTGGCCAGCACGTGCGCGTCGGCGACGCCGGCCGTCCGGCTCCGGAGGTCACGCAGGAAAGCGTGGACGTACCGGTGTGACGGCTCCGCGGTGCCGCCGCACCCGACGACAGCCTGCCGGTATTGTCGTGCTGCCGCGCTATCCGCCTCGAAGTGCTCCTCGAACAGCTCGGCGAGCACGGCCAGGACGCCGCCCTGAACCCTGCCATGCGCGGCGAGCGACCGCACCCGCCCGGCGTTGCCGGGATCACCGTCGGAGTCCGCGTCGGCGCCCGCCGCCCCGTGGCTCGGGCCGAAGTGCTGGCCGGCGAGCGCGAACGCGTGTCCGGGAAGGGGGAACAACGCGCCGTCGCCGACGATCCGTCCCGCCTCGGTGACCCGGTACAGCCGGGGGAAACAGCCGTCGTCCCAGACGAGAACGGTGGCCGACGCCCCGCCGAACGGGCTGCTGCTGTAGGCGGCGGCGACCTGACTCGCTACGTGCACATACGAGGCGTACGGCCGGGACTGCCCCGCGATGTCGAAGCGGCCGTGCACGGCCGGCTGGTCCGGCTCGGGGACGACCGTGCCGTCCTGGTAACCCGCGGCGGTCAGTTCGGCGGAGACGCCGTTGCTCCGCACCGGAATCAGGCTGTTCTTATCGCCGTTCCACCCGTCGATGACCCATTCGGCCACGTCGTCGACCGCGTACCCGTGTGCGGCGAGCACCGCTGGTATCGCGTCGAGGTCGACATCGGTGCCGGCCGGAAAGTCAATACAAATTTCGACCCGGCGGTCACGGAGAACGGCTATCCCGCCACTTTTCGTCAGCTTGAGGCCGGCAATGATCATAGCTTTCCTCCGTCAGCCCTGGTGGGCGTGTTCGCCGCAGATGCGCGCGGGACCTGTCATCAGAATGGTGCATCCGCCGGGCGACACCGTTGCCGTTGCGGAGACTCCGAAGAAAGATAACCGTACGTTGGAATCGGCGCCCGTCGTGCCTGGGCCGTCCCGCCAGCGGGACGGATCACGGCCTGGTGCCGGGTCGTTGAGCTGCTACTTTACGATCCACAGCCAGTGCCGGGGTCGGCAGTCATCAATTGTGCGGTACCGTCCAACCCCGTCGTCGCCGAGCGCATTTCCCAATGTCCCCCCGCTCGAATTCTGCACGGTCGATCAGGAGCTTTGTATGTCCAAAACATCCGAGTGTCGTGTTTGCGCCGGCGTGGTCCGCGAGTTCTTTGACTTCGGCAGGCAGCCCTTGTCCGACGTCTTTCTAGCGCCCGAGGCTGACCATTCCGACGAGTTCTTCTTCCGCCTAGCCACCGGTCTCTGCGAGTCCTGCTCCATGGTCCAGCTGATGGAGGAGGTGCCGCGCGACCGTATGTTCAACGCCGAGTACCCGTACCAGTCGTCCGGTTCGGCCTACATGCGAACGCACTTCGAGCAGTTGGCGAAGCGCTTCCACGGCGCCGAGCTGACCGGCGAGAACCCGTTCATCGTCGAGGTCGGCTGCAACGACGGGGTCATGCTCAAGGCGCTCGCCGAGGCCGGCGTGCGGCACCTGGGCGTCGAGCCGTCCGCCTCGGTGGCCGACCTCGCCGCGGCCAAGGGCATCCGGGTCCGCAAGTCGTTCTTCGAAGAGGCCACCGCGCGCGACATCCTCGCCGCCGAGGGCCACGCCGACGTCATCTACGCGGCGAACACCCTGTGCCACATCCCCTACATCGGCTCGATCCTGTCCGGAGTCTCCGCCTTGCTGGCACCGACCGGCGTCTTTGTCTTCGAGGACCCGTACCTGCTGGACATCGTGCAGCGAACCTCGTTCGACCAGATCTACGACGAGCACTTCTTCTTCTTCACCGCACGCTCGGTCCAGGCGATGGCCGCCCGGCACGGCCTCGAACTGGTCGACGTCGAGCGGCTTGCGGTCCACGGCGGCGAGGTTCGCTACACGCTCGCGCACGCCGGCGCTCGGCAGCCCACCCCCGCGGTGGCCGACCTGCTCGCCGAGGAAGCGGCCGCGAAGCTCGGCGAGCTGGCTACGCTCGAGGCCTTCGGCGCCGACGTCCTCAAGATCCGTGAGGATCTGACGACGCTGCTGCGCAAGCTGAAGGCGGAAGGCAAGCGGGTCGTCGGTTACGGCGCCACCGCTAAGAGCGCCACCGTGACGAACTTCTGCGGTATCGGCCCGGATCTGGTCGAGTTCATCTGCGACACCACGCCGCCGAAGCAGGGCAAGCTGACCCCCGGCATGCACATCCCGGTCCGGGAGGCCGCCGCGTTCAGCGATCCGTACCCGGACTACGCGCTGCTGTTCGCGTGGAACCATGCCGACGAGATCATGGCCAATGAGCAGGCCTTCAGTGCGGCCGGCGGGACCTGGATCCGGTACGTCCCCAACGTCCACACCGTTTAGACGCGGCGTCCCGGCGTCCCCCGTTCGCCGGGACGCCGCCACGCCCTGATCCCTTCAGGCCCTGAGGAGCAGCAAATGATCCGATCCGTCGTCATCGTGGGTGGCGGTACGGCCGGCTGGATGACGGCCAGCTATCTGAAGGCGGCGTTCGCCGACAGGATCGACGTGACCGTGGTGGAATCACCGCAGGTGTCGCGGATCGGCGTCGGCGAGGCCACCTTCAGCACCGTCCGGCACTTCTTCGACTACCTGGGCCTGGACGAGGCCGACTGGCTGCCGAAATGTGCCGGCGGATACAAACTGGGCATCCGGTTCGAGAACTGGAGTACGCCGGGCGAGTACTTCTACCACCCGTTCGAACGGCTCCGAACGGTTGACGGTTTCTCGCTGGCCGAGTGGTGGCTGGAACTGGGGGACCGTAGTCAACCATTCGACCGGTCGTGCTTCCTCACCACCGCACTGTGTGAGGCCAAGCGATCCCCGCGGATGCTCGACGGGACGCTGTTCATCTCCGGCGTGGACAGCGCACTGGGTCGCTCCACCCTCGCTGAGCAGCGGATGCAGTTCCCGTACGCCTACCACTTCGACGCGGACGAGGTGGCCCGTTACCTCAGCGGCTACGCCGTGGAGCGCGGTGTACGGCATGTGGTCGACAGCGTGGAGCACGTCGGCCAGGACGAGCGCGGTTGGATCACCAACGTCCGCACCGCCGAGCACGGCGAGCTGGCTGGCGACCTCTTCATCGACTGCACCGGGTTTCGCGGATTGCTGATCAACCAGACGTTGGGCACGACGTTCCAGTCGTTCGAGGACGTGTTGCCGAACAACCGGGCTGTCGCGCTGCGGGTACCCCGCGAGGACGAAGCGCAGATGGACCCGTACACGACGGCGACAGCGATGAACGCGGGCTGGATGTGGACGATCCCGCTGTTCCGCCGCAACGGCAACGGTTACGTCTACTCGGACCAGTTCATCAGCCCGGAGGAGGCCGAGCGGGAGCTGCGCCAGGCGATCGCACCGGACCGTGACGACCTGCAGGCCAACCACATTCGGATGCGGATCGGTCGCAACACTGACTCGTGGGTGAAGAACTGCGTGGCGATCGGGTTGTCCAGCGCGTTCGTTGAGCCGCTCGAGTCCACCGGGATCTTCTTCATCCAACACGCCATCGAGCAGCTGGTGAAGCACTTCCCGGACGAGCGATGGGAACCACGCCAGACCAAGGCCTACAACGACCGCGTCGCGCACGCCGTGGACGGCGTCAAGGAGTTCCTGGTCTTGCACTACAAGTCCGCGCGGCGCGACGACACGCCTTACTGGAAGGAGGCGAAGGTACGCGCGATGCCCGACGCGCTGGGCGCGAGGCTGGACCTCGCCGCGTCGCGTCTCCTCGACGAGGAGACCGTCTATCCCTATTTCCACGGGTTTGAGAGCTACTCGTGGAACGCCATGAACCTCGGGCTGGGGAACGTCCCGGCAGCGCCGCTACCCGCGCTGAAGCACATCGACCCGCGCAACGCGCGGGCCGAGTTCGCCCGGCTGGCGGCGGAGGCTGACGAGATGGTCGCGGCACTGCCGAGCTGCTACGAGTATCTGGCAAGCATCAACGGCTGAGCGCGCGGAACCCGGGGAGGCGGATCATGGACACCAGAGTGAGCGGCGCTGCCGCCGTGCCGGACGCATTCCGCGGGTTCATGGGCGCATACGTCACGGGTGTCACCGTCATCACGTCGATCGACGACAACGGGCGTGCACACGGGCTCACCTGCAATTCATTGACGAGCGTAGCGCTGGATCCGCCGACCCTGCTGGTCTGCCTCAGTCTGCGAAGCGGCACGTTGACCGCGATCCGACAATGTGGCGGCTTCGCGGTCAACGTGCTGCACGACGGCGCCCGGCCCACCGCGCAGGCGTTCGCGTCGCGAGACCCGGACCGGTTCGAGCGGACGGTTTGGCGGCATTCCGAACGGCTCAGGCTGCCCTGGTTGACGGCCGACGCCTGCGCGCTGGCCGAATGCGAGGTGACGGAAACGGTGCTGGTCGGCGATCACGTCGTGGTGTTCGGCCGGGTCCTCCATGTCGAGTCGCACCCTGGCAGCCCGCTGTTGTACGGCGGGCGCCGGTTCTTGACGAACCCGGAGGAAGCAGCATGACCAGCGTGACGACGCCACCGCAGAGGCGAAGCCGCTGGGGGATGGCCGTCGGGCTGCTCATGGTCGCCGGCGCGGTGGCCACCTGGGTCTGGGGGATGGACGGCCGGGCTGGGGCAACGAAGCCGACCGACCCGATCGCCCGGTTCCTGCTCGCGGTCGCCGTCATTCTGTTACTCAGCCATGCCTGCGGTGAGTTGATGCGGCGTGCGAAGCAATCCGCCGTGCTCGGTGAGATCATCGGCGGTGTGCTGCTCGGACCGTCAGCACTCGGTCTGCTGTGGCCGGAAGCCACCGCGTGGCTCTTCCCGCCGGCCGTGCTGAGCAGTCTGACCACAGCCGCTCAGCTCGGTCTTGTGGTGTTCATGTTCCTGCTCGGCTGCGAACTCCGTTTCGACCGGGTGGAACGGCCGCGAACCGTCGGTATCAGTCTGCTGGGAAGCATGGGGCTCCCGTTCGTCGCGGGGAGCGGGATCGCCCTCGCGGCCACCCCGATGCTCGCCGGTGAAAGCGCCTCGACGACGTCGTACGCTCTCTTCTTCGGCCTGGCGCTGGCGGTGACGGCGCTGCCGGTGCTGGCGCGCATCCTGGTAGAACTCAAGCTCGACGGGACCCGGGTGGGCACGCTGGCGCTGTCCTGCGCGGCCATCGGCGATGGCATCGCCTGGCTGGTCCTGACGCTGATCCTGGCTGGCGTCGGGGCCGCCAGCGGGGGTGAGGCGCTACAGACCGCCGGGCTTGCGGTGGCGCTGGTCTCGGCAACGTTGCTCTGCCTGCGGCCGGCGTTGACGGCGCTGGTCGCCCGGATTCGGTCCGAACAACTGCTGATGGTCTCGCTGGTCGTCGGCGCTATCGCGTTCTCCGCGCTGACCCAGGCGATCAACCTGCACCCACTGATCGGCGCCTTCCTGTTCGGCGCCTCCGTGCCGTCGGACTCGCCCGTGGTGCTGCGGATCCGCCGCCAGTTGGAGGGCTTCACGCTGACGATTCTGCTGCCGCTCTTCTTCGCCGGCGTCGGGCTGGTGACATCGGTCGGCTTGCTCGGCAACGACATGGGACAGTGGCTGCTGTGCGGCGCGATCCTGCTGGCCGCACAGGTGACGAAGTTCATCGGGGCGGGCGGCGGTGCCTTTCTCGCGGGTCTGCCCAAGCGGGAAGCACTGCAGGTAGGGACGCTGATGAACTGCCGGGGGGTCACCGAGTTGGTGATCGCGTCGGTCGGCCTGCAGTACGGTCTCATCAATCAACTCGGTTTCACCATTCTCGTGGTGGTCGCCGTTATCACCACCGCGGTGACCGCGCCGCTGATGCGCCGCCTTCTGGCATAGCCGTCTCGCCGGCGGGACGCGCGTAGATCAACAAGGAATCGCACCACGATCGGCGATTGCGTCGAATCGTGGTTTGAGGAAGCTTTCCGGCACACCGGGACCCAGACGAACGGACGGGGCGATGAAGGGAATTGTTCTCGCGGGCGGAAGTGGTACGCGGATGTATCCGTCGACCCTTGCGACGTCGAAGCAGCTGCTCGCCATCTATGACAAACCGATGGTCTACTACCCGATGTCGGTGCTGATGTTGGCAGGCATCCGGGACATACTTGTGATCTCCACGCCGGCGAGCCTGCCGACCTTGGGCGTGCTGCTGGGCGACGGCTCGCAGCTGGGCATCAACATCACCTACGCGAAGCAGGACGAGCCGCGGGGCATCGCTGAGGCGTTCGTCATTGGCGCCGACCACATCGGCTCCGATGACGCGGCGCTGATCCTCGGAGACAACGTCTTCCACGGAGCCGGGTTCCCCCGGCTGCTGCAAGCGGCCCGCGCGGAACTGGACGGCTGCACCCTGTTCGGGTACCCGGTATCGGACCCCGAGCGGTACGGCATCGGCGAGATCGACGGTGCCGGCCAGCTGGTTTCCATCGAGGAGAAGCCGCTGCGACCGCGCTCCAGTGACGCGATCACCGGGCTGTATTTCTACGACTCGGACGTCGTGGAGATCGCCCGGGACCTGGCTCCGTCGGCCCGCGGCGAACTGGAGATCACGGACGTCAACCTGGCG
Source organism: Actinoplanes sandaracinus (assembly GCF_030009775.1). Lineage (GTDB taxonomy): Bacteria > Actinomycetota > Actinomycetes > Mycobacteriales > Micromonosporaceae > Actinoplanes > Actinoplanes sandaracinus. The sequence continues at coordinate 58,458 of NZ_JASCTH010000041.1, read as the reverse complement.
TACCTGAAGCAGGGCCGGGCCAAGCTGGTCCGGCTCGGGCGGGGCTTCACCTGGCTCGACGCCGGCACGCACGACTCGCTGCTCGCGGCGAGCCAGTACGTCCAGGTTATCGAGAAGCGGCAGGGTGTGCGGGTCGCCTGCCTCGAGGAAATCGCGTTGCGAATGGGCTACATCGATGCGGACACCTGCCACCGGCTTGGCGTCAGAATGCAGAACTCGGAATACGGTCGCTACCTTATGGAAACTGCGGAGTCGGCGGCTTGAGAGATGGACCGACCAGTGAGGAGTGCCGGTGGGATATTCAGAATTCATGCCGCAGCAATTGTTGACACTCGGTTTCACTGCACCGGAAATCGTAGACAAAGCTTGGACCGTGCGCTGGGAAAGCGCGCCGGCGGACGCTGAGGAAATGGTTCGGCAAACGGTGCCGGCCACGGTGGAATTCCAGACTTCGGGCAGCACCGGGGAGCAACAGCGCTGGCAGCGATACCGAGAGAATGTCTGGCTGGAAGCCGGCCTCCTCGCTGACCTGGTCCGGCCGGAGCGCCCACAGGCGGTCGTCTCGTTCGTGCCACCTGCACACCTGTACGGCGCGCTGGCCACCGTATTCGTCCCAGCGCAGCTGGGCGTGCGGGTGTGGTACCGCCCGACTTTCTTCGGCACTTTGCCTGCGCTGGCCGGGCGTCGAGTGGTGGTCGCGGCGACACCGTGGATCTTCCGGCTGCTGCTGGAGCACCTGCCTTGGGTCCGGTCCCTGGAGCACCTCACCGTGCTGCACAGCAGCGCGATGCTGCCGGCGACGGCGGGGGAGTTCCTCGCCGCGGCCGGTCCGGACCGCGCACTGGTCGTCGACGTGATGGGATCCACCGAGGCCGGCGGTGTCGCGCTGCGGCGATGGCGGGACGGTGCGGAACCGCCACCGTGGACGTTGTTCCCGGACGTCAGCTTCGCAGGCGGCGAGGTGGCCGTCGATGAGGACGGTGAGGTCCCTCTCGTCGTTCGCAGCCCTCGGCTTGCCTTCCGGCCAGGAGGTATCCCACCGGCCGTGTGGGCGACGGATGACCATGTCGCGCCGGTGGACGACCGCAGCTTCTCCTTCGCCGGCCGGCGCAACCGCCTGGTCAAGGTGAACGGCCGGCGCTTCAACCTGGACGCGCTCGAACACCAGTTGCGCGGCGTGCTGGACTGCCCGGACCTCGCGCTGGTCCCGGTCGCCGACCGGATGATCGGTGAGCACGTCGACCTGCTGCTCGAGTTGGCGCCGGGCGGCCGCCTCGCCGATGTCGACCTCGCGGCGGCCTACGCCCGCATCGGGTTACGCCCGCGACGCGTGCATGTGGTCCCCCGGATCGACCGATCCGAGACGGGCAAATTGCGACACGTCCAAACATCCATGCCGACCGAGGTAGAGGTAGCATCGTGACAACGACCGCCGACGCGTCCGAAACCCAGCTGACTAGCCGGGCATACCTGGCCGACCTTGTCCGGAACGCCGCGTGGGGCACCAAGGTCGAGTCGTGCACCGACGCCGACATCGCCCGGATGGGAGCGAGTTCGGCCGTCGTCGCCAAGCAGTTGGCGGCCGGGGAGCCGATCTACGGCCTCACCCAGGGTTTCGGCCCGCTGGTGGTGTATGCCGCAGATTCGGAGATGGAACAGGGTACGTCCCTGATATCGCACCTGGGCACAGCGCAGGGCCGACCGCTGGACCCGGAGGTGTCCCGCCTGGTGCTGCTGCTGCGGCTGAACAGCATGAGGCGCGGGTACTCGGCGGTCTCCCCCGACTTCTGGCAGCGCCTGGCCGACCTGTGGAACCTGGGGTTCACCCCGGTGATTCCCCGTGACGGCACCGTCAGCGCCAGCGGTGACCTTCAGCCGCTCGCGCACGCCGCGCTGGCGTTTACCGGCTTCGGCGAGGCGTGGGTCCGCGCCGGGCACGGCCGCTGGGTGACACAGCCCGCCGCGGAGGTGCTCGCCGACCTCGGTACGGCCCCGCTGCAATGGCCGGTACGCGAAGCGCTCGCGTTCGTCAACGGCACCGGAGTCGGCCTGGCGCAGACCATCCTCAACCACCAGTCCGCCCTTCGCCTGGTCCGCGCCGCCGCCGTGCTCAGCGGCCGACTCGCCACCCTGCTCCGTAGCAACCCGGAGCACTTCGACGCCGGCATCAGCACCGCTCGCGGCCAGTCCGGACAGCTTGTCGTAGCCGACTGGATCCGCCAGGAGATGCCCGCCGACCAGGTGCGCGACCCGCGGCGGCCGCTGCAGGAGCCGTACAGTCTGCGCTGTGCCCCGCAGGTGCTCGGCGCCGTCCTGGACCAGCTCAACGCCGCCGGTGACCTACTCGCCCGGGAGGCGAACGGGGTGACCGACAACCCGATCACCTTCGACGGCCGGGTGCTGCACGGCGGCAACTTCCACGCCATGCCGGTTGGCTTCGCGTCCGAACAAATCGGACTGGCTCTGCATATGGCCGCGTACCTCGCCGAACGGCAGCTCGGCCTGGTGGTCAACCCAGCCACCAACGGTGACCTGCCGATAATGCTCACGCCGCGTGCCGGCCGGGGCTGCGGACTGGCCGGCGTGCAGATCAGCGCGACGTCGTTCATCTCGAAGATCCGGCAGCTGGTGTACCCGGCTTCGTTGACCACCCTGCCGACCAACGGCTGGAACCAGGACCATGTGCCGATGACCCTGAACGGGGCCAACTCGGTGGCGGAGGCGCTGGAGCTCGGCTGGCTCGCCATCGGCTCGCTCGCCCTGGGCGTCTCGCAACTGACCGCGATGCTGGGCCACAAGGTCGAGCGCGCCGGGCTGTGGGCCGACCTGGCCGAAATCTCTCCGCCGCTGGACGCCGACCGGCCGATGGCCGCCGAGGTGCGCGCGGCCGGGGACCTGTTCGCCAAGCATGCCGGCGCATCGCTGGCCGGTACAGACGTCGACTGAGAAAGGGAACATCGAGACCATGGGCCTGAAAAAGCTGCTACAGCGGACGCGGTACCACTCCTGGAACTTCAAGGCCTCGACGCCGGCGGAGGTCGCCGAGTTCTATGACCAGTACAACCGGGTGATTGCCCAGTTCTACGGTGGCAACATGCACTACGGGTACTGGGACGGCCCAGACGACGACAGCAGCATCGAGGTCGCGGCCGCCCGGTTGACCGAGATCATGATCGACAAGCTCCGGATCAAGCCGGGCGACAGAGTCCTCGACCTCGGCTGCGGACCGGGTAAGCCGGCCGTGCAGATGGCCAAGACGACCGGTGCTCAGGTGGTCGGTGTGTCGATCAGCTCGAAGGACGTCGAGCTGGCTGGCTTCCGCGCCGAGGCGCTGAACCTGCAGGACCAGCTGTCCTTCCAGGTGGCCGATGCCAACGACCTGCCGTTCGAGCCGGATTCGTTCGACGCCGTCCTGGCGCTGGAGTCCATCGTTCACATGGAGGACCGGGCCCACGTGCTGCGGCAGATCGCCCGCGTGCTCAAGCCCGGTGGACGGGTGGCCCTCACCGACTTCATCCAGCGTGGGCCGATCAGTGACGACGAGGACGAACAGCGTGCTCTGGTGGAGATGCTGAAGGCGTGGCGGGCCGCCCCGCTGGTCGAGATCGAGGACTACGTGGAGTTCGCCCAGCACGCCGGGCTGATCCTCGACGAGACGATCGACATCACGCAGCAGACCAAGTACACCTTCCCGTACACGTACGCGGCGATGCGTGACCAGTTGGAAAGGGGCGCCAAGCTGCCGCCGGAGCTGGCCGCGATCCTCGCCGATACCACCGCCGAGGACTGGAAAATCGACGAGAGCGTCGACCCCGCCGAGGGCGTCGTGATCGTCGTGGCACACAAGCCCGACCAGCGCCGCTGACACGGCGAAAGGAGGGGGGCCGGCGCGGCGCCCCCCTCCTTTCGTGGTCCAGCCGGTCCACCGGCCTGACGCGGCTCGGCCTACCGCAGCTTGGCCACGTACTGCTCGATCTGCGGCACCAGCTCGTTGGGGCTGGGCAACGACCGGTACTCGGCCCGCAGCCGGGCGGCCCGCACCTCGAACTCCGGCTCGTGCAGCAGCCGCAACAGGGCTTCCCGGATCGCCTGGCCGGAGACCGCGTCCGCGTCGACGACGAGGCCGGCGCCCTGCTCGGCAAGCTTGCGGGCCAGCAGCGGGCCCTCGAAGTGATAGGGCAGCACCAGATGCGGCACGCCGTGCAACGCGACCGTGCTCAGCGTGCCGAAGCCGCCGTGATGGATGACCGCCGAGCAGGTCGGTGCCAGAGCGTGCAGTGCTACATACGGCTCGATACGGCAGTTGTCCGGCACCGTGCCCAGTCGCTTCTGCTCGCTTGCCGCGACCGTCGCCACAACCTCGATGTCCAGATCGGCCAGGCTGGCCAGGATGTCGCTCGGGCGGAACGTGTAACCGTCGAAGTACTCGGTGGCGCTGAGACCCATGGTGAGCGCCACTCGAGGCCGCTCCGGTTTCGCCCACAGCCACTTCGGCAGGACGGCCGGCCCGCCGTACGGCACATATTGCATGTGCAGGTAGTCGCCGGTGCCGATGGTACGCAGCGACGGCGGCAACTGGTTGATGGTGAACTGCCCGGCGACCAGGTCGTCGGAGTAGTCCAGGCCGTACCGACGGCTCGCCTCGGTGAGCAGGTCGATCAAGGGGTCTTCGACGCCCAGGCCGCGGACCCATTCGTGGGTCACGCCGAGTACGTCGGTGGTGAACAGGAACCGGGCGTGCACGGCGCCGCAGGCCTTCGCCGCGATCGGGCCGGCGTACGTGAACGGCTCCCAGAGGACCAGGTCCGGCTGCCACGCACGGGCCAGCTCCACCAGGTCGTCGATCATCGGCTCGTTGTCCTCGCCGAAGGCGTACTGGACCATGATCCCGTACCCCTCGACGGCCTCGTCATCCCAGGCCACCGCGTCCGGGCCGAGTTCCGCCACGTCGTAGGGCCGGGGCAGCCCGCGGCGGATCGACTCGCGCGCGGCGGAGTCGTCCTCGGCGACCTCAGGGTCCCGGCCAACCGGGCTGGCGGTCAGGCCGGCCTGGGTTATCCGGCCGCTGAAGCCCGGCGCGCTGGCGACCCGCACCTCGTGGCCGGCGGTGCGCAGGGCCCAGGCGAGCGGCGCCAGGGTGAGGAAGTGGGTGTTCTGCGGCAGGGTGCAGAGCAGCACGCGCATCGGCGTCGTCCTTTCTTCTTCGGTCAGCTGCCGCGGTACGCGGCGGCGAGTTCGACGAGTTCGCCGGCGACCTCGGCCGGTGCGGGCAGGGCATGCAGGTCGTCACGCAGATCGGCCGCGCGGCGCCGGAATTCCGGTTCGGCCAGCAGCCGCTGGACTGCGTCCCGGATGGAGTCGCCGGTGGCCTGGTCGGCTGGGATCGCCAGCGAGCCGCCCTGGACGGCGGCACGGCGGGCCAGTTCCGGCTCGTCGAAGTCCCACGGCACGCTGACCTGCGGAACGGCATGCAGCGCGGTGGTCAGGAACGTGCCCGGACCGGCGTGGCTGATGACGACCGAGCAGGTCGGCGCGAGCGCGTGCAAGGGCACGTACGGCAGCACCCGGGCGTTGCCCGGCACCGGGTTGAGTTTCTCCCGTTCCGCGTCGGCGACGGTGGCCACCACCTCGACGTCGAGGTCGGCGAGCGAGTCCAGCACGTCACCGAGGTTCAGCACGTTCCCGGCGAAGAACTCGCTGGCGGTGGTGCCCATGGTGAGTGCGATCCGGGGCCGCTCCGGCTTCGCCCACAGCCACTTCGGCACGACCGCCGGCCCCCCGTACGGCACGTACCGCATCGGCAACCGATGCAGGTCGGTGTCGAGCCGGAGCGTGTCGGGCAGCTGGTCGATGCTGAAGTGCCCGGTCGCCATGTCCTCGGTGTACTCGTAGCCGTACCGGGAACCGTAGGAGCCGAGCCAGTCGGCGAGCGGGTCGGCGCGGTCGTGGGCCGGCCGTTCGTCACGGAGCCGGAGGTACTCCGCCCGGGTGGCGCCGAAGACGTCGATGCTCCACAGCAGCCGGGCGTGGGCGGCGCCGCAGGCCTTGGCCGCGATGGCGCCCGCGGGGCTGAGCGGCTCCCAGATCACCAGGTCGGGCTGCCAGGCCCGGGCGAACTCGGCCAGCCCGGCGATCATTGGGAAGTTGTCCGGTTTGAGCCCTTCCCGGATCGCCTCGTCGTACCCGTACGTCAGGTACTGCCAGTTGGCGTTGGCCGGGTCGACCGCGACGTCCCAGGGAATGGAGAGCCCGTGGCGGGCCTCCTCCATCAGGTCGGGCGTCAGGCGGGAGATCCGCCACATATCGATGCTCCGCCCGACTGGCACCGCGGTCAGCCCGGCCTGGGTGATCGTGTCGGCGAAACTCGGCTGGCTGGCCACGACCACCTCGTGACCGGCGGTGCGCAGCGCCCACGCCAGCGGCACCATGGTCAGGAAGATCGTCTTCTCGGGGATCACGGTGAACAGCACACGCATGGACTGCCTCCTCAGGGCCGGTACTTGGCGGTCAGCTCTTCGAGCTGCGGCACCAGCTGGTTGGGGGTGGGCATCGCCCGGAGCTCCTCGGCCAGCCGGGCGGCGCCGGCGGCGAACTGCGGCTCGTGCAGCAGCCGCAGCACGTTCTCCCGGATGGCCCGGCCGGACGCCTCGCCCGGCGCGAGTTCGAGCGCTCCGCCCTGCTCGGCGAGTTTGCGGGCGAAGATCGGCTCGTCGAAGTGGTAGCCGAGGGCGAGCTGGGGGATCGGATACCGCGCGGCGGTGAGGAACGTGCCGGGCCCGGCGTGGTGCACCACCACGGAGCAACTCGGGACAAGGGCATTCAACGGTACGAACGGGACGAGCCGCGCATTGTCCGGAATCCGCGCCAGCTTGCGCTGCTCCTCCTCGGTGACCGTGGCGACCACCTCGATGTCCAGGTCGGCCAGCTCGTCGAGCAGGTCCTGGAGATTGAACGTGTAGCCGGTGAAGAACTCGGTCGCCGTCAGGCCCATGGTGATGCCCACCCGCGGCTTCGCCGGTTTCTCCCACAACCATTTCGGCACCACCGAGACCCCGTTGTAGGGGATGTGCTGCATCGGCACGTAGTGCAGACCCGCCGGGATCTGCAGGCTGGCCGGGAACTGGTCGATGGTGAAGTGGCCGACCGCCATGTCCTCGGTGTACTCGTAGCCGTACAGGGGGCCGTACGAGCCGAGCCATTCGCCGAGTGGGTCGGCGCGCCGTTCCGGCGGCTGCTCCGCCATCAGTTTCAGGTACAGATCGCGGGTCAGGCCGAAGACGTCGATGCTCCACAGCAGGCGGGCGTGCACCGCGCCGCAGGCCTTGGCGGCGATCGCACCGGCGTACGAGAACGGTTCCCAGATGACCAGGTCGGGCCGCCAGGCCTTGGCGAACTCGACGAGCCCGCCGATCATCGGGAAGTTCTCCGGCATGTGCCCCTGTTTGACCATCTCGTAGTGCGCGGCGAACTGGTAGTCGAAGTCGGCCTTCGACGGGTCCTCCACGACGTCCCACGGCGCGGCCAGGCCGGGACGCGACTCCTCGAGTGACTCGGTGTCCACGTTGTACACCTTGAGCAGCCGGGAGATCTTGAGATTCCGGCCGACCGGTACGGCGGTGAGCCCGGCCTGGGTGATCGAGTCGGTGAACGACGGTGAACTGGCGAACCGGACCTCGTGGCCGGCGGTCCGCAGGGACCAGGCCAGCGGCACCATCGTGAGGAAGATGCTGTTGCCCGGATTGGCGACGAACAGGACGCGCACGGGTGCTCCTTCAGGACCGGTATTTGGTGGTCAGCTCTTCGAGCTGCGGCACGAGCCGGTTAGGGCTGGGCGCAGCGTGGATCTCCGCAGTGAGGTCCGCGGCGCGCCGGCGGAACGACGGTTCGGTGAGTAGCCGCAGGACCGCGGCGCGGACGGCCGCCCCGGTGGCGACCGACGTGTGCAGCTCCAGCCCGGCACCGTGTTCGGCGAGCTTGCGGCCGAGGATCGGCTGGTCGAAGTGGTAGTGCAGGGCGAGCTGCGGCACCGCGTGCCGGGACGTGGTGCCGATCGTGGCGGCGCCGGCGTGGTGGATGACCGCCGCGCACGTCGGGGCCAGGGCATGCCACGGCACGTACGACACCAGCCGTACGTTGTCCGGCAGCGGGGGCAGTTTCGCCTGTTCGGCCTCGGCGACGGTCGCCACGATCTCGATGTCGAGGTCGGCAAGCGACTCCAGCACCTCGGCCATCGAGATGGTGTACCCGTCATACACCTCGGTGGCGGTGAGTCCCATCGTGAGTCCGACCCGCGGCTTCTCCGGTTTCGCCCACAGCCACCGCGGCACGACCGCCGGGCCCCCGTACGGGATGTACTGGGTGCGGACGTACTGCAGGCCGGCGGCCTCGTCCTGGAGACTGGCCGGGAACTGGTCGATGGTGAAATGGCCGACGGTCAGATCCTCGGTGACATCGAAGCCGTACCGGCGGCCGTACGGGGCGAGCCAGTCGGCGAGCGGATCCCCTCGGTGCTCGGCCGGCTGTGCGTCGGACAACCGGTGGAACAGCGCCCGGGTCTGGCCGAAGACGTCGACACCGAACAGCAGCCGGGCGTGTGCCGCGCCGCACGCCTTGGCGGCGATCGCCCCGGCGTACGTCATCGGCTCCCAGACGACCAGGTCCGGCCCCCAGGCCCGGGCGAACTCGACCAGATCCGCGATGATCGGGAAGTTCTGCGACTGGGCTGTCTCGGCGGCGGCGACCTGGGAGTGGAACATCTGCTCCCAGGTGGCGTTGGCCGGGTCCGACACGCAGCTCCACGGCAGCGGCAGGTCGGCCCGGGACTCCTCGACCGCGCCCGGCATCATCCGGGCCATCCGCCACGCGTCCCGGTCCCGGCCGACCGGAACCGCGGTGAGACCGGCCTGGGTGATCACCGGTGCGAAGCCCGGCTGGCTGGCGAACCGGACGTCGTGCCCGGCCGAGCGCAGCGCCCAGGCGAGCGGCGCCATGTAGAGGAAGATGCTCTTCTCCGGGTTGGCGACGAACAGGATGCGCATGGTCGACCTCCGTCAGGCCCGGTAGGTGGTGGTGAGTTCTTCGAGGCGCCCCACGAGTTCATTCGGCGTCGGCAGCGCCTGTATCTCGCGCTGCAGTTCCCCGGCCCGGTCCCGGAACGGGGCCTCGCCGAGCAGCCGGAGCACGCTGTCCCGGATGCTCTGGCCGCTGGCCTCGTCGGCCCGGGTCACCAGCGCGGAGCCCTGCTGTCCGACGCGGGCGGCCAGCGCCGGCGCGTCGAAGTCCCACGGCACCACCAGCTGCGGCACGCCGTGCCGGGCGGTGGTCATCACGGTGCCGAACCCACCGTGGTTGATGAGCGCCGTGCAGGTCGGGACGAGGGCGTGCAGTGGCACGTACGGCACCATCCGCACGTTGTCCGGCACGTGTGTGACGGCCGGCTGGGCGGACTCGGCGATCGTCGCCACCAGCTCGATGTCCAGGTCGGCGAGAGCGTCGAAGACGTCCTGCACACTGATCTTGTAGCCGGCCTTGTGGTCGGTGAGGCTGAGGCCCATGGTGAGCGCGACCCGGGGCTTCGACGGCTTCTCCCACAGCCACTTAGGCACCACCGCCGGCCCGCCGTACGGCGTGAACTGCACCGATTCGTAGTGCAGGTCCGCCTCGACACGCAGCGACGACGGCAACTGGTCGATGGTGAAGTGGCCGGTGAGCATGTCCTCGGCGAAGTCGCCGCCGAATCGGCGGGCGTAGCCGGCCAGCCACCCACCCAGCGGATCCTCGGTCCGGTCGCCGCGCAGCCGGAGATAGTGCTGCCGGGTCAGGCCGAAGACATCGACGCCCCAGAGCAGCCGGGCGTGCGCGGCGCCGCAGGCCCGGGCCGCGATCGGCCCGGCCAGCGAGAGCGGTTCCCAGAGGATCAGGTCGGGTTTCCAGGCCTGGGCGAATTCCACCAGGCCGGAGATCATCGGAAAGCTCGCAGGCTTGTGCCACGAGGTGAGCTGCTCCTGGTAGCCCTCGACCATGTGTTCCCAGGTCGCGCGGCTCGGGTCGTCCACCACGTCGTAGGGGGTGGGCAGCCCGTACTCCGGTTCCCAGACCCAGTTGGGAAAGCGCGGATCACGCGGGATGAGATCCCAGAGGTCCACGTCGCGACCGACGGCGACCGCGGTCAGCCCGGCCTGGGTGATGGTCGAGGTGAAGGCGGGCTGGCTGGCGAACCGGACCTCGTGCCCGGCGGTCCGCAGCGCCCACGCCATCGACACCATGGCCAGCAGGTGCGCCTTCTCCGGGTTGGCGGTGAACAGTACGCGCATGGTGGAAGTCCCTCTACTGTGTAGCGGCCCGGTGCGAGGCCGTCCGGTCCTCGAGCTGGCGGACAAGTTCGTTCGGAGTGGGCATGGCCAGGATCTCGTCGCGCAGCCGGTCCGCGCCGGCCTGGAACGACGGCTCGGAGAGCAACCGGAGTAGGCATTCCCGGATCTCCTTGGCGCTGGTGGACGTGGCGTCCAACGCGAGCCCGGCGCCATGCGCCTCGACCCGCCGGGCCAGTGCCGGGCCGTCGCTGTCGCGGGCCACCGCGAGCTGGGGTACGGCGTACGACGCCACGGTCGCGAGCGTGCCGAACCCGGCGTGGTGGATGACGGCCGCGCAGGTCGGTGCGAGCGCGGGCAGCGGGACGAACGGGACGAGCCGGGCATTGTCCGGGATCCGGGCCAGTTTGGCCTGCTCCTGCTCGGACACCGTGGCGACCAGTTCGATGTCCAGATCGGCGAGGACGTCCAGAATGTCCTGGACGCTTATCGCATAGCCCACGTCGGTGTCGGTGGCACTGAGTCCCATGGTGAGCGCGACCCGCGGGCGCCCGGGGTCCTCCCACAGCCACTTCGGCACGACCGCCGGGCCGCCGTACGGCAGGTAGCGCATCGGCAGGTAGTTCAGTTCCGCCTCCAGCCGTAGGGCCGGTGGCAGCAGCCCGATGGTGAACTGGCCGGTGATCAGCTCCTCGGAGAACTCGAACCCGTACTTGCGCGCGTAGGGCTCCAGCCATTCGGCGAACGGATCGTGCCGCTCGTCGGGCGGCAGCGCGTTCACCACACGGTGAAAGTGCGCTCGGGTCACGCCGAACGTGTCCAAGCTGAAGAGCAGTCGAGCGTGCGCGGCCCCGCACGCCTTCGCGGCCAGCGCACCCGCGTACGTGACGGGCTCCCAGATCACCAGGTCCGGCTGCCATTGGCGGGCGAATTCCACCACGTCGGTGATGATCGGCACGTTGCTGACCTTGTGCCAGCGCTTGATCTGGACGTCGTAGCCATACCAGAGGTGATCCCAGGTGACGTCCTCCGGCGCCCACTCGGCCGTGTCGTACGGGATCGGCAACCCGTTCTCGCCGGCGTACAGCCAGGTCAGGTTGCGGTTCATGATCTGCCACAGATCCCGGTCGCCACCCACCGGCACCGCCGTCAGGCCGGCCTGGGTGACCACGTCGGCGAACTTCGGCTGCACCGCGAAGCAGACCTCGTGCCCCGCGGTCCGCAACGCCCACGCCAGTGGGGCCATCGCCAGGAAGTGGGTTTTCTGGGAGTAGGTGGTGAAGAGGACACGCATGGTCAGCGGCCGTTGGTCCGGTACTTGGCGGTCAGCTGTTCCAGCTGCGGAACGAGCTGGTTCGGGGTGGGCAGCGCCCGGATCTCGTCGGTCAGCGCCTGGGCCCGCACCTGGAAGTGCGGTTCGGTGAGCAGCCGCTGAACGCTCGCCCGGACCGCGTCACCGGTGGCGACCGTGGTGTGCATCTCCAGGCCGGCGCCGTGCTCGGCCAGCTTGCGACCGAGGGTGGGCTGGTCGTAATGGTAGTGCAGGGCCAGCTGGGGAACCGGGTAGAGCGAGTTGGTGGCCATGGTGGCGGCGCCGCCGTGGTGGATGACCGCCGAGCAGGTGGGCACCAGGGCGTGCCACGGCACGTAGGACTCCAGACGGACGTTGGACGGCAGCGTGGGCAGCTTCTTCCGCTCCTTCTCCGCGACCGTTGCGACCACCTCGATGTCGAGGTCGGCCAGCGAGTCCAGTACCTCCGCCATCGCGATCGTGTATCCGTTGTAGACCTCGGTGGCGGTCAGGCCCATGGTCAGCGCCACTCGGGGCCGCTCCGGTTGGGCCCACAGCCATTTCGGTACCACCGCCGGCCCGCCGTACGGCACGTACTGCATCCGTACGTAGTCCAGGCTCTCGGCCTCCACCTGGAGACTCAGCGGCATCTGGTCGATGGTGAAGTGCCCGGTGGTCATGTCGTCGGAGTACTCGAAGTCGTACTTGCGCCCGTAGGTGGCGAGCCACTCGGCGAGCGGGTCCGAACGGTCCGCGGCCGGCTGTGCCGCGTTGAGCTTCGTGTACATCTCGCGCACCACGCCGAAGACGTCGACGCCGAACAGCATCCGGGCGTGCGCCGCCCCGACCGCCTTCGCCGCGATCGGCCCGGCGTAGCAGAGCGGCTCCCAGATGATCAGATCCGGCTTCCACTCCAGCGCGAACTCGGTCAGGCCGCCGATCAGCGGGAAGCTCGGCGGCCGGTGCATCGTGCTGACCGCTTCCACCATGCCCGGCTTCAGGTACTCCCACGTGGCCTTGTCCGGGTCGTCGAACGCGTCGTACGGCTCGGGGATACCGGGCCGTTCGATCTCCAGGTCGGCCGCGGCCATCCGGAGCAGCCGGGGGATGTCGCGGAACAGGCCGGCCGGCACGGCGGTCAGCCCGGCCTGGGTGATCACGTCGGTCAGGGCAGGCTGACCCGCGAAGCACACCTCGTGCCCGGCGGTCCGCAGCGCCCAGGCCAGCGGCGCCAGGTAAAGGAAGACACTCTTCTCCGGGTTCGAGGCGAACAGGATGCGCATGGGATTCCTCTCGTCGCCGACGTCAGCGGCTGGCGGTGCGGTACTTGACGGTGAGCTCTTCGAGCCGGCCGACGATCTCGCCGGGGCTGGGCAGGGCACGCAGCTCGTCGCGAAGCACCCCCGCGCGCTCGGCGAACCGGGGTTCCCGCAACAGCCGTAGCAGGCTCTCCCGGACCACCTGCCCGGTGGCCCGGTTCGCGTCGATGACCAGCGTGCCGCCCTGCTCGGCGGCGCGGCGGGCCAGTTCCGGCTCGTCGAAATCCCATGGCAGGGTCAGCTGCGGCACGCCGTACAGGGCGGTGGTCAGGAAGGTCCCCGGCCCGGCATGGCTGATCACCGCGGCGCAGGTGGGGGCGAGCGCCTGCAGGGGTACGAAGGAGAGCACCCGGGTGTTGTCCGGAATCCGGGTCAGCCGGTGTTGCTCCGACGCCGCGATGGTGGCGACGACCTCGATGTCCAGGTCGGCGACGGCGTCGAGGATCTCCCGGACGTCGGCGGCGTACCCGGCGAACCGCTCGGTGGCGGTGATGCCCAGGGTCACCGCGACCCGCGGGCGCTCGGGGGCCGTCCAGAGCCACTTCGGTACCACCGCCGGCCCGCCGTACGGCACGTACTGCATCGGCACGCGCTCTAGGCCGGCATCCATGCGCATCGAGTCGGGCAGCGGGTCGATGGTGAACTGGCCGGTCACCATGTCCTCGTCATAGGGGTAGCCGTACTTGCGGGCGTACCCCCCGAGCCAGTCCGCGAGCGGGTCCTCGGTCCGGTCGCCACGCAATCGTTGGTAGCGGTCGCGGGTGACGCCGAACACATCGATGCTCCACAGCAGCCGGGCGTGTGCCGCCCCACAGGCCTTCGCGGCGATCGCGCCGGAGTACGTCGTCGGCTCCCAGATGACCAGGTCGGGCCGCCAGGCCTTGGCGAACGTCACCAGCTCCGCGGTGCTTGGAAAGTTGTCGTGCTTGTGCCAGAAGCGCAGCACGTGCTGGTACCCGTCGCGCATCGCGGCCCAGTCGAGCTGCTCGGGCGTCAGGGTGGCGGCCTCGTACGGCTGCGGCAGCCGGGCGCGCTGCGCGTCGTACTCCTCGGGATGTTGATCCTTGATCCTGCCGAAGACATCGGTGTCGCGCCCGACGCCGACCGCGGTCAGGCCGGCCTGGGTGATGATGCCGGCGAAGCCGGGCTGGCTGGCGACGCGGACCTCGTGCCCCGCAGCGCGCAGTGCCCACGCGAGCGGCACCATCGACAGGAAGACGCTCTTGTCAGGATTGACGGTGAACAGAACGCGCATCATCAGGCCCTGAACTTGCTGGTGAGCTCTTCCAGAACCGGCACGAGCTGATTGGGGCTCGGTGAGCTTCGGACCTCGTCGGTGAGGGCCTCAGCGCGTTCCTGGAAGATCGGTTCGGTGAGCAGCCGTTGGACGCTGTCACGTACCTTCTGCCCGGTGGCCAGAGTCGTGTGGATCTCCAAGCCGGCGCCCTGCTCCGCCAGGTTGTGGGCCAGCGTCGGCTGGTCGAAGTGGTAGTGCAGGGCGAGCTGCGGCACCGGGTGCAGCGCGGTGGTGCCGAGGGTGGCGGCGCCGGCATGGTGGATCACCACCGAGCAGGTGGGCACCAGGGCGTGCCAGGGCACGTAGGGCACCAGCCGGACATTGTCCGGCTGACGCGGTAGCTTGGCCTGCTCCTTCTCCGTCACCGTCGCGACGACCTCGATGTCCAGGCTTGCCAGCGACTCCAGCACCTCGGCCATCGAGATGGTGTAACCGTTGTAGACCTCGGTCGCGCTCAGCCCCATGGTCAGGGCGACCCGCGGCCGTTCGGGCTTCGCCCACAGCCACTTCGGTACGACCGCCGGCCCGCCGTACGGGACGAACTGGGTACGGACGTAGTGCAGGCCGGGGGCCTCGACCTGCAGACTGGCGGGGAACTGGTCGATGGTGAAGTGACCGGTGACCATGTCCTCGGAGAAGTCGAACCCGTACCGCTCGCCGTACGAGCCGAGCCAGTCGGCCATCGGGTCGGCCTGGTCCGAGACCGGCTGAGCGGCGTTGAGCCGTCGATACGTCTGCCGGACGCCCCCGAAGACGTCGATGCCGAACAGGAGCCGGGCGTGCGCCGCGCCGCACGCCTTCGCCGCGATCGCGCCCGCATAGGTCAACGGCTCCCAGATCACCAGGTCCGGCTGCCAGGCCTGGGCGAACTCGACCAGCCCGGCGGTCAGCGCGAAGTTGTCGTACCGGTGCCACCCGTGTACCGCCTGCAGCATCCCCGGCTTGAGGAACTCCCAGGTGGCCCGGTCGGGGTCGTCGAAGGCGTCGTAGGGCTCCGGGTATCCGGCCCGGGTCGCCTCCAGTTCCTCCGGTCGCGCGCCGCGGCGTTGCACCCGGTCGCGCCCGACCGGCACGGCGGTCAGCCCGGCTTGTGTGATCGTCGAAGCGAATGCTGGCTGGCTGGCGAAACGCACCTCGTGCCCGGCGGTCCGCAGCGCCCATGCCACGGCCACCTGGTACTGGAAGATGCTCTTCTCCGGGTTAGCGGCGAACAGGACACGCATCGTGTCTCTCTTTCCTCGTGGCCGACGTCAGCGGGCGGCGGTGCGATATTTGACGGTGAGTTCCTCCAGCCGGGGAACCAGCTGGTGAGGCGTGGGCATGGCATACATCTCGTCGCGCAGCTGAGCGGCACGGGCCCGGAAGACAGGCTCGTGCAGCAGTCGCTGCACGTTGTCGCGGATCTGGCCGGCGGTCGCCTGCGCGGCGGGCACGGCCAACGTGGCGCCCTGTGCGGTGGCACGCCTGATGAAGGCAGGGCCGTCGAAGTCCCACGGCAATGCGAGCTGCGGCACGCCGTGCAGCGCGGTGGTCAGCATCGTGCCGAAGCCGCCGTGGCTGATCACCGCGGAGCAGGTCGGTGCGAGGGCTTGCAACGGCACATACGACAGCACCCGGGCGTTGCCAGGCAACCGGCCCAGCTTCCCCTGCTCGGCCTCGGCGATCGTCGCGACAACCTCGACATCCAGGTCCGCGAGTGCGTCGAGAACCTCCTGGGCACTGACGGCGTACCCCATGCCGTGGTCGGTGGCGCTCAGGCCCATGGTCAACGCGACGCGGGACTCGGCCGGCTTCGTCCACAACCACTTCGGCACTTCAGCGGCTCCGCCGTACGGGACGAATCGCATCGGCTCGTAGTGCAGGTCGGCGGCCATTCGCAGGCTGCCGGGGATCTGGTCGATGGTGAACTGGCCGACCGTCATGTCCTCGCTGAACTCGAAGCCGTACTTGGCGCCGTACGAGCCGAGCCACTCGGCGAACGGGTCCTCGCGCCGGTCACCGCGCACCCGCAGGAAGTGATCGCGAGTAACGCCGAACACGTCCATACTCCACAGCAGACGGGCGTGCACCGCACCGCACGCCTTCGCCGCGATCGGGCCGGCGTACGCCGTCGGCTCCCAGATCACCAGGTCGGGCTCCCACTCCCGGGCGAATTCCACCAGGCCGGCGATCATCGGGAAGCTCACCGGCTTGTGCCAGGACTTGAGGACGTCGGCGTACCCGTCGCTCAGGTGCTGCCAGGTGGCCCGCTCCGGGTACGCCGCGGTGTCGTACGGGACCGGCAGGTCCGGCGTCATCGCCCACGGCCAGCTGGGATATCGGGCGGAAAGCTGCCATACGTCGGTGTCCCGCCCGACGCCGACTGCGGTGAGCCCGGCCCGGGTGATGGCGTCGGCGAACCCGGGCTGGCTGGCGAACCGGACCTCATGGCCGGCGGTCCGCATCGCCCAGGCCAGCGGCACCATGGCCAGCAGATGTGCCGTCTCCGGCTTGGCGGTGAACAGAACGCGCATGTGACCTCCCTCAGGCCCGGTTCTTGACGGTGAGCTGCTCCAGCCGGCCGACGAGCCGGCTGGGGCTGGGCGCGCCGAGAATCTCGGCGGTGAGGTCCCGGGCCCGGTCGCGGAACGCGGGCTCGGTGAGCAGCCGGTGCACGGCCGAGCGGACGCCGGCGCCGGTCGCCTGTGTGGTGCCGATCTCCAGTCCGGCGCCGTGCTCGGCGAGCTTGCGGCCGAGGATCGGCTGGTCGAAGTGGTAGTGCAGGGCGAGCTGCGGCACCGCGTGCCGGGACGTCGTCGCCAGCGTGGCGGCGCCGCCGTGATGCACCACGGCGGCGCAGGTCGGCGCGAGCGCATGCCATGGCACGTACGAGGTGATCCGGACGTTGTCCGGCAGCCGGGGGAGCCGCGCCTGTTCCGCCTCGGTCACCGTCGCCACCACCTCGATGTCGAGCGTGGCCAGGTCCGCCAGGATGTCGGCGAGCGGCACGTTGTAGCCGTCGAAGACCTCCGTCGCGGTGAGGCCCAGGGTGACCGCGACACGCGGCCGCTCGGGCGAGGCCCACAGCCATTCCGGGACGACCGCCGCCCCGCCGTAGGGGATGTACTGCATCCGGACGTGGTCCAGGCTGTCCGTCTCGAGCTGCAGGCTCTTCGGGAACTGGTCGATCGTGAAGTGTCCGGTCGCCAGATCCTCGGTGTAGTCGAACCCGTACTTGCGGCCGTACGAACCGAGCCAGTCGGCGAGTGGGTCGGCGCGCTCTGCTTCCGGTTGGGCGGCGTTGAGGCGGCGGTAGATCTCCCGAGCGGCGCCGTAGACGTCGATACCGAACAACAACCGGGCGTGGGCGGCGCCACACGCCTTCGCGGCGATCGGCCCGGCGTACGTCATCGGCTCCCAGATGACCAGATCGGGTTCCCACGCCCGGGCGAACTCGACGAGTTCCGCGACCATCGGGACGTTCCCGGCCTTGTGCCAGCCGTTGACCGCGGCCGCGACCCCCGTGCGCAGCGCCGCGAAGTCCGCCGCCGTCGGGTCCTCCACGACGTCGTACGGCGCCGGGATGCCGCGACGCAGGCCGGCACGGCCGTCCGGGGTCAGGGCGGTGAGACGCCACGGATCGTGATTGCGCCCGACCGGCACGGCGGTCAGCCCGGCCTGGGTGATGACCGGGGCGAAAGCCGGTTGGCTGGCGACCCGGACCTCGTGCCCGGCACTGCGCAGCGCCCATGCGAGCGGCACTAGGTACAGGAAGATGCTCTTCTCCCGGCCGGCCGCGAACAGGATCCGCATCAGCTGCCGCGCTCGGCCGTCGCGATGAGATCCGCCGCTGTCTCGCCGGCGTTCGTGGCGGTCTCGCGGGCGATCGCCGCAGCCAGCCCGTCCAGCCCGTGCATCAGCGGAACCCGGGCCGACCACCCCGTCGCCGCCTCGAATACGGCGGGATCCAGCACATAGTCGATCAGATCGGTCTCCGCGGAGTGCTTCGGCGGCGACACCGAGAGCACGGGCACGGCCGGCCGGCCGGTGTGGGTCGAGACGACCTTGGCGATCATGCCGAACAGTTCGGCGACACTCGTCGCGACGCCGGTTCCGACCAACCAGTGCCGTCCGGTCACGGCCTGCTCCTGGTCCAGCGCGGCCACGAAAGCGCGGGCCGCGTCGTCGATGCAGAGCAGGTCCCGGGTGACCGTGCCGGTGTGCCACATGGTGAGCGGCTGATCGGCGAACGCCCGTCGGGTCATCGCTGCGACCACGCCGCGATCCAGCATGGCCGAGTCGATGCCCTGCGAGTACAGCGTCGCCAACCGCAGGGTGGCACCGCGGATGACGCCCTCTTCCGTGGCGGCCTGGAGAATCTGTTCGGCGGCCAGCTTCTGCTGGTCGTAGGCGGTCAGCGGCGCGTCCACCTCGGTGCCGTCGATGCGGGCCGCCGACGGGCGCCCCAACTGCGACATCGAGCCGGCGAACAGCACCACCGGCGGCCGCGCCGGCCGGCTGGCCGCGATCGCCCGCACGAGATCCTCGACGAGGCCCAGATTGACTCGTTCGGCGACCGGGTCGGTGGCCGCCACCCGCCACGTGCTCGGTCCCGTGATGTACGCGACCAGATGGATGACGGCGTCCGCATCGGCCACTGCGGCGGCGACCGCCCCCGGCTCCGTGAGGTCGACGGTCCGCACCTCCACCTCCGCCTGCCTGCGAGCCGGAACGGCGGTCGGCCGGCGACCGACCAGCCGGAGGCGGATCGGCTGGCTCGCGAGCTCCCGGGCGATAGCCGTACCCAGCAGTCCGGACGCACCGAGCACCGTCACCAGTGGTCGCTTCTCGTGGCCTGCCACGGATTCTCCTTAGCTGTTCGATCTGACTGCACATGTCGACCCGACTCGACGGAGAACCCGGAGTCGGCGCGCACGTGATGCGCCCGGAGTCAGCAGGAAAAGATGATCAGCGAATGCCGAAGTGCTGGTGCGGCGCCGCCCGCCACTCTAGCGGAGAAGGCAGGACGCGATCCGCTTTCCGGTCCACATAGTCGTCCCATTCCTGACGGTCGACATGGAATCCGTACTGATCCCACAGTTGGCCCCGGAAATAAAGGTGATCCGCTTGCACACGAGATGCCTGATTGTCTTCCGTGGTCACCCCGAAAGACGCGAAACTCGCCTCTGTCGTCTGGGTGATGACCTTATCCACATCGAGCGTCGCGAAAGCGTAGTTGATCGTCAGTTGCACGGTCTCCGAACCCACGCCCAACTTCGCTCGCTGCGGGTCGAGGTAGACGCCGCACTGGATGTGTCCGGCCGGGTCGAGGGTGTGCAGCGTACTGAAGCCGATTGTCTCGTCAGTGCTGCGCAGCACCACGAGGAATGCCGCGTGCGGCTTCGCCACCCTCGTGGTGGGCCGCGCCACCTGCCGGGAGCTGCCCATGCCGGCGCGGACGACGGTCTGGAAGAAGTCGGCGCGGTCCGTGGTGGTCGCGGGTCGCAGCCGAATGCGGCGCGAGGCCGTGTGAGGAAAGAGCACGTGGGATCCCATCGCGTCGTGGTCAGCCCGTCCCGCCAGCGGGACAGGTCACAGTCAGATCGGTCGGCCGGTCACTCGGCCGGCCGGGCGCCGACGACGCGGGTGCTGTCCCAGCTCATCTCGCCCGTGGCGGCCGGCAGGTTATCGATGTCGCGCAGGTCTTGCGCCTCCAGCCGCAGCTGCACGGCGGCGGCGTTCTCCTCCAGCCAGCGCCGGCGTCGCGTACCGGGGATTGGCACCACGTTGTCGCCCTGGGTCAGCGTCCAGGCGATCGACACCTGGGCCGGAGTGGCTCCGTGCCGGGCGGCCACGGTGCGTAGCCCGTCCAGGATCGCTTGGTTGGCGCGCAATGCCTCGGCGCTGAACCGTGGGTCCCGGCTGCGAGAGTCCTCGATGCCCGGTGTGCTGCCCACGGTCCCGGTCAAGAAGCCCCGCCCGATCGGGGCGAAGGCCAGGAACCCGACCCCGTTCTTCCGGCACCACGGAAGGATGTCGTCCCGGTTGTGCGTGGACCACACCGACAGTTCGTACTGCACTGCGGCGATCGGGAAGATGCTGTGGACGAACTCCAGCTCCTCGCACGTGGCATGGGAGATGCCCAGGTTGCGGACCTTGCCCTCGGTGACCAGCTCACCGAGGGCGCCCCAGGTGTCCTCCAGCGGAACGGCCGGGTCGACGCGGTGCAACTGGTACAGCCCGAGCGTGTCGACCTGCAGCCGGCGTAGCGAGCCCTCGCACGCGGCACGCAGGTACTCCGGGCGGCCGTTGCGCTGGAATTTGCCGCCGGGCCCGGCGACCAGACCGCATTTCGTCGCCACGTGCACCTCGTCCCGGTGCTCGCGCAGGGCCCGGCCGAGTAGTTCCTCGTTGCTGAACGGTCCGTACACATCCGCGGTGTCGAACAAATTGATACCGAGTTCGACCGCCCGGTGAATGACGCGGATCGACTCTTTGTCGTCGCGCTCGGCCGGGTTGTATCCGTGCGACATCGGGCTGCATCCGAGACCGATGGCGCTTACCGAAAGAGTATCCGTGAGTCTGGTATCCCGCATGTGGCTACCTGCAAATCTGAGGGGAATCAGGATTCGTCTGGCGCACCTTCCCGCGCGATGTCGCGCCGGGTACTTGATGGGCTCAGGAAGGCGGTTGGATCATTGCCAACCGAACCGTCCTCCCGCAATACATCCGGACCGATTTCTTCCGAGGCCACATTGGCACTTGACAAGTCCTCGAGGGGCTCCAGGAAATCGTCGATCAGACCCGGAGCCGTTTGGTGGATGAGCGCGACGGCCTGCGCGGGGCTGAGGTCCAAAGCCTTGTAGTGCCGGGCCCCGGCCGCGGTGGCCACGCCCACGTTCACCAAGCCGAGGGCCCGCTGCAGCAATGACTCCTGCATGGACCAGCCGATCACGGCAGGACGCTGGAGGGCCAAGGTGGACAGACGCGAAACCCCCGAACGCAGCACCAGGTACGGCCCTACGATGGCGTGCCCCAGCGCCCGGTAGCCGATCACGGAGAACACCAGGCCGAACGGGATCAGCGCCAGCAGCGACAGCCATGTCCAGCTCGGCACCGCGCCGGTCACGTCCATCCAGTACAGCAATCCGGCCCAGCCGGCGAGCCCCACCACGGTGGAGACGAACCGGCGGTACAGGGCGGACTGGGGATGGGCGAGCAGCGGTGCCTCCAGCGGGCGTACGCCGTCCGGTAGCACCAGCGCCGCGACCCGCAGGACCTCGCCGATCGGGGCGCGCGGCAGGATGCTGCTGGCCGGCTCGCCGTTCGACGCGCGATGCCCCAGCCCGGTCGAGACGACCTCGGTCTCGGTGAGCCCGATCCAGCGCCAGAACAGGGGCTGACTGAGGTGGATCCCACGCAGCCGCCGGTCGTCGCGGAACACCTCGCGGGTGTCGAAAAGACCCTGCCGGGTGAGTAGCGCGGTGCCCTTCTCCGTGGTGGTCCGGACCAACTGGAAGTTCCAGTTCTCGTTGACGAACCCGAACGCCAGGCCTGCGACCCCGATCAGGAACGTCCCCCCGATGGCGACCACGATCGACCAGGTCTGCCCGAGGGCCTCCCAGTCGATCACCTTGGCGATCAGGTCCCGCAAGTCGATATTGAAGATCTGCAGCAGCCAGAACAGGCCCCAGAGCAACAGCGCCGCGACGATGAACGCCCAGATGTTGATCAGGTTGTACCAGATCCATCGCCAGTTGAGCTCGGCGATCGGGGTCTCGTCCCGGCCTGGCGCCGGCGTCTCCTCCGATGCCGCGTCCTCCTCCGATGCCGCGATCCCGGCGGTTCCGCCGATCAGTAGCTCGCGGCGGAGCTCCTCGGCGGTCTGCTTGGTCACCGCGTCGAGCTTGAACGACAGCTGCGCCTCGCCGGAGCTGATGTGCACGACCCGCAGCCCGGCCACTCGGTGCCGCGGCTTGGCGGTGGTGTCCACGCTGCGGATGCGGTCGCGGGGCACCGACCGGTATTTGCGGGTCAGCCATCCGCTGCGTAGCTCGATCCGCTCGTCGGTCACCCTGTACCACGTCTTCATCCAGCGCACCAAGTCGCCGACGGCGCCGGTGACACCGAGCGTGGTGGTTACCAGCGCCGGCCAGATGCCGAACGAGCCGTCGTCGAAGTCGATGTCGAACACCCACCAGACGAGGACGGTGGGAATGAACGACAGCACCACCATGACCGCATCGACCCAGACCACTCGGATGTCCAGCCGGGTCCAAGGCGGTTCCGCCGGTAGCGCCGCGACGCCTTCCGGCGGTGCTTCGCCGGCGTTCGCTCGCCCGCCGGCGCTCACGTGGCGTCTCCAGGCGTGATCTGGGTGATGTGGGTGAGCCGCTGGGTCAGCTCGGCGGCGACCTCGGCGTCGAGTCCGTCCAGGGTGATGCCGCCCTCTCGGGACGCCGTGGTCACCTTCACTGTTGCCAGCTTGAGGATCTGTTGCAGCGGACCTTTGACGGTGTCGATGCTCTGGATGCGCGAGAGCGGGGTGATCCGCCATTCGCGAGTCAGCCAGCCTTTAAGCGAATAGACCGCCTCATCAGTGGTTTCCCAGCGGTGCACGTAGTACCGCCAGGTCGGCATCACGGTGATATTCACTACATAGATTACGCCGAGAATCCACAGGATTGGGGTGAGCCACGGCCGGGACGCCGACCACAGCACGTAGGTCAGAAAAAGCCCGCCCTCAACGACGATCATCCCGATCACCGCGTGTAGGGTCCACAGCGTGATCGCCCGCCTTTCAACCCTGAATCTGGGCGGGCGGAGCTGAAGTGGCGCCGTCTCGGCCGGTTGGGCGGACAGCGGAGATGGTGAATCGGTCATTCTGTGATTCTGCACTAGTTGAGCCGCCTGGGTCATCGTGGCACTCTTCTGGAAACCGGACCATGAAAAGGCGCCAGCCGGCCCTTCGTTCAGGGGCCGGCTGGCGTTCTCATGCGGTCATTTGCCGGGGCGCCTCGTCCGTTTCGAGTATGGTCGCCGCGGCGTGATCAAGGATAGACCTGATCCAGTCGAGAAGGTCCTTGTCGACATGCTTGGCAGCCTCCTGCCAACGATCCTTCTGGCTTGGGACGAGGTCCATCTGCAAGTGGATGACCTCGGCTGAGACGTTCACTCCGCGTCGACGCTGCTGAATCCGGCGCCGGAGCTCG
Source organism: Actinoplanes sandaracinus (assembly GCF_030009775.1). Taxonomy (GTDB): domain Bacteria; phylum Actinomycetota; class Actinomycetes; order Mycobacteriales; family Micromonosporaceae; genus Actinoplanes; species Actinoplanes sandaracinus. The sequence goes on along the minus strand of NZ_JASCTH010000041.1, from coordinate 35,050 downwards.
TTCCTCGACCAGTTGTGCAGGTCAGCCTGCGTCAGCAATGCGTCCTGCTCATCCTCCGGCAGGCTCGCGACCTCCGCGTGGTGTTGGAAGCTCAACTTCTCGCGGCGCCGGTGGGCGGCGAAGCGCCGTGCTATCCAGGCGTAGTTGCGCAGCGTCTGATAGTCCAGCGCCGTCTCGGCGATCGCGTGCTTGTACCGGTTCGGGTAAGCCGCTTGCCCGTAGATCAGCCAGTCACCGAGCCACCATGCCGAGGCGTCGGAGATGACGAAGATCTGACGTCCCAGATTCCGCCATGCTCCGATCGGCATTCCTTGTGGAATGCTGAGAGCGGTTCGTTTGGTTACCGCGCGGTTATCAATTCCTAGCCGGTTGACGGCTGCGGGCCCGGCCGAAGTTCTGGTGGCCGATGTCGTGAGGGCCGTTCCGGGCTGGAGTGGGCCGTGCCTGCCCGGTGATTTTAGTAAGTCATTGCTGGTCAACGCCAAAGTCCTTCCCCCGAAGTGCGCTTGCCGAGACAGATGATGCCAGCTCTGCAGTGGATCGTCGCTACACATCGCCTAGATGCCCGCTATCAGATGGTTTGAAAGGCCCGGAGGTTCGGGTATTGACCGCCGCCTTGTTTCGAGTTTACTCAGGGGTCATTGTTTGTCGGATATCTGCTGGTTACGGCGGTGATCAGGTCGGCGGTCGGCGGTCGGCGCGACGGAGGGCGCGGGCGATGTTGGTGGCGCCGATCGTGGCGTTACGCAGAGTCCCGATAACGGCGGGACCGGTGCCCGCAGGGAGGGATCGTTCAATAAATAAGTTGACGCCCGTTGACTTCACGGTAAGTGATTCCGGTGGGCGGCTGCGGCCGGCGCCGGGTGTCCTGATTGGGCGCGGCGGCCTGGATCCGATAGATCTTCTTTGTGTGAAAGTTGATCGAGGACTGGCCGTAGGCGTTGCCGCTGCCGGTCGCGGTGGCGGCGGTGTTGTTCAGGCGACCGGCTTGAACGGGCCGGCTGCGACGGTGTGCTGGTTGACGGGTCCCCGACGTGTTACGCACCGTCACCGGTAAGAACCTTGTTCTATCCGCTGGTCGGGCCGGCCCGGTCCGCGCACTGCCGCAGCAGGACCGCACCGGCATAGCCGGCCAGCCCTTTCCCGCCCGAGGCGATGACCAGCCGCTACTCGTACTCCACCAGAAAGGCGCACCTGATCCTACTGTGGATACGACCCGGACACTCACATCATTGCGGGTCAGGCGCGTCTTTCATCTATCGTCCTCGATCAGCTGTTTCCCTCTGAATAGGGGACGCCGGCGGGGCAACCTCGAGTCGAGGCGGTTTCGATCGGCGTTCGACCGACGACACGCCGAAGCGGCATGGGATCAACTCGACCGTTCAACCTCTGTAGCTGCCGGGCGTAGGCGAAAATCAGCTTGTCCATCTGGAACCTGTTCTGACCGAGTTCCCGTACCAGGCTCGCGTTTACCAGCGCGGACAGCAGCTTCCGAGCGTGGCAGTTGGAGTACCCGCTCGATGCCGCCGCATCGGCCAGGGTGAAGATGCTGTTGTCGAGCAGGGCGAGGGACCGGAACATCTGCGCGCCATCGTTGTCCAGGGCGCGGTAGGACCACTCGAACACCGAACTGAGCGATGCCTCCGTGTCGCCTGCGACATGCAGGCTGTCCAGCAGGTCATTTTCGGTGAATTGGGTGATCACATCTGTTGCCGATGGTGCCTCGGTGATCAGCGCTGCCGCGATCCGCAGCGCCAGCGGTAGGCCACCGCACGCGTCCATCAGCTGCCACACGGCCGGCTGCGTCCACGGTCCCACCGATTGCCCCACCGCGCGGGTGAACAAGCGCTTCGCGTCGTGGTAGGGCAGCGGTTCCACCGCGATGCGTCTGACGCCGTCCCGCGCGGTAAGCCCGGCCAGCCGGTTGCGACTCGTCACGATCACCAGGCAGGACGAGTCGCCGGGCAGTAGCGGGCGGACCTGTTGCGCCGACACAGCGTTGTCCAACAGGATCAGCATCCGCCGGCCGGCGATCAGGCTGCGGTATACGGCGCTCTGGCGTTCGACATCCCGCGTCGACGTGCTCGGCCCGCCGAGCGCCGCGACGAGATGTTCGAGTGCCTCGGCCGTTGACATCGGATCGGTCGCGGCGAATCCGCGCAGGTCCAGCTGTAGCTGGCCGTCCGGGTATCGGTCGGCGATGGCGTGGGCGAACCGGACGGCAAGTGCCGTCTTGCCGCCGCCAGGGGGTCCGGTAAGCATGACCGCTGCCGACTCGCCGGCCGTCTCGGCATCTCTGACCTGCGCGTGCAGGTCGTGCAGCTCGCCAATGCGCCCGGTGAAGCCGGGGACCTCGCGGGCAAGTTGGGCCAGAGGTACGGGCTGCGCGCGGTCCGTGCCGCCGGCCCGGTCGTCCCGGCCCCGCGCAGGGATGCCGCGCAGGATCTCCCCATAGAGGCGTTGCAGCCGTTCGCTGGGATCGACGCCGAGTTCATCGGCGAGCAACCGGCGCAGCTCGTTGTACTCCTTGACCGCCTCGGCGTGCCGGCCCAGCTGAACATGACAACGCATTAGGAGGTACCACAGCCGCTCGCGGAGCGGATGCCGGCGGACCAGGCCGACCAGGTCGCCCGACACCATGTCCGGGTGGTCCAATTCGAGCAGCAGCTCGGCGCGGTCCTCCAGGGCGACCAGCCGGAGCTCGGCGAGCCGGGTTCGCTCCGCCTCGGCGAACGGGCCGACCGCCCCGCCGTACGCGGTACCACGCCAGAGCGCGAGGCCACGGTCGAGTTTGGCCACTGCGGCCTCTAGCTCGGCGCCGCGCTGCAGCGTCCGAGCGTCGGCGAGATGTTCAACGAACAGATGACTGTCAATCTGTTTGGCTGGGATCTGCAGCATGTAGCCCGAGCCGTCGGAAGCCAGTAGCTCGGATGGGGCCCGGTGCGACCGGAGCGGTTCCAGTCGATTCCGCAACCGTGCGACGTACGTGTAGATGCTGTTCATCACCGTGGTGGGTGCGTCGTTGCCCCACACTGCGTTGACCAGCTGTTCGCGGTCGACGACCTGGGCGGGATGGGCCGCGAGAGTGGCGAAGACGGCCAGCTGTCGAGGGGCGCCCAGATCAATCTGTTCGTCGTCGATGAAGGCTGTGACCGGCCCGAGAAGTCGTGCCTGCGCGCCAGCCACCAGTGCGCCCTCCCTCTGCTCTGCTCTGCGCCAAGCCTGGCCGAGCCTAGCAACACTTTGCTCAGCGAGGGGGGCTTCAGGAGGGTGCCTGATTCATGTATTTCAGGCTTTGCATGCTATTTGGCTGTGTTGTGAGGCTTGAGAGCGACCCGCCGGTGCTCCTGGACGGCCGAGGCCGCGGCGGGGTGCTCCCGCCGCGGCCTCGGTGCGGATCTCAAGCCTGCCGGATGGACTCCAAGATATTCATCCGGGTCGCTCGCCAGGCCGGCCAAATCGCCGCGACAACCCCGATCGCAACCGCGCTGAGCAGGTAAATCCCGAGCCGGTCCAGCGGGATGTCGAGCACTTCGATGCCGTTCTCCGACATCGCCCGTTGCAGCGCGGCGCCGATGCCGACGCCGAGGCCCAGCCCCAGCGTCGCGCCGAACAGCGCGATGCACACAGCCTCGAAACGGATCATCGAGCGGACCTGGCCGCGGCCCATCCCGACCGCCCGGAGCAGGCCGATCTCACGCGTCCGTTCGAGCACGGACAGGCCGAGCGTATTCACGATCCCCATCGCGGCGATGACAATGGACAGCGCGAGGAGGGCCATGATGATGTTCAACACTCGGTCGACGTCCTCGCGGGCGTCCTTCTTGGCATCCTGCCGATCCTTGAGTTGGACGCTCGGGAACCCGGCGAGTGCGGACTTCACCGCGGCGGTCGCCGTTGTCAGGTTCTCGTCCTCCAGGTCGATGAACGCCCGCTGGATCAGATTGCCCGAGGCATGTGCGCGGTAGCTTGCCGGGCTCATGATGTACGACTGGGTGACGACAGCGTTGTCCTTGAAGATGCCGACCACCTTCACCGTGGCGTCCTTACCGTCGGGGTACTGCACAGCGACAGTGCTACCCAGCTGCCAACCCCGCTCGGTGGCTCGCGTACGTCCGACGAGCAGTTCGTCGGTACCCAGCGTCGCGTTGCCCTCCTCCAGCTTCAGCCGGGCCGGTACAGCCAGCCCGGCCGGATCGGCGACCACGACGGGTTCCTCCTTGCCGGTGATCCGGATCGTGCCCACCTGCACCGGTGTCACGCTGCGCACTCCCGACACGGCTTCGACCTTGGCGACGGCGTCCGTGCTGAAGCCGGCCAGCGAGCGCGGCTCCATTGAGAACTCCGCGCCGAACTCCCGGTCGAGCCGCCGGTCCGCTGATGCGTTCATCGAGCTCGCCACGACCGTTGCCATCGAAACCAGCGACAGGCCGATCATCAAGGCGGACGCCGTCGCCGCAGTCCGGCGGGGGTCGCGCCGCGCGTTCTCCTGGCTCAACCGGCCGGTTATCCCGGTGATCCAAGTGATCGGTGCGCCGAGTACCCGGATGACCGGCCGGCTCAGCGCAGGACTGAGCATGAAGGCCGTGATGAACGCCAGCACACCGCCGACCGCGACGAGCGCGCCGGCCTCCTCGCCTTCCGCGGACAGGCTGCCGGCCAGTGCCAAGCCGGTACCGGCCGCCATGACGAGGCCGATGATCAGCCGAACCCGTAGCGACTTGCGCGGCAGCGACACGTCGTCGCGCAGCGCCGCCACCGGCGGGATCTTGGTGGCCCGGCGGGCCGGGAAGTATGCCGCGAGAACGGTGACGACGATGCCGACCGCGTATGCGGTGATGATCGTCCGGGGGCTGATCACCGGCGCGCTCGCCGGCAGCTGGGCGCCGAAGCGGGCGACAAGGGCGCGCAGCCCGTACGACACCCCGATGCCACCGAGTAGGCCCAGGGTCGAACCCAGGACGCCGATCGCGGCGGCCTCGCCCAGCACCACCCGAGTCAGCTGGCCGCGACTCGCGCCGACCGCCCGGAGCAGCGCCAGCTCGCGAGTTCGCTGTGCGAGCAGCATGGTGAAGGTGTTGAAGATGATGAACGTGCCGACCAGGATCGAGATCACGGCGAAGACGAGCAGGATTCGGTTGAGCAGGTCAAACAGCTCGTCGATCTCCTTCTTGGTCTCTGCGGCCAGATCGTCGCCGGCCTTGACGTCGTACTCGGGCGGCAGTACTGCCCGCACCTGGGCGGCGAGCTGCGCCTGAGTCACCTCGGGCTTGGACCGGACGTAGATCGCCGAGTATTCCTTGGGCCCGCCCGGGTCGGTGCCGGTCAGCAGCTTCTGCGCGACGTCGGGGGCGAACGCGACAAACGTGAAGACCCCGCTGAAGCCCTTCTGCTCAAGGTCGAACAGGCCGCTGACCTTCATCTTCCGGGTCTCAAAGAGAGTCTGAACCTCGACCGTGTCGCCGACCGACAGTGCACCGTCAGCGGCCGTCCGGCCCTCGACGGCGACCTCCTCCGGGCCGGTCGGGGCCTTTCCGGTGGTGATCTTCAGCTGCGAACCAGGCCGCTCGGCGAACGTGATGCCCACGTGTCCTGTCGATTCGCCGCCCACTACCTGGCCGGATGACGTGAGAACCGCCGCGTACCCGTCCACCGCCCCGCGGATGCCCGAGGCGTCCGGCACCTTCTGCTGCAGATCGGTGAGCACCGCGTGGGGGATCAGCCGCGGCGGGGCGTTCTCCGTGGTGAATTGCCGTTTCGGCTCGACCGTTACGTCAGCCAGGCTAGTCATCTGCTTGAGCAGTGTGTCGAAACCTTGGGTCGCCGTGGCTCTGAAGATCATCGTGCCGGCCACGAACGCCACCCCGAGGGTCACGGCCATGGCCGTGAACACCAGGCGAAGCTTGTGCGCCGCGAGACTTCGCAGCGCGAGCTTGGTCATCATCGGCCCGCCCCCTGCTGTGGGGTGCCGGCCTGCGCGGCGGGGGCCGGCGGCTCGAAGTTCTTCATCCGCTCCAGCACCTTCGCCGGAGTCGGGTCCTTCATCCTGTCGACAAGCTGGCCGTCGGTCAGGAAGATCACGTTGTCGGTGTACCCGGCAGCGGTGGGGTCGTGCGTCACCATGACGATGGTCTGGCCGGTGATGCGCACGGACTCCTTCAGGAAGCTGAGCACCTCGGTACCCGAGCTTGAGTCCAGGTTGCCGGTCGGCTCGTCAGCGAAGATCACATCCGGCCTGCTGGCCAGGGCGCGGGCGCAAGCCACCCGTTGCTGCTGGCCGCCTGAGAGCTCGCTCGGGCGGTGGTGCAGCCGGTCCCGCAGCCGGACGGTGTCGATGACGGTGTCGAGCCATTCCTTGTCGGGTTTGCGGCCGGCGATGTCCATCGGCAGCGTGATGTTCTCGAGCGCGGTCAGCGTCGGAATCAGGTTGAACGACTGGAAGATGAAGCCGATCCGGTCACGGCGAAGCCGGGTGAGATCCTTCTCGCGCAGGCCGGTCAACTCGACGTCGCCGACGTATATCTTGCCCTGGTCCACCTGATCCAGTCCGGCGAGACAGTGCATCAACGTCGACTTTCCCGAACCGGACGGGCCCATGATGCCGGTGAACCCGCCGCGCGGGATGCTGAGGGTGACGTTGTCGAGGGCCTTCACCATGCCGCCGCCGGTGCCATAAATCTTGGAGACGCCCTCCGCACGGGCGGCGGCGTCCCCGGGGATGCCGTCCTCGACGTCGTCGACCAGCCCTAGGGCTCTGCTCATAGCTGACTCCTTGGCGTTACGTGGTGGTCGGGAGGCGCTGTTCCCCGCTGCGCTCGGATGCGCCCGTCCCCGCGCAATGGGAATGGGCTAAAGGGACTTGAGCTTGTTGTGGGTGGACCGCGTGCACGTCCACAGAGTGTCTACCAACGGAACTGAGCTAGCGAGCGCGAATGGGCCGGTGAGGCGATTCTTAGACCAAGGTTCGAGTGCTTCTAGCCGAAGGTCGACGAACCCGGAACCCGAAACCGCGTACCGTCGACTTTGGGTCGTCCGCTCTTCTACTACAGCGGCTTCTCGGTGCGTCACACGACGTCTATCCTCGGTACTCGATGCGGCCAAGCGGCAGCCCTTGACGCAACCGGAGTGAAGTGCTGGTGAGCGAAGAACCGGTAGAGACTCACGGCAGCAGGCCGACCGTTGTCGGGCTCCCCGTGCTCGACCGGCTGATCCTTGCCCTCGTGACGCTCCCCAGCGTCCTCCTTTTCGGTTGCCTGATTCCGTCGCTGGCCCGGTGGGCGGTGGCGCGCTCCGGCCCACTGCCGATGCGGCCGATCTTCATCACCGTCGCCGCCGTGGACCAGCCATGGGAAGTCGCCGTCAACCTGATCCTCTGGCTCGGGTTGGGGCTGGCCGTCGTTTTCTGGGTGCTCCGCGAGTCGACGAAGGTGACCATCACCGACGCCGGTGTGCGGGTTCAGCAGGGGGACTGGCACCAGGACGTCGCGCGCGCCGACGTGCACGCCGCCTTCGTCGACGGCCGCAACATCGTCCTACTGGACCGGGACTCACGGCAGCTGATCTGTGAACGGCACCGGACGTCCGGTGCGACCCTGGCCCTGGCGTTCCAGGCGCACGGGTACCCCTGGCACGACGGCGACCCGTACGCGGAGTTGTACCGCCGCTGGTCTGGAGCCGCCAACCTGCCACCGGCGCTCAACGCCGTGCTGCAGGCCCGGGAGGCGGCATTGCGCCGGAAGGCCACCAAGGAGATCCGGGAGCTGCGGACGGCGGCGCAGAACCTGGGCTTCAGTGTCCGTGACGCGGGTGCCCGCCAGTACTGGCGCCCGCTCGTCCGCTCATGACAAGGACGGTACGACTCGACGCGGTCCGTGCCCGCGTCCTGGACCTCTGCTGGGTCCTTGTCTCGGCCACGGTTGCCGTCTCGGCAGCTGACGAGGCGGAAAGCCGCGGCGTAATCACCGGGCGGCTGCTCTTCTGGGTGCTGACGCTGACCGGGGTTGGCTGCATCGCCCTGTGGTGGCGCCGGCGCTATCCCGTACCCATTGCAGTCGGGCTGGCACCGCTGCTGGCGGTGGCGGATTTCGCGGGCGTCGCGGTGTTGGTAGCCGTCTTCACCGTGGCCGTCTACCGGCGTTGGCCGGTGGCGCTCGCGGTAGCCGGCCTGCACGTCGTGGCGTACGTGCCGTACTCGATCACCAAGCGAAGCCCTGACCTGACAGTGGTCGGGGCCAACGCCCTGAACATCGCATTACTGGCGATCATCGTGGCACTCGGGGTGACGGTTCGGTACCGGCGCGGGCGGATCGCGGCATTGCACGATCTAGCGATCTTGGCGGAGACGGAAGCCGAGGCCCAGGCCGAACAACTGCGGGCGCTGGAGCGGGAACGGATCGCCCGTGAGATGCACGATGTCCTTGCCCACCGCATTTCCCTACTCAGCCTCCACGCCGGCGCGTTGGAGATTCGGCCGGACCTGTCCACCGACGTCACCGAGGCGGTCGGCACCATCCGGGCAAGTGCACACCAGGCCCTGGACGATCTTCGGGAGGTCCTCGGTGTCCTGCGCGGTGGTGACTCCGCCGGGCTGCGGCCGCAACCTGGCCTGGGAGACCTAGATGAACTCGTCGCTGAGTCACGCTCCACCGGCACCCCGGTGACGTTCGAGCGGCTGCTGCCTGAGACGGCGGCGCCGGCCTCGGTCGGCCGGACCGCATACCGGATCGTGCAGGAAGGGCTGACGAACGCCCGCAAGCACGCGCCCGGCGCGATGGTCCGGATCCGCGTCGAGCGGACCGACGCCGGCGAGTTGCATGTCTGGGTGTGTAACCGGTTGGTGAGGGGCCCGGGTACGTCGATTCCGGGCAGCCACGCCGGGCTGGTCGGCATCGCGGAACGGGTCAACCTCGCCGGCGGGCACCTTGACCACGGTGCCCGCCGCGGCCCCGGCGGAGAGATCGAATTTCACCTCAACGCCTGGCTGCCCTGGCCGATCTGACCTGGCCCGTTGGGGTGCGTCACCTCGCTGCGGGCCTCAGTCAGCACCCCGTGGGACACCCCTGGTGGCAACCGGGAGCGTTACACCTGTCGTGCCGGGACTCGTCCCGCCGGCGTGACATGCGCGGGTGCGTCAGCGCCCGGCACGCTCGCGCAACGGTTCCCACCAGGTGCGGTTGTCGCGGTACCACTCGATCGTCTGCGCGACGCCGGCATCGAAGCTGATCAGAGGCGCGTAACCGAGCTCCCGGCTGATCTTCGAGTGGTCCAGCGAGTATCGGCGATCGTGGCCCTTGCGATCCTCGACGTACTCGACTCGATCCCAGCCGGCCCCGCAGGCCTCCAGCAACCGCGCCGTCAGCTCCTTGTTGTCCAGTTCCAAGCCGCCGCCGATGTGGTAAACCTCGCCCGCCCGGCCCCCGGCCAGCACCAGCGCGATTCCCCGGCAGTGATCGTCGACGTGCAGCCAGTCCCGGATGTTGCCGCCGTCCCCGTACAGCGGCACCGTGCGGCCGTCGAGCAGGTTCGTCACGAACAGCGGGATCACCTTCTCCGGAAACTGGTACGGCCCATAGTTGTTCGAGCAGCGGGTCACCAGTACCGGCAGGCCATGAGTGCGGTGGTACGCCAGCGCCAGATGATCCGAGCCGGCCTTCGCCGCCGAATACGGCGAACTGGGGTTGAGCGGGAATGACTCATCCCAGGAGCCGACGTCGATGGAGCCGTAAACCTCGTCGGTCGAGACGTGTACGAATCGCTCCACGCCATGCCGGACCGCGGCGTCCAGCAGCACCTGCGTGCCCAGCATGTTCGTCCGGACGAACTCGTCGCCGCCGTGGATCGACCGATCCACGTGGGTCTCCGCGGCGAAGTGCACCACAGCATCGTGTCGCCGGACCAGGTCATCCACCAGAACCGGATCGCAGATGTCGCCGGTCACGAACCGCAACCGGGCGTCGTGCGCGACGGGATCGAGATTGGCTTTGTTGCCGCAGTATGTCAATTTGTCCAGAACAGTGATCTCGATGTCCTGGAGTGCGGCGTAGGAATTGTTGAGTGCTGCGCGAACAAAGTGCGAACCGATGAATCCGGCGCCGCCAGTGACCAAGATTCTCATGGGTTGCGGACTGTAGCAGCATCACCAGCCGCGTGGAGCCCTCCGAATCGGAGTGTGCCGGCGTCTGGAAGTCTGGACGCATGGCTGACATCATTCGTGTCCTGCTCGTCGATGATGATCCCTTGGTTCGAGTCGGACTGTCGTTGCTCCTCAGCGTCGCCGACGACGTCGAGGTCGTAAGCGAGGCGTCCGACGGCGCGCAAGCCGTCGACATCGTGCAGCGGTTGCGGCCCGATGTCGTCCTGATGGACATCCGAATGCCCGGCATGGACGGGCTCACCGCCACCGAGGCGCTCCGGGCCCGTGGCGACGACTGCGCCATTATCGTACTGACGACCTTCGATACGGACGAGTACGTATTGCGTGCGCTTCGTTTGGGCGCCAACGGCTTTCTGCTCAAGGACACCCCGCCCCGGCAGATCCTGGACTCTGTCCGCCGCGTCGCGGCCGGCGAGTCGATGCTCTCCGCCAGCGTCATCAACCGCCTCATCGAGCACGTCGTGCGCACCGGGGGCCAGGATGAGAAGGCCAAGCGCTCAGACCGGTCCCGGGCCGCCCTCGACGCCCTCAACGACCGGGAACGCGAGGTCGCCATCGCTATCAGCAAGGGCCGTTCCAATGCGGAGATCGGCAGCGAGCTGCACATGAGCTTGGCCACGGTCAAGGCATGCGTGTCTCAACTGTTGACCAAGCTGGACTGCGTCAACCGCGTCCAGATCGCCATCCTGGTCCACGAGGCGAGGAACTGACCGCTGCCCGGTGTGAGTGTTACCGGCGGCGATGTTCGCGGCGAGGACCCAAACCTTGGTTGACGGTCCAGGATCTGCTGGGCTCTTCACCAAGGATCCCCAGGTCAAAGGCTTCAGTCTGCCACCGTGGTGTGCGAACGACGCGGCGGGTCCATCCATGTGGATGTCACGAGCCCGCAACGCCCCAGGTCCGGCTGATATGCCGCGCGGGTGTCGAGTCAGGTCACTCCGGCGACTCCCGCGGTGCTGCTGCTGTCGTTGCCGGCGATGAATACCCTCCCGCCAGTGGGATGAGGGCGATTTGGTCACCGAACTGCAGCCAATCCGTGCCCGTCGCACGGGCTGGAAGCCCTTCCTCTATCACCTCGACGGCGGTCAACCCGAGCGCCGCCGGACGATCAAGCTGAAGGCGCCCCGCACTCACCCGACGATCCTGACCGCCGTCCAGGTCCAGGCGATCCTGGACGCATGTACCCGGCTGCGCGACCGATTCCTGTTCGCGGTGTTGTGGGATACCGGGATCCGGATCGGTGAAGCACTCGGACTGCGTCACGAGGACCTGGCGGCAGTGAAAGGCGAGCTGGCGGTCATACCCCGCGTCAACGACAACCGGGCCCGGGCCAAGTCCGCCTCGCCCCGCGCGGTCCCGGTCGGCCCCGAGATCGTCCGGCTCTACGCGGACTACCTGCACGCCGAGTACGGGGACCTGGACAGCGACTACATGTTCGTCAACCTGTGGGGCGGTTCCTACGGGCGCCCGCTGACCTACGCGGCCCGGACATCGAGGCGTTCATCGCCGATCCAGGCCCCGGCCCGGTCGGGCGGACCGAACTGACGGCCTGTGGTATCCCGGGCTGCCGCTACGGTGCTGCCCGCCAAGGGCTGTGCGCGAGCCATCACGGCTTCTGGGAACGAGCGGGCGAGCCCGAGAAGAAGAACTGGATCACCGGTCTTCCGGCCGTTGCCGACAGCGGCTGCCGAACTTGCCGCCTGTCGTTCTGCACCTTGTGGGCGCAGGGGAAATCGCCGTTCTGCCACAACCACAAGTCCCGCTGGTATGCCGTCGGCAGCCCCGACATCGAGGAGTTCGCACGGCGCCGCGAGGCCGCCGGCGACGACCGCTTCGACTTCCGTCCGCTGCAGGCCAAACGGCAGCTGAAGCTTGAGCCGCAGTACGCGCTGCAGTGCCGCCACGACGAGCGGCAGGTCAATACCCACAGCTCAGCCGTCTCGCCGGTGATCCGTCTCGCCGCCTCCGGGCCGGTCGGCTCCTTAGAAGCCTGCCAGGACGTGCTCATGCAGGTGGCGCGGAACATCGCTGGCTTTCAGGGGCGGTCCAGGTTCAGCACCTGGTTGCACGTGGTCATCGCCAACGGGGCGCGGCAGACCTACCGGGGCCTCAAGCGGCGGGCCGCTGAACAGGGTTACGCCGACATGCCGGTGGACACGCCGGACGCCCGCACCACCAGCGTGATCGCCGGATCACGGCTGGACCTGCTGGACGCCCTAAAACGGCTGGAAGCCAGCCGGCCCGAGCTGGTGGCGCCGATGGTGCTGCGAGACATCTGCCAGCTCGACTACAAGGAGATCGCCAGGCACCTGGCGATTCCGGAAGGCACCGTGAAGTCGCGGATCCATCAGGCTCGGGGGCAGGTTCGGGCGTACCTTCTCGCCGGCTCCTGACCTCGAATCCGACCGGGGAGACAGTGCGGCCGCGGAGCCCTCGAAAGGACTCCGCGGCCGTCAGTGGCGGTCAGTGGCGGTCGCTGGTCAGCGGACCACCTTGACCTTGATCACTGAGCTGGTCGATCCGGTCACGGTGCTCGAACCGCGGTACTGCGCCGTGATCTTGTAGGTGCCGGTCCGGCCGAGGGAGCGCAGATCGACGACGGCGGTGCCGTTGGCGGTCAGGCGCACCGTACGCACGATCTTGGTGTTACCGCGGGCCACGACGATCTGCACCGTGCCGGACGGCTTGACACCGGAGGCGGCGGCGACCTTCACGGTGAGGCGCACCGTCTTGCCGGCCCGGACCGTGCTCGGCTTCGCCGTCACCGTGGTCTTCGACGAGGCGGTGACCACCTTCAGCGTCAGATCCGCCGCGGAGCCGGTGTACCGGTCGTCGCCGGCGTAGACGACCCGCAGCTTCCTGGTCCCGACACCGATGTTCTTGGCCAGCTTGATGGTGGCCTTGCCGCCGGAGAGGACGCCGGAGCCGACGGCGGTGGAACCGAGCAGCACCCGCACGGTGCCGGACGGCTTCGCCTGGAGGCCACCGCTGACCGTCACCCGCACCGCCGCAGCCGTGCCGTACGACACCTTCGCCGAGACCAGTGACGCCTTGGTCGAGCTCGGAGCGAGCACCACACCGACCGCCGGCAGGACCGCCCGGTTGGCCGTCTCGACGTTTCCGGCGACGTCGACCGCTCGGTAGAGCACCGTCGTCTCCGCCTGGCCGGCGGTCAGCGGCACGGTGTACGTCTGCCAGGTCGCACCGCCGTCCCGCGAGTACTGGACCAGGTTGACGCCCGAGTCGTTGTCGGCCGACCGCAGGACCACGGTGCGGCCCTTGGCGTCCACCGTCGCCTGCGACACCGGAGCCGTGCCGTCGACCCGGACCGTCAGCGAGCCGATGCCGGAACTGTTGCCCGCGGCGTCGGTGGCGACGTACTCGATCAGGTGGATGCCGTCCCGGTCGATCGTGAGCGGCTGGGGCTGGTCGGTCCACGCGCCGGCCGGCTCGCCGGAGCGGGTGACCCGGACCTGGGGGACCAGCGGACCATCCACCGCGTCGCCGGCGGTCACCGTGACCGTCGCCGGGCCCGTGAACCATCCGCTGGCCGGCTCGGCGGGCGTGACGGTGGCGCTCACCGTCGGCGCGCCCGCGTCGGGGACGGTCACCACCGCGGTGGCCTTGACGTTCTGGCTCTCGGTGATGACACCGGAGACCGTGAACCTTCCGGGCTTGGCGTACGCGGACGCCGGAACGGCGTCCCACTTCACCGCGACACTCGACGACGAGCCGTCCGCGTACTTGGCGGTGGCCTGTCCGGGGAGGGTCGGCGCGGTGCCCACCGGGGTGGTCAGCGAGAGCTGGTCCACGCCGGTGACCAGCAGGTTCGGCTGGTAGGTGGTGAGCAGGCGGTCGTACTCCTCCTGGGTCACCGGCAGGACGGTGCCGTGCCGGGGCCGCTTCGGCAGCGAGTACGAGGGGGCCTTGGTCCACTGGCCGGCTTCCAGGTCGGTCGAGGTGAACGGCACGTAGCCCTGGCCGCCGTACTCGTCGACGAACAGGTACCAGCGGTCCTCGGTGTTCGACTTGAACACCAGCGGTCCCTCGCCGGCGCTGACGCCGCCGGCGCCGATGCAGTCCTTGACGAAGCTGTAGTCGGTGCTGAGGATCGAGGTCGACTTCTCCTCGATGATGAACTTGCTGCACGGGGAGGTCGAGGAGTTGTTCCGCTCGTCCTTGGTGAACCGGTAGTAGGTCCCGTTGTGGTCGATCATCGTGGAGTCGATCACCGAGTACCCGGGGTCCACCCAGACCTTCGCCTCGCTGAAGGTGTGGAAGTCGCGGGTGGTGGCGTACATCATCTTGTTGTAGGTGCCGCCGGTGTGGCCGGTGTCCGCCGCGTCGTAGAGCTTCGAGGCCCAGAAGACCACGTAGGCACCGAGGGTGGGGTCGTAGTACGCCTCGGGCGCCCAGGTGTTGCCGGCGGTGTCCGGGGAGACCTTGACCAGACGCTGGTCGGTCCAGTTGACCAGGTCGGTCGACTCCCACACCATGATCGACTTGCTGCCGGTGCGCTGCGAGGCGTCCCAGTTGCCGTTGCCGTGGATCTTCAGGTCGGTGGCGATCTGATAGAACTTGTCGCCCTCCGGCGAGCGGATGATGAACGGGTCGCGCAGGCCCTTCGTGCCCAGCGTCGAGGTCAGCACCGGCTTGGCGTTGTTGACCTCGCGGTAGGACAGCGGGTCGTTCGCCTTGCTCACCCCGAAGTAGAGCTGCTCGCCGTCCGCGGTCCCCTCGCCGGTGAAGTAGCTGAACAGGTAACCGGTCTTGGCCCGCGCCGGGGGAAGCTCGGGCACCGTGGCCGTCAACGTCCGGGTGGCCGAGGCCTGGCCCACCTTCACCGTCGCGGTCAGCGCGACGGACGCGGCGCCCTTGCCCGCGGCGGGGCGGTGCACGACACCGGTGCCGTCGATGATCTCCGGCCGGTCCGAGGACCAGGTGACGGTCGTGTTGTGGGCGCCGCTCGACGGCAGTGTCAGGTTGCCCCGGACGTCGTCGATGTTGTGCACGGAGAGCCCGGCGGCCGCCACCTTCACCGCGTCCTCGGCGCCGAGCTGGGGCCGCACGGTGACGGTGAAGGACTTCGTGGCGCTCAGCGAGCCCCGGGTGAGAGTGGCGGTGAGCGTCGCGGTGGCGTCCGGCTTGCCGGACTCCGGGCGGGTCACCACGCCGGCCGTGGTGATCACGGACGCGTCGCTGGTCGCCCAGGTGAGCTTGGATCCGAACGGGGCGGTGGCCGGCAGGTTCAGATCGGCGGCCAGGGCGGAGGTGTCACCCAGGCTCAGCGCGGCGCGGTCGGCGGCGAGTTCGGCGGATACGACCGGGTCGGCCAGGGTCCGCAGCTCGGTCCCGTCGAGTGCCCGGTCGTACACCCGGAAGTCTTTGATCTTGCCCTTGAGGAGCCGGTCGCCGTTGTAGTTGGACTTGCCGATGTAGTTCGCCGTCGTCGTCCCGGCGCCGATGGCACCCGGCTTGATGGTGACCGAGGCGTTCGTGGCGATCGGTGTGCCGTCCTCGTACAACGTCCCGGTGGTGCCGGTCTGGGTGTACGCGATGTGCTTCCACGAGCCGCGATCGAGGACCTTCGCCGCGGTGGGGCCGGTGGTCTGCTCGGTGGACCAGTTCCCGGTGGCGATCGCGGTACGGAAGCTGTTCCCCGTGGTGAACAGGTATCCGTCGCCGTAGCCGGTGGAGCCGCTCGTGTTGCCGAATCCATACAGGAAGTACGGCGTCGGCTGGTCCGGGTCGACGAACACGTCGAACGACACCGAGATGGAGTCCAGCCCGGACATGATGTTGTTCGGGACCTTGACGTACGTGCTGGACCCGTCGAAGGCCAGGCCCTCCCCGCCGGTCCAGGTCGCGGTGCCGGCCACCGTTCCGTTGCGGTCGTGGCCGGAGGAGTCGACGGCCGTCGCGCCGGACTTCTCGTCCAGCTTGTACCGCAGCACCAGGCCATCGGTGATCTCCGCGGCGTTCTTGGCGTTCGCGGCATTCTCCGCCAGAGCGGGCGAGGGAACTGTTAAGGAGAACAACAGAAACGCGGTGGTGCTCGGCACGAACCAGCTAGCCAGGCGCCTAGGCGCGGAATTCCGGACAGGTATTCGCATAACTGATTCCTTCGAGCGGCCAGAAGGGGAGGGGAACGGCGGACACGAGGGACGAACCCGTGCGCCACCGGGATGAAAGTGGTGGTCAGAGTGCATCTAGCGAGACCGGACCGGGACTCGCCCGTCGGCCGGCTGACCCCGTGGCGACTGCCAAACGAGGGACGCATCGGCGACGTGAGAGAGAGTGTGAGCGCTAACACATCGGGAGTCAAGTTGGCGTAGTCAATATGTTGCATTTCGATTCGACATCGCCCGCCGGCGCCGTGCTGGCTACGACGCGAGCCGCGCCACGCTCGTCTTCGCCGTCGCTTCCCTCCGGCCGGGACCGGACCGCGCTGCGGACCGTCGCCTCTCCAGAAGCGCGTGCGTGGCGCCCAGGACCGCTCCGATCGCCAGACCGATCGCGGCTCCCAGCAACGGCTCGTCGGCGAACGCGGAGCCGCCCAGCCAGCCGAGCCCGATCATGTAGGCCGTCCAGGCCACGCTTGCCAGCGCGCTGAACAGCTGGAACCGGCCCAGCGGCAGCGACACCGACCCGGACGTCCAAGTGGTCGCCGCACGCCCGCACGGAAGGAACCGTCCGGCCAGGATCGCGGCCGCGCCGTACCGCGTCAGCGCCCGTTCCGCCTTCGCCCTGGCCACGGCCAGCTTGCCCGCCGTGACCCGGCTGGCCGCCTTCCGGCCGAGCAGGTAGGAGACCCGGTCGCCGGCCATTCCACCGGCTGCCACGGCGGCGGCCAGCGCGACGAGGTTCGGCGAGCCGGTGGCCGACAGCGCGCTCAGGCTGATCACCACGGCCTCGGACGGCACGACCGGAAAGACTCCGTCGACCGTGACCATGGCGAAGACGATCAGGTAGAGCCACGGCGAGGAGATCATTGGCAGCAGGGTCTCAAGCACCGTCACACCATTCATCGATCCGCTGACATGAACAAGACCGATCACGACAACGCGGCACGATGGGGGGAGCCGACGGATTGAGAGGGTCGGTGGCTATTCGTGTGCGATCGCGTGCAGCACGTCGACCCGCGCCGCCCGGATCGCCGGCAGGGTCGCGGCGAACGCGCCGACGATCACGGCGAGTACCAGGTAAGTCCCCATCCGCTCCCAAGGCAGCGCCACGTCGGTGAAGCCCTCCTTTCGCAGTGCTCGGACGACCGTCGCGCCCAGCCCGCTGCCGACCGCGAGGCCGAGCAGCGCGCCGAACACCGAGATCACCACCGCCTCGACGGCGATCATGAGCATGGCCTGCGACCGGCGCAGTCCGATCGCCCGGAGCAGGCCGAGCTCGCGGGTGCGTTCCAGGACCGACAGCGCCAGGGTGTTGACGATGCCCAGGACGGCGATGAGGATCGCCAGCGCCAGCAGGAGCTGGATCATGGCCAGGATGGTGTCGAACTGGCTGCTCTGCTGGGCGATGAAGGCGCCGCGGTCGCCGACGGTGACCTCGGGACTGTCGGCCAGCAGCGCGTCGATCTGCTTGCGGACCTCGCTGACGTCGGCGCCGTCGGCGAGGCGCAGGTAACCGAACGAGGGCTGGGCCACCCGGAAGTCGTGTGCCGCTTCGGCGGGCAGGATCCATCCGCCGACCCGGTACACGTCGTCGTCGGTGTAGACGCCGGCCACGGTCATGGTGCGGACACCTCCACGGGCGAGCCGGACCCGCACGGTGCTGCCGGCGTGCAGGCCCAGTTCCGTGGCGCGCTTGGCGTCGACGGCCAGGTGGCCGGCCGGCAACGTCGCGAGCGTCCCCTCGGTCGCCCGCAACGGCAGCATGCGGGTCATGGCGGCCAGATCGGTGACCGCGGTGACCCGGTTCGGCCGGCCGTTGATCATCGCGATGTCGCCGTACTCGCCGACGACCTCGCGTACCCCGCCGATCTGGCGTGCGCGGCCGAGCACCGCGGGGTCGAAGGTCGGCGCCGAGTCGCCCCCGGGCGCACCGGAGATGATCAGGTCGGCCTTGACCCGCGTGTCGACCATGGTGGTGAAGCTGGCGGTCGCCGATTCGAGGACGACGTGCACTCCGGTGATCAGCGCTAGGCCGACCATGAGGGCGGCGGCGGTGATCGCGGTGCGCCGCGGGTTGCGGGCGGAGTTGAGCCGGCCCAGCCGGCCCGGCACCGACCGGGAGAACAACAGGCCCAGCACCGACACGACCGGCCGGGCGATCATCGGCGTCAGCAGCGCGATGCCGGTGAAACTGACCAGCACGCCGCCGAGGAGCAGCGGCATCGTGGCCGCACCACCCTGGCCGGCGAGGCCGAGTCCGAGCGCGGCGCCGCCGATCGCGGTGATCAGCACACCGGCGACGGTGAGGCGGGTCAGCGGACGGTCCGGCGCCGCGACCTCCCGCAGCGCCGCCACCGGCGGGACACGCGCCGCGCGCACCGCCGGCAGCAGCGCCGCCACCAGCGTCACCAGGGTGCCCACCGCGAACGCGCTCACCACGGCCGAGGCCGGGATCTCGATCGATTCCATCGGGAGGTCGGTGTTGCCGACGTGCCTGAACACGTACGCCAGCAGCGCACCCACCCCGATGCCCGCACCCAGCCCGAGCGCCGAGGCGACGATGCCGATGACCAGCGCCTCGACCAGCACCGACCCGATCATCTGCCACCGGCTGGCACCGATCGCCCGCATCAGCGCCAGCTCCTTGACGCGCTGCGCGACGAGGATCGAGAACGTGTTGAGGATCAGGAACGTCCCGACGAACAGCGCCACTCCGGCGAAGCCGAGCAGCACGTTGTTGAAGAAGCTCAGCGCCTCGCGAAAGACTTCGGCGGCGGCGTCCTGCAGTTGCCTGCCGGTCTTGACGTCGTAGGTGTCGCCCAGCGCGGCCGAGAGCCGGTCGCGCAGCACCTCCGGCGCGACGCCCGGCGCGGCCTCGACGACGACGGCGGAGTACACGCCCGTCCTGCCGAGCATCAGCTCCTGCGCGACCGGCTCGATGAACGACACCTCCTGGGCGCCGCCGACGGTGTCGCGATCGCCGCTGTAACCGAAGACGCCGACGAGCGTGAACGTCTTCTTCGGCTGCAGGGTCAGCACGCCCACCCGGTCACCGACCTCGATCCCGGCGGCCGCGGCCAGACTCGCGTTGACCGCGATCTCGTCGGCGGCTCGGGGCTCGCGCCCGGTGCGCAGCCGGCGATGGTCCGCCGTGCCGGTCCAGCTGGTGCCCAGGCGGGCCGGCCCGGACGTGGTGACGACTTTGCCGTCGGCGCCGATGACGCGCGCGCCACTGACACTGACGACGCCCGTGGCCTTCTCGACGCCGGAGACCGCGCGGACGTCTCCGATCAGCTCCGCCGGGACGGTGGCGGAGTTCTCGTCGGGCTCGCCGCCCGACACCGGGGCCTTGCCGCTGACCGCGACGTCGGTGCCCGCGTACACACTGGCGGAGAGACTGTCGAACGACGCGCCCAACGTGCTGGTGAGGACAAACGCGCCGGAGACGAACATGACGCCGAGGACGACGGCTATGCCCGACAGGACCAGCCTCAGTTTTCGGGAGCGCAGGCTCTTGAGGGTCGCGCGGAGCATGGTCAGGCCCCCACCGTCCGGCCGGCGCCGACCGGGCCGGTGTCGAGGCGCCCCATGGTGTCGAGGACGGCGTCGGCGGTCGGCGCGTGCAGCTCGGCGCGGACCTCCCCGTCGGCGAGGAAGACCACCCGGTCGGCGTACGAGGCGGCGTTGGGGTCGTGGGTCACCATCACGATCGTCTGGCCGTAGTCGCGCACGGAGCGGCGCAGGAAGCCCAGCACCTCGGCGCCCGACCGCGAGTCGAGGTTGCCGGTGGGCTCGTCCGCGAAGATCACATTCGGGCGGGCGACAAGGGCGCGGGCGCAGGCGACGCGCTGCTGCTGGCCGCCGGAGAGCTGGCTCGGCCGGTGCGAGAGCCGGTCGCCGAGACCTACGATCTCGATGACCTGGGCGAACCAGTCGCGGTCGGGCTTGCGGCCGGCGATCGACAACGGCAGCAGGATGTTCTCCTGTGCCGTCAGGCTCGGCAGCAGGTTGAACTGCTGGAAGATGAACCCGACCTGATCGCGGCGCAGCCGGGTCAGCTTGGCGTCGCCGAGCCCGGTGACGAGCACGTCGCCGATGTGGACCTCGCCGCGGGTGACGGTGTCGAGCCCGGCCAGGCAGTGCATCAGCGTCGACTTGCCCGACCCGGACGGGCCCATGATCGCCGTGAACCGGCCGCGTCCGAGATCGACGCTGACGCCTCGCAACGCCGCCACCTGGGCCTCGCCGCTGCCGTAGACCTTCCACACATCGACGGCGCGCGCCGCGACCGTGGCGTCCTGGCGAGCCTCCGCGCCGGGTGGCCCGGTTGTCGTGGTCTGCACGGTTCCTCCTTGTGTGGCACTGAACGGTCTGTCGACCCGCCTCATCCAAGCGCCGCCCGCGGCCGGGCACATTGGCCCGTACCCGAGTCTTGGGGGTAGGGCTAGCACTAAGACGTACAGTGCTGGCCGTGACGACGACCGTGACGGCTGCGACCGGCGCAAAGGCCCGCGCCGGCAGCGCGTGGGAGGCGATGCGGACCCGGCCGCTACGCATCGCGTTCTCACCATGGCCGCTGCGGGCGTTCGCCTATCTCGCGTCCGGGGTGGTGGTCGGCGTCTTCACCCTGGCCTGGTTGCCCCTCGCGTTCCTGGCCGGCGTGGCGGTCCTGACGCCGCTGGCGATACAGCCACTGGCGGCCCTCGAACGGCGGCGGATCACGCTGCTCGGCGGGCCGGCACTGCCCGATCCGCACCGGCCACCGGATCGGCCCGGCCTCGTCGCGTGGCTACGCCTTCGCCACAGCGAGGCCGCGACATGGCGGGAACTGGCGTACGCGGTGCTGCACGGAACCGTTCTGCTGGCCTTCGACCTGGTGGCCACGCTGCTCGCCCTGAGCCCGGTACTCGTCCTCATCCTGGTGCTGAAGACGGACGACCCGCCGCCGAGCGGGACTCCGGCCGAGCTGTCGGACGTCGCCGCCCCCGCGCTGCTCCTGGGGTTCGCCATGATCGTCGCCGTGTTCGCCATCTGCTACGCGGTGGTTCTCGCCGCGATCGCCCACGCCGCGCTGGCGCACCTCCTGCTGGCCCCCGGCGAGGAGTCGCGGATCCGGACGTTGACCCGGTCGCGGGCGCGGCTGATCGACGCGTTCGAGGTCGAGCGCCGGCGCATCGAACGGGACCTGCACGACGGCGCCCAGCAACGCCTCCTCAGCCTGGCCATGACCCTCGGAATGGCCCGGCTGGAGGTCCGCGACAACCCCGAAGCCGCCCAGGCCCTCGTCGACCAGGCAGCCGAGCAGGCCAAGGCCGCCCTGGCCGAGCTTCGCGAGCTGGTACGCGGCATCCACCCGCAGATCCTCACCGAGCGTGGCCTGCCGGCGGCGCTCACCGAGCTGGCCGACAGCGCCGCCATACCGTTGACGCTCGCGATCGACGTACCCCGCCGGCTGCCGTCCACGGTGGAGTCGGCGGCGTATTTCGTGGTCGCGGAAGCGCTGACCAACGCCGTCAAACACGCGCAGGCGCGCCAGATCCGGGTGACCGGCCGCCTCGACGGGACCACCCTCGTCGTCGAGGTCCGCGACGACGGCGTCGGCGGCGCGGACCCCGGCAGCGGAACCGGCCTGACCGGCCTCGCCGACCGCGTCGACGCGCTGTCCGGCACGCTCACCCTGTCCAGCCCGCCCGGTGGCCCGACCGTTCTCAGATTGGAGCTGCCATGCTCCGGATAGCGCTCGCCGACGACGCGGTGCTGCTGCGCGAAGGACTCGTCGGCATCCTCGCCCGCTTCGGTCACAAGGTCATCGCCGCGGTCGGCGACGCCCCGGCGCTGGCCGATGCCGTCGTCGCCGACCGTCCCGACGTGGTGGTGACCGACGTACGGATGCCGCCCACCTACACCGACGAGGGCCTGCACGCGGCCCTCGCCCTGCGCCGCGACCACCCCGGCCTGCCGGTCCTGGTCCTCAGCCAGTACATCGCCACGACCTACGCCGGCGAACTGCTGGAATCCTCGGGCAGCGGTGGCGTCGGATACCTCCTCAAGGACCGGGTCGCCGACGTGACCGAGTTCGTCGACGCCGTCGAACGGGTCGCCGGCGGCGGCTGCGTGATCGACCCGCAGGTGGTCAGCAAGCTCCTCGCGCTGCGCCGCGACCCGCTCACCCGGCTGACCCCGCGCGAACGGGAGGTCCTGGCGCTGATGGCCGAGGGACGATCGAACGCGGCGATCTCACGGTTGCTGACGGTGACCGACGCCGCGGTCGGCAAACACATCGCCGCCATCTTCGCCAAACTCAACCTGCCCGCGACCAGCGAAGACGACCATCGGCGGGTACGCGCGGTGCTCGCCTACCTTCAGGGCTGACCAGCTCCGACGTCTTTCGTCGCCGGAACGAGCCGCCGTCGTCAGGCCGCCTCGCGAGCCGCGACCGGGGAGCCGACGTGCCGAATGCGACCCGAGCAAGCCACCAGCGGGGGACTGACATCAGGGGATGTCGAGGTTGTGGTGCGTCACCGCATAGGGGAAATACAGTCGCACGGCGGTTCGCCCGTGACCGGTGTGCGTGAGCAGGACGTCGGCGAGTTGCCGGGCCACCCACAGGCCCCCGGCATCGACCGGGGTGGCCGGTGGCCGGTATCCCGCGTCGGCGGGGATGGGCTGTGCGCCGTGGTCCTCGATGTGCACGATCAGGGTGTCGTGATAGGCCCACGCGCGCATGTGTACCGGTGGCCGGCCGTGCTGCAGGCCGTTGGAGACGACTTCGCTGATCGCCATGGCGACCTGCCGGGCGGCAGCGGGGGCGAAGCGATGCCGGCCGGCCCAGTCCACGACGTCGGCGCGGCAGGTGGCCAACTGGCCGACCTCCCACACGAGCCCGTCGATCTCGGTGACCGGCGGGGTGGGAGTCATGGTGGCCTGCGCGTGGGCGTTCAGGTAGGTGGCCGGCGCCATGTAGCGAGGGTTGTCCTGCTCGCCCTCGACGGTCACCTGCCGGCCATGGACTTCGCGGACGCCGTCGATGACAGTCGCCGGGTGATGGTGGGAATGCCAGATACAGGTGATCGGGCAGCCGTAGCGGGCGAACACGTCGTTGACCATCGCCTCGTAGCCCAGAAACGCGGCGGCGCGATTCACCGGCGCGGACGCAGCGCTGATCAGGTCCGGCTCGGCGACGAGGTGGACGGGCTGCCGCCGGGAGCAGCGTTCGTCCAGCAGACGCCCGAAGCTGCGATAGGCGAACCCGAGGCGCTGGTAGAAACCGTCCGGGGGCGCCCACTGCAGGGCGTCGGCGTCGCCGCCCAGCCGGTCACGCACGGTCTGCTCGGTGGCGGCGCCGACAACCATCAGCACCGCCTGCCGGGCGTTGATCTTCCGCCGCAGTAACGGCACGAGCTGCCGTTCGATGGTGTCCGGCGCGTCCACGGCCAGCAGACTGTGGCAGAACCCTCCCTGGGCACGGTGGTCGATCGCCCCGGTCACCGCGAGTCCTCCGGCCGGCCGAGGCCGTCCTGACCCGCTGTCGGGCCAGGGTCCATGACGATGCCGGGAAGGGCATCGACGTTACACAGTGCGAATGTCTCCGCGACCGAGGGCGAGCGCCGTAACCGCACGGTCGTGTTCACGGCGGCCGCGGCCGCACCCACCCGGGCGAGCATGCGCATTCCGGCGACATCCAGGAAGGTGACCGCGGCGCAGTCCACCGTCACCACCGGCGGGCCCAGCAGGGCACGGATACGCTCGCCGATCACCTCCGCGTTGCCCACGTCGATCTCCCCGGACACGGCGATCTGACCGGCCGACCACACCACCTCACAGCCGTCCACCACCTCGAACCCGCG
Source organism: Actinoplanes sandaracinus (assembly GCF_030009775.1). Taxonomy (GTDB): domain Bacteria; phylum Actinomycetota; class Actinomycetes; order Mycobacteriales; family Micromonosporaceae; genus Actinoplanes; species Actinoplanes sandaracinus. Next base: position 10,925 of record NZ_JASCTH010000041.1, on the reverse strand, counting down.
GTCCACAGACAGCACACCCGTCGACATGTCGACCCCGCCGTCTCTTGTCTACTTAGAGTCCGACGCGGCCCTGGTTCCGCGCAAACCTCCGATCCGGAAGGCGGGCCGCCGAGCCTGGCGGTGGTATGAGGGCAGCCGATAACCGAGCAGCAGCCGCGTGCCGGTCGAATCGGTGATGATGTCCAGACTGGTGCAGGCCTGTTGGATGAGCCACAGGCCGTGCCCCGGTGCCAGGCAGTCGGGTGTGCCGGAGCCGGGCCGGTGGATGGGCAGGGAGGTACCGCTGAGGCCGGGGCCATGGTCGCTGACCTCGCACCACAGGTGACCTTCGCCCTGCCAGAGCAGTAGCTGACCGTGCCCGCCGCCGTGAAGTACTGCGTTGGTCATGGCCTCGTGTGCTGCGAGCACGAACCGGTACCGGTCGGCGTCGGCTAGCGCGTGGTGGGTGGCGACGGTCTGCAGGTGTGTGCGGACGGCGGGCAGATCGGCCTGCTGGAACCAGCGAATCAGCGGCAGGTCGACGTCAGGGTGGTCGGTGGCGAGACCGGGCCGGGGATCGAGCGGTGCGCCGGCGGCCAGCAACAGGATGCTGCGGTCGCGGCGGGCGTCGGTGAACGCGCCGGTGGGGTCCAGGCCCCGGTGTTGCAGGGTGAGGAGTTCGGTGGCCGCGGCGGTGAACGTCTCGATCGTCTTCCGGTGGGCGTCGCCCCATGTACCCGGGGTGCCCCGGTACACGGTGACAGCGCCGGCGTGGCGGCTCCCGCCGGCGTGCAGCGGCAGCGCGTACACCGACCGCACACCGGCGTCGAGAGCGGCCGCCGTGAACCGGGGCCATCGCAGTCGCCATGACGGGTCGGTCAGATCGGTGGCCCGCACCGCCTGCCGCAGACGGTTGGCGTCGCGCCCGGGACCTTCGTCCAGGGCGTCCTGCAACGCTTCCAGCCGGGCGATGCCCGGGTCGCCGGCGAAGCGGACCTTCGGCACTGCGCTGGACGTGCCGGCCGCCAGGCCGAGCCCGGTGCCGGGCATCAGCGCCGGGTACGCATGACACAACTGGCCCACGTCGGGGCCGTAGCCGGACACCAGCTCGAAGATCCGGTCCTGGCGCCGGTCGCTGGGCCCATGGTTGCACTGCCCGTTGCCAGGCACAGCAGACGACATCCTCCTATCACGCACCGCGAAAACGCCACGTCCAACACCGACAGGCGGCGGTATACGTTTTGTGAGTAGAACGTGCGTATCCACGCACAACCGTTGGCGTGGGACAGCAGCGGCCGGAGATGATCCCCTTGACGAGCCCAACTCCTGGTGCACCGGTGCAGCGTGCCTTGGTGGAGACCCGCGACTTCGCGGCCGCGCACGAGATGCTGAGCTGTGCGTACTCCGAACATCGGCTTCGGCTCACGCGGCCGGCCCCCGGCTTCGTTTTCCGGTCCCAGGCGATGCTCGCCGCTGACCTGTCGGTCGACCGCATGACCTACGGAGGGTGGGTGCAACTCCTGATCGACCCGATCGACTACGTCATCGTGTCGACGATGCTGGACGGCCGGCTCAGCCTCGGCCCCGATCAACGTGACCAGTTCACCGCAGGCGACGCCGCACTGATACCGCTCCGCCGGCCGATCCACGCCGTGTGGGATCACTTCACCGTGCAGGCGCTGCGGATACCGCTGCCCGCGGTGACCAGCATCGCGCGGCGGCTCGGCGTCGAACCGGCGGATGTGCGCTTCGACGGCTCGGCGGCGGTGTCGCCGGCGATGAACCGGCACTGGCTGGCCACCGTGGCCTACGTGAGCCGGATGTGCGCCGGGCCCGACCCCGCGATCGATCACCCCCTGCTTCGCGCGGGCGCGGTGAACACGGTGGCGGCGGCGGTGCTGGCCGTATTCCCGAACACCACGATGAGCGTCGACTACACCGCCGGACCCGGTCGTGTCCCCCCTGCCGCGGTGCGGCGGGCGATGGCCTACATCGACGCGCACGCCGAGCAGCCCGTCACCGTCGAGGACATCGCCGCGGCCGCCGGTGTCAGCGTGCGCGGGTTGCAGGCCGCGTTCTCCCGGCACGGCGACACCACCCCGACCGGCTACCTTCGCCGAGCCCGCCTGCGTGGCGCGCACCGCGACCTGCAAGCGGGCGACCCGACGCGCGGGGACACCGTCGCCATGATCGCGCGCCGATGGGGGTTCGCCAATCCCGGCCGATTCTCCGTCGAATACCGCATCGCCTACGGCCAGCCACCCAACCGCACCCTCCGCACGTGAACACCGCAACCCAGAAGGGGAAGCGATGGTGACCGACGCGCACACCACGGCCTTCCAATCCACCGACGCTGACACCATCGGCACCTACCTCAGCGACGCCTACGGCGCCGGCATGCAGGTCCGCAGCAGCGAGCAGCGCCCCCTGCTGCGCCACCGGCGCACCCACACCACCGGATTCGACGTCGACGCCATCGCGCAGTCCGCCACCCTGGACTTCCAGGGAGAACCGCTGCCCACCGTCGTGATCGTCGCGACGTCCACCGCCAGGCTGCACCGCACCAGCGGCGACAGCGACCGCCGCTACGGGCCCGGCGAGATCTGCCTCGGCGCCTACCCCGGCCTGCCCTTCACCTGCACCTGGTCGCCCGGTGAACTCACCACCTGCGTCCTCGACCCGGCCGCGCTCGCCCACGTCGCCGCCCCCGCCCCCGGCCGGCACACCCCTCTGATCCGGTTCACCAGCCTGGACCCACTCTCTCCGGCCGCCGCCGCACACTGGCGGCACACCCACTCGTACGTCACCGAACTGCTCACCAACAGCGAAGCCGCCGCCTCGCCCCTTCTGGTCGCCACCGCTGCCCACCTCATCGCCACCGTCACGTTGACGACCTTCGCGAACACCGCCCTGACCGACCCCACCATCGAGGATCGCCACGACGCGACCCCCACCACCCTGCGCCGCGCCATCGCCTACATCGACGAGAACGCCGCCCGCGACGTCACCGTCGCCGACATCGCCGCAGCCGCCAACATCAGCCTCCGCGCCTTGCAACTGGTATTCCGCCGTCATCGCGACACCACTCCGATGGCATACCTGCGCCGGGTCCGCCTGGACCATGCCCATCACACCCTGGCTACCGCCGATCCCGGCGCCACCACCGTGGCCGCCGTCGCCGCGCGCTGGGGCTTCACCACCCCGCGTCGGTTCGCCGCCCTGTACCGCGGCGCCTACGGCGTGCCGCCCGCCCGAACCCTGCGCGACACCCCCTGACCGACACCGCGCCGGACTGTGCTCGCACAGACGGCGAGGAGGGCTTTCCCGGTCCACGGACGAGACCGCGACCTCCCGCTGGAGCGTCAGAGGACCTCAGGACTTTCCCACTGTGCCCTTCTCACCCCGTCCGAGTCAGGTACGACGGCGAACCAAGCACCCATCGACTTGTCCGCCAGCATCAGTGAGAAGCCCTCGTCCATGACTTCGGCAAGACTGTCGGCGCCACCGGGATACGCCCGGTAGACCAGTTCACCAGGCAGGATGGGACCCCTGAAGGCAGTGAAGTCGTCCTCCAGAATCTCGGGCCCGGTTGCAGGCCCGGCTCAGTGATCACACCGAGGAGAGAGCGCGGCCGCACCAATCCGGCTATGTCCGTGGCATTTCCGCGGGTCACCTGGAACCACCGACAACCGTAGGCTCCATGCGCCCAACGCTCGCACAACAGGGTGGTCCGCTCAGAAGCCTCTCGCACCGCGTTCCAGAAGCTCGCGTCAGCGATCGCCTCGACCGGCTTCGACACATCCGAGGGCTCCGGACCTGCACCGCGCCACTGGACAGCCATCTCCGCACTTCGGAGCCCCGCCAGATCGGTGGCTACTGCCGGTGTCACGTAGAGGTGTACAGCCCCATCCCACCCCGACTCGATGTAAAGCCGGCCGGGCATGACAAGCCGGCAGGCACCGTCCGCTGGGGATCAACCGCTTGGGCGCCTTCAAGACGGACGCACGCGGCAAGGCTCCCCGCGACGATCGCGCCTACGCCGAACTGGCGTTGGAGTATTCCTTCCTGGTCGAAGACGGCAACAGGTCGCCCGTCAAGGCCCTCGCAGCACGCGAGGGGGATCCGCTGGCACGTGGGCGAACCGGATCGCTGAGGCGCGCAGACGGGGATTCCTCACGCCCGTCAAGCCCGGCGAAGCCGGAGGCGGGATCACGGAGGCTGCTCTCCGTCTCCTCGGATGGGATCCCGAAGAAGACGAACGCATCGACGCGCAGATCGCCGAGGAAGAGGCGGCGCAGGAAAGGACGGACAACAGTGAGTAGACGACCCCTTGGACTCGGCGAGCACGGCGAGATCGAGGTAACGCCACAGGTTAAGGACGAGTCCGGCAAGTGGAAGCGCGCTCCCTACGCCCGTAGCGCGCAACGGTGGCGGGCACGGTGCAGCTTCCGGGGACACGACGGCTTGATCGGTGAACTCTCCCGCTTCGCCAAGACGAAGAGGCTCGCCACCGAAGCGCTGGAGAAGGCGCTGGCCGAACGGCACAACACCGGGGTCGAGATGACCTCCAGCACCCGCCTTACCGAAGCCGGCCAACTTTGGCTGACTCAGATCAAGCGCACTGACTCGCGGCTGAGCGCCAAGACGATCGAGGCGTACGAGGGAGGGTTCTTCCGCTACGTCGATGTCGAGGGATCCACGATCCGAGGGTTGACGTTGACCCAGCTCAACGACCCTCAACGACTCAAGAAGTTCTTGCAGGCCGTCGCCGACCAGCACGGGACTGCCTCCGCGAAGATGGCCAAGAGCATCGTCTCCGGCATCCTGCGGCTCGCGATAGAGAACGGTGTCCTGGCGCGCAACGCGCTACGGGAGATCCGCCCGGTCTCCGCTCAGGTGGTCAACCCGACGACCCGAGAGCGCGACACCACCCGCGCGCTCACCCGAGAGGAGCGTGACTCGCTCATCGCGCACGCGGACAAACTGGCGCTGAGCGAGACCATCTCGCCGTCCACTCGGCGCAAGCGGCAGACCGTCGCCGACCTTCTCGCCTTCATGGCCGGAACCGGCGTCCGCATCAACGAGGCTCGCTCGCTGCGCTGGGAGGACGTGGACCTGGAGACCGGTGCAGTGAACGTCAACGGGCTCGGGGTGTGCGGACTGCAACTTGTGCACCTCCAGGATCATGGGAAGGTGACCACCTTTGCTGCCCCTTCGTTCGGTTCCTCGGAGGGGCCGAATGCGAGTTCCCTGGATGTGCCGCCACTGTTCGCCGCGCTGAACGGAGCGCGCAGCGTGCTCTTGGCAGGTGCCGGCGGAGGATTCGACGTGTACGCCGCATTGCCGTTGGCCATCACGCTGTGGGACCACGGTGTTGCGGTGCACCTGGCGAACCTGTCGTTCACCCAGCTGGAACTGCTCGACCTGGACGCATGGTCGGCACCCAATGTGGCCCTCGTCGGCCCGGCCACCAACGGACCGGAAGACTATTTCCCGGAACGGACCCTTGCCCGCTGGCTAGCCGGCCACAACCTCCCCTCGACGGTGTATGCCTTTGCCAAGACCGGCGTACAACCACTGAGGGCCGCCTACCAGCATCTCGTCGGCGAACTCGGAGTCGACGCGATCGTGCTGATCGACGGTGGAACCGACATCCTGCTGCGAGGTGACGAAGCCGGCCTCGGCACGCCCACAGAAGACATCACCAGCCTGGCCGCGGTTGCCGGCATGGACGTATCGGTGAAGCTGGTGAGCTGCCTCGGCTTCGGCATCGACGCCTACCACGGGGTCGTCCATAGCCAGGTTCTGGAGAACCTCGCCGCGCTCGACCGTGACGGCGGGTACCTGGGCGCTCTGTCCATCCCCGGAGCCAGCAGAGCGGCGGTGCTGTATCGCGACGCCGTCGCTGACGCCCAACAGGCCACTCCAATGCGGCCCAGCATCGTGCACGGCCAGATCGCCGCGGCCACCACAGGGGCATTCGGTGACGTCCAGTTCACCCGACGAACCGCTGGTAGCACGCTGTTCGTCAACCCGCTGATGGCTGCCTACTTCACCGTCGATCTCGCCAAACTCGCCGACCGATGCCTCTACCTCGACCGCATCGAACAAACCTTCGGCATGCGCCAGGTGGCGACACGAATCGAGACCTTCCGCGAAGGGATCAACACTCGTACACCTCGCGTCTTTCCGCACTAACAGCATCGCCCGGAGAAGCCACGGTGAGCGTGATGCCTGTCGTGATCCCGTGCCGGCTGGCACTCGGTCGGGCCGGGTAGCGACGGCGCATTGCTGCGCGCCGTGGCCTACCAGCCATGTCGGCGGGGGGATATGCCCTGATCGAGGTGCCGTCGGCTGGGGCCAGGCGGTAGTCGCACCTACTGCTACGGCTGCTGGCCCGTTACCTGTGAGGTGACCAACCGGCGGCCGTATCCGTGGTGGCGGCGGAGGTGGTCAGGAACGGGCAGCTGAACCCACGGTGTCGGGCGTTGGCGCGTCGGCGGGGCTGGGCAGGTGGCGTCGCACCGTCCGCGCGATTGACCGATCTTCTCAGCGATTTCGGGGACGGTTCCACCCTGCACCAACTCCGCACCCGAATCCCCACCCCCGGACGCCCTCTGCGCCGACGCGACAGCCGCCAACACCGCCACGACAGCGGGCGAACGCTGATGTACATCACCCTGCTCGCCGACGGCACCGGCAGCGGCTGGGCCTTCGGCCCACGACCGCACAGCAAAGTTGCGCTGCCGGGCATTACCGATGGGTGCGCCAGGGTCAGCGGCTGCCCGGTCGTCGCGGCCGAGGCTTTCTCTTCCCGGCTCAGTCGGCACCTACAACCGCTGCTCCTTGGTGCCGCCCCGGTCGCGTCATACCGGGCCAGGCGACCGAGTGCCCCCGACTAGGAATGACCAGAAAGTAGCCGGTGCGGCAGTCCCTTTCTGCCGTTGGTGCCTCTCATCATCCGCGCGAGTCCGCAGAGGGGTCGGCGTCGCCGCTGCGCGCGGGTCTTGGCGCCGGCTGGCGCGCCGGTGATGGCGCCTCACTCAATCCGGCGGCGGTGGCTGCGTAGCGCCTCAGCTCAATGCCCACGGTGTCGGATTGCTTGTAGACGACTTCAGCCTGCGGAGCCGCTGCTGGCCATGTTTGGATCAGGTAGCTCTCGGTCGGCTCGAAAGCGACCCCGTCCGGATGGAGATCACGGCCGGCGGCATGGACCCGGAATCGATACGTTCCCGGCCCATTGGTGGTCAGCGCGGGCAGCGGCGGCGGGTCGTCCATGAGGGCTCGTACGACAACGTCGCCGGTGCTGGCGTGGAAGTCGATTTCGATGACCTCGTCCCAGTCGCCGGTTTCGACGCGCGCCGGGGGCGACTGTCTGACCTCGACGGTCACGGTCACGCGTCCGCTGCTGGCTCCGGTGGTGATGGCCGCGGAGTCAGGGGTGACGGCGATGAGCCCGTTGTCCGGCGTGGGTAGAGCCTCAAGTCCAGGCCACAGTCGCTCGGCGAGAAGGAACTGCGTTTCGTCGACTCTCGTCGCCGCTTGGACGCGGACTGGCTCACTCACGCCGGCCAACCTTTCATCCCGGGGAGGCTATTCGACCCAGGTGTAGAAAGCGTCGTTCTCGATGACCCGGTTGTTGATGTAGAAGCTGTTCAGCAGGCCACCTGCGCTGGAGTTTTCTCCGGCGAGGATCATACAAGAGCTGTATCCATTGGGGCCGGTGATGCCGGTCGGTAGCGCGGTGATCTGGCACCAGTCGAATGTTCGGCCGGATCCGCCGCCGGTGAAGGCGCCCTGGTGGGTGGAGCGGAACGGGTACTCGTCACAGCTGTGGCCGGGCGGCCGCGGCCAGTTGACGCGGTCCGGGCAGGCAGTGTTGCCGTTTTGGTCTCGCAGGCCCGCATCCGTCAGCCGGGTCAGCGGCGTCCCGCCGGGGTAGAAACCGCGCAGTCCTGATGCCTCGGCGCTTTGCATGTGGCGAATGAATGTCGGGCGGTTGGTGGCGTTGACATCCCACGGCGGCTCGTAGTCGGGGATGACGCATTCCACGACGTTGGATCCGGGAACCGCGTTGTCGCAGCGGACGTCTACCGGCGGGGTCAGGGCTAGTACTGCAACCCGATGTTGCGACTTGAGCTGTGGTGACTCGTTGACTGGTCATGCTGGGTGGCGAGGTGCTCGCGGAGTGGCAGTCGGGTCTGGATGATCTGTTCGCGGTGATTGCGGGCCGGTTCTCCCGGGTGGAACCCCGCCGGCTGGCGTTCGCGTACGTGCGTGGGCTGCTGGCGCCGTTGGAACGGCGTAACGGGTGGACGATCGCGGAGCATGCCGGTCGGCGGTCGCCGAACGCGGTGCAGGAGATGCTGTACAGCCCGTGCTGGGATCCGCATGCGGTCCGGGACGATCTTCGCGGCTACCTGGTCGAACACCTCGGTGACGCCGAGGGTGTTCTGGTCGCTGCCGACACCGGGTTCATCAAGAAGGGAACCCGGTCGGCCGGGGTGCAGCGGCAGTACTCGGGCACGGCGGGCAAGGTCGAGAATTGCCAGATCGGCACGTTCCTGGCCTACGCCAGCCCGAAGGGACGGGCGTTGATCGACCGGGAGTTGTACCTGCCGAAGTCCTGGACGACCGACCGCGAGCGGTGCACGGCCGCGGCGGTTCCCGCCGAGGTCGAGTTCGCTACCAAGCCGCAGCAGGCCCGCATGATGATCGCGCGGGCCGTCGCGGCGGGGGTGCCGTTCGCCTGGTTCACCGCGGACGAGGCGTTCGGGCAGAACCCCGGTCTGCGGGACTGGCTCGAACAGCGGGACATCGCCTACGTGATGGCCACCCGTAACGATGACGAGGTCCCCGCCGGGCTGCACACCGTCAGCCCGGTCAAGGCCATGATCAATACGATCCGGGCCGGGGCGTGGCGGCGGGTGTCCTGTGGCGACGGCGCCCACGGCCCGCGGGTCTACGACTGGGCCTGGACCCCGGTCCGCACCACGTTCGCTCACGGCCGCCGCGGCTGGGTGCCGGCCCGCCGGTCGATCAGCACCGGTGAGATCGCCTACTACCGGTGCTTCGGCCGGCGCGGGACCCGGCTCCGCGACCTGGTCCGGGTGGCAGGTGCCCGCTGGGCGATCGAGGAATCGTTCCAGACCGCGAAGAACGAGGTCGGCCTGGACCAGTACCAGGTCCGCCGTTACGACGCCTGGTACGCCCACATCACCCTGGCCATGACCGCCGCCGCGTTCCTGGTCGTGGCCCGTGCTACCGAAGCCACAAAGGGGGTGCCGGAGCCGGCGACGGCAAGCTGATCCCGCTGACCAGCAACGAGATCCGCCGCCTGTTCACCCGACTCGTCCTGACCACGGTGCACACTGCCGCGCACGTCTGGCACTGGTCCTGCTACCGCCGCCGACGCCAGGAACAAGCCCGAGCCTGTCACTACCGCAAACGACTCGAACCACCATAAGCAACGACATCGGGTTGCAGTACTAGTGGCGGAGCGGGGGTGGCACCCGGGCTGGTGAGGATGAACGACGTGGTGGGGCGTTCCCGGTCGGTGCTGCCGACGCTGGAGATGTTGGTCTGGAAGATGGCGTTGGACTCGACGTCTCGGCCCACCGACAAGACGGTGGGCGGCAGGGTCCACGTGGAGGTGAAGCAGTTCCCCTGGCAGCGGGCGCTGTCGGGGGTTATCACAGTGCCGACTGCCGCGTTCAGGATCGAGTACGGGACCACCTCCAGTTGCTGGCTCCAGGCTGACGACACGTTGACTGTCGTGGTGACGTCGAAGACTAGGAACTGCATGGTTCCGATGATTTGCCCGGTCCGGACGTCGAATACCTGGTAGAACCAGTCCGTGATTCCGCAGATGTACTGGCGGTTCATGTAGTAGTCGTTCAGTGGCAGGGTCTGACACCATTCGGGGCCAATGGCGTCGAGTTTTGCGCGTCGAATGGCTTCCTTGGTTTTGGTGCTGGGTTTAGTGTTCCTTTCGATGCACGCTGCGGATTTCTTTCCTGCTGCGGCCAGGGATCCCAGCGTCGCCTGGACGGCGTCGCATGTCTGAGCCACGGTGAAAGCCGCTGCTCCGGCAGGTGTGGGCGGTTGTGCCCGTCCGGGGCTACTGACTGACGGCGGCAGGCTCGGCGTTGCGGGTCCTGCGGACGCGGCGGTTGCCGCCGATGTCATCGATAGCCCGACGACTATTGCGAAGGTTAACACCTTGACCTTCACTGTCATCTCTCCCCTCCGTATTAGAAACGACCGGCATAGGCTGACCGATTCATAGATAGATGTCAGTAGATGTTCTAGATTCACCTGATGCCCAGGGGGTCCTGAGCGGTCCGATCTCAGAATGTAAGATTGATCAAACGCGGCCATCGCCAGGAAATACCCTGCCCGGCAGGTGCGGGAACCGCCCATCTGGCCACAGGCTCCCGGCTCCGCCCGCCGTTGCGGCCGATATTGATGCGTGGCTATCGGTGATCAATGGCGGTGATTTCATTCGGTAGACGCGTACGCGGTCGAACCAGATGCCTCGCCCGGGTGACGGCACGCTGTCGTTACGGCCATGAGGGCGCTGTTGCATTGAGCAATCGGGTGCCGCGGTGTCGGCTCAGCCGAGTGGTCAGGCACTGTTGATCGGTGAGGTCTTCAGCCCGGTCGCGTTCGTGGTCTGCTCCGTTGTCGGCGTTCGCGGGGTTCCGGTTTCCGCCGGAGGTGATCGTGGTGGCGGTGCGCTGGTACCTGCGCTACAACCTGTCGTACCGCGACGTCGAGGAACTGCTCGCCGAACGCGGTATCGAAGCCGATCACGTCACCGTCTACCGGTGGGTGCAGCGGTTCACCCCGCTGCTGGCCGACGCGGCCCGGTTCACCCGCCGCGCTCCGGGTGACCGCTGGTACGTCGACGAAACGTACGTCAAGGTCAACGGTGTCTGGCGGTA
>NZ_JASCTH010000040.1 GCF_030009775.1 Actinoplanes sandaracinus | reverse complement strand
CCCGCCTGACGTGACCGATGTTCATCTTTCATTCGATCGAGTGATCACTATCTATCGCGAACCCGCAGAACGATCTCCAAACGGACCCAACGCATAGATCAACCTAAACAGTTCATGACCGGCCTCTCAGTGACCGAACGCGGGAGCACCTCGGCAACGGTGTGAACGTGGCACCAACCCCGTGCTGCGCGCCACCGGCCGGGACATTTCCCGACGAGTTGCTGGCGCACAGCGAGAAACCTGCTTGCGATCCCAGCACGCTCGGATCCCTGTCCGACGACGATCTGAGGAGGTTCAAGCACCGCCGTCGACGGCCTCCCCGGCCGACTCAGGCCCCGGCTCGTTGCCGAAGCACACCCAGAGGTGATCCACGCGGTCACCGGCCCTTGCAGAGGCGCCAGCTGATCGATCAGACGGCGGAGCGCGCCGAAGACTTCCTGCTGCGTCCGGCCATCGGGATGCCGATGGGAAGTTCCCGCTTGTTTGGAACCGGGGTGCGTTAGATCCGCTGGCAGTACCTCGGTTTGGTGGGACCGGGATGCTGAAGATGCCGGATGCTCCACGGGGGAAGAGCATCCGGCACGATCACTATAAAAGGTAACGGGCGGCCCCCGCAGGAGCCGAGAGCGCCACAAGGCGCCTGCTTCAGCAGATCGCTGGCGTGCGGTCGGACCTGTCAGCCGAGCCGGGTGGCGGCGAATGTCCCGACGGTGAAAACCCCGGCGGCGCGCGCCGCGTGCATCGCCCGGTGCTGGTCATTGAGCAGTTTGCCCTCCGGGCCGTCATAGCTCGTCCAGCTCTCCGGAGATTCCGTGCTGCTGTAGGCGGGATGAGAGAGGAACATGTCGCGGGACTGGTCCTGGTCCACCTTGAATCCGGCTGCGGCTATGTGTGCGCTGTAGCCGTCGAGGGTGCCCAGATGCCCAAGGTGGAAGGCCTCGCAGACATCCTGGACGAGGGCGTCGATCTCCATGGGGCTGCGCTCGTGCTCCGCAGGTCCCCACGGCCGCTGCAACCAGTCCTGCCCGAGCAGCCACCCGCCCGGCTTGACGACCCGCGCCGCTGCAGCGAACAACTTCGGCAGATTGTCAGCGGGCAGGTGGCACGGCGACTCCATGAACAGGAAGACGTCAAAACTCTCGGGGGAGAACAGGGAGAAGTGCTGGTAGTCGGTATCGCCGATGGTGGCGAAGGACGCCAGGCGGGGCTTCAGGTGTCCGCTGCGCTCGCGACGGGCCGCCAACTGCCGGGCCTGCTGCTGGAGGTCGTCGGTGTTCGAGACTCCCACCACGGTGGCGCCGTACTGCTCGGCGAGCCACACCGCCGCGCCGCCTACCCCGGAACCGAATTCCAGGACTCGCATCCCCTCGCCCAACTTGGCCGTCTCGGCGAAGTCGCGGAGCACCTGCTTCTTCGCCTCGTACCGGCTCCCGCCCTTCTGCTCGACCTCGGGCTTGCCGTACCACCACATGTGCCCGTTGAAGGGATCGTTGCGGTCCGCGTCGTCGACCATGACATTGCGATACGCGGCTCCCATTCCCATTCCGCCGGCTGCGATGGGAGCGTAGAAATCGCGGACTCGGGCCTCCTGGGGCCGCCGCCACTGTGTGCTGGTCATGAGACCTTCCTGTGATCGATCCTGCGGGGCAGGTCGGCTGGCGACCTGCACCCCGCAGCGGAACTCCGCCGGGGCCACACCCCCGTTGCTGGCCTCGGCGTGCGGCAGCGCCACCGGAACGTTTCCGTACCGGCGCGCTGCCTAGATCAGGATTCTTCCGGACATCGAAGGGCATGCGCATCACCCGCGCCGGGTATTTGATCGCTTGTCGCTACCCCCGAAACGGGTAAGCAGCCTTCCCTCGTACCCCCGCAACGGGGGTCGACGGTGTCGCGGATACCCCCGAACCGGGTACGCTGCGCCGGTGACCACGCTGGATCATGAGATTCTTTCTGGTCTCGGGACCTTTATCGGCCGTGACGAGTTGGTGGCCACCGCCCTGCAGATGCTCCAGGACAATGTCCGCTGGCTGACTTTGCACGGCGCCGGCGGTATCGGAAAGACGAGCCTCGCCACCCAGATCGCGCACTCCTGGCAGCGGATCCCCGACGCCCGCAGCGCAGACCATGCGCAGAGCGAGGGCCGGGCGGCGTGGATCATCAACCTCGGAGCGCTGACCAGCGAATCAAAGGTATTCGCCGGGCACCTCTACTCGCTGTTGGCCGATGCCGTAGGCCTTCGCTACAACGGCAAGATCACCCCGGACGTGGTGCGCGCCTACCTCGACGGTCTTCCCGAGGTCAACGGCAGGAAACCTAAGCAGTTCCTGCTGGTGTTCGACCGCTGCGACGACATCATCACCGAGCTCCGGCCGGTCCTGGACAACCTTCTGGCGGGGAACCCCGAGCTGCGGATCATCGCGACGTCGCGGCAAAGGTTCCGACACGATGCCGAACATGTTCTACCGGTGCCGCCATTGGGACAAGACGACACGGTGGCCCTCTTCACCGCCTTGGTGAAGCAATCCGATGCCGGCGCCGGCGCGCTGGGTAACAAGGCCGCGGTCACCCAACTGTGCAAGATGTTGGAAGGTCTTCCCCTTGCAGTCCACCTGGCTGCCCAGTGGGTGCCTCGGGTCCTGTCCGTCGAGGAGTTGATCAAAGAGCTGGAGAAGGACCTCTTCGGTGTGCTGGCCCGGCCCGACCTGGAGGCCGGCGATGCTTCGCAGCCCTCCAGTAAGGCTTCGGAACACTCCGGCCTGGAAAGGGTCGTCGCGTTCAGCTACGAACATTGCTCGAAGAACGGGCAGCAGGCATGGCAGCGTCTAGCGGTGTTTCGGCATGGCTTCGATCTGGCTGCCGCCGCCGCTGTCACCGGTCACAGCGCCATGCCGCTCAGAGCGCTGATCGCCGAGTTGGTCGACAAGTCGATCATCCGTCCCGACTCCAGCGCTGGTGTCACGCAGTGGCGGATGATGGACAGCCTCCGCGAATTCGGTCTCCGCCGGCTGGGCTCGGACGGCGTCGCTGAGGTCCGCGCCCTGCACCGAGAACATTTCGCGGACTTCACCGCGCAGGCCGCCGACGGCTGGTACGGCCCCCACGAGATCGACATCCTGCGAGACGTTCGCCGGCAGCTCGACGACATCCTCGCCGCGATCGACCACTGCCTCGACGACGGCAACGTCATCGCCGCCGGGAAGATCGCCTTCGACCTGGTGAGAACGCGCACCCCGCACTTCCACGGCGTGCTCGAAATGGTGGCACAGGTCCTGCGTCGCGTGATCGCCGCCTTCGGCCCGGACCAGGAGACCGATCGAGAGGCCGAGATGCTGGCCACCGTGGCCGCCGCGCTGGGATGGGTGGTCGTCACGCAAGGCCGCGCCGACGAAGCCCACACGATGGCCGAGTTCGCGAAAAACCAGATGATCCGGAGGGGACTCCCCGTCCCGGCGGACCTGCTATACCCCTTGGGCGCGATCAAGGCTTTGCGAGACGGTAGCCGAGAGGCCATCGGGCTGCTTAGCGGCGTGCTCCTGACCACCCCCGCGAACGACGCGACGGCGGGCGGTCGGCACATGGTGAAGATGATGTTGACCATGAGCCAGGCGTTCGCCGACGTGCCGGAGGCTGCCATGGCGACCGCGGCGGACTACCTGCGGGAAGCAGAAGAGTCTCAGGGCCCGTGGTCGATCGCCTGGGCGCTGTGGAGCAGCGCGCTGGCGGCCCGCCGTGCTGGGGAGTACGAGCAGGCCTGCGAGTTCATGCTGCCGTGCCTGCGGCTGGAAGCCGAGTTGCACGACCGGTGGGGGATCACCTGGTCTGTCCAGTTGTACGCCGAGATCGTCGCCCTGATGCTCGATACCAACGACAACCCTCGAGCCGCCGCCGGACTCGCGGCATGGTTGCTGGGCGCCGCTAGTGCGTTGCGGACCGCGATGGGCGTCGACCTCAACGGACTCCCACCATTGGATGCCGGCCGGGTAGAGGCCAGGGCCCACATCCTGCGCCACCTGACGGCTGCGGAGTTCGCCGGGCCGTACGAGGCCGGCGTGCGGGGATACCTCGACGCCATCCCCGTAGCCCTTGGCGAATCGACACCACGCTGGTCCGCCTCCACGGGTGTCAGCATGCAAACCAGCGCGGTCCCGGCCGTGCCGTCGACGTCCTCGCATGTCAGCATGCAGGCAACCGCGGGGGCGGGCCTGTTCGGCCTGACCGCGAAGGAACTGGAGACGGCGCAACTGGCCGCCGAACAGCTCACCAACGCGGACATCGCCGCGAGGACGGGCGTTGGCGAAGAGACGGTAAAGAACCGGATCAGCAACATCCTGCGAAAACTCAACATCAAGACGCGCCGGCACATCGCCCGCCGACTTGCCGAGGCGCAGAGAACCGCCACCTGAACAAGTCCACGCGCTCCAGCGTCCCGAGGATTGCTCGCACGCCTCCCGATCCTGAGATGCGCGGGTTGCTGGCGGCCGTGGTAGTCAGGGAGATAAGCCCACACGGGTAGGCGTACGTACGGTTGCGGCCTGCCTCACGGGCAATACGCCCGTCGGCCGGACCCGCTGCGCGACGGTGCCGTGCTGACCGTCACACCGATGACGTCGTAGCAGGTCAACTCCACATGATTCGGTGCTGTACCGCTGATCTGAGGCTAAAGGGGCTGCGAGCCGAACGTCGGGTCTCAATGATGAAGATCGACGTCGCTGCTTGTGGGAATTGCTGGAAGGGGAGGCGCGCTTTCTGCTGGCAGCGCAATGAGCACCACCGGTGGCCTTGTCGGGGCAGAACCCCGGCATCGGTCACCTGCCATCGGGGGAGGGCACATGCACCAAGGACAGAACAGCGCTTTCCATGCGCGGCTGAGCGCGGCTACGGCCGGTCGTTTCTACGCGTGGGGCAATTACCGGTCCTCACGGGATACCGCAGCAGACAGCCTGCGTGGCGAGGATGCCAGGTTGACCGGTGTCGCGGAGAGAGCCCACGAGTGGCCGGATATGTTGGTCGACCGCCATCGATTGTCTCTCTAGGCCTTTCACCTAGGCCCGTGTCGCCGCTTCGGTCTGGGCTCAAGTACCGACTCGGACACCCTCAGCATCTCCAGTGCGGTCAGCTGGAGATGCACACCCTTGTCTCCGGGTGCGCGCCGCCGCCGGTCGGCGCCGTGTTCGGTCCCGAGGCTCACACCCTCTACGCGCGCGCCACCCTGCCCAGGCCGTCGGCGATGAGGGAGGAGGTGCAGGCGGCGGCCACGACGGCCATCAGGTCAGGAAGTGTCCTGATCGAGCCCTAGCGTGCCCTGCATGACGAACAGCCATCCAAGCCTCCGCCCGTTCCGTATCGAGATCCCGCAGGCGCAGCTCGACGACCTGAAGACCCGGCTGGCCAACACCCGGTGGCCGCAAGAGCTGCCCGGGGTCGGTTGGAGCCGCGGAGTTCCCGTCGGGTACCTGAAGGAGGTCGCTGACTACTGGCGCACCGGCTACGACTGGCGGGCCCAGGAGGCGGCCCTCAACCAGTACCCGCAGCACCTGACCACCATCGACGGGCAGAACCTGCACTTCCTGCACGTGCCCTCGTCCGAACCGGGGGCCACACCGCTGATCCTGTTGCACGGCTGGCCCGGTGCAGTGGTGGACTTCCTCGACGTCATCGGGCCGCTGTCCGATCCCCGTAGCCACGGCGGCGACCCCGCCGACGCCTTCCATCTGGTGATCCCGTCGCTGCCGGGATTCGGGTTCTCCACCCCACTGGCCGGGCCGGGGATGAACCCGGCCCGGATGGCCGGGATCCTCGCGGCGCTGATGGCCCGGCTCGGGTACGACCGGTACGGCGTACAGGGCTACGACTGGGGCGCGTGGATCGGCCCCCGAGTGGGCAGACTGGACCCGGAGCGGGTCATCGGTGTCCACGTCACCGCGATGGTCACCCTCCCGGCCGGGGCCGACGGGGAGATGGACGGCCTCAGCGAGGCCGACCACCGACGCTGGCAGCGCATGCAGAACGCCAACGACGGCTACTTCCACTGCAACAGCAAACGCCCACAGACCATCGGGTACGCCCTGACCGACTCCCCGGTCGGCCAACTCGCCTGGATCGTGGAGAAGTTCAAGGAGCACACCCATCCGGAGGAGGGACTGCCGGAGGACAGCATCGACCGCGACCGCATCCTCACCGACGTGTCGATCTACTGGCTGACCGGCACCGCCGCCTCCGCCGCGCAGATCTACTACGAGGAGATCTGCGCGAGCGCGCTGGCCGGCGAGCAGGACGGGATCGCTGGCCAGCGCGGGACCGTGCCCACCGGCGTCCTCGTGTCCAGTCACGACGACACGATCCGGCCGTGGGCCGAGCGTGACCACCACATCGTGCACTGGACCGAACTCGACAAGGGCGGGCACTTCCTCGCCATGGAGGAGCCCGACCTGCTGGTCGACGACGTCCGGACGTTCTTCCGAAAGCTACGGTGACGGGGATTGACAAACAACCCGCGAGTTCTCTGATCTACACGGGCGCCCTCGTGCCGCAGCTGGACTGGCTGCTGAGCGCGCTACGGATCACGCCCTCGGTGAGCGCTCGGCTTCTCCCGCGGCCGTAACGTGGCGGTGCTGGCCCTGCAAGCCGTCACCGGCCAAATGGTCGTGACCCCCACGCGCACTCATCGCCCTGGCCGTGGTCGGCGTGCCGTACGAGATGGCGCAGTACGGCAAGGTGGGACCGGCGTTCTTCGACGCCGCGGGCCCGGCCTGGGCGAAGCCGACCGCCGAGGACGCCGCCCGCCGGGCGCTAGCCTGGCTGCGCACCGCACTCACCACCAGCATGCGGGTCCAACCGGCCGCGAGCAACCGAGAATCGAGGTCGCCGTCATGACCATCGAGAGTGGGACCAGCCGCATCACGGTCAGCGGCCGGCTCCTCGCCGGCCCGGCCGGGTTGGTCACCGTCGAGCCCCGCGAGCGGCACGACCAGCTCACCACCTCCGCGACCGGTGCGATAGCGCCCCGATCCGGGCACAGCCTCCCGCTCGCCGGCATCGACGCCACCGACGTGGCGACGCTGCCCGGCGCGCGGAGCGACGCCGCCCATGTGCAGGCGTGGGTCGACCTGACCGCCGTGCTCACGCCGGACGGCACGGCACACGTCGAGCGGTACGCCACACTGTCCGTCCTCACCGACTTCTGGACGCCCGCTCCGAGCACCGTGCTCGAGGCCGACGTGCCGCCGCCACCCGACGAGCCACCGAACCCGGAGCCCCGCACGGCCGTCGAACAGGATCTGATCGGCAGCGGGGTCATCGTCAGCCGGAAGGTGCTGCGCACCCGCCGCCGTGGCCGGGTGCTTGTCGTCGCCGCCACCGCGCCCGCTCGGGTCGAACGGCACCTCCGCCCGGTCTACGGCGGCCATCTGCACGTCCACGCCAGCCGGTGGACCGCCGAGCAGTACCGGTTCGCCACCGACACCCTCAACGACCGCTTCGACCGGTGGCGGCTGCTGCTCGTCGGCGACCACGTCAACGGCCGGGGCGAGGTCGTCGTCGTGGCCGCCACGGTGAACGGGCACCCGGAGCTGGACACCTGGCTTGCCGAGCAGCCGCCCGGCCTCATCGACCATCGCCCCTGGCTCCGGCGCGTCCGCCCTTGACGTGGGAACGCCTGGCCTGGCGGGCCATCCATGACGATTTCGCCGGCGGTTCGCTATCGCAAACCTATGGACAGCGGCGTGCTGTAGCGTCCGCCGTCTTCTGTACCCAGTAGGAGGCGAACGGTCATCATCGATCTTGCTGGGTCGTACTCGGTACGCCACAAGGTGACGGCGGTAGGCGTGCTGGATCCGGAGGCGTCCATGGTCTCGGCCCTCACCGAGTCAAGCGCCGCGTGCAGTCGTGTGGCATTGGCGTCGCCATGAGCGAGCTGCTGCGAGAGCAGGTGATGTTGATGCCTTCCAGACAGCCGCTCAGGTTGTTCCCCGTTATCGCCACTGACGACAGGCCTCTGTCCGGGCGCATCTCGACCACATGGGGCCGCGCCAGGGCGGGGAGTCGCTGGCCAGTGCGGCTCGTAGGGGCCGTGTCGATGACGGACGCGTGGATATCGAAGTTGCGCACGACCCTGGCCGAGGCGGTGGCGCTCGGCGGAGACCACACGGCTGAGCACCCACCTGGTAGCGGAAAGCCGTTGGGTTCGTCGACACACAGCGAAGGATCACCGGCGGTGACACCGAACGCGGCGGCCATGCCCTGGCACCGCTCGTGGTGTTCCGGCCAGTTGGCCTCGAACCACCGTTGCCGGGCACGTCCCAGCGTCGGCATGATCCGGCGCGGCGCAGACCCGTACGCACGAGCAAGGCCGAGACCTATCTCTGCCTGGGTCCCGGAGACGACGAGATGAGACACAACAGCAAAGTCACCGGGCGTTCCCGCGACTGATCGGGCCGTACTCCACTTCTTGTCCTGCCTCACCAATGATCCTCAGTGTCCGAGCGATTGCAGGCGATCACGCTACCGAACCGTGCGCCGTGGGACGCACGACTTCGCTCGTAGAGGCGAACCGGCCGGACGTCGTGACCTGCTCGTCTGTCAAGAATCTGGTCGGCACGACCGTCAACGTAGGGCACATCCATGAACATCAACAGGGGGCAGAGGCTCAGCGCCGGATCCACTGCCGGTGGTCCCCCACGGCCGTACCCCTGCCTCCGGAAATCGCCGTGACACGGCCGGACGTCGCGATCTAGGCTCCGCGCATGCGGCGGCAGGAGGCTCAAGACCTGGTCGCGGCGATGCCGCCGGCCCGCGAGGGATGGCTGGGGCAGACCGTGGCCGGTCTGCGTGCGGAAGCGGTCTGGCTCGCCGGTTCACTGGGCCGGGGCGAGGGTGACTCGTGGAGCGACGTCGACTTGCTCGTGGTTGCCGGCGACCTGCCGCTGGGCGACGCCATCCTGACGTTGGAGGTGCCACGCAACGGCCCGGCCGGCGGCCGATACGTCGGAGCGATGTACGACATCGGCCCGTTACCTCTGTGGGTCGACTGGTACAGCTGGCCTGCCTCCCTGCCCGCACCCCGAGACGCACGGCTGCTGTCCGGGCACGGCAACACCGGCTGCCGCACGCTCTTCGAATCGCTGGATCATCACGGCCGTGGCCCGGGAACCGCTACCGACCCGGCAACATTCGCCCTGGCGATGCTGCCGCTGACCGCGAAGTTCATCGCCCGCGGTGAGCATTCCGCCGCAGCTGGGATGGCCGCGATGCTCGGCATCACCGATCAGGCGCCGCTCGTCGACGGCTTACGTGATCTCCTCGCCGCCACACCGGGCAACGCCGTCGTACGTACGCGCATCGCCCGCGTCCTCGACGTGGTGGCCGCGCTCACCTGAGGCAGACCCGTCCGCGGGCGTCGTTGATGCGGAAATTGCGGCGATCGGGCGAAGCCCGACGTCTGCGGCGCGGTCGGGAAACTACGGACAGGCCTTTTCGGGGCGACCACGTTACGTTCACTTTCGTGACCGTGGGCGTGACCGAGTCGGACGACGGTGCGCGGCTGCGCACCTGGACCACAGGCTCGGCGAGCCCGCAGACGTTTCCCGTGGTCATGGTGCACGGCGGTCCGGGAGTACCCGACTATCTGGCTCCGGTCGCCGACACCATCACCGACCTCTGCCTGATCCATCGCTACGACCAGCGCGGCACCGGCGGGTCCCGCTGGGAGGGGGAACACACGATCGCCCGCCACGTCCACGACCTGGCGCTGTTGCTGGACGCGTGGGGACACGACCGGGTCGTTCTGGTGGGGCATTCGTTCGGGACCGATCTGGCCTCCTACTTCTTGCTGGCCCACCCCGAGCGCGTGGCCGGACTGATTCAGATCGCCGGGCCCTTCCTGGAGCCGTGGCGGGAAGCCGACCGGGCAGCACAGCGAGCCCGGCGCACCGACCAGCAGCAGGCCCGACTCGATGAGCTCGATGCGACGAGAGCACGCACCGACGCTGAGGAGATCGAGTACCTCACGCTGTCGTGGTTCACCGACCACGCCGACCGGGATCGGGCATGGGACTGGGCGCGGGCGTCGGCCCGCGCGCTGCGGCCCGTCAACTACGCGATGAACAGCCGGCTCAACGCCGCGACGAAGGCCGACCCCCTGGAATCACGGGTGGACGAGCTTCGCGAGTGCCTACCGCCCGGCGCGCTGATGATCGGCGGCGCCGGTGACAGCCGCCCTGCCGATGCCCTGCGACGTCTCGGAGCACGCCTCGACTGTGAGGTCGTCATCATCCCGAACGCGGGGCATTTTCCATGGCTGGAAGCACCAGACCTCTTCACCGCGGCGCTGCGTGCCGCGGTGAAGAGACAGACCCGCGGGGGATCTGGCGGGCCGGTGTTCGGGTGACCATGCTGTCTGGTCCTGCCTTCGCGGGTCGGCTGCGTCGGTGTGCGACGCTCGGTCGGTGACCGCCAGGACGCCGTACGACGATGACCGCTCCCCGTACTCTCGCCGCGCCCTCGCCCGGCTGGTGCTCTCCCACCAGGCCAGTGGCCTGTCCGATGCCGCGGGAAGTCTGGCGGTCACCCGCTACGACGCGTTCTGCGGCGCCGGCGGCCGGGTCAGTGAGGCGGCCGCGCTGGCCGGTCACGCGGATCGGCTGGTCACCAGCGCGGTGATCTACGAACGGGAACGCGGCACCTCCTGGGCGGACATCGGCCGGCACCTCGACCTCAGCGGCCCCGCGACGCAGGAGCGTTTCGCGCCGGCCGTCGAGCAGTGGCGGGCCGCGTTCGACGTCCCGTACCGCCTCGACCAGACAGGCCGCAAGCGGGTCCCGCAGTTGCCGACCGCCGCCTACGATCCCGCGCGCGCGGTCCGCAACCTCGATCTGTGGGCGGCCACACGTGTCGGGTACGACGACAAGCACGCCGTGAGTGGTGGCCTGGAGCCGGGCCATGACGACGACGAGCAGACAGGGCCGGAGAAGGAGGCGACGGAGATCGACGGGCGGATCCGGCTGTCGCACCTGGGCGGCTTCCTCGATCTGCTGTCCGAGTACGCCCTGCACCGCCCGGCCGACAGCGCCCGTGACGTGGTGGCACGGGCGATGGAGACCCGCGAAGACGAAGACGGGTGGTATTCGTACGCCATGGTCGGGGTCTTTGAATCGCTCGACATCCGCCTGGCGGTCGACGGTGATCTGGTCGGCGTGGTTGTCGCCGGCGCGCACTCGCCGGCGCTGCGGTTGCGGATCAGTACGCTCCTGGACGTCTTCGCCTGACCGGTCATGGCGCCGTGGCCGGCGGTCCGGGATCCGCGGTCCGCTAACCGTGACGGCGACGGACTGGGCGGTCCGGGAGCCGCCGGCGGCGTCACCGTTCCCGGCCCGTCCAGGTGACGAAACGGCCGTCCGAGGTGGGCCCGCCCCGCAAGTTCCACGCGCTCAACGACGCCGGGCGCGAGCGACTCGCGACGTTCTGGGCGAAGTGGCAGTACGTCTCATCACGCATCGACAGGCTCAGGGAGGGTGGCGATGAGCCCTCGCAGACCTACGCGGGCGTCGTCCGGAAACCCGGCACGGCCGGGAAGTAGCCTCGGCGACGGCGTGCAACCCCAAAGTCCCGGCTCCCTCGCTCCCGGGCGGGCGGGGGAGCCGCGCCGGCACGTCCTACTCGTCCGGATCCCAGGCCAGGAGCAGGTCGAAGACACGTCCGTCGCCGTCGAGTTTCAGGGAGTCCAGCGCAACCCGGCCGTAGAGGGCGAGAACCAGCTCACCGGCCGTGGCCTTCAGGGACGCGGCGGCCTCAGCGTCGTCAGCGGCGGCGGCGATGTCGACGGCGCGCACGCCGTCGGCCGACAGCGAGAGCCGCCAGGACCGGCCTTCGGTCGCGTGGTACTCGACGACGGCGGGATCGTACGGCCAGGAGTACGGCCCCGCGCAGCAGGTGGACAGGAACTCGTCGACACCGTCGAGAGCCACCTCGCTCGGCAGCGGTTGCGGGTCGCCCACGGCGAGCTGGGCGTCGTAGGTGTGCACCGCGACCTCCTGGAGCTGGTGGCGGGCGACGGCGCCGCTGGTCTGCGGCGACTGCGACCCACCCCACCAGGTCCAGCAGCCCCGGTCCGGGCCGGCCTCCCGCAGGGCGTCGAGCAGTTCCCGCGTCGCTGCCGCCAGCCACTCCAGCAGGGCCTCGCGCTCGCGGGGCGCGGCCGACACCGGCTTGGCCGGGGGAGCGTCGGCGGGACCCGCGGTGACGATGGCGGCCCAGAAGCGGCGCCCGACATCGATGTGCTGCACGAGATCGAACAGGGTCCACCCCGGACAGGTCGGGACCGGCACGTCGAGGCTCGGAGCGGAGGCGACCGCGGCGCGGAAGGCGGCCGATCGTTCGTCGATCAGCCGGAGCAGATCGGAGAACTCCAAATTCGTTTCCACCGCAGCTTTCTACCATCATGATCCAAAACCCGACAGCGATTAATCGGCCGCCGGTACGGCCACCGCACACCAGGAACCGGCCCTCGATCCTGGTGAAACGACCACCGTGTCACCAACGTGCGCTTGGAGCGTTGCCGGTAGGGGTGTAACCAAGGTACGGCGGAAACCGGCAATAGGCCGGAGCCGCCTCGACGGCGCTTCTGGCCGGGGTCTCAAGATCCGGGGTCTACCGTGGGCGGGGCCATCCGCCGATGTGGTGACATGGCTTGTGGCGGGGTCGTCGGGATGGTGACGACGTCACTGCGGGGACTATCGTTGAGGGCGAATGTGGCGGTGCTCAAGAAGCTGGGCTCGCCGGCGATGGTCGGTGTCCCCAGTCATAGATGCGCCGCGCAGGGGATGAACGCGGTCACAACTCAATGATGCGGATCGGCGTGGCGCTCGTGGGCACGGGACTCGTGTGTTCGAGGTGAGGTCGATGAACGAACATGTTGCTGTGGTGCTGTTGTCTCGGCGGTGTCGGCCGGGGATGATCGGCCCTGGCTGTCGAGGCGCGGCAGGCGTCTGGGCGATGTCTGGGCCGTCATGGGCGTTGCCCTGGGTGGTGGCGTCGGCCGCACGGTGGGCGGGGGTGCGGCATGGATAACAGCTTTCTGGTGCGGGAGTCGGATCGGTTGCGGGTCCGGCATGATTTCGATGCCGCGGTCACCGAGGTGTTCGTGCGCGGGAGTTGGGACCCGGGGCTGCGCACGGTGGCGGCGCACAGCGTGCGGGCGTGTCTGGCGGAGTGCCCACGGGCGGTGCTGGTGGACTTGTCCGGGCTGAGCGACCCGGCGGCAGAGTCGGTGGCGACCTGGCACACCGCGGCCCGCTACACCGCCGCCCGGTGCCCGGCCAGCGAGCTGATCCTGTGTGGGGTCGCGGAGCCGGTGCGCCCACGGCTGGACGGCGCAGAGATCCAGACCGCCGGCAGTGTCCGTGAGGCGCGCGCTCGGTTGGGGCGGGTGCCGTGGACGCAGCGCCGGCAGTTGCGCCTGCCGAGTGAGCCGGGTGCGGCGGTCACCGCGCGGAGCCTGGCGGAGGATGCCTGCCATGTCTGGGACATGGCCCACCTTGTCACTGCGGCCCGGCTGGTCATGTCGGAGCTGACGGCCAACGCGGTCGAGCACGCCGGTACCGACGTCGTGGCCGTGGTTTCGCTGCGGGGCCCGGTGCTGCATCTGGCGGTGCAGGACTTCACCGCGCGCCTGCCGCAGCTGATCGAGCACGACCTGGACCGGCCGGGCAGCCCGGTCGAGCAGCGCGGCGCCGGGCTGCGCCTGGTTCGCCGCGCGGCCACCGCGTGGGGTGCGCTGCCGTGCGTGGAGGGCAAAGTTGTGTGGGCCACCCTGGCCGTGGACGGAGGTCGTAACGAATCATGAGCAGTCCTGATGATCAGCGACGCGGGCCGCGACCGCGGGTGCTCACCGTGGCTGCCCACCATGCCGGCAGCGTGCTGATCATCACCGTGGCCGGTGATCTGGCTTTCGAGACGGTGGCTGCGGGCGATCCGATCACCGTGGCGTTGACCCCGGCCATCCGGCACGTCGTGATCGATGTCGCCGAGCTCGACTTCGTCGACGTCGCCGGCCTGCGCGCGCTGCTGCGGACCCGGCACACGTGCACCGGCCACGGCGTCACCTTCACCCTGCGCGGGCCCGGCGCGTCGCTGCGGTGTCTGACGGACCTGACCGACACCACCGGCCTGCTCCTCGGCGCCGACGCCGACCTGGGCACCGATCAGCCATCAGCCGCGCTCCAGCCGCCCGGCCCGGCCACGCCCAGCGGGCGCGAACAGCAGCTCGACGAGCGGGAGGCGCTCGCCGACGACCGGGAGCTGCTCGCCGACGAACGCGACCATCTTCTCGCCGAACGCCAGGACCGGGTCGCTGCGCACCAGGACTGGGAAGACATCCGCGAGGACCTCGCCAATCAGCGCGAGCACAACCTGGAACACCGCGAACAGCGGCCGCCGAATTCCCGCGACCACGATTGCTGACGCACCCGGCAAGCGTCAGGCCTGCGGCCCGAACGGGGCATCGGTCGGAGGTCCGCCGCTGACCGAGGTGACGATCCGCGCGGCGATGACCCGCACCTTGACGTTACGCTGCTGCGACGCCCGGCTCAGCATGGCGAAGGCCTGCTCGGCGTTACACCGGTGCTGGGCCATCAGCACCCCGATCGCCTGATTGATGACCGACCGCGTCTGCAGGGTTCGGTGCAGGTCACGGTTGAGCCGTTGCTCGCGGGCCATGCGTACCGCGAGGGTGATCGCGCCGGTCACCGTGCCAGCGAAAGCGACTGCCTGCTCACGCCGGCCGGCGTCGAAGAAACGCGGGACGCGGGCGTACAGGTTCAGCGCCCCGATCGTCTCGCCCACCCCCACCGGCAACGACAACACGCTACCCAAACCTCGGGCCCCGGCCACGGGTGTGAACCGCGGCCAGCGGGCCTCCTCGTTCAGATCGCCGATGGTATGGATCTCACCGGTGTCACTCGCGGCCAGGCAAGGACCTTCCTGATGGGCGTACTGAATGGCGTCGATGCCGCGGGCGTAGTCGTCGCTGCCGGCCACGGTCTGCTGAATACCGTCACCGCGCACCGTGAGACCACAGGAGACACCGGGCATCGCCCGGCCAACGCGGACCGTGACCTCGGTCAGGAAGTCCTGCAGATCCTCGGTGTCGATCAGTAGCTGCTGGAACTCCGCCAGCCACGACGGGTCCGTCGACGAACCGGTCATCGAATACGCCAGCCGATCCCCGGGCACCCACGTGACCCGGCACGTCACCAAGGACCGGCGGATCACGAACGACACGCACGAAGAAGACCAGCAGTGAAGACTTCCCACAGTACCCACCCCAGTCCCACGGCACACCTGTCGAGCCCGACTGGATGTGGTGCTCACGATCTGGACATGCCGGTGCTGGCAGGGTCCGCGCCGTCTCCGGGTAGGGGCGCCAGCCCTGAGTGTCAAAGAATCTCGAACGTGTTTTCGTTACACCCGGCTCAAGACCAGACCTTGCGAACGTCCAGGTGGAGTGTAAGGAAACACGTGTCAACAAATGTCTTGTCAGCAAACACGGCTTGCAGAACCGTGATTGCTTTACACTCGGCCGATGAGGATCGGCTACGCC
This sequence comes from Actinoplanes sandaracinus, assembly GCF_030009775.1. GTDB lineage: Bacteria > Actinomycetota > Actinomycetes > Mycobacteriales > Micromonosporaceae > Actinoplanes > Actinoplanes sandaracinus. The sequence goes on along the minus strand of NZ_JASCTH010000040.1, from coordinate 80,763 downwards.
CGGGTCTCGACCCGCGAGCAGAACTCCGTCGGCCAACGTCAGCTACTGGCCGAGGCCGGCTGCGAGGAGATCTACATCGACGAAGGAGTGTCGGGCAAGACCGCCAGCCGCCCGGAATTGGACAAGGCCCTGGCCCGGCTCCGCCGCGGCGACACCCTCGTGATCACCCGGCTGTCGCGGCTGTTCCGCAGCCTCAAACACCTGATCAGTCTCACCGGTGACCTGCGCGAGCGCGGCGTGGACCTGAAGGTCACCCAGCAGGACATCGACACCTCCACCTCCACCGGCCGGCTCATGTTCCACCTGCTCGGGGCGTTCGACGAGTTCAACCGGGAACTGATCGTGGAGGGCACCCGGGAGGGCCTGGCCGCCACCACCAACCGCGGCCGCAACGGCGGGCGCCCGCACAAGCTGTCCATGCGCCAGATCAAGCAGGTCTACCAGATGCTCGACGAGCGCGGCCCCGACGACCGGCCGGTCTGGAACGTCACCGGCATCGCCCGGCACTTCACGGTGTCGCGTCCGACCATCTACAAACTCATCGACGACCGCGCCGAACTGGCTGCCCACCTCACCGGCCGATAGGCACACCACCGCACCGTGGTCAGCCCACGGGTTCGAGGGTGAGGTCGATGTCGGGCAGGTGCGCGTCGTACTGCTCCGGGGTCACGGTGATTTCGTCGGTGGCGTAGACGCCGAACCGGTTGATCCGCATCGTCTGGTACGGCGACAGCACCGCCAGGTCCTCCGGGCTGATCTCCCAGCCCTCGACGGCGAGTTGCCGCAGCACGCTCATCATGTCCAGGGTGGTGTGGAAGATGACCGCGTTGGTCAGCAGGGTGGAGAACTTGATGTGTTTCTCCTGCTCGGCGGGGTCGTTGTCGCGGACCCGGCCCTCGTTGCCGAACCGGCACCAGGCGGAGAAGTTGTTGTAGGACTCGACCTTGTTCGTCGCCGCGGTGGTCCGCCGGCGTAGCTGCGGGTCCGACAAGTAGCGAAGTAGCTGGATGGTACGGATGACCCGGCCGACCTCGCGGAACGCCTTGTAGAAGTTGTTGCGCCGTGAGTAGGTCGACAGCCGGCGCAGCAACGTCACGCTCGAGATCTTCCCCGCGGCCACCGACAGCACGACGCGCATCAGGTCGTCGTAGTGGCGTTCGATCAGGTCCCAGTCGATGACGTTGCGGCCGGGCTCGCCGAACAGCGCCTCGATGTGCCGGAACCGGGTGGCCGCGGACACCCGGTAGAAGTTCAGGTCCTTCCAGTTACGCACCCGCGGCATCAGCTCGAACCCGCACAGATGGGCGAGGGCATAGACCGGCAGGGCCTGGCCCTGGGTGTCGGCGTGGATCGTGCCCGGCTTCACCGTCGACTGCTGGTCGAGCAGGCCCTGGATGATGTGCACGGCCTCCCACACCCCGACCGGGATGAACTTGGAGAACAACGCGATGTAGGTGTCCGACACGTAGTGGTACGCGATACCCCCGGTTCCGCCATACCGGATCGACGTCTCCGCCAGGAGGTTGTCGATGAACGTGTCGACCTGGGTGCCGTCCGCCGCGACCACCGACCCGTCACCCCACACCTTGATCAGGTCCAGCTCGGTGAACGCGTCGACGACGTCGGCGATCGCCTTGTTCAGCTTGCCGATCGTGACGTGCCGCGCCGACGTGGTGGCCAGCTCATGTGCGGTGACGCCGGCGATGTGCCGGGCGGCCTGCGCCGGCCCCAGGTTCGTACCGTAGGTGAACGTGGTCAGGATGTAGCGCACGAACGGGTCCTTCAGCTTCGGGTCCGAGCCGGACACCGGGGAGAACCGGCGCCACCACTCCAGCCAGTGCCCGGTCCGGGCCAGGATCCCCATCAGCGTGCGCTCCGGCATCCGATCCCGCACCGCCAGGGCCAAAGCCTGCGCCGACGGCGTGGGCGGCGCCGCCCGGAACTGCTTGAGCGACGGCCGGCCGAACTCATCGATCGTGAAGTCGGCCAGGTCCGGATACGCGGCGTCGGTCGCCCGGCACTGCGTATCGAGGCGCTCGTGCAGGTCCGCGCGGAACCCGGCTGCGCTGGCCGGGATGCCGACCTCGGCGCAGAAGCCGGGCAGCATGACGGCCACCTCCGCCGGAGTGAGCAGCTGGTCGGCCCAGTTCGCGTACGCCTGCGCACCGGTCACCGCGATGTCCCCGGTGCGCAACTCCTCCGCCAGATAGGTCAGCACGCACGCCTCCAGGTGCCGGCGCACGAACATCCCCGGCCGGGCCCGGTCCCGGACCGACTTGTTCCAGTTCTCCGAGGCGAACGACGTGTCGAAAACGTGGACCCGCTGCTCACCCGTCTCCGGATCGGTCACCGGCCGGCCGGTCTCGTCGAACACCGCAATGCGGTCGGGAATGTGGTCGCGGGTCAGCATCGTGTGCTCGCGCATGTAGTCCAGCAGCTGTAACACGCTGCGGTCCGCGCTGGTCGCCTCCAGATCCAGGACGCCGACCGTCGCCAGCATCGACGACCGGTCCTTGCGGAAGTGCCGGGCCACCAGCGGCACATGGTTGTCGCCGTGCGTCGCCCGGACCGCGTCGATCCGGCCGAGTTCTTCCGGGAAACCACCCACGGCCTCGACGGTCTTACGGGCCATCTCCAGCGCCGCGGCGTGCTGCGCCGCGGCCGGGCCCAGCGGGTCCAGATGTTCCAGGACCTGCCGGTAGTTGACGATCAGCGCCTCGGTGACCTTCTGCTGCTGCTTCTTCAGCTCCTCCAGCTCCAGCCGGGCCCGTTTCGTCAACGTCGCGACCCGCCGGCAGAACATCTCCGCCGTGTCGTCGCGGGCCCGCTGCTGCGCGGCGTAGACCATCGCCGCCAGAATCGCGATACGTTTCGCGTCCCCGTAGTCCCCCAGCACCGCGGCGTCGCCGGCCTCCCCCTCACCCGCGAAGTCGGCGATCTTCGATCGCGCGATCCCCTCCCACCAGGACCGGGAGTCGCCGAGACTGTCCACCCAGCGCAGATGCTCGATCTGCAGGCGGTAGTTCGTCCACGACGGCCGCGGCGCGGTCCGCTTCAACCGGTTGTAGTCGCTCTTGCTCCCCGCACCGCCGGCGACCAGCATCCGGTCCAGCGCGGCCACACCCGCCGGGCCGATCCGGCCGGCGACCAGTGCGAAGATCGCCGAGTTGACCTCCTCACGGATCTGCGCGGCCATCTCGTCCAACGTCGAGTACCCCGGCAGCTCGAACGAACCCTCGACCAGCTTCTCCAACGCCACGTTGATCAAATCGGCCGGATCGTTCTTACGCCCCGCCGCCTCCCGGATCGCCGCAGCGGCCACCGCCCGGGCCGCGGGCATGTCCGACACGACCTCGCTACGCCGCCGGATCAACATCCGATGGTGGCCCCGGGTCCGATCCGAGTCGTACACCGCGACGACGTCCTCACCCAAGCCCAGATCCCGGCGGATGTGGGCCATCACCGCCTCCGGGACATCATCCAGGCGCGGGAAGTACCCCATCCGGCTGAAACACTTCAGCTGCACCACGAACGCCAGCAGATGACTGTCCGAGCGCACCTGCCCACTCGCCCACGCGATCTCCTCCGGCTGCGGCGTGTAGAACACGTGCAACTCCCGGGCCGACAGGAAGCGCTTGAACCGCGGATACGCGGTCCGCTCGATCGACGCCACGCCACAACCCCAGACCCGTAAAGATCAACCCATACGGATCGAGGAACATACCAAAAGATCAACTATGCCGACGATCCGGATCGATCACACGGGCCCACGGCCCTCACCAGCGCAAACACAGGAACCGCTCAACCTATTGCCGGTTTCCGCCGTACCTTGGCTAACTCCCCGGTAGCGTCGCGTGATGCCGATCGAGATCGTGTTCGAGACCCATGCGCTGAGCGAGGACAACGAGCGTGGCATCGCCACGGGTTGGCTTCCCGGGCGCCGGTGCGAGCAGGGCCGAGCGAACGCCGCCGACATGGGCCGACGCCGGCGTGACAGCGGTATCGACGCGGTGTTCACCTCGGACCTGCGTCGCGCGGCGGAGACGGCAGAGATCGCGTTCGGTGACACCGGCATCCCGATCCTCTATGACTGGCGGCTGCGCGAGTGTGACTTCGGCACGCGCAACGGCTCACCGGGGGGCGTCGGAGTCGTTGGTGGTGACGGCGGTCGACTCTGGTTAATGCCTGGTAGACCAAAGTTCGATTCGCCGTCGGGCGTGGCGGTCCTACCGTCGTGCCATGGCTACTGGCGCGACGAAGTTCCCCGTGACGGGCCCGCCTCCAGGCCCCGCCCTGCCGCGATGGCGCCGGTGGGCCCCGGTTCTGGCGCTTATGGTTGTGGCGCCGTGGGCGGGCGAGTGTTCCTGGGGTGGCTTCTCCGCCGCTGGGTTCGTGTCTGTCGTCGTGGTCCTGGCCCCGCTGTACGGGGCAGCCGCGGTACTCATCCGTGAGGTCGCCGTCCGGCTCGGCGGAGGCTGGCGGGCGATCGTCTTGCTAGCGGCCGCATTCGGCATCTTTCAGGCCGGGCTAGTTGATCAGGCGCTGTTCAACCTCGGCTTCACCGAAAACACCGCCTACGCCGATGAGGTGGGGGCCGCCCGGGCCACCACCGTGCCGCTGCTGGGGTTCAGCGCCGGGAGCGCACTGACCTACGTCGGCAATCACATCGCGTTGAGCATCTGCGCCCCGATCGTGATCGTCGAGTCGTATCTGGCTCCGGCCCGGCGTCACCAGCCGTGGCTGGGCCGCCCGGGCCTCATCGTGATGGTTGTCCTGTTCGTCCTGGGCTGCTCGATAATCTTCTTCGATGAAGAGAACGGCCGCAAAGGGTTCCTGGCCAGCCCGCTGCAGCTGGCATTCGCGGCGCTGACGGTGCTGGCCCTGATCGGCGCCGCGCTGCTGCCCCGGTGGCGGCGCCGGCCTCGGCCGGTAGCCCGACGCAGCCCGCATCCCCTGTGGGCCGGGATACTGGTGTTCGGTGCCCGCTTCGTCGCAGACCCCCACGGCTGGGCCGCGGTCGGCCTGCAGGTCGCGGTCACCACAGCTGCCGCCGCGGTGATCGTTCTGTGGTCCCGTCGCGCCGGCTGGAATCAGCGGCACGTCCTGACCGCATGGGCCGCCGCGCTGGTCTCGGCGGCCGTCTTCGCGTACTTCGTTCCGAACTACGACCCCCATTCACGCCTGGTGTCAGCAAGGGAGGCATTGCTCAACGACATTGCCATCAGTGCGATAGTGCTCGCCCTGCTGGGTGGCGCGTACTGGCGGCTACGTCACTCTCCACCGGGGAGCATTGAGGGGGCGTTGCTAACGAAACGTGCGACCAGGGATCAAAGTTGATCTAGGCGGCGGCTCGGTTGATCTTGTTCATCAATCGAATGCTTTTCGAACAAGATCATCTCCGGGCTGCTGGTTCAGGACCCAGCCGGTGACGGCCAGGCGGTGCTCGACGCCACCCTGGCCCGGCTGCCTCCGGACCGGCGCCCGGGCCCGCCGTCGCTGGAGAAGTACGACCAGTTCCTCGCCGCCGCGCCGGAGAGCTGACCCGGCAGGGCGGCGAGAAGACGCAAGCCCCGGCGCTGCGGCGGCGCCTACCAACCGCGTCGTACCTGGTAGGGCGGCAGTTGGTTGCGCGGCACGTGCGCGAACTCGGGCCGCAGTTGAGCGAGGTCGACCGGCTTGCTGCCCATCCGCGGACCGAGCTCGGCGAGGGGCCAGATAGCGAGGTGGCCGAACCTGCTCACTTTGACGACCGGGCAGCGGATCAAGTTGCTGCGCACCCGCGCGGGAATGACCCGTGTGGTGCTCGCCGGGCTGGTCGGCAAATCCCCTGACTAGGTCAAGAGCGTCGAGAACGGCCGCATTCTGCCGCCTCGGCTCACCACGCTCGGGCAGGTCGCGCGGGCGTTGAAGGTTCCGGTGACAGCCTTGATCACCGAAGGCGAGCAGGTCGTCCTGATGCCGGGGACCGCGCACGCCGCCCTGCCCGCAGTCCGGGAAGTGCTCAACCAGTGGTCGAGCCCCACGGGCCGGGCACCGCAGCCGCTCGAGCACATCGCCGCCCGTCTCGACGTGGCGTGGCGGGCCCGGCACCTGTCTCCGGACCATCGCACCGTCATCGGTGGCCTGCTGCCCGACCTGATCCGCGACGCCCAGCTGGCATGTACGGGGCGCTGCACGCCGCGGCGGCGTTCACCGCCGCCCGCGCCGGCCGCTCTGGAGCCGCCTGGCGCTCGTGGGACGAAGCCGACCGGGTGGTGCGCGCCCTCGCCGACACCTACTACCAGCGGGCCACCAGCTTCTCCAAGCCGGTGATGATCGCTCATGCGGTCACCCTGGAGGTCGAACTGCGCAAGGGCGACGGCGCCGTGCGCATGGCCACGACCGCCCAAGCCGAGGCCATCCCCTCCCGGCCCCGCCGCGCCCGGCACCTGATCGAGGTAGCCCGCGGCCACCACCTCAAGCACGAGCACGAGCACGAGGCCACCTTGGGCCTGCTGAACCGGGCGTACGACAGCGCACCGGAGACCATCCGGTACAACCAGTACGCCCGTCACATGGTCACCGCCGTCCTCGCCGGGCCGCCCGCACTGCGCCGGCAGGCGACCGATCTGGCCTTCAAGGTCGGCCTGCTCGGCTGACCGGCACGCTCGCTGATGGGGATCCGGGCGGCGAAGCCGGATCGGTGCCGGCGTGCCGGGGCGGATGGCGGGTGAAGACGTATACCCGGTACCGGCGGTTCGAGGAGAGGGCTCTCAGCGGTTTCCGGGGCCGGCCGATGGCTGCCGGGATTCATGTTCTCCCACACCCTTTCGGCGGGCCTCCAACAGGGTAAGGAGGGGGGTCATGCACGCAGAGCGGGCCTGGACGAGAATGAGTCTGCACAAACGCATCACCGAAGGAGAGGACGTTCCTTGAGCGCTGGACTTGCAGCCCTACTGGACGACATTGCGGTGCTGGCGCGTGCGGCAGCCGCGTCCGTCGATGACGTCGGGGTAGCCGCCGCCAAGGCCGGGGCCAAGGCGGCCGGCGTAGTCATCGACGATGCCGCCGTGACGCCGCAGTACGTGCGGGGCCTGGCTGCCGAGCGGGAGATCCCGATCGTCAAACGCATCGCCCTGGGGTCGTTGCGGAACAAGTTCCTGATCATCCTGCCGGTAATCCTGGTGCTCAGTCAGTTCCTGCCGGTGCTGCTGACACCGCTGCTGATGCTCGGTGGCGCCTATCTGTGTTACGAGGGTGCGGAGAAGGTCTGGGAGAGGGTCGCCCACCACGACGCGCACGCCGAGGAGGAGTTGCGGCCGGACGAGAAGACCCTGATCGCCGGGGCCATCCGTACCGACCTGATCCTGTCGGCCGAGATCATGGTGATCTCGCTGAACGAGGTGGCCGAGGAGGCGTTCTGGAACCGGCTGATCATCCTGGCCGTCGTCGCGGTCATCATGACGGTGCTGGTCTACGGGGCCGTCGGCCTGATCGTGAAGATGGACGACGTCGGCCTGCGGCTGGCCGAGAAGCCCAGCAAGGCGGCGGCCAAGTTCGGCCGTGGCCTGGTCAAGGCGATGCCGAAGGTGCTGACCGCCCTGAGCGTGATCGGCACCGCGGCGATGCTGTGGGTCGGCGGGCACATCCTGCTGGCCGGCACCAACGAACTCGGGTTCCACCCGCTGTACGATTTCGTCCACCACATGGAGGTGGCGGCGCGCAACGCGACCGGCCCGCTCGGTGGTGTGGTGGGCTGGATCGTCAACACGGTGGCCAGCGCGATCATCGGCCTGATCGTCGGCGCGGTGATCGTGGCGATCATGAGCGTGACGGTGCACCGCAAGAAGTCCCACGGCGAGGCCGAGCCGGGCAGCAAGGCCGCGACGGGGCACACCGCCGACCAGTCCGCGGACGCGCCCGTGACACCCACCGCGCCGGGGAAGTCGGCGGCGGTGACCGCGGACACCGCGCCGGACAGCAAGCCGGCGGCCCGGGCCCCGGCCCGGCCCCCCGCGGCCCCCCCCGCTCCCATTTAACCCCCGCCCCACCCCCCCGCCCCGGGCCGCCACCGCAACCGGTGGCGGCCCGGGCCGTGGTCGTTCGGGCCGCGGAAGCGCGGGCCGCCACGGCGGCGGGCTAGATCGGCTGGATGGCGACCTCGTGCCCGCCGTACGCCTCGGGCACGCTGGTGATGATCGCGGCGTTCATGGTCTTCGCCTCGTAGAGGACCTGTGCGGTCATCAGCGGGCCGATCAGCGCGGTGTGGACCGGATGGTTCTGCAGGCGGGGGGCGGCGATCCCGCCGATCTCGACGGCGATGTGCTGGGCCAGGTCCATCGCCCGGATGCCGGGGAGAGCGAGGATGCGGTTCCAGTGTGACGGGGGCGCGTCGAGCACCGCCTGGGCCTCGGCGATGGCCAGGGTCGGCACGGCCAGCAGGGCGTGGCCGCCGTTGGCGAGATCGAGCAGCCGCATCAGTGTCGAATGGCCGGAGAACAGTTCCACCAGGGCGGAGGCGTCGAGGATCCGGGGTCTGCGGTTGCGGCTCACGCGGCCCGCTGCTGGCGGCGGCGAGCGATGATCGCTTCCTGTTGAGCGTCGCCCTCGTCCATCCACCGCTCGAAGGCGCGTTCCTCTTCCTCGGTGAACGGCTCCGGCTCGGGGAGGCCGAGGAGGGCTGCCAGTTGCTGACTGGGACGCGGCGGGGGCTGCGACTGGTCGGCATCGTCGGTCACCGGCCCAGCTTAACCAGCCCTCCGGGGCCCGGACACGCCCGAAGTCGCCTGGACGAGTGACGGTGCCCGGCATCGGCGGGGCGGTGGGGTGGCGCCTCTTGCGTGCGGCGGGGGCGCGCGGGTCGTACGAGAGGAGAAATCAGCGGCGTGAAGCCGCGGGAATCGTGCCGAAGCCGGGAAGGACGCGCTGGGTGACGATCCGGGTGGCGGCGAGTTGCGTCGCCGAGCGGCGGCGGCGTTCGGCGAGCACGGCGACGAGGAAGAACCAGGGGGCGGTGCCGGCCGGTGGCGGCGGGGAGACTCTCGCTTTGACTTCGGCGTGCAGGCTCTGGCCGAGGACCGACCGGTACGGCTCGGCGAACTGGTGGGAGCGGGCCGCGAACTGGCGGATGGCTTCGGCGAGGTCGTCGTCGACGGCGGACAGGTCGGCGTTGAGGGCCCAGTCGGACAGCCCGGCGGGCATGCCGGGGACCAGGTTCCACGGGACGGGGCGGCGTTCGTGGACGACCAGGGTGCCGGCGGCGAGGTCGCCGAGGCGCCGGCCACGCCGGGAGGCGAGCATGGTGGTGAGGCTGCCGGCCCAGGTGACCAGGGGCATGAGCACGCCGGGCCATTCGACGGCGAGGCCGATGAGGGCGCGGGTGAAGGCGTGGCGGGCGCGGATCGGGCCGCCGTCCTCGCGGATGACGCGCAGGCCCATGACGGCTTTGCCGAGGCTGCGGCCGTTGGTGACGGTCTCGATCACGGTGGGGTAGCCGACCGCGACGATCGCGATGCCGATCAGGAAGGCGGTGTTGGGGAGGATGTACGGATAGGGCAGAAACGTCCAGACGATGATGAACACCGCCGCCAGCAGGCCGAAGACGACCGCCTGCATCATGATGTCGAACATCAGGGCGATGGCGCGGGACCCCAGGCGGGCGGGGCGCACGTCGATCTCGACGGCTTCGGCGGTGGTGAGCACCCGCACAGTCAACACGATGCGACCTCTAGGCTGCGAGGGTGGATCTCGATGCGTACGTTGCCGAGCACGGCGGCGAGTGGCGGCGGCTGGAGGTGCTGGTCACCCAGCGCCGGCTAGACCCGGCAGAAGTGGACGAAATGGTCCTGCTGTATCAGCGGGCGGCCACCCATCTGTCGATCGTGCGCAGCCGGACCCCGGACGCGGTGGTGCTGGCCGACCTGTCGCGGCTGGTGCTGGCCGGGCGGGCGGCGATCAACCGCAGCGACCGGATGTCGTGGCGGCCGGTCGCCGGGTTCTTCGCGGCCCGGCTGCCGGCGGCGTTGTACCGGACCCGCTGGTGGTGGATCACCGTGATGGTGGTGCTGGTCGGCGCGGCGTGGGGCCTGATCGCGTACGTGCAGCAGCACCCGCAAGTGCTGACCGACTGGTTCGGGCGGCATCCGGACGAGCAGATCCTGGTGGACAACTTCGTCGGCTACTACAGCGAGTACCGGGCGGAGACGTTCTTCGCGTCGGTGTGGGTCAACAACGCGATGCTGACCGCCCAGTGCCTGGCCTCCGGGGTGCTGATCGTGCCGGTGTTCTACCTGCTCGGCGACAACCTGCTCAAGATCGGGATGATGGGTGCGGCGATGTTCGACGCCGGCGCCGGCGACGTCTACCTCACCTACATCGCCCCGCACGGTTTCCTGGAGCTGACCGCCATCTTCGTCGGCGGCGGGGTGGGCCTGCGGATCGGCTGGTCGTGGATCGCGCCGGGCCCGCTGATGAGCCGCCGCACGTCGCTGGTGCACTGGGCGCGCGAGGGCATGACCGTCGCGGTGGGGCTGGTGTTCGTGCTGCTGGTCGCCGGGCTGCTGGAGGCCTGGGTGACGCCGTCGGCACTGCCGCCGGCGGTGCGGATCGGCATCGGCGCCGGGCTGTGGGGGCTGTTCCTGGTGTACGCGCTGGTGTGGGGCCGGGCGGTGGCGCTGCGCGGCGAGGAGGTTCAGAGCCGCCCGGAGGCTTTGAGCAGCAGGTAGACGTCGGCGACCTTGCCGGCGAACGCGTCGGCGTCGGCGTCGACCACGGTCGCGCCGGCGTGGGCCAGCACGTCACGGACCCGGTCGCGTTCGGCGAGCACCCGGTGCGCGGCCGCGGCCCGGTGCACGTCGGCGGCGGTCGCGTCGTCGGGCAGGTGGGCCAGGCGGCTGACCAGCGGGTCGCGGACGCCGGCGACGATCACCTTGTGCCGGGCGGTGAGTTTCGGCAGCAGCGGCAGCAGCCCGGCGATCATCGGTGCGGTGTCCAGCGCGGTGAAGACGACCAGCAGGGCGCGTTTGCGGTCGCGGCGCAGCATCTCCTGGCCGAGCAGGGTGAAGTCGGTCTCGGCGAGGTGCGGCTGCAGCGACGCCATGCCGTCGATGAGGCGGCCCAGTTTGGAGCGCTGGCCGCCGCCTTCCACCCGGGTCCGCACGGCCGCGTCCAGCGCCAGCAGGTCCACCCGGTCGTCGGCGCGGGTGGCCAGCACCGACAGCAGCAGGGCCGCGTCGATGGAGGCGTCGAGCCGGGGCGCGTCGCCGATGCGTACGGCCGAGGTGCGCCCGGTGTCGAGGATGCAGAACACGCGCCGGTCGCGTTCCGGGCGCCAGGTGCGGACCACCACGTCGTGGGCGCGGGCGCTGGCCCGCCAGTCGATCGAGCGGACGTCGTCGCCGATCACGTATTCGCGCAGCGCGTCGAACTCGGTGCCGTGGCCGCGCCCGCGGGTGACCACCGAGCCGTCGACGATGCGCAGCCGGGCCAGTTTCTCCGGCAGGATCCGCCGGGACGGGAACCGGGGCAGCACCCGCAGGGTCCAGGCCGGTGTCTTCGCGGTGTTCCACCGGTGGCGGCGCTGCCGGTAGGCCAGTCCGAGCGGTCCCATCGAGCGCAGGGTGACCCGGACGGCGGGGCGGTCGCCGTGCCGCGTCGGGGTGAGGGTGGTGGTGAACGGCTGTTCGCTGTCCGGGTGCAGCACGGCGGTGTGGGACAGCGGGCCGGCGCCGGCCGACGGCACCCAGCTGTCGCGTAGGTGAAGGCGCACGGCGCGGTCGCCGGTGTTGGTGACGGTCAGCACCACGCGGGCGGTGGTGCCGAGCCACACCGTGCGGTCGCCGTCGCGGTGCAGCCGCAGTCCGGTCAGTGGTCCGGCGATCGCCACGTCGAGCAGGGCCAGCAGCACGGCTGTCGCGGTCACCGCCGCGACCGCGAGCCACGGGTCCGGCAGCAGCAGCACCAGCGGCAGTCCGGCGGCGAGCAGTAGCGCGAAGCGCCGGGTGATCATCAGCGGGGCGCCGGCACGGCGGCCAGGACCGCGGCGAGGACGCCTTCGACGGTGGCGCCGTCGAGTTCGGCGTCGGCGCGCAGCCGGACCCGGTGGCGCAGGGTGGGCACGGTGAACGCCTTCACGTCGTCGGGGACGACGTAGTCGCGGCCGTGCAGCCACGCGTTGGCCTTCGACACCGCCAGCAGCGCGGTGGCGCCGCGCGGTGAGGCGCCGAGTTCGAACGCGGGCGCGGTCCGGGTGGCCCGGCACAGGTCGACGATGTAGGCCAGCACGGGGTCGGCGACGGCGACGCGCTGGACGGCGTACCGGCCGGCGATCAGGTCGGCGGGCCCGGCGACCGGGTGGACGCCGGCGGCTTTCAGGTCGCGCGGGTCGAAGCCGTGGTGGTGGGCGCGCAGGATGTTGAGTTCCTCGTCGCGCTGCGGCAGCGGCACCGACAGCTTGAGCAGGAACCGGTCCAGCTGGGCTTCGGGCAGCGGGTAGGTGCCTTCGTACTCGATCGGGTTCTGGGTGGCGGCGACCAGGAACGGCTGCGGCAGCGGGCGGGCGGCGCCGTCGACGGTGACCTGCCGTTCCTCCATCGCCTCCAGCAGGGCGGCCTGGGTCTTCGGCGGGGTTCGGTTGATCTCGTCGGCGAGCAGCAGGTTGGTGAAGACGGGGCCGGCGCGGAAGTTGAAGGCGGCGCTGTGCGCGTCGTAGATCAGGGAGCCGGTGACGTCGCCGGGCATCAGGTCGGGAGTGAACTGGACGCGTTTGGTGTCCAGGTCGAGGGCGGCGGCCAGGGTCCGCACCAGCAGGGTCTTGGCGACGCCGGGGACGCCTTCGAGCAGCACGTGGCCGCCGCAGAGCAGTGCGACCAGCACCCCGCCGACGACCGCGTCCTGACCGACGACGGCCTTGCCGACCTCGGCGCGCAGCCGGCTCAGCGCCTCGCGGGCCTGGTGGGAATCGGTTGTCACGACTGCTCTCCTTCGTGGCGGTGTGGTTCGGTGACGTCCCGGACCAGGCGGTGCAGCAGGGTCGCGGCCTCGACGAGGTCGCTGTTGCTCTCGGGCGGGTGGCGGTCGAGGATGTCGCGCACGTATCGGACGGGCAGCCCGGCCTGGGCGGCGATCGCTTCGCTGTCGGCGTCGGCGGGCAGGCCGAGGTGGGCGGCCAGCCGGCGCCGGGCGGCCGTCCGCAGGATGTCGTGGGAGGCGGCGCGGGCCCGAGCGCGCTGGTAGAGGCGGGCGTGGCCGAGCATCGTCTCGTTGGCCGGGACCCGCGACGGCAGGGGTTCGGCGACCGGGGCGCCGAGGCGGCGGGCGGCCGCGGCGGCCAGGGCGAGCATGACCAGCACGATCAGCAGCAGGGTGGCCCACAGCGCCGGTGGCAGGGACTGCAGCAGCGGGGGGTCCATCGGCCCGGACCCGAGGCCCTCGTCCTCGCCGTCGCCGGGTGGTGGTGTCGCCGGGGTCGCCGGTGCTCCCGGGTCGCCGTCGCCCGGTTCGCCGCGGCCGTCACCGTCGCCGGGGATGCCGCCGGTCTGCCACGGTTGCGGGGTCTCGTCGTAGCCCGGCGGGGGGGTCCAGGTCGGCGGGGTGGTCGGCGGGGTGGTGCGCGGCGGCCGGTCGGGGGTGTGCACGTCGAGCCAGACGAGCCGCTCGTGCTGGGCGAGCAGGCCGACGGCGAGGGTGGCGTTGCCGTGTTCGGTGATCCGGTCGTCGCGGAACGGGTCGGGTGAGCCGACCAGGGTGACGGAGTGCCGGTTGACCGGGAAGGTCACCAGGGCGCCCTGGTAGCAGGTGGTGCCGGCGGCGGGGGTGCGGTACTCGGTCTTGCGGACGGCGGCCGGCCCGGCCTCGTTCGCGAGCTTCTCGCCACAGAAGGGTGCGGTGACCGCTGTGGTCCAGTGGGTGCGGCTCACCTCGGCCGGCCAGCCGCTGCGGCGCAGCGCCGACGGGGACGGGTCGACCGCGACGATCGTGCTGCCGGCCGGCAGGCGGCGGACCGCGGTGAGGTCGGCGAGGTCGGGCGTGGTCACGAACAGGGTGACGGCGGCGTCGGCGGCGGTGGCGGCCTGGACGGCGGCCTCGGTGCTGGTGGCCCGTTCGACGGTGACGCCGCGGGCGCGCAGCCGTTCGGCGAGGGTGCCGCCGCTGATCTCGCGCACCTGGTCGGGGGCGAGGTATTCCGGGTCGTCGGGGTCGGGTTGTTCGATCGCGTGGACGATCAGGGTGCCGCTGACCAGGGTGGTCAGGACGGCGAACGGGATGGCGGCGCGCATCCAGCGTTTCATCGGGCGGCTCCCTCGTCGAGCGCGGTGCGCACCTCGGCGGCGAGGTGGCGCATCCGCTCGTCCTCGGGTGGGCCGGCGGGCCGGTAGCCGTACCAGACCTCGGAGAACAGGCTGGTGGCGCCGGTCAGGGCGGGTCCGACGACCGGCCGGCCGGTGGCGGCCTCGGCGGTCAGCTCGGCGGCGGTGGTGCCGGGTTCGGGGGTGATCAGGCCGGCGCGGGTGAGGGCGGTGACGGTGTCGCGGAGGCGTTCGCGGATCGCTTCGGCGTAGCGGCCCTCGGCGGCGAGCCGGTCGGCCAGCGACCCGGCCGCCGCTGCCGGTTCCCGGCTCGGTTCGCCGCGCCGGGGGCGGGCGCGGCGGGTGGGTTTCTGGCCGTGTTGGGGTTTGCGCTGGCGGCGTCGCCGTTTCGGCAGGCGGATGCGGGGCAGCCGGTCCGGCACCCAGGCCGGGAACCAGTACCAGCCGGCGGCCACCAGGGCGGTGAGAGCGAGCAGGATCAGCAGCACCTTGCCGGCCGGGAAGGTCGCGAAGATCACGCCGAGGAACTCGTCGTAGCCTCTCATCAGCGAGCCACCAGCACGGCCTCGGTGTCCCGGCCCAGGCTGCGGGCCCGGCCCACCGAGATGTCCAGGCCTTCGGTGCGGATCCGGATGTCCAGTAGCAGGACCGCGTCCATGCAGGCCAGGGCCGCGTAGGCGACGGCGTTGGCCAGTCCCCAGGCGATCGGCACCGCCCAGTACAGCCACCACTCGGTGCCGGAGACCGGGGTCAGCCTCTCGGCGGCGAACACCCAGCCGCTGCCCAGGGCGAGCCGGATCGCCAGCCAGGTCAGGTAGCCCATCAGCCGCACGAGGAGGCCGCGCATGCCGTGGCGGGCGGACCGGCCGACGGAGCGGCCCAGCGCGGTGAACGGGTTGGCGGTGCGGTCGATGGTCAGGATCACGGTGGCGAGGCCGGCCAGCCCGTAGACGAAGATGACGCCGACGAATCCGGCGATGGCGGCGCCGAACGTCAGCGCGGCCATCGTCAGCGCGATCAGCAGCGTCGCCGCGGGCCGGGAGCGCTGCCACAGCTCGCGGTGCCGGACGTGCCGGCCGAGCAGGGCGGGGCCGGCGGCGGCGCCCGCGTAGCCGCCGAGGACGGCGATGATGAACGCCTCGGTGGCGAAGCCGGTGGCCAGCACCGGCACCCAGGAGACGTTTTCCGGGCCGACGCCCCAGTAGTAGAACGGCGGCCGCAGCCCGGCGGCGTCGCGCAGCCGGCCCAGCAGCAGCTGTTCGGCGGCGGCCAGCACCAGCGACAGGGTGAGCAGCGGCAGGGCACGCTGGCGCAGCAGCGCCACCGCCGCGTCCAGGACCTCTCCCGCGGTCATCGCCCGCAGGGGAACGATCCCCGTCTCCCCGTCCACCCGCATGGCGGGCATCCTAGGTCAACGCGGCGCACGGCCCTGCGGGCGGTCTGGCAAGGTGGCGCCCATGCGACTCTCGATCTGGCCGGGCGCGGCCCAGCCCTACGCTGACGTGGTGGAGGTGGCCCGGCACGCGGCCGACACCGGCTGGGACGGCGTGTGGATCGCCGATCACTTCATGCCGAACACCCCGCCGGACGTGCGCCCCGATCATCCGGTGCTGGAGGCCGGTTCGCTGGTCGCCGCGCTCGGCGCGGTGCTGCCGCGGGTGCGAGTCGGCACGCTCGTCTACGGCAACACCTACCGTCATCCGGCGGTGGTGGCGAACATGGCCGCGACCGTCGACCAGATCACCGGCGGCCGGTTCGTGCTCGGGGTCGGCGCCGGCTGGCAGGTCAACGAGCATCGGCAGTACGGCATCGAGCTGCTGCCGGTGAAGCGGCTGCTGGACCGGTTCGTCGAGGCGCTGCAGGTGCTGCACGGGCTGCTGCGGACCCCGACGACCACGTTCGACGGCGAGTACTACCGGCTCACCGACGCCGTCTGCGAGCCGAAGCCGGTGCAGGACCCGCTCCCGATCATGATCGGGGCCAAGGGGGAGAAGCGGATGCTGCGGGTCGTCGCCGAGTACGCCGATCTGTGGAACACCTGGGGGCTGCCCGACGTCATCGGCCACAAGTCGCGGGTCCTCGACGGGTTCTGCGCCGAGGTGGGCCGGGACCCGAAGGCCATCGGCCGGACCGCGCAGGCGCTGGTGTCGGTCGACGGCGGCCCGCCGGACGGGGTGACGGCGCCGTTCTACGGCGGCTCGGCCGACGAGGTGGCCCGCACGGTCGACGCCTACCGCGAGGTCGGCGTCGACGAGCTGATCATCCCGGACTTCCTGCTCGGTACGGGCGCTGACCGGCTCAAGGCGCTCGACACGATCCACCACATCGTCAAGCCCTGAGCCGCCGGTAGGGCTACCGATCCCCGCCGGGGGGGGGGGGGGGGGGGCCGCGCGGCGGGCCCCCCCCCCCCCGCGGGGGGGGGGGGGGGCGGCAGGTCCGCGCCGGCGGGCCGGACCTGCCGCGGCTTGCGGGGCGCGGGCTCGCCGTCACCGGGATCAGCGGAGCTGGGGGGTCACACGCCGAACGCCGCGGCGTAGGCGATGGTGCCGGCCGGCACCGGGCGGGTCCGGTCCAGGGCCAGCGCCATCAGCGCCTCGTCCGGGGCCGGGAAGGGCGCGCTGATACCGAATCCGGAGGCCCGGGTGAACCCGAACCGCGGGTAGTAGCCGGCGTGGCCGAGCACCACCACCAGGTTCTCGCCCCGGTCGCGGGCCGCGTCGAGGACGGCCCGGATCGCCGCCGACCCGGCGCCGGTGCGCTGCGCCGCCGGCAGGACCGCGCAGGGCGCCAGCGCGAGGGCCGGCTGCCCGCCGACGTGGCAGCGGGTGAGCAGCGCGTGCCCGGCGGGTGTGCCGTCGGTGCCGGTGGCGAGCATGGACAGGCCGTCGATCCAGGCCGCCGGGTCGGCGCGTAACGCGTCGACGAGGTCGGCTTCGGCTTCGGTCGGGAAGGCGGCGGCGATGATCGCGTGCACGGCCGTGATGTCGGCGGGGGTTTCGGGGCGGGTGTTCCAGCGGGTCATGAAGGCTCCGTCGGGCCGGCCGTCAGGAGGCGTCCGGCTCGACGCTAACACGGTGCCGGCCGGCTTCCTCGCCGCGCCGCTCTGCGTTCCGGGCATCGATGTTCTATGGTTAGTTACTGGAGTAACGAACCCCGGAACCTGGATGTCTCGACGTGTGGAGGCGGGCGATGTTCGACGAGCGCAGTCCGATCTACCGGCAGATCGCCGACCAGATCAAGGACGACGTGCTCCGCGGGGCGCTGGGTGCCGACGAGCAGGTGATGTCCACCAATCAGTACGCCGCCTACTTCCGCATCAATCCGGCCACCGCCGCCAAGGCGTTCCAGCAGCTCGTCGACGAGAACGTCATCTACAAGCGGCGCGGGGTCGGCATGTTCGTCAGCGCCGGCGCGCAGGAGCGGCTGCGCCGGCAACGGCGTGAGCGGTTCTTCGCCGAGGTGCTCGAACCGATGGCGGCCGAGGCCCGCACCCTGGGTATTCCGGTCGCCGACATCGTGGCCCGCATATCCGCGCTCATCCCGGGAGACGGCCGATGATCACTACCACCGCCCTGCAGGTCCGTTTCGGTGAGACGACGGCCCTGCATCCCCTCGACCTCGATCTGCCGGCCGGTCGGGTCTACGGCTTGTTGGGCCGCAACGGCGCCGGCAAGACCACCCTGCTGTCCACGCTCGCCGGTTTCCGGAAACCGTCCGGCGGCACGGTCACCTTCGACGGTGAGCCGGTGTTCGAGAACGCCCGGTCCACCACCCGGATCTGCCTGATCCGGGACGACGGCGGCCTCGGTGATCCCACCGATCAGCTGGCCGAGATCCTCGGCATGGCCGCGATGCTGCGGCCCACCTTTCGACCGGGCGTACGCCACCGACCTGCTCGGCCGTTTCGGCTGTCCGGCCGGCGCCGGCTGGGGCGGCTCTCGCGTGGCCAGCGCTCGGCGTTCGGCATCGTCGTCGGCCTGGCGTCGCGGGCGCCGCTGACCATGTTCGACGAGGCGCACCTGGGCATGGACGCGGCCGCCCGGTAGCTGTTTCACCATGAGCTGCTGCGCGACTACCTGGCGCATCCGCGCACGTTCATCCTGTCCACGCATCTGATCGAGGAGCAGAGCCCGCTGTTCGAGCAGGTGCTGATCCTGCACGAGGGCCGGCTGCTGGTGCGGGAGGACCTCGACGACCTGCGTTCGCGCGGGGTGTCGGTGACCGGCCCAGCGTCGGTGGTCGACGACTTCGTGTACGGGCTGACCGTGCTCGGCGAGCGGCGGCTGGGCCCGACCAAGGAGGTCACCCTCTACGGCGGTCTCGGCGACGAGCGGCGGGGCCTGGCCCGCGCGTACGGCCTGGAACTCGGCCCGGTCGCCGTGCAGGACCTGTTCATCCATCTGACCGGAGGTGCCCCGTGAGCCGCTGGCCGATCGCCCGCTACCTGTTCTGTGCGCACACCGTCTTCCTGGTGATGTTCCTCGGCGCCGTGTACGTGCTGGTCGGTGTGATCCTGGCGGCCGCCGTGACCCGGGGGCCGGCCACGATCAGCGCGGTCGACGTCGCCGGGCAGGTGCTGCACTGGCTCGCCGTCGGTTACGGCTACAGCGCGACCGGGGTGCTGGCCAGGATGGTCGTGCACGGCCGTACCCGCCGCGAGTTCCTGATTCAGCACCCGGTCTTCCAGGTCGTCACCGCCGGCGTCCTGGCGGCGCTGCTCACCGGCGTCTACGCCGCGGAGGCGGTCCTCTACCGGGCCGCCGGCTGGGCCCGCGCCCTGCAGGACCACCGGGTGTTCGAGGCCGGCGACTACCCGATGATCTTCCTGGCCAGCTGGTACATGCTGGTTCGGCCCGGACGGCGCCGTCACGCTGGTCGCGCTCACGGCCGGCGCGGTCGCGGTCGGCTGGGTGCTGCTGTGGGCGGCCGCCCGGGACCTGCCGCTGCGTACTAGGGTCGTCGCGTGAGACGCCTGCTGGTCACCGGAGGAAACGGCTGCCTGGGCCGCCGTGTCATGCGCCGCGCGGCGGCCGCGGGCTGGGACGCGGTCGGCACCTGGGTGTCCGCGCCGGCGGCGACCGCGACCGTGCGGCTGGACATCCGGGACCCGGCGCAGGTGCGCCGGGTGATCGCCGAGGTGGCGCCGGACGCGGTCATCCACGCGGCCGCCGGCCGTGACCGGGACGACTGGCCGTCGACCGCTGACGGCGCCGCCCATGTGGCGCTGGCCGCGGCCGGGGTCCGGCTGGTGCACGTCTCCAGCGACGCGATCTTCAGCGGCCGGCTCGGCGTGTACGACGAGGACGCCCGGCCCGACCCGGTCTACGCCTACGGGGCGGCGAAGGCGGCGGCCGAGACCGCGGTCCGGGCGATCGTCCCGGCCGCGGCCGTCGTGCGCACGTCGCTGATCCTGGGCGACGGCGGCGGCGCTCACGAGCGGCTGACCCATGATCTGATCGCCGGGCGGGTGGCGGGTGGCCTGTTCACCGACGAGATCCGTAAGCCGGTGCACGTCGACGACCTGGCCGACGCTCTGCTGGAACTGGCCGGCAACGACTATGCCGGGGTGCTGAACGTGGCCGGCGCCGACGCGGTCAGCCGCTACGACCTGGGGGTGCTGGTGGCCCGCCGGGACGGCCTGGACCCGGCGGCCGTTCCGGCGGCCAGCCTGGCGGCGCTGGGCCTGTCGCGGCCGGCCGATCTGCGGCTGGTCACCGACCGGGCGGCGAGGCTGCTGCGGGTGCGGCTGCGCGGGGCGGCGGAATTCGTTGGCAGCGCCGCGGGGTAGTTCACGATACTGACGCGATGAGCGCCAGCCGCACGATCCGCGTCACCGTCCGCGGGTCCTTCGACAACCTGTCCGACGCCCAGAAGGCGGAGCTGATCGCCGCCGGTGACCAGCACCGCGACATCCTCGCGGTCGACTACACCGCCGAGGGTCACCTCACCTACGACCTGGCGGCGCGGCCGTTCTTCTGCTTCCGGTTCGGGGAGCGCGTCGATGACGAGCGTGAGGTGCCGCGGGTGACCGAGCGGGCCGAGGCGAAGGCGGCGGCCTGGATGACCGAGCGCGGGTACGGCTTCAAGCGGATCACCTCGCAGACCGTGGACCTGTCGGAGGTGCCGCTGGGTAAACGCGGCCGCAGGCTCCACGGCTGAGACCGCGCCGGCCGCGGGTGGTGGCCCGTCCGCGGCCGGTGGTGGGCGAGCGGTGTGACGCCGACTTGAGAAGAAAAAAGCAGTGCAACCAAGCGGCAACCGAGAGTGCCTGCCTGTTGCACCCGTAGCCGCGAAAAGTTCCTCCTGAACGCCGGTCAGCCGACACAGGGGGAATCGAAATGACCGCTACCGCCCAGCTTCAGTCCGTCACCCGCGACGCTGCCGCCCCGCCCGCCGACGCCACCGGCCCGGGCGCGGCCGACCGGGTCGTAACCGGGGAGCAGGAGCAGCTCATCCGCGACAACATGGCGCTGGTCGGTCACATGGTCCGCGAGATGCTGTTCCGGGTGCCCCCGCATGTGCACCGCGACGATCTCGCCTCGGCCGGCTATGCCGCGCTGGTGACGGCCGCGCAGGCCTATGATCCGCAGCGCGGCATCCCGTTCGGCCGGTTCGCCGCCGTCCGGGTCCGCGGCGCCCTGCTCGACGAGCTGCGCAGCATGGACTGGGCCAGCCGCTCGGTGCGGGCCCGGGCTCGGCGTGCCGACGTGGCCCGCGAGGAGCTGACCCGCCAGCTGGGCCGCACCCCGACCGCCGAGGAGCTGGCCGAGCTGCTCGGTGTCGCGGTCAACGAGCTGTCCAGCGTCGACGACGACGTGCAGCGCGCCGCGGTGCTGTCGTTGCAGGGGTTCACCGCCGGCTCGGCCGAGGACATGGTCACCGAGAACTCGATGAACCCGGAGGAGATGCTGCTGCATCGGGAGCGCCTGGGTTACCTGCACGACGCGGTCACCGTGCTGCCGGAGCGGCTGCGGTTCGTCGTCGAGGCGTCGTTCCTGCAGGAGCGGCCGTTGTCGGAGGTCGCCGCCGAGCTGAACGTGACCGAGTCGCGGGTGTCGCAGTTGCGCACCGAGGCCCTGGCACTGCTGCGTGACGGTCTCAACACCCACATGGAGCAGCAGAACGGCCCGGCCGCCAAGGACGGTTGTGTGGCACGCCGCCGGGCCGCCTACACGGCGCAGATCGCCGCGCGCAGCACCATGAGCAGCCGGCTGTCGGCCACCGACGTGCACGGCCAGCGGTGGGCCGCCGCCGCGTGACACGCGGCGCCGGCGGGGCTGTCGCGGCGGCCCCGCCGGCCTGGTTCGTCAGCCGGCCGCCGGTGGTTCGCCGGTGGCCGGGCGCAGGTAGACGTCCTCCAGCCCGTCGGTCGCGTCCCACTGCTCACCGATCTTGCGGAATCCGAAGCCCGCGATCACCTTCTTCGAGCCGATGTTGTCCGGCCGGATGCTGGCCCGCACCGCGCTGACGCGGGGGTCGGCGTCGGCGCGCCGCAGCAGTTCGGCCAGCATCGCCGTGGCGTACCCGCGCAGCCGGTGCTCCGGCGCCACCGTGTAGGCGACCTCGACCACCCCGTCGGCGTCCGGTGGCCCGTGGAAGCCGCCGTGACCGACGACCACCCCTTCGGGTTCGGCGATGACCGCTCGCGCGATCCAGTCCCCGGCTTGCGGGTTGACCGCGATGTCGGCGAGCCGTATCTCCCACAGCCACTTCTCGTCGACCAGGAACGGGCTCAGCGGGTGCCCGGCCGCGGCGCTCGCGGTGTCGAGATCTCCGGCGACGAGGGCGGCCAGCGCGGCGGGGGAGAGCTTGAGGAAGCGGATGAACGCCATGGCCGCATGATCACACACGGTGGTGACTCCCGGCACCGATCAGTTGTGCACAACTAGATTGGGCGCTACTGTTCTGGCATGCGTGAGAGCACCGCCCTGGACCGGATGATCTGCTTCCAGCTCTATGCGGCCAGCCGCGCGATGACCGCGCTCTACCGGCCCCACCTCGACCCCCACGGCCTGACCTACCCGCAATACCTCGTCATGCGCGTCCTCTGGCACGACGGCCCCACCACCATCCGTGACCTCGGCCGCGCCCTGCGCCTCGACAGCGGCACCCTCAGCCCTCTGCTGAAACGCCTCGAGACCCAGGGACACCTGCGCCGCCAGCGCGGCACCCACGACGAACGCACCGTCTGGATCCACCCCACCGAGACCGGCACCCGCCTGCAGACCGACATCGGCGACCTCAGCCACGCCCTCGCCTGCGCCACCGGCCTCACCACCGACGAACTCACCCAACTGCACACCCTGCTGCACCGCGCCCGCGGCACAGCCGACACCCCCCGCGAAGGACAACCATGAGCACCCTCTACACCGCATCCGCCACCGCCACCGGCGAGGGCCGCAGCGGCCACGTCCGTTCCAGCGACGGCGTCCTCGACTTCGACCTGGCCATCCCCAAGGAGATGGGCGGCCCCGGCGGCGCCCTCACCAACCCCGAACAGCTGTTCGCCGCCGGCTACGCCGCCTGCTTCCACAGCGCCCTCAAGCGCGTCGCCAGCCACCAGAAGGTCACCCTCGTCGACACCGCCATCACCGTCGACGTCGGCATCGGCCCCCTGCCCACCGGCGGCTTCGGCCTCAGCGTCACCATCGAAGCCGAACTGCCCGGCCTCGACGAGACCACCGCCAAGGCCGTCCTCGACGCCGCCCACCAGCTCTGCCCCTACTCCAACGCCACCCGCGGCAACGTCGAGGTCCAGATCAACCTCGCCTGAGCCACACACGACCAGGGCCGGGCCGCCTTTCTCAGCGGCCCGGCCCTGGTCGTCGTCGCAACACCTCGCTCAGCGCCGGTGCTCCCGGATCCACCCGACACCGAAATCCACCAGATCCCGCTGCGGCATCAACCGGGCCGTCGCATTACCGACCTTCCCCATCGCCACCGGCCCCACCACGTCGAACGCCGCACCGAGCTCCGCGAAATCACCGGAATCCGTGGCCGGCGCCGTCCACGTCACCCACCGCACCACACCGTCGACATCACGCACCGCCGCACCGTTGGCGTCCATCTTCGGCTGCTCCTGCCGGCACTCCGACAGATGCAGCGACGTGTTGTTGGCATGCCCACACCCGAGCAACAGCACCTTGCCACCCAGCCGGTACACCGCACCCAACGGCGAACCATCACCCAGCTCGTCCTCGACCGGATGCGTCCCCACGATCTCCGCCGCCCGCGCACCCAGCGCCGCGAACGACACCTGCGGATGCGAACTGCGCATCGCGCCCGGCCACGTCCGCACCGTCTCCGCCAGCACACCCATCCACCGGCTCAACGACAACACCGGGTCGAACCCCGGGTTCTCCCGCCGGATCACCGGCCACCAGGACTCCGGCACCGGCGGATTGCTCCACCCGGCCGGATCGGAGTTGTACGACGTGTGCGTCGGCACCACCAGCGTGCCCTCCGGACCCAGCACGTCCAGCAGCGCCAGCACCACCGCGTGCGCGCTCCCGGCCACGAAACCGAGCGACCGCAACGCCGCATGCACCAGCACCGTGTCACCCGCCGCCAGCCCCAGCGCCCGCAGATCGGCGGCCAACGACACCGCCGTGTGCGGCATCGCCTGCTCCCGCTCCAGCGCCCCGGCCGCCGGCTGCTGCTGCCCAGGCTCATCCGGCTGCTGCTCCGGCGTCGCCGGCCGCGAAAGGTCCTCAGTCACCGCGCAAGTATGCCCACCCATCCATGCGATGTCGCCGGAATATCAGCGCGCATGCAGCCGCGCCGCCTGCCGCGTCAAATGCTCCCGCTCCAACAGATTCGACGCCACCCGCGCCGCCTCCGCATAAAGCCGCGCCGCCGCCACCAGATCACCGTCACGCTCATGCAGATACGCCGCCACCGCCGCATACCGCGGCAACCCCGCATCCAACCGCGCCAGCGCGGCCAGCCCCGCCCGCGGCCCGTCCGCCTCACCGACCGCCACCGCCCGGTTCAACTCGGCCACCGGACTGCCGGTGAGCCGCACCACCTCGTCGTACCACTCGACGATCTGCACCCAATCGGTCTCCCCGGTACTACGCGCATCGGCGTGCAACGCCGCGATCGCCGCCTGCGCCTGGAACTCACCCAGCCGATCCCGCGACAACGCCGCCTGCAACACCACCACCCCCTCGGCGATCAAAGCGGTGTCCCACCGGCGGCGATCCTGCTCCGCCAGCGGCACCAGACGACCGTCCGGCCCGATCCGCGCCGCCCGCCGCGCATGGTGCAACAGCATCAGCGCCAGCAGACCCCCCACCTCCGGCTCCCGCACCCCCGCCGCCAACTGCCGGGTCAGCCGAATCGCCTCCGCCGCCAGATCCACATCACCGGAATAGCCCTCGTTGAACACCAGATACAGCACCCGCAGCACCGTGCCGACATCACCGGCCCGATCCAGCCGCACCCCCGACACCGTCCGCTTGGCCCGGCTGATCCGCTGCGCCATCGTCGCCTCCGGCACCAGATAAGCCTGCGCGATCTGCCGCGTCGTCAGACCACCCACCGCCCGCAACGTCAACGCCACCGCCGACGCCGGCGTCAACGACGGATGCGCACACAGGAAATACAGCGCCAGCGTGTCATCGGAAACCACAGCCGGACCCGGCTCGGGCTCACCCTCGACACGCTCCTCACGCCGCCGCCGCGACACATCCGCACGCACCGCATCGAGAAACTTGCGCCACGCCACCGTGACCAGCCAGCCCCGCGGATCCCGCGGCGGCTCACCCGGCCACACCCGCACCGCCTCGACCAGCGCATCCTGCACGGCATCCTCGGCCGCCGCGAAATCAACACCGCGACGGACGAGGATGCCGATCACCGCGGGCACCAAGTCCCGCAGCACAGACTCGTTCACTCGGTCACCGTAGGCGCCTCCGACAGGAACGGACGCACCTCCAGCCACTCATGGATCGGCTCACCACCGGCACCCGGAGCCGCCGACAACTCACCGGCCAACTCCACCGCCCGCTCATAGGACTCGACGTCGATCACCATCCACCCCGCGATCAGATCCTTCGTCTCCGCGAACGGGCCATCGGTCACCGGCGGACGCCCCTCCCCATCGGAACGAACCCACGTCCCCTCCGGAGACAGCGCCTGACCGTCCACGAACTCACCGGTGCCCTCCAACTTGGCGGCGAAATCCTGCATGTACCGAACGTGGGCGGTGATCTCCTCCTGCGTCCACCGGGCCATCGGCACATCGTTGACCGGAGCCGGCGCGCCACGGTAGTGCTTGAGCAACAGGTATTTCGCCATCTCGTACTCCCTCAGGTTCGGCAGTTCCACCACAGGGACGCCGCCGTAACCACCATCTCGACACCCCCGCGCAAAAAAACTTCTCCGCCTCCACCACCGACCCGAACTTGACCTTGACACTGTGACAAGGTCTTCACTGGGACGCCGGAGGTGGTCCCCATGACCCTGCTCGACACCCTCAACGACCCCAACCCGTCCACCCGGCTCCAGACAGCCCTCACCGCCGGCACCCACGCCGACCCCACCCACACCGACGCCCTCGTGACCCGATGCGCCACCGAACCCGACTTCTTCGTCCGCGACATGCTCACCTGGGCACTGACCCGCCTCCCCCCGGAGACCACCGTGCCCCGGCTCCTCACCGAACTCCACTCCCCGAACCCACAAGCCCGCAGCCAGGCACTCCACACACTCTCCAAGATCGGCGACCACGGCACGTGGCCCGCGATCACCCGAACCCTGCTGCACGACCCCCACGACGACGTCGCCCGCAGCGCCTGGCGCGCCGCCGTCATCCTCGCGCCCACCAGCGAACACCCCGCCCTCGCCGCAGAACTGACCACCCAACTCGGCCGCGGCGACCGCACCCTGCGACTAAGCCTCAGCCGCGCCATCGCCACCCTCGCCGACGCCGCCGAACCCGCCCTGACAACCGCACTCACCAACCACGACCCCACCGTCCGCGCACACGCCCACGCCACCCGGCGACTCCTGCACGACCCCGACGCCGCCTTCACCCCCGACATCGACGAAGCCATCCGCATCGTCGCCCTCGGCCCCCAGCAACCCGACCCCACCGGAGAAACCCCGTGCTGATCGGCGACGTCGCCCGCCGCTGCGGGGTCAGCACCCGCATGCTGCGCCACTACGACACCCTCGGCCTGGTCCAACCCACCGGCCGCACCCACGGCAACTACCGCGAATACTCCACCGACGACATCCGCCGCATCTTCCACGTCGAAAGCCTGCGAACCCTCGGACTGTCCCTACGCCAGATCGCCCGCGCCCTGCAAGACCCCGCCTTCACCCCGGCCACCCTCGTCGCCGACCTCATCCGGCAGACCGAACACCGCCTCCGGCAACAACAGGAACTCCTCGACCGACTCCGCACCGTCGACGCCTCGACACCCGACGATTGGCCCGGCGTCCTGCGCATCGTCGAACTCCTGCACGGCCTCCACTCACCCCACGCCGCCCGCCGCCAACAGGCCATCCTCGCCCCCACCGACGACACCCCGGTCCCCACCGAACTACTCGCCGACGCGATCCTCACCGAAACCGACCCCAACGTCGCCGGCGCCCTCCACTGGGCCCTCGCCCGCACCGGCGACGACGCCCTCACCCACCTGGCACCCGCCACCACCGCACCCCACCCCGACACCCGCCGCCGCGCCGTCCGCGCCATCGCCGAGATACCCGGCGACCACGCCACCGCGATCCTCACCCGCGCCCTCGACGACCCCGACCCCGCCGTACGCGCACACGCCGCCCTCGCCGCAGGCCTCCGCGGCGCCACCACAGCCGTACCCACCCTCGTCACCATGGTCGCCACCGGCACCAACGACGTCGACGCCGCCGACATCCTCGGCACACTCGCACACGACCCCGCACACACCGACCAGATCCTCACCGCACTGACCGACGAACTCACCGCACCCACCGCCGACTCCGCGACCCGGATCCGCCTCACCCAGGCCCTCGCCGACATGCCGCCCGACGCCGCACGACCCACCCTGCACCGGCTCACCCACGACGCCGACCGGACCGTCGCCCTCCTCGCCGCAGCCCTCACCCGAGCGCACGCCCCATGACCGGCTCACCGACACCAGCCCGCCGATACGCCACCACCAGCAACGACGCCACCAACACCGCACCGCCCACGTCACTGGCCACCGCCAACCACGGCGCCGCCGCCTGATACGGCGGATGCAGAAACGCCGCACCCGCCGCCGCCACCAGACCGGCACCCCACCCCGCCACCACATGCCGTCGCTACCGCCCCCGGCCACCGCGCGCCGAGCGAATCAGCTCGCCACATGCGCCCCCAGCACCAGCGCACCCAGAACCAACGGATGCACACCCCATACCGGCGGGGGAGAAGGACGCCACACCATCGCGGCCACCACCGCAACGAACACGCCCTGCGCCGCCGACAGCACCCGACCGGACTCCGACCAGATCATCAGGCTGCTCACCAGATAGAGCACCACCAGCACGACCACCGCCCGCCGGCCCAACCACGGCACCTCACGCCGCGCCGGGGCGACACACGCCTCCACCACCGCGATCGGCGCACAGACACTCAGCCACACATGGTTACCGACGAAATCGAACAACTGTTCGGCACTGAAACCCGGCCACGGCACCCGCGTCGCCCCGCCTCACGATTCCACTGCGCGAACCGCGTACCCGCCAGCGCCCCACGATCGAACAGCGACTGATCCACCACACCGGCCTGCACCAGCCCGAACGCCGCCGCCAGCAACACCATCACCGGCCAGCCACCACCGCGCCGCCGCGCCACCTCCCGGATCAGCACCGCCACACTGCCGTACAACGGCCCCAGAAACAGCAGCACCAACGGGTACTCCGCGACCGTGAACCCACCACACACACACTCGGCGCACCACGTCGCCAGCGCCCACAACCCGACAACCCGCATGCCCACACACCGCGGGACCGCAGTAGCTACCAAAGTCGACCGCGGGTGTGCCGTGAGTATCGGATTCCGCCCGGTGGCCGCGCTACGGCCCTGACCCGGGCGGAACCTCGCGCGGAGGACCGGGGGAGTAGTGGCTACCGGGAACGGCCGTCAATTCCGTACAACATCAATCGTCGTCCTCCCCGCCCCCGTCATCGTCATCGTCGTCATCCGGCTCGCCACCCGGGCACCCGGTCAGCGTCAACAGCGTCGCCGCACCACCCGCCACCAGCAGAATCCGCCCGAACAGCGACCGCCGGCTGAACCTCTCGTCAGTCATGCCCGGATTCTGACAGACCACCGTCACCCCAACTCACTCAACACCCGATTCGTCCGGTTAGCCTGAACCGCCGCCCGCTGCTGCTCCGCCGTCACCTCGATATAGGACTGCGACGTCGCCAACGACGCATGCCCCAGCAACCGCATGATCTCCGACGCGTTCGCCCCGTCCTCCGCCAACCGCGTCGCGAACGTATGCCGCAACGCATGCAACTGCGCACCCCGCGGCACCCGGTCACCGATACCCGCACGCCGATAACACGACCGCACCAGATACTGCAGACCACCCCGCTGCAACGCCCCACCCCGCCGATCCACCAACAGGGGAGCCGTCGCCGCCACCCGCCCGAACCGCACCCGCCGACTGTCCAGATAGCGCGCCACCGCCGCATCCAGCCCATCCTCGATCGGCACCGTCCGCGGCCGCCCACCCTTACCGGCCACCTCCACCCGCCGCTCACCGGCACGCCCACTCACCGAACCCACCCGCAACGCCAGCATCTCCGACAACCGCAGCCCCGCACACAACGCCAGCGCCAGCACCACCACATCCCGCTCCGGCCACGGATCACGCTGCGTCTCGTCCTTCGTGCTCACCGCCCGCAACAGCACCTCCGGAGTGTCCTCACCCCGCAACGGCTTCGGCACCAGCACCGACTGCCGCGGCTTGTCCACCGCCGACATCGGATTGCCGGCCACCACCTGCTCGGTCACCAGAAACGTGAAGAACGCGTTCCACGACGACCAGGCCCGCGACACCGAGGCGGGGGAGCGGTCGGCTGCGAACCGCGCGAACGCGGCCCGCAGCACGCGAGGGGAGAGGTCACTCACGGTGAGCGGCGCGGGCTCGGCGAGACCCACCACCAGATTCAGATCCCGGCGGTACGCCGACAGCGTGTGCACCGAAGGTTTCCTCGTGGCACGCGCGGCCAGGAAGTCGTCGATCAACTCAGTGATTGACATATGCTGCATAAGGCATATTATGCAGCAATTATCGGCGTTTGCGCTGGTCCCACCATGATCCATCGCGCCTGAAGATGACTTATGACCGTTTACACCCCAAATAACCCCTGCCAGTCGCGCCCCGCCACGCCACCAGATCCACCACTGAGCGCTCCGACCCTCCAGGCCGCCACCTCGCGCCACCCAGCGCCCACCACCCAGCCGGGGAAGCGGGGCACCCACACGCCCAGCCTCGCCACAGCCACCGACGGCTGTGGCTGTACAGCCGCCGCAGCCGCGGGCGCAGAGGTCGCGGTCGCAGCCCGCGCAGCCGCCGTCATCGCCGCCGCTGGGCAGCCGCCCAGCTTTGTCGGCGGTCGCTCAGTCGCGTTATGCGTCGTCATCAACACGTCCCGGCGACGGCTCGCTGGGTCTGACAGGGGGCCAACTGCGGCCAGCCGTCGCTCACGCACGTCACGAGCCGGCGATAGCGCGTCTCGGCGACGGCTGGCCGCCACCGGCAAGCTCGCCCGCCGTTCACCCGACGGCGAGCCGTCGCCCTGCGACGTTAAGAGCGAGGCCTAGCGCGTCTCCGCTACGGCTCGCAGCAGCCCGGCCGGGCCTAGCCGTAGCCGGGAGGTGCCATCGTCGATCGGTGACGTGCGTGAGCGACAGCCGGCCGCCAGGCAGGCGACCGACCAGAAGCGCCAGGCCAACCGGGCCGGCGCGCTCGCTGTGCGGTCGGCCGTCGCTCACGCACGGCGGTCGGCCGTCGCTTAGGCGTGCTATGAGTTCGGCATGTCGCGGCTTGGCTACGGCTGCATCTTTCGTCCCGGGCTGCATCTTCTGCTCGAGCCCACCAGCAATGTCGGCGGCCAGCAGAGTTCGGGTGACGTGGCTGGGGCTACGGCGGCATCCCTCTACTACGACTGCATCTCTCAACGGTGCATAGGAGAGGGCTTCCGGAGCCCCTTCTGGAGATAGGTTGACATAATGCTCATTATCGACCTGATAAATTCGTGGGCGATCGGGGCCTGAGGAGAGGCTGTCGGCAGGACGGTTCGCACAGCCAGTTCGCGTAGCCGGGCCCAACAGCAGCCAGGCCACTAGGCGAACGCCGGAAGCGGACGGTTCGGGAATCTCGTGGACGAGTGCACCCGCGCTCCCACACGGGAGCACGCCGTCGAGCTCCTATAAGCGCGAACACGCCGCTGTCGCGCGTGGGCCATCTCCCCGCCGTTGTGGCTGCGGGCGGATCGAGGTCGCCCTCTTCGACCGGGATGGCCAGGTCCGGGATGGGTCCGACAATATTCGCGATGCCCGCGCGGGGCGGCTCGGGCGCCACAAGGTGGGGTGTCGTGCCCGTCCGGGTGGGCCCAGAGCGATGTCGAGAGAGTCGAGCGGAGGCCGCTCCCCCTGTGGGTCTCGAGTTGGCCGTTGGTCGGTCGGTCTCCCGCCGGTGGCGGTGTCGGGTGTGGATCGGGCTGGGCCCGGCTACTTTCCGCTGCTGGTCGGTGTGATTCGCCGGGCGCCCAGAGCGTCGGCGCGGTGATCAAGCGTCGTTGCGCTGTCGCGGTCTGTGGGCTGCTCCCCTGCCGGTTACTGTGCTGCGGTCGGCGGGTGGACGGGGTGGAGTGGGATGAGTCAGTACTTCAACGACGGTGATCGCAACTCTCTGTGGAATCCGTCGAGTCGGGTGGCGGTGTTGTTCGTGCGTACGTCGGAGGTGGTGTCTTCGCTGGTGGGGTTGCCGTCGGGGATCGGTGGGATGTGGGCTGACGAGTACGCGATCGATGTGGACGTGTTCGTTCGTTTCGTGGATGCGCTGGTGCTGGAGTATCGGTCGTCGAGTCATCAAGTTCTGCGGTCGTTGCTGGAGGGGTGGCTGGTGACGGCGATCGTGATGGTGGAGCGTGCGGGCCGGGAGTTGCCGTCGCTGCGGGCGGAGGTGTCGTTGAGTCCCCGTGATGTTTCGGTGGGTTCGAGTGGTGTCGGCGCGCTGGGTGATGGTGCTCGGCTGCTGGAGTTGGCGGGCGTGCAGTCGAGGGCGATGCCGGTCTAGCCGGTGTGGTCGGCTGTTGTGGAGTTTCGGTGGCCGGCTGCGGGTGCAGGTTCGTGCGGTGTACGGGCGATGGGTCCGCGGCATGGGTGTGCCGGTGCCGGGTGGTGGGCTCCGTTGGGTTTGGTGGAGGCCGGGCTTCTGGTGTAGCGGTGGTGGGCGTACCCGGCTGGTGGATGGGTGTCGGTTGACCTTGGGTCGAGAATGGCGTCATGGGGAAGATGCATGAGTCGATTTCGGGCCGGTTGCGGGAGTTCATCGAGGAGCAGCCGGTCTTCTTCACGGCGACGGCGCCGCTGGACGGCGACGGGAGGGTGAATCTGTCGCCGAAGGGGTTGCGGGGGTCGTTCGCGGTTCTGGACGAGATGACGGTGGCGTACCTGGATTTCGCGGGCAGTAACGCGGAGACGGTGGCTCATCTGCGGGAGAACGGCCGGATCACGTTGATGTGGTGTGCGTTTCAGGGGCCGCCGAACATCGTGCGGGTTCATGGCCGGGGTGAGGCGGTGTTTCGTGATGACGTGCGGTGGGCGGAGTTGGTCGGGTTCTTTCCCGATATCGATGTGACCCTGCACGGGTTGCGGGCGATCATCGTTGTGCGGGCTGAGGTGATTCGGGATTCGTGCGGTTATGCGGTTCCTTTCATGACGTACGACGGTGATCGTGATCTGCACGCGAAGCGTTTCGCGCGGGAGGATGACGCGTCGTTGAGCGCGTATTTCGCGAAGAAGGATTACATCGCGAGCAGCATGGACGGGTTGCCGGGGGTGCCTCTCCCCCTGCCTCCGCTGGTGTAGCGGTCGCGCGGTGGGGAGCCGGTCGCGGGCTTCAGGCGACGGCGGGTTGAGGGGTGCGGCGATGCCTCGTGGCGGGCGGTGGGCAGGATGGCCGGATGCGTATTGCGGTGATCTCCGATGTCCATGGCAATCTGCCGGCGCTCGACGCTGTGCTGGCGGCGATCGGGTCCGAGGGTGTGGATGTGACGGTGAATTGCGGGGATCTGCTGTCGGGTTATGTGCGGCCGGCGGAGACCGCGGACCGGTTGATGGGGGTGGGGTTGGCGACGGTCGCGGGGAATCATGAGCGGCAGTTGCTGACGTTCGGGCCGGATCGGGTCGGGATGGCTGACCGGCTTACCCGGGCGGTCCTCTCCGAGGACCATCTGGCGTGGCTGCGGTCGCTGCCGGCGGTTCTCTCCCCCGTTCCCGGGGTTTTGGCATTTCACGGTACGCCCAGCGACGATCTGCGGTATCTGCTGCACACGGTGGAGCCGGGTGGGGTGCGGGAGTCGACGGTGGACGAGGTCGTGGAGCGGCTCGGTGAGGTGGGTGGGTATTCGTTGCTGCTGTGTGGGCACACTCACCTGCCCGGGTCGATGCGGTTGCCGGGTGGGGCTCTGGTGGTGAATCCGGGCAGTGTGGGGTGGCCGGCTTATGAGGATGAGCAGCCGTACCCGCATCGGATGGAGGCCGGGTCGCCGCATGCGCGGTATGCGGTGGTCGACGATGTGTCGGGGCGGTGGGAGGTGGTGTTCCGGTCGGTGGTGTACCCGTGGGATTCGGCGGCGCGGCTGGCTGAGGGTTTCGGGCGTCCGGATGTGGCGTCGGCGATGCGGACGGGGCGGGTGGTGGCGTGATCGTGCGGTGGGTGACCGGGTTCTTGGACACTCCGGGTGGTGCGGGTGGCGGTCCGGATCCTGGGGTCGAGTCGTTCTGGCAGGCGGTGACGGGGTGGGGGTTGTCGGCGCGGCGGGGTGGCGGGGCGTTCGCGACGCTGCTGCCCGGGGACGGGGATGCGTGTCTGCGGGTGCAGGTGGTCGGGGATTCTCCGGCGCGGGCGCATCTGGATCTGCACGTGGACGATGTGGCTGCGGCAGCGGCCGAGGTGGCGGCGTTGGGTGCGACGCTGGTCGCGGCCGAGGATGGTCTGGTGGTGTCGCGGTCGCCGGCGGGGATCGTGTTCTGTCTGGTGCGGTGGGGCGGGGAGCGGCGGCGGCCGGCGCCGGTGCGGTGGCCGGGTGGGCAGAGCAGTGTGGTGGATCAGTTGTGTCTGGATCTTCCTGGGGCGGTGCATGACCGGGAGGCCGGGTTCTGGGCGGCGGTGACCGGGTGGGAGCGGCGGTCGTCGGATCTGCCGGAGTTCTCCTGGTTGGAGCGGCCGGCGGGGTTGGGGTTGCGGTTGTTGTTGCAGCGCACCGGTGGTGAGGTGGCCGGGGTGCATGTGGATCTGGCGTGTGATGACGTGGATGCCGAGGTGGAGCGGCATGTCGGGTGGGGTGCGGTGGTGGTGCGGCGGGTGCCGGGTGACTGGACGACGTTGCGGGATCCGGCTGGCCGGGAGTATTGCGTGACGGGGCGTTCGCCGTTGCCTGCATGATCACTTCGGTGTGGTGTGCGGTTCTTGTCGGTGGTGGCTGGTAGAAAGAAGCCGCTCTGATACAGGCGTTCGAAGGTGGTGGGGTGATGACGGCGGCAGGCGTGGAAACCGGTGGGCTGTCCGCGGAGGAGCTGCAGCAGATCCGGGAGGCGCTGGCGGCCGGCCGGAAGCCGCGGGTGCAGTTCACGGAGGCGGCTGGGCAGATTGCCGGGCAGATCGGGCAGGTGGTGGGGCTCGATGATCCGGCGGTGTCGGATGAGTGGGTGGTGGTCAAGTTCGGGCGTGACGAGCTGCCCTTCTCCCCCAGTGACCTGCGGGTCGCGCCGAAGGGGCCGGCGCCGAAGAAGGTGGCGCCTGTGGTGGTGGAGCCGCCGGAGCCGGTGCTGTCCGGGCCGGCGTTCCTGATCGACAAGCCGTTGCCGGTCAAGCCGCCCGTTCAGCGGACCAAGAAGACAAGTGAGGACAGTGTTGCGGTGACCGACGGTAAGGGCGGCAACGAGGTGGCGGCTCCCCGTAAGGCGGCTCGGCCGGCGAGGGCGAAAGCGTCGCCGGGCCTGACCGTGACGCTGGCTTATGGCGACGGCGAGTGGACGGTGGCGGCCAATCAGGGGGCGAAGGCGTTGGCCCGGCCTTATGTGATCCGGCCGGCGGAGGCGCTGAAGATGGTGTCGTTGATCGATGTGCCTGGTGTGCAGGAGGCGGTCGAGCAGATCGTGGCGGCTGAGCGGGCCGAGGCTGAGCAGCAGGCGCAGCGGTTGCGGGCCGAGCTCGCCGAGGTGGAGGCCCGTCTGGCGGAGTTGGGCGAGGCGGGTTGATCCGGTGCCGGTGTTCCCGGGCCGCTGCGATCGTGGCCCGGGATCGTGGCCCGGGATCGGTAGGCGGGCTGTGTGGGCGAGCGGTGCCGGTCAGTGGAAGTATTTGAGGCCCGCTACGCCGCAGAGCACCAGCAGCAGGCAGACGATGCGCGGCAGGCTGGCGGGCTCGTTGAGGGCGATCATGCCGACGAGGGCGGTGCCGACCGCGCCGATGCCGACCCACACGGCGTAGCCGGTGCCGACCGGGATGGTGCGCAGGGCGTAACCGAGGCCGAGCATGCTGAGCGCCAGTGCTGTCGCGAAGACGGCGGTGGGTGCGGGGCGGGTGAAGCCGGCGCTGCGGTCCAGGGCGATCGCCCAGACGGTCTCGAGCAGGCCGGAGATGACAAGAACGAGCCAGGCCATGACAGATCACCTCAAGGGCGGTCGTCTTGTCAGGCCGGGTACGACACGCACTCGTCCGGGGCGCCCACGATCGCGGGCGCCGTCTCTGAGAGTAGCCATTCGATGACGGGCCTGCAGGTGGGCAGGCTGTGGTGGTGGCCGAACTCACCGTTTCCGGGCGCGCCCGCGAGCCGGTGATCGGGGTGGGGCCCGAGCCGCTTGCGGGCGCGTGATCGAGGTGAACGTCGGTGTGCTTACGGGCAGGTGACCTGAGGGTTCTCGATGGCGAGTTCGCCGGCCGGGTTGTCGGTGTAAAGCCACACGTGCAGGTCGTAGTGGACCGGCATCGGCGGGGCGCCGGGCGGCATCTCGTGGCCGGCCATGGGGCCGTTGAACGCGTTGCCGAACAGGGTGGGCCGGTCGCTGTCGGTCGTGAGACTGCCGTCGGCGTCGGCTTTGAAGTATTCGACACCGATGAGTTGTGGGCTGCCGTCCCGGCCGGGGACGTACAGCAGCACCTCCGGCCAGACCGGGTCGATCGCCGCGTCGGCGGACAGTCCCGGGTGGGCGTAGTGCCAGCCCATTCCCGGCACGCAGTGGTCGGTGGCCAGATATCCGTCGGCCAGTGCCTGGTCCACGTCGTGGTAGCGCCGCGTCGCCTCGACCAGTACTTTCCGCTGTGCTTTCGTGAGCCGTGCCGTGGCGGGCGGCTTGTCAGCGAACGGCTTCTGCGCGGGCGCCCAGGTGGCGGGCGACCTGCCGGCGAGCGACGCGGCGCCTAGCTGGCCGGCGGTCAGCGGCGCCTCCCGGGTGGGCGGTGAGATGTCCGGGGCCGCCTGGACGGCGGTCGCGCCGGCGGTGAGGGCGCACGTCGCGGTCATGGCCGCTGTCGCGCAGCATCGCAGAAACGAGAGAGCGGCGGTACGCCGCGAGGCTTGCGGGATCGTCATGCCGACAGCGTCGGCCATCCGTGGCCGCGTCGTCCCGGTTTTGCGGCCGGGTACATCCTGGGGGCGCGACCACCCCGCAGCGATCTGACGGCCTCCGATGGTGACCTTGACGGCCTTCGGACCGCCCGTGGACAGTTCAGGTCCTCGCGAACGGTTCAGGTCCGTGGACAGTTCAGGTTTTATCGGTTCCGGCCCCCTGACCGCTCAGGTTCTCGCGGCCTCCGGTCACCCTCGCACGAGCCGTCAGGTCTGGTTCTGATGGTCCCGCCTGGCTTCATCCCGACGGCTCAGTATGGCCCCACCCTCAAGATCGGCTTTACCCGGGGGGCTTACGTGGCCCGACCCCTCAAGAGGAGCATCAGGGGCGCGGGGAGCGCTGGGCTGCGGTTTTGTTGGGCCGCCCCGGGTCGGCTTTGGGACCGACTGGAGCTGCCCCGCCCGGGTGGAGCCAGGACCGACCGTCACACCACAGGTCTGAACGCCTTCGGCTGACCAGCTCACGTAGACCGCTCACATTGCTTTGTCGCAGTGCTCACCGTGGAGGGCCGTGCCGCTTACCGGGTGCTCACACCGCGGTGTGCGGTGTCATCTACCGGTGCGGTGTGCGGTGCCGCCTACCGATGCTCACACCGCGGTGGGCGGCTCCGGGGCGATCAGTGCCGCCCA
This sequence comes from Actinoplanes sandaracinus, assembly GCF_030009775.1. Classification (GTDB taxonomy): domain Bacteria; phylum Actinomycetota; class Actinomycetes; order Mycobacteriales; family Micromonosporaceae; genus Actinoplanes; species Actinoplanes sandaracinus. The sequence goes on along the minus strand of NZ_JASCTH010000040.1, from coordinate 44,005 downwards.
CTCCTGCGTCCACCGGCAGCGGCTCAAGCCGGCGGCGGTGAACTCGTCGATCTGGTCTGCCCGCTGCACGCCCCACCATCGCAGCATCACGTTGACCGCCATGTCACGAAGGTCGGTCACTGTCGCGTAGTGGTCCTCCGCTTCGCCGTCGGAGGTTGCCGTGAACAGCGGCCCCCACGCGACTGCCCCGTCGCGCCATGCCATCGCCGCATGGAACCCGCCGCCTCCGAAGAACTCGCTATGCAGGTACGCCACATCGCCGTCCATCGACTGCCGGCGCGCCCATTCCGCGACCCCGGTCGCCAGTTCGTAGAAGCCGTCCACGGGCGGGTCGTCCGCCGCGGTCGGCACCACGCTCGCGACGATCTCTTCTGTTAGCGGCAAAAGCACCAACCCGCTGTCAGCGGCCAACGGGACGGTAGGCAGCGCTGCCCGGCGCGGCTTCTGTTCGGAGGTCTTCAGCAGCAACGCCTGCACGTTTCCGGCCATGCCGCCAGCGTATCGATCACCCCTCGCCGGGCCCCCACTCCCCCGCCGCCGGCCGGGCCCTCACCCTCACCCTCGCAGTAGCGCATCGCACCTCGCAGCGGCACCTCGCAGTAGCGCCTCCTACCCGCCCCCGGCAGTGCCCTCCGGCAAGGCCAGTGCAGACCATCGCACCACCACTCGCCACCGTTAGCGAGATGGTCCCCCGCCGCCGGCCGAACTTCTGTGGGGCAGGGTCGCCCCGTCATGGCGGGACCGGTGCAGACCAGCCACGGCACAGTGAACCGTGCTCTGCCCGACGGCTCGCCCAACGCTTCAAGGGCGGCAAGGCCGCCGTGCTCTGCCCCACGGGTCACCGAAGGCCTCAAAGGCGGCAAGGCCGCCGTGCTCCTTCCCTACGGGGGTCGCCCACTCCTCAAGCCGGCGGGGCGCGAACGCCTCAAAGGCGGCGGAAAGAACGCCCGCAGCGCCACTGTCTCCTGAAGTTTTGACACCCGTTGTGGGTGTTGCTGACACCCACAACGGGTGTCAAAACTCCGGAACACACCATGCTCCGGAACACGGTCACAGGGGAAGCGGGACGTCTAGCGTGCCCGAGGAACCATTTGCGGGAGTGCGCGTCAACGAGCGCACGGTGGCCAAGGCGGCGTGACGGGCGCGACGGGCGTAACGGGCGCGACGGGCCCAAGGAGGCCTTGGCGGGCCGGTCGGGAGTGCGGATCCGAGCGGGCCGAGGCGCGCTCACGGCCAGCCGGTAGAACCGCCCACCATCGACCCGGATCCCGACGCCTTCCGGATTGCGGCCACCCCCACCAGGTGTTGATCTGCTGGCGTGCGATTCCGCGGTTGACCCGGACCTGAAACAGCGCATCCGCACGGCCAGCAGATCAACTCACCCGAAGGCCGACAGGCACGGGGTTGGTGCCACGTTCACACCGTTGCCGAGGTACTCCCACATTCGCGCGAAGCCGCCGAGAAGCAGCCGAGCGGTGATGGGCAGCTGCTATTCGGTGGCCGCTGTAGGAAGGACTGAACGAGGCCGAGGGCGGTGCCGTGGTGGCCGCGGTGGCTGACGGCTGAAGGCTGACGGCCCGGTTGCCAGACGGGTTGACGGTGACTGACGGGTTGACGGTGAGGCACAGCCTGCCGCGCGATGGCTGCTCACAGGCGGGCCGAACGGTGGCCGACGGGTGAGGGCAGTGCTAGAGCGGGCCGCCCGGGTGCCGCTGCCCGACAGGCTGACAGGCTGACGGGCTGACGGGCTGACGGGGGCCGTCGGTGTGAGGCGGTGCGTGAGAGTAGGCCGCGGTGGTTGGTGCCCGCCGGGCTTGAGGGTGGCTGTCGGGTGAGCCGGTGCGGGCGAGCGGGCCGCGTGGTGGTCGCTGTCGGACGGGCTGACGGGTGTGGGGGCGGTGTGTGAGGGCGGAGGGGTGTGTGGCGTTTGGGGGGACGGGCGGTGAGGTGTGGTGGTCGGGAAGTGGACTGGCGGGTGAAGGCGGATGGAGGAAGGCCTTGTGGGCGTGCGATTATTCGAGCCTCATGGACACGTCACCTGTTTGGCGAGTGCCGCGGCTATGGCGGCTGTTGCTCGCTCTGTCGAGGATCGTGGTGTTCCCGCTGGCCCGGCTTCGTGTGACGAACGGTGTGCCGGAGGAGTTGCGGGGTGGGCCGGTGATTCTCGCGGCCAATCATGTCAGCCCGTTCGATCCAGTTGTGCTCATGGCGGCCTGCCACAAGGCGGGGGTCGTTCCGCGGATCATGGCGACGGGTGGGGTGTTCCGGACGCCGGTGGTCGGGGCGGTGATGCGGCATTGTGGGCATATCCGGGTGGATCGCAACACGATGCACGTTGCTGACGCGCTGCCGGTGGCTGCGAAGGCTCTGGCGGAGAACTCGGCGGTGCTGGTGTATCCGGAGGGGCGCATCGGCCTGGATCCGTGGATGTGGCCGGAGCGGGGCAAGACCGGCACGGCACGGATGGCGCAGCTGTCGGGGGCGCCGGTGCTGCCGGTCGCGCAGTGGGGCACGCATGCCGTGATTCCGTGGGAGGCGCCGAAAGGGCTCGGGCGTGCCTTGGTCAAGGCCCTGGTGCGGCGGCCGGTGGTGCAGGTGCGGTTCGGGGACCGGGCGGTTGATCTTGCCGGCGCGGGGTCCGGGTCGCCGGGCGCGCAGGCCATGCAGGGCACCCGGCTGATCATGGAGGCTATCGACGAGACCCTGACTCCGTTGCGGCTCGGCGAAATGCAGATGCCGCGGACGGTGGATACGTCGCGGCCGCACGACCTGTCCCGGGTGCGGCGGCGGATGCACTGACCAGCACCTTCTCGAAGGCGAGCTGGTTGTACGGGACGTCGCTGTAGCCGCCGATGTTGGTGTAGCCGCTGGTCCGGTAGAGGGCCAGCGCCTCGGTCAGCAGTGGATGGGTGCCCAGGCGGACGGTGTCGATGCCGTGGTTGACGGCGTCGACCTCCAGCCGGGCGAGCAGTTTGCGGCCCAGTCCGAGGCCCCGCGCCTCCGGGGCCACCCACAGGTGGCGGATCTCGGCGATGCCGGGGCCGAGGCGGATCCACAGGCCGCAGCCGACGGGATGCCCGTCTTCGAAGGCGACCAGTTGGGTGCCGGTCACGTCCTCCGGGCGGGTCAGGGTGGATTCGTCGAAGCCTTCCGGGAAGATGGTGTCGAGTTCGGCGGCGTAACGGGCCAGGCTGTCACGAGCCACGGCGGAGCCGGGTGGCACCGCCTCGACGACGACGGCCGCGGCCCGCAGCACGCGGCGGATCTCGTCCTGGGCGCTGATGAGGCGTTCGCGCTGGCCGGTGGTGAGTTCGCCGAGCAGGGCGGCGATGCCGGCGTTGGAGCGTTCCTCCAGGTCGGCGCGTTCGCGGCGGCCGGCGTCGGTGAGTTCGGCGACCTGGTCCCGCATCTGTACCAGGCCCTGTTCCTGCAGGGCGCGCAGCATGTCTTGCAGGTAGCCGGCGCCCACGTCCAGGCGGGTGCACAGTTCGCCCAGGTCGCTGCCGTCGCCGATTTCGAACAGCAGCCGCGCCTGGCCGAACGGCCGGGCCTGACCCAGGTACCGGTCGGTGAGCACGCCGAGGCGCAGGGTGTAGTAGCGGTTGAAGTCACGCATCCGCTCGATCTGCTCGACCTCCACCAGCCGATGCTAGATCCCGCTCCGGATCGGAGTCAGACATATCGAGGTGGCATGCCCGGACGGTCAGCGGTGGGACAGCCGGACGGCCAGTGGCCGGTTGACCGCATGGCAGGCGCGGGGCTCGCCGAGGTGCGGGGCTGTGGAAAACGGCCGGTGGCCGGTCGGCAGGCGCGGGGCGGCGTGCCCGGGTGCCGGGGTGTCGGTCGGATGTCGCGGTCTGCGCGTGTGCCGGAGGGTCTGTGGGGAACGGGCCGGTGGTTGCCGCGCCGGGATCACTCGGGGGCGCGCTGGCGCTGGCGGAGGTAGGCCAGGACGGCTTCGCGCGTGGTGCGTACCCCGAAGAGGGTTCTGGCTTCGGCGATGCGGCGGTTGGCGGTGCGCAGGGAGAGGAATTCCGCCGCCGCGGCGGCGGCGATGGTGTCGCCGGCGGCGAGGCGGTCGAGCAGGGCGCGTTGTTCCGGGATCAGGTTGGCGATGAGGTCGGTGCCGTCGATGCCGCGGTGCAGCGGGCCGAGCCGGGACAGGTCGTCGATGAGGGCGCGGCCGGCGGCCGATTCGGCGTCGCAGATGGCGACGACGCCGGCGCCGCGGGCGGCGGCGAGGACGGCGAGTTGGGCGGTTTCGAGGTCGTCGTCGCCGATGCGGCCGTGCAGGATGAGGCGGGCGGCGCCGACGTCCCACGACGGGTCGGGCAGGGCGAACCCGGCCCGGGCTGTCCACCCGTCGCGGGCCAGTCGGCGCAGCACCGTGTCGGCTTCGGCTGAGGTTGCCACTACGTGGCGTGGAGCATCGTCGGGCTGTCTTATCACCGGCCATCCTCGCTGGTTTCGAAGGGTTCGGTCCTCGCCGGGGTGGTGGCGAAGGCCAGAGCGGCGGCCTCGGTACGGGTACGCGCGGAGAGTTTGCGCATGCTCGCGCGGATGTGGGTGTCGACGGTTTCGGCGGAGATGCCCAGCTGGCCGGCGATCCGGCGGGTCGGCTCGCCGGCGGCGACCAGGTGCAGCACGTCGAGTTCGCGGCGGGTGAGCCGGCCGTCGGAGCGGGGGCTGCGGGTGTCGCGCTGGATCTGGTGGCGGCGCAGTCCGCGGCGGGCCCGCCCGGCCAGGACGGTGAGCCCGGCCGCGTCGGCGAGTTGTTCGGCGCGCAGCAGGGCGGCCACGGCGGGTTCCCGGTCGGTGCTGGTGAGTCCGGCGGCGATCAGGCAGCGGACCTGTTCGCGCAGGGCGACCGGCTGCCAGCTATCGGCGGCGGTGTCGAGCCCGGAGCCGACGGCCCAGGCGGTGAGGGTGCGGCGGGCGGCGGCCGGCAGGTCGACCGGGATCGCCGCGGCGCCGGGGACGCCGAGGTCGTAGGCGGCCCACCGGGCGGTGATCGCGTGCAGGCCGGCGAGCAGCCCGTGGCCGGCGTCGGTGGGGGTGCGGGCGGCCCGGTCGGGCTGGCCGTCGAGCCAGGCCGCTTCCCGGGCCACCCAGGCGGCCGCCGGGTGTGCCGGAGCGCTCTCCAGGCGGGCGCGCGCGGCCGCGAGCAGTCCGCTGTCGGCCTCGATCAGGGCGGTCGCGGCGGTGGCGTAGGCGCGGGCCTGGTCGGGCAGGGCCCGGTCGGTGAGGTTCGCGGCCCGCCGCAGCACGCCGTCGGTGCCGTCCCAGGCCAGTTCGGCCGGGAAGCCGGGGCCGTGCAGGGCCAGCGCCCAGTCGGCGGCGGCCAGGAACCGGGTCTGCCAGCCGTAGGCGAGGGCGGCCCCGGCGGCGGCGGCGGCGTGCAGGGCGGCCCCGGCGGCGTCGACGAGGCGGCCTTCGGCGGCGAGGTGTTCCACGAGCAGCCACGCCGACCAGCGGCTGATCAGCGGGTCGGCGCCGGTGTCGGCGGCCCGGGCCAGGGCGGTGTCCCAGCCGGGCAGCCGGTGGGTGGCGCGGACCGCGGCGAGGGCGGCGGCGATGCCCGGCGGCGGGTCCGGATGCCGGACGGCGATCTTGTCGGCGAGTTCGAGAGCGGTCATCGGCTCGGTGGCCAGGACGCTCAGCAGCAGGACGCGGTCGCGGGCGGCGACGACCGGTGCGGCGGCGGTGTCGGGCACCGGGCGGACCGCGTCGCGGGCGGTGTGCGGGTCGCCGGACTGCAGCAGAGCCTCACCGCGCAGCACGGCCGCTTCCAGGGCGAACGGGGCGGCCGGCCGGTGTGGTTGCCCCCAGAGGGCGGTTTCCGGGCCGGCGGTGGCGGCCAGTGGCAGCAGCACCTCGGCGGCGTCGGCGGCACGGCCGGTGGCCAGGGCGGCGTCGGCGGCGGCCAGCCGGACTCGGGGGTCGACGCGTCCGCCGAGGCCGCAGGCGAACAGCAGCAGCCCGGCGCGTTCGGAGCCGGCCGCACGGTCGGCGGCGGCGAGGGCGGTGCGGTACGCCCCGTCGGTGTCCCCGGCGGCGGCCAGGTGCCGGGCGGCTTCCGCGGGCGGGGTCAGCTCGGCCAGGCGGGCGTGCAGGTCGGCGCGGGCCGGGCCGTCCAGCAGGCCGGCCGCGGTCTCGGCCAGGTAGGACGACACCGGCAGCAGGGAGCCGCCGGGTTCGACGGTGACCAGGCCGGCGGTCAGCAGGTCGGCGGCGCCGGTGCCGAGCAGGGCGGGTGCGGCCGGGCGCCCGAGCAGGCCGAGCGCGGCCAGCGCGGTCCGGGCGGGGCGGGGCAGGTCGGCCAGGGCGGTCGCTATCGCGTACGCCACCTGGTCGATGTCCTCGCCGATCGGGGCGCGGCCGGCGGCGGCCTGCCGGGCCAGGGCGATGGTCGCCAGGGGGTTCCCGCCGGCGCGGGCGACGACGGCGGCGGCGGTCTGCTCGTCGAGGCCGCCGGAGGTCTGCCGGACCAGGGCGGACGCGGCGTCGGCGGTCAGCGGCGGCACCGGCAGCCAGGCGGTCGCGGCGGCCCGCAGGTCGGCGGCGAGGGCGTCGGGGAGCCGGTGCGGGGTGCGCAGCGCGACCAGCACCCGGCAGCTGCGGGCCAGGTGCGGCAACGCGGCCAGGGTGGCCGGGTCGGCGTGCTGCAGGTCGTCGAGGACCAGCAGGCCGCCGCGGACCCGGGAGCGGACCGCTTCGGCGAGCAGCGGCACGTCGTCGGCGGGCAGCCGGGCCCGGACCGCCCGGGACAGGGCCAGCGCGGGCACGCCGGCCAGCATGGCGAGGCCGCCGCCGAGGTGGACGGGGCCGGCCACGGCGGCGGCGATGCGGCGCAGCAGGGTGGTGCGGCCGCAGCCGGGTGGGCCGGTCAGCACGACGAGGCCGGGTTGACGCAATGCGGTGCGGGCGGCCTCCTCTGGCTCGTCCGTCACCTGCGCTCCCCTCTCCACCTCGATGCCACTGCCCGCTGCGGTGTCCTCGCCCACTGCGGTGTCACTGGCACGAACTCGGGATCCCGGACGCCACGCCGGTTTCCGTAGGCTGTGCTGCGACGACCGCTCCCGCTGACGAAAGGTCCCTTCGTGACGCCGACTGCCGCGACACGCTCATTGTCGCCGACGGTGTGCTGCGCTGACGAGTCGAAGTGACCGGCCCACTCACCTCGGGGATCGCGACTGTCTGTCACGAGATAGTCACCCGCGTCTCCTCTGATGCTGGTCAACACGTGCGGCAGATCAGTGAACGTCTTCACGATCCGTTACGAGTGGCGATCGCGGGACGCCTGAAAGCCGGAAAGTCGACACTAGTCAACGCGATCATCGGGCGTCGCGTCGCCCCTACCGCGGCCGGCGAGTGCACCCGGGTGGTGACCCGCTTCCGGTACGGGCCCGCCGACCGCATCGACGTGGTCACCCGCGACGGGGGCCGGCAGAGCCTGCCGCTGGACGAGGACGGCATGGTCCCGGCCCGGCTGGGGGTGCCGGCCACCCGGATCGCCTACGTCGACGTGACGCTGACCAGTGACCGGCTGCGGGACCTGACCGTCGTCGACACCCCTGGTCTGGCGTCGACCGACACCGCGGGCAGCGCGCGGGCCGAGGCGGCGGTCGGCATCGACGACGACTCGGCCGGTGAGGTGGCCGCCGCCGAGGCGGTGGTGTACGTGTTCACCCAGGCGGTGCGGGCCGACGACGTGCGGGCGCTGGAGGCCTTCCACACCGCGTCGGCGCGGCTGGCGACCAGCCCGATCAACGCGATCGGGGTGCTCGGCAAGGTCGACACCCTGGCCGGTGGGGCCGCTGATCCGTGGCCGGTGGCCGAGCCCCTGGCCCGGCAGCAGGCGGCGCTGCTGGCCCGTACCGTCGGCGATGTCGTGCCGGTGGCCGGCCTGCTGGCCGAGACCGCCGAGGCCGGCCGGCTGACCGGCGCCGACCGTGACGCCCTGGCCCGGCTCGCCGCGCTGCCGGCCGCCGAGCTGGACGTCATGCTGCTGTCGGCCGACCTGTTCCGGAGCCGGCCCGCTCCGGTCGGCCCGGACCAGCGGGAACGGCTGCTGACCCGCCTCGACCTGTACGGCGTCGGGTTCGCCTGCGCCCAGCTGGCGGCCGAACCCCGGCTCGGCACCGGTGAGCTGGTCCGCCGGTTGGCCGCCGCCTCCGGCCTGGCCCGGCTGACCGCCACGGTGGACCAGACGTTCCGCTGGCGCTCGGACGCGATCAAGGCGGGGTGGGCGCTGACCCGGCTGGAGCGGCTGGCCCGCCACCGTCTCGGCCCGCGGGACGCCGGCCCGCGGGACATCGGCTCCCGCGACGAGGAGATCATCCGGGACGCGCTGGAGGCGGCGCTGCGGGATCCGGCGTACCACCGGCTGCGGCTGCTGGAGGCGGCGCAGCGGGCCGCCACCGGCGCGGTGCCGTTGCCGGCCGTCTGGGAGCAGGAGCTGATCCGGCTGGCCACCTCCGACGATCCGCGGTGGATCCTGCGGCTGCCCGATGCCGCGCCCGCCGAACTGGCCACGGCCGCGGTCGCGGCGGCCGGGCGGTGGCGCGCCTACGCGGTCGACGGCGCCGGGCCCGCGCAGGCCCGCATCGCGCAGGTCGCCCACCGCGGTTTCCAACTACTCGCCCGGGAGGTGCGCGAATGCAGGATCTGACCGTGCTGCTGGACACCGCCGTGCGCGACACCATGTCGTACCTGCGCACCGCCGACCCGGACGCGGCCGCCGACCTGGCCGAGCTGCGCCGCGCCCACCTGACCCGGCCCGGCGTGGTCGTCGTCGGCGAGACCAAACGCGGCAAGAGTTCCCTGGTCAACGCGCTGGTCGGGGTGCCCGGCCTGTCGCCGGTGGACGCGGCGGTGACGACCGCGGCGTACCTGCATTTCGTTCCGGGCCCGGAGATGACGGCGAAAGCGTGGCTGCCCGGCGGCGAGGAGATCCAGATCGACGACCTCTCGTCGTGGGCGCGCGGCCACCAGAAGACCAGAAGGATCGAGGTCACCCACCCGGCGCCGCTGCTGCAGTACCTGACGCTGCTGGACACCCCCGGCGCGGGCGGCCTGGACCCGGTGCACGCCACGATCGCCCTGGACGCGGTCCGCCGCGGCACCGCCCTGTTGTTCGTCGCCGACGCCGGCGCCCCGCTGTCGCAGCCGGAACTGGACTTCCTGGCCGCGGCCACCGAGCGCGTCGACGCCGTGGTCTTCGCCCTCACCAAGATCGACGCGTTTCCGCAGTGGCGGACCATCGCCGACGACAACCGGTCCCTGCTGCAGGCGCACGCCCCCCGGTTCGCGTCCGCGCCGTGGTACCCGGTGTCGGCCCGGCTCGCCGAGGTGGCCCTGACCGCGGACCCGGCGACCCGTGACGCCCTGGCGCACGAGTCGCGGGTGCCGGCCCTGCAGCACGCGCTGGTCGAGCTGGCCGGCCGGGGTCACCAGTTGCGCCTGGCCAACGTGCTGCGCGCCGCCCACCGGGACCTGACCCGGCTGCGGGACGCGGGCGAGGAACGGGTGCGGGCGGCCGCCGCCGACGCGGCCGGGCAGGCCGCCACCCGCGCCGAACGCGCCGCGCTCGCCGCCCGCAAACGCACCGAGTCACGGCAGTGGACGCTCAAGCTGAACACCGAGATCCAGCACGCCCGGGTGGCCGTGGTCGGCCGGCTGCGGACCCGGATCACCGAGGTGCAGCACGACTACGCGCGGCGCATCGACGCGGCCCGCGGTGAGGCGCTGTCCGCGCTGCCGGACGACCTGGACACCCAGTTGCAGGCGGTGGCGGCGGAACTGTCGGCGACGCTGGAGGACACCTACCGGGACGTGGCCGAGAAGGTTCTCGCCGACACGTTCGACCCGGCCCTGGTCAGCGCCACGCTGCGGCACACGCTGATCGCCGGGCCGCCACGCGACGGCGCGGGCGACAACATGCTGATCGCCCTGTCCGCCGGCGGCGTGGCCCTGATCGCCGGGCGCGGCGCGATGCTCGGGGTGTCCGCGCTCGGCGTCGCCGGGGCCGGGCTGCTGATCCCGGTCGCCGGGATCGGGCTGGGCCTGGCCGCCGGCGGCTATGTCATCTACCGCCGCCGGGTGCACACCGACCGCCGGCACGCCCACACCTGGCTGCGCGACGTGCTCGCCGAGGCGCGGGCCGCGCTCACCGACGAGATCAGCATCCGCTTCACCGACCTGCAGTACGCGCTGTCGGTCGCCCTCGACGACGCGATCGAACGCCGGCTGCGGGAACTCGACGGGCTGATCGCCGAGATCGACGCGGCCGCCGCCGAGGACGCGGCCGGCCGCGCCAAACGACGGGCCGCCGCCACCGCCGACCGCGACGCCGCGGCCACCCGGCTGCGGCAGGCCGACGAGGCACTGCTGCGCGCCCGCTCCCTGACTCCCGCCCCCATCATCGAAGAAGGAAGCCTCTGATGACCGATCACTGGGACCACGACGACTTCGACTTCGATCTCCCCGAGGACCTACCGGTTCCCGAGGTACCGGCGCTGGACTCCGCGGCCGACTGGGACCTGCCGGACGAACTGCCCGACGCCCCGGACCTTCCGGACCTGTCCGAGACGATCGCCGTGGTCGCCGAGGACACGGTGTTTCCCCCCGCGCTCGACGTCGACCTGCCCGAACCCGTCGACGGGTTCCCCTGGATCGACACCGCCACCCTCGGCGCCGGCGACACCGCCGGCTTCGTCCCGCCGGTCGAACCGGTCACCGCCGAGGATCTCGCCGCCTACGCCGGCGTGGAGATCCCGCCCGGCGCCGACCCGTGGACGGTCCTGGCCGCTTCCGAGGACCCGGCCACCGCCGCGCTGGCCCGCTGGTGGACTCACGGTGAACAGTGATCCACATCTCCCCTTGAGCGCGCCGGGATGACATCATGACCGCGCACCGACCCATTCTCAGGAGCGCACTCGATGGCCGAAACCGGCAACAGCACCACTCTCGCGCCCAAGCGGGAACGCACCGGCTGGTATATCTATGACTGGGCGAACTCGGCCTTCTCCACGACCGTCATCACGGTGTTCCTGGGTCCGTTCCTGACCAGCGTCACCGAGCAGGCCGCCGGGTGCGCCCTCGGCGCCGACGAGTGCGACGGCACCGTCCACCCGCTGGGGATCCCGGTCGCGGCCGGCTCCTACTACGCGTACCTAGTCTCGCTGTCGGTGCTGTTGACCGTCTTCGTCCTGCCGATCATGGGCGCCATCGCCGACCGCGCCCCGCGCAAGAAGCCGCTGCTGGCCGGGGCCGCCTTCACCGGCGCCGCCGCCACCATCGCGATGGCCTTCGTCACCGGCGACCGCTACCTGCTCGGCGGCCTGCTGTTCATCATCGCGAACATCTCCTTCGGCGCGGCGATCGTCGTCTACCACTCGTTCCTGCCGTACCTGGCCGGCCCCGACGAACGCGACCGCATCTCCAGCCGCGGCTGGGCCATCGGCTACCTCGGCGGCGGGGTGCTGCTGCTGCTCAACCTGGCCGCCGTGATGTCGCTGACCGAGGAGGGCAACGCGCAGCGCACCCTCGACCTGGCCCGCTGGTCCATCGTGTCCGCCGGCGTCTGGTGGGCCGCGTTCACCATCGTGCCGCTGCTGTGGCTGCGCGAACACCCCGGCGTCCAGGCCTCCGCGGCCACCGGCCACGGCAACGTGCTCACCGACGGCTTCAAACAGCTCGCCCACACGCTCAAGGGCATGCGCGCGTACCCACTGACCCTGGCCTTCCTCGGCGCGTACCTGATCTACAACGACGGCATCCAGACCGTGATCGCGCTGTCCGCCCAGTTCGGCAGCGAGGAACTCGGCCTCGCCCAGTCCACGCTGATCCTCACCATCCTGATCGTGCAGTTCCTGGCCTTCGGCGGCGCCCTGCTGCTCGGCGCGCTCGCCGGCCGCATCGGCGCCCGCAAGACCATCCTGATCGCCCTGGCCCTCTGGCTCGGCGTCGTCATCGCCGCCTACTGGCTGCCCGAAGGCGAACCCGTACCGTTCATGATCCTCGGCGCCGGCATCGGCCTGGTCATGGGCGGCAGCCAGGCCCTGTCGCGCAGCCTGTTCTCCCAGCTCATCCCGGCCGGCCGGGAAGGCGAGTACTACGGCTTCTACGAGATCAGCGACAAGGGCACCAGCTGGCTCGGCCCGCTGTTCTTCGGCCTGATCTTCCAGGTCACCAACAGCTACCGCACCGGCATCGTCTCCCTGGTCGTGTTCTTCCTGGTCGGCGGGGTCCTGCTAGCGTTCGTGCCGATCCGGCGCGCCATCGTCGCCGCCGGGAACACCCCGCCCAGGCTGGTCTGATGGACATCACCATCGACCCGGCGTCACCGGTCGCGCCCTACGAGCAGGTCCGGCTGCGCATCGCCGCCCTGGCCGCCGACGGCGCTCTGGCCGCCGGCACCCGCCTGCCCCCGGTCCGGCAGCTGGCCGGCGACCTGGGGCTGGCGGTGAACACGGTGGCCCGCGCCTACCGCGAACTCGAACAAGCCGGCCTCGTCGAGACCCGTGGCCGGCTCGGCACGGTGATCACCGCCAGGGCCGCCGGCACGTCCGGGCAGGCGCAGCGGGCGGCCGCCGCCTACGCCGAACGGACCCGGGCGCTCGGCATCCCCGCGGCGACGGCGCTCGCTCTGGTCAAGGCCGCCCTCGACGACCAACCCTGATCTCGTACGGCCACCTCGCCCCGCCGAAGCCGTCCCGTCCCGCACTACCACGCGACGATCTCCCCGGGGCCGCGGCGCGGCGCGGCTCTCGGGCACGTCCCCACTCACCGGAACCCGGCGCGGCCGGCAGTCCAGCGCCCGCGCCTCGCTGAGCAGGGCCTGCCCGGTCGATCTTCGCAACGCCCCGCATGCGCACCGGTGGCCGGCCGTCGCCGGCGCCGGGGTCAGATGTCGGCGAGGGTGCCCCAGAAGGCGGTCTCGTACTCGTGCAGCAGTCTCCCGTAGCGCCGGGCGGCGTCCAGCGGCACTCCGCTGTCGAGAGCCGCCTGCGCCGCCGTCACCGCCTGCTCCTCCAGGTCCGGCGCCGGAGCGGCGAAGAAGTCCAGGAACGCGCACGCGGGATCGCCGAACCCATACCGCTGCCGGAGACCGGTGGCCAGCGCCGCGCAGTAGCCGCCCCAGGCGGCGAAGTTCGCGACCAGGGCCAGCGCGGCCGCGGCCGGCTCGGCGTTCAACGCCAGCCACGACACATAGGCGGGGTACGCCTGGCAGCCGGCCCGCGGCTCGTATGCCGCGAGTCCGGCCCGGTCCATCCCGGCGGCCGCGGCGAGCGGCGCCACCATCGGCAGCACCAGGTTCTCCCCTTGGGCCAGCCCGGCGAAGAAACCGGCGGCGGCCGGTTCACCCGCCCGGGCCGCCAGCGTGAGGAAGCTCCGCCGGTCACTGGGAATGATCAGGTTCTCCTCGGCGGCGAACACGGCCACCGCCGCCAGCGGAGCCCGGCCCTCCCGCACCGCCACGACCAGTGGGTTCTCCTGGACCGCCGGGTCCAGCGCGTCCCGGACACCGGCCAGCGCCTCGCGTGCGTCACCACCCATCCCGCCATGCTCACACAACAGCCGTCGATACGCGTGCCCTCCGGTCCGCCGGCGTATGCCCGTCTGCCGGCGGACGCCCCGGTCCACCAGCGCACGGCACGGACTTTCCAGTCAGGCCGGGCCGACGTCCGGCGGGTGCTGGCCCCGGCGGTCGAAGGCGAGGTGCCGTGGTCCGGGGGCCGGGTCGGTGAGCAGGCCGGTGATCTCCGGCGGCAGGAACCTCAGGCCGGGCAGATCGGCGAAACGGGCCCAGCGGAAGCGGTGCCCGTCCCGGTCGTACACCGCGTCGGGCGGCACGTCGCCCGGCCAGCGGACCGGATAGTAGAAGCAGACCTCCTGATGGATCACCCCGCCCTCGTCCCGGACGCCCTCGGTGACCAGGAGAGGCCCGCCGGCGACAGTGACGTCGATGCCGAGTTCCTCGCGGAGTTCCCGGACCAGAGCGGCCGCGGACGTCTCCCCGAAGTTGACCTTGCCGCCGGGCAGGAACCAGCCGTCGATGCCGTCGACCGCACACACCAGCAGCCGGTCGCCGTCAGCGATCACGGCCGCCGACCGGTATTTGAACGACCCGGCGTCGCCGGTCCACTCGATGTCGTTGGCGTCCATGCCGGCCGTCCTCACACGTCTCATGCCGTCCCCAGCCCGGAACGGGCGATGAGGACTCATCGATCTGGCAGCTGAGCTGCACGCTTCACCGGCCTCCTGTCCCGGAGGCCGAGGGTTCCCGCATCGGCATATCTGTGGTCCGCCGGCGAACAGGGTGGTGGTCAGACATCCTGCCGGGCGTGCCCGGCGGGAGCGGCGGCCGGGTGCAGGGCGTTCCACCAGGCGGTACGGATAGCGTGCGCACCCCAGGCGTTGGGTTCGACGACGCCGCAGAACCAGAGTGACCGGTCGATGGGCCGTGGGTCGGACCGGGCCGGGTCACCCGCGCTGACACCGTGGCCCTGGAACGCGGCGTGCACGACGGTGGTGACCACGATCCGGCAGGAGTCACCGGCCCGTCGGCGCAGCCCGGCGCGGCGACCCGGGCGACGGTGGCCGCGGCGGCGGTGTCGTCGCCGTACCCGGCCAGCAGGTCGTTGCCGCCCATGGTGATCGTGACCAGATCGGGCGCCGTGGTGGGCAGCGGCGGTTGCCGGTTCAGCACGTCGGCGGTGACGGCGCCGTCGCGGGCCAGCACCTCCACGCTGTACCCGGCCGCGGCGAGATCGCGGCCGGCCCAGTCACCGAAGTCGCTGTCGTGGTTGCGGTGCAGCAGGCGCGCCGCGCCGCGCCGCGGCCGGCGCCGCCCGCGTAGTCGTCGATCGACATCGAGTCACCGAGGGCGACGTATCGGCTGGTCATGACCGTCGATGATGACCGCCCTCCCTCCCGCGCACCACCGATTTCAGCCGGCACCCCTGCCACCGAGTACCCCAGCCGTCGCCAGCACGCCCTACCGGGCGCCGATGCGACCCGTCATCGACGGCCGGCCGCGACCAGACCGCCGCCGCGGGCCGGCGGCGGCGGTCGGTTGCTCACGGCGCCTTCACCGGCCGTACCCGATCAGGGTTTGTCGCAGAGGAAGACGCGTTCGCGGGCCGGCCGGTCGGGCGCCTGGCGGACGTCGTGGATGCGGAAGCCGGCGGCCGTGAGGCCGGCGTCGAGTTCGTTGCGGTCGCGGAACCGCAACGTGGAGTCGGAGGTGAGGGTCTCACCGTCACCGAAGGTGTAGGTGTAACGAAACGACACCTTCGGCAGGCGCACCTCGGTGAGCGTGAAACGCTGCTCGACCGGGCCGACCCCGGGCACGTCGCGGGTGACGGGGGGCGCGCGCCGCGGCCCATTCGTCCCAGGCCCGGAATTCGGGACGACGGGTCTCGAACACCAGGAACCCGCCGGGCCGCAGCCGGGCGTGCAGGTCCCGCAGGACGGTGTCCCACTCGTCGTCGGTGAGGAACACCTGGGCGACGTTGCCGGTCATCACGGCCAGGTCGAATCCATCGCCGGCCGGCGCGGGCAGTTCCGGCAGCCAGGTCACCTTGTCGGCGCCGGGTTTGGCGCGGGCCACGTCGAGGGACGCGGCGGCCGGGTCCACGGCGGTCACCGTCAGGCCGGCGGCGGCGAGGCGCAGCGCCAGGCAGCCGGTGCCGCAGCCGAGGTCGAGGATCCGCCGTGCCCCGAGTTCGGCGATGATCTCCTCGTAGGCGTCGAGGTCGCCGCGGTCGCCCTCGAACGTGTCGTAGAGCCGGGCCAGCCGTGGGTGGGCGAAGATCGCGTCGGGCACGGGTCCGACCATATTCGATGCCCGCGTGGGCGGCTCGGGCGCCACGAGGCGAGACGGCGCCGCGGGCGGGCATCGATCGACGTTTGCCGTTACGCTCGCGCGGGTGACCCGTTTTCTGCTGGTGCCCGGTCGGGGGAAGCCGTTTGCGAACCACTGGTCGCGGCAGTGGGCCCGCGCCCACAAACAGTGGGTGTGGGCGCCCGAGCCGCCCGGCCCGCCCTATGTTCCCGAGGAGCGGGTGGCGGCGTTGCACGCGGTGGTCAGTGCTTCGGACGAGCCGGCGATCCTGATCGCGCACAGCGCGGGCTGCCTGACGGTGCGGTTCTGGTCGCAGGAGCACACCGGGCCGGTGGTGGGCGCGCTGCTGGTGACGCCGCCGGCGGTGGACGGGCTGCAGCGCACGCCGCTGCCGTTCCGGTCGATCCTGGTGGCCAGCCGGGACGATCCGCACTGCGCGTTCGCCGACGGTGTGCGGCTGGCCCGCGACTGGGGTGTGAGCTGTTCGACGCCGGCGCGGTCGGCCATCTCGACTCGAAGTCGGGGTTCGGTCCGTGGCCCGACGGCGAGAAGCTGGTGGCTAGGCTGGCCGGCCCCGGATGACCAGGATGTGCCACAGATATTTCACCAGCTGCGGGTGGTCGCCGTCGCGGGCGGCCCGGCCGATGATCTCGGCGTCGAGGACCGGTTGGCCGTACCGGGCGGCGATCTCGCGGGCCAGCGGCGGCACCTGCTCGCCGCGCAGGTCCGCCGGGAACTCGGCGGCGGGCAGGCGGAAGCCGCGGTGCCAGCGGACCTCGACGCCGAGCGAGCGCAGGGCGGCTTCGGTGGGCGTACCGCGGAAGGAGGGGTCGGCGACGACCGCGGCGGCGTCCGCGGCGACGGTGACGCCGTCGTGGATCTGGGCCTCGACGTAGTCGTCGAGGGTGCGGCCGGCGTCCGTGCGGGGCGCGGCGAGTGCCGCCGCCCACGCGTGCCGGCCGGCCGCGGTCACCCCCAGGGCCTGCCCGGTACGGGCGACCTGCGCGAGCAGTCCGTCCCAGATCGCGCCGAAGGTGTCGGCGGTACCGAGCAGCGCGGGTTCGGTGTGGCTGTCGCCGAGGCTGAACGTGGCGCGCGCCGCGACGTGCGGCCGCAGCAGCAGGTGGCAGCTGCCGAACCGGGGCGCGGCCCCGTCCGGGTGCCCGGCCAGGTTGAGCGCCCCGTAGACGGGCCGGCCCATGGCGCTCGTGTACGCCCCACCGAACATCCGCTGCTCCCACCGGTCGCGGTCGCCGCCGGGGTAGGGGAAGACCAGGCCGTTGGAGATCCGCGTCTCGAACTGGCTGCGGTAGATCCCGTCGGCGGCGAGGTGCTCGATCACGGTCCGCCCGTCCGGGAGCAGCCGGTCGGGGTGGAAGTTGACGGTGATCGGCGCGTCCGGAAACGGCGCGACAGCAGGGAAGAGCGCCCGCACATGGGCGAGCGCTCGTTCCCCCGGGGTCATTTCGCGTCGATCGTGCCCGAGGCCAGCAGCACCAGCAGCAGCGACCCGAGCGCGAGCCGGTAGAAGATGAAGATGCTGTAGGAGTGCTTCGACACGAACTTCAGCAGCCAGGTCACCGACGCGTAGGCGACGACGAAACTGACGACGGTCGCGACGATCGTGTTGGTCCAGCCGACCCCGCCGGCGATCCGGTCGTACTCGTCGATGCCCTGCAACAGCGACGCGCCGAGCAGCGCGGGAATGGACAGGAAGAACGACAGTTTCGTGACGGTGACCCGGTCCAGGTCGCGCAGCAGGCCGGCCGACATGGTGGCGCCGGACCGGGAGACGCCCGGGATCAGCGCCATGCACTGCACCGCCCCGATGATCAGGGTGTCCTTCCAGGTCACGTCCTCTTGGTGGCGGACCTGGGTGGCGGCGTGGTCGGCGAACGCCATCACACCGCTCCACAGGATCAGCGCGCCGGCGACGAACCAGAGGCTGCGCAGCGTCGTCTCGATCTGGTCCTTGAACAGCAACGCGGCGATGACGATCGGGATGGAGCCGAGCAGCACCGCCCACCCGAACCGGAAGTCGGCGTGCTCGCGATGCTCCTTGTTGAACAGACCCTTGAGGAAGGCGGGGACGACGCGGGCGATGTCGTGACGCAGGAACAGGATGGTGGCCAGCACCGCACCCGACTGGATGATCACCGTGAAGGCGGTGATGTCCGGATCGTCGATCCGGTGACCGAACAGTTTCTCCAGAATCGTCAGGTGACCGGTGCTCGACACCGGGAGGAACTCGGTGATGCCCTCGACCGCGCCGAGGATCACTGCCTCGACGATATTCATGTCCGAACTCAAAACCCCGCCCGCTTTCCGTAGCCGGGTTCAGAGCATAGGGGGCCTGTTCACGGGCTGTTACGCCGGGCACGGGCAGCGGCGATCGTGTACGCGGGGTCACGATCCAGGTTGTGCCGGTCACGGTCGTAGCGGCGGGTGGTGCGCGGGTCGGCGTGGCCCATGGCGTCCTGGACGTCTTCGAGGGCGACGCCTTCGGCGCGCGCGGTGGTGGCGAAGGCGTGCCGCAGCGAGTGCGGGGACAACTGGTCGGCGGCGTCGATCCCGGCGGCCGCGGCCAGGCGGCGCACAAGCCGGAAGATGGCGTGCCGGTCGACGCGGGCGCCGGAGGCGGTGACGAACAGCGGGCCCGGTCCGAGGCCACGTTCGCGCAGGTAGTCGTCGACGGCCGCGGCGGTCGACGGGGTCAGGGCGCGGCGGCGGGCCTTGCCGCCCTTGCCGGTGAACCGGACGGTACGGTGCCCGCGTTCGTGTCCCATGTCGGCCAGATCGAGGCCGACGAGTTCGCTGACCCGCAATCCCAGGTCGGCCAGCATGGTGATCATCGCCCGGGTGCGGGCGCCGGCCGCGGTCGCGGCGTCGAGCAGGGCGTCGACTTCGGACGGGGTGAGCCCGAGGGTGGCCGAGTGGTCGCGGTCCACGTGCGGCCGGTCGGCGGCGGCGACCGGGTTGGCGACCACGGCCTGCAGTTTGACGAGGAAGTCGTACCAGCTGGAGACACCGGACAGTTTGCGGGCCACCGAGGCGGGCGCCAGCGGCCGGGCTTCCAGCTCGCGGGCGTAGGCGTTGACGTCGAGGAAACTGGCCCGCAGCGGATCGGTGCCGTGTGCCGTGCACCAGGTCAGCCAGCCGGCCACGTCACGCCGGTACGCGGCGCGGGTGTGGTCGGACAGTCGCCGGTTGGCCAGCCACGCCTCGGTGAACTGCTCGGCGGGTCCGCCGGTGGCCAGTTCCCCGGCGAGGCGTGGCTGCAGCGACATGCCCCCATGGTGTCAGCTTTCGATCACCTGTCCGGCGGCGACATGCCAGTGCCGGGTGTGACCGACGGCATCGGCGAAGTACCGGTCGTGGCTGACGATCAGCAGGGTTCCCCGGTAGCGGCGCAGCGCCTCCTCGATGACGTCGAGGGCGGCGAAGTCGAGGAAGTTCGTCGGCTCGTCCAGCAGCAGCACCCGCGACGGGCTGTTGACCAGCACCGCCAGCATCAGCCGCCGCAGTTCGCCGGCGGACAGCTCACGCACCGGGGCCTGCTGCTGGTCGGCCTCGAACTGGTGCCCGGCCAGCAGCTTCTCCGCGACGTCGATGTATACCGGCACCCGCGCCCGGAAGAAGTCGATCACCTTGGTGGCGTCGCGGAGCCCGTCGTCGGTCTGCGGCAGCACCGCCACCTCCGGATGCCGCTGCTCGACGGCCCGCAGCAGGGTCGTCTTGCCCGACCCGTTGCGCCCGGTGATCAGGATCCGGTCGCCGCGCCGCACGTCCAGGTCGACGTCGCGCAGCAGATCACGGACGGTCAGATCGCGGATCTTCAGAACCACCTCGCCCGGGTCGCCGTCGTCGCCGGGGAACGCCAGCGTCAGCGGCGGCCTGGTGCGCGGCCGGGCGATCCATTTCACCGAGGCCATCTGCCGGCGCAGCCGCCGCTCACGGACCTTGGCCTTGCGGGCCACCAGCCGGGCGACCCGCCGCAGGTGCGGGGCCTGGGCGCTGGACCGGTCGGCGTTCTCCACGCCCATGGCGAAGCCCTTGGTGCGGGCGATGTCGGCTTCCCACCGGATCCGGTCCTTCTCCTGCGCCTCGTAGTCGAGCAGCAGTCTCTCCCAGCGGCGCTGCTTCTCGGCGCGGTACGCGGTGTAGCCGCAGCCCGGGTAGTCCTGCGGCTGCTCGTCGATGCCGTCGAGCTCGACGATGCGGCCGGCGACCTCGTCGAGGAACGCCCGGTCGTGGCTGACCGCCAGCACCCCGCCGGGGAACTCCCGCAGCCACTGCCGCAGCCAGGCCGCGCCCTCGGCGTCGAGGTGGTTGGTGGGTTCGTCGAGCAACAGCAGGTCCGGCTCGTCGAGCAGGGCGCGGGCCAGCATCAGCCGGGCCTGTTCGCCGCCGCTGACGGCCCGCAACGGCCACGAGTCGTCGAGGTGGTCGATGTCGAGACGCTGGCGGATCTCGGTGAGCCGGGTCTCGGCGGTCCACCCTTCCAGGGCGGTCCAGCGCTCCTGCACGGCCGCGTAGGCGTCCAGGACGTCGTCGCCGTCGGCCAGCCGCCGCTCCAGCTCCCGCATGGTCGCGGTGACGTCGGCGAGTTCACCGAGGCCGCCAGTGAGGAACGCGCCGACGGCGCCGTCCGGGTCCGGCATCCGCTGCGGCACGTAGGCCACCCGGGTGCCCGGCGCGACGCTGAGGTGGCCTTCGGTCGGCCGCAGTTCACCGGCCAGCACCCGCAGCAGGGTGGTCTTGCCGGCGCCGTTAGGGCCGACGATCCCGATCCGGTCGCCGGCGCGCAGCACCAGGTCGAGACCGGAGAAGAGCAGCTCACCGTCGTGGGCGCAGCCGAGGCGGACGGTCTTGAGATGGGGTTCGGGGCGCACAACGGCCTCCTGGAGACGACACCGACAGGGAACACGCGGTCAGGTGTCTCTCACAGCATCGACATGCTCTCCTGAATCCGTCGGCGGCGACTTCCGGGTCCTAGCCTGCCCGCTCCCCCGCCTCCGGCGCAACCGGAATACCCACCACCAGATAGTTCGGTTGACGATATATACCGGCGGCCGTACGGTGAGGGGCATGTCGACCTCCGATTGGCCGCGCGCCGACCCCGCGCTCGAGCGCTTCTACCGGCGGCTGCTGCACGCCTACCCGCGCGCGTACCGGCTCCAGTACGGCGCCGAGATGGTCACGACGCTGCTGGAGATGGCCGCACCCGGCCAGCGCCGCCCCGCCGCCGCCGACATCCGGCATCTGCTCGCCAGCGGCCTGCGCCAGCGGTTCCGGCTGCCGGCCCGCCGCCCCCTCGCGTGGATCGCCGCCCTCCTCGCGCTGCTCGCCGGCGGTGCGCTCGGCGCCGCCGGCGGATCGTGGGCGGGCGAGCAGACGTTCACCGACCTGCCGTCGACCGCGCAGGGCCAGCAGATCCACCAGCAGGCCGCGGGACCGACCACGAACCTCATCCTGGACGTCTTCTCCGGCGCGCCGCAGAGCGTCCCGTGGATGTGGGGCAGCAGCCGCCACGCCGACGGCCAGGTGTGGGACGGCGAACAGGCCCGCGCCCGGCTCGCCGCCGACGGCTGGCAGGTCGGCGCCGTGCGGCCCACCGACCGCCTGAAAACCGGCACCGACGACCCCGAGACCGGCTTCGAAGCGGTCCGCGACGGCCTCGAACTCACCGTCACCGGCAAGGGCGGCTCGGTCACCACCGACCTGCAGGCCGTCGACAGCGGCTGGCTGCTGCCGCTGATCGCCGCCGGCCTGGCCCTCGGCGCGCTGGCCGGTTGGCTGATCGCGGCATCGGTGGCACGCCGCCGGTCCCGGCCGGCGGCGATCGCGTCGGTGTTCACCTTCGCGGTGCTGTTCGCCCCGGTGTGGACGCTCTACGACAACACCGTCACGGTCTTCCAGGACGCTGTCTTCCCGCTGACCGGCGACACCCACACCGGCGTGCCGACCGTGCACAGCGCCCTGCAGCCGTCGCTGCACTGGTGGGCGGCCGGCCTCGCCGGGCCGCCCGAGTCCTTCCCCGGCGCCCGGTGGCTCACCGTCGGCCTCGTCGTCGCCGGTCTGCTGCTGGCCGCCGTCACGGTGGCGCTGTCGGTGCTGCGCCCCGGCCGGGCAGCCGCCCCACGAAAGGTGGCCACCTGATGCAGGAGCCGACATTCCTGATCCTGACCGCCCTCGCCACCCGGCCGCTGCACGGCTACGGCATCATCCAGGCCGTCGGCGAGCTCTCCGACAGCGAGGTGCGGCTGCGGCCCGGCACCCTCTACGGTGCCCTGGACCGGCTCGCCGAACAGGGCCTGATCGAAGTCGAACGTGAGGAGGCGGTCGACGGCCGGCTCCGCCGCTACTACCGCCTCACCGACGGTGGCGCGGCCGTGCTGACCCGCGAGGTCGAGCGGCTGCGGCGGCGCGCGGCCACGGCCGAGGCGCAACTGCGCGACCGGGGCGGCATCATTCCCGGCCTCGGCCGCATCGCCCCCACCACCCCCTGACCCCACGAACCGACGTCTGGTCTTGTTCGTGAGTTCCGGCACCAGTGATGTCTCACCAATGGGGATTGATCAGGAAAGGCGCTGTGGCTTCAGATGGTGAGGGCATCGGCAAGGCCCTGCACGGATTGGCGTACTCGGGTGGCGCCGACCTCGGCGGCCACGGCGTGCACGTGTTCGGCGGCGAGGGCGGCCAGCAGGGTGTGCGCGTCGGCCTCGGGGTCGTCGCGTTTCTGCAGAAGCAGTGAGACGTGTCGGTGCCAGAATCGGTATGCGCCGATCCGGTAGCGCGCACCGGGCGAAGCGGTCTCCGACATCCGTATCAGTGGCAGATGGGCCAGCAGGTAGTCGACGTAGGCGGCCACGAAGGCCCGCAGCCGTTCGCGTGAGCCGGGGTCGTCGTCCGGCGTGCCCGGTCCGAGCGGTGCCGGACCGAACAGGATCGCCTCTTGCAGGCTGCGCTCCTGTTCGTCGAGCAATGCGACGGCCAGTCCCGCCTTGTCGCCGAAGCGGCGAAACAGCGTGCCCTTGCCCACGCCTGCGGCGGCGGCGATCGCGTCCATGGATACCGCCTCGATGCCGTGTTGGCGGAAGAGGGCCGCCGCCGCGTTCAGCACGGCGGCGCGGTTGCGAGCGGCGTCGGCCCGCTCGGCGGGCGGCGAGCTGCACAACATCAAGAGTTCTTCTGCCGGCCTGGCGGAACCGGACTGCGGTCCGCTAATGTCTCGAGGCATAACTGGACTGTAGTCCGATTACCTGGAGGATGCCATGACCGCCCTCATCACCCGCGAACAGCTCCGCGCCGAAATCGACGCAGGTACCGTCACCGTCCTCGACGCTCTCGGCGGTGACTACTACGCTCAGCAGCACCTGCCCCGCGCCATCGCGCTGGTCGAGGCCGACGTCGCGGACCGCGCCGGCACGCTGCTGCCCGACCGCGGCGCGCCGATCGTGACCTACTGCTCGAACCCGGCCTGCCCGAACAGCCAGCGGGTAGCCGACAAGCTCACCGCCCTCGGCTACACCAACGTGCGCAAGTACCGCGAAGGCATCCAGGACTGGGTGGCCGCCGGCCTGCCCGTCGAGTCCAGCCCACACGCCGGCTGATCGACACCGGCCGCGCGGGAAGGTCACTTCTCTTCCTGGCCTCCCGCGCAGCCGGTACGCCATCAACAAGAAGCTCCGAATCCGCGCCATGACCCGCCCCACACGACGCCACAGGCGTCCCCGATCCGCGTCGTGCGCCGCCGGCCGCACGGAATCAGCCACCGGCCACGCAACCGGTTCCACCGACACGGCGTGACGGCCCTCCTGCCCATCCCTCTCCCTCGCTGCCGGGCCTCCCTGCTGGGTCCTCCGAGAAACTCTCCCGGTCCGCGGCCAAGCCTGCGGGTCTTCCTCAGAGCCTTCTCCGGTACGCCTCGGGCCGTCCCGCCGAACCACGCGGCCCCTCAGCTACGACGCGAACATCTCCCTCATCCCGGCCGCTACGCGACCGCCGGGATGAGGCTGCTGGTCACCGGGCCGGCCGACCCGCACCGCCGGCAGGTCACCCCTCTCGCAGGCAGGCCCGGCAGAGTTTTCTCCCCGGTCCTCAGGACAACTGATGTCCCACGCTGATCCCCGTCGCCGGAGCGCGTCGGGCGAATGCCGGTCAGGGCACGTCGGTCACCATGGAACCGCTCACCGAACAACCCTGACCACGTTCCAACCTGACCAGCCAGGGTCGACCTGGCCAGGACCGAACGCGAGCCGGCCGTCAACGGCCACCCGCGCCGCCAACCTGGGCCGCCCACCCGCGCCGCCACTGCCGGCTCACCGCTTACGGCGCTACCGCCCGGTCACCCCGGCGAGGCCGAGCGCCCGCGACGCTGTGCAGCCACAGCCAGCCACGCGACCGCCTGTTCCGGCGCCGCGCTCGGGCCCAGAGACCCGGCCCCCGCAGCCGACCGCCCCAGCCGTAGCGCAAGCGTGTCATCGGCCAGGTGTGACATGTGCAGGCGACGGCTCGCCGCCGGGCGGTCCCGGGCTGACCGTGCTCGGCCGTAGCCGGGACGTGTTCACGGCGTATGACGCGCGGGAGCCGGCGTATGACGCGCGGGAGCTACGGCAGGGTGCGGCCAGCCGTAGCTGGCACGTGTTGCCGGGAGCGGTTGAGCGCACGGGAGCTACGGCCGGGTAGCTGGGCAGGACCGGCTGGGCATGGGACGGAACGGGCTCGGCCGGTGACCAGCAGCCTCATCCCGGCGGTCGCGTAGCGGCCGGGATGAGGGAGATGTTCGCGTCGTAGCTGAGGGGCCGCGTGGTTCGGCGGGGCGGCCCGAGGCGTACCGGAGAAGGTTCTGAGCGGGACCGGCCCGCGGCGTCGCCGGATGGGTATCGGCGCGCGGCGTGGGGCGGGACCGGTTCGCGGGTCCGCCGGCAGCAAACGGCCGGCCGCGTCAGGACGTCGGGCGGTGGGCGTCAAGCGGTGGGGTCGACCTCGGCGAGGGCGTGGATGACGGCGTTACGGGCGTCGGGGGCGAGGCCCCGCAGCGGCGCCGGCAGGCAGCCGGCGGCGGTGAGGCCGAGGTGTTCGGCGATGGCGGCGACGACGCGGACGCTGCCGTGCGCGGCGAACAGGTCCCACAGCGGGCGCAGCCGGTCGGAGGCGGCGCGGGCGGCGGCCGCGTCGGGCGCGCGGGTGATGTCGAGGGCGAGGCGCGGCAGGGTGCCGCCGATGACCGAGTACCAGGCGTCGCAGCCGGCGTGCAGGGCGACCGCGGCGACCGGGTCGCCGGAGACCCCGATGCCGACGTGGCCGGGCAGCCGGCCGCGCAGCGCGGTGACCCGGTCCCGGGCGATGGCCGGGTCGGCCGGCAGGGGCGGCACTTTGATCGAGGTGACGTGCGGGAGTTTCGCGATCGCCGCGTACAGGTCGTCGGTCAGCGACACGTGCGTGGTGCGCGGGTTGTCGTAGACCACCAACGGCACCGACAGATGGGCGGTGACCTGTTCGTACAGGCGGTAGATCTCGTCCGGGGTGAGCGGCTGGTAGGACATCGGGGCGAGCAGCACCGCGGCGGCGCCCGCCTGCTGAGCGTCGTCGGCGGCGTCAAGGACGTGCCGCAGCCGCAGCGCCCCGATGCCGACGATGACCGGCGTCTCACCGGCGTGCTGGACGGCGAGGGCGGCGGCCCGGGCCCGTTCCTCGCGCGACAGGTACGCGTAACTGCCGGTGGAGCCGAGGGCGCCGATGCTGGCGACGCCGGCGGTGACGAGGCGGGTGATCAGCCCGGCGTAGGCGCGGTCGTCGAGGCGATCGTCGCGGAGCGGGGTGAGCGGGAAGGCGCTCAGGCCGGTGAACACGGCTGGTACTTCCTTTCGGGTCAACGGTCGAACTTTCGGAGTCAACGGTCGAAACGGACGCGGCCCTCGGTCAACGGTCGAGGTGAACGACCAGGGGCCGGTGATCGGAGACCGGGACGTGCGGGGTACGGACCTGCACGACCCGGCCGAGAGTGGCCGCGCCCCGCGGGTCCGCCACCACATGGTCGAGCTGGGTTCTCGGCAACGGGCTGGGGAACGTCGCCGCCCGCGCCAGCGGCCGCCAGCCGGTGAACGCGCGCACCGGCCCGGCCGGCATGTTCAGATCACCCAGCAGCACCCGCGGCGCCGGCAACGCCCGCAACGCCCGGACCGCGGCGCGCAGCTGACGCACGTTCCATCCGGGCACGAACGACAGATGTGTCGTGGCGACCGTCAACGGCCCGCGCGGGGTGTCCAGCACCGCGGCGAGCATCACCCGCGGCTCGTCGCGCAGCAGCAGCAGGCCGCCGTCGGGCACGTACACCGGCGACCGCACCGGCGCCGCCGGCAGCGTGGTGATCTGCCAGCGTTGCACCGGATAGCGGCTCACCAGGGCGATGCCGTACTGCGGGTGGGTGATGTCGGCGCTCGCGTGCCACGGTTCCCACACGTGGCCGGGGGTGCCGACGACGGCGGCGGCGAACCGGTGGTGCCCCGCGCCGAGAGCGTCGGCGGCCAGAGCGGTCAGGTCGAGCAGCCCGGAACGAGGCTGGGCCCGGTCGACCTCCTGCAGGCCCAGCACATCGGCGTCGAGGTCGGCGATCGCTGTCCGGATGCGGTCGGCGTGTACGGTGCCGTCCGACAGTGATCTGCCGTGCAGCAGGTTGAAGGTGGCCAGGCGCACCAGCCGACCCTAGCCAACGGGATGAGTGGGATGTTCTTCAAGGCGTTGTTGTGTCTCGCGATGCTGTTCGTGGTGGGCGCGCTGTTCGGGATGTGGCTGCAGAAACAGCGGCGCGGCCGGTGATCGCCACCTTGCTGGTGGCGGCGTTCGCGGCCGGCTGGGTGGACGCGGTCGTCGGCGGAGGCGGGCTGCTGCTGCTGCCGGCGCTGATGGTGGTCGCCCCGCACCTGGGCACGGCCACGGCGCTGGGCACGAACAAACTCACGGCGATCTGCGGAACGAGCACGGCGGCGGTGGCCTACGCCCGCCGCACGAAGATCGACTGGCGGGTGGCGGGCCCGGCGGCCGCCCTGGCGCTGCTCTGCTCCGGCTGCGGGGCGGCGCTGGCCGGGGCGATCCCAGCGTCCGCGTACCGGCCCGTGATCATCGTGGTGCTCGTCGCGGTGGCCGTGTTCGTCACCGTCCGCCCGCAGATGGGCCTCACCGAGCAGTCCCAGAAACGCACCGCCTGGCGGCGCGGCACCGCGGTCGCGGTCGCCGGAGGGGTGATCGCCGTCTACGACGGCCTGATCGGCCCCGGCACCGGCACGTTCCTGGTGCTGGCGTTCACCACCATCGTCGGCGCCGACTTCGTGCACGGCTCGGCGATGGCGAAGATCGTCAACACGGCCACCAACCTGGGCGCGCTGGTCGTGTTCGCCGCCACCGGCCATGTCGCCTGGCTGCTCGGCGCGGCCATGGCGGTCTGCAACGTCGGCGGGGCACTGCTGGGCGCCCGGATGGCGCTGCGCCGCGGCGCCGGGTTCGTCAGGATCGTGCTGCTGGCGGTGGTGCTGATGCTCATCGCCCGCCTCGGGTGGCTGCACTGGCAGCAAGCCTGACCCGCCACAATGACTGCCATGAGCGAAGACCCGCAGAAGCTGATCGCCACCATCGAGGAGCAGGAACGACGCCTGGTCTTCGGCACCTTCACCGAAGCCGACGCCTTCGCGCTCGGCTGCCTGCTGGTCGACCTGGCCACCAGCCGAGCGCTGCCGGTGGCCGTGGACATCCGCCGCGGCACCCAACAGCTGTTCCACGCCGCCGTGGCCGGCAACGACGCGTGGATCGAACGCAAGGTACGCGTCGTGTACCGGTTCGGGGCGTCGTCGTACCTGGTCGGCCGCCGGCTCGCCGCCAAGGGCCGGCACCTGGACGCCTCCCAGGGCCTCGACCCGGCCCGGTACGCCGCGCACGGCGGCGCGTTCCCGGTGCGGATCCCCGGCGCCGGCGTGATCGGCGTGGTCACCGTCTCCGGGCTGCCGCAGGCCGACGACCACGCCCTGGTCGTCGAGGCGATCGAGACGTTCCTGGCCACCTGAGCCAGGCGCGACCGCGGGCTGCGCGGTGAGCGGACTCTGCCGACGGCAGAGCCCGCTGGGCGTGTCGCCGCACGCTGAGGCAGGCTCGCCGCATGCGGATTCTGATCTTGGGTGGTAGTGGTTTCGTCGGCCGGGCGGTGGCCGCGGCGGCGGTCGCCCGCGGCTGGGACACCACCGTCTTCAACCGCGGCCGGCGCGACCCGGTCGACGGGGCACGCGTCCTGCTCGGCGACCGGCTCACCCCCGGCGGCCTCACCGCGCTCGCCGACGGCACCTGGGACGCCGTCGTCGACACCTGGTCCGCCGACGCCGACGCCGTCGGCGCGGCCGCGGGTCTGCTGCGCGGCCGCGCAGGCCATTTCTCGTACGTGTCGAGCCGGTCGGTCTACCTGTTCGACGAGTCCGGCGCCACACCGCCGCCGGTCACCGAGGACGCGCCGCTCGTCGCCGCCGACGACCCCGGATACGCCGGCGACAAACTGCGCGGCGAACGCGCCGCCGAGGCGTTCGCCGGGCCACTGCTGCTGGCCCGGGCCGGTCTCATCCTGGGCCCGCACGAGGACATCGGCCGGCTGCCCTGGTGGCTCAACCGGCTGCACCGCGGCGGCCCCACCCCGGCGCCCGGCCCCCAGGACCTGCCGTTGCAGTACATCGACGCCCGCGACCTGGCCGAATTCCTGCTGGACGCGGCCGAGGCCGGCCACACCGGCCCGTTCAACCTCGTGAGTGAACCCGGCCACACCACCATGGGTGAACTGCTGGCCGTCGCCACCGAGATCACCGGCGGACACGCCGACTTGCGCTGGCTGCCCCCGGAGCAGATCCTCGCCGCCGGTGCCCAACCGTGGACCGACCTGCCGGTGTGGCTGCCGCCGGGCCCGATCCACGCTTTCCTGCACCAAGGCGACGTGAGCAGGGCGCTGGCCGCCGGACTGCGGTGCCGGCCGGTCCGCGAGACCGTCACCGACACGTGGGCGTGGCTGCGGTCGCTGCCCGGCGCCGCACCGCACCGCGCCGACCGCCCACCGGTCGGACTTGATCACGAGATGGAGACCAAGTTGCTGGCCTGACCGACGGCTACGCTACGGTCGGCGCATGCAGCGACGCAGGCCGATCATGTCGATGGTGGTGGTGCTGGCCGGTCTGGCCGGCTGTTCCGCGAGCACGGAGAAGCCCGACCCACCATCGGCACCAGCGTCACCGGCAGCGTCGGCGTCGGCCGCCACCCACTACACCGGTGTGGACGGCGGCGGCTGCCCGACACTGCGGTCCACCGAAGCCAAACGGTTCAACGCCTCCGGCCCGGGCCGCCAGTTCCGGTCCGCCCGCCCTGCGGTCGGCGCCCTGGCCGGAGCCTCCTGCTCCTGGGGCACCGGCTCCGGCACCGACCGGCCCCTGCTCAACGCCGAGGTCCTGGTGTTCGCCGACGGCGTGCAACCCACCAAGACCGGCACCGGCAACGCGCAACGGGTCTACAATGACGCCCGCGGCCGGGCCCTGAAAGAGGCCGCCGAACCCGACTCCGCGGTCTGGACCGCCGAAGGCGACACCGCCGCCGGCCGGGCCATCTTCTCCGCCGACGCCACCATCGAGAGCCTCACCCAGACCACCGTGGTCGAGAACGCGGTCGTCATCGTCACGGTGTGGCAGACACCGGTCCTGCCGAAGGACCCCGCCGCCCACGCCCAGAAACTGATGTCCGAACTCAGCCCCCTCACCGGGCCGATCACCGACGAGATCGTCACCCAGCTGCGCTGACCCACCCCGCCGCGACCGTCGGGGGGCCCCGCGGCTACGGGGCGGCCCACCCCCCAACCCGGCGGGGGGCCCGGGCGGCCCCGCGCCCCCCCCCCGCCACTCCCGGGACCGTGCGGCGGGCCGGCCCGCCGCACGGCCACCGAACAGGCAACCACCGAGGAACGTGCCCTCCAGCGCGTTGTAGCCGTGCACACCACCGCCACCGAACCCGGCGACCTCACCGGCCGCGTACAAACCCTCCACCGGCCTGCCATCGGCGCCCAGCGCCCGCGAATCCAGATCGGTCTGGATACCACCGAGCGTCTTACGCGTCAGAATGTGCAACTTCACCCCGATCAACGGGCCGGCCGCCGGATCCAGCAGACGATGCGGCGCCGACGTCCGACCGATCCGGTCCCCCAGATAGCGGCGCGAATTGTGGATCCCCTGCACCTGCGCGTCCTTCGACACCTTGTTGACCATCTGCCCGTCCCGGGCCAGCACCTGCTCACGCACCCGCGCCACCTCCAGCAACGGCTGCGCGGTCAGCTTGTTCATCCCGGCGACCAACTCCTCCAGCGTGTCGGCCACCACGAAGTCCGCACCGTGCCGCTTGAACGCCTCCACCGGCGCCGGCGCACCCTTGCCGAACAGACGCTCCTTAAGGAAACCGCGCCGATCCCCGGCGGTCAGGTCCGGATTCTGCTCCGACCCCGACAACGCGAACTCCTTCTCGATGATCCGCTGACTCAGCAGGAACCACGAATGGTCGTACCCGGCGATGTCCGGAGTCGTCCGCAGATAACGCAACGTGCCGAGCGTGTCGTAACTGGGAAAGAACGGCGCCGGCAGACGCCGCCCGAGCGCGTCCAGCCACAACGGCGACGGCGCCGACAGGATCCGGATACCGTGACCCGGCCAGATCGGATCCCAGTTCTGCACACCCTCGGTGTAATGCCACATCCGGTCCCGGTTCACCAGCCGCGCCCCGGCCGACTCGGCGATGCCCAGCATCCGGCCGTCCACATAACCCGGCACCCCGGTGATCATGCTGGTGGGTGCGGTGCCGAGCCGCGCCGGCCAGTACTGCCGCACAAGATCGTGATTGGCGCCGATCCCGCCCGTCGTCACCACCACCGCCTGCGCCCGCAACTCGAACTCCCCCACCCGGTCCCGGTTCGACGACACACCACGAGCCGCCTCATCAGGCGCCAGCAGCGTGCCCCGCACCCCGGTCACCGCACCGTTCTCGACGATCAACTCGTCGACCCGGTGCCGATGGTGAAACCGCAGCCGCCCCGCCTCGGCGGCCGCCACCGCCGCCGCCGCGAACGGAGCCACGACACCGGTGCCCGTACCCCAGGTGATGTGGAACCGCGGCACCGAATTGCCGTGCCCCGCCGCCCGCAGATCACCGCGTTCCGCCCAGCCCGCGAACGGCAGCCAGCTCAACCCCATCCCCGACAGCCAGGACCGCTTCTCCCCGGCGGCGAACTCCACGTACGCCCGCGCCCACTTGACCGCCCACACGTCCTCGTCATCGAGACGGTCGAACCCGGCACTGCCCCGCCAATCCGACCAAGCCAGCTCGACACTGTCACGGACACCGGCACGCCGCTGCTCAGGACTGCCCACGAAGAACAACCCACCGAACGACCACCACGCCTGACCACCCAGGTTGGCGGCGTTCTCCTGATCCAACAGCGCCACCGTCTTCCCCGCACCGGTGATCTCATGAGCGGCCGCCAGCCCCGCCAGCCCCGCCCCCACCACGATGACGTCGACGTCCACAGCAACTCCCCCTGAAGATGAATACGAGAATTTATCGGATTCACCGCGCCGGGGGAACACGCCACTGTGACCCCCACCGCTCACCCACTCCCCGCAACACATCCCCCACAACGACCGCAACAATGGTGGGGTGCCGCCACCCACCCCCACACCACCACCCCACCGGCACACCGCCGACCCCGCCCACACCCGCCACCAACTCGCCGAAACCCGCCCCGACCTGCTGCAACGCTACGACCAAGCACTACCCGCAGCCCGCACCGCGATCCTCGCCCGCCTCCTCATCGCCTGCGAAACCGAACCCCTGCCCGCCGTCACCAGCCGCCACCACCACCACGGACGCACCCACGTCCACCTCACCCACGGCACCCTCTCCTACCCCACCAGCGCCGCCACCCCCTTCACCGAACCCCCACCCGGCCTCACCGCCACCTTCAACGGCACCCCCACCGACGACCCCGCCCACCTCACCACCCTGCTCTGGCCCACCTCCCCACTCGCCACCGAAATCGCCAACAGCGTCGCCAACCTCGCCCTCGCCCGCGCCGCCAACCCCACCCCGCCCACCACGCCACCACCGGCGGCACCCGGACTGGCCGAGCAACTCCTCACCGACGGCCACCCACTACACCCCTGCTGCCGCACCCGCACCGGCATGACCGTCACCGACGTGCTCGCCTACGCCCCCGAACACCATCCCGTCATCCGCCTGCAACGGCTACGAGTACCCCCCGAACGCTGGCACGGCGGCGGCGAACCCGTCCTACTCGCCCACCCCTGGCAAGCCACCCGCCTACGCGAGCAATACCCATGGCTCACCACCGACGGCACCACCGGCCCCGTCCGCCCCCTCATGTCACTACGCACCGTCGCACCCCTCGACGGCGGCCCCCACATCAAAACCGCCGTCGACATCCAGATGACCTCCGCCGTCCGCACCGTCTCCCCCGCCGCCGTCGACAACGGCCCCCGCCTGTCCGCCCTGCTCCACAACCTGACCGCGGACCTGCCACTGGACGTGCTCACCGAAACCGCCGCCGGCGCCGTCATCACCGACCACGGCCCCGACCGCCGCCTCGCCCACCTCATCCGCCAAGCCCCACCCCCCGGCGCCGTCCCCCTCGGCGTCCTCACCACCACCCCCGCCTACCTGACGGCGATCACCGACCCGTACACCTTCATGAAAGACCTCGGACAGGTGCTATTCGCCCCACTGGCCCGCCTCCTGGAACGCGGCGTCGCCCTGGAGGCCCACGGCCAGAACACCCTGCTGCTGCTACACGACGGCCGCCCCGTACGCACCCTCTACCGCGACCTCGGCGGCGTCCGCGTCCACCCCGGACGCCTCACCACCGCAGGCCACCCCATGCCCCCACTACACGGCGACCTCCCCACCGACGACCACACCGAACTACGCACCAAACTCGCCGCCGCCGCCCTCGCCACCGTCGCCCGCCAAACCATCACCGCCCTCACCCACCACCACCACGCCGACCCCGACCGCCTCTGGCAGATCACCGCCGCCGCCCTGCACGGCACCACCGACACCCGCGCCCTGCTCACCGACCCCCTCCCGGTCAAAGCCACCACCGCCATGCGACTGGCCACCAACCCCCTGCACGACCAATGGACCCACCTGCCCAACCCCATGGCGGCACACGCATGAGCCACCCGCGGAAGGACCCCCGATGATCCGCCTCGTCACCACCGGCCGCCTCGCCGCGGCCGCCGCCCACACCGAAGCCGCCCTCGCCGTCCACGAACCCCACCTCGTCGACGGCTTCGTCCGCAACCTCCCCCACGCCGCCGACACCGTCGGCCGCCGCCTCCGCGCCGCCCTCACCCGCGAAAACCTCACCCCCAAAACCGCCGGCGGCCACACCCACGCCTTCAACCGCACCGAATACCCCCACGCCGGCGTCGCCGACCCCGTCGACCTCCTCGCCGGCATCGACACCACCGGCACCTTCTCCACCGAAATCCGCAACGCCGTCATCAACCTCGCCCTAGCCCACGCCCGCTACGACCCCACCATCCCCACCAGCGCCAACCCCGACCTCACCGCCGTACACCTCGAACGCCTCGCCGTCGCCGGCCACAACCTGCACCCCTGCGGCCGCACCCGCCTCGGCTGGGACACCGGCGACGTCCTCGCCCACGACCTCGAAGCCGGCCACACCCGCATCCACTTCATCGCCGTCCGCGACGACACCCACCTCGGCGACGACCTCGGCCCCTGGCTCCACCAGCACTTCCACGACATCCCCCACGCCCCACCCGGACACCGCCTCCAACCCGTCCACGCCTGGCAACACGACACCGTCCTCACCCGCTACGCCGACGCCTTCACCGACGGCACCCTCAAACGCCTCGACGGCCACCTCGACGCCACACCCACCGCCGCCCTGCGCACCCTGCTCCTGCCCGGCGGCCACTACCTCAAAGTCAGCCTCGACATCCAAGTCACCTCCACCCGCCGCAGCATCAGCATCGCCAGCACCCGCAACGGCCCCACCCTCTCCACCCTGCTCACCCAACTCATCGACGACGACCCCGACGGCCACCGCATCCTGCTCATGACCGAACCCGCCGGCGCCGCCGTCCCCACCGGCAGCGGCCGCGACCTCTCCGCCATCACCCGCACCGGCCTCACCGGCCGCCTCCAACCCGGCGAACACGCCATCCCCGGCGGCGCCCTCCCCGCCTACGACCCCACCACCGGCACCACCGTCCTGGCCGGCCTCGTCAACACCGCCGGCGGCAACCCCGCCACCTGGCTCACCGACTACACCCGGCTCCTGCTGCCACCCCTACTACGCCTCCTCACCCACGGCATCGCCCTCGAAGCCCACCTCCAGAACTGCCTGCCCACCTTCAAAAACGGCCACCCCCACCGCCTCGCCCTCCGCGACTTCGCCGGACTACGCCTGCACCCCGGCCGCCTCACCCAAACCGGCCACACCATCGACCTCTGGCCCGGCTCCGTCATCAGCACCGACAACACCGAAACCCTGCGCGCCAAACTCGGCTACACCGCCCTGCAAGCCCACCTCGGCGAACTCGTCATCCGCCTCGCCGAATCCCACAACCTCGACGAAACCCACGCCTGGCGCCTCATCCGCACCGTCATCGACGACACCTACGACACCCTGCGCCCCCACCCCCACGCCACCGCCGACCACCACTGGCTCACCGCCGCCCACATCCCCCACAAAGCCCTCGTCCGCATGCGCCTCGCCGGCGCCGGCGACATCCACATCACCGTCGACAACCCCCTCCATGGCTGACCACCTCACCGCCGCCCTCCACCGGCTCCCCACACCACGCTGCGCCTACCTCTACGACACGACCGCGCTGCGCACCCGCACCGCACAACTGCGAGCCGCCCTCCCGGCCAACACCACCCTGCTGTACGCCGTGAAAGCCAACGGCCACCCCGACGTCGTCCACACCCTCGCCCAAACCTGCGACGGCCTCGAAGTCGCCTCCGGCGGAGAACTCGCCCTCGCCCTCCAAGCCGGAGCCCGCCGCATCGCCTTCGGCGGCCCCGCCAAAACCGACACCGAACTCGCCGCCGCCGTCCACGCCGGAGCCCTCCTCAACGTCGAAAGCCCCCACGAACTGCGCCGCCTCGCCGCCCTCGGCCTCCACGGCGACATCTGCCTGCGCATCAACCGCGCCACCACCCCCCTCACCGGCAGCCACACCATGACCGGCACCCCCACCCCCTTCGGCATCGACGAACACCAACTCCCCGACGTCCTCGCCACCCTCCCCACCGGCCTGCGCGTCATCGGCTTCCACCTGCACGGCGTCTCCAACAACCTCGACGGCCCCGCCCACGCCACCTTCCTCACCGACGCCATCACCTGGTCACAGCAAACCGCCTCGGCACACCACATCGACCTGCGCGTGGTCAACGCCGGCGGCGGCCTCGGCATCGACTACCACACCGACCGCTCCATCGACCTGACCCCGCTGTCCACCGTCACCGTCCCCGACGGCCTCGAACTCATCCTCGAACCCGGCCGATACCTCACCGCCGACGCCGGCTGGTACGCCGCCGAAGTCCTCGACCTCAAAACCACCCACGGCCGCACCTTCGCCGTCCTCCGCGGCGGCACCCACCACTTCCGGCTCCCCGCCGCCTGGGGCTACTCCCACCCCTTCACCGTCATCCCCATCGACGACTGGCCCCACCCCTACCCCCGCCCCGAAATCCACAACACCCACATCGACGCCGTCGGCGAACTCTGCACCCCCCGCGACGTCCTCGCCCGCGGCCAACACGTCACCCACCTGCGCGCCGGCGACATCCTGCTCTTCGCCCGCGCCGGCGCCTACGGCTGGGACATCTCCCACCACGACTTCCTCCGCCACGACCCACCCACCTTCATCACCCTCTGACCCACCATCGACAAACCCCGATCAACCTCGGTACGCCCCACACCACACCCAGGCCTACGATGCGGCCATGAGCACCCCAGCGACCGTGCGCCCGGCCCGGGCCGACGACGCCCCACACATGGCACACGTCAACGTGCGCTGCTGGCAGCAGACATACCGGGGACTCATGCCCGACGCCGTCCTCGACGACCCCGCCCTCCTCACCGCCCGCAACCGGTTCTGGACCGCCGCACTCAGCGACGAGCGGTACCGCGACAACCGCATCGCCGTCGCCGAACGCGACGGCCGACTCGTCGGCATCGCCATGTCAGGCCCACCCCTGGACACCACGCCGACATGGACCCGCCAGCTCTACGTGCTCTACGTCTACGCCAGCGACCACGGCACCGGCACCGGGCCGGCCCTGCTCAACGCGGTCCTCGACCCGCACGAACCGGCAGCGCTGTGGGTCGCCGACCCGAACCCCCGCGCGCAAGCGTTCTACCGCAAGCACGGCTTCGCCCCCGACGGCGCCGGCCAGATCGAGGACGGCGTACGAGAGATCCGCATGCTCCGCCGGCCGGCCGGCCCTGAACCGCACCCGGGATCGACCTGACGCCCAGGCTCCGGCACCGTTCAAGCCCGCGAGAACAGGATGAGGCAGCACATGGACCAAGGCACCCGCGACGAGATGATCGGCCACCTGGCCCAGCTGGCCGGGTCCGTCACCGCACCACACCCGACACGGGTCGCCATCGACGGACCGCCCGCCGCAGGCAAGACCACGCTCGCCGACGAGCTGGCCGCCGCCTTGCGCACACAGGGCCGCAACGTCATCCGCGCGACGATCGACGACTTCCTCGTCCCGCGAGCACAGCGCTACCCGCGCGGCGAGTACTCGGCCGAAGGCTGCTACCTCGACGCCCACGACCACGACACGCTGAACCGGGTCCTGCTCGATCCCCTCGGCCCGGGCGGAGACCGACGCTTCCAGGACGCGGCCTACGACCACATCGCGGACACTGTGCTGTCCCCGCCGGTCACGACCGCCCCCGCCGACGCCGTGCTGATCTTCGACGGTGTCTTCCTCATGCGCCCGGAACTGATCGATCGGTGGGATCTGCGCATCTTCGTGTCGACCGCGCTCGAGAACACCGTGGATCGTGCCGTGATCCGAGAACGCCGGGTGTCATCTCGACCCGAAGTCGAACGGCGCTGGCGCAGGCGTTACATCCCCTCCCAGCAGTTCTATTTCGCTACGGTCCACCCGACCGATCACGTCGACATCGTCGTGCACAACGACGAGCCCCAGCATCCGGTCTGGGAGACTCTGAACCACTGACCGCGCTTCCCGTCCGCCGGCCGGGATTGCTCGGGCCGGCGGACGGGAAACGCGGTCGGCTCGCGGCGATTGATCAACGGTTCGACCCCCTCTGACCAGGCCAGGCACTAGTTCTCACGAGATCGTCAGTCGTGGTCCTGAAATCAGTTCTTTTGTGGTCGTCGGCGAAGCCGTCTTTTCAGGGTTTATTCAGTGCGGCTTGCCGCACGATCGCTAAAGCATCCTAGGATTCTAGGCAGAAAGCAGACGCCCCTGACCGGCGGCACTCATCCACGAATTCCGGGAACGTGTCCCGGTGGTAGGCGGCCCTCAAGACTGGTGAGAGCGCCTATTCAACTGTCGCGGATTAGCGCCTCTACCAGGTCCAATGATTGCTCTACGTTGCGGCGTGTGCCTGCTGCACATATCGAGGCACGCTGTTTCGAGAGGAACCATGCAGGACCCTGGGGAGCCGGCTCAGACCAGAGTCTGGCAAAGGTGCAGCAGCCGCTCGTCGTCGGTGACCTGAGCGCTTGACCACACGTTGGCGGAGGTATTCGACCGTCGGTCCGCCGTGAGTTCGGCGCGGAACAGGGGTTGCAGCGCCGCCGCCAGCGTGCCGGTGGCCGCCTCGGCGATTGTCGTGCGTGTGTGTGGATTGCCGTGCCAGGCGCCGGTCAGGACCGGCGTCACCTGAGCGGCCTCGCCGGTGAGCTGCCACAACGCGATCGCGGCGCGCGTGGGTGTCCACCAGTGCCGTTGCGGCGGCGCGTCGAGGTAGGTCGCGACCAGCGGGGCGGCCTGGACGGCGGCGGAGCCCATCTCGGCGAGCTCCCCGAGCGCCTGGTCCGCGGCCGGGCCATCCAGGTGCGCCGTCAGCAGCGGCAGGGCCTCCAGCGACCGGTCGATGCGCCATAGCGCCCCGGCCGCCGCGACGGCCAGCCGAGGATCGTCGCCAGTCGCGGCCACCCGGAGGGTAGGCAGCGCCTCTGCCGCGGCTGGGCCGATCCGGCCGAGCGTGACCGCGGAGTCGTCCTGCAGTGGTGAGGCGAGCAGGCGGGGCACGGCCGGGGCGGCGGCCGGGCCGAAGGCCCGCAGCGCGTACTGGAATGCGCTCCACTCGTCAGGTGTCCGTTCGCCGGCCCGGAGGACCGGAAGGCGGGGCACGATCGCGGCGGTGATCCGGTCGGCGTGCTCGGCATAGTGGGCGAGCTTGAATCCGATGTCGTACGGGCGTCGCGGCAGCCGTAGCGCGGTCAGCAGCAGCGGTAGGGCCCGTTCGTCGCCGAGCGCGGCCAAAATCTCGATGTACGGATGCAGCCCCGAGACACTCCAGGAGGGTTGCCCGTCCTGCCACGGTTGGGCGTCGAGGTCGGCCAGGTGCCGGGCGGCTGCCTCCGCGGCGGGCGCAGCGACCGGCCCCCAATGTCTCAACATGCTGGCGGCCCGTTCGGCCTGGCGCGGTGAGCGGTCGAGCAACCCGGCGATCCGGGTCACCACCTCCCGGTAGTCCCCACGCCACCGTTCGATCAGTTTGTTCGCGGCGAACAGGGCGTCGCCGGCGAGATCGTCGTGGGGCGAGGCGAGCAGCGGGGTGACGATCGCGATCCGGTCCGCCACGCGTGAGGCGAGCGGATCCGTCAGGTCCTCGACCATGCGCGCGCAGTGTGGCGCACGGCGTCCCGCGGCCGCTTCCTCCCGCATCAACCGGACCGATCCGACCAGGGTGTCGGTCCGGAAGCCGGCCGGCTCGGCGGCGGGACTTTCCTCGGAGTAGGCCCGGACGATGAGATCCAGCACGCCGTCGAGAGGGACCCGGTGCGGGTCGTTGCGGGCCACGGCGATCAGGGCGGCCAGCCCGGTAGACGCCGGCGCGGATCGGGCCAGGCCGAGCAGGTGACCGATCGCGGCGTCCCCGAGTTTCAGGCTGCCCAGGGCGTCGAACAGGCCCTTCCGGACGTCGGCGTCGTCCTCGGTGCCGAGCAGGTCGATGAACAGGCCGGCGAGATCGGTAGTCGCCGCTGCCACGGCGACGAGAAGTTGCGGTGCGGCGGCCCGCACCGCCGGGTCGGGGTCGTCGACGAGCGGAACCAGAACCGGTGTCGCCGCCGCGGCGAGCGCGTGGGCCTGCATGGCGTGGCGAAGCATCTCGGCCCTGTACTCGTCCAGTTCCGTCTCGTCCGGCCACTCGCCCAGCTCGGCGATGCTGGCGAGGAGCTCCGCGATACCGTTCCTGCCGGGTAGGCCCGGCCTGCTCAGGGCCTCGATCAGGTACGGCACCGCCGCGACTGTGGAGTCGTAGACGTCGCCCTGGTGGTGGACGGCGCCGTACAGGGCGTCCAGGGATTCCTCCCGAACCGCCGGGTCGGAGTCGACCAGGCCGCGCACCCACCCCGGCACGTCCTCCGCCGAGCCGTAGGCGTGCTCCAGCGACTCCCAGTCGATGTCATCCAGCCCTATGAACACAGCCGGGAGCCTAATCGAGTGGAGCTTGCCCACCGCCGGTCCCGCGCCTCCCACTCCGCCTTGCGCGCCGCGGCTGCCGGAGCCTGGCACGATGGACATGACCACGGCTTTCCGCGACGTACGCCTTCCGGCATCGGCCACGACCGCGAGGTTCGTAGCAACGCCCATAGCTGTCGGCAACTGACCCCGCCCTCGGACCAGCGGCCGCGGAGAGAGTGCAGGACGCACCCTAGGCTCGATTGCAGTGATCTACGTCCGCGACGGTGGTGATTGCCGTTGGATCGCAAATCCGTCTAGCAGTCGGCCCCTGCCGGTACCGTGCATCCATGCTGAACATGGACACCAGTCACCGACCAGTGCGGATCAGCGACTGGTCGGCCGTACTGGAGGCGGTGTTCGCTGCCGATCCGAGCGATGAGCAGGACTGGCTGGAGTGGAAGTCGACGCTCGACCTGCGCTCGAAGGAACAGATGGCCACGGTCGTCGCTAAGGCCATCATCGCCATGGCGAACCGTGACCCCGACCGCGCGGCGCGGGCCGTCGGAGGCATCGGGATCCTGCTCATCGGCATCGA
Organism: Actinoplanes sandaracinus; assembly: GCF_030009775.1. Classification (GTDB taxonomy): domain Bacteria; phylum Actinomycetota; class Actinomycetes; order Mycobacteriales; family Micromonosporaceae; genus Actinoplanes; species Actinoplanes sandaracinus. The sequence continues at coordinate 3,821 of NZ_JASCTH010000040.1, read as the reverse complement.
ACCCGGAAACGTAACTGGCGTTGAAGCCGTCGACAATGCGGATCTAGACAACCTGATCAGTCCATACGTTGGCGCTGACGGGCCGGTGTGGCTGCCGCACTGGACGCAGTACCGCGGCAAGAAGATCCTGATCATCGAGATCGGGCCGCCGCAGTGGGGCGATCCCATTCATACATTCCGGAAAGAGATTCAGGTTCAGTCGTCGGTACAGGGTAAGGAACCGCGGACCATCTCCAACGGCGCCATCTTCGTGCGGAAGCTAGCGAAGTCCGCCCCGGCCGGCCACGTTGAGGTCACCAGACTCGGGGACCGGCGGGCTACTCGTGCACCCGAGGGGCTGGACCTCGCGGTCGACATTGAGACCACCTCACCGTTGAGCCGGTACGGATGGGATTCAAGCCAACTTGATCAGTTCCTGGGGTTTAAGAGGGACGAACTCATGGCGCCCATCATCGAGGAACAGCAGCAGTCGTCTCGCGCACGCCCGTCAACAGGCCTGTTCGCCACGTTCGCTGACGAGAGCAGCTCGTACGGGCTCGGCCCAACCCGGATGCGGGAGAAGCGCTCACCGGCGGAGTACCAATCCGCCGTGAACGCCTACCTTGAGGACGTCCGCGCGGCCTGGCCCGACATAATGCGCACCGCGGCTGCAAATTTTGTCTTGCCGCCGAGGTTTGTGCTCGCTAACCGGTCCACGCGCAACTACGAGAAGGTTCTGGTTGAGCTCTACGTCGCCGGTGAAGCCGATGCCGCTGAGTTCGAGCCAGCTACTGAGGGCCTCAACCTAGACGAATTGCTGCCTCACCCACCACGTCGCTGGGGGCCGTGGAATCTGCCGATGTCCTCAATGCTGGATTCCATCCACTCGTACGGCACACTCTCCAACGTCCGCTCGGCGACAGCACACCCGCCATCTGTGACGATCGAGCGGGGAGGCGGCTTCAGGCTGCGGTTCGCTCCGGTGGATCTACGGCCAGAACAGATCCACGTGCTCACCAAGCACGTGTCGGTGCTGATCCCGGCCACCCGGACCGCGCCGGTGACGGCAACATGGAAGGCCACCGCAACGAACACGGACGGCCCTCCCGCGACGGGGAGTTTCACTATCGCCTTCGGCGGGCCGGACCTAAACGTGCTCGCCGAGGTCTTGCGGGCGGGGCGTAAGGGCACCTAAAGCCGTATCTCGCGGATCTGAGCCACAGACCATCCGCTCTCGGATGGCCGCGGAGTGAGTGGGGGTGTGGGCTGCCAGCCGCCGCCTGCGGTGACGGCCCAGACGGTCCAGCTGCGTCCGTCCCGCTGCACCGCCAGCTCCATCACCCGCCCACGGCCCCGACCGCCGACCCGCAGCACCACACCCGCGCCGCCGAAGCCTGACCCTCGCCCGCCGAACCGGAAGGAACCTCATGACCGAGCTCGACCGGGACCGGCCCCGGGACCCCACGGCCGTGCTGGACCGGATCCTGCACCAGGGGCCGCTGCGGCTGCCCATGACGCTGCACCACGGCGAGACGATCGCCCTGTACCGCAATCTCGGCATCCGCATGCCGGGCTGGTACCCCGCCGCGGCAACCCCCTCCGCCCTGGGGGAGGCCGGACCCCGTGAGGCGCCTCAACCACGACGACCGCGGTTCGGGTAGGGCATGAGCTGTCGCACCAGGGTGTACGTACGGGGTCGGGCGGGTGTCGGAGGCTGAAGATCGGCAGGTCAAGATCAACCGACTTCCCGGGCGTCAAAAAATTCTTCAACCCGACCGCAGCTTGTCGTACCGCTATAGTCGCGGTCATGACGAAGCCGATTCCGCCTCGTAGGCGTACTCGCGATGGCAAGCTCCGCATCAGCTCGTGACGGCGGTGATCCTGCCGACCGGGAATATCAGGCTCCGACCGTAAATGCTGGCCTTCCTGTCGGAGATGCGCGCCCACGCTCGTGGGAGCAGATCCTGCAAGAAGGCAACCGGGAATACACCCCGGAGGAGCTGGCCCGCGCCAAGGAGCAAGCCCTGCGAGAGTCGACGCCGGTCCATTACTTTGCGGACGCTCCGGCCGACCCCTGCACGGATCCTCCGGCGTTGAACAGCGCCGGCGAGGAAGAACCGGATGTAAAAGGCGAATACCGGCGTTTCCTCCGGCGGGAAGGCAACTTCTGGCCGGCCTCGACGGAGAAGGGGCGGTGACGGCGCCTTTTACGGCAAACTCGTTCCGCCCCCGTTGGCGTCTGCAACGATCACAGTCGTGAAGCCGCGCCAGAGATCCGCAGGCATTGCCACGCTTGTGGCGGTCATGGTGCTCGCAGCGTCCCCCACCGCAGCGGTCGCGCCTTCCCAGGTCGGAGCCGGGACCGTTGGGGCCGCCGCCGACTGCGCTGACGTCCAGTTCTTCGGGCTGAAGGGCTCTGGTCAGGGCGGGGAGGGCGGGAGCACCGCCGTGCAGATGGGGCCCGAGGTCGGATCCACCTTCACGTTCTTCACCGAGGAGATGGCCGACAAGGGTCTCCTCGTCACCGGCACGCCCATCAGGTACCACGCACCGCCAGTCAGCATCGAAAGTCTGAAGGACGCAGAAAAGAATGCGACGGCTGGCGCACTCGCGCTGCGCGGCGCGCTCAACGAGGCCGCAGCCACGGACTGCGACGACCTGGAGTTCGTCCTATCCGGATACTCACTCGGCGCGTACGCCGTCCAGCTCGCACTCGACCCTGGGCTCACCGCCGAGCCAGCCCTCACCAAACAGGCCCGGACCAGGGTCAAGGCCGTGGTGCTCTATGCCAGCCCCATGTTCGATCCCTCGGACCCCTACGCTGAGGGCGACTTCGATCCGAATCTCCACGGTGCGGCCGGTAGGAAGAGGTTACCGACCCTGCCCCACGCAGCCACTATCTGCCTGGCCGACGACCCGGTCTGCAACTTCACGTGGGACGACACAGCCTGGTGTAGGTACCAACCAGACTCCCGCAGCTGCGCACATGTCCGGTACCACACTCACCTAGCCACCTACGCGACCTGGCTGACCGGTCTCTTCCCCGCGCACGAACCACCCGTGTCCGAACCGCAAGCCCCTCTGATCGTGAGTACCAGCACCTACCAGGAGGGTGTGCTCGTCTATGCGCGAGCCAACTACACCGACGTGAACGGCGATGCGGAAGGGTTCGGGTTTAGCTGGCAGCCGGGCACGGAAAGCCACCCGTTCTCCAGTCCTTCCTACGGTCGCGTGTCAGCCGGCCGCGTGGACTACCCCTTCAACCTCGCGTGCGGCCAGCCGAACCAAAAAGCGGTCGACGTCCAGATGTGGATCTACGACAAGGGCGGACTCAAGAGCCAGCCGGCCACCGTGCACCTGACGTGCCAGCGCGGACCTGGCAGGTGATCAGGGAGTCGGTGCTGGCCAAGGCAATGACACCTACGACGATCAGGCAACAGGTCCGGCTGGCGAAGCTGGCGATCATCGACCAGATGCGCGCCGGGCTTGAACGGCGGGCCGAAAGCCAGGCAAACGCCACACCCATCTCCGTCTGGGCTGGCATTCGGATTGCCGTCATGGTGATGGTTCGAGGAACGCCTGCAAGCCCAAGATCGTTGACACTGCCGCTCGATCAAGCAGGATAGGCGGCGCGATCCAGTGCGGTCCTGACGACGTCCTCCGCCGACCACTCGCCGTACCATTCACCCGTTTCGGTGTCCATTCCGTGCTGCTGAGAGGGCGGTAGGAAAGATTAGGTCCGTTTCGTGGCGAGAGTGAATATTCCGGGTTCGTTCTCGATCAGGATTCCGCGGCTGACCATGCGTTTGAGTCGTGCCCGGGCACCTTCGACGTGCTTGGGG
>NZ_JASCTH010000004.1:161659-419144 GCF_030009775.1 Actinoplanes sandaracinus | reverse complement strand
TACATTCCGAACCCGGTAGCTAAGCCCTCCAGCGCCGATGGTACTGCACTCGTGAGGGTGTGGGAGAGTAGGACGCCGCCGGACTCAACGTGATGAAAGGCCCACCCCACACGGGGTGGGCCTTTCTGCGTTCATCGATCTTTTTGCGGTTGAAATATTCCGCCGCCCAACATCTCCGCGAGACGACCATTCGGCGGCCGGCACAGGCGCGGGGCGGCACCGGAACGGCCGCTACCGCCGGGTCTCGTGTCGTCACGGGGGCGAGCACGGGGTTTGGCGGTGGCGGCTCAGCCGGTGCCCGGTATGCTTGGCCCGGGCCGTGACTGGCGCGTTCGGATGGCTGACCATCGGGGAGCGGTCCCGTCGACAAAGACGACATGCCGTGCGCCTGGGCCTCTTCGCTACGTGATAGGGAGGTCCGTGTGTCTGAACTGAACGCTGAATCCACCGCTTTCCGCTCCGCCCTCGAGGTGGTCCGCTCCGTGGAGCCGCGCATCGCTGACGCGATCGCGCAGGAGCTCACTGGCCAGCGCGAGTCGCTGAAACTGATCGCGAGTGAGAACTACGCTTCTCCCGCGGTCCTGCTCGCGATGGGCAACTGGCTCTCCGACAAGTACGCGGAGGGCACCGTCGGCCGCCGTTTCTACGCCGGCTGCCAGAACGTCGACATCGTCGAGTCGGTCGCGGCCGAGCACGCGAAGGCGCTGTTCGACGCGCCGTACGCCTATGTGCAGCCGCACTCCGGCATCGACGCCAACCTGGTCGCCTACTGGGCGATTCTCGCCGACCGGGTCGAGGTGCCGTACCTCAAGAAGTTCGAGAAGCGGCAGATCAACGACCTGACCGACGCCGAGTGGGCCGAGCTGCGGCAGGCCTTCGGCAACCAGCGTCTGCTGGGCATGTCGCTGGACGCGGGTGGTCACCTGACCCACGGGTTCCGGCCCAACATCTCCGGCAAGATGTTCGACCAGCGCAGTTACGGCGTTGACCCGGCGACCGGTCAGATCGACTACGCGGCTCTCCGGGAGAGCGCGAAGGAGTTCAAGCCCGCGGTGATCGTGGGCGGCTATTCCGCGTACCCGCGGAAGGTGAACTTCGCGAAGATGCGCGAGATCGCCGACGAGGTCGGCGCCACCTTCATGGTCGACATGGCGCACTTCGCCGGCCTGGTGGCGGGTGGCGTGTTCACCGGCGACTACAACCCGATCCCGCACGCGCACATCGTCACCACGACCACGCACAAGAGCCTGCGTGGCCCGCGTGGCGGCGCCGTGTTCTGCCAGCCGGAGCTCGCCTCCCAGGTGGACCGCGGCTGCCCGATGGTGCTCGGTGGCCCGCTGCCGCACGTGATGGCGGCCAAGGCCCTCGCGTTCGCGGAGGCCCGCCGGCCGGAGTTCGCGACCTACGCGCAGCAGATCGTCACCAACAGCCAGGCGCTCGCCGAGGGCCTGTTGAAGCGTGGCGTGCAGCTCGTCAGTGGCGGCACCGACAACCACCTGGTGCTGCTCGACGTGCACCCGTTCGGCATCACCGGCCGTCAGGCCGAGCAGGCTCTGCTCGACAGCGGCATCGTCACCAACCGCAACGCGATCCCGAACGACCCGAACGGCGCCTGGTACACCTCGGGCATCCGGGTCGGCACCCCGGCGCTGACGACGCGCGGTCTCGGCGCCGCGGAGATGGACCAGATCGCCGAGCTGATCCACACCGTGCTCACCGCGACGTCGCCGGCCGAGGGCTCGAAGGCGAAGTTCAACCTGGACCCGGCGCTCGCCGACCGGGTCAGCAAGCAGGCCACCGAGCTGCTCGCGCCGTTCCCGCTCTACCCGTCGGTCTCCCTGGCCTGACACGAACCACCACGGACCCGCCGTCGACCATCATCCGGTCACGGCGGGTTCGTGCTTTCCGGCGCTCTGATGCGGCTGTGACGGCCGCTGAGGGGGATCTTCCGGCCCGGGCGCGGGCGGGTGCCGGTCATGGAGCGGGGCGGGGCAGGCGGTGCAGGGTGACGTCGTGCAGGGCGGCGGCCTCGATGCGGGCGCTCATCCAGGTGTGATGCGGCTGGCGGCGGCGGTCGGTCGGCGAGCCGGGGTTGAGCAGCCGCAAGCCGTTCGGGGCGGTGGTGTCCCACGGGATGTGTGAGTGCCCGAAGACGAGCACGTCGATGTCGGGAAAGCGGGCCGCGCACCGTTTCTCTCGGCCGGCGGCCTGGCCGGTCTCGTGGACGACGGCCAGTCGCAGGCCGTCGAGGGTGGCGTGAGCGATCTCGGGCAGCCGTGCGCGCAGGGCGGCCCCGTCGTTGTTTCCATAGCAGGCGATGAGCCGGGCGGAGCGGGCGGCGAGGGCGTCGAGCAGGCTGACGTCCACCCAGTCGCCGGCGTGGACCACGACGTCGGCCTCGTCGATGGCGGACCACAGCGGGGCCGGCAGATCGCGGGCGCGTTTCGGGACGTGGGTGTCGCTGATCAGGACGAGCCGCATACGGGCGATCCTAATTGTCCGTTCGGCGCCTGCCTGGGAGTTGTTGCATGCAGGGCCGGAAACCGGTCCCGTCATCTGTGTTATCAGCTGGTGAACTCGGTACCGGGAAAGTGACACGATTTCCGGCTGGTTCCGGAACCATGCCGGTCTATGGACACGGATCTTCCGCCGTCCCTAGCGTTCGGCCAGGAAGCGCTCTCCATGGCGTTTCCGCTGCATGCGAGGCCGTCCCCTCGCGTGATTCCGTTCCCTAGGAGACGCCATGAGACGCTCCCCCTGGCGGCTCGGCGCGATCGGCGGACTGATCACCGCCGTCGTCGCTGGACTCGCCGCCGCCACCATCACGCCCGCCGCCGCCGCGGAGGTCCTGCTGTCGCAGGGCAAGCCGGCCACCACCTCCTCGACCGAGGCGCCCGGCGCCTATCTCGCCTCGGCAGCGGTCGACGGCGACGCCGGCACCCGCTGGTCGTCGGCCTTCGCCGATCCGCAGTGGCTGCGGGTCGACCTGGGCAGCTCGCAGGCGATCAGCCGGGTGGAACTGAACTGGGAGGCCGCGGCCGCCAAGGCCTTCCAGATCCAGGTCTCGGACAACGCGTCGAGTTGGAGCACGATCTACTCGACGACCACGGCGACCGGCGGGAACCAGTCGCTGACCGTCAACGGCACCGGGCGGTACGTCCGGATGTACGGCACCCAGCGCACCACCGGCTACGGCTACTCGCTGTGGGAGTTCAAGGTCTACGGCGAGACCACCACGACGATTCCCGGTGGCGGCGGTCTCGGCGCCAACGTGACGGTCTTCGACCCATCGATGCCGTCGGCCACCATCCAGGCCCAGGCTGACGCGATCTTCGCGCAGCAGGAGACGAACCAGTTCGGCGTCCAGCGCAACCTCCTGGCGTTCAAGCCGGGCACCTACAGCGGCCTGAACATCCAGGTCGGCTTCAACACGTCGGTGATCGGTCTCGGCCAGAACCCGCAGGACGTGCGGATCAACGGGGACATCACCGTGGACGCCGGCTGGTTCAGCGGCAACGCGACGCAGAACTTCTGGCGGTCGGTGGAGAACATCTCCCTCTACCCGGTCTCCGGCGCCAACCGGTGGGCGGTCTCCCAGGCGGCGCCGTTCCGGCGGATGGACGTGCACGGCGACCTGAACCTGGCGCCCAACGGCTACGGCTGGGCGTCCGGCGGCTACATCGCCGACTCGCGGATCAGCGGCTCGCAGGGGCAGTACTCGCAGCAGCAGTGGTTCACCCGCAACAGCTCGATCGGGTCGAACACCAACGCGGTCTGGAACCAGATGTTCGTCGGTGTGCAGGGCGCGCCGGCGGCGGGCGGTTTCCCGAATCCGCCGTACACCACGATCGCGGCGACCCCGGTGGTCCGGGAGAAGCCGTACCTGTATCTGAACGGCGGTGACTACGCGGTCTTCGTCCCGAACCTGCGGACCAACTCGTCCGGGGTGAGCTGGGCGAACGGGAACACTCCCGGCGTCAGCATCCCGCTGAGCCGGTTCTACGTGGCGAAGCCGGGTGACAGCGCGGCGACGATCAACGCGGCGCTGGCGCAGGGCCTCCACCTGATGTTCCAGCCGGGCGTCTACCACGTGAACCAGACGATCAACGTGACCCGGGCGAACACCGTGGTGATGGGTCTCGGATACGCGACCATCATTCCGGAGGGCGGGGTCACGCCGATGCAGGTGGCCGACGTGGACGGTGTGAAGCTCGCCGGCCTGTTCTTCGACGCGGGCACCACCAACTCGGCGAACCTGCTGGTCATCGGCCCGAACGGGTCGTCGGCCAACCACGCGGCGAACCCGACCACGGTGCAGGACGTGTTCTTCCGGATCGGCGGCTCGATCGCCGGCAAGGCCACCAACAGCCTGCTGGTGAACAGCAACAACACGATCATCGACCACATCTGGGCCTGGCGGGCCGACCACGGCAACGCCGGGACCTACGGGTGGACGATCAACACGGCGGACTCCGGCCTGATCGTGAACGGTCAGAACGTTACCGCGTACGGGCTGTTCGTCGAGCACTACCAGAAGTACGAGGTGATCTGGAACGGCAACGGCGGCCGAACCTACTTCCTGCAGAACGAGAAGCCGTACGACCCGCCGACGCAGGCGGCCTGGCGGACCGGGGCGGACGGGTACGCGGCGTACAAGGTCGCGGACCACGTCACGGATCACGAGGCGTGGGGAATGGGTAGCTACTGCTACTTCAACGTGAACCCGTCGATCCACAACGACCGGGGCTTCGAGGTGCCGGTGACCCCCGGGGTGAGGCTGCACCACCTGCTGACCGTGTCACTCGGCGGCAACGGGGTCGTCGACCACGTGGTCAACAGCACGGGCGGGCCGGCGCAGGGGACGGCGACGGTCCCGTCGTACGTCGTCAACTTCCCCTAGATCGACAGTGGCCGCCGGCGCGCTCGCGGAGCGCGCCGGCGGCCATTTCGCTGGGTAACCATCGGGAAACTCGCTGTTGACACCCCTGATGAGGTGGGCGTCTACTCCATGGCAACGGTGTCCATCGATGCCCGCCGGAGGTGGAATGCGCCAGCGATCCCGATCTCTCGTGGCCCTCGGTTGCGTGACCCTGTTGCTCGCGGGGACGTCCGCCTGCAACCGCGGCACCGGCGAACCGGTCGTCGGCCTGATCACCAAGACTGACACCAACCCGTTCTTCGTGACGATGAAGAAGGGCGCGCAGGGGATCGCCGGCACCGCCGGTGTCGATCTGCAGACCTTCGCCGGGCGAGTGGACGGCGACAACGAGGCTCAGGTGCTGGCGATCGAGAACCTGATCTCCTTCGGGGCGAAGGGCTTCCTGATCACGCCGAACGACTCCAAGGCGATCGTGCCCGCCATCGACCGGGCACACGAGGCCGGGATGCTCGTCATCGCGCTGGACACGCCGGTCGAGCCGGCCGACGCCGCCGACGCCACCTTCGCCACCGACAACTACCAGGCCGGCCGGCTGATCGGGCAGTGGGCGAAGGCGAAGTTCGACAAGTCGGGCACCCAGGCCAAGATCGCGATGCTCGACCTCAACGCCAACCAGGTCTCCGTGGACGTGCAACGGGACCAGGGCTTCCTCGAGGGCTTCGGGGTGGACGTCGGCGACCCCGCGCGGATCGGGGACGAGAACGACCCCCGGATCGCCGGGCACGACGTCACCGACGGCAACGAGGAGGGCGGGCGTACGGCGATGGAGAACCTGCTCCAGAAGGATCAGTCGATCAACCTGGTCTACACGATCAACGAGCCCGCGGCGGCCGGGGCGTTCGAGGCGCTGAAAGCGGCCGGCCGGGAGCGGGACGTCACGATCGTGTCGGTCGACGGCGGCTGTCCCGGTGTCGACAACGTCGGCAAGGGTGTCATCGGCGCGACCTCGATGCAGTTCCCGATCAAGATGGCCGAGCTGGGTGTTCAGGCGATCGCGGAGTACGCGAAGACCGGCGCCCGGCCGCAGAACACCGCCGGCAAGAACTTCGTGGACACCGGCGTGCAACTGATCACCGACGATCCGCAGGCCGGCGTGGAGGCGAAAGACTCCGCGTGGGGCAGACAGAACTGCTGGGGGTGAGTATGGGTACGACCACTGCTGACTTCGAGGTACGGCGCCACGACTCGATCGGCCTGCGACTCCAGCATCTCCTGCACGGCAACCCGGTCCTCGGGCCGCTCGCCGTCCTGGTTCTGGCGATCGTGGCGTTCTCGATCGTCAACGGCAAGTTCTTCTCGGCCGCCAACCTGTCACTGGTGCTGCTCCAGGTCACCGTCATCGCGATGCTGGCGCTCGGGCAGACCCTGATCATCCTGACCGCCGGCATCGACCTGTCGGCCGGCGCGATCGCGGTCTTCTCGTCGATCCTGATGGCCCTCTTCGCGACCGACGCGGGGGTGCCGGCGCCGCTCGCGCTGCTGCTCGGTTTCGCCTGCGGCACGGCGATGGGCGCGCTCAACGGCATCCTGGTGACCAGGATCAAACTGCCACCGTTCATCGTCACGCTGGGCACGCTGACCATCTTCTTCTCGCTCAACTCGGTGGTCAGCAACAGTGAGACGGTCCGCGGCGCGGACATGCCCGGCCTGATGACGTGGACCGGGGACGCGATCCCGATCGGGTCCTTCCGGCTCAGTTACGGCTCGATCATCATGCTGCTGCTGTTCGGCTTCTTCGCGTACGCGCTGAGCTCGACGGCCTGGGGCAAACACGTCTACGCGACCGGCGACGACATCGAGGCGGCGCGGCTCGCCGGGATCCGTACCGGACGGGTGCTGTTCTCGGTCTACACCACCGCCGGACTGCTCTACGCGGTCGCGGGCTGGATCCTCATCGGACGGCTCGCGTCGGCCAGCCCGAACGTCGGCACCGAGTACAACCTGGACTCGATCACCGCGGTCGTGCTCGGCGGGACCAGCCTCTTCGGCGGCCGGGGCGGCGTGGTCGGCACGCTGGTCGGGGCGCTGATCGTCGGTGTCTTCCGCAACGGTTTGCAACTGGCCGGCGTCGAAGTGGTCTGGCAGGGCTTCGCGATCGGCCTGCTGGTGCTGGTCGCCGTCTCGATCGACCAGTGGATCAGAAAGGTGAAGGGCTGATCATGACGACACCGGTGCTGGAGGCGAAGGGGCTCATCAAACGGTACGGCCGGGTCGTGGCGATCGACGGCAGCGACCTGGACCTGATGCCCGGCGAGATCCTGGCGGTCATCGGCGACAACGGTGCCGGCAAGTCCAGTCTGATCAAGGCGCTCTCCGGCGCGGTCGTCCCGGACAGCGGCGAGATCTTCCTGGACGGCGATCCGGTGCACTTCCGCAACCCGATGGACGCCCGCGCCGCCGGAATCGAGACCGTCTACCAGACTCTCGCGGTCGCGCCCGGCCTGGACATCGCCGACAACCTGTTCCTCGGCCGGGAACAGCGGATGCCCGGCGTACTGGGATCGGTCTTCCGCATGCTGGACCGCAAGACGATGCGGAGCGAGGCCGCCCGGCACATGAGCGAGTTGGGTGTCGGCACCCTCCAGAACATCGGGCAGGCGGTGGAGTCCCTCTCCGGGGGCCAGCGCCAGGCCGTCGCGGTGGCCCGGTCGGCGGCCTTCGGCAGCAAGGTGGTGATCCTCGACGAGCCGACCGCCGCGCTCGGGGTGAAGGAGAGCAACCGGGTCCTGCAGCTCATCCGCGACGTCCGCGACCGGGGCCTGCCGGTCATCCTGATCAGCCACAACATGCCACATGTCTTCGAGATCGCGGATCGGATCCACATCCAGCGACTGGGCCGCCGGATCGCGGTCATCACCCCGCAGTCCCATTCGATGTCCGACGCGGTCGCCATCATGACTGGTGCGCAGCCGCCGCCCGGCTGATTTCCTCAAGGCCCGGCGCTCGGCGTCGATCAGTTTCACATGTGGAAACGCCGGGCCCGGCCGCCAGTGCGGAGCACCTCCCGCCTGTTCGCGACCTTCGCGGCGGCCAGCCTCGTCCCGGTGGTCGCGCTCGGGGCGCTCGTGTCGCAGGACTACAGCCGGGCGGCGGCCGAGCAGGGCCGCGCCCAGGGCCTGGCCCAGGCCGACGTCATCACCCAGATGGTGATCGCACCAGCCCTGAACAGCGAGGACTCCCCAGCGTTCGGCAGTGACGACCTGAGCCGCCGGGGCCTCACCCAGGAGCAGCACGACCGGATGCGGGAGGCCACCCGGTTGGCCGTCTACAACGGGTCGGTGCAGCACCTGCGGCTGCGCGGTTTCAGCGGGCGGGTCATCTTCTCCGACGACGGGTCGACCAGCAGTGGCGTACCCGTGTCGGATCCTGATTTCCTGGCCGCCGCGAACGGTGAGGCACGGGCCCGCGTGATCACCGGCCGCACCCAGACCATCCGGGTGATGCAGCCGATGCTCGCCAGCGCGACCGGTCAGTCGATCGGCGTGATCGAGGTGTACCTGCCGTACCAGAAGATCGCGGATCGCCTGCAGGCGCAGGTCGAGCACACCTACTGGCGGATCGGCGCCGGTCTGGCCGCCCTCTACCTGGTGCTCGCGCTGCTGGCCTGGTGGATCACCCGTTCGCTGCGCCGGTACGCCGCCGACCAGCGGCACAACGCCCTGCACGACGCGCTGACCGGGCTGCCGAACCGCACCGCGTTCCGCACCTGGGCGGAGGCGCGGCTGGACCGGGCGGCCCGCGACGGCGGCCACGGCGCGGTGGTGCTCGTCGACCTCAACCGTTTCAAGGAGGTCAACGACACCCTGGGCCATCACGCCGGCGACGAGCTGCTGCGGGTGGTGTCGCAGCGGTTCCGGTCGGTGCTCGGGCGTGAGGACATCCTGGCCCGGCTCGGCGGCGACGAGTTCGCGCTGCTCCTCCCCGGCCTCGACAGCGCGGAGGCGGTCGCCCTGATGGAGAGGGTGCGGGACCGGCTCGCCGAGGAGACGGTGCTGGACGGTGTGCCGCTGAGCATCGAGGCGAGTTTCGGCATCGCGCTCTACCCGGAGCACGGCAGTCAGCTGCAGGAGCTGAAGCAGCGCGCGGACATCGCGATGTACCAGGGCAAGCGGGGCACCGTCGACGTCGTCGTCTATTCCGGCGAGGGGGCCGGGCACCCGCACCAGTGGCTGGTCGTGCAGGCCGAGCTGCGGCACGCCCTGGAACGCGACGAGCTGATCCTGCACTACCAGCCCAAGGTCGGGGTGACCGACGGCGACGTACACGCGCTGGAGGCCCTGGTCCGCTGGCAGCACCCGCAGCGCGGGCTCGTGCCGCCGGGCGATTTCCTTCCGGCCGCCGAGCACTCGGGGCTGATCGTTCCGCTCACCGAGTGGGTGTTGCGCCGGGCTCTGGCCGACCAGCTCGGCTGGACCGCCGCCGGGCAGTCCTGGGCCGTGTCGGTGAACGTGTCGGCTCGCAACCTCGAGGCGCCGGGCTTCCCCGCCCTCGTCGCCGCCCTGCTGGCGGAGGCCGGCACGGCCCCGCAGCGGCTGGTCCTGGAGATCACCGAGACCGCGCTGGCCGGAGACGTGGAGACCGTCGAACGGGCGATCGGGGAGGTGGCGGCCCTCGGGGTCGGCATCTCGATCGACGACTTCGGGGCCGGTTACACCAGCCTCTCCCATCTTCGGGGCCTGCCGGTCACCGAGATCAAGATCGACCGGGCGTTCGTCAAGGACGTCGCGGACGACCCGCAGAGCCGGGCCATCGTCCGCTCGGTGATCGCGCTGGCGCACGGCCTGGGCAGCCGGGTCACCGCCGAGGGCGTCGAGACGGCCGAGGTGTACCGCTGGCTGATCGAGGCCGGCTGTGACGAGGCGCAGGGATACCTGATCGGGCGCCCGGCGCCGTGGCCGCAGGTCGCCCCGACCTTCGCCGTACCCACTGTGATCGACACCGAAAGGGCCAGCAGATGACTCTGCGCCGTAGCATCGTCGTCCTCGGCATCGCCGCCCTGCTCGGGGCCGGCGGCTGCACGCGTGCCGAGCCGGCCGCCGAGGGCGGTGGGCTGGACGAGGTCGCCTCGGTGACCAAGGACGACGCGCTGCACGCCCGGCTGCCGGAGCAGGTGCGGGCGAAAGGCTTCCTGCGGTTGGTGACCGACGCCAGTTACGCGCCGATGGAGTACTTCGCCGCGGACGGTCGCACCATCATCGGCTTCGAGCCGGATCTGGCCGTCGCGCTCGGGCAGGTTCTCGGCGTCCGTACCGAGATGGTGATGGGCTCCTTCAGCACGGCCCTGGACGACGTCGGGGCCGGCGTCTACGACGGGGTGCTGTCGTCGATGACCGACACCGAGGAGCGGCGGGCCAAGGCGGACTTCGTCAACTACCTCTCCACCGGCACGTCGATCCTGGTGCAGCGGGGCAACCCGGGCAGCATCACCGAACTCGCGGACCTCTGCGGCCGGTCGGCCGCCACCGAGCAGGGCACCTTCCAGGAGGAGATGCTGATCCGCTTGCGCACGGAGTGCGGTGACCGGGGGCTGACGATCCGGAGCGTGGCGACGAACGCCGATGTCCTGGTGGAGTTGCGGACCGGACGGGTCGCGGCGGTGCTGCAGGATTACCCGCCGGCGTCGTTCGTGGCGACCGACGAGCGGACCAGCGCCTTCTTCCAGCTCGCATCGGATCACCAGTACGAGAGGGTGCTCTTCGGCATCGCGGTCGCCAAGGACAACACCGCCCTGCGGGACTGCCTGCGGGACGCCCTGCAGCGGCTGATCGACTCCGGCGTCTACGCCGATCTGCTGGCCCGGTGGGAGCTGTCCGCGAGCCGGGTGCCCGCGGCGATGGTCAACGGCGCATAGAAATATATGCTCGGCTACACGCCTGTGTAGTACGCTACACGGGTGAGTAGTGGTAACGATCTGACCGCCCGAGCCCGCATCCGGGACGCCGCGATCGCGCTCTTCACCGAGCGCGGCATCGCCGGCGCCACGATCCGGGACATCGCCCAGGCCGCCGGCGTCTCCTCGGGCCTGCTCCGGCACCACTTCGGGTCCAAGGAGGGGCTGCGCGACGCCTGCGACGAGTTCGCGATGGGCCAGATCGCGCAGATCCAGATGCGGTTCACCGAGAGCCAGGCGGTCGGCGCGCTCGCCCCCGAGGCGATGGCTCTCCAGCAATATCTGGTCCGGTCCCTGATGGACGGTTCGCCGCGCGGCTCCGCCATGTTCGCGCAGGCGGTCGAGCACGGCGAGCGCTGGCTGGCGACCACTCACCTGGAGGCGTCCGACCCGCGGGCCTACGCGGCCGTCCTCGGCGCCATGAAGATGGGCATGTTCCTGATGCGCGACCAGCTCTCGGCCGTCCTCGGCGAGGACGTCGGGGAGGTTCCCGGTTACCTGCGCATGATCCGGGCCTCCGTGGAGATCTTCGCCCAACCACTCCTCACTCCTGAGCAGGCCGGCCAGACACTCAAAGAACTGGACCGGCTAGGTGACTCGTTGACGGGAGACGAGAGGTCATGGCGGATGCCATCGATGTCGAAGGACTGATCAAACGGTTCGGGGCGGTCACCGCTCTGGACGGCCTGGACCTGCGGGTCCGCGCCGGCGAGGTGCACGGCTTCCTGGGGCCGAACGGGGCCGGCAAGACCACCACGATCCGCGTCCTGCTCGGGCTGATGCGGCCCGACGGCGGGTCGGCCCGGCTGCTCGGCGGCGACCCGTGGGCCGACGCGACGGCGCTGCACCGCCGCCTGGCCTACGTGCCCGGCGACGTCACGTTCTGGCCCAACCTCACCGGCGGCGAGGTGATCGACCTGCTCGGCCGGCTGCGTGGCGGCCTTGACCGGAAACGCCGCGACGACCTGATCGAGCGGTTCGAGCTCGACCCGCGGAAGAAGGGCCGGGCCTACTCCAAGGGCAACCGGCAGAAGGTGGCGCTGGTCGCGGCGCTCGCCTCCGATGTGGAACTGCTCATCCTCGACGAGCCGACCTCCGGGCTGGACCCGCTGATGGAGGCGGTCTTCCGGGACCTGATCCTTCAGGAGAAGAGACGCGGCGACCGTACGGTCCTGCTGTCCAGCCACATCCTGTCCGAGGTCGAGGCGCTCTGTGACCGGCTGACCATCATCCGGGCCGGCCGGGCGGTGGAGAGCGGCACCCTCGCCGACCTGCGGCATCTGACCCGCACCACGATCCGGGCCGAACTG
Organism: Actinoplanes sandaracinus; assembly: GCF_030009775.1. Taxonomy (GTDB): domain Bacteria; phylum Actinomycetota; class Actinomycetes; order Mycobacteriales; family Micromonosporaceae; genus Actinoplanes; species Actinoplanes sandaracinus. The sequence goes on along the minus strand of NZ_JASCTH010000004.1, from coordinate 407,005 downwards.
GCCGGTCCGGTGGACGGGCTGGCCGCCATCACCGGAGTGCACGGCCTGACCGCCGAGGACGGCCGGGTGGCGTTCGACGTCGACGCCGACGGCCTGGAACCCGCGTTGCGGTCGCTGGTCGCGGCCGGGGTGCGCAGCCTGGTCAGCCAGCCGCCGTCACTGGAGGAACTGTTCCTGCGGCACTATGCCCGAGACACCGAAAGCACGGCCCGAGACACTGCAAGCGCGGCCCGGGACGCGGATGGCACGACGCGAGACGCGGAGGGCGTGCGATGACCGGCACTCTGCGGCTGCTGCGGCTCGTCCTGCGGCGTGACCGGTTCGTCATGCCGCTGTGGGTGCTGGGCCTCGGGCTGCTGCCCTACACCTATGTCACCGGTTTCGACACGCTGTTCGCGACCGTGCGGGAGCGTTCCGACTACGCCCGGCTCAGCGCCGGCAACGCCGGGTTCGTGGCACTCTACGGCCCGCTCCACGGCGACAGCATCGGCGAGCTGACGGTGTGGCGGGGCGGGTTCGTTCCGGTCCTGGTCGGGCTCGCCGCGCTGCTCACCGTCATCCGGCACACCCGGGCCGACGAGGAGACCGGGCGTCTCGAGCTGATCCGGGCCACCGTGGTCGGCAGGTTCGCGCCGCTGGCCGCCGCTCTGCTCGCCACCGTCGCGGCGAGCACGGTCATGGGTGTGGTCGTCGCGGTCACCCTGATCGGCAAAGGGCTGCCGGCGGGCGGATCGGTCGCGCTGGGCGTGGTGTTCGCGGTCAGCGGCTGGGTCTTCGCCGGCGTCGGAGCGGTCGCGGCGCAGCTCAGCAGCAGTGCCCGCACCGCCCGTTCGATCGCGGTGCTGGTCCTGGGCGGGGCCTACGTGCTGCGGCTGGGCGGGGACATCTCGGCGCTCGGCAGCGGGCGGCTGGAGTGGCTGGCCTGGCTGTCGCCGATCGGCTGGGCGCACCGGGTCTTCCCGTTCGGGACCGACGACTGGTGGCTCGCGTTGCCGGCGGTCGCTCTGACGGTGATCACGGTGGCCGCCTCGGCGTACCTCCTGACCCGCCGTGACGTCGGCGGAGGTCTTCTCGCCGGACGGCTCGGGCCGGCGACGGCCGCGGCGTCCCTGCGCTCACCGGTGGCGCTGGCCTGGCGGCTGCACCGTGGCCTGCTGTTCGGCTGGACCGCCGGGTTCGCCGCGCTCGGCCTGATCTTCGGCCTGGTGGGCGACAGCGCGGTGCAGATCGCCGAGGACTCGGCCGGGGTGGGGGAGATGTTCGGGCGGCTCGGCGGGGCCGACACCATGTCCGACGCCTACTTCGGCACGATCGCGCAGGTCTGCGGTGTGATCGCCGCCTGTTACGCGGTGCAGGCCGCGCTGCGGATGCGTGACGAGGAGCAGAGCGGCCATGCCGAGGCGCTGCTCAGCACCGACGTGAGCCGGTGGGCCTGGGCCGCCGGTCACCTGCTCTTCACCCTGCTGGGCCCGGCTGCGGCGCTGCTCGCCGAAGGGCTGTTCGCCGGCCTCGTGCAGGGGGACAACGGCCGGGTGCTGCGCTCGGCGATGGCACAGTTGCCGGCGGTCTGGGTGCTGGCCGGTGTGACGATGCTGCTGGTCGGGGTGCTTCCCCGGCAGGCCGCGCTGGCGTGGGCGGCAGTCACCGGATGTCTGGTGCTGATGCTGGCCGGGCCGCTGCTGGAACTCGACCAATGGGTGCTCGACGTGTCGCCGTTCACCCATGTGCCGCACCTGTCGGCGGACTTCACCGCCGTACCCCTCATGATGTTGACCTTGGTGGCAGCCGCCCTGGCCAGCGCCGGCTTGCTAGCCCTACACCGCCGCGACATCCCCGCCTAATCCCCACCTCACCCCTCCCAGCCGCGATCTTGTGGAAATTTGCCGCACCGTTCCGGGCAAATTCCACAAGATCGCGGAGGTCAGAGGTGGGCGAGAGTTAGTGGCTGCCTCGTTTTGGCAGGATTAGTTCCTCGTGGTCTAGCTCTCGGTTGAGGACTCTGAGGCTGTCGTCGTTCAGGCGGCCGGCGTCGCGCCAGCGCAGCAACTCCTCACGCTCGGCGTCGATCACCGCCTGGCGGACCATCAGGGCCGCCTCGTACTGCGGTGACTGCGGCACCTCGCTCGACTCGACCTGTTCCAGCAGGTCGAGTCGACGGCGGTAACGGTCCAGACGGATCTCGAGCTGCTTGCGCATGGTCTCGATGGCCTCGTCCTCGACGTTGTCGTGCTGCTCGTCCTGGATGTCGTCGAGCCGGTTGAGCGCGGCCACCACCGCGGCCGAGCGGGCCTCGTTGCGCAGCTTCGCCTTGTCGGTCTGGTTGGCGCGCAGACCCAGCCAGCGGACCAGCGGGGCGAAGGTGAGACCCTGCCCGACCAGGGTGACCAGCACGACCACGAGGGCGCAGAAGACCAGCAGCTTCTGGTTGGGGAAGTACGGCTCCGGCGGGATGATGAAGATCGCCGCCAGGGTGATCACGCCGCGGGTGCCGGCCCAGCTCAGAGCGGTCACCTCCCGGCCGGAGAGCGGCTCCTCCTTGCGGGAGTCCACGTCGTCGTCGTCCTGCTGCCCACCGAGGCGCAGGTGCAGCTGGCGCGGCAGGAGCTGGGTGACGATCAGCCACAGCGGGCGGACCAGCAGAACCACGCCGAGTGTGACGGAAAGGGCGATGGTGATCTGGGTCCACGTGTACCGGTCGAGCCCTTCGATGATCTCGCGCACCTGCTGACCGATCAGCAGGAAGACCACACCTTCCAGCAGGAAGTCGATCAGCCGCCAGACGGCGGCGGTCTGCAGGCGGCTGGCGCCGGTGGTGTACCGCGGGGTGTCGTGACCGACCATGAGACCCGCCACCACGACCGCGAGCACACCGGAGAGCGTCAGGTGTTCGGCCACCGTGAAGGCGGCCAGCGGCGTGATGATCGACAGGGCGTTGGCGCTGAGCGGGTCGGCTCGCAGCGGCTTCAGGAACCGCACGATGTAGGCGACCGCGACACCGATGAGCACGCCACCGACGGCCGAGACGACGAACCGGCCGACCGCGCTCTCGAAGGAGAAGTTGTTCTTCTCATGGGCGGCGATCGCCACGGTGAGCAGAGTCAGCGCGGTCGCGTCGTTGAGCAGGCCCTCACCCTGGATCAGGGTGATCAGCTTGCCGGGCAGTCCCGCCTTGCGGCCGACGGCGAGGGCCGCGACCGGGTCCGGCGGCGCCACCGCCGCACCCAGCGCGACACCGGCGGCGAGGGTGGCCCCGGTCACCCAGAGCGAGAAGCCGAGGCCGATCAGCATCGCGGTGACCAGCACCAGCACCACTGAGAGGCTGATCACGGTGCGCATGTTGCGTCGTATGTCGAGCAGTGATGAGTCCAGCGCCGCGTTGTAGAGCAGGGGCGGCAGAACGAACATGAGAATGAAGTGCTCGTCCAGCGGGATGTTGGGCCCCGGCATGTACGAGTAGGTGATGCCGACCAAGGTGAGCAGAACAGCGGCGGGGAGGCCGGTCTTCTCCGTGACCCAATGGACCACGATGATCACCCCAACCGCGGCCAGGCCGAACAGAAGGATCTCCTCGTAGGTCATTCGATCATTGTCGCGGCTGCTCCGAAGCCAGACGGTTGCGGGCTGCGGTCAACGCGGCCAGATTCTCCTCGATCACCGGCCCGGCCTTCTCGATGATCGCGCGGACCGAGGGGTCGGTGCTGGTCTTCAGAAAGAGGCCGGCGAGCCGGGAGGCCCGCTCGTACCCGGAGAGCTGGGTCTCGACGAAGAAGGCGTCGAACAGGGCTGCGGGAGTGGCCACGTACTGCCCGGCGAGTTCGACCTGTTCGGAGTTCGGTCCCTGTGGAAGGCGCACGTCCAGGCTCTTCGCCACCCTCTTGACCTGGGAGTCCAGCTTCTTGTGGAAGGCCGCGAAGCGCTTGCCGAGTTTGCGGACGGCCTTGTCGCCGCTCTTGCGGGCGGCCAGTCTGCCCGCCGCGATCTGGGCCAGGTTGCCCTGGTGCACGGCGATCAGGAACTCGGCTTCGGGGCTGGCCGGGCGGGCGGCCGCGATCGTGCTGTGAGGGGCCGCCGGCCGGGACGGGACCGCCGTCGCGGGGCCGGCCGGGAGGGTCACCAGCGCGGTGATACCCAACGTAAAAACCTTGTGACGGAAAGACATGATCGCATCATAAGTGGGGCAAGCCGGACATTCGTGCGGCTTACCCGAACGGTGCACGGGACGCGCCCGGCCATCAGAAAGACGACCGGGCGCGGCTGTGGTGCTGTGGTGCTGTGCGGATCAGTAGCGGTAGTGCTCCGGCTTGAACGGGCCCTCGACGTCCACGCCCAGGTATTCCGCCTGCTTCTTGGTGAGGGTGGTGAGGCGGACGCCGAGCGCGTCCAGGTGCAGCCGGGCCACCTTCTCGTCCAGGTGCTTCGGCAGGACGTAGACCTGCTTCTCGTACGCCTCCGGGCGGACCCACAGCTCGATCTGGGCCATCACCTGGTTGGTGAACGAGTTCGACATCACGAAGCTCGGGTGACCGGTCGCGTTGCCCAGGTTCATCAGCCGGCCCTCGGAGAGGATGATCACCGAGTGGCCGTCCGGGAAGCGCCACTCGTGGACCTGCGGCTTGATCTCGACCTTCTCGATGCCGGCGACCTTGGCCAGGCCGGCCATGTCGATCTCGTCATCGAAGTGACCGACGTTGCCGACGATCGCGTTGTGCTTCATCGCCGACAGGTGCTCGACGGTGATGATGTCGGTGCCGCCGGTGGTGGTGATGAAGATGTCGGCCTCACCGACGACGTCCTCGAGCCGGACGACCTGCATGCCGTCCATCGCCGCCTGCAGCGCGCAGATCGGGTCGACCTCGGTGACGACGACGCGGGCGCCCTGGCCACGCAGCGTCTCCGCCGAGCCCTTGCCGACGTCGCCGTAACCGCAGACCACGGCCAGCTTGCCACCGAGCATCACGTCGGTCGCGCGGTTGAGCCCGTCGACCAGCGAGTGGCGGATGCCGTACTTGTTGTCGAACTTGCTCTTGGTGACCGCGTCGTTGACGTTGATCGCCGGGAAGAGCAGGGTGCCCTCCTTGGCCAGCTTGTAGAGCCGGGCCACACCGGTGGTGGTCTCCTCGGTGACACCCTTGATCTCGGCCGCGATCTTGGTGAACCGCTGCTTGTCCGCGGCGAGGCTGCCGCGCAGCGTCTCGAGGATGATCGAGTACTCGTGGTTGTCGGCCTCGGTGGTCTGCGGCACCGCGCCGGCCGCCTCGAACTCGACACCCTTGTGCACGAGCAGGGTGGCGTCACCGCCGTCGTCGAGGATCATGTTCGGGCCCTGGCCGTCGCTGAACTCGAACAGGCGCATGGTGGCCCACCAGTACTCCTCCAGCGTCTCGCCCTTCCAGGCGAAGACCGGGACGCCGGCGGGGGCGTCGACCGTGCCGGTCGGGCCGACGACGGTGGCGGCGGCGGCCTCGTCCTGGGTGGAGAAGATGTTGCAGGACACCCAGCGCACCTCGGCGCCGAGCGCGACCAGCGTCTCGATCAGGACGGCGGTCTGCACGGTCATGTGCAGCGAGCCGGCGATCCGGGCGCCGCGCAGCGGCTTGCTGTCGCCGAACTCCTTGCGCAGCGACATCAGGCCGGGCATCTCGTGCTCGGCGAGACGCAGCTGGTGACGGCCGGCCTCGGCCAGGCTCAGGTCGGCCACCGCGAAGTCGAGACCGTTGATGGATTGAAGTTTGTCACTCATGAAAAAGAGGGCCCTCCCTCTCAGGAAGGCGCCCTTGCGTCATGAAAACCCGGCCGAGCGTGGCGGATCCGCGTGTTGTCCGAAAGTGTTTCTCGGCAACGCGATCCGTTGCAGCGCCTCTCGGCTAAGCCGGGATCCAGCTTAGCCCGTCAGTCGCAAGATCACATCCGATGCAGCGTTCCGTCGGTATCAGTGATCATGTACGTTCCGTCACCCAGCACCTGAAGGTCGTACTGGTCGATGGTGGTGACGTTGAGTTCTCCGAGAACCTCGCCGGTGCGGACGTCGATCCGGAAGTGCTGCCACCACTCCTCCTCGTCCTCACTCTCCGCTTGATCGTTGACGCCACCGAGGACGGCGATGGCGGTGTGCTCGTCGAGGAAGCCGCCGTTCCACTCGAAGTACACCTCGTCGCGCGGGGCGAACCCGAAGTCGGACACCGTGAACCGGAGCTGGACCTCCCCGCTGGGAAAGTCGTGGATCCGCATGTCCTCCTGATCGTGGTCGACGGTCATGAACCGCGACTCGTCCGGGGAGACCGAGATCAGCGAGCGGTCGCCCCACCCGTACTCGCGCGGTGATGTGTCCGGCCCGGCCAGGAAGATGCTGATGCCGTCCTGGCCCTCGCCCACCTCCAGCAGCATCCGCCCGTCTCTCAGCGGGAACTGGTCGCCTCCGTGCCCGGTCGTCGTGAGTTCGTGCCGGGCGCGCGGCACTCCGGTGGCCGCGTCCAGCAGGATCCACTCATCAGGCCGGGACCGGTCGGCCATCGTGTTCGGGGCGTACACCCAGACCAGGGTCTCGTCGGCGGACAGCGCGACGTCGGTGTAGGCGACGCCGCGGTTCGGCCCGCGCTCGCCGAGCTCGAAGCGCCAATCCTCGTGGCCGTCCGGGTCGACGCGCAGCACGGCGGTGTCCGTCGCATAGACCAGCCGGTCGAGTGAGCGGGTGACGGCGTGGCCCTCGCTCCCCGGCTCCCGGTAGGTGCTCCGTGGCGGCACCGGGAAGACCCGGACCAGGTTGAGGCCGGCGTCGTAGACCTCGACGCCGTGCTCCTTCTTGCGGGAGGTCACGCGCACGGACGCAGCGTAGCGCGGGTTCGAAGAGTCACGCGAAGGGGCGAGAAAACATCAAAGACCTTCCATAAGACCTCAGAATCCCATCATTCTGTACGGCGTGAAGCACCCGTACCGGATCCGGGAGATAGCCGCGCGGGCCGGCCTGAGCCCGGCCACTGTGGACCGTGTGCTGCACAGCCGGGGCGGGGTCCGGGACAGCACCGCCCGCGCGGTGCACCAGGCCATCGCCGACCTGGACCGCCAGCAGTCGCAGTCCGGCCGCCCGTTCGTGATCGACGTGGTGCTGCGGACCTCCCGCCGGTTCGGCGCCGCCGTCCGGGCCGCGTGCGAGGCCGAGGTGCCGGAGTTCGCCCCGGTGCCGGTGCGCACCCGGCCACACCTGACCGACGACCCGGTGGCGGCCCTCGACCGGGTCGGCCGGTCCCGCTCGCACGGGCTGATCCTGCTGGCCCCGCCCGCGCCGGAGGTCGCCGAGGCGGTGTCCCGGCTCGGTGTCCCGGTGGTCACGCTCAACCACGACCTGCCGGCGGGCAAGCGGATCGCGCACGTCGGCGTGGACGGCTTCGACTCCGGCGCCACCGCGGCGTACCTGGTCGGCCGGCTGCTCGCGGACCGGGCCGGCGACGTGCTGCTGATCAACGGCCGGGGCGAGCGGGAGGAGGGGTTCCGCTCGGTCCTGCCGTCCCGGCGGCTGCTCACGGCCGGCAGTTCCGAGGCGGGGCCACTGCGAGCCGTCCTCGCCGCGAATCCCTCGATCCGGGCCGTCTATTCGGCCGGGACCCGCGGCAACGCGGCCGTGGTGTCGGCCTTCGCCGCGGAGCGCCGCAACTATGACGTGTTCGTCGCGCACGGCCTGGACCAGGAGAACGCCGATCTGCTGCGGGAGCACCGCATCTCGGCGGTCCTGCACCAGGATCTGCGGGCCGACCTGCGGCATGCCTGCCAGGCGATCCTGCGGGCTCAGGGCGTGCTGCCCGGGCCGATCCGCTCGCACCCGTCGGCGGTGCACGTGATCACGCCGTTCAACGTACCGCCTGCGGCGTTCTGAAGTTTTCATCCTCTCGAAACTCATTTCCGGCTCTCCGGCACCGATGGACTTGTATCACCAGTGAGAGAAGGAAACGAGATGGCCGGTAGTCGTGGGCTTGGGCAGTGGTGCCGGGACCGTCGGGTTTCCACCAAGGTGCTCGCGGTCGCCGGGGTGGCGATAGCGGGGACCGTCGCGACCGGTGCGCTGAGCCTCGCCGGCATCTCCGAACTGCAGAGCACCCGGAGCGAGGAGATCGCCCGGGTGCTGCCGTACGGCCAGAATCTGAACTCGGCCGCGCTGACGGCGAAGGCCGCGGCGAACGACGAGCGTGGATTCCTGATCGCCGGCGAGGCCGATTTCCGGGACGAGGCGCTCAAGCGCCAGGAGAAGGTGGACGCCGCGCTGGAGGGGGCGCGGTCGGTCGCCGCCGACGCCGGGGCGGTGGCCCGGGTCGACGCGATCCAGGCCGCCACCGACGCCTGGTTCACCGCCCTGGAGCAGGAGTTCGCCCTCTTCGAGGTGAAGCCCAAGGACGCCGTCGAGGTGGCCTTCGGCGACAACCGGGACCTGCGCAAGACGTACGAGGGCCTGCTCACCGCCGAGATCGAGCAAGCCGACGCGGCCCTGCTGAAGGGCCAGGACTTCGACGCCACGGTGTCGGCCACCCGTGCCGGGATCATCGCCGCGCTGGTGACCGCCCTGCTGCTGGGGGTCGGCGCCGCGCTCTACGTGGGCCGGCTGATCGTCCGTCCGCTGCACCGGGTCGGCGCGGTGCTGGACCAGGTGGCCGAGGGTGATCTGACCGGTGACCCGGACGTGCATCAGCGGGACGAACTGGGCCACATGGCCGACTCCCTGCGCCGGGCCACCGGCACGCTGCGGCAGACCGTCACCGATCTGACCGCCCACTCGGAGGGGCTGGCCACCGAGGCCGGAACGCTCGCCGACACCAGCCGGCGGAGCACCGACAGCGCCCACCAGGGTGCTCGGCAGGCCGCCGAGGTGGCTGACTCGGCCGCCACCATGTCGGTGAACATCCAGACGGTCGCGGCCGGCGCCGACGAGATGGGCGCCTCGATCCGGGAGATCAGCGAGAGCGCCACCCAGGCCGTCCATGTGGCGCAGCGCGCGGTCGAGGTCACCGCGAACACCAGCGCGGTGATGGCCAAGCTGGGCGACTCGTCGGCGCAGATCGACACCGTGGTGAAGGCGATCACCGCGATCGCCGAGCAGACCAACCTGCTCGCCCTGAACGCCACCATCGAGGCGGCCCGGGCCGGTGAGCTGGGCAAGGGCTTCGCTGTCGTGGCGTCCGAGGTCAAGGAGCTGTCCCAGGAGACCGCCCGGGCGACCGAGGACATCGGGCAGCGGGTGGCCGCGATCCAGGCTGACACCGCGGGCGCGGTCGCGGCCATCGAGGAGATCAGCGCGATCATCGGGCGGATCAACGAGTTCCAGACCACGATCGCCTCCGCGGTGGAGGAACAGACCGTGACGACGAACGAGATGAGCCGCAACGTCAACGAGGCCGCCGATGCCGGCTCCCGGGTCGCCGGCACCATCAACGCGGTCGCCGCGTCGGTGCAGCAGACCACGACCGGGGTGGCCGAGGCGGACCGCGCCGCGACTCACCTGGCCGGCATGTCCACCGATCTGCGCCGGATCGTCGACAGGTTCAAGCTCTGAAACCTCGGAGGACCGGGAGGACGTGCCGTGATCACCAAGCCGTTCTTCCACACCGGAGTCACGAACCACCGTCCACCGGTCGTGTCGCCGCCGCCATCCCCGCAACGGTTAATCAATACCCCGATCCCCCGGGCCGGGGCGACCACAGAGTGTCGCCACGGCCGCTGCGGGTAATAGCGGTGTGAGCAGTTGGGTTCCCGAAGCCCGGCTTAGGTAGCCTGGTCGGCGCTGCGCGGACCGGAAGATGGGAAGTACGTTGAGCCGAACCCTGTTGGTCACCGGTGGTGCCGGATTTGTCGGCGGCGCCTTGATCAGGTCATTGCTGAACGACTACCCGGACGCTGCCGTCGTCTCGCTGGACAACTACTTCACCGGCACCCCGGCGAACCACGTCAACGATCCGCGGGTGACCTACGTCGACGGGTCGACCACCGACATCGCCAAGATCTGGGCGGACCGGGGCCTTCCGGTGCCCGAGATGGTCTTCCACCTCGGTGAGTACTCGCGGATCCCGCAGTCCTTCGAAGACCACGACCTGACCTGGGACTTCAACCTCCTCGGCACCAAGGAAGTGGTCAAGTTCACGGCCGGGCACGGCGCGAAACTGATCTACGCCGGTTCGAGTTCCAAGTTCGGCAACGACGGGGACGACGAGAACCTCAACCCCTATGCGTGGACCAAGGCCAAGAACATCGAGTACATCAAGAACTACGCGAACTGGTACGGCCTGAACTTCGCGATCGCCTACTTCTACAACGTCTACGGGCCCGGTCAGATCACCGACGGCAAGTACGCCACGGTGATCGGCATCTTCGAGCGGCAGTACCTCGCCGGTGAGCCGCTGACCGTGGTGTCGCCCGGCACCCAGACGCGCGACTTCACCCATATCGACGACATCGTTCGCGGCCTCGTGCTCGTGGCCCGCAGCGGCTCCGGCGACGGCTACCTGCTCGGCACCGGCTGCGAGTGGCCCCTGGCCAAGGTCGCCGAGCTCTTCGGCGCCGAGTCCGTGCTGGTCCCGGCCCGGCGTGGCGAGCGGGTCCGCGGTCAGGCCGACACCACCAAGGCGAACAGCCTTGGCTGGAGCCCGGAACGCCGCCTCGACGAGTACATCGCCGACTTCGTGGCCGCCCACCCGCGCTGATCCCGGGCGCGGTCACCGGTCCGATGGGCCGCGGCCCGGGGCACCCGAGGCATGATTCGCCGCAACCGGGGCAATCGGGCGGGTATGCGCAACGGGATCAGGATCATCGTCGTGTCGGGCCATGCGCCCCTGGTGCGTGGCCTGGAGCAGTCGCTTCCCGACGCCAGCGGGGGCCGTGCCGTCGTCTCCGGGGCGGGGGACGGCGCGGACGTGGCGGCGTTGGTGCGTGAGCCCGCGCCTGATCTCATCCTCGTCGATCTCATGCCGCCCGCCGGCGTCCCGGCGATCGCGGCGGCCCGTGCCGCCGCACCGCAGGCCCGCATCCTGGCGCTGGCCGGAGAGACGGCGGGGGGTGACGACCCGACGACCGTGCTGGAGGCGCTGCGGGCCGGTGCGTCCGGGATCCTGCCGCGCGGCGACGAGGCGATCCCGCCGCTGTTGGCGGCTCTGGAGGGCTGGGCGGTCGTGCCCGTCCCGCTGCTGGCGTCCCTGGTGGCACAGGCCGGGCAGCCGGTCGCCCGTGCGGTGACGGCGCAGCTCGACGAACACGACCGGCGGCTGTTGCGGCTGATCGCCTCCGGCTCGTCGACCAGCGACATCGCCGGTCTGTTGCACGTCTCCGACCGTACGGTCAAACGCCTGACCGCCGCCCTGTTGCGGAAGATGCACGTCTCCAGCCGCACCGAGGCGGCCGCGATAGCCGGCAGCGCCGGCCTCCTGTAGAGGCCGGCGCCGGTTCTCGTCAGCCGGTGGCGCGGGGCCGGGTCGACACCGCCGACAGGGGTGTCGCCACGTCCTCCAGGGATCTGCCCTCGGCGTCGATGCCGATGACCGCCTCGACGATGCCGCCGACCGCCATCACGGCCGCGCCGATGAGGAAGCCGAGGAAGAGCTTGTTCGGGTCCTCGCCCTCACCGATGAGAGCGCCGTAGAAGACCGGCCCGATCGCGCCGAAGCACTGGGCGATCGCGAAGAACACCGCGATCGCCTGGGCACGGATCTCCAGCGGGAAGATCTCGCTGACCGTCAGGTAGGCCGAGCTGGCCCCCGCCGACGCGAAGAAGAAGATCACACTCCAGGCGATCGTCTGCGTCGTGGCGGTCAGCGCGCCGGCTTTGAAGAGGAAGGCCGTGATCGCCAGCAGGCCGCCGGAGAGCAGATAGGTGCCGGCGATCATCTTGCGCCGCCCGATCGTGTCGAAGAGCCGCCCGATGGTGAGCGGCCCGATCAGGTTGCCGGCCGCGAACGCCACCATGTAGAGCGGCGCCGCCTTCTCGTCCACGCCGTAGAAGGTGGTCAGCACCAGCGTGTAGGTGAAGAAGATCGCGTTGTACAGGAACGACTGGGTGATCATGAGGGTGGCGCCCAGCGTCGACCGGGCCGGGTACAGCCGGAACAGCACCCGCAACAGCGACAGGTATCCGTGCGGATCGGTCGGCCGGATGTCGATCGCCTTCGAGTCGTCCAGCGGCGGCAGCGTCTGCCCGGAGGCCTCGGCGGCCCGCTCGATCCGGGCGATGTTCTCCTCGGCCTCCGCCTCCCGGCCGTGCATGACCAGCCAGCGCGGGCTCTCCGGCAGATGCCGGCGCAGACCCCAGATGGCCAGGCCGATGATCGGGCCGAGCAGGAAGCCGATCCGCCACGCCAGGTTCAGGTCCACATTGTTGAGCAGGATGTAGGTGCCCAGCGTGCCGATGATGGCGCCGCCCCAGTAGGTGCCGTTCACCCCGATGTCGACCCGGCCGCGGTACTTCGCCGGCATCATCTCGTCGATCGCGGAGTTGATCGCGGCGTACTCGCCGCCGATGCCGGCGCCGGCTATGAACCGGGTGAGATACAGGAACACCAGTGCGGCCGGACCGTTACCCCAGGTCAAGGCGGTGAGTGCGTTGCCCGTGAGGTAGACGGCGAGGGTGACGATGAACAGGTTCTTGCGCCCCAGCGCGTCGGAGAGGCGGCCGAAGAAGAGCGCTCCGAACACCTCGCCGAGCAGATAGACCGTCGCGATCAGGCCGACCTGCGTGCTGCTCAGGTTCAGCGTCTCCCGTTCGGACAACACCGGCCCGAGCGAGCTGGCCACGGTGATCTCCAGCCCGTCGAGGACCCAGGCGGTGCCCAGGGCCATGACGATGCGGGTGTGGAACGGTGACCAGCTGAGCCGGTCGATGCGCGCCGGGATGAGACTGCGGATGGTCTCTGAACTCGCCGGACTCTCCGACCCGGAGGCCGGCGCGGTCTGTGCCATGGACGCACCTCCATGTAGGTGATGTTGCCCACGCAATACCCGGCGAGCTCACCGCTATCCCCCGCGCGGGGCGACCGTCGTCGATCGTCTCCCGAGCGGTGATCCGCTTGATCGGCTCTGATGGCCAGGGTCGACTACCCGACAGCGGCCGACGGGACCCACGGTGACCCGCACGAGGTAATCCCAGGTCCGAGCGGGTGCGGGCGGATCAGCGGAAGCGGCATGTCACCTGAACGCGGCCTCCCTCTCCAGCGAGGGCTGCGGTTTATTGAGAGGAGCCGGAACCCGAGAGGTGGCGACGTGAGCGAGAAGACCTACGCCGAGACGTTCGATGCCGAGTCCGCCGAGTGGCTGAGGTCCGGGGAGTCCGGCGGAGAGTACGTGGAGATCGCCCGGTTGCCGGACGGGGGCGCGGCCATGCGGAACTCGACCGACCCGGCGACGATCCTCTTCTTCACCCGGGCCGAGTGGGAGGCGTTCACCGGCGGGGTGCACGACGGCGAGTTCGACCTCTGACGATCACCGGACGTGTGCGGTGCGTCCGGAGGCGGGGCCGGCAACCGCTTGGCGGATCGCTTCCTCCACGGCGGCGCGCGGACTGGTCAGCACCGGCAGACCCGGCAGCAGCGCGGCCGCCCCGGCCATGCTGGCCTGGGCCAGCACCACCACGTCGGCCTCACCGGCGATCGCCCGCACGTGCCGGGCGATCTCGTCGTCATAGGCGTCGAGATCGCCCGCCTCGAAGTGTCGCCAGGCCGCGAGACACGGCGACGGGAGCAGCCTGACCGGCCGGCCGGCCCGGTCGGCGGTCTCCCGCAACAGCCGCATCGTCGGTTCCATCGTGGACGCGACGGTCGCGACCACGGCGATCCGGTCGCCCGCCGCCACCGCGGCCTCGGCCATCGGCCGGTCCAGCCGGAGCACGGGCACTCCCACCGCCGTGGTCTCCGCCTCGGCGCCGATCGTCGAACAGGTGCAGACGCTCAGGTCCGCCCCGGAGGCGACCAGTTCCGCCAGCCGGTCGCGGAGGCGTCCGGCGAGTTCCGGCGTCACCCCGGCGACCCGGGCGTCGGCGAGCAGACTCTCGTCCACCAGGTGACGGTCGTCCAGGCCGGGCGGGGCCAGCTCGGTGAAGAGCCGGTGGAACGTCGCCACATGAACCGCACCGGTGTGCAGGAACCCGACGACGGTCACTCGAAGATCACCCGCGCCTCCGGCACGCCCCGGGCCCGCGCCACCTGACCGGCCTCCTCCTCTGCCAGGGACGTCTGGGCCTTGGACAGTCTCTCGAACGGGGTCACGGTCAGGTCGACCCGCTTCCTCCCCGACATGCGGGCCCGCCACACCCCGGCGATCTCGCCGTCGAGCAGCAGCACCCCCGGATTGCCGAGGATCCGCCACACCTCTTTCTGCCGCTCCCGGCCGGGCACCAGCAGGTCGCGGTCGCGTGCCTGCAGCAGCGGATCCATCGCCGGGAGCCAGCGCGCCCCATGCGGGGCCGGCACGGACTCCAGCCGTGCGGCCTCCGGCTGCGGGAGCCAGGCTCGGCGCCCGTCCACCCGGACCTCGGCGAGGCCGGACGGCCACACCCCTTTGATCACCGCGGTCGTGCTGCCCAGATATTTCGCCACCTCGGCCGGGCCGGCCGGGCCGAGGAGGCGAAGGTAGGTCTCGATCAGCCGGTCGACGCCCCGGTTGGCGGACGGCAGCGGAGGTGGGTCCGGAATCGGGCCGAGGCTCGCGTCCTTGCCCCGGGCGAGCACCTCCACCCCACCGGCCAGGCCGGCGTGCTGCCACACGTTGCCGGCGATGTGGCGGGCGCCGCACGACTTACAGTCATAGGTCAGCTCGGCCGGAACGCGGCGGCTCACCTCGGTGCTGGCCTGCCCGCGGGGCATCGGCCCGGTGACCACCGCACGGAAAGCCTCGGCCGTCGCGGTGAAGGCCCGCAGCCCGAGTCGCGCCCCGTCGGGGATCTGGCCGCTCTTGATGCGGGCCGCGGCGTCGTCGTCGGAGACCGGCCACAACTGCTCCACCAGGCTCGGCAGGTCGGCGCGGCGATGCAGGTGCGGGGCGCCGCGCGCACCCCAGACGATGATCAGCCGGTCATCGCCGGGTTCGGCGGTGGTGCGGCCGGGCTCGGCGGTGGTGCGGGCGGTGAGGGCGATCCGGGTGGAGTCGGGTGTCGAGTCCTGGACGCCCAGATCGAGCACCGGCAGGTCGGCGGGGTGGGCGTCGCTCCGCTCGGCCAGCCCGAGCGCGGCGACCCGGAACGCCATCACCTGCGCACGATCCACGTCGATCATCTGCACACCTCCTCGCTGACTACCGACCGTACCGGCGGGCTGCGACGTTTTTCCGGCGATCGTCTCGGGGCGCGGATCGGCTCTCCACGTATTCCCAGGTGTCGAGGATGGCCGGCCCGTACGGCCCATCCTGCTCGATCGGCGGCTCGGCAGCGGGACGGTAACCGCAGCGGCGTGCCACCGAGGTGCTCGCCGAGTTGCCCCGGTCGATCCGCAGCAGCAGCCGCCGCAGCCGCAGGGTGTCGAACGCGTAGCCGGTGAGCAGCGAGAGCGCCGCCGAGGCGAGACCCTGCCGGCGATAGGGCAGGCCGACCAGATAGCCCAGTTCAGCCTCGTGCAGCCCGGAACGGACGTTGAAGAGCAGCACCTCACCGAGCGGCCGGCCACCGTCGGCGGTGATCGCGAGCTGGATGCGGCTGCCGCCGATCCGGCCCTGGTGGGCCCGCCGCAGATAGGCGAGCCCGGCCTCCACATCGAACGGCGAGGGCATCAGCGTCCAGCGGGCGATGTCCGGTTCGTCGAGCAGGGCGACCAGGTCGTCGAGATCCTCCCAGCGCCATTCCCGCAGGATGACGTCGGTTCCCGTCAACCTCAGCGGGTAGGGCAGCGGGCTGACGGTCACCCTTGAATCGTGCCGGTAGGACCCGCTTCGGTGCTAGTGGAGGTCGATATGAATGCCGTGCCCGATTCCTTACCCTTCACCGGTCGGATCGCTGACACCGCTCCGGGACGGGTTCAGAGGCGCTGAGCGGTGATCTCGAAGCCGGCGGTGCGCAGGCGGTCGGTCAGGACGTCGCCGATCGCGGTCGCCGGGGTGAGGACGCCGCCCTCGGACTCCGGCAGCCGGTCGCGGTCGAGGGCCAGGGCGAGCGCTGATTCGCCGAGCATGACGGCCGTCGCGGCGTACCCCGGATCGCCTTTGGCCTTGACCCGCGCGCGATAGCGGGCCCCGGACGTGGTCTTGGTGAAGATGTCCATGGTGAAGTGACCGTTGCGCTGGGCGGTCTCGCTGGGGCCGGTGCCGGGGGCGGGCAGAATCCGGTCCAGCAGGAACCGCACCGGCGGCACCGCGAAGCCGATCACCAGGGCGTTCAGCGCCGCCTTGGTGGCGAGCGCGATCACCGGCGCGGCCGGCGAGGTGCCGACGCTCATCACCTCGCGGTACCGGAACTTGCGACCGTACGCCCAGCCGCGCAGCGCGTTGCTGCGCCGGACCACCCGGGTGTTGTAGGACGCCATCACGAACGGTGCGAGGTGCCCGCGCAGGCTGGGGTCCACGTCGGATCCGGCGAGCGTGGGCATGTCCGGCTGGCGCCCGAGCTCCGGTTCGGCCGCACGGTCGGGGCTGAGGGAGTACGGGCTCGCCCCGATCTTCCGCAGCCGCACGTCGTTCTTCATCACGTCGACCTGGTGCCGCATCGAGTCGATGGTGCCGCCGCTGAAGCCGCCGCGCAGACTGGTCACCACGAGGGTCGTGTCGGTGAGTTCGCCTTCGCCGTCCGCGCTGACGAGCGCATGCAGGACGTGAACGCCGATATCGGACGGAATGGAATCGAAACCGCAGGAGTGGACGATCCGCGCGCCGGTGCGCCGGGCGGTCTCGTGGTTCTCGTCGATGCTGTCCCGTGCGAACAGGACTTCACCGGTGAGGTCCACGTAGTCGGTGCCGGTCTCGGCGCACACGCGGGCCAGTGGCCTGCCGTATTTCGCGTACGGCCCGACGGTCGTCAGCACCACGCGGGTACGGCCGGCCATCGTGGCCAGGGCGGACGCGTCGTCCGCGTCGGCGACCACGATCGGCCAGTCCACGCCGAGGCGGGATTTCACCTGCTCCAGTTTCGCCGCTGACCGCCCGCCGAGCGCGAGCCGTGTGCCGGCCGGCGCGCTGGCGGCGAGGTGCCGTGCCGTCAGCACGCCGACGAAACCTGAGGCGCCGTAGACGATCACGTCGAACTCGCGCTGTCGATCGCTCATGGCTGCCGATTGTGCACCCTAGATCGACGCCGCGCATCCATTGCGGCGCGCCGAGATCAGCACGTTATCCACACAAAGGAAGATCAAAGCAGCTAATTTGTGATCTACAACTCCATTGCCGTGACTCGGACAAGACCGTAGCGCGGCAAGTCGGCAGCCCGCGCGAGCGGGCACCGTGGCCGGAACGCCGAGTCCAGCCGCCGACCACGGTTCCATCAAACCCAAGGCATGGAGCGGGGGACCCAAGAGTTCCTCGGCGCTACGGCGCCTCGGGGTGAAGCCGCGAACCCGCGGCCGGGCACCTCTGCCCGAACCCGACAGCTGACCTCGCAGGCGTGGAGGACGAGCTCATGGTTCAGATTCGCAAACAACTCCATCGTGCGGTCGTCGTGATCGCTGCCGGTCTCGCCGGAAGCGTGGCCCTCGCCGGGCCCGCCGAACCGGCCGCCGCCTCCATCAACTGGGAGGCCATCGCCCGATGCGAGTCCGGCGGCAACTGGAGCATCAACACCGGCAACGGGTACTACGGGGGACTCCAGTTCAGCCGGAGCACCTGGCGCGCCTACGGCGGCGGGCGGTACGCGAGCACCGCCAACCAGGCCTCGAAGGCCGAGCAGATCAGCATCGCCGAGCGGGTGCTGCGCGGGCAGGGGATCGGCGCGTGGCCGCACTGCGGGCGACGGCACGGTTTCCAGGCCGCGTCCCGCGGCGGCGCGCGCAAGGTCTCGGCCGGCCGGGGCGGCAGGTCGTCGGGCACCTACGTCGTGCGCTCCGGTGACACGCTGGCCAGGATCGCCGCCCGGCACGATGTTCCGGGTGGGTGGCGTGCCCTTTACCGGGCCAATGCGGGAAGTCTGCGCAGCCCGCACCACCTGATGGTGGGGCAGCGCCTGAAGCTGTGAGCCACGCCGGGAGAACCGGCTTGAAGAACGGGAGTGGGCCCGGCGCGACTTGAACGCGCGACCTACCGCTTAGGAGGCGGTTGCTCTATCCACTGAGCTACGAGCCCGACGATCCTGAGGGTACCAGTCGATCCCCTCGGTCCGGCGCAAGGTGAAGCCGGACCGAGGTGGCCTTTTCCTGAGTGGTTCAGGAAGAGGTGGGTCTCAAGCCCTGTGCGACTCCCCGCGCCAGGGGATGACATACGCCGTATGCCCGGTATCGCCCCTGCCCTCCTCGATCGGTTTCTCGGCGAAGCCGATGCCGTTTCCGCGCCCGGAACCGGCGGGCCGACATGCGGTGTCCCGAATAACGTTTCAAGGCGTGACGAAGCCGATTTCGCCGACCACACGTTTCGCGCGGGGGCGCGCATGAGCCCGCCGAACCCGCGGACGGTTCAGAGGCGGTAGCGGCTCTTCAGGTGACGCCAGAAGTCGCGCAGCATCCATCTGTCGAACTCGGTGATCCGGGTGGCGCTGCCGGCCAGCATGATGAAGCCCTGCCTGCCGTCGAGCGGGTCCCAGTCGTAGAAGTCGTCCAGGCCGTAGGTGTGGCCGATCTCGTGCAGCAGCACATGGATGTTCTCGGTGTTCAGGTTGCTCATGAAGTACTCGGAGCCGATCCGCTGGCCCCAGTCGCCGCCCGCACCGCCCTCGAAACCGCTGGTCAGCCACAGCGAGTGGTCGTAGTGGCGTGACTTCCCGCCGGCGCACCCGGAGTAGTCGCCGTTCTGGTGGAAGAAGCGGCCGCACGGTTCACCGCACTGCGGGGCGTCCTCGCGGATGTCGTTGACGTAGATGTCGACCGAGGTGTCGGTCCACTCCAACTGGGCCCGGTCCCGCACGGCCCACCCGACCACCTTGACCGGAACCTGCTGGTACGGCCAGCTCTCCCACCCGGTGAGCTGGTCCATCCACTTCTGGTACTGCTTCTGCAGCGTGGCGTGCACGGCGTCGCGCTGGGCGGCGGTGACGCGCTCGGGCGAGTCCCAGCGAACGCAGTAGTTGACGCTGCCGCCGTTCGCCATGATCTGGTCCCAGCCGTAGTTCTTGAAGCCGTACAAATCGCCGTAGGTCTCCTCCTGGTGCCGCCAGACCGCGGCGAGCGGTCCCGCCAGTGTGGACGGCGGGTTCCACGAGCCGGTGGAGGCCGGCGCGGGGATCGTCGAGGGGGTGCCGGTGGCGGCCGGGGTGGCCGCGTGCGCGGTCTGGAGCGCCGCCACGGCCGACAACGCGGCCACGGCGCAGGCCGCGATCCACGCGATACGTCCCTTCCGTAGTTCCGGGAACAATGCGGGCCTTTCCGAGAGAGGCGGAGGTTGTCTCCCTGGTAGTGGCCGTTGCCGCCGGAAAGGTTGGTCACCACCGGCGAGTTTTCCGGGATGTGACCGTGGGTCTACGATTAGGCGTCCGTACAAAAGCGAACAATGAACGGCCGGGAAATCCTCGATCCCGTACCGCGTCCAATGCCTTTCCGTTACCTTTCCGAGTGTCTTTCGTCATCAGCGTTACCTACGCTGCGGCGGATCTACTTCGTTCGGAGGGCCCTACCTCGATGCGTGATTACATACGCAGCGTGGGTGCCGCCGGACGGTCTCTCCCGGTACCGCGAACCCCCGCAGGGTTCCGTGCGCTGGGTGCTGCCGTCATGGCCACCACGCTCGGTCTCAGTCTCACCGGTCCGGTCGCCGCGGCCACCGATGTGCCGTTCATCAGCGAAATCCACTACGACAACACCGGCGCCGACATCGGTGAGTCCGTTGAGATCGAAGCCCCCGTCGGGTACGACCTGAGCGGCTGGAAGCTCCACCTCTACAACGGCAACGGCGGCGCCACCTACACGCCGACGGCCACGCTCAGTGGTGTGGTGCCGGCTTCCGGTGTGGTCGTGCAGACCTACACCGCCAGCGCCGGCCTGCAGAACGGCTCTCCGGACGGCATCGCGCTCGTCAAGCCGGACGGCACGGTCGCCGAGTTCCTCAGCTACGAGGGCGTCATCACCGCGACGAACGGCCCGGCCGCCGGCCTGACCAGCGTCGACATCGGAGTCTCGGAGCCGGACACCACCGCTGCCGGCCAGTCGCTGCAGAAGATCGACGGAGTCTGGAAGGCCCCCGCGGCGAGCAGCTTCGGCACGCTCAACACCGTGGTGAAGCCGGAGGAGCCCGAGGAGCCGGAAGAGCCCGGCGCCGGCTGCGCCACCGCGGTCACCCACACGATCGCCCAGGTGCAGGGCACCGGTGCGGCCACCGGCGTGGCCGGCTCGACGGTCACCGTCGAGGGCGTCGTCACCGCCGACCACCGCACCGGTGGCTACAACGGCGTCTACATCCAGACCGCCGGCAGCGGCGGGGATCGTCCGGTCGCCGCCGGCACCGCGTCGGACGGCATCTTCGTCTACATGACCTCGACCGCCGCGAACCACGCGGCGGTGGCCGTCGGTGACCTGGTCCGGGTCACCGGCACGGTGAGCGAGTTCAACGCGTTCACCCAGATCACCATCGGCGCGAAGACCGACGTGCAGGTCTGCTCCTCCGGAGCCACCCTGCCGGCGCCGGTCGCGCTGGCCCTGCCGCTGAGTGACGATGCCCGTGAGTCCGCCGAGGGCATGCTGGTCGCCCCGGTCGGCGCGTTCACCGTCTCGGACGTCTACAACATCAACCGGTTCGGCGAGGTCGCCCTCGCCGCCGGCAACGACCCGGCCCGGATCCCGACCGACGTGGCCCGGCCCGGCTCGGACGCCGCCAAGGCGGTGAAGGCGGCCAACAAGGCCGGCCGGGTCCTGCTCGACGACGGCCGGACCACCAACCTGGCGTCGGCCGCCCTGCCGCCGCCGTACCTCTCGAAGAACGAGCCGCTGCGTGTCGGCGACACGGTCGAGAAGTTCGGCTCCAGCGTCCTGAGCTACGGCTTCAACGAGTGGCGGATCCAGCCGTCGACCCCGGTCGACGCGAACACCCCGGCGGTGTCCCGCACCTCGTTCAAGGCCACCAACGCGCGGACCAGCGCGCCGGCCAACGTCGGTGGTGACATCAAGGTCGCCAGCTTCAACGTGCTGAACTACTTCGTTCACTTCGGTGGCGAGGCGCGCGGCGCGACGACCGAGGCGGCGTTCGTCAAGCAGGAAGCGAAGATCGTCTCGGCGATCACCGCCCTGGACGCCGACGTGATCGCTCTCATGGAGATCGAGAACTCGGTCCGCTTCGAGGCGACCGAGACCCAGCTGGCGCTGAAGACCCTGGTCGGCAAGCTCAACGCGGCTGACGGCGCGGGCACCTGGGACTACGTCCGGTCGCCGGCCGAGCTGCCGGCGGCGGCCCAGCAGGACTTCATCACCAGTGCGATCATCTACAAGCCGGCCGCGGTCACGCCGAAGGGCGCGTCCAAGTCGATCAACGACGAGACGGTGTGGAGCAACGCGCGCGAGCCGATCGCCCAGACCTTCACCTCGGGCGGCATCGACTTCACCGTGGTGGCGAACCACCTCAAGTCGAAGAGCGCCTCGGTCCCGCCGGCCGGCGACAACGTCGACACCGGGGACGGGCAGGGCTCCTACAACGGCGACCGGGTCCGCCAGGCGCAGTCGCTGGCGACCTTCGTCGAGGGCCTCGGCACCGAGAACGTGATCCTGCTCGGCGACTTCAACGCGTACGGCCAGGAGGACCCGCTCCAGGTCCTCTACGCCAAGGGCTACACCGACGCGCACCACACGTTCGCGCCGGACAAGTCCTCGTACGTCTTCGGCGGGGAGTCCGGTTCGCTGGACCACGCGCTCGTCACCGGCTCGCTCGCGAAGCGGATCACCGGCGTCGACATCTGGAACATCAACTCCGTCGAGTCGATCGCCTTCCAGTACGACGGCTTCGGACCGTTCTTCGACAGCGGCCCGTTCCGGTCCAGCGACCACGACCCGGTGGTCGTCGGCCTGGAGACCGGCCTCGCCGGCCCGGTCGACCTGCAACTGCTCACCATCAACGACTTCCACGGCCGGCTCGAGTCGCCTGCCACCGTCAACGGCCAGGCCGTCGGTGGCGCCGCTCAGCTCGCCGGGCTGGTCGACCAGCTTCGGGCCGCGAACCCGAACACCGCGTGGGTCTCGGCCGGTGACAACATCGGCGCCTCCACGTTCATCTCCGCGATCGACAGCGACAACCCGACGATCGACGCGCTGAACGCGGGCGGCCTGGCCGTCTCCGCGGTCGGCAACCACGAGTTCGACCTCGGCCTGTCCGACCTGCTCGGCCGGGTCAGCGACCGGGCCGACTTCCCGCTGCTGGGCGCGAACGTCTACAAGGACGGCAAGCGGGTCCTGCCCGGCTACGACGTGCAGAACCTGGGCGGCGTGAAGGTCGGGTACATCGGTGTCGTCACCGAGCAGACCGGGTCGCTGGTCAACCCGGCCGGCATCGTCGGTGTCGAGTTCCGTGACCCGGTCGCCGAGGCCAACACCCTGGCGGCAGAGCTCTCCGACGGCAACGCCGCCAACGGTGAGGCCGACGTGCTGGTGCTGCTCGCCCACGAGGGCGCCGCGACCGAGAACATCGCCTCGGCCGAGGCCCTGCAGGCGGACCCGGTCTTCGGCAAGTTCACGCAGGTGAGCGCCGAGATCGACGCCATCCTGACCGGCCACACCCACCAGCCGTACGCCTTCCAGGTCCCGGTTCCCGGGGTGCCCGGCAAGACCCGTCCGGTCGTCCAGGCGGAGGACTACGGCGAAAAGCTGGGCAAGGTCGTCCTGACCTACGACCCCGCCGGCGGCGACGTCACCGCCTCCACCTCTGAGCTGATCACGGTGGCCGGCTACCCGTCGAACACCGCGGTCGCCGGCATCGTGGCCGCGGCCAAGACGAACGCCACCGAGCTGGGCAAGCGGCCCCTGGGCAAGATCTCCGGGGACATCATGCGGGCGTACACCGCCGCGGGCGCCGAGAACCGTGGCGCCGAGTCGGCCATGGGCAACTTCATCGCCGACGTGCAGCTCGACCAGACCAGCAACGCGGGGCGTGGTGGCGCGCAGATCGCCTTCATGAACCCGGGTGGTCTGCGGGCCGACCTGAAGTACGGCACCGACGGCACGATCACCTACTCGCAGGCCTTCGCGGTCCAGCCGTTCTCCAACGACGTGGTGACCCGGACCCTCAAGGGCTCGGCGATCAAGGCGGCGCTGGAGGAGCAGTGGCAGCCGGCCGGGGCCGCCCGGCCGTACCTGCACCTGGGTGTCTCGAAGGGGTTCACCTACTCCTTCGACGCCAGCCGTCCGCAGGGCAGCCGGATCATCGCTTCGTCGATCAAGCTGAACGGGGTCACGCTCGACCTGAACGGCGACTACCGGGTGACGACGAACTCGTTCCTCGCCGGTGGCGGGGACAACTTCCCGTCCCTGGCCAGCAAGGTCGGCGTGGTCACCACCGGTGACAACGACCTGACGATGCTGGTGAACTACTTCGCCAAGAACACGCCGATCACCGCGGACACCAAGCCGCGTGCCACCGCCGGTGTCCTCGACGCCACCGCCCCGACGGGCACCTACGCCCTGAACACGGCGGCGATCTGGCCCGGCCAGGCGGTGACGCTGACCGAGTCCGTGCTCGACGACGACGTCAGCGACAACTCGAAGATCACCCGGGTCGTCAACTGGGGCGACGGCAGCGCCGCCGAGACCCTGGCGGCGGGCGCCACCACCGCGACGCACACCTACGCCGCGGCGGGCAGCTACCCGGTGACCGTCACCCTGACCGACGAGGTCGGCAACAGCGGCGCGGCCACCCTCACCGGCGCGTCCACCGTGGTGGTGGCGGCGCAGTCCGGCACCTTCAAGCTGGACAAGCAGTCGATCTGGGAGTCGCAGTCGATCACCCTGGCCCTGAGCGGCGTCACCGGCGCCACCGAGGTCTCGGTGAACTGGGGCGACGGCACCACGACCAGGGCCTCGGTGAACAACGCGACCGTGTCCCACGCGTACACCAAGCCGGGGATCTTCACGGTCAAGGTGACGCCGGCGAACCCGTCGGGTTCCGGCAAGACGGTGACGGTCGGCGGCGTCCTGGTACTCAAGGACATCTTCGACCCGCAGATCCGGCTGACCGAGCCGCGCAACGAGGAGCGGGTGTCCTCCTGGCAGACGCTCACCGGCACGGTGTCCGACAAGGGCGCCGGCGCCGCGTACGCGAAGGCCAAGGTGGTCCAGGAGCGTAGCGGCAAGTGGTACTACTACGCCGCCGGCACGTGGACCAAGGCGAGCTCGGAGCGGGACGCCGAGGCCAAGGCCGCGGTGCTCTCCGCCACCCTGGACGCCAAGTGCGGCTGGAGCATCGCGCTCACCGGTGTCGAGCGTGGCAAGCTGCGCATCAGCTACTGGGCTGAGGACCGGGCCGGCAACGACTCCAAGGTCCGCGTCCACACCGCGCGAGTCACCAAGTAACAGCACGGGTCACCAAGTAACAGCACGGAGAAGGGCCCTCGCCGGTAGGCGAGGGCCCTTTCGTGTTCCGCTTCCGAACGCCCGGCCTACCAGTCGGACGACCTGTTCGCCACGTCATACGGCCGGTGCCCGCGCGCCGGCCGTATCACCGCCGGTAACCGGTATCTTGATCACCAGCGGGAGGTGGAGGGACGGATGGGCGCTCGAACGAGTCGATCCTCATGGATTGTTCTCTTCACCGGACTTGCGGTTTCTGTCCTCGGTGTCGTCCTGTTCCTCGCCGGCAGCGTCGGCTGTGCCGGCACCGAGATGCATGTCGGCAACCAGTGTGTCACCTACGGTGACGGCTGGGAGGTCGCTCGCCCGCCGGACCGGCGCAGTGACGTCCAGCGCCTCGCGGCCCTGACCGCCATCGGTCTCGGCGGCCTGCTGACGGCGGCCGGTGGATGGCTGTTGTTCTTCGCCGACCGGTCGGCCCGGCCGGCCACCGGCGTCGGCGACCGGATCGAGCTGGCACGCCGGCAGGGCTGGCAGTTCGTCGACGTCGACCCGGAACTGCTGACCGACTGGAAGGACACCCCCGACTTCGGGGCGGGCCAGCCGGCGTTCGCGGTGTTGCGTGGCCTCTACGGCGATCTGGACTTCGTCGTCTTCGACTTCCGCAAACCGGACACCGGCGAGTTCGCCACCGCCTGGATCGTCTACCTGCCGCACCCGTCCCGGATGTTCGTCGAGTGGGCGACGGCCCAGGAGCCGCTCTATCGCCGTCCGCTCCACATGGTCGGGGTCCGTGCGGACGCGGTCGTCGAGATCGGCCGTGAACAGCACCGCTCCACCGAGCCGGACAGTGTTCTGCGCCAGGTCCGGGCCCTGGCCGAGATCATCCACCGGTTCGAGGCCCGGGCCTCGGCCGGTTCCTGAAGCCTCGGCTGGTTCCTGAGCTGTCGAGAGGGCCCTCAGGCCTGACGAAACGCCTTCTCGGCGCGCTGCTTGCGCAACCGGTAGACCGCGGCGCCGAGGGTGATGACCGTCCAGACCGCTACGATCGAGGCGGCGATCCACCAGCCGACCGCTCCGAGCACGATCGCGGCGACGGCGATCACGGCGGCGACGATGAACAGTGGTAGCGGAGGGCGAGTGGTTGACGACACGCTGAAGTTTCCGCCGCCCATCCGGGCACAGAAGTCGGGGTCGTCGCGTCGAAGCTGCCGTTCGAGCTGAGCCAGCCGCCGGGTGTCCTCTTTGCTGAGCATGTTCGCCACCTTCCGGTCCGCCTCGCCGGTGAAGCATGGATCGAGAGTGGGCGATCCCGATCAGAGCCCATTGTTACCTCTGAGTTGCCCCTGTGATACGCCTTCGTGTGCCGAATTTTCGGTCCGTTCCGTTCCGGACAGCCAGACCTGTTGAAATCCTCCGACATCGGGTATAACGGTCCGGTTGATCAGGAATGACGCGGGAAACACCCCGCCCGCCGCACGCTCACCCTGGCGAGGGCACCGACTCCATTTCGGATCAAAACCTCCGTGGGGTACGGCCACACTTCCCCCCACCGCACCGAGATCGTTCCCCGCCTTCGGCGGCTACCGCGCTCCATCCGGCCGTCACGCCGAAGCGGGCGGCCCCCGATTCGGGAGCCGCCCGCTGTCCAGCCGGGATCAGTCAGAGGGCGCGGCGCTTCGCCGAGGCCGCGGCCAGCCGCTCCAGCACGCTGACCGTGGCGTCCCAGCCCATGCAGGCGTCGGTCACGGACTGCCCGTAGGTGAGCTCCCCACCCAGGTCCTGCCGGCCGGGCTCCAGGAAACTCTCCAGCATCACCCCGCTGATCGCCCGCTGACCGGCTTCCATCTGCTGCGCGATGTCCTCGGCCACAATCGGCTGCCGGTTGTGGTCCTTGCTGCTGTTGCCGTGCGAGCAGTCAATCACCAGACGCTCCGGCAGGCCGGCCTTGCGCAGCAGAGCCAGCGACGACTCGACGTCCGCGGCGCTGTAGTTCGGCTTGCCGCCGCCACCGCGCAGCACCAGGTGGCAGTCGGGGTTGCCGGTGGTGTGCAGGATCGCCGGGGTGCCCGAGTAGTCGATGCCGGGGAAGACGTGCGTCGCCTCGGCGGCCTGGATCGCGTCGACCGCGGTGGAGACACTGCCGTCGGGACGGTTCTTCATGCCGATCGGCATGGACAGGCCGGACGAGAGCTGACGGTGCACCTGCGACTCGACGGTCCGGGCGCCGATCGCACCCCAGGCCACGGTGTCGGCGATGTACTGCGGGGTGATCGGGTCGAGGAACTCCACCGCCACCGGCAGGCCCCGCCGGACGACCTCGAGCAGCAGCTTGCGGGCGATCCGCAGGCCGGCGCCGACGTCCCCCGAACCGTCCAGGGCCGGGTCCATGATCAGGCCCTTCCATCCGACCGTGGAACGCGGCTTCTCGAAGTACACCCGCATCACGATCAGCAGGTCGCCGCTGAGGCGCTCGGCCTGGAGCGCGAGACGGTCCGCGTATTCGCCGGCGGCCTCGGGGTCGTGCACCGAACACGGGCCGACGACCACGATCAGGCGCTGATCTCGGCCGTTCAGCACGTCCTCGACCTGCTTACGGCCGGCCAGCACGGTGTCGTGCAACTCGCTGGTCAGCGGCAGCTCGTGGTGCAGCAGGGCCGGGCTCATCAACGGGACGACCTTCTCGATCCGCTGGTCACGGACGCGCTGCACCTCTGGGGCGGTCATAGCGATTCTCTCCTTCGCCGGCGCCGCCTTCAGGCGTGAGCCGGCTTGCTCGTGGCAAACAAAAAGGCAGCGACGTGGTCGCTGCCTCGGCCGGCTCTGGCGGGTGTCTCAGGACATGCGGTCATGGCCCGAGGCACCGGCTTGAGCCGGCCTCGTAAACCAATAAAACGACCACGTGTGAGACATGCCCGCCAGCATAGCCACTTCAGGCAACCGGATGCAGCATCTGCGGCTGCTGTTCAGCTATTGGGACGATCGGAGGCGGCCCGACCGGCAGCATCACGGTGAATACGGTCCGGCCCGGCTGGCTCTGCACACCCACCTTGCCGCGGTGCGAGGTGACCACGGCGTGCACGATCGACAGGCCGAGACCGGTGCTGCCGGCGGCCCGGGAACGGGAACTGTCGCCGCGGGCGAACCGCTCGAAGATCCGGGCCACCAGATCGGGCGGGATGCCCGGACCGTCGTCGATCACCTGGATCACCGCGGCGTTCGGCACCGAACCCACCTTGACCGTCACGGTCGACCCCTCCGGCGTGTGCGTACGCGCGTTGGCCAGCAGGTTGGCGAGCACCTGATGCAGCCGGGCGCCGTCACCGATCACCGAGACCGGTTCGTCCGGGAGATCAAGCTGCCAGTAGTGGCCCGGGCCGGCGGCGTGCGCGTCACTGATCGCGTCGACGGCCAGCATGGTCAAATCCACCGGGTCCTGGGCGAGCGGCCGGCCGGCGTCCAGGCGGGCGAGCAGCAGCAGATCCTCGACCAGCGCGGTCATCCGCTTGGCCTCCGACTCGACCCGGGTCAGCATGTGCGCGATCTCGTCGGGGACGACCTGACGGCTGCGGCGGCTCAGCTCGGCGTAACCGCGGATCGCGGCGAGCGGGGTGCGCAGCTCATGGCTGGCGTCCGCGACGAACTGGCGGACCTGTGTCTCGCTGGCGTGCCGAGCCTCCAGGGCGTTGCCGACGTGATCGAGCATCCGGTTCAGGGCGGCGCCGACCTGGCCGACCTCGGTGCGCGGGTCGGTGTCGGCCTCGGGGACTCGCTGCGCGAGCCGCACCTCTCCGGCGTCGAGCTTCAGCTCGGACACGCGCGTCGCGGTGGCCGCCACCCGATCCAGGGGCTGGAGGGTGCGGCGGACGATGAGCGCCCCACCCCATCCCGCGATCAGCAGCGACCCGGCGATCACGCACCCGGTGAAGGCGGCGACCTGGAGCAGGGTGGAATTGACGTTCTTGAGGGAGATTCCGATGTACTGGATCCTGCCGTCGGACTGCGTCTTCGCCATCACCCGGTACTCGGACAGCTCGCCACCGAGGTCCACGTCGGCTGCCTCGCCGTCCGGCACGACCTCGTCCTTCATCGCGGTTTTCGCGGCGTCGGAGAGGTCGTCGAACTTGTTGTCATCGCTGCCGGAGGCGGGGAAGCGCACGATGCCACCGGTGACGGATCCGTCGGTCTCCACGGTCATGATGACCGAGTCCTTGAGGCTGCCGCCCGGCGGCTTGCCGTTGCCGAAATGGGTGGTTTTGTTCGGGCTGGGGCCCTTGCCCCCGCTCGGGTAACGCACCCGGTTCGACATGTCCCGCAGTTCGTTGTCGATGGTCTTGTGCAGCGAAGTGTAGAGGTAGAGCTCGGCGGTGCCGCCGACGACCAGGCCCAGCACGGCGAGCAGCGCGATCATGATCGTGACGATGCGGGTGCGCAGGGACCAGCCCGCCGGGTCACGCCAGCGGGCGGGGCGCCGGGTGCGGGCCGAGGCGGCAACAGGCATGGTCAGTCGGCCGGCTTGAGCACGTAACCGGCGCCGCGCATGGTGTGGATCATCGGCGCCCGGCCGGCGTCGATCTTCTTCCGCAGGTACGAGATGTAGAGCTCGACCACGTTCGCCTGCCCTCCGAAGTCGTAGTTCCAGACCCGGTCCAGGATCTGCGGCTTGCTCAGCACCCGGCGCGGGTTGCGCATGAGATAGCGCAGCAGCTCGAACTCGGTCGCGGTCAGCGTGATCAGGTCGCCGGCGCGGCGTACCTCGTGCGAGTCCTCGTCGAGGGTGAGGTCGCCGACGACGAGCTGCGACTCGGTGCGCATCGGGGAGTGCCCCATCCGGCGCATCAGGCCCCGCAGCCGGGCCACCACCTCTTCGAGGCTGAACGGCTTGGTCACGTAGTCGTCGCCGCCGGCGGTGAGGCCGGTGATCCGGTCTTCGACGGAGTCCTTGGCGGTGAGGAACAGGACCGGCACCTCGGGTGACTCGCCGCGCAGGCGGCGCAGCACCTCGAGCCCGTCGATGTCGGGCAGCATCATGTCCAGGACGACGGCGTCGGGGCGGAAGTCGCGGGCGGTGCGCACGGCGGTCATGCCGTCTCCGGCGCTCCGCACGTCCCAGCCCTCGTAACGCAGCGCCATCGAGAGCAGCTCGGCCAGGGTCGGTTCGTCGTCCACCACGAGGACCCGGACCGGGGTCCCGTCGGGCCGGCGGAGCTCGCTGCTGGGGTCTGCGTTCGCCATCGTCATGCCCCTACTGTGGCGCCTGACGCTCAGCGCCGGCTTTCCGTTTCCTGTGTAGCAGCTGTGGGCCTGACTCGGTGACGTCACGGGGGCCGCACAGTTCCCGCACATGCCTGGACGCCATGGTTTTCGGCATGGGGAATCCGGTTCATGAGGATCCGGGCGAGCGGAGTGGCGGGACAGACCTGTAGGGGAAAGGGGACATACTGCCTTTATGGTGCTTGGGCGGCGACTCGTGGCGGTGTTCTCCGCACTCGTCCTGATTCTGCTCCCGCTGATGCCGCCGGCCTGGGCCGACTCGGAGCCGCGCAAGCCGGAGCGCGCCGAATGGGTTTCCGAGCCGCACGAGCTCCCCGGCGGCGGGCTGAGCCCGATGCTGCTCGCCGCCATCGGCGGATACCTGCTCACCGGCGGCCTGGCGCTGTTGCTGCTGCGCCGCTGAGCGAACCCGGCCATCAGCAGCGCTGATGCCGGGCTGAGCACTGGCTGACCGGGTGGCCGTTCACCCGTTTGTCGCGCACCTCAAGACGGGGAACACTCGATGTTGAGGCGTTGTTGTGCAAGCGTTGGTCAACGTCGCGGTGCGAGTGTGAGGAGCGTGCACGTGGATCTTCTCGAGGACTACCGCAGGGCCACCTTCTTCTTCGAGTCCGGCGACCCGCTCGGCGCCGCCCGGCTGCTCGAACCGATAGTCGAGGCCGAGCCGCACAACACCGCGGTCCGGCAGCTCCTGGCCCGCGCCTACTTCAACTCGGCCCAGCTCAACGGGGCGGAAACCCAGCTACGGGTGCTGATCGACCATGATCCGTCGGATCACTACGCGCACCACGTGCTCGGCCGGACCCTGGAGAGGGCCGGCCGTTTTCGTGAGGCCCTGCCGCACCTGCGGCTGGCCGCCGCTATGAAGACGCAGACCGACTACCAGGACGCCGTCCGCCGGGTCGAGACCTGGCTCGGCAAGAACACCGCGGCGTAGGGTTCTCGCTTGTGAAACTGAAGCTGGACCTGCACGACATCTTCAACAAGGGTCATGAGATCGACCGCGCCCTGCGGGGGATCATCGACGAGGCCATCCAGAAGAAGGCCGCCCTCGTCGAGATCATCCCCGGCAAGGGCAGCGGCGCCCTGAAGAAGAAGGTCCTGCGCTTCCTGGATCAGCGAGAGATCAAGCAGCTCTACCACCGGGTGGAGAAGGACGGCGACAACTGGGGCCGTCTGTTCATCCACTTCCGCCACGACGTCTCCACCGGCCGGCGCGGGCGCGGGCGCTAACGGCGGACGGCGTACCAGAGGGCGTTGGCCAGCGGTGACTCACTGCTGCTGAGCCGCTCCAGAGTGACCTGGCCGTCGCCGTCGTAAAGGCGTGTGCCACCGCCGAGCAAGACCGGAGCGGCGAACACCAGGATCTCGTCGAGGAGCCCGGCGGCCAGGAGCTGCCGGGCCACCTCGGCGCCGAGGACGTTGACGTAACGGTCGCCGGCCGCCTCGCGGGCCGCGGCCAGGCCCTCGTGCAGGTCGGTCACGAAGACGACGTCCCCCTGGGCCCGCGCCGGCGGGTGGTGGGTCAGCACGAACGTCGGCCCGTGCCAGGCGCCCTCGAAGGCGCCCTCCTTCTCCGTGCCCTTGTGCGGGTCGTCGCCGCCGAACGTGCGGTTGCCGACGAGCACTGCGCCGATCCGGGGGACCAGTTGCTCGGCCGTCGGGTTGGGGCCGAGGAACGGGGTCAGCCAGGACATGTCGCCACCGGGGCCGGCGATGAACCCGTCCAGAGACATGGTCGCCGAGTAGAGAACTTTCGCCATGCCCGCATTTCTACCCCGGGCGGGCCGGTCGCGCGCCCGCCGGAAGCGAGCGCGCGAACGGCGTACCGGCGTCAGAGGGTGTAGGTCTTGGCGACCGCGACCATCTCGCTGCTGTGCGAGCCGAGGACGCCCACGCCCGGCGGCCGTGCCTGGAAACCGGGCACCGTCGCCAGGTCGTCGCTGCCGTCCATCGCCCGGAACATGACGGGGCCGGTGCCTCGTACCGTCAGATTGATCTCCACGCCGGTCTCCGGCGGCGCGTGGAAGGCGAACCCGAAGCCCCACAGGCCGCCGTACGCCGGGTCGGCCTCGACCGGGCGGCCGCCCACCGTGGCGGCGGTGACCGTGGTCGCGGAGGCCACGTGCAGGGTGGTGAAGCGGACCGGCCGCTGCGGGTCGAGCAGCAGCCGCATCGTGCGTTCGTCGCCGGAGACGGTCTCCGACAGCAGGGTGAGCGCCGGGGCGGGCAGCGCCGCGGCCGGGGCCGGGCCGCTGCGCAACTCCTCCGAGCCGAACGCGGGAAGCCGGTCGGCGACCGTCGCGGGTGTTCCGGACACGTACCGGGCGGTCCACTCCTGCGGCGACGCCTCCTCGCTCAGCCAGCGGGCCGAGCCGTTGTCGGCGTCCAGCGCGTACATCAGGTGGGTCAGCGACGGGTGCTCGTCGTCGAACCGGTCGACGGCCAGGCCGGTCGCCGTGCACGCGATCACTGCCACGGCCGCTGCCAGCGTGGGCAGCGCGCCCCGGCGGCGGGCCCGGAGCGCTTCCATGCCGCGGGCGCCGCCGGCGGCCGGATGGATCAGGTCGGCCACCGGCAGCAGGGCGAGGCCGAGCAGCACGGTGAGGAACGCGCCGATCCCGGCCATCGGCATGCCCAGCGCCGGGAACAGCATGAGCACGGTCGGCAGCAGGATGACGACCGGGACCACGGCTCCGGCGGTGAGGACGGCGACGGCCGGCCAGGGCCGGAGGTGGATCGCGACCAGGCCCGCCACGGCGCCGGCCAGAGCCGGCAGCGCGGCCAGGTAGGAGCCGCCGGGAGTGAAGGCGGCCAGCGCCACCCCGAACACCGCGAGCCAGGCCAGCCCGGCGACGGCCAGGGCGGCCGGGGTCAGGCGGCGGCGTAGCAGGGCATACCAGACCAGGACGGTCAGGGCGCCCAGGGCGATAACCGCCAGGCGGTACCACATCGGACGGTACGGGTCGATCGGCAGACCGCCGTACTCCGGGCGGATCACCACCAGCAGCGCCCACAGGCCCTGCGCCAGCAGCGGCGCCACCACGATCGGCAGCAGCGCCGACCCGGTCGCGACGGCCAGGTGCCGTCCCCGGGCCCGGCCCTGCCGCCGGACCAGCCAGCCCAGTGCCAGCACCGCGGCCAGCGCGAGCACGGCCAGCGGCCACACCAGCTCACCCGGGTACCGCACGAGCAGTCCCGGCACCGGGAAGTACGTCGCGTCCCCGCCGTTGTCGAGCGCGGTGAGGTCGAGGCCGCCGAAGCCGCGGGCCAGGGCGAGCGCGTTGTCGCCGTGGTGTTGCAGGCTGGCGGTGTTCATCGCCTCCGGCCTGTCGGTCGGCGCGTGATAGACCGCCGCCCCGTCGATGTAGGCGGTGTTCAGCCCCTGAAAGCCGGGAGTCTCCCGGAACGGCGTGAAGTCGGTGTCGTTCGGGAGCAACCGGTAGATCTCGACCGCGAACGACGTTCCGACCGGGTACGGCACCGTCGCGTACGTCTCCACCAGTTTCCGGTTGCCCGCCGACGTCTCGAACATGATCGCCGGCCCGTCGCTGCCGCGAGCCTCCAGGTTGAGCACCACCCCGCCGTCACGAGCCAGCGGATGCTGGTCGACGAACGCCTTGGCCCCGCAGAGACAGGCCTCCTCGGCGTCGGTGAGCACCAGCACGATGTCGTTGCGCGGCCGTTGTCCGCCGGTCAGCGCCCGGGCCGCCTCCAGGATCGTGGCCGTGCCCGCGCCGTCGTCGTTCGCACCCGGCGCCACCTGCGCCGAGTCGTAGTGCGCGACCAGGAATACCCGGCCCGTCGAGGCCGTGCCGGGGATCACCGCGACCACGTTGCGGACCCGGGCCAGCCCGGTCCCGCCGGCCGACGACGAGAGCCCGGCGCCCTGCACCGACACCACGTCCTGCGCCTCGGGGGAGAGGCCGAGGCCGGTCAGGGCCGACACCAGGTGATCGCGGACCCGGTCGTTGGCGGCACTTCCCGCCGGGTGCGGGGTGGACGCGATCGTGCGTACCGTCTGAAAGGCCCGCGCGGCGCTGAACTCGCCCGCCGGCGCCGTGTCCGCCCGTGCCGCGGGAGGCTGGATCGAACGGACCGCGGCCAGGCCGGCCAGCGCCAGGACGGCCAGGACGGCGGCCGCGGCGAGACCGCGGCGTGCCGGCCGGGTGAGAGCTGAGTCACGCATGGGGACATCTAACAGTCCGGGTGCGCCCGGCGGGTACCGGAGAAGATCCATCAGCCCGTGCAATAGCGTTGTGCGGGTGACTACGCCGCTTGACCCAGCCGCCGTCATCGCGGAGTTCATCGACCGGGTGTCGCCGTACAACCGGCACCCGGACGCTTCTCCCGTTGCCGTCCTCGGCGTGCGCACCGCGCTCGGCGAAGACGTCTTCACACTCAGCGATCACGTCATCCGTGCCCTGTGCCGCGCCCTGGAGTCCTATCGGGACCCGGAGGACCGCGGTGACTGCAGCAACTGCGGTGGCCGGCATCTCGACGAGAACCTGCACTGCGCGGACTGCGGGCAGTTGCACGGCATCCTGGGCCAGGTGATCGCCGACCACGCGCGACGGGTCGCGGCCGCCGGCGACGACCCCCGGTCAGCGAGCGCGGGATGACGGAAGTTGTGCGGCGAAGCCGGGTGGTACACGATTTGCGGGTCACCTATGCGTCGAGTGGGGAATCGGAATGACGGAGCGGTCGCTCGCGCCCCGCAGATATGCGACAGATCAGATGGAGCGGCTGCGGATCCTCCTCGTCGAGGATGACGAGGGCGACGCCTTCCTGGTTCGTGAGCTGCTCAGCGAGGCGGAGGCGCCGTTCGAGCTGATCGTCGCGAGCAGCCTGCGCGAGGCCCGGGGCAAGTTGACCGGTGTCGAGTGCGTGCTCCTGGACCTGGGGCTGCCCGACGCCGAGGGCATCGACGGCCTGCGCAAGCTGCTCGCTGTCGCGGGCAGTGCCGCGGTCTGTGTGCTGACCGGCCGCTCCGACGAGCATCTCGGTGTGCAGGCGGTCGCCGAGGGCGCCCAGGACTACCTGGTCAAGGGCCAGGTCGACGGGGTCCTGCTGATCCGGTCGCTGCGGTACGCGGTCGAGCGGAAACGCGCCGACGAGAACGCCCGCCGGTTGCGCGAGGCCGAGCTGCGGGAGGCCGAGTCGGCCCGCCTGGAGCGGGGCCTGTTGCCGAAACCGCTGAAGCGCGATGACTTCGCGATCGCGGTGGAGCCGTTCTATCGCTCCGGGCGGGCGATGGGACTGCTCGGCGGCGACTTCTACGACGTGGTGCAGATCGGCGACGACCGTCTGCACGTGATCGTCGGCGACGTGTGCGGGCACGGGGTGGACGAGGCGGCGCTCGGCGTCGAACTGCGGGTCGCCTGGCGTGCGCTGGTGCTGGCCGGTGTGCCGGAGGACCAGGTGCTGCCCTCGCTGGAGCAGGTGCTGATGTCGGAGCGGCGGGCCCGGGAGGTGTTCGCCACGGTCGCGTCGGCGGTCATCGACCTGCCGGGGAACCGCGCGACCGTGTGGGTGGCCGGTCATCCGCCACCCGTCGTCCTCTCCGGTGGGCGTGCCGCCCCGGTCGCGGTGCGTACCGGAATCGTGCTCGGGGTACGTCCTGCTCCGACGCCCGCGACGGAGTTGGAGTTCACCGGACATGACTGGTCCCTGTTGATGTACACGGACGGGCTCATCGAGGGTCGCACCGGCGTGGGCCACGAGCGGCTCGACGTGGAGGGGCTGTGCAAGCTCATCGACGAGCCGGAGGCCAAGGCCACATCGCTGCGTGACCTGCCGCAGTGGCTGGTGGCCCGGGCCGACGAGACCAACGGCGGCCCGCTCACCGACGACGTCGCGATGCTGCTGATCTCTCGGGGTGGTGGCCGGTGAGCCCGCTCAGCATTCGCGGCTGGACGCTGCGGGGGCGGATCTTCGCGATCTGCGTCGCGGCCGGTCTGCTGCTCGGCGGGCTCGGGGTGGTCGCCGCCTTCACCGCGGCCTCGAACAACCGGCAGGTGGACGACATCCTCGACCGGGCCAGTCCGATGCGGGCCGCCGGCGAGACGCTGAACACCGCTCTGGTCGACCAGGAGACCGGCGTTCGCGGCTACGCGATCACCGGGCAGATCCGCAATCTGGAGCCGTACCGGAAGGGCATCGAGGAGGAGAAGAAGCGGGTCGCCGAGATCGAGTCGATGCTGAACGCGGAGGACGGTGAGATCCGCGCCTCCCTCGATCGGGTGGAGTCGCTGGCCGCGAAGTGGCGTGCCGAGGTCGCCGAGCCGCTGGTGGAGACGGTCCGCACGCAGGGCACCGAGGCGGCCCAGCAGCGGTTCGAGGCGGTCGACACCCAGGACTTCGACGAGGTTCGTGCCGCCGTGGAGGTGATGCAGGACCACATCCAGGTGCTGCGGGCCGAGTCGGCCAAGGCCGCCCGTGACTCCAGCCAGACCCTGGTGATGATCGAGATCATCGCCGCGGTGATCATCCTGGCCACCGGCGTGATCCTGCTGATCCTGCTGGACCGGCTGGTCAGCCGCCCGATCCTGCACCTGGCCGATCAGGTGCGGCAGGTCGCGACCGGCGACTACGAGCGGCGCATCGACAGCTCGTCCTACGGCTCGGCCGACCTGGTCGGGCTGGCCGACGACGTGGACCGGATGCGCCGGCAGATCGCCAGCGAGCTGAGCGAGGTGCGCAATGCCCGCCAGCAGGTCGAGTGGGTCAACCAGCAGCTCCAGTCGCAGGCCGAGGAGCTCACCCGGTCCAACCGCGACCTGGAACAGTTCGCCTATGTCGCCTCGCACGACCTGCAGGAGCCGCTGCGCAAGGTGGCCAGCTTCTGCCAGCTGCTGCAGCGCCGCTACGCGGGCCAGCTCGACGACCGTGCCGACCAGTACATCGGCTTCGCGGTCGACGGCGCCTCCCGGATGCAGCGCCTGATCAACGACCTGCTCGCCTTCTCGCGGATCGGCCGGCTCACCACCGGCTTCACCGAGATCGACCTGAACGACCTGCTCCGCGATGTGAAATCGCAGCTGGAGACGCGGGCCGGCGAGGACGCCGAGATCATCTGGTCCGGTCTGCCCACGGTGGAGGGTGAGGAGCCGCTGCTCACCACGCTGTTCGTGAACCTGGTCGGCAACTCGCTCAAGTTCCGTCGCCCGGACGTGCCGCCGGTCATCCGGATCACCGCCGAGCGGGAGGGCCGCGAGTGGCGGATCAACGTGCGCGACAACGGCATCGGCATCGAGGCCGAGTTCGCCGACAAGGTGTTCGTGATCTTCCAGCGGCTGCACGCGCGTGATGCCTACGAGGGGACCGGCATCGGACTCGCGATCGTCAAGAAGATCGTCGAATACCATGACGGACGGATCTGGCTGGACGTCGATGTGCCGGAGGGCGCGTCGATCTGGTTCACGCTTCCGGTGATTCCGGGCACGGTGGAGCCGGAAACCGCCGATAAGGAGGAGATCGCGGCATGAGCTTGGAACGGGACAACGGCACCCCGATAGAGGTGCTGCTCGTCGAGGACGATCCCGGCGACGTGCTGATGACCCAGGAGGCGTTCGAGGAGCACAAGGTCCGCAACCGGCTGACCGTCGTCTCCGACGGTGCCGAGGCGCTCTCCTACCTGCG
This sequence comes from Actinoplanes sandaracinus, assembly GCF_030009775.1. Lineage (GTDB taxonomy): Bacteria > Actinomycetota > Actinomycetes > Mycobacteriales > Micromonosporaceae > Actinoplanes > Actinoplanes sandaracinus. Next base: position 369,530 of record NZ_JASCTH010000004.1, on the reverse strand, counting down.
GCGCGAGGGCCAGTACGCGAACTCGGTGCGCCCCGACCTCATCCTGCTCGACCTGAACCTGCCCCGCCGGGACGGGCGCGAGGTGCTCGCCGAGATCAAGAAGGACGACGATCTGGGCCGCATCCCGGTCGTCGTGCTCACCACCTCGTCCGCCGACGAGGACATCCTGCGCAGCTACCAGTTGCACGCGAACGCGTACGTGACCAAGCCCGTCGACTTCGACCGGTTCATCGCGGTGATCAGGCAGATCGACGAGTTCTTCGTCAGCGTCGTGAAGTTGCCGCCGCGTGCCTGATCGGGTTCTTGATCAGGTCGCCGAGCTGATCCGCGATGTCGCCCACACCGTCGTGCTGCCCCGCTTCCAGCGGCTGGCCGCCGACGAGATCCACCAGAAGTCGCCCGGTGACCTGGTCACCATCGCCGACCAGGAGGCCGAGCGGGCGCTGACCCGCGGACTCACGGCGCTGCTGCCCGGCTCGGTCGTCGTCGGCGAGGAAGCGGTCGCGGCCGACGGACGCGTCCGGGACCGGCTCGGTGCCAGCGGCGCGGTCTGGATCGTCGACCCGGTCGACGGCACCAACAACTTCGCCGCCGGGAAGACGCCGTTCTGCGTGATGGTCGCCCTGGTCCGTGACGGCGCCACCACGGCGGCCTGGATCCTCGACGTGGTCGGCGACCACCTGACGGTGGCCGAGGCCGGCTCCGGCGCCTATCGCGACGGGGTGCGGGTGAAGACCCGCACCGACGATCCCGGCGCGGCCGCCCTGCACGGTGTGGTCGCCCACAAGTACTTCCCCGACGACCTGCGGGAACAGGTCCGCGCGAACGCCACCGGGCTCGGTGGCTCCACCACCGGCAGGCACTGCGCGGGGTACGAGTACCCGGCCGTCGCCACCGACGAGCAGCAGTTCGCGATGTTCTGGCGGATCCTGCCGTGGGACCACGTGCCCGGCGCGCTGATCGTGCGCGAGGCCGGCGGCGTGGTCCGTCACCTGGACGGCAGCGAGCACCGGCCGGACGGTCATCAGCGGGGCCTGCTGGCCGCCGCCAACGAGGACATCTGGCGTACGGTCCACACCACGCTCTTCCCGGACGGCGCTCCCCCTACCGGGTGAGAGCGCGGTCACTTTCGATGGGTGCCCGCGCGGGCGGCCCGCGGATCTAGGGTGCGGTCATGGCGTCGTACCTCGAAGAGCTCTTCGGTCTGAGCGGGCGCACCGCGGTGGTCACCGGCGGCAGTTCCGGGATCGGCCGCGCGATGGCACTCGCGCTGGGCCGCGCCGGAGCGCGGACAGTGGTGGTGGCCCGCCGCGAGGCGCCGATGGCCGAGGTGGTCGCCGAGCTGCGCGCGCACGGCGCCGAGGCGGACGCGATCTCCGCCGACCTCGCCGATCGCGCGGCTGTCCGGGCGGTCGCCGACAAGATCATCGAGGGGTACGGGGAACCCGACATCCTGGTCAACTCGGCAGCCGTCAACCTGCGCCCGCCGCTCGGCGAACTCACCGACGACGAGTGGGACCTGACCCTCGCCGCCAATCTGACGGCCCCGTTCCTGCTCGGGCAGGTCTTCGGCCCGGCGATGGCCCGGCGGGGCTGGGGCCGGATCGTCAACGTCGTCTCCCAGCAGGCCTTCCGGGCGTACGGGAACAGTGGGGCCTACGGGGCCGCGAAAGCCGGGCTCGTCGGCCTCACCCGCTCCCAGGCCGAAGCGTGGTCGCCGAGCGGTGTCTGCTGCAACGCGGTCGCCCCCGGGGTGGTGCACACGCCCCTCACCGAGGCCGTTTTCGCCGATCCCACGAAAGTGTCCGCGCACGCGGGCCGTACGATGATCGGTCGCAACGGTATCCCCGACGATTTCGCCGGGTGTGTCGTTTTCCTGGCGAGTGATGCCGGCCAGGCGATAACGGGACAGACGATCTTCGTCGACGGTGGATACTCCGCCACCTGATCGATCTCCCTTTGGCCTGCTCCGACACGGTAAAGTACCGGCGCTCACGACTTGGAGGTATCTGTGGCGGCCAGTCTTCCGCGCCGGTGCACCGCCCTGCTCGCGCTTCTCGCCACCGCCTTCGCGGTGATGCTGGCCGCGCCCGCGTCCCCGGCCGCCGCCGACCCCGAAGGCGGCACCAAGAAGCTGCGCGCCGCGCTGGAGGCCGCGGCCAAGGGTTACGACTCGGCCAAGACGAAACTGGCCAACTCCAAGGCGCGCCAGAAGCAGCTCACCGAGGCGATCAAGCAGTCCGAGGCCAACGCGACCGCCCTGACCGGCCAGGTCAACACGATCGCCAACCGGGTCTACCAGATGGGCCGGATCAGCACCGTCAACCTCCTGCTCGACAGCACCTCACCGAGCGGCTTCGTCGAGCGCGCACAGAGCCTCGACGAGCTGGCCCAGACGGACGGCGCCACGCTCACCCGGTACCGCCAGGAGATCGACACCTCGAAACGCGCCAAGGTCGGGCTGGAAGCCGAGATCAACGAGCAGCAGCGGCAGCTCAACGTCATGGCCAAGAAGAAGCGCGAGGCAGAACTCGCGCTGGCCGAGGTCGGCGGCGGCGCGGCCGGCGGCTTCGTCGACGCCAACTCGGCCGCGGCAAAACCGGCGCCCCGCAACTCCGACGGGTCGTGGCCGAAAGAGTCGTGCACCGTCAAGGATCCGACCTCCGACGGGTGCATCACGCCCCGCACGCTGCACGCCTACCAGCAAGCTCAGGCGGCCGGGTTCAAGCGCTACACGGTCTGCTTCAGCGAGCGATCGTCCGGCGAACACCCGAAAGGCCGGGCATGCGACCACTCGGCCGCCGCGGGAGGCTTCGAGAACTCGGCGGCCACCGGCGCCGACAAGACGTACGGCGACCGGCTCGCCGCCTACTACGTCAAGAACGCCGACGAGCTCGGCGTCATGTACGTGATCTGGTACCGGCAGATCTGGATGCCCGGCACCGGCTGGCGTGCTTACAGCGCCGGTGGCGGGCCGGCCGCGGTGCACACCAATCACGTACACCTCTCCATGCTCTGAGTCTGCTCGGTCGATCCCTGGTCACACCGGTAACATCCCGGCGTGGAAACGAAGCCGCGTGCCCTGCCCTCGGCGTTGGCCACCGCTCTGGCCTTCGGCGCCAGCGGGGCCGTGCTGGTTCTGGAGATCGTCGCGTTGCGCCTGGTCGGGCCCTACGTCGGCGTGACCCTCCAGGTCAGCAGCTCGGTCATCGGCGTCGCCCTGGCCGCGATCGCCTACGGCGCCTGGATCGGCGGACGCCTCGCCGACAAGTTCGACCCGCGCACCCTGCTCGCCCCGGCGCTGATCCTCGGCGCCATCGGGACCGCGATCACCCTGCCGCTGGTCCGGTGGGGCGGCGAGCTGCTGCGCGGCGGCGCCGCGCCCGCCGTGCTCCTGCTCGCCGCGCTCGCCATCTTCCTGCCCGCCCTGGTGCTCTCTACGGTCGCGCCGATGGTCGTGAAACTCCAGCTCGGCGACCTGCGGGAGGCCGGTTCGGTGGTGGGCCGGCTGTCCAGCGTCGGCACCCTGGGCGCGATCACCGCCACCCTGGTGACCGGGTTCGTCTTCGTCGCCGCGATGCCGAGCAGCGCGATCATCCTGAGTCTGGCCGTCCTGCTGGCGGTCTCCGGGGCTCTGCTGGCCTGGTGGCTGCGCCGCGACGGCACCCGGCCCGACCTGCCCGGCACCCCGAAGATCCGGGCGTCGCTGGCGGCGGTGGGCCTCGTCGGCGCCGGGCTGGGCGCGGCCGCGCCGACCCCCTGCGATGTGGAGACCGCCTACCACTGCGCCAGCATCGTGGAGGACCCCGCCCGGGACGGCGGCCGCACTCTGGTCCTCAACTCGGCGCGACACTCGTACGTCGACCTGACCGACCCCACCTACCTCGAGTTCGAATACGTCCAGTGGATCGCCGCCGCCGCCGGAGTCCTGAAACCGGCCGTCCCCGCCGCCGTCGGATCGGCCGCTCCCGGCGCTCTGGACCCGGCCACCGCCCCGATCGATGCCCTGCACCTCGGCGGCGGCGGCTTCACCGTCCCGAACCTGCTGCGCGCGGTCCGCCCTGGCAGCCGCCAGCTCGTCCTCGAACTGGACGGCGGCCTCGTCGACCTGGACGAACGCGGCCTCGGCCTGAAAACCGGCCCCGACCTGACGGTCCAGGTCGGTGACGCCCGGGTCGGCCTCGCCGAACGTCCCGACGCCTCCTACGACCTGGTGGTCGGAGACGCCTTCGGACACCTGGTGGTGCCCTGGCACCTGGCCACCCGCGAGATGGCCGAGGACGTCGCCCGAGTCCTGCGCCCCGGCGGCGTCTACGCCCAGAACGTGATCGACTATCCGCCCAACCGCTTCATCCGGGCCGAGGTGGCGACGGTCGCCGCGGCGTTCCCGCACGTCGCGTTGATCTCGACACCGGCGGCGCTCGACGGCGAGAAGGGTTCGAACTTCGTCATCCTCGCCTCGCGCGAACCCCTGCCCGTCGACGCGATCAGCCCGCTGCTCGCCGCCCTGAAGGAGCCGGCAAGCCTGCTGAGCGGCGCCGCCCTCACCGACTTCGTCGGCGATTCCCACGTCCTGACCGACGACTACGCCCCGGTCGACCAGCTTCTCGCCGGCTGATCCTCGCCCTTTTCGCGGCGGCTGATCCTCGCCCTTTTCGCGGCGGCTGGTCCTTGCCGTTTTCGCGGCGGCTGACCTTCGCTGCTTCCTTGCCGGCTGGCCCTCGCTCTTTCTCGGCGGCGGGAGATGCTGCCGAGGGGGACGGGGTTGCGTTCGGGGGTGACGGCCTTTTCGCGGTGGTGACCTGGACTTCTGTCGGTGGGTGGGTTCCGATTCGGCCGCGGTTTCCGGGCGGGTTTCGCCAGTGCGGCATCGGACGGCGAGGTGCGCGGGCGAGAATCGGCGCATGGGGCGTACGGAGCGAAACGGGCACGACGGGTCGCTCCGTCTGGCCGGCCGCTATCGCCTGATCGAGAAGCTCGGCGCCGGCGGCATGTCGGTCGTCTGGCGCGGTTACGACGAGATCCTCGGCAGGGACGTCGCCGTGAAGGTGCTCTCACCACGGCTGGCCGAGGACCGCACCTTCCGCGACCGCCTGCGGCAGGAGGCACTGGCCGCCGCACGCCTCTGCCACCCGCACATCACCGGAATCCACGACTTCGGCGAGGCTCCGATCTCGGAACGCCTGACCGTCCCCTACGTGGTGATGGAACTCAACGACGGCGAGTCCGTCGGCGCCCGGCTCGGCCGGCAGGGCTCCCTCGACTGGCGCGAAGCCGTCCTGATCACCGTCGAGGTCGCGTCCGCGCTGGCCACCGCACATGCGCGAGGGCTCGTGCACCGTGACATCACACCCGCGAACGTGATGCTCACCGGCTCCGGCGCGAAGATCGTCGACTTCGGCATCTCCGCCGTCGTCGGCCAGCGGGACGCCGCCGCGGACGGCAGCCTGCTCGGCACCCCGGCCTACCTCGCCCCGGAACGGCTCGGCGGCTCCGCCGTCTCTCCCGCCACCGACGTCTACGCCCTGGGCCTCCTGCTCTACCGGTCCCTCACCGGCCGGATGCCGTGGAACGCCGGGAACACCGCCGAAGCCCTCCGCGCCCACCTCTACGCCGATCCCGACCCGATCCCCGAACTCGCGGGAATGCCGGCCGTTGTCGCCGACCTGTGCCTGCGCTGCCTGTCGAAGACGCCCGCGGGCCGGCCCGAGGCCGCCGAGGTGGCCAGGGCCCTCGCCGCGACGATCGGGGTGCGCCCGATCATTCCGCCGTTACGGCAGGGAGAACGGCAGGCGACGCCGGCGGCCCGGGCGGTCGTGCCCATCCCGGCCGCCCGGGGCGACAACAGCGGGGTACGGCAGACCGTGCGGGCCTGCCTCGGCCGGCCCGCGAGCGCCGTCGCGACCGTACGCCTCAGAGCCGGCCTGAGAATCGGGGCGGCCCTGCGCCTCGGGCCGGTGCGGCCGCTGGGTGGCGGCCTCTTCGTCGGCAACCGGCGTGGCCGCGACGTGCTCTCGGCGAACCGTCTGCGAGGCGGCCGGGACCGGAGACCGGCCATCGCCGCCCTGGCCACCGTGATCCTGCTCGTCGCCACCGTCCTCAATTGGTCGGCGCACCTCAGTGGGCCGCCGCACCGTGAGGCCGGCGACACCGCCCGGACGCACGCCACCGCCGGCGCCCCGCCCGCCGACGGCCGGGAACGAGTCCACTGCACGGTTCGCTACCAGGTGCGACGCGACTCCGGCGCCTACTTCGAGGCGCGGCTGAACGTGGCGACTACCGCGACGTCGGACTGGCGGGTCGAGTTCTCCTACCCGGGTACGCAACGCCTGGCCGCGACCCCCGAGTCCGTGGCGCAGAAGGGCCGCCGCGTGGCGGTGAACGGGCGGGGCCGGGTCGGCACGTTCACCCTGCACGGGGGATACCGCGACCGGAACCCGCTGCCGCTGTCCTTCGTGCTGAACGGCGAACCGTGCCGGGCCGAGGTCATGGGCGGTGTCACCCGCGGTTCGGCCGGCGACGGCTCGGTCAACGCGGCCACCGTCGAGGAACCATCGACCGAACGGGAGACCGCCCAGGAGCGGAAACGCCTCCCGAGCCGCCGTGGCGGCAACCCGCGCAGGAACCCGGTGCCGGCCCCCGCCGACGGAGACGTCAACCCGGCGCCGAAACGCTCGGCCGGCTTCTCCCTGGCGTTGTGAGCCTCTGCTGCGATGCGGCGGTCTTCGCCCGGGTGGGTGTGAGCCTCTGCCGCGACTCGGCAGTCTCCGTCCCGGTTGACTTCCGCCCGGGGTTGGCTGGCCCAGCCCGCCGGAAGGATGATCCGTCGATAGGGTCGACGTCATGACAAGACTCGCAGTGGTCACCGGCGGCGGCACCGGGATCGGCAAGGCGACGGCCGGCATGCTCGCCGGCGAGGGCTTCGACGTGATCATCGTCGGGCGCCGGGCCGAGGTCCTCGACGATGCGGTGAAGTGGATCGGACCACAGGCCACCGCGGTGGTCGCGGACGCCTCCGACCCGGCCCAGGTCCCGGCCGTGGTCTCAGCCGTAGCCGGTCGCGCGGTCGACGTGCTGGTCAACAACGCGGGGGCGTATGTCAGCGGCGACGACAGCACCCTCGACGGAGTGGCCGCCCGCTGGCGGGCCACCCTCGACTCGAACGTCCTCTCCGCGGTCCTCATGACCACCGCGCTCCTTCCGCACCTGCGCCGCCCTGGCGGCAAGATCATCCTGACCAGCTCGATCGCCGCCCAGCGTGGTGGCGGCGGTCCCTACTCCGCGGCCAAGGCCGCCCTGCACGGGTACGGCCTGGACCTCGCCACCTCCCTCGGCGCCGAGGGCATCACAGCGAACGTCATCGCACCCGGATACGTCACCGACAGCGAGTTCTTCGCCGGCCGGATGACCCCGGAGGGCCACCAGAAACGCGTCGACGCCAGCGTGCTCAAGCGGGCCGGCACTCCCGACGACATCGCCGAGGCCGTCCGCTGGCTGGTCGGCCCGGGCGGCGGCTTCGTGACCGGCCAGATCATCAACGTCAACGGCGGTTCCGTTCTGGGCCGCTGACCCGTCCCCAACCCGGACGGGCTCGTCACCCAAGCGGCCAGCCCCATGCTCGGCGAACTGACCGCCGCGCGCCCATCTTCACCAAGTGGGCCGTTCGCTGTGTGCCCGGGTCCGCTGGGCGGACCGTTCGCTGTGTGCCCGGGTTCGCTGGGTGGGGCCGTTCGCTGTGTGCCCGTCTTCGTGTGGCGGGCCGGTCGCTGCCGTTCGCCTTGGGCTGGCGGTGCAGCTCACGGCTGGGTGGGGCCGTTCGCTGTGTGCCCGTCCTTGTGCGGCACGGCCGTCATGCCGTTCGCCCGGCATCGCAGCTCACGGCTTCACGGTGTCGCTCGGCGCGTGCAGTTCCGCTTGGTCAGGCCCGCCCCTCCCATGGCGGCCCTGGTCCCACCGAACCGGTCATCCCGTGCCGTCGGTGAATCGGCCCTCGTCGGCCCGGTTGGTGCGGAAGCGCAGCCCCGACCAGCGCTCGTCGATGACGATCTGCCCGCACGGGCGCATGTCAAAATCGGCCACGATCGGCCACAGCGAGTCCTGGTCGATGTCGGCCTTGTTGCCCTTCGGATAGGCGATCCAGAAGGCGCCGGGCTTGTCCAGGTCAGCACGATGATCCTCCAGTTGTCTCCGCACGCCGGCGGTGTCCTCGGCGAACAACACCGCAGTGCTCGCGGTGGCCAGGGTGCCGGTCTCCCGTACTCCCTCCGGCATGGGAGTGAGCAGCGGGAGCCGGGCCGGTTCGTTGATCCACACGGTCGAGTTGGGCTTGATCAGCAGTTTTTCGGCGATCGTTTCGGTCATGTCCTGAGGTTTCCATTCACGCGGCGGCCGTTCGCCGCGTTCCGCCAAGGCATCCCACCTCGGTGCCCACCTGCGGCCACCCACTGCGCACTCCGGTGACCGCACAGCGAAGGTGCGCCGCCTCAGCACCGGTCCGATTCGGCATGGTCACCAGCAGGACGGCACGGTCCGGCCGGCAGCGTTGTCCCGGCCGGGCGGCGTTGTCTCGGCTGGGGTGTCCCGGGGGTGTTGTCCGGCTGGGCGGTGTAGTTCCGGGATGGCGTTGTCTCGGCTGGGGTGTCCCGGGGGTGTTGTCCGGCTGGGCGGTGTAGTTCCGGGATGGCGTTGTCTCGGTTGGGGTGTTGTCCGGCTGGGCGGTGTAGTTCCGGGGGATGGCGTTGTCTGGGTTGGGTGTTGTTCAGGGGCGGCGTGGCCAAGGCCGGAAGGTGTGGGCCGGCTGGACGGTGTTGTTCCGGGACGGCGCAGTCTCGGCTGGAGGGCGTTGTTCCGGCTGCGCAACGTTGTTCCAGGGCGTCGGCGCAGCCACGGCCGGACGGTGTCGGCCCGGCTGGACGGCGTTGGTTCAGGACGGCGCGGCCCTGCCGGAGAGCGTTGCCTCGACCGGACAGCGTTGCTTCGGCCGGACCGCTCTGGCTTGGCCGCCGGACAGCATTCGCCCCGAGTGCCACCCCCGAGTGCCACCCCCGAGTGCCACCCCGGGTGTCGGGTTGCCGCCCGTCCGGGGTGGCACCCGCCCGGCTGCCGCCCGTCCGGGTGGCTACCGCCACCGGACCGGGGTGCCACCGATCCGGGATGCGGCCAGAGCCCTCTCAGGCACCGGCCGGGTGCGGTCGGCACTCCTCTGCCAAGGGTGCCGACCGGGTGAAGGCGCGCGCCCAATCCTGAAGCGTCGACCGAACGCCGCCACCCTCTTGTGAGTGAGGTGGCCCGGTGCGGCCATATCTCCCGATCGAACCCGCGAACCCGCGAACCCGCGAACCCGCGAACCCGCGAACCCCCGAACCCGCGAACCCGCGAGGACGCGAGGACGCGAGGACGCGAGGACGCGAGGATGCGAGGATGCGAGGGGACGGCCTAGTGCGGCCCTCCGAGGGTGGCCTGGTGTGGCCGGCGCCTGCGTCCGTCAGGCGCCGGCCGCTGGGGGGAACGGGCCGGTCAGCGACCGGCCCGCCTGGTGGTGGACGCGGCCCGGCCTCTGCGGGTTTGACACCGCTGCGCGCCGGAACGACGCGGCCGACGGCCCGTGCCCCTCCCAGCGGCCCGACCCTCTGGGCCGTCCATCTGCTTGACGTCTGCACACCGACTCCCGAACTCCGATCCGCTGGAACGTGCAGCAGCATGGCCGATCCGCCGGAACCGCCGCTCGAAACCAGCGGCCGGCCTGTGGACAACTCCCCGCTGTGGATAACTCGGGGTAGATCACCCCGGGCTGATAGACATGCCGGGTGACTGAGACGACGGGGACGACGGCAGGCACGGCCGAGCGAGCGGCGGTGCGGGAGCGTGCCGAGGAAGTGCTTCGCCGGCTCGCCGGTGAGCACGCGGTGCTCCGGGAGGACCAGTGGCGGGCGATCGAGGCGCTGACCGTGGACCGGCGGCGCGTGCTGTGCGTGCAGCGCACCGGGTGGGGCAAGTCGGCGGTCTACTTCGTGGCTACGGCGCTGCTCCGGGCCGGTGTCACGGCCGAGTCCGGTGACCGGCCGGCGGGTCCGACGGTCATCGTGTCGCCGCTGCTGGCGCTCATGCGCAACCAGGTCGACTCGGCTGCCCGCGCCGGCATCCGGGCGCGCACCATCAACTCGGCGAACCTCGACGAGTGGTCGCTGATCGAGCAGGAGATCCGCGCCGGCGAAGTGGATGTGCTGCTGATCAGCCCGGAGCGGTTGAACAACCCCGACTTCCGCGACAATGTGCTGCCCGGTCTCGCCGGCAGCACCGGCCTGCTCGTGGTCGACGAGGCACACTGCGTCTCCGACTGGGGGCACGACTTCCGCCCGGACTACCGGCGGCTGCGGACCTTTCTGGCGGGGCTTCCCGCGCGTACCCCCGTGCTCGCGACGACCGCCACGGCGAACGCCCGCGTCACCGCCGACGTCGCCGACCAGCTCGGTGACGCCTTGGTCCTGCGCGGCACGCTTGAGCGTGATTCGCTGCGCCTCGCCGCTCTGCGCCTGGAAAATCCCGCGCACCGGCTGGCCTGGCTCGCCGACAACCTGGAGCGGCTGCCGGGTTCCGGCATCGTTTACACCCTGACCGTCGCGGCGGCCGCCGAGACCGCCGAATTCCTGCGTTCCCGGGGCTTCGAGGTGGCCTCATACACCGGCCAGGTGGAGGACGCCGAGCGCCGAGCGGCTGAGCAGGATCTGCTCACCAACAAGATCAAGGCGCTGATTGCGACCTCCGCGCTGGGGATGGGCTTCGACAAGCCCGACCTGGGGTTCGTCGTTCACCTCGGGGCTCCGCCGTCGCCGATCGCCTACTACCAGCAGGTCGGCCGCGCCGGTCGCGCGGTGGAGCACGCCGAGGTGGTGCTGCTGCCGGGCCCCGAGGACACCGCGATCTGGCGTTACTTCGCCTCGCTCGCGTTCCCGCCGGAGGACCAGGTGCGCGCGGTGCTCTCCCGCCTCTCGCCGGACCAGCCGATGTCGACCCAGGCCCTGGAGCCGCTGGTCGATCTCCGGCGGACCAGGCTGGAGCTGATGCTCAAGGTCCTCGATGTCGACGGCGCGGTCCGCCGGACCCGCGGCGGCTGGCTCGCCACCGGCGAGCCTTGGACCTATGACGAAGCTCGGCTCCGACGCGTCGCCGAGGCACGCGAGGCCGAGCAGAAAACCATGATCGAGTACGCCGTGACGACCGCCTGCCGGATGGAGTTCCTCCGCCGGTGTCTCGACGATCCTGAGGCCGTCCCTTGTGGACGGTGTGACAACTGCGCCGAGCCACTGTTCGGCACCGAGGTGTCTCCGGTCTCGCTGGCAGCGGCCGACGCCTTCCTGGGCCGACCTGGCGGTGAGATAGCCCCGAAGAAGATGTGGCCCACCGGCCTGGCCGCGGTCGGCCTCACCCTGAAGGGCCGGATAGCCCCTGCCGAGCAGATCGAACCGGGCCGGGCTGTCGGCCGTCTCTCCGACCTCGGTTGGGGCAACCGCTTGCGCGCGGCCGTCTCACCGGAGTCTCCCGACGCTCCGATCCCCGCCGACCTGGCCGGTGCCGTGATCGAGATACTCAAGGCCTGGGCCAGGGGTGATGATGCTTGGAAAGAGCGTCCTGCCGCTGTCGTGGCAGTTTATTCACAGCGTCATCCACAACTTATCCACAGCCTCGCCGAGCACATCGCCACCGTCGGCCGCCTCCCGATGCTCGGCTCTCTCGAACCCACGAACCCGGCCGCTCTCACCGGCTCCGGCACCCATCGCGGCAACAGCGCCCAACGGGTGCGTGCCCTGCACGACGCTTTCACCGTGCCGCCGCGGCTGGCAGCGGAGCTGTCCCAACTCGCCGGCCCGGTTCTCCTGGTCGACGACCTGACCGACTCCGGCTGGACGCTGACGCTGGCCGGCCGGGCCCTCCGCAAGGCCGGCGCCCCCGCTGTCCTCCCGCTGGCTCTGGCCATAGCCGGCTGACATTCTCGGCCCAGGCTGTTCGCCCTGGCTGACATTCGGCCAGGTTGTTCGCCCTGGCTGGCATCGTTGGCGTGGGCGGTTGGTGCTTGGTGGTCTGGGCCGTGCGTTAGTGCTGGTTGCCCGCGCTTGTGCGAGGCGGTCTGGTGGCTGGGTGGTCCGGCCCCGCCCGTTCGCTCCGGCCGCCGCACGGTAAGTGCGGCGGTGCGAGAGTCTGTTCATGTCCTACGGGTCATGTCCTACGGGCCGCGCCGTCATCTGCATCGCGCTGGCCACGCGTCCTCAGGTCCAGCCTCGCAGGCGTGCCAGAACCTCGTGTTCACGCCGTTGATGCGATGGCCACCAGAAGATGTTGATGCGGTGACCACCAGAATCGGTGGCTGTTGCCTCAAGATCGCGAGTTCGGGCGGGACGCGGCGCGGGGCATGCGCTTGCGGCATTCGGTCTGAGGGCTGGGGCGTGCGCGGGAGTTGCGGACGGGAGATGGCTGCGGGGTTGCCGGAGTCGGGCGGTCAGTGCGTGTCGAGGATGGCGTTGCGGGTGGGGCGGCGGTCGATCTCCATGAAGCGGTTGGCGCCGGCCAACTCGACGAAACCGGAGCGGCGGTAGACCTCGTGGGCGTCCTTCGTGGCGAGCAGGAAGCGCTGGATTCCGCGGTCCGAGAGGTCGGCCAGGATGCTGTCGATCAGCCATTTCCCGAGGCCGTGACCGCGGTGGTCCTGGTCCACGAAGACGTCGCAGATCCAGGCGAAGGTGGCGCCGTCGGTCACCGCGCGGGCGAAGGCCACCTGCTCGCCATCGGCAGAGTTGAAGACGGAGTAGGGGAGGGAACCGTCGATGGAGCGAGCCACCAAGTCGTGCGAGCGGCCGGCCGCCCAGTAGGACTCCTCGGCGAGCCAACGGTGCACCCGGGTGAAGTCGACGCGTTTCGGGTCTGTGGTCAGTGCGTACCCGTCGCGTACCAGGTCTTCCATCGAACTGCTCCTTCGTCATGTCTCCGCAAAGGGCCGGTCGCATGGTGTCACAGCAGCCTGCCCACAACATCGGCGAGGCGGGGCCGGCCGCCCGGCCCCGGTGGATGCGCCCGGCGGGCCTGCCTGGTCTATGGGTGGGTGAGCCCGGGAGGCTGCCCCGCTCGGGTGGTGTGCCCGGCGGGCTGTCTGGTTTATGGGCGTTGTGCTCGGGAGGTTGTCGGGCTTCGGGTGGGTGGCTTCGGCGGGCGGGATGCGCCCAGGAGGCTGTCCGGCCTCGGGTGCGTCCGGCAGGATGCCGGCCACAGGCCAGTGCGTCGCCTGTAGACCCGCCGGCGCGGCGGCCGGCCCGGATCCCGCCCCGCCCCGCAGCGCCGCCGGGTCACGAAGCCCCCTGCCCCAGCCGGCCCGTGAACCGCCCACGATCGAAGCAACACGTAGAGGGCCGACCGCCGGACGGCCGCGGATCGGCTCCCCCGCGCGCCCCGGCCGAGCCGTGACATCGAAGGGACGGCTATCCGGCGGAGGGTAGGCTCACGAACGAGTCAGACCGGGCGGAAAGGATCCCTCATGGCTGTGACCAGCACCTTCACGGTGAAAGGCATGACCTGTTCGCACTGCGTCCAGTCGGTCACCGAGGAGCTCTCGGCGCTGCCTGGAGTCACCGGCGTGCAGGTCGACCTCTCGTCCGGCGGGGTGACCGTGGCCAGCGAGGCGCCGCTCTCCGATGAGGCGGTGCGGGCAGCGGTCGACGAGGCCGGCTACGAGCTCGCGGATGCCTGACGACAAGCACGAGGCGGGAGCGGAAGACGCCGGGGAGCCGGCGTTCGGGCTGGCCCGGCGTGACGGGCCGGAGGGTTCGGGTTTCCGCTTCGCCGCCATCGGCGCCCTGCTGATCGTGGTGCTCTTCGCCGGTTACGGTCTCGGCCGCCTCAACACCGGCAGTGCGGCAGGTGGCGGCCCGGCGGCGGCGACGTCCCCGGCCGTGCCGTCGGCGAGCCCGTTCGACGAGAGTCAGCCGCACGTGCACGGCGCCACCGCTCCGATCGGCGCGACTGGCGTCGGCGGGGCAGGGGGCGCGGCCGTCGGCGGGCTTTCGCTCAGCGGCGGCGGTCTCACCCTGACTCCGCTGATCACGACGTTCGATGCCGGCCGGTCGCAGCGGCTGGACTTCACGATCAACGGGCCGAACGGCGCGCCGGTCACCACCTATGCGGTCGTGCACGACCGGCCGCTGCACCTGATCCTCATCCGCCGTGACCTCACCGGCTTCCAGCATCTACACCCGGTGATGGCGGCCGACGGCACGTGGAGTGTCGACATCACCCTGGCCGCGCCCGGCTCCTACCGCATGATCGCTGACTTCACCGCGCTGTTCGGCGGGGACCAGGTGGTCAGCAGCCTGGGCAGCGACCTGACGGTCGCCGGCGATTACGCCCCGCTCATCGTTCCGGATCCGGTGCGGGCCGCGACCACTGACGGTTTCACGGTGGGGTACGAAGGAACGCCCGCCACCGAGTCCACCCAGCCCTTGCTGATGACCGTCACCGACGGCGCCGGCAAGCCGGTGACGGTCGAACCGTACCTGGGTGCCTACGGCCACCTGGTCGTGCTCCGTCAGGGTGATCTCGGTTACGTCCATGTGCACCCGGAGACCCAGCTGGTCGACGGCAAGGTCAAATTCTGGCTGGCCGCGCCCAGCCCCGGCACCTACCGGATGTTCTTCGACTTCCAGGTCGCCGGGAAGGTCTCCACAGCGGCCTGGACCGTCGTCGTCAGTTGATGAGCGAGGCCAGGGCCGGTGTGACACCCCACTGGCCGGTCAGTGAGTCGTACTCGGCCCGCTGATCGTCGGTGGGGGTGGCGCCGGTCCGCCGGGCCCGCAGCATCAGGTTGCGCGGGGTGTGCGCCGAGTCGATGAACTCGACCACGTCGACGCGATATCCGTGCAGCCGCAGCAGCGCGGCACGCAGCGAGTCGGTCAGCACGTCGGCGAACCGCTCCCGCAGGATGGCGTGGCGGGTGACCTCGGCGTACGGCGAAGGGGCCGGATTGCCCTTGAGCTGCGCGGCGATGTCATGGTGGCAGCACGGGGCGGCCAGCACCCACCGTGCCTCCCAGCCGACCGCCCGGGCCAGCGCCTGGTCGGTCGCCGTGTCGCAGGCGTGCAGCGCGAGCACCAGGTCGGGGGCGAACGGCAGCTCCGCCTCCTCGATGGTGCCCGCGACGAACGTCACATCCTCGGAGCAGCCGAGTTCGGCGGCGACGGCGCTGTTGCGTACCCGCTGATCCTCGCGGACGTCGACGCCGACGACCTGGACGTGCGCGCCGCGCCCGGACAGATATCGGTAGGCGGCGAAGGTGAGGTAGGCGTTGCCGCAGCCCAGGTCGACGACGCGCAGCGGCGACGGAAGATCGTCGGGCAGGGTCGCGGCGAGCGCCCGCAGGAAGGCGTCGATCTGGCGGCGTTTCGCCGCCGTGCCGCCGATCACGGAGAAGAGCGGGTCACCCGGATCGAGCAGCCACTGCTTGGCCCGGTCGTGCCCCTCGAGCGCGCGCGGCGCGGCGACCGCGGCGGACCGGTGCACCTGGGCGTCGCCCTTCTTCGTCACCCTGACCTGGACCGTCGACGAGCCGGTCTCCACGTGCCAGTTGCCGAACGGCTCGGCCAGCAGCGCGTCGACCGCCGCTGCGGCCTCGTCGCCGTCGACGTTTCGCGTGTACGGCCGCGCGCCGTCATCGGTGACGATCTGCAGTTTCCGCCCGTGTTTGAGGGTGACCGGGCGCACCTGGGCGCGAGCCACCGAGGGCGCGTGCCCCCGGCGCCGGCCGGCCGCGACGGCCCGGGTGAGGCCCGGTGCGAGCAGAAGTTCGCGCACCTCGGCGAGGACTGTTTCGAGCGGCTCTGGCATGGGTTCCATTCTGCCCGGCGCCCGGGATGTCCCCTCGGGGCTGTCGATCCGGGGCGACCGGGCACGTGGCCCGTCACCGCATCCGTTTGTCCCGGTGACCTCGCGGGTGGGGCGGTGACCGGGCAGGCGGTCGTGGAGGCGTAGGCCCGCTGCCAAGAGCGGCTCAACGCCGTACCCTGGTCGCGGGTGGAGCGGGACGCCCTCCTCATCGAGGTGGCGACACCGGCTCGACATCGAACTGCCGGCCGAGTCGTGGGGGCGCTGGACGTGACGGATCCATTCGGGCCCGAGGTGGTCGCGCAGATCGCCGACCACATGAACGGCGACCACGCCGACGACAACGTGCTGATCGTGCGGGCGCTGGGCGGTGTGCCGGAAGCGACCGCGGCCCGGATGACCGGGATGGATCAGGAAGCGATGATCTTCGCGGCGAGCGTCGGCGGGGCCGAGGCCGAGGTCAGAGTGCCGTTCACCGAACGGCTGACCGAGCGCCGGCAGGTGCGGGCTGAGGCCGTCCGGATGTACCGCGAGGCCTGCGAGAAGCTGGGCGTGCCGGCCCGCCACTGAAACGGCGGCCCGGCACGGGCAGGTGAACTCAGCTCTCGGTGGTGGTTCCCCCGCCGGCTTCGGAGCCGCCGGAGAGATCACTGTCGGTCGTGCCGGCGGTGCGGCGACGCCGGCGACGCGGCGGGGCCGCCTCTCCCGCGGCCGAAGCGTCAGCCGAGACGGGCGCGGCGTCAGCCGAAGCCGGCGCGGCGTCAGCGGTAGCCGGCGCGGCGTCAGCGGTAGCCGGCGCGGCGTCAGCGGTAGCCGGCGCGGCGTCAGCGGTAGCCGCGGCGCCCTCGGAGGGTGCGGCACCGCCCTCGGAGAAGGGCAGCGCGGTCGCGGCGGGCCGGCGACGGCGGGTCCGGGAACGGGGCGCCGCGGGGGCGGCCTCCACCGTCGAGTCCGCTGCTTCCGGCGCCTCCAGAGTGGGGGCGTCGGAGGACGACGAGACCGGGGTGGTCGCCTCAGGCGCACCGGGACCGTCCTCGACGACCCGGCGACGGCGACGCTCCCGCTTGGGGCGCTCGCTCACCTCTGGCGAAGCCGAGCCGGAGCCCGGCGTGGAGCCCGACCCGGAACCGAATCCCGAACCCGAGTTCGACGACGAACCGCGGTCGTCGCGGGAGCGCCCGCGGGTGTTGTTCCCCCGGGTACGGCCACCACCCCGCCGCCCGACGGTGCCCAGGTCTTCCTCGACCTCCGCGGAGAGCCCGGCCCGGCTGCGCTCGGCAGTCGGCAGGGTGCCGGAGATCTCGGTCGGGATGTCCAGGTCGTGGTAGAGCGCCGGACTCGTGTGGTAGGTCTCCGGGGGCTCCGGCATGCTGAGACTGAGCGACTTGTCGATCAGCACCCAGCGCGGCATGTCCTCCCAGTCGACGAAGGTGACCGCGACGCCAGTGGCGCCCGCCCGGCCGGTGCGGCCGATGCGGTGCGTGTAGGTCTCCGGGTCTTCCGGGCAGTCGTAGTTGATCACGTGGGTGACACCCGACACATCCAGCCCGCGGGCCGCCACGTCGGTCGCCACCAGCACGTCGATCTTGCCGCTGCGGAACGCCCGCAGCGCCCGCTCACGGGCGCCCTGGCCCAGGTCACCATGCACGGCCGCGACCGCGAAGCCGCGGAAGTCGAGGTCTTCGGCGACCCGGTCGGCGGCCCGCTTGGTGCGGGTGAAGATCATCGTGAGGCTGCGGTCCTTGGCCTGCAGGATTCGAGCCACCATCTCCAGCTTGTTCAGCGGGTGGGTGCGGTACACGACCTGCTTGGTCAGCGGCGAGGCGGCGCTCTCGGTGGTGTGCCCGGCGTGGATGGTGACCGGGTTGTGCAGGAACCGGCGGGACAGGGCCACGATCGGGTCCGGCATGGTCGCCGAGAACAGCATCGTCTGCCGCTTCGCGGGGATCATCGCGAGGATCTTCTCGACGTCCTCCAGGAAGCCCAGGTCGAGCATCCGGTCGGCCTCGTCGAGGACCAGCGCCTTGACCGAACCCAGCTTCAGCATCTTCTGCTTGCACAGGTCGAGCAGCCGGCCGGGGGTGCCGACCAGGATCTCGACGCCCTTTTTGAGAGCCTCGACCTGCGACTCGTAGGCCACCCCGCCGTAGATCGGCAGGACCCGGACGCCCCGGGTGCTGCCCGCCGCCGCGAGGTCGCGGGCCACCTGGATGCCCAGCTCGCGGGTGGGAACGACGATCAGAGCCTGCGGCTGGCCGTCGGCGCCCTCGGAGGGGGCGAGGACCCGCTCCAGCAGCGGAAGGCCGAAGCCGAGGGTCTTGCCGGTGCCGGTGGGCGCCTGCCCGATCAGGTCGGTGCCCCGCAGGGCGATCGGCAGCGCGTACTCCTGAATGGCGAACGCGTGGGTGATCCCAGCCTTGGCCAGGGCCTCCACCGTCTCGGCCCGGACACCCAGCTCAGCGAAGGTGGGGCTGTCGGGACGGACCGGTGCACGTGTGGTGACGGGTACTAGAGCCTGCTCAATATCGGTCATGAAGTTTTACGGGTGCCCTCTCGTGGTGCGCCCGTCGAATGTCTGGGGCGCGGTCTCGTATAGGCGCGGGCCACACGCTGTAGGAAGCGGGCCGCACGCGCGATCGCCAAACCCCTGGCTGATGAAACAAGCCGGTCGATTTGGCGACGACGGACGTCAGTCTACCCGACCTGGGGCCGGACGCACCCGAGAGCAAGTTACGCGAGGGTGCCCTGAGACCAGGGCACCCTCGTGATGCGAAAAAAACTTCAGCGAGTGGTGAAGCCGAACGGGCGGTGCGACGCCTCGGCGATCTCCACGTAGGCCACCTTGGCGATCGGGATGATCACCTTGCGGCCCTTCTCGTCAGTGAGTGTCAGGACGCCGTCCTTGGCCAGAGCATCCGTCACGGCCTGCTCGACCTCTGCCGGGGTCTGAGCACTCTCCAGCACAAGCTCGCGCGGCGACTGCTGCACGCCGATCTTGACCTCCACGGGGCCCCTCCTCCAGAAAACATCCACCGACGGGAGTCAACCGTCTACCGATCGAAAGGCTATCCGATTTCCGGTGCCATTCCGGCCGTTGAACCGCCCTGCAGCGGGAAGCTGGCGATCCCGCGCCAGATCAGTGCAGCTACGAGCGCTTCGGCTTCCGCTTTAGGCGTACGCCGTCCGTTCGCTAGCCAGAACTGTGCGGCCTGCCCGGCCGCCCCGGCGAGGCCCGAGGCGAGGAGCTCGGCCTGGTCCGGGCGGAGGCCGGTGTCCGAGATGATGGTGTCCGTCACGGCGGCGATGCAGCCCTGCTCGACCCGTTCCACCCGCTGGCGGACCTGGGGGTCGTTGCGCAGGTCCGACTCGAAGACGAGCCGGAACGCCTCACTCTCGTGATCCATGAAGTCGAAGTACGCCCGAACGGCGCCTTTCACACGATCCTTGTTGTCGGGGGACGACATCATGGCCCCGCGCACCTTGGCGATTATCGCGTCGCAGTGCGTGTCCAACAGGGCCAGGTAGAGCTCCAGCTTGCCGGGGAAGTGCTGGTAGAGAACAGGCTTCGAGACGCCCGCCCGCTCCGCGATGTCGTCCATCGCGGCGGCGTGGTAGCCGTGCGCGACGAAGATCTGCTGCGCGGCGGCCAGCAATTGCTTGCGGCGCGCCGAACGGGGCAGGCGTGTGGGACGTGTGGTCTGTGGCCCGCCGGACGCAGCGGTCATTTCTGTGAACCTCCAGGGGGTCGGGTCCCCGCGGTCTGTCGTCTCGGTTTGCCCGGATCGGCGCATGTCGCGGTCGTGCGGGCAATTGTCGCGACGCTGCAACTTATCGCCACTGCAACGACACGGTAGCCTCAGCGGGGGCGAGCGAGGAGCACGCGGTGGATGAATCAGGGCATTCCGGAGACACGGGAGCCTCAGCGGGTGGCAACGGCGCCGACTCGCATGACCGCACACGGGTGAACGGCTGGGCCGACGACGAGAGTCCGTGGCCCAACACGGGAGCGGCATTGGAGCAGGGAGTGGACACGCCACCTTGGCGGCGCCCGTCCGACGGGCGGACCTTCGGCCGGCGGCAGATCCCGGCGGAGCGCCCGCTCGGGGCCGCGCCTGCTTCCGGGGTCCCCGCGCCACCCGCGAGTCCTGAGATTCCCCCGTCCGGGTCACCGGAGGCGTGGTCCGCCGACCGGAGCCGGCTCGCCGACATCCTGGGCCACCACCGGCGTCCCCCGGTGACACCGTCGCCGAACAGCGCGCCGCCCTACCCGTACGAGGGTGACCTCGACGACTCCTACCAGCCGCGGGCCGCCGTCCCGACGCCGCGGCCCGACTGGCTGCCCGAGCCGGTTCAGGGTCCGCCTCCGGCCGCCCCGGTCTCCGGCGAACCCGGCCGATCCCGGCACGCTCTGGTGACCGACACCCTCGCTCAAGGGCTGCCGCGGTTGGACAGCCCGGCGGCCGACGCTTCGGCGTACGATTCGCCGGGATTCCCCCGCCGGCCGTACGAGCCGGTGCCCGATGTCACACCGACCTACAACCCGCCCGCCGCCGTTCCCGGTTTCCCCGGCCAGCAGGCCGATGATCCCGAGACCGACGGCGAACAGCACGGGTCACTCCCGCAGCGCGTCCCGGCCCAGCCGGACGTCCCGAGAGTTCCGGAGCCGCCCTCCGTGGAACCGTCGGCCGAAGCGCCCGCCCTCGCCCGCATCGCGACGCACCTGCGCCGCGGTGATGTCGTGCCCGCCCAGGAACGCCAGGAGGGCTTCGACGTCCAGGACATCCTCGCCGCGGTCCGCGAGGTCGCCGGGGTCCGGGACGCCTCGCTGCGGGCCACTCCGGCCGGAGCGCACAGCCTCCGGCTCGACCTCGCCGACGGCGCCGACGCGGCCGAGGTGAGCCGCCAGGTCGCCCGGCTGCTCCAGGAGCGGATGGGCCTGGACGCGGCCATGCCCGGCGACACGCCGGCCGCCCTGCGGCCCGCACGCTCCGCACCGGCGGCGCCGCCCGCACCGGCCGCGCCGCGCCCGTCCAGCGCCCCGGTCTCGTCGCCGCGCAACCCGCTGCTGCCCAACCAGCCCGTCCGGGCGGCCCGGGCCGCGGTGCCGGTCGCCCCGGTCTCCAGCCCGTCCGCCCCGGTCTCCAGCCCGTCCTACAGCCCGTCCGCTCCGGTCTCCAGCCCGGCGGCCCCGGCTCCGGTCTCAGCGGCGCCCGCCCCGGCCCCGGTCCGTGTTCCGGCCCCCGCGCCGGTCTCGGCGGCGCCGGTGTCCGCGATGCCGCACACTCCGCCGGCTCCGCCGTTGGAGACGAGGGAGCCCCGGGAGCCGAGAGAGTCCAGGGAGCTCAGGGATTCCCGGCCACAGGTGCTCAACACGGGTGCCGCACTGGTTCCCGCCGACGCCTCCAAGCCACGCCCACTGGACCCGGGCGACACCCCCGGCCCGCGCGTGATCATCGAGAACGTGCACGTCAACACGTTCGGCGCGGACGCCACGGTGGAGGTGCGGCTGCGCGCCGGGGGCCGGACCGCCTCGGGTGTGGCCACCGGTCCGGCCGTCGACGGCTACCTTCTCCGCCTCTGCGCGACGGCCACCGCCGGCGCCGTCGACGAACTGCTCTCCGGTTCGCAGCACGAGGACGGCCCGGCCCGCTGCTTCGTCGAGCACGCGGCCGCGGTCTCCTTCGGGCCGATGCAGGTCGCGGTGGTCGTGCTGCTGCTCTCCTGCGGCGGTGGCTGGGTCGAGCAACTGGCCGGCTCGGCCGTCGTCACCGGCGACGACCGGCACGCCATGGTGCGCGCCACACTATCCGCGGTCAACCGGCGGCTTGAGGCACTCTTGGCTTGATGAAGGGTGCGATTCTGGCCGACGACAGCTCGCTGTTGCCGGAATACGAGGTTCCTCCGCCGTGGCCCGCGCGCCGGGTCACGGTCAATGGCGCGATGCTGCATGTCCGTGACACGCCGGCGCAGAGCCCGGACGCCGAGCCCGCGGTCTACGTGCACGGTCTCGGCGGCTCCTCGCAGAACTTCACCGACCTGGCCGGCCTGCTCGCCGACCGTCTCGACGGTCAGGCCGTCGACCTGCCCGGTTTCGGTTACAGCGACCCGAGCCCGCGCTATTCGATCGCGGCCTTCGCCGCCACCCTGATCGACTGCCTGGAGCACTCCGGCCGTGGCCCGGTCCACCTGATCGGCAACTCGCTGGGCGGCTCGATCGCGGTGCGGGTGGCGGCGCTGCGGCCCGACCTGGTCCGGACCCTCACGCTGATCTCCCCGGCCATGCCGTTCCTGGACCCGCGCCGCACCGCGCAGGGCCCGGTCCTCCCTCTGCTAGCCGTCCCCGGCGCGGAACGCCTGATGGCCTGGGCGCTCACCCGGATCACCGCGGAGGAGATGGCCGAGCAGGTGCTGGCCGCCTGCTTCGGCGACACGTCCAAGGTGCACCCGCAACGCCGCGCCGAGGCGATGGAGGAGATCCAGCTCCGCTACACGGTCGCCCACTACCCCAAGGCCTACCTGGGCACTCTGCGCGGCCTGGTCGGCAGCTTCCTCCGGGCGTACCTGCCGGGCGTCAACTCGCAGTGGCGGCTGGCCGCCCAGATCCAGGCGCCCACGCTGGTGATCGGCGGCCTCAACGACCGCCTGATCGACCCGCGCGTGCCGGTCCAGGTCGCCCGCGTCGTGCCGGACAGCCGGCTGCTGATCCTGCCCGGCGTCGGCCACGTCGCCCAGATGGAGGTTCCCCGCCTGGTGGCCCGCGCCGTCGTCGGCCTCCTCGACGATGTCCGCACGGTCACTCCCGGTCGCTGACCCGCCGCTGGTTCCGGTGGTCCGGCACGCCCGGCTCAGTTCCTTTTCTCTCGTACGGCCAGAGAAGCACCGTGAGCCACGACGCGAGGCGCTGCGCCCTCGCGGTCCCGGCGCGACTCTCGGGCTGAGGCGACACGTCACCGGGCGGTCAGGTTGCGTGATGTAGCGAAGGGCACAAGATCTTCCCCGGGGCGGGAGCGGTGCACGATTTTGTGCCAATCTGGACACCTATGATCTCTCCTGTCCGGCCCGCTCCCGAGCCTCAGCCCCTGTCCCGGGAAGACCGGTGGCGACAGGCCTGGCTGGTCGTGCTGGCCGCGGCGCTGGTCCTGCTGACGGTGGTGGCGGTCGGGAGGCCGTTCGGCGAGCCGGGCCCGCCCGGTAACGCCGCCTCGGCCGTGTCGCCGCCGATCCCGCAGCTCGCACCGGGCGCCTCGGCCGTACCGTCGCAGGCGCCTGACGGAGTGGCCGTGACGTCGGAGCCGCCCGCATCGCCGGCCCCGGCCGAGCCTCCGTTTCCGGCCGAGGGTGTGCTCCGGCTCGACGGGGACACGCCGGTCACGGGTTCCGGCGACTTCGAGTTCGTGAACGAGCGCGGCCCGGTCGCCGGTTCCCAGGGCACGATCCGCCGGTTCAAGGTCGCCGTGGAGAAGGGCAGCGGCGAGGACGTCGCCGGGTTCGCCGCGCAGGTGCGGGCGGTCCTGTCGGACGAGCGGAGCTGGATCGGCGCCGGACGGTTCCGGCTGCAGATGGTGGCCGGCGCCGACCAGGCCGACTTCACGGTCTACCTGGCCACCCGGGAGACCGCGGGCCGGATGTGCGAGCGGGGTGGCACGAACATCCGGATCGGCGGGGTGCCGTACACCTCGTGCCGGGTCACCGGTAAGGCGATCATCAATCTGGATCGCTGGCGCGGTTCGGCGCGGCCCTACGTGGAGGCGGGGACCGGGCTCGCCGCGTACCGGCAGTATGTGATCAACCATGAGGTCGGGCACGAGTTCGGCCACCGGCACGAGGGCTGCCCGGTCTCCGGCGGGCCGGCGCCGGTGATGGTGCAGCAGACGCTGACTCTGCGCGGCTGTGTCCCCTACTCGTGGCCCCGTCGCGACGGTCAGGATCTCTCCGGCCCACGCCTCTGATCCCACGCCCCGACCTGTGGTTTGCGCAGTTCTGGTACGGAAATCCGAAAGTCCTGTGACAGGCGGGGAGTCATGGCAGGCTGGCGCTTGCTATGGCAAACGCGACAAATGGCCCCCTTGACCCGAACGCCGACATCGACCGGCGTGGCCGGGCCGAGCGTTCCCGCGCCGAGGCCGCGCCCCCGGCCCCCGCCGGCACGCCCGCCTCCGCATCGTCCCGGCGCCGCACCGTGCCGGCCACGTCCACCACGGGCCGGACACCGGTCACCGCACCGGCCGAGCCGGCGCGGAAGACCGTGCGCACGAGCGCGGCCACCGAGAAGCCGACCCGAGCGGCGGCGGCCCGGAAGCCCGTCACGGAGAACGCCGGACCGCCGGTCAAGCCGGCCGCGGCGGTCAAGTCGACCTCGTCCCGGGCGACCACCGGGCGTTCCCCGGCCCGCAAGACGGCCACCGCCAAGGCGCCGGTGGAGGCGCCGGCGGACCAGCCCGAGGAGACGGCCCCGCCCCGGCCGGCCCGTCGCCGGAGCGCTGCGGCCACACCCGCCCCGGAACCAGTCGACCGCGAACCGGTCCGGCGCGCCACCAGGCCGGCGGCCGAACCCGCCGCGGAGACGGCGCGACCCGCGGGGCGTACCCCGAGAACCGGACCGGCGACCGCGAGCCGCGGGATCACGCCGGACACGCAGACGCGGGGCCGCCGTCCGGCCCGGACCGCGCTGGACGGACCGGCGGGAGCGGACCGGCCGGCGCTCACCGCCGGCGGGCCTGAACAGCCCGGACCGTCCCTCCCTCCGCCCGAGATGACCCGGGGCATCCTGGAGCTCGCGGCCGAACGCCTCGCCGCCTCGACGCGGCTCGCCGAGCCGGAGCCGCGGCCTCTCGCCGACGGCGACCCGATGGCGGCGCCGGGCTCGTACGTGAACCCGCGTGCCACCGGTTCGCGCCGGGCCAGCCGGACCGTTCCCGGGAGTGCCCGCCCGCCGGCCGGCCCGGTCGAGGGCGCCCGTCCGCCGGACGCCGACGTGGAGCGGTGGGACGGCGCGTCGGCTGAGAACGGGTGGCTCGGGCTGCCCGGAGCACCGGAGCGACCCGGCCGAGGCGACGAGACCGCGCACATCGCCGGTTCGGACGTGCGCCGTGCGGCGACCGTCTCCGAGCCGTTACCGGACTCGCTCGATGCCGGCCGGACCGATCCGCGGCCCGCCGGTTCCGTGGGCGGCGCCGGGCTGGACGACCAGTACCCGCGGACGATGAACCGGCCGGCGATCGGGCTGCCGGCGAGTGTGCGGCTGCCGGCCGAGTTGCCGGACAACCTCTGGCCGCCGAAGCACATGCTGGAACGGAATCTCACCGAGAACATCTACGTCCCGGCCGCTGTGCCGTTCCGGACCGAGGACGCGGACGCTGTTGCTGAGGCTGAGCAGGCCGTGGACGAGCGCGTCTACGTCCCCCCGGCGCCGTCGTCGCCCGAGCGGCACCGCAGCGCCGTGGAGGTCTTCCGGGAGGACGAGCACGAGGACGAGCCGGAACCCGACTTCCTGCCGTCCGTGCTGTCGCGGGAGGACGACGAGAGCGAGTACGTCCCGTCGCACTCGCGGTCCACGAGTTCGGCACGGCACGCGGCGGCGGAGACGGTCACCGCACGGCGGACCCGGCGCCGCCGCAGGGCGATGCTTCTCACATACCTCCTCGCGGTGGTCCTGGTGTTGGTCGTCGGGCGCGAGTTGCGCGGCGATGAGCAACCGCTGGCGCCCGGGCGGGAGGCCGCGCAGCGCGCGGCCGAGCCGGCGGGCGTGGGACCGGCGGCCGCACCGGAGCCGGCGGCGCCGATGAAGGCCGAGCCGGCCGAGCCCGGCGCCGTTGAGGCGCCCGGGGTGGCGGAGGCGGGCGAGTTCGGTTATGCCCGGAGCCGCGGTCCGATGCTGGGCAGCGCCGGCCGGCTGTACCGCTTCCGGGTGGCGGTCGAGAAGGTCGTCGAGGACACCTCGCCGGGCGAGTTCGCCGAGAAGATCGACGAGACCCTGGGCGACGGGCGGAGCTGGACCAACGACGGGCGGCTGCGGCTGCGCCGGATGCCGAAGGCCGGCGCCGATGTGGACTTCACCATCTACCTGGCCTCGGCGAAGACGTCCGAGCAGATGTGCGCGGCCGGCGGGCTGAACACCGAGGGTTTCACCTCGTGCCGGCTGCCCGAGAAAGTGATCATCAATGCCGACCGGTGGGCCGGCGCGGTGCCCGACTACGAGGGCCGGATCGGCGAGTACCGGCAGTACACGATCAACCACGAGGTGGGACACGAGCTCGGTCACGGGCACGAGGCGTGCCCCGGTGAGGGCGAGAAGGCGCCGGTGATGATGCAGCAGACGTTCGGTCTCAAGGGCTGCACCCCGAACGCCTGGCCCTACCTGGACGGCAAGCGGTATGCCGGAAAGCCGATAGCCTGAGTTATTCCGCGATCCCGCATGTCGGGCCGTGGCCAACGTCATGGATGCCGTCGTGCGAATCGAGCAACAATGGGCGGCGATCCTTACCACCGAACCCGGGGAGTGAACTGTGGCTCTGCCCCCGCTCGTCGAGCCGGCCGCTGAGCTGAGCATCGACGAGATCCGGCGCTATTCGCGTCACCTGATCATCCCCGACGTCGGGATGGACGGGCAGAAGCGGCTCAAGAACGCCAAGGTCCTCGCCGTCGGCGCGGGCGGCCTCGGCTCGCCGACCCTGCTCTACCTGGCCGCGGCCGGCGTGGGCACGCTCGGCATCATCGACTTCGACACCGTTGACGAGTCGAACCTTCAGCGCCAGATCATTCATGGTGTCTCCGACATCGGCACGCCCAAGGCGGAGTCGGCGGCGCGGAGCATCGCCGAGGTCAACCCGCTGGTGAATGTGGTCATCCACAACACCGCGCTGGACCGCGACAACGTCAAAGAGATCTTCAGCCAGTACGACCTGATCGTCGACGGCACCGACAACTTCGCGACCCGTTACATGGTCAACGACGCCGCGGTGCTGCTCGGCAAGCCCTATGTCTGGGGCTCGATCTACCGTTTCGACGGCCAGGCCTCGGTCTTCTGGGAGGAGCACGGTCCCTGCTACCGCTGCCTCTACCCGGAGCCCCCGCCGCCCGGCATGGTCCCGAGCTGCGCCGAGGGCGGCGTCCTCGGCGTGCTCTGCGCGTCGATCGGCTCGATCCAGGTCAACGAGGCGATCAAGCTGATCACCGGCATCGGTGAGCCGCTGGTCGGGCGCCTGATGGTCTACGACGCCCTGGAGATGGAGTACCGCAAGATCAAGGTTCGCAAGGACCCGAACTGCGCGCTCTGCGGCGAGAACCCGACGGTCACCGACCTGCTGGAGGACTACGAGGACTTCTGCGGCGCGGTCTCCGAGGAGGCGCAGGAGGCGGTCACCGGCTCGACGATCACCGCCCGCGAGCTCAAGGAGTGGCAGGACAGCGGCAAGGACCTGTTCCTGGTCGACGTCCGCGAGCCCGCCGAGTGGGAGATCAACCGGATCCCCGGCGCCGTCCTGATCCCCAAGGGCGAGATCCTGTCCGGCGAGGCGCTCGCGAAGTTCCCGCAGGACCGGCAGATCGTGCTGCACTGCAAGTCGGGCGTGCGCTCGGCCGAGGCCCTCGCCGCGATCAAGGTGGCCGGCTTCAAGGACGCCGTGCACGTCCAGGGCGGCATCGTCTCCTGGGTCAACACGGTCGACCCGTCGTTGCCGTCGTACTGATCTCACGGGTCCAGGGAGTCACCTTCGGGTGACTCCCTGGATGGAACTGGCCTGCGCTCCACAGGATCGGCCGGTACCGTCTTTACCGTGATCGATATAGACGCCGCGATCGGCTACGTGGTCGCTCATGGTGATCCGGTGGAACGGGCGCGGTTGTCGCACCTCCGGACAGGGCAGCCGGCTCCGCCGGAGGCGGTGGAGCGGGTCGCCGCCGGGCAGATGCCCGAGGGCGGCTGGCCGGCCTCGGTCGAGGGCGCCATCCCGTCGATCGACGCCACCTGTTACCGCCTCGCCGAGCTCGACGACATCGGCGCTCTGAACAGCGCTGTCGGGGTGCAGGCCCTGCACTGGCTGGCCGCCGCGCAGCGCGGCGACGGCACCTGGCAGGAGCACGAGTCGCTGGCCGGGGAGGCGCCGGCCTGGGCGCTGCCCGGCGACCCGGAGGCGACCCTCTACCAGACCTCGGTAGCGGGCTTCTGGCTCACCGCCGCGGCCGTCGAGATCGACCCCTATCAGACCCGGACGCCGTGGGCCGACGTGCTGCGTGCCGCGGCGACCTGGGTGGTCTCCGAGATCCGCCCGGACGGCACGTGGCCGTCGTTCCTGGCCGTCGGGTGGCACGCCGCCGGGTTGCTGCACCAGCAGCAGTTCTTCTACGAGTCGGCGCGGGTGCAGCAGGTCCTCGGCGACCGTCTGCCGGACATGTCGCCGGCCGATGTGGCGTCGATGGCGGCGGCCCTGCGGCGGGTCAACCTGGGTGACGACTGGCTGTTGCAGAGCGCCCGCAAGCGGCTGGCCGCGACGCAGCGCCCCGACGGTGGGTGGGACAGCAACGAGGGCCCGCTCTTCGACGTGAACACGACGCTGACCGCCCTGCGCGCCTGCCGGTGAGACCACTCAGTCCATGACGCCGACATAGAGCGAGAGCAGCACCACCGCGACCATGACGATGACGCCGACGGCCACGGCTCCGGCGAGGAGAAGCATGCTGCTCTGTGTCGCCACGTAACGCCACAGGCCCCGGTCCGGCGCCGGCTCGGTGGTTTCGTCGTCCTCGAAGATGTCCACGAGCCCGACCGTAGCGTCGGACCGCGACCCGCCGGCGACTATCACCGAAAGGCCCCCAGCCGGAGTCGGCCTCAGCGAGTGTGGCCGTTGCCGGTGACGACGTACTTCGTGGACGTCAGCTCCGGCAGGCCCATCGGGCCACGGGCGTGCAGTTTCTGCGTGCTGATGCCGATCTCCGCGCCGAACCCGAACTCGCCGCCGTCGGTGAAGCGGGTCGACGCGTTCACCATCACGGCCGCGGCGTCCACGCCGGCGACGAAACGACGGGTCGCGGTGGTCGATTCGCTGACGATGGCCTCGGTGTGGCCGGTGCCGTACCGGCGGATGTGGTCCAAGGCGTCGTCCAGGGAGTCGACGACGGCGACCGAGATGTCGGGGGACAGGTATTCCGTACCCCAGTCCTCTTCGGTGGCGGTGACCACCGCATCGCTGTAGCCGGAGACACGGGCGTCGCCGTGCACCGTGACACCCGCCTCGGCCAGCGACGACAGGATCAGCGGCAGGAACGTGTCGGCGATCTCGACGTGCACCAGCAGCGACTCGGCGGTGTTGCAGGTGGAGTATCGCTGGGTCTTCGAGTTGAGCGTGACGCCCAGCGCCTTCTCCAGGTCGGCGGCCGAGTCCACGTAGACGTGGCAGTTGCCCACTCCGGTTTCGATCACCGGCACCGTGGACTGCTCGACCACCGTCTTGATCAGCGAGGCGCCGCCGCGCGGGATCAGCACGTCGACGAGGCCGCGGGCACGCATCAGCTCCTTCACCGAGTCGCGGGTGGTGGCGTCGAGCAACTGGATCGTGTTGGCCGGCAGGCCGGCGTCGGCGACCGCCTTGCGCAGCACCGAGACGATGGCCGCGTTCGACGAGAAGGCCGAACCCGAGCCGCGCAGCAGAGCCGCGTTGCCGGACTTGAGGCAGATGCCGGCGGCGTCGGCCGTCACGTTCGGCCGGCCCTCGTAGATCATGCCGACCACCCCGAACGGCACCCGGACCTGCCGCAGTTCCAGCCCGTTGGCCAGGGTCGATCCGCGCACCACGTCACCGACCGGGTCGGGCAGGGCGGCGAGCTGGCGCAGGCCGTCGGCCATCGCGGCGACCCGCTCCGGGTCGAGCGCCAGCCGGTCGATCACCGACTCGGAGAGGCCGTTCTCCCGGGCGTTCGCGATGTCGACGCCGTTGGCGTGCACGATGTCGTCGGTCCGCTCGACCAGGCGGTCGGCCATCAGCAGGAGTGCCCGGTCCTTCTCGGCGCGGGTGGCTCCGGCCAGGTCGATCGCGGCGACCCGCGCTGCGGCTGCCTGTTCCAGCACACTCATGGCAAACCTTTCCTCAGATCAAGACCAGGGTGGGGTACGTCTAAAGCAGCACCAGATCGTCACGGTGGACGACCTCTCGTTCATAGCCCGGCCCCAGCGCCGCGGCCAACTCGGGTGTGGATCGTCCGAGTAGCGCCGGCAGTTCGACCGCGTCGTAGTTGACCAGGCCGCGCGCCACCGGCGTACCGGATCCGGCGTCCACCAGGTCCACCGGATCGCCGGCGGCGAAGGAGCCGTCGACCGCGGTGATGCCGGCCGGCAGCAGTGATTTGCGCCGGGCGACCACGGCCGCGACGGCGCCGGCGTCGAGGTGCAGGCGACCACGGGGGGAGGTGGCGTGGGCCAGCCAGAACAGCCGGGCGGCGGGCCGGGTCGCCGCCGCTTCGAAGAGGGTGCCGACCTCGTCGCCGGCGAGCGCCGCCCCGGCCAGCGGCGCCGCGGTCAGCACGACCGGGATGCCGAAGCCGGTGGCGATCCGGGCCGCTTCGACCTTGGTCACCATGCCGCCGGTGCCGACGCCGGACTTGCCGGCCGACCCGATCGCCACCTGAGACAGGTCGGAGTCGCCGCGGACCAGCGGAATCCGTCGCGAGGAGGGGTCGGCCGGGTTGCCGGTGTAGAGCGCGTCCACATCGGAGAGCAGCACCAGCAGGTCGGCGTCGGCCAGGGCGGCGACGAGCGCGGCCAGCCGGTCGTTGTCGCCGAACCGGATCTCCTCGGTGGCGACCGTGTCGTTCTCGTTGACGATCGGCAGGGCGCCGAGGTCGAGCAGTTTGCGCAGAGTGCGGTACGCGTTGCGATAGTGCGCCCGCCGGGTCACGTCGTCCACGGTGAGCAGCACCTGTCCGACCGTCAGGCCGTGGCGGGCGAACCCGGCCGCGTAGCGCCCGATCAGCAGCCCCTGCCCGACGGAGGCGGCGGCCTGCTGGGTGGCCAGGTCGCGCGGCCGGCGGCGCAGGTGGAGCGGGGCGAGCCCGGCGGCGATCGCGCCGCTGGAGACCAGGACCACCTCACGTCCACCGGTCGCCAGCGCGCCCAGGACGTCGACGAGGGCGTCGATCCGTTGCTCGTCGATGCCGCCCGCCGCGGTGGTCAGCGAGGACGACCCCACCTTGACCACGATCCGGCGCGCGCCGGTAACCACTTCCCGCACCAGGCCCATTGTGCTCGGCAGGCCGGTGTCGATCGTTGTCAGATCCCATATCGTGGCGGTTGATGACACCGCAGGAGTACGTCGAAGAGGTTCTGGCCCTGGTGGAGAGCATCCCGGAGGGGCGGGTCATGTCGTACGGCGCGATCGCTGACGCCCTCGCCGAGCGTTCCGGCCGTAACTCGCCCCGGCAGGTCGGCCGGATCATGGCCCTGCACGGCGGCGGTGTCCCGTGGTACCGGGTGTGCAGCGGCGGTGGCCGGCTCCCGCCCGGTCTCGAGGCCCGGGCTAAGGCGCTTCTCACCGCTGAGGGCGTGCCGATGCGCGGTGACCGGGTGCTGATGGCGGACGCCGGCTGGATGCCCGCTATCCGGTGAGTCCGGCCAGCTTCGCCGCCGCCCGCAGTTGATAGTCGAAGAAGCCCCGGCGGTCCTCCACGATCCCGTTGTTGAGCTGTCCGAAGAGTTCGTAGCTGATGGCGCCGCAGACCTGGAAGAAGGCGGCGATGGTGTCGGCGATGAGGCGCGGCGGCAGATCCGGATAGTAGGTGGCCGCGAGTGGCACGATCTCCTCGGCGAACCGGCCGGTGAGCGGCTCACGCTCGGCGACGGTCCCGGCCCGGTACGCCTCCGCGACGATCGCCCCCAGCAGGAGCAGCACCCGGGTGGCCGGCTCGACGGTGTCCTTCGGCGCCGCGTAACCCGGCACCGGACTGCCGTAGATCAGCGCCCACTCGTGCGGGTTGGCCAGCGCCCACTCCCGTGCCGCGTGCCCGGCCGCGAGCCACTTCTGCAGGGGGCTCCCGGCTGCGGCGGCGGCCTGCTCGGCGGTGTCGCCGACCGCGTCGTACGCGTCGATGATCAACGCGGTGAGTAGTTCGTCCCGGCTGGCGAAGTACCGGTAGACGGCCGACGAGGCCATGCCGAGGTCGCGGGCGACGGCCCGCAACGACAGGTTCGCCCCTTCGGTGGCCAGGTGGCGCTTGGCCACCGCCTTGATCTCTTCGGTCATCTCGGCCCGGACACGGGCGCGCAGGTTGGCGGCACTCATGCGGACCAGTGTGCCATATCGAGAGCACTGCTCTTGCAAATGTGGGCAGGCGTATGCGATCGTTGTTCTTGTTAGAGAGCACTGCTCGCAAAGGAGAATGCCATGCACCTCGTCATCGGTTCCGGTCCGATCGGCTCCACCGTCGCCACCGTGCTCGCCCAGCGCGGCGAGCGCGTCCGCATCGTCACGCGCAGCGGCAGCGGGCCCGCCCACCCGCTGATCGAGCGGGCCGCCGCCGACGCCGCCGACGCGCGTCGCCTGACCGAGCTGGCCCAGGGCGCCGAGGTGGTCTACAACTGCGCGAACCCGAAGTACACCGAGTGGGCCGAGAAGTGGTTCCCGATGAACAACGCGATGATCGCCGCCGCCAGGTCGGCCGGCGCCGTCTACGCCATCACCGGAAACCTGTACGGATACGGACCCCGGCCCGGTGGCCTGATGACCGAGAGCACCCCGCTCGCCGCGACCGGCCGCAAGGGCCGCATCCGCAATCGGATGTGGCAGGACGCCCTGGACAGCGGCGTGCGCGCCATCGAGGCCCGCGCCTCCGACTATCTCGGCGCCGGCGCGGTCGGGATCTTCTCGACGGTGCTGCTTCCGGCGATGAACGCGAACCGCACCGCCTGGGCCCCGGGCGACCCCGATCTGCCGCACAGCTTCACCTACGTCGGCGACATGGCCCGCACGCTGATCACACTGGCCGGTGACGAGCGGGCGCACGGCAAGGCGTGGCACGTGCCCTCACCCGCCCCGGTCACCATTCGTGAGCTGGCCGACCGCTACTGCGCACTGACCGGCCGGGCCCCGGTGACCGTCCGCAAGCTGCCGCGTTTCGTGATGCGCACGGCCGGCCTGGCCGTCCCGATGGCTCGCGAGCTGGCCGAGATGGACTACCAGTTCTACGCGCCGTTCGTTCTCGACTCGTCGCTGACCGAGCGCACCTTCGGCCTCACCGCCACCAGCCTCGACGTGGCCTTGCGCGAGACCGCCGCCGATGCCGAGGCCATCGCCGCCCGGACCATGTGACAGCGCCGGGAGCCGCCGACGCCGAGACTGGCGCCGCCGCACCATGTGACAGCGCCGGGGTCGCCGACGCCGAGGCTGGCGCGGCCCCCGATGCGGCGGCGCTGTCAGAGCAGGAGACCGAGGCCACCGCGACGGGGGTCGCCGGCGGCGCCGGTCCGGCCGACCGCGGTGACCCCGCCGAAGTAGTGGTTGATGTCCGGCCATTCGACGATCCGCCAGCCGTCGGCCGCCAGCGCCGCCAGCTCGTCCTGCGGGCAGCCGGCCTCCGCGTGCACGGTGTCCTCGACCGCGTGGAAGCGCGGCCGAGCGATCGCCTCGGGCACGCTCAACCCGTCGACCAAGACGCCGAGCAGCGTGTCGACCAGCGCGGTCCGGATCCGCGAGGCGCCGGCCGAGCCGGCCGCGACCGCGAGACCACCGTCCGGGGCGGTCACCACGAGCGGGCACATATACGACGACATCCGCTGCCCGGGCGCCAGCTCCCCGTTGAGCAGCTCACCCTCGCCGAGCATCGAGTTCAGGTTGATGCCGAGCCCGGGCAGCCACACCCCGGCGCCCAGCCCCAGCGTCGTGGTGATCACGCAGGCGTTCCCCTCGGCGTCGACCACCGACACGTTGGTGGTGTCGCCGAGCCGCTGGTCACCACGGTTGAGCAGGGCCGTCGCGACCCCCGGGGCACGACCGGGCCGGGACAGGTCGGCGGGCAGCGTGGCGATCGTGTCGATGGTCCGGTTCAGGTCGTGCCGGGCGTGCACCCGATATCCGGCGAGCGTCGCGTGGTCCACGTCCACCGACTCGACCCGGTACGCGGCCAGGTCGGCCGGCCCGATCGTCCCGCCGGCCGACCGCACCGTCTCGGACAGCAGTTTCCCGTACTCGCCGGTGTAGAACACCTCCGGCCCGTCGGCGGCCAGGGCGTCCATCGCGGTCGCCAGCCCCGGGTGGAAGAGCAGCTCGTCGCCCTGGAGCAGCCGCCCGCCCGGCTGATAGAGGGCCGCCCCGTCGCCATACGCCAGCGCGGGCGCGCACGACTCCAGGGTGCGGGCGTGCGCCGCGGGCAGCAGCACTCCGGTCCGGGCCAGCCCGGCGGCCGGCGCCACCACCTCCGGCCAGGGCAGCCGGCCCCAGCGCCGGTGCACCTCGCCGAGCCCGGCCGGCACTCCCGGCACGGCCACGCTCGCCCCGCCGATCGAGTAGATCTGTGGCAGCCCGCCGAAGAACACGTCCACGGCCACCATCGGCGACGGTTTCCGGTCGCCGTCCAGGCCGGGCACCGCGACGAAGAAGTCGAGGCAGGTGACCTCACGAGTACCCGCGTCGAAGTAGGTGGCGAACCCGCCGCCGCCGAGCCCCGTGTAGACGGTTTCGGCGACGCAGCAGGCCAGTACCGCGGCCACCGCGGCGTCGGCCGCGGTACCTCCGGCCTGCAGAACGCGCAGCCCGGTGCGAGCGGTCGCCGGATGACTGGCAGCGACGCCGGCAGCAACGCTTTTCATAGCGGCGAGCGTAGGCGGAGCAGGCCGATCATGGTTACGATGCGCGTCGATGACGGCCGCTGGTCCCTCTCCCGTGGTACCTCCGACGAGTGTTCTTCCACGCGGTGTTTTGGCTGGGTATGCGCTTGGCTCGGTGGTCACCGGAGCATTCGGCACGGTGCCCGGTTTGCTTCTTCTGCCTTATCTGACCGACACGCTGGGTGTCGCCGCCGGCGTGTCCGGATTGCTGGTTCTGCTGCCGAAGGCGTGGGATGTGCTGGTGAATCCGGTGGTCGGCCGGATCTCCGACCGCCGCGGTTCACGACGCCCGTTCTTGCTGATAGCGGGACTTCTGCTCGGCGTCCTCTTCGCCGCCATCTTCGCGGCACCCTTCGCGAGCGGGGCCGCCTCCGGCGCGTACGTCGCCGTCGCCTTCCTCGCCGCCGCGACCGCCTTCGCCTTCTTCCAGGTCCCCTACGTGGCCATGCCCGCCGAACTGACCGAGGGCTACGCCGAGCGGACCCGCCTGATGACCTGGCGGATCGCGGTTCTGGCCCTGGCCGTCCTGGTCTCCGGCGCTGTCGCGCCGCTGGTCGTCGAGATGTCCGGCGGGGGCCGCGAGGGCCACCGGTGGTCCGGGTCGTTCATCGGCGCGCTCATCGTCGTGGGCACGCTCGCCACCTTCTTCGGTACGCGCAAAGCCGAGTCCCGCACCGCGACCGAGTCCGAGCCGAGCCTGCGCGCGCAACTACGGGTGGCCGGCGGCAACGCCCCGTTCCGTGCTCTGCTGATCTGCTGGATCGTCCAGGCCGCGGGCATCGGCACCATGCTGGCCGGCGTCAAGTACTTCGCCGACCACGTGCTGGCCCAGGAAGCCGGCTCGACGTTCCTGTTCGCCGCGTTCGTCGGCCCGGCCCTGCTGGTCATGCCGCTGTGGACGATCGCCGGCCGCCGCCACGGCAAGCTCCGCTCCCTAGTCGCGGCCTCGCTGCTGTTCACCGCCGGCGCCCTGGCCCTGCTCGCCGCGCCGGTCCTGCCCCCGGTCGCGGTCTACCTGATCGTCGCGCTGGTCGGCGCCGGATACGCCGGCCAGCAGGTGTTCGCCCTGGCCATGCTGCCGGACTGCATCGCCCGCGACACCGAGCGCACCGGCCGCCGCCAGGCCGGCGTCTTCACCGGCCTGTGGACCGCCGGGGAGACCTTCGGACTGGCCCTCGGCCCCGGCGTCTTCGCGGTGATGCTCCAGATCTTCGGTTACGTCTCGTCGGCCACCGGGGAACCGGCGGTCCAGAGTGACACGGCCCGCCTCGGGGTGCTGCTCGGCTTCACCGTCGTCCCGGCCGCCCTGGTCGGCACGGCGGTGCTGACGCTCCGCGGTTACCGGGACGTCCGCCGTTCCGAATCTTGACGGCTTCCGTCAATATTGCCGGGTGAGACCACTCTCCTCCCGCTTGCCGGGGGTCGCCGTACTGGCGACCTGCGCCGTTCTGCTCGCCTCGTGCGCCGGCAACACGCCCGGCAACACTCCCGGGAACGGCGCCCGCAGCCAGGAGCCGCGCAAGGGTCTCGGTGACGTGCAGGCGACCGAACTCGGATTCACCCGGCACGCCGGCGCCGTGCAGTGGCCCGCCTCGAGCGACTGGATCCCGCCCGGCGATGGCCTGCGGATGCTTGTCCCGGCCGGTGACTGCGCCCTGGGCCTGGGCGACTACCAGAACGGTTACCGGGCGGTCAACGCCAACTGGACCGGTCCCGCCGCCTGCGACCGGCTCGCCCTCGACCCGGCGCCGGACGGGCGGACCGGCGGCGGTGACGGGCCACCGGACACCACGAACGGCTGGCCGGGCGGCGGCATCGCGGCGGACGCGGCGGTGGTGGAGCGGGACGGCTCGATCCTGGTCGCCCACAGCAGCGGCCTGGAACGGCACCGGCCCGGCGGGAAGGCCGAGGAGCTGGTCCGAAGCGACTTCTCCGAGCCCGGCTTCGAGGGCCAGGGCTCACGCAGTTCGGTACGGGGCCTGGCCGTGACCGGCCGCGGAACCATCGTTCTGAACGTCGGGCGGGCCACGCCCGGCCGTACCGCGCCGGTGCTTCTCGTGTCGGAGGACCGCGGCAGGACGCTGCGCCCGGTGAGCCTGCCCGAGTGGACCGCCGGTTCGGAGCCGGAACCGAACATCAGCGTTCTCGGCGCGGCGGGCGAGACGATCGTCGCTCTCGGTTCGGCCGCGCGGCGTGCGGCCGTGTGGCGGTCCACCGACAGCGGCCGCACCTGGAAGGTGTCGACGGTCGAAGGCCTGCCGCAGAGCCTGCTCATGACTCGCCTGGTCCGGGCCGGTGAGCGGTGGCTCGCCTTCGGCGGTGTCGACCACGAGACCGGCGAACAGGACGACACCCTGGTGCTCAGCAGCAAGGACGGGCTCGACTGGGCCCCGGGCGTCAGCACCGGGATGGGTGTGGGGCGGCTGCAGGACGTCACCGTCGGGCGCGACGGCACACTCGTCGCCATCGGGTCGATCGACGACGCGACCCGGCCCGCCCCCGACCAGCGCAACGAGTACTGCGGTGTGGTCTGGGTCGGCGACGGCGACAAGCCCTGGAAACGGGGCGAGCTCGGCTGCGGCGACTCCCCGCCGCAGGCCGTCACGACGTTGCGGGACGGGCGGGTGCTGATCGGTGGCAACCGGGATCTCTGGCTCCGGGCGGCCGATGCGCGAGGCGCGTCCGGCGGATAGCGTCACGGGATGATCGACGCGTTGCCGGAGAAGGGCGTGGCGAGCGACCAGATCCTGGCCGAACTGCGGGAACTGCGCGGGGCCGACCTGCCGACGCACGGCGGGCGGCTCTTCGCGTACGTGTACGACCCCGCCCTCGAAGGTCTGGACGACCTGACCCGCGCCGCCCACGCCGGCTCGGCCCACGTCAACGGCCTCGACCCGACCGCCTTCCCCTCTCTGCTGGCGATGGAGAACGCCCTGGTCGGCGCGGCCGCCAAACTGCTCGGCGGGACACCGGAGACGGTCGGCAGTGTCACCAGCGGCGGCACCGAGTCGCTGATCCTGGCGGTGAAAGCGGCCCGCGACGCCTACCCCGCGATCAGCGAGCCCCGCCTCGTCATCCCGGCCACCGCCCATGCGGCGTTCGCGAAAGCGGCCCATTACCTGCGGGTCGCGCTCGACGTCGTACCCGTCGAAGGGTTGCGGGCCGACCCGCGGGCGATGGCCGCGGCGATCACGCCGGACACCGTCCTCGTCGCGGCCTCCGCCCCGAGTTACGCGCACGGCGTCGTCGATCCGGTCGCAGAGATCGCGGCGATCGCCGCCGAGCGTGGCGTGCGGTTCCATGTGGACGCCTGCTTCGGCGGCTGGATCCTGCCCTACCTGCGGCGTCTCGGCGCGGATCTGCCGGACTTCGACCTCTCCGTGCCCGGCGTCACCAGCATCTCCGTCGACCTGCACAAATACGCGTACGCCCCGAAAGGCGTCTCGATCCTGCTGCACCGCGACCAGGCCCTGCGGCTGCCGCAGTACTTCGCCTACGCCGACTGGCCCGGCTACCCCATGATCAATCCGGGGATCGCGTCGACCCGCTCGGGCGGCCCGATCGCCGCCGCCTTCGCCACTCTCCGCGGCATCGGCGACGCCGGTTACCTGGAGCTGGCCCGCAAGACCCGCGAGTCGGTCGCGGTCCTGGCCGCCGCGGTCACTGCCACCGACGGGGTACGGCTGTACGCCCCCGCCGAGACCAGCGTCGTCTGCCTGGCCGCCGACACCGCCGCCGTCACCGAAACCGTCGCCTCCGACACGGCCGCATCTGACACCGCTGACACCGCCTCCGCGTCGGCCTCCGGGGGAGTCGACTTGTTCGTGCTGGCCGACGAACTGGCCGCCCGCGGATGGCACACTCAGCTCCAGATGGCGTACGCCGGCCTCCCACCCACCATCCACCTCACGGTGACCGCCGCGGTCCACGCCACCGCCCCCGCCTTCGCGGCCGACCTGGCCGATGCCGTCGCCGCCACTCGCGCCAAGGGCCCGGTCGAACTGCCCCCACTCCCGCCCCTGACCCCGGAAACGATCACCCCGGCCCTGATCGCCTCGCTGGCCGAGGGCCTGGGTCTGAGAGGCGGCGACTTCACCCGGATGGCCGCCGTGAACTCGGTCCTGAACGCGGCTCCGCCAGCCCTCCGCGAGGCCCTCCTGACCGGCTTCCTCAGCCTCCTCCAGCGCCCATGACCGGTCCTCTGTGTCACGGGTGATGCGCCTGGGCCGAGAATCGAGTCATGTGTGACGCGAGGCCCTGTACATTAGACAAGTGCTCTTTCCGCTTCCCGAACTGACCGATGCCGACCGGGAGGTCCTGGCCGGCATCGACGAGATGCGTCGGGAATTGCGCTATCAGGTCCAGGACAGGCCCACCAAATGGACATCTGGGCTGAGGAAGTTTCTGACGGCCGACGCTGTCGCGGCGTCGAACTCCATCGAGGGTTTCCGGGTCTCCACCGCCGATGTTCAAGATTTGATGGACGGCGAGCAGGATGTCGATGTCTCGACCGAGAATCGCCAGGAGACCCTCGCTTACCTGGTGTCGATCCACCCGTGGGCCGACGGCAACGGCCGGATGTCCCGCTCGCTGCAGACCTTGATGATCGCGCGGGAGGGAGTGCTCGCGCCCGAGTTCTCGTCGATCGAGGCGTGGCTGGGTCGTCCCGGCAACACCTGGGAGTACTACCGGGAGTTGGAACGGCGCGGCCCGGTTTCTCACCCTGACCAGGATGTCTCCCGTTGGATCAGGTTCAATCTCACGGCGTACCACCAACAGGCGCAGACGGTGCGAGGGCGAATGTCCCGCTCGGCTGCGGTGTGGACGTCGCTCATGTCGTTCGCCGACTCCGCCGGCCTGGACGAGCGGGTCGTGTCCGCGCTGCATGACGTCGCGCTGGTCGGGCGAATCCGCCGGAATCGCTATGAGCAGGCTGAAGGACTGACTCGGCAGCAGTCACAGCGCGACCTGCGGGACCTCACCGCCGCAGGCCTGCTCGAAACGGTCGGCCGCACCCGCGCGCGCTATTACACCGCGGGCCCCCGGTTCCCGGAGGGGGTTCTCGAAGTGGCGCGTACGCCGATGACTTTGAGTCAGCCGTACGCCGATGCGTTAGGTTGACCGGATGGCCGGTCTGCCAGGAGTGCTCGGGGAACCCATCCGGTTCGTGCTGAACTGGGGGCGCCGCTATTCCCTCTGGGTGTTCAATTTCGGACTGGCGTGCTGCGCCATCGAGTTCATCGCGTCCAGCATGGCCCGGCACGACTTCATGCGGCTGGGTGTGATCCCGTTCGCGCACGGGCCGCGTCAGGCTGACCTGATGGTCGTCTCCGGCACGGTCACCGACAAGATGGCTCCGGCGATCAGGCGGCTCTACGACCAGATGCCCGAGCCGAAGTATGTGATCTCGTTCGGTTCCTGCTCGAACTGCGGCGGGCCATACTGGGATTCGTATTCGGTCACCAAGGGCGTCGACCAGATCATTCCGGTGGATGTCTACGTGCCCGGCTGCCCGCCCCGGCCGGAGGCGCTGCTGCACGGCATCCTGCGGCTCCAGGAGAAGATCGCCGCCGAGCAGTCCGGCGTCGGCGGGGTGCACCGCCCCGATCCGCTGGCGCTCACCGCGCCGCTGGTCCGGCCGCCGGCCCCCTAGCCTTCCGTTCGCCGGGGCGATCTGATCGTTCGCCCGTCGTCGTTGCCGAGAGTGGCATCGATCACTGCCGTTCGTGAACCGTGGCGGCAGGTGCGTTCGTCTATCCGGCTGTGAGACACAGTGCCGCTGTGCTGGACTTTCGTCCCGGCACGCTCCCCGCGACCGCCCCGCCCACGCCGTCGGTCACCGCCGTCACCGTCACTGGCTGTATCGGCAGCCTGGTGATGGTGGTGGTCGCCTTCTGCTCGTTCCTGCCGATGCCGGCCGCGGTGGCGCTCGGCGTGACCGGGATGGGCCTGCTCGTGGCCGCGTGGCTGCGGCTGGGCCGTCGGCACCGTCGGCTCCCGGCCCGGTCGCTGTACCGGATCGCCGCGGTCTGGAGTCTCCCGCTGCTCGCCGCCCCTCCGCTGTTCAGCGGCGACGTCTGGAGTTACATCGCGCAGGGCGTGATCGCGGCGACCGGCCAGGACGCCTACGAACTCGGCCCGCTGCAGGCGCTGGGTGCCGACTCCGCCGTGACGGGCCAGGTGAGCCCCTACTGGGTGCGGACGCCGGCGCCGTACGGCCCGGCGTGGATGGCGTTGTCCCGGGCCGTCGCGACGCTGACCGGGGAGCACCTGGTGGCCGGCGTGCTGCTGTATCGGCTGATCGCCCTCGTCGGCGTCGGGCTGGTCGCCTGGGCGCTGCCACGCCTCGCCCGGCGGGCGGGCGCCGAGCCGTCGTCCGCCCTGTGGCTGGGGCTGCTCAACCCGCTGGTGCTCTGGCACCTGGTGGCGGGCGCCCACAACGACGGCATCATGCTCGGCCTGATGCTCTGCGGAATGGAGATCGGGCTGCGTGGAGTGGACCGCGGGCGAGCCGCCGGCCAGCGGCTCGCGGCCGGTCTGACGCTGCTCACGGTCGCGGCGAACATCAAGGTGGTGGCGTTCGCGGCGGTGTGCTGCCTGATCGTCGTGTCGGCCCGCCGACGCGCCCGGCCGGCCGAGACCGCACTCGGCATGGTGCTGGGCGCCGGCGCGGTCACGGCGGGAATCTCGATCGGCACCGGCCTCGGCTTCGGCTGGATCAGCGCGATCAGTTCCAGTACCGCCGTGCACAGCTGGCTGGCGCCGACCAACATCGTCGGTTTTCTCGTCGGCGCCGTCGGCGACGATGCCGGCACGGGCCTCACCGACAGCGCCATCACGGCCTCGGTGACGGCCGGCGCGGCCGTCTGCGCCGCCGTGCTGGCGAGGCTGCTGTGGTCGATGTGGCAGGGCCGGCTCGACCTGGCCCGCGGCGTCGGCCTGGTCTTTGCCGCCGTCGTCCTGTGTGGACCGGTGGTGCAGCCGTGGTACCTGC
The DNA here is from genome assembly GCF_030009775.1 of Actinoplanes sandaracinus. GTDB lineage: Bacteria > Actinomycetota > Actinomycetes > Mycobacteriales > Micromonosporaceae > Actinoplanes > Actinoplanes sandaracinus. Next base: position 327,867 of record NZ_JASCTH010000004.1, on the reverse strand, counting down.
TCTGGGCGGTGCTGCCCCTCGCCGCGACGGCCCGGAACCGCCGCGACCGGAAGGCCGTCGCCGCCGTCAGCGCGCTGCTCGCGGTGGCGCTGCCGCCGGTCGGCTCCGGCGCCACGCCGCTGGTCACCGGCTATCTCGCCGCGGCCCTGCTGCTCGCGGGCATCCTGCTGGGGCTGCCCCGTATCGCCGATGCGGCCGGGCGTCGAACGCGGAGCGATGCGAATGGCATAGACAGATGTCCGTCAATGGGTTGCGTGTCGTCCGATCCGGTTGAAGTCTGGACGCCGTTCGTGTGAAACGGCGGCTCCATCCCACCGGGGGTACTCATGGCACGTTTCCGCAGACTGCTCGGCGTGGTCATGGCGACCGCGCTCGGGCTGACCGTTCCGGCGGTGCTGACACCGGCCGCGGCCCAGGCCGGCGCCGCCCGTCCCAACGCCGTCGTCACCTGGCACATCCACGCACAGACGGCCATCTACGACACCGCGCGGCAGTCTCCGAACGCCGCCTCCCGCAGCTTCGCGATGGTGCAGGGGGCCGTCTACGACGCGGTCAACGCCATCGAGGGCCGGCCGTACGAGCCGTACCTGATCGCACCGCGGGCCCGCCGGGGAGACTCGGTCCCGGCCGCTGTCGCCGCCGCGGCCCACAACGTGCTGACGTCGCTCTTCCCGGCCCAGGCCGACGCTCTGAGGGCCCGGTACGAGAAGGAGCTCGCCGCGATTCCGGACGGCCGTGCCAAGCGCGGCGGCATCGCCGTCGGCGAGGCCACCGCCGCCGCGATGATCGAGGAGCGCAGCGACGACGGCGCCTTCTCCAGCGCGACATGGCCGGTCGGCACCGCGCCCGGGGAGTACCGGCTGACACCTCCGGGCTTCGTGCAGAGTGGAGCCTGGTACGCCTTCCTCAAACCGTTCGTCGTCCGCGACCCGAGCCGTTACCGCGTTCCCGGCCCGCCGGCTCTGACGAGCGCCGACTACGCACGCCAGCTCAACGAGGTGAGGAATCTCGGCTCGGCCGGCAGCACCGTCCGCACCCCGGATCAGACCGAGGCGGCGATCTGGTGGGACGACTTCCACATGGTGGAGTGGGAGATCCGGCGGGTGCTGGCCGCGAACCAGCGGCTCGGCGACCTGGCGACGGCCCGGCTGTTCGCGCAGACCGACATGGCCACCGTCGACGCGCTGATCTCCTGTTACCAGCAGAAACGACGTTGGAGCCTGTGGCGTCCGGTGACCGCGATCCCGCTGGCCGACACCGACGGCAACCCGGCCACCGTCGCCGACCCGTCGTGGCAGCCGCTGCGGGTGACCGCGCCGTCCCCGGAGTGGCCGTCCGGGCACACCTGCTACACCTCGGCGACCATGGTCAGTTTCCGGGCCTTCTTCGGGCGTGACGACCTGCCGTTCCACGCCTACAGCCCGGCGTCCGGGACGACCCGCCACTACACCAGCTTCGCCACGGCGCAGGCCGAGGTGCAGCGGGCCAGGATCTGGGCGGGTGTGCACTATCGCGGCGCCGGCGTTCTCGGCGACAGGCTGGGCACGGCCGTCACCGGGGAGGTGCTCCGCGAGTTCGCGCAGCCGGTCAGGAGGTGAGACTGGGCTCGCTCATGCGGGGCTCGCTCAGGCTGGGCTCGCTCAAAATCGCCCGTGCGCCCTGGCGAAGCAGGGACGCCGCCACCGATGTGCCGAGAACGACGGGATCGGACGCCCACTCGTGGGCGTCCAGGACCGTCTTGCCGTCCAGGCTGATCACCCGGGCCCGCAGGCTGAGCCGCCCGTCCGGTTCGGTCCGTGCGTAACCACCGATCGGCGAATGGCAGCTGCCCTGCAGGATGTGCAGCATCGTGCGCTCGGCCTCGGTCTCCCGACCGGCGCGCCGGTCGGCGAGCGCCTCCGCGATCTCCAGCGCCGCGAAGTCGTCCTGCCGGCATTGCAGAACCAGCGTGCCGGAGCCGACCGCCGGTACGAACGTGTCCACGTCGATCGGATGGGTGATCCGCCCCGGCTGGCCGATCCGGTGCAGGCCGGAGACCGCGAGGAGCAATGCGTCGTACTCGCCGGCGTCTAGCTTGGCCAGGCGGGAGTTGGCGTTCCCGCGGACCGGCACGGGGGTGAGGTGCGGCCAGTGCAGGGCTAGTTGGGCGATGCGGCGCACCGCCGAGGTCCCGATGCGGGCCCCCGCGGGCAGGGTTTCGATCCGTTTCCCGTCGGGGTGCACCAGGCAGTCCCGCACGTCGTCGCGGGCCAGGTAGGCGGCGAACACCGTGCCGGCCGGCGCGGGCCGGTCACCGGGGACGTCCTTGACGCAGTGCACGGCCAGGTCGGCCCGGCCGTCGAGCAGCGCCTGATCGACCTCCTTGGTGAAGGCGCCCTTGCCACCCAGCTCGGACAGCGCGCCCTGCCAGCGGTCGCCGCTGGTGCTCAGCGGCACCACCTCGACGGAGACCTCGGGCCGCCGCCCGGCGAGCATCCGGCGGACCCTCTCGACCTGGGCGAGCGCCATGGGGGAGGAGCGGGTGCCGATACGCAGCAAGCGGGAAGCGGACATAGCGGAAAGCGTAGCCGCTGCGTGCGGGGAGCTGAGTAGCGTGACCGCCATGGGCTCTCAGTCTCGTGCCGACTTCATCATCGACGTCCTAACCCGCGAGTTCGGCGAGCTGATCGCGCTCGACCCGGCCGCGTTCCGTCGCAAGTTCCGGAAGATGGCGGCCTCGCCGTTCGCCTTCTACCGGGGCAGCGCCTCGCTCTTCTACGCCGACCTCAGCGGCGGCTTCCGCGACGACAGCTTCCTCGACGAGCGGACCAGCCGGGTCTGGATCCACGGCGACCTGCACGCCGAGAACTTCGGCACCTACATGAACTCCTCCGGCCGCCTGGTGTTCAACGTCAACGACTTCGACGAGGCGTACGTCGGCCCGTACACCTGGGATCTGAAGCGGTTCTCGGCAAGCGTCGCGCTGATCGGCTATTCCAAGGCCCTCTCCGACGACAACATCAGCGCGCTGGTCACCGGATTCGCCCGGTCCTACCTGACCGAGTTGCGGGCGATCGCGCGCGGCGGCGAGGAGGCGATCGGCTCGATCACCCTGGAGAACGCGACCGGGGTGCTGCGCCGGGTGCTCCAGGAGGCGCGCCTCAACACCCGGGTCGACCTGCTCCGCCAGCAGACCACGATCGACGACTATGAGCGCCGGTTCTCTCTCGGTGACGGCGTCTACGAGGTCGACATCGACACCCATGCGGCGGTACGGGAGGCGTTCGACCGCTATCTGGACACGCTGCCTGACGCCGGCCGGCCGATCGCGCTGCACATCAAGGACATGAAGCTGCGTAAGGGCGTGGGAATCGGCTCGGCCGGGCTGCCGTCGTACAACGTGCTGCTGGAAGGGCACACCGAGGCCCTGGAGAACGACGTCGTCATCTACATGAAGCAGGCGCAGGTCCCGGCGGTCGCCCGGTGGATCGACGACGACCGGGTCCGCGGCTATTTCAAGCATCAGGGGCACCGGACCGCCGAGTCACAGCGGGCCCTGCAGGCGCACGCCGACCCGTGGCTGGGCTTCACCGAGCTGAACGGGGTGGGCCAGCTGGTCGCGGAGGTCTCGCCGTACGCCGCCGACCTCGACTGGTCGGACGTGAACGAGCCGGACGACCTGTCCGGCGTGGTCGCCGACCTGGGCCGTGCGGTGGCCCGGATGCATTCGGTCGCCGACGACGAGTCCAGCCACGACCTGGTCGACTTCTCCACCGAGGAGGCGATCGTCGCGGTCGTCGACTCCGACGAGGCGGGCTTCGTCCAGCACCTGGTGGACTTCGCGCACAGGTACGGCGACCAGGCCCGCGAGGACCACCAGGACTTCGTCGACGTGTTCCGCAACGGCCGCCTCCCCGGCCTGTGACTCAGTACCGCTCCAGGAACGTGGCCACCGCGCTGCGATGCGCGGCGTCGGCGTCCGGCTCGATGCGGTAGCTCAGGCCCTTCGTCGACGCGGTGTAGGTCACCGACGCGGATCGAGGTGCGTCCGGGGAACAGCGCACGGTGGCTTCGTCCGCCGTCGACGGGTTCGTCCCGTCCGTGCTCGGAGCGACGGAGAGCCGCGCCGTGCCGAAACCGAAACAGATCGCCCGGACCCGGTACCGGCCCGGTTCGATGCTGTTGCCCTCGAACCCGGTGCTGAAGCCGGATTCGGAGACGAAATCCGAACCGGCCCCCACGAAGTCGCCGGTCCGTTCGCCGAGGGCGTTCCTTGCCGTCTCCTGCCATCGGGACTTGTCCGCCTGTGCCAGGTCGGCGACGTAGCCGAAGGCCGCCTGGCCGGGCCCGGCCACATGAGGGGCCACCCGCACAGCCAGCTGCCCGCTGGGCTCCGGCACCACCACCGGCAGGACCCGAACCGTTCCGGCTGTGTCACAGGGCACCGTCTCGACTGCCGTGCCGTTCGCCGTGACATCCATCGAACCGGAGCCGTAGCAGGTCATCCGGATGCTGTAGGAGCCGCCGAGCACCTGCCGCCGGGACTCCCGCGGACCGTTCCCGGTATCGAGGATGATCTCGCTGAGTCCCACCGTCGCATCCTCGACCTTGAGGGTCGCGGTGATCCCGGCCGTCAGCATGTCGTCCGAATATGTCGGTGCCGCCGAGGGCGGTGACACGACGGGCTCCGGTCCGCTGCCCGGTCGGGCCACGGTGATCAGAGCCGCCAGCCCCAGCACGGTGACGGCCGCGGCCACCGAGGTGACGGCCCGTCGCCGGCGGACCGCCCGCCGCAGCGTCTCGGTTCCCGGCGGGCGCACCGTGGGCAGCACTTCGGCGCGGAGGTCCGCGAAGAGTTCCTCGATCTGGTCGGTCATCGCGCACCTCCGGTGCTGTCGGTCGGATCGAGCTGGACGGCGAGCGCGGCACGCCCTCGGTGCAGCCAGGACTTCACGGTGCCGGTGGAGGTGCCTTCCCGCTGAGCGATCTCGGCCACCGGCATGTCGGCCAGGTAGTGCAGCACCATGGCCCGGCGCTGCTTGTCCGGCAGGGTCGCGAGTGCGGCGACCAGGGCGACCCGCTCCGGACCGGGCTCGTCGGACCGTGGCTCGACCCGAGACTGCCGGCCGAGGAAGCTCAGCGCGGTCCGGGCCCGCCGCCACCGGCTGACGGCGAGATTCCAGGCCACTCGCCGGATCCAGGCGACCGGGTCGTCGTACCGGGCGATCCGGTCCCACCGGACGAGCGCGCGGTAGAACGCCTCCTGAACCACGTCGTGCGCGTCCTGTCGATCCCCGAAGTACGCGTAGAGCTGCACGGTCAGGTCCGCGTAGTGCGCGGCGTAGACGTCATCGAAGGAGGGCGGCTCGTGGAGCACGACGATCCGCGTCTCCGTTCGTTGTCTGGCGATGGCTGTCACGGCCACTACACGCCGCTACCCGGCGGCGGGTTGCACCCGGTCGCGAATAGTGCGCCGCCCGGCGGAAGGCCGCAAGGACCGCCCGGATCATAGGATGGCCTGCATGACGCCCGAAGAGGTCGGTGAACGCTTGGTCCACCTGATGGCGACCGACGATCCCGAGAAGGGCATCGTCACCGCCGAGGTGTCCGGCGGCGGCCCCGGCCACGCCCGCGCCGTGGTCGACGTGCCGGTGGCCCGCTGGTGGTTCGCGGCCGAGGTGGCCCGCGACGCCGGTGCGCTCGGCTGCGACTTCTTCGACTGGCTCTCCGCGGTGGACGAGCTGGAGGGCGGCTTCTCGGTGATCGCCCACCTCTGGTCCACCCGCCGCAGGCACGGCGTGCTGCTGCGCACCCGGGTGTCCCGGCAGGACCCGGAGGTGGAGTCGCTGGTCGACCTCTATCCCGGGGCCGAGTGGCACGAGCGGGAGACGTACGAGATGTTCGGCATCGTCTTCGCCCGCCATCCGGGCCTGCGCCCGCTGCTGCTGCCGCCGGAGTTCGAGGGTCACCCGCTGCGTAAGGAATTCGTGCTGGCGTCCCGGGTGGCGAAGCCGTGGCCGGGCGCCAAGGAGCCGGGGGAGTCCGACGGCGGCGCCGCCAAGCGGGCCCCGATCCGCCCGCCGGGCGTCCCCGACCCCAACGAGTGGGGGCCGCTCAAGGGGAAGGTGAACCCGCCGGAGACCCCGGCCCGCCCGGCCCGCCCCGAACGAGCTGCCCGCCCGGCCGGCGAGCGTCCGGCCCGCCCGGCCCGCCCGGCAGCGGAGGCCCGCCCGGCAGCGGAGGCCCGCCCGGCAGCGGAGGTTCGCCCCGCGTCGGAGGCTCGCCCGGCCGCCGAGCCGAAGACCGACGGGGAGCCCTCCTGATGCCGCTCTGGCTGGACCTTCTCATCCGGGTCGCCGCCGTGATGGCCGGCTTCCTCGTCCTCCCGCTCGTGATCGGCCAGGCCGAGCACAAGGTGATGGCGCACATGCAGGGCCGGGTCGGCCCGATGTACGCCGGCGCCTTCCACGGCTGGGCCCAGCTCGTCGCCGACGGGGTGAAATTCGTCCAGAAGGAGGACGTCACCCCGCACGACGCCGACCGGACCGTCTTCCGGCTGGCCCCGATCGTGGCCCTGTTCCCCTACCTGGTGGTCATCCTGACCATCCCGCTCGGCCCGGGCCTGGTCGCGCAGAGCCTGGACATCGGCCTCTTCCTGGTCTTGGCGGTGCTCGGCATCGGCGTGGTCGCGGTCCTGATGTCCGCCTGGGCGTCGGCCAACAAGTACAGCCTGCTCGGTGGTGTCCGCGGCGCCGCCCAGTTGCTCGGTTACGAGTTGCCACTGGTCCTGGCCGCCGCGAGCGTCGCGATGGCCGCCGGCACCCTGAGCCTGTCCGGCATCGTCGAGGCGTGGCGGCCGTGGTGGCTGATCTGGCAGGCTCCGGCCGCGCTGGTGTTCTTCATCGCCGGCCTGGCCGAGATCCGCCGCCCGCCGTTCGACATGCCGATCGCCGACTCGGAGCTGGTCTTCGGCTACATGACCGAGTACACGGGCCTGCGGTTCGCGTTCTTCCTGCTGGCGGAGTACGTCGGGATCGTCGTGATCGCCGGCCTGACCACGGTCCTGTTCCTCGGCGGCTGGCACGGCCCCTTCGAGGAGCAACTCGGCTGGGTCTGGACCCTTCTGAAGATCTTCGCGGTGTCCTTCGTGATCATCTGGCTGCGGGTCACCTATCCCCGCCTCCGCGAGGACCAGCTTCAGCGCCTCTGCTGGCTCGTGCTGGTCCCGCTCGCCCTGGCCCAGCTCGTCCTGACCGTCGCCGTGAAGTCCCTGCTCTAAAGGTTGCGCGGCCGGATCGTGGTCACCGGAATCTCCAGAGGCCACGGTTCGTCGAGTCGAATGGTGTCCGAATCGGTGAAGGTCCCGGTCGGCTGGTAGACGCCGTCCTCCTGGTCGATTCGGTAGGTCGTCACGGTGAGGCCGTTAGCGGTCTCGATCAACCAGTAGAACGGGATTCCAGCTTTCGCGTAGAGCGCGGGCTTCATCACGCGGTCCATGCTTTGCGAGCTGGGGGAGACGATCTCGATGGCCAGCACGACATCGGACGCCTGAAATTTGCCGACCGTCTTGGCCGACTCGAATGTCACGACAAGAAGATCGGGAATGAACTGACGACGCGAACTCAGGATGACATCGTTCGCCTGACTGACGAACAACGCTTCGGGGCAGCCCTCCATCAGGGCGTGTCCCAGCAGAATTACCAATGCCTGGTGAGCAGGCGATGGAGCAGGGGGCGCGTGAAGGACTCCATCGATCAGCTCGCGGCGAACGCCGTCCTCGGGCAAGGCATCAAGATCGTCAACGGTCCAGCCGTCCGCCGGCGGCATGTCACTGATCGCAGCGGTCATCGGGGCCTCCAGAACGGGGTCGCTCAACCCGTTCGTTCACCGTACCGGAGAACTCGCCGGGGCAAGGTCGCGCCGATGGGGCCGAGCGGGCAGGATGGTCCCTTGTGAGTGAGAACGGCGACCGCAACGTGCCCGGCAAGGGCCTGCTCGACGGGCTCGCCGTAACCCTGAAGACCCTGACACGGCGATCCACCACCCAGCAGTACCCCGACGTCGAGCCCGATCTCCCGCCGCGCTCCCGCGGCGTGATCGCGCTGTCCGAGGAGAACTGCACGGTCTGCATGCTCTGTGCCCGCGAGTGCCCCGACTGGTGCATCTACATCGACTCGCACAAGGAGGAGGTCGTCGTTCCCGGCGCGGCGCGCGCCCGGCAGCGCAACGTGCTGGACAAGTTCGACATCGACTTCTCCCTCTGCATGTACTGCGGCATCTGCATCGAGGTCTGCCCGTTCGACGCGCTGCACTGGACGCCCGAGTTCGAGTACGCCGAGACCGACGTCCTCTCCCTGCTGCACGACAAGACCCGGCTGGGCGAGTGGATGCGCACGGTTCCGCCGCCGCCGGCGCACGACGTGCTCGGCGAACCCTCCAAGGAGGAGGCGACCGCCGTGCGCAAGGCGGCCGGCCCGGGCGCGGCCACCGCCGCGAAAACCGCGAGACCAGCGGCGGTACGCCCGTCCCAGCCCTCAACCGCAGCCACGGCCGTCCCGCCGGCGCCGGTCCGGCCGGCCGAACCACGACCCTCGGCCGGGGAACCGAAGTCCGAGCCGAAGCCCGAGCCGAAGCCCTCGCTGAAGCCCGAGCCGAAGCTGGAACCGACGGCGGAGCCGGAATCGGGGCCGAAACCGGAATCCGGGTCGGAGGCCGGTAAGTGACCGTCGCCGACGTGCTGCTGCTGGCGCTCGGTGCCGTCGCCGTCGGCTCCGGCGCCCTGGTCGTCACCAGCTCCCACCTGGTCCGTTCCGGTCTCTACCTGGTCGTCAGCCTGGGTGCGATCGCCGGCCTCTACCTGGTTCTCGGCGCCGAACTGGTCGCCTGGGTGCAGATCCTGGTCTATGTCGGCGCGGTGGTGGTCCTGCTGCTGTTCGCGGTGATGCTGACCCGCGCCCCGATCGGCCCGTCCCCCGACCTGGACCGTCCCGGCCTCCCGGCGGCCCTGATCGGCGGCGGCGTCGGTTTCGGCCTGGCCGTCCTGTTCGCCGACGCCTTCCACTGGGTGCGGTACCCGTATCCGGAGCCCGGCACCGCCGAACGGGTCGGTGAGCAGATCTTCGGCGCCTGGGTGCTGCCGTTCGAGGTGGTCTCGATCCTGCTGCTGTCGGCCCTGGTCGGCGCGATCGTCCTGTCCCGCCCGGACATCGGCGCCCGCCTCGCGCCCGAGCCCACGCCGCCCGCCCCCACACCAGCCGAGCCTCCACCGGCCGGTCCCGAGCAGCCCGGTTCCGAGCGGCCCGGCCCGGACACGGACGATGCGAAGGCGGCCGGCCTCGCGGCGGACGAAACTGAGGCGGACCAGGCCACCGACGCGACGAAGGGGGCGCAGGCCTGATGCACGTCGTCATCCCGTACGTCGTCGGCGCCCTGCTGTTCGGCCTGGGTGTCTACGGCGTTCTGCGCCGCCGCAACGCGATCCTGGTCCTGATGGCCGTCGAGCTGATGCTGAACGCGGTCAACCTGATCCTGGTCACCGCCGACGTCTCGCTGCGTTCCGCGCTCACCGGCGTCGCGATCGAGTCCTGGGCCCGCCCGGGCTCGGCCGCTCCCGGCACCGGCGGCGTCCTCGCCCTCTTCGTGATCGTGTTGGCCGCCGCCGAGGTCGGCGTCGGCCTCGCGATCATCCTGCAGTACTACCGGATGCGTAAGGCGGTCGTGCTCGACGACGTGCGCCTGGACCACGAGGACGAGGAGCGGGTGGCCGGGTGAGCATCGACGTCTCCGGGCCGCTGCTGCCGCTCGTACCCCTGCTCGCCGGTTTGATCGGTCTTCTGCTGCCGCCGGGCGACGGTGGCGCCGCACGCCGGGGGGCCGCCGCCGGTCTCGGTGTGGTGGGCGCCGGCTCGGCCGTGGTGTTCGCGCTCTTCGCCGTCGCCTCTGCGTCGTCGTCGCCCGGGCCGGACAACGATCCGGGCTTCGGCGGGATCGGGTGGGACGGCTCGGGTCCGGCCACCTTCGGCCACCTGACCGTCGGATTCGACCCTCTGGTCGACGCGGCAGCCGCCTACGTCGCCGTCGCCGTGGCCGTGGTCGCGCTCTTCGTGCAGATCTACTCGATCTCCTACCTGCACGACGACCCCCGCTACGCCCCGTACGCCGCCCAGGTCAGCCTCTTCACCGGCGCCATGCTGCTGGTCGTCACCAGCGGCGACCTGATCGTCATGCTGGTCGGCTGGGAGGTGATGGGCGCCTGTTCCTACCTGCTGATCGGCCACGACCGGCGGCTGCCCGAGGCACCGGCCGCCGCGGTGAAGGCGTTCCTGGTCACCCGCGTCGGCGACGTCGGTTTCCTGCTGGGCCTGGCGGTGCTGATCGCCGGGGCGGAGAGCACCCGGCTCGCGACGGTCCTCACGCACGACTACTCGGCGGCCACCCTGACCGCGGCCCTGCTGCTGATCCTGGCCGGTGTCGCAGGCAAGAGCGCCCAGTTCCCGCTGCACACCTGGCTGCCGGACGCGATGGCCGGCCCCACCCCGATCTCCGCGCTGATCCACGCCGCGACGATGGTCGCGGCCGGCGTCTACGTGGTCTTCCGGCTCTACCCGCTCTATGTGCGGTCCCCGGCCGCGCTCGCGGTGCTCGCCGTGATGGCCTCGATCACCATTGTCATCGGCGCGCTGTCGGCGACGGCCCAGGACGACCTGAAGCGTGTGCTGGCCTGGTCGACCGTCTCGCAGATCGGTTACATGACCGGGGCCCTGGCCGTCGGTTCGCCCGCCGCCGCCCTGTTCCACCTGCTCACCCACGCCGCGTTCAAGGCGCTGCTGTTCCTCGCGGCCGGCGCGGTGATCCACGCGGTCGGCACCAACCTGCTGTCCCGGATGGGTGGCCTGCGCCCGCACATGCCGGTCACGTTCTGGTCGTTCGCGATCGGGCTGGGCGCCCTGGCCGGCCTGCCGCCGCTCTCCGGCTTCTGGTCCAAGGAGAACGTGCTGACCGCCGCGGCCCACGCCACCGAGGGTGGCGAGACGGCCCCGGCCTGGGCCGCCTGGCTGGTCTGGCTGGCGGCGTTGCTGTCGGTCGGCGTCACCGCCTGGTACGCGACTCGCCTGTTCCTGCGGGCGTTCTTCGGAGTGTCCCGCGCACACGGCCCGGACGGCCCGCACTGGGAGATCGGCTTCGACGACGCCCGCCACCAGACGCCGGCCACCCCGCACGACCCGCCCGGCCCGATGCGCTGGCCGCTGATCCTGCTCGCGATCCCGGCCGCCCTGCTCGGCCTGGCCGCGTTCGCCCCCGGTTTCCGGACCGCCCTCGAACTCGAAGACCCGCACCTCGGCGTGGCCGTCGCCCTTCCGCTGCTGCTGCTCGCGACCGGCGCCGGCACCGCGTGGTGGCTGTGGTGGGCGGTGCCCGGCGCCGACCCGGCCGACGCCCTGGGCTGGGCCCGTCCGTTCCTGGCCGCCGGGTTCCGCCTCGACGACGTGCAGCACCGTTTCGTGGTCCGTCCGGTCACGGCGCTCGCCAGACTCGCCACCGCCGGAGACACCCGGGTCGTCGACGCCGCCGTGATGGGCGCCGGAACGAGCGCCTCCCGGCTCGGTGAAGCGCTGAAAGAGGCGCACCGGCTGCCCCTGCCCGCCGCCGCGGTCGCCGTCTGCCTCGCCGCCCTGCTGCTCGGTGCCATCGCCTGGTGGGGAGCCATCTGATGTACCGCGATTACCTCGAACCCGCCTGGGCGCTCCCGCAGGTCCTGCTCGTCGCGCTGCTCGCCGTGCCGGCCCTGGGCGCGATCGTGGTCGCCCTGCTCCCGGCGGCCCGGGACCGGCAGGCCCGGCTGGTGGCCACCGGTTTCGCCGCGGTCACCTTCGTGCTCTCGATCGCCACGGTCCTCAGCCGGCAGATGGAGTCCGGCTGGGCCACCTACGGTGACCGCGTCGTGTCACCGCTGCTGCCCTGGGCCGAGGTCGACCTGCCGTGGGTTCCGGCTCTGGGGCTGGAGTTCCACCTCGGCGTGGACGGGGTGTCCTATCCGCTGATCGTGCTGACCGGGCTTCTCACGCTGCTGTGCTGCGCGTACACGGTGAAGAAGGTCCCGGACGGCGGCTCCGGCCGCGCCCTGGCGGCGTTGCTGCTGGTCCTGGAAGTCGGCGTGCTCGGCACCTTCCTCGCCCTGGACCTGATCCTCTTCTTCCTGTTCTTCGAGGTCGTCCTCCTGCCGATGTACGCGGTGATCGCCGGCTGGGGCGGCCCGCGACGCCGGGCGGCGGCCCGCAAGTTCGTCCTCTACACCCTGGCCGGTTCGGTCCTGCTGCTGCTGGGCGTGCTGATCGTCGTCACCGGCGCCGGTACCGGCGACCTGGTCACCCTCACCGGCTCCACCGAGCTCAGCCGGGCCACCCAGTGCACGGTGTTCGCCCTGCTCGCGCTCGCGTTCGCGGTGAAGGCCCCGCTCTGGCCGCTGCACACCTGGCTGCCCGACGCGCACACCGAGGCGCCGACCGTCGGATCGGTGATCCTGGCCGGGGTGCTGCTCAAGATGGGCACCTACGGCCTGATCCGGGTCGGTGTCGGCGTCGCCCCGGAGGGCGCCGAGTGGGCCGCTCCGGTCCTGGGCGCCCTGGCCGTCGCCGCGATCGTCGCCGGCTCGCTGATCTGCCTGCGCCAGACCGAGCTGAAGCGCCTGATCGCCTACTCCAGCGTCGGGCACATGGGCTTCGTGCTGCTCGGCATCGCCACCCTGTCGATCACCGGCATCCAGGCGGCCCTCGTCGGGAACGTCGCGCACGGCCTGATCACCGGACTGCTGTTCTTCCTCGCCGGGACGATCAAGGATCGTACCGGGACCGGCTCGCTGAACCAGCTCAGCGGCCTCCGCGAGACCGCGCCGCGCCTGGCCGGCCTGTTCGCGTTCGCGGCCATCGCCTCCCTGGGGCTGCCCGGCCTGGCCGGTTTCTGGGGCGAGGCGTTCGCGGTGATCGCCGCGGTGCAGCGCGGTGGCCCGCTGTGGATCACGCTGGCCGCGGTCGCCGCCGTCGGCGGCGCGCTCACCGCCGCCTATTTCCTGCGTCTGCTGCGCCAGCTCACCCACGGCCCGGCCACTCCGGCGGTACGGGCGGTCAATCCCGCCATCAGCCGTGTCGAATGGCTGGCCTGGGCGCCGTTGGTCCTGCTCACGCTGGCCGTCGGAGTGGTGCCGGCGCTGGTCCTGGACGGCACTTTCCAGCCCCTGACCACCCTGCTGGGAGTGCGCCCGTGAGAAGTCAGGCCGTCGATCACATCGCGTTGCTGCCGCTGTATGCCGCCGCCGGCACCGCGGTTCTCGCGCTCCTGGCCGACCTGTTCGCCGGCCGGCGGCCGGTGACGGTCGCGGTGACCCTGCTGGGCGCGCTCGCCACCGCGGTCTGCGCGTTCGCGGTCGTCCCTGCGAACCCCACCTTCTGCGCCACCGGCGGCTGCTCCTGGGTGCCGACCTCGTCGGCCGCGGTGGCCGCCGCCCTGTTCGCCGTGCTGACCGCGGGAGTCCTCGCCTTCTCGATGCCGGCGCTCCGCCTGGGCGCCGCCCCGGCCGGCGAGTACTGCTTCCTGCTGGCCTGCTCGATGACCGGTGGCGTGACCGTCTCCTATGCGGGTGACCTGCTCACCCTGATCGTCGGGCTGGAGACGCTCACCCTCCCGCTCTATGTGCTCGCCGGCCTGCGCCGGTTCGCCCCCACCGAGCGTCCCAGCACCCGGCCCGCCGAAGCCGCGGTGACGTTCTTCCTGATCAGCGTCGTTTCCACGGCGATCGCCCTGCTCGGCATAGCCCTCAACTACGCCGCCACCGGAACCGTTCACCTGGCCCTGCTCGGCCCCGCCCCGGTGCCGTTCGCCGCCCTGGCCGGGGTCGGCGCGGCCCTGCTGGTGATCGGTCTCGCGTTCAAGGTCGCCGCGGTTCCGCTGCACGCCTGGGCGCCCAGCACCTACGACGGCGCGCCGATCCCGATCGCCGCCTACCTCTCCACCGCCTCCAAGCTCGGTGGCGTCCTGGCCCTGGCCGCGATCGTCGCCCGTCTCGACACCGGTGCGGTGCTCTCCGCCCTGGCCGTCCTCACCATGACCGTCGGCAACCTGGTCGCGCTCCGCCAGTCCCGCATGGTGCGCCTCCTGGCCTGGTCGTCGGTCGCCCAGGCCGGCTACATCCTGGCCGCCCTGGCCATGGGCGCCACCGGAGTCCCCGCGGCACTCGCCTACGCCGCCTTCTTCGTCGTCCTCGAATTGGTCGCCTTCGGCGTGGTGGTCGCCCTCCGCCCGGCCACCCTCCCCGCCTCCGCGGGCCAGTCGGGTGGGACCTCCGCCGATTTCGACGGCGGCACTTTCGGCGACTACCGGGGTGCTGCCCGCCGCCATCCGTGGCTCGGCGCCGCCTTCGTCCTCGCGTTCGCCGGTCTCGCCGGTCTCCCGCCGGGCCTGGCCGGCCTGTTCGCCAAGGTCTCCGTGGTCGAGGCCCTGGTCGCCGAAGGCTGGATCTGGCTGGCCGCCGTGGTCGTCGTCAACGCGGTGATCGCCTTGGCCTACTACGTCCGAGTGGCCGCGCTGCTCTACACGGTCCCGGCCCAGCCCGGCATCGCGGTGACCGACCCGGCCCTGGTGTACGACGCCACCCACCCCCGCCTCCCGGTCAGCCGCCCGGTGGCCGCCGCGCTCCTGGCCGCCACCGTCGTGGCGGCGATCCTCGGATTCGCCCCGCAGTTGCTCTTCGACGCCCTGACCTGATCGCGTTCGGGCGAACGGAGCGACCGCCTCCCACACCGCAGCAGCCCGGCGGCCGCGCTGCGGCCTTGCTCCGGGAGATGGTCGCGGGGAGCCAGGTGACACGTGGTTGTGGTTGTGGAAGGCCGTCCCCGTACGCCGAAATATCTTGAAGCCGCAACATTTCCGGCCCCTCAGCCGCCGCGGGGTTCAGCGAAGTCACAGCGTGCGCACGGATGAACACGAAGGCAGGCGAGGTTCCTTTGGAGTGCGGGTCACGAGCCCGCAAGCCGAAGGATCCGCCGGCGGGCGAACGGATCCGCTGGTGACGCTCACGACAACGGCGAATATTCGAGAGGCGTGAACCGGCTGCCGACGTTAGCCTCGAAAGGCGTTTCGCTCGTTACCGATCGGCAGCCGGAGGCCAGCTCGTGACCGCATTACGTCAGTACCTTGGCGTGTGGCACCTACCGGGCGCCAAAGTTCTCCTCCCGGTCGGCATCCTGGCCCGGCTCGGCATTGGGATGACCCCGCTGGCCCTGCTCCTGCTGGTCGAGCAGGTCACCGGGCGCTATGCCGCGGCCGGCCTCGCGGGCGGCGTCTACGCCGTGGCCGGCGCCGTGGTCAGCCCGATCGCCGGCCGGCTCGCCGACCGCATCGGGGCCGGCCCGATCCTCGTGGCCACGGCGGTGTTGCATCCGCTCGCGCTGGCCGGTCTGCTGCTCGCCGGCCGGGGCGGTGCGGGCAACCTGGAGTGGATGTTCGTGGCCTCGGCGGCGGCCGGCGCGACGTACCCGCCTCTGACCGCGGCGATCCGCCGCGCCTGGACCGACATGACCGCCCACGGCACCGGCCGCCACGAGTTGCGCTCCGCCGCGATCGCCGCCGAGACCTCGCTGTTCGAGCTGGTGTTCGTGCTCGGCCCGATGCTGGTCGCGGCGTTCATGGTGGTCACCGCCGACCCGGCGTCCGCGCTGATCAGTTCGGCGGTGGCGACGCTCGCCGGCACCGTCTGGATCGCCCGGCTCCCGGTGATGCGGCGTCGCGGAGTCCACGACCCTGAGACCGCGGCCAGGGGCCTCGGCCCGCTGCGGACCGGCGGGTTCCCCGCGGTGCTGCTCTGCGTCGCCGCGCTCGGTGTCGCGTTCGGGTCGGCCGGCGTGATCGTTCCGGCGTACGCCGCCCAGCACGGTGGCGACGAGGCTCTCGGCGGGGTGCTCCTCGGCGTGTGGGGTATCGGCAGCGCGATCGGCGGCATCTGGTTCGGCACCCGCCGCCCGGCGATGAGCCTGTCCCGGCAGTTCGCCTGGCTGCTGGCCGCGGTGTCGGTGAGTTTCCTGGTGCTGGCGTTCATGCCGGGGCCGCTCTGGCTCGGCGCGGCCCTGCTCCTCGGCGGCGCCACCATCGCACCCGCGCTGACCGTGGAGAACAGCCTGGTCGGCCGGATCGCTCCGGCCGGCATGCTGAACGAGGCGTACACCTGGATGATCACTGTCTCGGTCGCCGGCAGCGCGGCCGGCGGCGCCGTGGCCGGGATGATCGTCGACCAGCCGGGTGGTCTGCCCTGGTCGTTCGTGTTCGCGTCCGCAGTGCTGCTGGTCGCCGCGGGGACAGCCGCGATCCCGGAGGGTTCGATGGCCCGCGCCGACCGGCATGCCGCTGAGAGGCTCGCCACCGAGCTGGTTTGAGTTTCGCCGCGATAGCCTGGCGGGAGGGCGTGTATCGAGGGGGTCGGCTTTGTCCAAAGAGGTCGAAAGCATGCGCGCGGCGGACGCGGATCGCCAGCAGATCGCCGACCAGTTGAAAGCCGCTCTCGACGAGGGCCGGCTGTCCCTTCATGAGTACGACGACCGGGTCGGCGCCGCCTACGCCGCGCGGACCTACGCCGAGTTGATGGTCATCGTCCAGGATCTTCCTCGTCCCGGGCTGAGCAATTCCGAGGTGGCCGCCCAGAAACGCCGCGCCGATCGCCGCCTGCCGACCGCCCTGATCGTCCTCTGGACCATCTGGGGCGCTCTCGCCGCGGTGAACGTCGTGATCTACGCCCTGGTCGCGGTCACCGCCGGCCTCGTCTACCCGTGGCCGATCTGGCTGCTGGTGCCCGGCGCCGCGCTCGGCGCGGTGACCGTGGGTGTGCAAGTGATCCGCAACCAGACCCGGAATTGAGCCCCGCATGACCGCACCGACCCGCGTTCCGATCTCCGTTCTCGACCTCGCCACGGTCCGCGAAGGACACGGCAGCGCCGACGCGCTGCGTGGCACGATCGAGATCGCCAAGGCCGCCGACCAGCTGGGCTACTCCCGCTTCTGGGTCGCCGAGCACCACAACATGCCGGCTGTCGCGTCGACCTCTCCGCCGGTGCTGATCAGCGCTGTCGCCGCGCACACCAGCGACATCCGGGTGGGTTCCGGCGGCGTCATGCTGCCCAACCACATGCCGTTCGTGGTGGCCGAGCAGTTCGCCCTGCTGGAGGCCCTCTACCCGGGCCGGGTCGACCTGGGCATCGGCCGTGCGCCCGGCACCGACCAGGCCACCGCGGCCGCGCTGCGGGGCGTCTCGCCCTACCTGACCGTCGAGCAGTTCCCGGACCATCTGCGGACCCTGCTCGGCCTCCTCGGCGACGAGCGGGTCCGGTCCGGCCGTCTCCTGGCCACGCCCGCCGCGGAGACCTTCCCCGAGGTGTGGATGCTCGGTTCGTCGACGTATGGCGCCCAGATCGCGGCCGCGCTCGGCTTGCCGTTCTGCTTCGCCTATCACTTCGCGATGAGCTCCGACGTGGACGGCGCGTTGCGCCTCTACCGTGAGGGCTTCCAGCCCTCGGCCCGGTTTCCCCGGCCGTGGGTGATGGTCAGCGCCTCGGTTCTGGCCGCCGAGACCGCCGAGGAGGCGCACTTCCTGGCCGGTCCCAGCCGGGTGATGGCCCTCAGCCTCCGCACCGGCCGCCTCGGCCCGATGGTCTCGCCGGAAGCGGCCGCCCAGCGCCCGCTCTCCGACCTGGACCGGTCCGTTCTGGAGTCCCTTCCCGGCACCCAGTTCGCCGGCACCGTCGACGAGGTCATCGCCGCCCTCGACGCTCTGGCGGAGCGCACCGGCGCCGACGAACTCCTGCTGGCGGGCGCGGCCTACGATCCGGCCACCCGCGTCGACAGCCTGACTCGCATCGCCAAGGCGTGGGCCGGATGACCTGGCGGCTCACCTCCGACGTCTCGGCTTTCGCCGAGAACGCCGGACCCTTTCTGCGTTCGTCGCCGGTCCGGCACACCGTTCTGCTCACGGTGCTCGCCGCCTTGCGGTCGCGAGGCCCTCACGCGTACGGGGAAGGCGATCCGGTCTTCGGCTGGTGGACCTCCCCCTCGGGGGAGGTGTCCGGTGCCCTGCTGCAGACCCCGCCCTACCCGCTGACCCTGACCGAGGTGCCGCCGGAGGCCGTCCCCGCCGCCGCTACAGCCTTGGCCGCCTACCTGCTACCCGCCAGTTCTTCGGCCGGGCTGCCGCCGACGGCCCCTTTTTCGGCCGTGCCGCCGCTGGCGCCGTCAATCTGCTGGCCGGTGATGTTCCCGCTTTCACCGAGGCGTGGCGGTCTCTGGCCGGGGGAACCGCCGCGCCCGGCAGGCAGACCCGCCCACGGCGGCCTCACCGTCTGGGAGTCGGCTGGCGGTCCGGTCGCGATGGCGGCAACTTCCCGTTCGGAGGCCGGCATGGTTCGTGTCCAGTGCGTCTACACCCCGCCGGAGCACCGCCGTCAGGGTTTCGGCGGTGCCGCGACCAACGCCGCCACCCGTAATGCGCTGGACGCTGGAGCTTCCGAGGTGGTCCTCTTCACGGACTTGTCGAACCCGGCGAGCAACGCCCTGTACCCGAGGCTGGGTTTCCAGCCGATCGAAGACCGAGCGGTGGTGGAGTTCTCCTCATGACCAGCGGCATCGTCCTTTCCCTCAACGTGGGCCGTTCCGAACCGAATCCGGCGAAGGACACCGACGCCACCGGCATCGGCAAACGCCCCGTGGACCACGCCGTGACCGTCCGCCGCCCCGGCCCGAAAACGACAGGCCTGCACAGCGGCGTGGTCGGCGATTTCATCGGCGACACCAAACACCACGGCGGCGACGACCAGGCGGTGTATGCCTACGCCGTCGAGGACTACGCCTGGTGGGCCGCCGAGCTGGGTCGCGACCTGACTCCCGGCCTGTTCGGCGAGAACCTGACCACCGAGGGCCTGGACCTGTACAACGCGGTGCTCGGTGAGCAGTGGCAGGTCGGCGACGGCGTGCTCCTCCAGACGACGTTCGGCCGCATCCCGTGTTCCACGTTCCAGCACCGCATGGCTGAGCCCCGCTGGATCAAGCGTTTCGCCGCCACCAACCGCACCGGCGCCTACCTGCGCATCCTGCAGGAGGGCGAGATCCGCCCCGGCGACCGCATCGAGGTGGTCGACCGTCCCGCACACGGCCTGACTCTCGCCGAGGCGTTCGACATCTACATGCACGCGCCCGAGAACCTGCCGCGTCTCCTGGTCGCCGAGGCCCTCCCGCCGTCCCTCCGCGACGACATCGAGAAGCGCCTGGCCAAGAGTTCCGCCTAGCCCGGCGCACATCGAAAACCGCGCACCCACCGGCGAACGCACCCCGCCCGGCAGCCGGCGACCTGCACCGGCTGCCGTTAGTGATGAACAGCCCGCACGGTGACGTGCCCGAGGGAAAGCGGGCGACGGTCCGCTCGGTCGCTCACGGCTGCCCGAGGAGGAGCCGGCGGAGGCGGGCGCCATCCTCGAGTGCGTCCGCGGGCACGCTCCAGTAGGCCTCGACGGTCACGGTCCGGCCCCGCGCGGTGTAACGGAACGGCGCGGACCCGCTGTCGTGCCACGCCTCACGCTCGGCAACCGGCACCTTCGCGTAGACGGCGTCCATGACGATGCCGACCTGTACCGCGCCGCGCCGCAGCGACCAACCACCGAAGAACCCGGCGAGGTGTACGCCGGACGCCGGCCCGAGCAGGTCGAGCACGTGCTCGGCCGTCGCCCGGGACCCGGTCATCGCCCACCCGCCGGAAGGAACCGGTCGACATGGGCGCGGTAGGCGCCGTGCAGTTCGTCCAGGCGCGCGGCCCCCAGGGCGAGGGGGACTCCGTAGAAGCCGGTAAGGAGCCCGGTCACGGCGGCCTCCTGATCCGGTGTGGCCGGCAGGTGGCCGGCGGCCCGCAGGTGACGGCGGAACAGATCGGCCTGGTCGGTGATCACGACGTCGAGGGCACTCACGTCGTCGAACACCATGAGCCGCTCGGCGGGACTGATCTCCAGCGGTAGGCACACGCCACCACCGCGGGCCACCGCTGCGGTGATCTCGAACCACATCCGCGGACCGGCGACGATGGCGGTGGCGGTCTCGTCGAAGAAGCGTCGCAGGAACGCGGCCCCTTCCGGCGCCTCGGAGGCGACCAGCGTCGTGCCGATCCGCCACATGCAGATGTGGTACGCGAGGAGATCGGCCTTGGACGAGAAGTGTGCGAAGAACGTCGGCTCGGACACCTCCTGGGCCGCCGCGAGCTCGCGCACCGAGATGTCAGCGAACGGAGTGTGCTCGATCCGCTCGCGCACGGCCTGCCACAGCCCGACCCGCAATCTGGCACGTTTGCGCTCGCGCAGCGGCAACGCCGCGAGCCGGTCGGCCGCGGTCATGGCAGCGGCAGCGCTTGCACCAGCGCCTCCGCGACGCCCGCGGACGAGGCCGGATTCTGCCCGGTGATCAGGCGGCCGTCGCGACGCACCGTCGCGGTGAACGGTGCCCCCTCCTCGACGACAGCGCCGAGGGCGGTCAGTCGCTGCTGCAACGAGAACGGAATCACGGTATCCGCCCCGGCCAGAGCCTCTTCGGCGTCGCTGAACGCGGCGACGGTGCGCCCGGCCACCAGTGGCGAGCCGTCGGCCGTGGTGGCTCCGAGGAGGCCGGTCGACCCGTGACAGACCGCGGCGACGATCCCGGTCCGGTACACCGAGCTGACGATCCCGGCGAGGGTGTCGTCGTCCGGGAAGTCCCACATGGTGCCGTGGCCGCCGACCAGGAACACAGCGGCGTAGTCGCCCGGGTCGACGGACTTCAGCGCCGCCGTGTCCGCGAGCAGCGCGTCGAGGTCGGCGACCGCCGAGGTGTCGAAGTCGGCGCTCGCGGGGTCGACCGGAGGCCGCCCACCGCGGACGGAGGCAAGGTCCACCCGAAGGCCGGCCCGCCGGAACGCGAGCACGGGGGTGACCAGCTCCTCAAGCCAGAACCCGGTCTGGCGTCCGGTGGTGCCGAGAAGATCATGGGAGGTGAGCACGGTCAGTACACGCGATGACATGCCTTGACCCTAGACATATTTCTTACCAAACACAAGAAATTTACTGAACCCTGGCGGCTTGGCGCTCCACCGGCCGGCCGTCTGGGTCGTCGAACGGCATCTCGTCCCGGTAGACAACTCACAGCTGGCTGGGCCACTGCCGAAGATTCGAGGACGCCTGACGTACGCCAAGCCGCTGCCGCCGACGACCCTCACCCGGTAGAGACAGGTGCACATGGCACCTCGAGGCGAGCAGCCCGGTCGGCCAGGAGATGCCAGCTGCTCCATGCCAGAGAGGACGCCACTCCATTACCCGACCGACCGCCAGCCCAGCGGGACGTACTGCCTATACCTGGTGTCGGCGGGGAATGACTGGCGCTGTCGGCGGCCGTACCTATCAGCGACGGACGAGAGACCGGGTGTCGAGTTCGAACCGGAACGGATGCTCGGAGGTCAGGTTCGCGCCGGTCTTCACGACGGTTTCCTCGACGTAGTGCTGGTCATCGAGGCGGTTGAGCCGCAGTGTCAGCGAATCCGGCGCCTCATGCTCGACCAGGAGATACCACCCGATGCCAGCAGAAGCGTAGAGCTGCATCTTGAGCACACGATCCATGGCAGCGTTGCTCGGCGAAACGATCTCACCGACCAGGAGTACCCGGGAAGCGTCTGCCGTGACGGCCTCCTCGTCCAGGTCCACCACCGCCAGGTCGGGAATCACGATGCGGCCGGTGTGCAACCGGACGTTGATCGCCTCATATACGAAGAGCCCGGCTGGCGCGGCACCTTCCTCCAGCGCGTTCGCCAGACGGCGGGAAAGGCGCTGGTGGCTCATGTTCGGCGCGGGGCTCACCACCAGGCTCCCATCGATCAGCTCGATCCGGTCCGTCGTCTCGCCGAGCGCAAAATACTCGTCCTCAGTCCATGGACCGACGTGGTCGACCACTTCCAGGCTCATCGACGACGTCACCCCCCAACGGCTCACAAGACAAGAAATGCTCCCCCCACGGTACGGCACCCCAGGCGGCACGGCGTCCCAGGAAAGCGGCATACCGGCCGATTCGCCTGACGCCTACTCCAGGCGGACTCGGCCCGGGATCTCATCGTTGTCCGAGGGCATCTCGGCTGTGCTCATGACTGCGCCAGATCACCGCGAAGTCACCGTCCTCCGGAGTACCGAGACGGGGCGGGGAGCTGCGCCGCTACACGGGTGTGGCCTTGATCTTTTGCGGCTTTGCCCCGCTGATGATGTTCACGGGGCTGGCCTTCAAGATCGGTGAACCCGATTTCCCCCTGGTGCCGGTCCTGGTCGCGGCCCCGTTCATCGTGGTGGGCATCGTCGTGACTGCCATGGGCATCTTCACCAAAGATCCGAAGGGCTCCGCTCGGCGGGTCGGAGCCGGGGCCGCGCTGATCATTCTCGGCGATCTACTGATCTTCGGCATCCGCGCTGCCATCGTCTGAGTCGGCGCTGTCCAGGAGGAAGGTGAACGAGATGACCCTGAAGGTAGAGCCGGAAGCGTGCGGCACTACGGCTTCATGCTGGGCCGGGCACGCGACGACGCCCAGGACTGCAAGGCCTACCTCGCAGCGCAGGTCCCCGAGGTCACCATGGGGATCGAGGGCGGCATCTTCAACCCCATCGGGTACGCGCACACCAGCGTCCGCCGGCAGTGGGGGGAGATGCTGGACCAGATGGTCAACATTCTCGATGCCTCGCAGAAGGCGCTGTTCGACGCGGCGCCCACTACGAGCGCACCGATCAGGATGCGGCCAGTCGCCTGGATCAGGTCCCGAGTGAGACTCAGCGGGACCAACGAGAGAAGCCCCTCACCGCTGTCTCAGCAAGTGAAGGGCTTCTTCGTGCCTGTGGTGGCGGGTAGAGGATTCGAACCTCTGTAGCTTTCGCGACGGATTTACAGTCCGCTCCCATTGGCCGCTCGGGCAACCCGCCTGGGCAACCACCGCAGTCTCCCGCGGCAGCGGACATAAGAATAGCCGTAGCGCGGACCGCATCAACAACCGGGTACGGTCGGCATGTCGCGGGCTGTTGAGGCTCGCTTCAGAGGCATCGACAAGCATCCAGCCGCAGGAGTCTGATCATGGCAGCCAACCCGTCGTTCGACATCGTCAGCAAGGTCGACCGGCAGGAGGTCGACAACGCGTTCAACCAGGCGGAGAAGGAACTCGGCACCCGGTTCGACTTTCGGGGTACGGGCACTTCGGTCGCCAAGTCCGGTGAGGCATTCACGATCACCTCGGA
Organism: Actinoplanes sandaracinus; assembly: GCF_030009775.1. Taxonomy (GTDB): domain Bacteria; phylum Actinomycetota; class Actinomycetes; order Mycobacteriales; family Micromonosporaceae; genus Actinoplanes; species Actinoplanes sandaracinus. Next base: position 304,582 of record NZ_JASCTH010000004.1, on the reverse strand, counting down.
GACGGAGGAGCGGGCCGTCGCCGCTCTCGAGGTTTTCAAGGAGAAGCTGGTGAAGCGCAGCATCTCGCTGAAGTCGCTGGACGCCGGTGAGCCTCGGCAGTCCGGCAAGACGTTCAAGATCGACCTGAAGGTGGTCGAGGGCATCGAGACCGAGAAGGCCAAGGCGATCAGTAAGAAGATCCGGGACGAGGGTCCGAAGGGTGTGCAGGCCCAGATCCAGGGCGACAGCCTCCGGGTGTCCGGCAAGAAGCGGGACGACCTGCAGGCCGTGATCGCACTCCTCAAGCAGGAGGACTTCGGCGTCGCCCTTCAGTTCGACAACTACCGCTGACGGGATCTGCCGGCCTTCCCGGTGACGCCCGCCGCGACCCGATGGCGTTGATATGCGGTCGGCCTTACAGCCGGGCAGTGAAGGCCGGCGGTGTCGCGCCCTGGCAGTGAAGGCCGGCGGTCTCGCGCTCCGGCGCTGAAAGCTGGCTGCCTCGCGCCCCGGAGCTGCTCAAAACCGACGGCTTGGGCCGCGGCCGGGGTGCTGGCAGTGAAGGTCGGCGTCCGGGGCTGCGGCCCGGCGGCCCGCTGGAGTTCCGGTGATCTGGCTGCAGCCCGGTGGCCGCGTTGCGGCCCGGGCCCGGATGGGCCTCGCGTGGATCGCCACGGCTCAGGGTTCGGTAGCCGTACAGATGATGGGTTTCCGCCCGAAGCCTGCCGTGCGGCGCGCAGACTGGGGTGATGAGCACGGCGGCGGCGCTGATCGGGCTGGTGCTGACGGTCTTCGGGGCTCGGATCCTGGTCACTGGTCATGCTCCCGCTCTGATCGCCCGTTCGTTCCGCACGCCGCGGGAGGCGGGTCTCTACCACCTGCTCTTCGGTGTCGCTCTGCTGATCTTCGTGCTGGGCACGACGCAGCTGACTGATGTCGCCGCGATCACGGCGACCGTGATCGCCGTCGGCCTGGTCGCGGTGGCGGTGGTCTACTTCCGCCCGGGAAGCCGAAGCCGCAGCCACCACGTGGACTGAGAAGCCGGACCTGCAGGCGCCGCCCGCTTCTAAGTAAGCCGACGTCACACCGAAGTCGCCGTGTAAGCCAAAGCGGGCGTCACACCGAAGCCGCTGTGCAAACCGCAGCGGACGTCACACCGAAGTCGCCGCGCAAACCGCAGCCGACGTCACACCGGCGTGGGCTGCGCGCGCGATCCCGGACCGGCTAGGAACAAGGCATGGATCTGACCGATGCCGTCCTCTCGTTCGCCGTGCTCGGTGCGCTGCTCACGATCACTCCCGGTCTGGACACCGCGCTCGTCCTGCGTGCCGCGATCACCATGGGCCGGGGCCCGGCTTTCGCGACCGCTCTGGGGGTCGGGGCCGGCGCGCTCGCCTGGGGTGCGGCCGCCGCCGTCGGTGCTTCGGCGTTGCTGGCGGCGTCGAACGTCGGTTACACCGTGCTCCGTGTCGCCGGCGCGATCTACATGATCTACCTGGGCGTGCGGATGATCCGTGATGCTCTCCGCCGTGACCGGGCGAGCCTCGAGGCCGAGGCGGGGCGGGTCGTTGCGACGTTCTGGAGCACGTTCGGGCGTGGGCTGCTCACCAATCTGCTGAATCCCAAGGTGGGCGCTTTCTATCTCGCGGTTCTGCCGCAGTTCGTGCCGGAGGGCGCGGATCCGTTGACCACCGGCCTGCTGCTGGCGCTGGTGCACGACGTCGAGGGCCTGCTCTGGTTCACGATGATCATCCTGGGTGCGCGGGCCGCGCGTGGTTACCTGGCGCGGCGGGCGGTGCGGCGTACCGTCGATGCCGGAACCGGCGTGGTGCTGCTCGGTTTCGGTGTGCGGCTGGGCCTCTCCAGCTCGTAGGAGGCTGTGGTGATCGACCCGGTGGTGGGCATGGCGTGGGTGCGGGACCGTCCGGTGGTGCTCGCCGACGTCCGGTGGTACCTCGACGGCCGTTCCGGCCGGGAAGCCTACGACCGCGGTCACCTGCCCGGTGCGGTCTTCATCGACCTGGACACCGCGCTGGCTCGCCCGGCGTCGCCGGCCGACGGCCGCCATCCGCTGCCGGATCCGGGCGTCTTCGCGGCCGCGATGGCGGCGGCCGGGATCAACGATCAAGATCAGGTGATTGCGTACGACGACGCCGGCGGCGTGGTCGCCGCGAGGCTGGTCTGGATGCTCCGGGCGACCGGCCACGACGCCGCCTTGCTGGACGGAGGTCTGACCGCCTACCGGGGCGAGCTGACCACCGAACTTCCGGATCGCCCGCCGGCGTCCTTCACCGCCCGCCCGTGGCCCGTGGACCGGCTGGCCTCGCTGGCGGAGACAGCACAGAGGGCAGAGAAGGCAGAGACGGCGGCAGTGCCCGGTGTGGTGCTGGACGCGCGGGACCGCCCCCGGTTCCGGGGCGACACCGAGCCGGTCGACCCGCGCCCCGGTCACATTCCGGGTGCCCGCAACCTGCCCTGCCGGGGCAACGTCGACGCGGACGGCAGGTTCCTGCCGGTGGCGGAACTGCGCGAGCGGTTCGCCGCGGTGGGGGTGGACGGGACCGCTGACGTGATCTCGTACTGCGGGTCCGGTGTGACCGCCTGCCACAACCTGATCGCCCTGGAGCACGCCGGTCTCGGTGTCGGCCGCCTGTTTCCGGGTTCCTGGTCGCAGTACAGCCACACGGATCGCCCCGCCGCCACCGGTGACTGATCTCAGTCCGGCTGTCCGGCGAGGCCGCGCGCCTGTGCCTCGGTGACCGGGTCGAGTCCCTGGTAACCGGTGTCGGCGTGCTGGCGGGCCTGGTCGTCGATCCAGCGTTGGTGGGATTCCCAGGCGGCCTGCTTGCTGGTGCCGAGGGCGGCGCCGATGCGGGTCCAGGGGACTCCGGCGGCGCGGGCCGAGCGGATGATGGCCTGTCGCCCGTACCCCGCTTTTCGGGTGATCACCTCGCTGAGGGCGAGCATCTCCAGCGTTTCGGCGGGGGAGAGGGCGGCTTCGTCGTGCGGGTCCATGGCGGCGAGGGCGTCTCGCATGCGGAGTGCGTCGTATCTGATGGTGGCGGTGGTGAGGGTGTGTTGCCGCTCCAGTTCGTCAGGTGTGGTCATACCGGACAGTCTTTCGTCAGGCAGCCTTGACGTCAAGTCGTCCTGACGGCGAGTTCCGAATAGCCCTCATTTCTCCGCTTAAATCGCCTGCAAAGCCGTCAATTCTGTGACAGTGGAGCGGATGCACTGCTCAGCCGTTCGGCCAGGATTTGACAGAGCGGTGCCCCGACCCGCCGCAGAACGCTGCCTGTCGCACAACAGGTGTGGCACCATCATGTGACCCACCACATTGCGAATCACATGTCAGAGGAGCGAGCCATGTCATCAAGGAAGCTGGGCCACTTTGTCGGCTTGGTTTTCGCGCTCGCGGTCGTCTTCGGCGGCGTCAGCGAGGGGATGGTGACCACCGACAGCAGCCAGGCTGAGGTGCTCAACATCCTCAACTGGGACTGGGCCTGAGGCCGCTGTCCCGTTGACGCGCTAGGACGGTTCGTGCCGACCAGAGAGGGTCCTCGATGGTCAAGCGTTCCTCAGCGCAGGCGAGCGCCTCACAGCGGGCTTGGCTGATCACCTATCCGCTGGCCGTCGTCGCGCTCGTCTGCGCCGCCGCGTTCTGGATCGCCGGGCCGTACTGGTACCGGGATTGGCCCGCCGGGCTTCTCTTCTTCCTCATCTATCTCCTCGCCTACCGTGACGTCTTCACCATCGTCATCTGGCGTGGCGCCTTCAACATCGCGGTGACCGACGTGCCGCTGGTGCTGGCCCTGTTCTATCTGCCACCGGTGATGGTCATGGTGGTGGTCAGCGTCGCCACCCTGGTCTTTCAGATCTCGGTGGGTACTTCGGTCACCAAGCTGTCGTTCAACGTCGCCAAGTCGGCGGCGGGGACCTCCGCGGCGCTCCTGCTGCTCGCGGCGCTTCCCAAGGTCACCGAAGCGGGCCCCGCGGCCTGGGCCAGCCTGGCCGCGGCCGCCGGCCTGGCGTCGGTGGTCGAATTCCTCAGCCTCGCCGGTGTCCTGAGCCTGGTGCAGGGCCTGAGGACGGGGATGGGCGCCCTCCGCGCCGGGTGGTCCGGTTTCGCCGTCAACGGCATCAACATCGTCGTCGGCCTGGTCTTCCTCGTCGCGCTCGAAGCCACCAAGTGGTCCGCGATCCTGCTGGCGATCCTCGTCGCGGCCCTGATCCTGATCCTGCGGTCGTACGCGGAGTTCTTCCGCCGCCACCAGACCCTCGCCGACGTCTACGAGCTCACCCAGGCGGTGCGGGACGAGAGTGGCCGCAGCGGTCTGCCGGACGTGCTGCTCGGCCGGGTCCGTTCACTGATGCAGTCCGAGTTCGCGACGCTGTGGCTCGCCCCGCAGGGCCGCCATCCGGAAGTGCTCCTCACCGCGCGGGGCGAGCACAAGGGCTTGCTGGACATCGCGCCCACACCCGAGGCGGTCCGTCAGCGGGCCATCGAGAAACAGGCCGCCACCGGTGTCGGAGCGCGTTTCCCGCAAACCGAGGACCTGCGGGCCAGCCTGCGGGCGGCCAAGGTCAAGGACGCCATCGTGATCCCGCTGCAGTCGGGGCAGGCCATCATCGGAACCCTTGAGGTGGTCAACCGGCTCGGCGACAACCGTACTTTCCGGGAAGCCGACGTGCAGGTGCTCGAGACGATCGCCGCGCACGCCGCGGTCGCCGTGGAGAATTCGCGCCTGGTCGACCGGCTGCGCTACGACGCCTACCACGATCGGCTGACCGGCCTGGCCAACCGCCGCCGGGTGATCGACGCGCTGGCCGAGTCGGTGACGGTGCGGGCCGAGGACGAGGTCGTCGCGATCATGCTCTTCGACGTCGACGGCCAGCGGAACGTGAACGAGTCGATGGGGCACGCCGCGGGCGACAAACTGCTGGTCGAGACCGCCGACCGGATCCGCGGCATCGCTGATCCGGGCGCGCTGGTCGGCCGGGTCGGCGGCGACGAGTTCGTGGTCACTCTGCGGGCTCCGAGCATCGACGCCACCATCGAGATCGCCACCCGGATGCGGGAGCGGCTGCGCGGCCCGATGGCCGTGGGCTCGCTCACCCTCGACGTGAACACCGCGGTCGGTGTCTCGGTCTACCCCGACCACGGCAGCGACCCGGAGAGCCTGCTGCAGCGGGCCGAGCTGGCCGCCAACGCCGCCAAGGTCCTGCCGTACGGCGTGCAGCCCTTCCACCCCGCCCTGGAGTCCCGCGCGGTCCGTCGCCTGGGCATCGCCGCCGACCTGCGCCGGGCCCTCGACAACGACCAGCTCGAGGTCTACTTCCAGCCGCAGGTGACGCTCGCTGACCGGCACGTGGTGGGCGTCGAGTGCCTGGCCCGCTGGGTGCACCCGGCGCACGGCGAGGTCGCCCCGGAGGACTTCGTGGCGGTGGCCGAGCACACCGGCCAGTTGGCCCGGCTCACCGAGGTCGTCCTCGCCGCCGGCCTACGCCGCTGCCGGGCCTGGTCCGACGCGGACCGGCCGCTGGCCATCGCGGTCAACCTGTCGGCCCGGATCCTGCTCGACTCCCGCTTCCCCGAGTTGGTGCGGGAGCTGCTGGAGGAGCACGGGGTCGATCCCGGGCTGGTCACCTTCGAGATCTCCGAACCCGGCATGCTCAGTGACATCGAGCGGGTTCTGCCGTCGCTCTACCGCCTGCGCGACCTGGGCGTGCGCCTGAGTGTGGACGACTTCGGCACCGGCGCCTCGTCGCTGGCCTATCTGCGGCAGTGGCCGGTGCACGAGGTGAAGATCGACGACAGCTTCGTGCAGGGGATGGCGACGGACTCCGGTGATCTCGCGATCGTCCGGGCCGTGATCGGGCTCTCACGCGAGTTCGGTCTCACCGTCGTGGCCGAGGGTGTGGAGAGCGAATTGACCCTGGAGTTGCTCGGCGAGATGGGCTGCGAAATCGGTCAGGGCTACCTCTTCAGCCGCCCTCTGCCGTTCGAGCGTCTGGAGGCCTGGCTGAGCGCTCAGACCGAGCCCGAGTCGACTCCCACGGGCGAGGTGCGCAGGCTCCGAGCCGTCATCTGAGCTGGGCTTTCGGGCGAAAGGGGGTACTGATTTCACCCCCGGTCCGGGGCCGTGTAGTCTTACCTCTGCAGCAAGCGAGAGATCGCGAGCGGCAAGCCCCCTTAGCTCAGTCGGCAGAGCGTCTCCATGGTAAGGAGAAGGTCTACGGTTCGATTCCGTAAGGGGGCTCTACCGGGTTCGTTCCGCCCCTTGCCTGGCGCTGGACAGTGAGCCTGGCTCGGCGGTGTAGCTCAGATGGCAGAGCAAGCGGCTCATAATCGCTGTGTCGCCGGTTCAAGTCCGGCCACCGCTACTTTCCTGTGGACCCCACCCGGGGCCCCACTTTGCGAAGCGGCTGACCGTGCGTCTACGCTGGTTCGTCGTCAGTAAGAAATCCGTTAGCAGGAAGGCACCCCGCCGTGGCCAAGGCGACCGACGTCCGTCCGAAGATCACCCTGGCGTGCACGGAGTGCAAGGACCGGAACTACATCACGAAGAAGAACCGGCGTAACGACCCGGACCGCGTCGAGCTGAAGAAGTTCTGCCCGCGCGACGGGAAGCACACCCTGCACCGCGAGACCCGCTGAGCGTACTGCTCAAAAGATCTTTCCAACGCCGCCCGGATTCATCCGGGCGGCGTTGTGCTGTTTGTGCCCCCGATAATATTTCTGCAGTCGTAGTGCTATTTCTTTGGCCTGGTCGGCGGGTAGTTTGTGGACATGCCTCTGGACCAATCCTTTGTGGGCCGCAGCTGGCCGCCCACCGAGCCCTACCTGGTCGGCCGCGAGAAGATCCGGGAGTTCGCCCGGGCGATCGGCGCCACCGACGCTGAGTACCACGATCCCGAGGCCGCCCGGGCCCTCGGTTACCCGGACGTGGTGGCTCCGCCCACCTTCCCCGTCGCGATCACCATGTCGGCCAGCCGGCAGATCGTCGCCGACCCCGCGCTCGGCCTCGACTACAGCCGGGTCGTGCACGGCGACCAGCGGTTCGCCTACACCCGCCCGGTGGTCGCCGGTGACGCCCTCGTCTGCGTGAACACGGTCGACGAGATCACCAGCCGGGGCGGGCACGACTTCCTCACCACCCGGACCGACGTGACGACCGAGGCCGGTGAGCCGGTCGTGACCGTCTGGTCCAAGCTGGTGCAGCGGGGAGAGGGGCACTGATGACCGACATCCTGGAGCCGCAGACCTTCCGGGTGACCCGGGCCGACCTGGTCCGCTACGCGGGCGCCTCGGGTGACTTCAACCCGATCCACTGGAGCGACCGTGTCGCCACCGGCGTGGGCCTGCCCGGCGTCATCGCCCACGGCATGTTCACCATGGCGCTGGTGGGCCGTGCGGTGACCGTGTGGGCCGGCGCCGCGGACGCGGTCATCGAGTTCGGCGTGCGGTTCAGCCGTCCCGTGCCGGTGCCCGACACCGACGAGGGGACCGAGGTCGTGGTGTCCGCCACGATCAAGGAGGTCACCGGCGAGGGGCACACTCGTCTGAGCCTGACTGCGACATGCAACGGGGACAAGGTACTGTCCATGGCACAGGCGCTTGTCAGGAAGCGGTAAGCCCGGGTTGGGATAACGCCGGGCGTACCCGTACACTGGTGCGCCGTGGGGCACTGAGCCTTCAGACGCTGAGTCTCTTGAGATTCAGAGTCGTGAGGCGACAGGTTCCGCAAAGGGGTGTAGCTCAATTGGCAGAGCAGCGGTCTCCAAAACCGCAGGCTGCAGGTTCAAGTCCTGTCACCCCTGCGCAATCCTCCTCGACGTGCCCGCCCGGTGCGCGGTCCGCACAGCTTCCGCGTTCGGTCGGGCCCTGACAGGATTTCAGGAACCACCGACGACGGAGGTAGGGCGAAGTGGCCGAGAAGAACCGCCCCGGTGACGACGTCCCGGGCGACGACGAGGTCTTCGCCGACGCTGCCGCCGGCGATGAGGTTCCGGACGACGATGCTCGTGTGGGCCGCGACGGTGGGACCGCGTTGGCCGAGCGTTCCACGGACGTGGAGAGCCCGAAAGGCAAGAGGGCCGGTGGCAGGGGCCCCCTCGGTCGGGTGGGTGGCTTCTTCCGCGAGATCGTCTCAGAACTCCGCAAGGTCATCTGGCCGACTCGCAAGGAGCTTCTGACCTACACCGGCGTGGTGATCGTTTTCGTGGTGATCATGACGTCCCTGGTGGCCGGTCTCGACTACGGGTTCGGTAAGGCGATTCTCTGGGCGCTGGGCTGATCCCACGAGGTCGACGCCCGGCGACCCCGCACCGTAGAGACCTATTTGGAAGTGAGCGAGCGTGCCTGAGTACGACGACGAGACCGCGCAGTCTGCTGACGAGCAGTCGTCGCCGGAGACCGACGAGTCGGTAGAGGCGGCCATCGCTGCGGTCGCGGTCCAGGCGCCCGAGGCTGACGAGGATTACGACCCCGTCAAGGAGCTGCGGCAGAAGCTGCGCTACGCCCCCGGCGACTGGTACGTGGTGCACTCCTACGCGGGCTACGAGAACAAGGTCAAGACCAACCTCGAAACCCGGATCACCAGCCTCGACATGGAGGAGTTCATCTTCCAGGTCGAGGTGCCGACCCGCGAAGAGGTCGAGGTCAAGAACGGCAAGCGCAACCAGGTGCAGGCCAAGGTCTTCCCGGGTTACATCCTGGTCCGGATGGACCTGACCCCGGAGTCCTACTCCTGCGTGCGCAACACGCCCGGTGTGACCGGCTTCGTCGGCGCCACCGACCGGGTCGACCGGCCGGCCCCGCTCTCGCTCGACGAGGTGCTGAAGTGGCTGGCCCCGGCCGTCCAGGCCGAGGAGAAGAAGTCGAAGCCCGAGATCAGGGTCCTCGACTTCGAGGTCGGCGACTCGGTCACGGTCACCGACGGCGCGTTCGCTTCGCTGCCGGCCTCGATCAGTGAGATCAACGCCGACCAGCAGAAGCTCAAGGTCCTGGTGTCGATCTTCGGCCGGGAGACCCCGGTCGAGCTGAACTTCAACCAGGTCACCAAGATCTGATCGCCGGAGCCCCGGCGATATCAGTGGGAGGGGCCGCCATCGTGCGGCTCCGCCAACAACCACAGGAGTTACTGAGTAATGGCACAGCGCAGCAAGTCCTACCGGGCCGCCGCCGAGAAGATCGACGCCAACAAGCTCTACGAGCCGAAGGACGCGATCGCCCTCGCGAAGGAGACCAGCCCGGTCAAGTTCGACGCCACCGTCGAGGTCGCCATGCGCCTCGGTGTGGACCCGCGTAAGGCCGACCAGATGGTCCGCGGCGTGGTCAACCTGCCGCACGGCACCGGTAAGACCGCCCGCGTCATCGTCTTCGCCCAGGGCGCCAAGGCCGAAGAGGCCGTCGCGGCCGGCGCCGACGAGGTCGGCACCGACGAGCTCGTCGCCCGGATCCAGGGTGGTTGGCTGGACTTCGACGCCGCGATCGCGACGCCGGACCAGATGGCCAAGATCGGCCGGATCGCCCGGATCCTCGGCCCGCGTGGCCTCATGCCGAACCCGAAGACCGGCACCGTCACCATGGACGTGACCAAGGCCGTCAACGAGATCAAGGGCGGCAAGATCACCTTCCGGGTGGACAAGCACTCCAACCTGCACCTGATCATCGGCAAGGCGTCCTTCTCGGCGGAGCAGCTGATCGACAACTACGCCGCGGTGCTCGACGAGGTCCTCCGGGCCAAGCCGTCCGCCGCCAAGGGCAAGTACCTGAAGAAGGTCACCGTCGCCACCACGATGGGCCCGGGCGTCCAGGTCGACCCGAACGTGCAGAAGAACCTGCGCGGCGAAGCCAACGCCTGATCCACAGCTCGACGAAACCCCCGGGGAGACTTCCCGGGGGTTTTCGCTTTCTCCGCGCGTGCGTCGTGGGCGCCGTCTGTGGGAGGCTTCCGGCCGTGCGTTTCGACAAGGTCTGGTTCCGGTACGCCCGCCGCGCCCCGTGGACTCTGCGCGAGGTGGACGCGACCGTCCGACCCGGCCAGACGATCGTGGTTCTCGGCCGTAACGGCGCGGGCAAGTCCACGCTGCTCCAGTTGGCCGCCGGCGTGCTCCGTCCGGTCCGCGGCGCCATCCACGACCGCCCCGCGACGGTCGGCTGGGTTCCCGAGCGTTTCCCCGCCGCTCAGCCGTTCACCACGCTCGACTACCTGCGCTCGATGGCCGCGATCCGTGGCCTGCCGGCCGCCGCCGCGGACCCGTGGATCGACCGTCTCGGCCTGACCGCCCATGCCGGCACCCCGCTGCCCGACCTGTCCAAGGGCACCGCGCAGAAGGTCGGCCTGGCCCAGGCGCTCCTCACCCCGCCCGGCCTCCTGGTCCTCGACGAGCCGTGGGAGGGCCTCGACGCCCCCTCCCGCGAACTGATCCCGCAGCTTGTCGCCGAGGTCACCGCGGCCGGGGGAGCGGTCCTGGTCAGCGACCACCGGGGCGAGATCGCCAGCCTTCCCGGCGCGGTCCACTGGACAGTCACCGGCCACACTCTCCACCCCACGGCGGATTCCTCCGCGCACCTCCCGCTCACGCCGCCGGGCCGATCGGACGCGGACGACGTGGTGGTCGAGGTCGCGGTGCGACGGCACGAGGCCGCCGAGACGATGGACCGGCTGCGTGCCTCCGGTCACCGTGTCCTCGGCGTCCGGGAGAGAGACCCCGCGCGGGTACGGGCGAACGACCTCGGTGAGGGGCAGGACCGATGATCGCGCTCACCAGGATGCGACTGGCCGGTTTCCTGCGCGGCGGCCGGGCACTGGCGCCCCTGATCACCGTCCTGGCGGTCCTCTCCGTCCTCTACGGCGGCGGCGCCTCCCCCCGCGGCGGCCGCGTACGGCTACTCCGCGGTCTGTCTCTTCCCGGTCCTGGCGTGGCTCACCAAGTCGCTGCTGGACACCGAGCCGGACGCGCAACGCCGGCTGGCCCGCCTGGCCGTCGGCCCGGTCCGGGAGGGCGCCGCCGGCCTGCTGGCCGCCCTCATCCTGGCGGCCGGGGTCTGCGTGCTGGCGATGCTGGCGCCGTGGCCGTTCGGTGGCATCCGCCCGCCGGAGCCGGGTTCCGCCGAACCCGGCCTCGGAACCGGCGTGCTGCTCGGGGTCGTGGCGCACGGCTTGGCGGTCGTCGCCGCGGTGGCGCTGGGCGCGCTGGCCGGCCGGGCCGTCACGCGCCGGGTGCTGCCGGGTGTCACGGTCCTGGTGAGCGGTTCGATCCTGACCATCGTGCTCGGCTTGCGCGACTCGATCGCCCCGTGGCTGGCGCCTCCGGTGATGTCCACCGCACGGGCACTGGGTGAGGGCGCCGTCCCGGCCGCGGGCACTCTGGCGCTGCTCACCGGCTGGACCGTGCTCTGGTGCGCCGCGGTCCTCGCCCTGTACGCGCGTCTTCGCCGGGGGCGGTCCTGACCTTCCCACCAGGGGACGGGAGGGCCGATTTGGTTTCGGCGGCTCGTCCGCGTACGCTTCAGAATCGAAGTTCCACCCATAGACCGCTGGTCGCCGCAACGATCGTCGTCATGACGGACGTCGCGGCCGAAGGTCCCGCTGGGAGCGGGCGACCCGTGTAGGGGAGAACGGTTCGTGATCGTCGGCCGCGTTTGCGCGTGTGTCCGAATCCGCCCCGTGCCCCTGCGCCGGGGCGTTTTGCTTTTGTGCGGACCCTCTCGACCAGTGGCACAGCACTGAGAGAGGAGGGACATGGCGGACAAGCCGGTCCGGGCCGACAAGGCTTCGGCTGTTGCCGAACTCACGGACCACTTCCGTGCTTCGGCGGCCACCGTGTTGACCGAATACCGCGGCCTCACCGTTAAGGAGCTCACTGAGCTCCGGCGGTCGCTGGGCGGCGAGAACAAGTACGCCGTCGCCAAGAACACGCTCGCGAAGCGTGCTGCGAACGACGCGGGTATCGAGGGTCTCGACGCGCTGTTCACCGGTCCTACCGCGCTCGCCTTCGTGAACGGTGACGTGGTCGAGGCGGCCAAGGGCCTTCGTGCCTTCGCCAAGGCCCACCCCGTTCTCGTCATCAAGGGCGGTGTCTTCGAGGGCAAGGCCATCACGGCCGACGAGGTCAACAAGCTTGCTGACCTTGAGTCCCGTGAGGTTCTGCTGGCCAAGCTGGCCGGCGCCATGAAGGCCAACCTCAGCAAGGCCGCTGCCACCTTCCAGGCGCCGCTCACCAAGGTGGTGCGCACGGTGGATGCCCTTCGGGCAGAGCGTGAAACGGCCGGTTCCGCGGAGGCCTGAGGCCACGCGTGAACCGTTAAACGTCAAAAGAACTTAGGAAAGGTTGCCTCACATGGCGAAGCTCAGCACCGAAGACCTGCTCGACGCGTTCAAGGAAATGACCCTGATCGAGCTCTCCGAGTTCGTGAAGCAGTTCGAGGACGTCTTCGACGTCAAGGCCGCCGCCCCCGTCGCGATGGCCGGCCCGGCCGGCCCGGCCGCCACCGAGGCCGAGCCCGAGAAGGACTCCTTCGACGTTGTCCTCGAGGGCGACGGTGGCAAGAAGATCCAGGTCATCAAGGTCGTGCGTGAGCTGACCGGCCTGGGCCTCAAGGAGGCCAAGGACGCCGTCGAGAGCGCCCCGAAGGCGATCCTCGAGGGTGTCAACAAGGAGAAGGCCGAGGCCGCCAAGGCCAAGCTCGAGGGCGAAGGCGCCAAGGTCTCCCTCAAGTGATCTGACGCTCCACCAGCTCCATCCGTCGATGGCGGAGATCCGTTCGGGTCTCCGCCATCGCCGTTTCCGGGTGGCGGTCCGCCCAGCTCAGAGATGCCCGTTCGAGGGGCATGCGCTGCACACGGCAAAGGTGGATATAGCTCACCAAACGTCATCAAAGGGCCGTTTGGTGCGCCGGGTGGATGACCGCGACTGTCCGACCCGCGGCACAGCCCTTGACTGTGTGTCGGCGGACAGGCACGCTGACATCAGCAAGTTTCCGCGCTTGCGACAGCCGCCCTATGGGTAACGGGGACTACCGCCGATACCCATCGGACCGGCACCAGAGGAATAGTCGCCGCGTTTCTGAGCGGCCCCGGCACGACGCAGACCCGCGGATTCGCAGGTCAGCGGCGGCGGGGATACGTTCCGCAGGCAACCTCCGGTGTGGGCTGGACAGCGGTTAGCCGAGCGGCTACACTGCTAGTTTGCGCTGCCTTCTGTCTAGATGCCTGTCGGGATATCCATGTGGATAAATTCCCGGGGGCTCATTGGAGTGCACGCAGACCAGTTGCATCAGCAACTCAGCCGCATAGCAGCACCGGTCCTCGGAAGGACGCATCTTGGCAGCTTCCCGCCCTGCGAAGACCAGCCGTACGTCGAGCGCTTACGCACCCCGCCGGGTCTCTTTCGGCCGGATCACCGAGCAGCTAGAGGTCCCCAACCTCCTCGCCCTCCAGACGGACTCGTTCGACTGGCTGGTCGGTAACGAGGCTTGGCAGGCCCGGACGACGGACGACCCGCACGCCCACTCGGGCCTCGCAGAGATCCTCGAAGAGATCAGTCCCATTGAGGACTTCTCCGGCACCATGTCGCTGTCCTTCTCCGCTCCGCGCTTCGACGAGGTCAAGGCCTCGATCGAGGAGTGCAAGGAGAAGGACCTGACCTACTGTGCCCCGCTGTTCGTGACCGCGGAGTTCACCAACAACACCACTGGCGAGATCAAGAGCCAGACCGTGTTCATGGGTGACTTCCCGATGATGACCCCCAAGGGGACGTTCGTCATCAACGGCACCGAGCGGGTCGTGGTGAGTCAGCTCGTCCGTTCGCCGGGCGTGTACTTCACCAAGGAGCCGGACAAGACCTCCGACCGCGACCTCACCAGCGTCAAGGTCATCCCCAGCCGGGGTGCCTGGCTGGAGTTCGACATCGACAAGCGCGACACGGTCGGTGTCCGCATCGACCGCAAGCGCCGGCAGGCCGTCACCGTCCTGCTCAAGGCCATCGGCTGGTCGGCGGACCAGATCCGTGAGCGGTTCGGCTGGTCCGAGCTGCTCATGACGACGCTCGAGAAGGACCACATCGCCGGGCAGGACGAGGCCCTACTCGACATCTACCGGAAGCTGCGCCCTGGCGAGCCCCCCACCCGGGAGAACGCGCAGACCCTGCTCGACAACCTCTTCTTCAACCCGAAGAGGTATGACGTCGCCAAGGTCGGCCGGTACAAGTTCAACAAGAAGCTCGAGATCGATGTCCCGATCGTTCGGGGCACGCTCTCCGAGGAAGACATCGTCAAGACCGTCGACTACCTGTGCCGGCTGCACGCCGGTGAGGACGGTTACGAAGCGGACGACATCGACCACTTCGGTAACCGGCGTCTGCGGACGGTCGGCGAGCTCATCCAGAACCAGGTCCGCGTGGGCCTGTCCCGGATGGAGCGCGTCGTCCGCGAGCGTATGACGACGCAGGACGTCGAGGCGATCACTCCGCAGACCCTGATCAACATCCGGCCCGTCGTGGCCGCGATCAAGGAGTTCTTCGGTACCTCGCAGCTGTCGCAGTTCATGGACCAGACCAACCCGCTCGCGGGTCTGACCCACCGTCGCCGTCTGTCGGCGCTCGGCCCGGGTGGTCTGTCCCGTGAGCGGGCCGGCTTCGAGGTTCGTGACGTGCACCCGTCGCACTACGGCCGGATGTGCCCGATCGAGACGCCCGAAGGCCCGAACATCGGTCTGATCGGCGCGCTCTCGACGTTCGCGCGGGTCAACCCGTTCGGCTTCATCGAGACGCCGTACCGCAAGGTCGAGGCCGGTGTCGTCACCGACGAGGTGCACTACCTCACGGCCGACGAGGAAGACCGGTTCATCAAGGCCCAGGCGAACGCGGTGCTGTCGAGTGACAACACCTTCGCCGAGGACCGCGTCCTGGTCCGCCGTAAGGGCGGTGAGGTCGACTACGTGCCCGGCACCGAGGTCGACTACATGGACGTCTCGCCGCGACAGATGACCTCGGTCGCGACCGCGATGATCCCCTTCCTCGAGCACGACGACGCGAACCGTGCCCTCATGGGCGCGAACATGCAGCGTCAGGCCGTGCCGCTGGTCAAGGCCGAGTCGCCGCTGGTCGGCACCGGCATGGAGTACCGCGCCGCGGTCGACGCCGGTGACGTTGTCGTCGCCGAGGTCGCCGGTGTGGTCGAGGACCTGTGCGCCGACTACGTGACGGTGCACCAGGACGACGGCCACCGCCGGACCTACCTGCTGCACAAGTTCCGCCGCAGCAACGCCGGCTCCTGCGTCAACCAGAAGCCGGTCGTCTTCGAGGGTGACCGGGTCGAGGCCGGCCAGGTCATCGCCGACGGTCCCTGCACCGACGAGGGCGAGATGGCCCTCGGGCGCAACCTGCTCGTCGCGTTCATGTGCTGGGAAGGCCACAACTACGAGGACGCGATCATCCTGTCGCAGCGCCTCGTGCAGCAGGACGTCCTCACCTCGATCCACATCGAGGAGCACGAGGTCGACGCCCGCGACACCAAGCTGGGCCCGGAAGAGATCACCCGCGACATCCCCAACGTCAGCGAGGAAATGCTCGCCGACCTGGACGAGCGCGGCATCATCCGGATCGGTGCCGAGGTCGTCCCCGGTGACATCCTGGTCGGCAAGGTCACGCCGAAGGGCGAGACCGAGCTGACTCCGGAGGAGCGGCTTCTCCGCGCGATCTTCGGTGAGAAGGCCCGGGAGGTCCGGGACACCTCGCTGAAGGTTCCGCACGGCGAGACCGGCACCGTCATCGGTGTCCGGACGTTCTCCCGCGAGGACGGCGACGAGCTGCCCCCCGGTGTGAACGAGCTGGTCCGGGTCTACGTCGCGCAGAAGCGGAAGATCCAGGACGGCGACAAGCTCGCGGGCCGGCACGGCAACAAGGGCGTCATCTCCAAGATCCTTCCGGTCGAGGACATGCCGTTCCTGGAAGACGGCACCCCCGTCGACATCGTGCTCAACCCGCTCGGTGTCCCCTCGCGTATGAACATCGGCCAGGTCCTGGAGACCCACCTCGGGTGGATCGCCAAGACCGGCTGGTCGGTCGAGGGTGACGACGAGGCTTGGAAGCGTCAGCTCCGCTCGATCGAGGCCCACGAGTCTCCCGCCGACAGCAACGTCGCGACCCCGGTCTTCGACGGCGCCCAGGAAGACGAGATCAAGGGCCTGCTGGAGTCGACGCTGGTCAACCGCGACGGTAAGCGGCTGGTCAACGGCGACGGCAAGGCGCACCTGTTCGACGGTCGTTCCGGTGAGCCGCTGCCGGACCCGATCTCGGTCGGCTACGTCTACATCCTGAAGCTGAACCACCTGGTCGACGACAAGATTCACGCCCGGTCGACCGGCCCGTACTCGATGATCACGCAGCAGCCGCTGGGTGGTAAGGCGCAGTTCGGTGGCCAGCGCTTCGGTGAGATGGAGTGCTGGGCCATGCAGGCCTACGGGGCGGCCTATGCCCTGCAGGAGCTGCTCACCATCAAGTCCGACGACGTCCTGGGCCGCGTGAAGGTCTACGAGGCCATCGTCAAGGGCGAGAACATCCCGGAGCCGGGAATCCCGGAGTCCTTCAAGGTGCTCCTCAAGGAGCTGCAGTCGCTGTGCCTGAACGTCGAGGTGCTGTCCAGCGACGGTGTGGCTCTGGAGATGCGCGAGACGGACGACGAGGTCTTCCGGGCCGCGGAGGAACTCGGCATCGACCTGTCCCGGCGCCCGAACGAGGGCGTCAGCAGCGTCGAAGAGATCTGACGGAGAGCGTCCCCGGCCGGTCCTGATGTGAGTCGGGACCGGCCGGGACGCCCCCGCCGGCCTTGAATTCACCCGAGCAACGAAACACGAGGGATAGTCCAAGTGCTCGACGTCAACTTCTTCGACGAGTTGCGCATCGGCCTTGCTACCGCTGACGACATCCGGCAGTGGTCGCACGGCGAGGTCAAGAAGCCCGAGACGATCAACTACCGCACCCTCAAGCCCGAGAAGGACGGACTCTTCTGCGAGAAGATCTTCGGCCCTCAGCGGGACTGGGAGTGCTACTGCGGCAAGTACAAGCGGGTCCGGTTCAAGGGCATCATCTGTGAGCGCTGCGGCGTCGAGGTGACCCGATCCAAGGTCCGCCGTGAGCGCATGGGTCACATCGAGCTGGCCGCGTCGGTGACCCACATCTGGTACTTCAAGGGTGTCCCGAGCCGGCTCGGCTACCTGCTGGACCTTGCTCCCAAGGACCTCGAGAAGATCATCTACTTCGCCTCGTACGTGATCACGAGCGTTGACGCCGAGTCGCGTCACCGTGACATGTCCACGATCGAGAACGAGATCTTCGCCGAGAAGCGCCAGTCCGAGAACAGCCGCGACTCCGAGATCGAGAAGCGGGCCGCCAAGCTGGAGCAGGACCTCGCGGAGCTTGAAGCCGAGGGTGCCAAGGCCGACGTGCGCCGCAAGGTCAAGGAAGCCGGCGAGCGCGAGATGCGCCAGATCCGGGACAAGGCGCAGCGCGAGATCGACCGCCTCGACGAGGTGCTCGACACCTTCCGCAAGCTCGACTCGAAGCAGCTGGTCACCGACGAGCTGCTCTACCGCGAGCTGCGGGACCGCTTCGGTGAGTACTTCACCGGTGGCATGGGCGCCGAGGCCATCAAGGCTCTGCTCCAGAACATGGACCTGGACGCCGAGGCGGAGAACCTTCGGGAGATCATCCGTTCCGGCAAGGGCCAGCGGAAGATCCGGGCGCTCAAGCGGCTCAAGGTCGTCGCGGCGTTCCTGAACACCCGCAACTCCCCGCTCGGCATGGTCCTGGACTGCGTGCCGGTCATCCCGCCGGACCTGCGCCCGATGGTGCAGCTCGACGGTGGCCGCTTCGCGACCTCCGACCTGAACGACCTGTACCGCCGGGTCATCAACCGGAACAACCGCCTCAAGCGACTGATCGACCTGGGCGCGCCCGAGATCATCGTGAACAACGAGAAGCGGATGCTCCAGGAGGCCGTCGACGCGCTGTTCGACAACGGCCGTCGTGGCCGGCCGGTCACCGGCCCGGGTAACCGCCCGCTGAAGTCGCTCTCCGACATGCTCAAGGGCAAGCAGGGCCGGTTCCGTCAGAACCTGCTCGGCAAGCGGGTCGACTACTCCGGTCGTTCCGTCATCGTCGTCGGCCCCCGGCTCAAGCTGCACCAGTGCGGCCTGCCGAAGCAGATGGCGCTGGAGCTGTTCAAGCCGTTCGTGATGAAGCGCCTGGTCGACCTGAACCACGCGCAGAACATCAAGTCCGCCAAGCGGATGGTCGAGCGGCAGCGCCCGGTCGTGTGGGACGTCCTCGAAGAGGTCATCAGCGAGCACCCGGTTCTGCTGAACCGTGCGCCGACCCTGCACCGCCTCGGCATCCAGGCCTTCGAGCCGCAGCTGGTCGAGGGCAAGGCGATCCAGATCCACCCGCTCGTCTGTACGGCGTTCAACGCCGACTTCGACGGTGACCAGATGGCGGTGCACGTGCCGCTGTCGGCCGAGGCGCAGGCCGAGGCCCGGATCCTGATGCTGTCGTCGAACAACATCCTCAAGCCGGCCGACGGCAAGCCGGTCACCATGCCCACCCAGGACATGGTCATCGGTCTGTACTACCTGACCCACATGACGCCCGGTGCCAAGGGCGAGGGTCGGGTGTTCAGCTCCGACGCCGAGGCGCGGATGGCGTTCGACAACGGCGAACTGCACCTCCAGGCACCGGTCAAGATCCGGCTGCGTGAGGTCGTCGGGGTCGACAACGGCGCCAAGGGCGAGCCGTGGGTCGCGCCCGAGGACTGGGTGGAGGGCGACCAGGTTCTGGTCGAGACCACCCTGGGCCGGGTCATCTTCAACGAGACGCTGCCCCCGGGGTACCGGTACGTCAACTACGAGATCCGCAAGGGTCAGCTGTCGGCGATCGTCAACGACCTCGCCGAGCGTTTCCCGAAGGTCGCCCTGGCCGCGACCCTGGACGCGCTCAAGGAGGCCGGTTTCCACTGGGCCACCTGGTCCGGCGTGACGATCGGTATGGGCGACGTCATCGCCCCGCCGCGCAAGCCGGAGATCCTCGCTCGCTACCAGGGCGAGGCGGACCAGATCGACAAGCAGTACCAGCGTGGTCTGATCACCGTCGAGGAGCGCCGTAGCGAGCTCATCGACATCTGGACCAAGGCGACGAACGACATCTCCAAGGAGATGGAGACCGCGCTGCCGCAGGAGAACCCGCTCTGGGTCATGATCAACTCCGGCGCTCGCGGTAACCTCCTCCAGCTCCGGCAGATCGCCGCGATCCGCGGCCTGGTGGCCAACCCCAAGGGTGAGATCATCCCGCGGCCGATCACCTCGTCGTACCGCGAGGGTCTGACCGTTCTGGAGTACTTCATCTCCACGCACGGTGCCCGTAAGGGTCTGGCCGACACCGCGCTGCGTACCGCCGACTCGGGTTACCTGACCCGTCGTCTGGTGGACGTCTCGCAGGACGTCATCATCCGCGAGGAGGACTGCGGCACCGAGCGCGCGATCCCGATGGCGGTGCTGTTGCCGAACCAGCAGGGTGAGCTCGAGCTGGAGGCGCACGCCGAGACCGGCATCCACGCCCGCACGCTCGCTGACGACATCTTCGACAAGGCCGGCAACCTGGTTGTCGCCCGTGGCGAGGACCTCAACTCGATCCTGGTCGACAAGCTGGTCGCCGCGGGCACCGAGACGGTCCGGGTGCGCAGCGTGCTGACCTGTGAGTCGAAGCTGGGCGTGTGTGCGGCCTGCTACGGCCGGTCGCTGCCGACCGGTAAGGCCGTGGACATCGGCGAGGCGGTCGGCATCATCGCGGCCCAGTCGATCGGTGAGCCGGGTACCCAGCTGACGATGCGTACCTTCCACACCGGTGGTGTGGCGGGTGAGGACATCACGCAGGGTCTGCCGCGTGTCCAGGAGATCTTCGAGGCCCGCGTGCCCAAGGGCAAGGCGCCCATCGCCGACACCCCGGGACGCATCCGCATCGAGGACGGCGAGCGTTCGCGCAAGATCGTCGTGATCCCGGACGACGGCAGCGAGGAGATCGTTTACGACAAGATCTCCAAGCGCGTCAAACTGCGGGCGCACGACGGTGGCCACGTCAAGGTCGGCGAGAAGCTCACCGAGGGCACCATCGACCCGCACGAACTGCTGCGCATCATGGGCCCGCGTGCGGTCCAGGTCCACCTGACCCAGGAGGTCCAGGAGGTCTACCGCTCGCAGGGTGTGCTCATCCACGACAAGCACATCGAGATCATCATTCGCCAGATGCTCAAGCGCGTGACGGTCATCGACTCCGGCGCGACCGAGTTCCTGCCGGGTGTGCTGGTCGACCGCGCCCTCTTCGAGTCGGAGAACCGCCGGCTCGTGGGCGAGGGTGGCGAGCCCGCCGCCGGTCGTCCGGTGCTGATGGGTATCACCAAGGCGTCGCTGGCGACCGACTCCTGGCTCTCGGCGGCCTCCTTCCAGGAGACCACCCGGGTGCTCACCGACGCTGCGATCAACTCGCGCAGCGACTCGCTGGTGGGCCTCAAGGAGAACGTCATCATCGGTAAGCTCATCCCGGCCGGTACCGGTATCTCCAAGTACCGCAACATCCGGGTCGAGCCGACCGAGGAGGCCAAGGCCAAGGTGTACTCGATGACCGGGTACCCCGAGACCGACTACGGCTTCGGGCCGGCCAGCGGGCAGGCTGTGCCGCTGGACGACTTCGACTTCGGGTCGTACCGCTAAGGGTTTCGCAAGGTTCTCTCCGCAGGGCGGTCGCGCATGGCGCGGCCGCCCTGCGGGCGTTTCTAAGATGGGTGGGTGACCCTTCCCACCACTGCGCACACACGCCACCCGATGGACCCGGAACCGGTGCCGTCGACGAAGGCGCGGGCCGTTTTCGCGCTCGGTCTGGTGGGGCTGCTCACCGGCCCGCTCGTGGGAGGCGTGATTCCGGCCACTCTGGCGCTCCTTCTGGCCCGTCAGGCGGCCCGTCAGGCCTATGCGGCCGGCGGGTACCTGACCGGGTCGGCCTGGATCAGACGAGGCCGCAGGCTGGCCTGGGGCGGGCTGGTGCTGGCCCTCACCGCGCTGGTGGTGGTGCTGATCGCCGGATTGCTGCACCTGGCCGTGGCGCCGGGCGGGCAGGACTTCGCGCCAGGGACCAACTGAGCCCGCGCCGGGCGGGGTGCGGCACGGCTCGTACGGGTGACATGCTTTCTGCCATGACGCAACCACTGCGCCCGCCGTATCCGGCGCCGAACGGCCCGCCGCCGCCGGTGCCGTACGGATCGCCCTATGGTTTCGTTCCGCCCCCGCCGATGCCCCGGCCGCCGGTCTCCGCCGGCTGGGAGCCGGAGCGGGTCGACCAGGTGACCGGGACCGACTTCGGCCTGGTGCATCTGCGGGTGGCGCCGATCACGTCGGGCGCGGCCATCGGTTCGCTGGTCGCCGGTATCGCCGCGGTCCTGGTGTCGTTCGCCGCACTCTGCTTCGGGCTCACCGGCGCGGAGGAGGGCTGGGGCGGCTGGGTCGCCGGTGCGTTTACCCTGCTCAGCATCCTGGCGTGCACGGGCGCGGTGGTCACTGCGCTGGTGGCCCGCCGGCAGATCGCCCGGGAGCCGCGGCCTGGCCAGGTCCGATTCACCGGTCGTGGGCTCACGGTCGGCGGCATCGCGTGTGGTCTCAGCGGCGCCGCGCTGGCGGTGCTGGCCCTGGGATTGGGGCTGGTGTTGCAGCTGACATGACCGCTGCGAAGCCTCGGCGAGGGGCCCGGAAAGCGGAGATCTGGCACCGCGAGGATGGCGCGCAGGAGTACCCGGTACACTGGTATACGGAGATGTCCATCGTGGGAGCCTGGGTTCATTTTGACCTGGGTGCGCAGGGTGGGTAGTCTTTCCCCTCGTGCCCGGGCTCGCCCGGGCAACTCGTGCGTGCGCCCGAATCGGAATGTGCGACGGGTCTCAGCAGCACGATGGGCGCAAAGTCTCACGCCGGGTTCTGCCCGGCGGGTGACCGAGCCCTGACACAGACAAAGCCGGAGCGCGTGAACCTTCACGCGTGATGGGACCGTGAGCCGGACGACACGCCCGACCGCGGGTGTCGGACGCTCCCTTCGGGAGTGGCCGCCACACAGAGGCAGACATACACGGTGCGGCCGTATTACAGGAAGCGGCCGAAGGGAGCGGAGAAACCCGGTGCCCACGATCCAGCAGCTGGTCCGCAAGGGCCGCCAGGCGAAGACGAGCAAGACGAAGACGCCGGCGCTGAAGGGAAGTCCTCAGCGGCGCGGCGTGTGCACGCGCGTGTACACCACCACCCCCAAGAAGCCGAACTCTGCGCTGCGCAAGGTCGCTCGTGTGAAGCTCAGCAGCCAGATCGAGGTGACGGCGTACATCCCGGGCGTCGGCCACAACCTGCAGGAGCACTCGATCGTGCTCGTGCGTGGCGGTCGTGTTAAGGACCTTCCGGGCGTCCGCTACAAGATCGTTCGCGGTTCGCTGGACACCCAGGGTGTCCGCAACCGCAAGCAGGCCCGCAGCCGTTACGGCGCGAAGAAGGAGAAGAGCTGATATGCCGCGTAAGGGACCCGCTCCGCGCCACCCTGTGGTCGCTGACCCGGTGTACAACTCCCCGCTGGTGACTCAGCTGGTCAACAAGATCCTCGTCGCCGGCAAGCGCCAGCTCGCCGAGCGCATCGTGTACGGAGCCCTGGAAGGTGCCCGCGAGAAGAGCGGCACCGACCCGGTGGTCATCCTCAAGCGCGCGATGGACAACGTGAAGCCGACCCTCGAGGTCCGCAGCCGCCGCGTCGGTGGCGCGACCTACCAGGTGCCGGTCGAGGTTCGTACCCCGCGTCAGACCACCCTCGGTCTGCGCTGGCTGGTCCAGTACTCCAAGGCCCGCCGCGAGAAGACCATGATCGAGCGCCTCCAGAACGAGCTGCTCGACGCCAGCAACGGTCTCGGCGCCGCGGTCAAGCGTCGCGAGGACACTCACAAGATGGCGGAGTCCAACAAGGCCTTCGCGCACTACCGCTGGTAAGACCCTGCTGCGGGCCCGGCTCCGGCCGGGCCACGGCAGTCGTACCGGTCCACGAGACGACGACGAAGAAAAGTAGGGATGGAAGTGGCCGCCGCAGACGCGCTCGCCAAGGTACGCAACATCGGCATCATGGCGCACATCGACGCTGGTAAGACCACGACGACCGAGCGGATCCTGTTCTACACCGGCATCACGTACAAGATCGGTGAGGTCCACGAGGGCGCCGCCGTCATGGACTGGATGGAGCAGGAGCAGGAACGCGGTATCACCATCACCTCCGCCGCCACGAAGTGCGAGTGGAAGGGCTACACGATTCAGATCATCGACACGCCCGGCCACGTCGACTTCACGGTCGAGGTCGAGCGGTCGCTGCGGGTGCTCGACGGTGCGGTCGCGGTGTACGACGGTGTGGCCGGTGTCGAGCCCCAGACCGAGAACGTGTGGCGCCAGGCGGACAAGTACGACGTCCCCCGGATGTGCTTCGTCAACAAGCTCGACCGGACCGGTGCCGACTTCTTCCGCTGCGTCCAGATGATGATCGACCGGCTCAACGCCACTCCGCTGGTCCTCCAGATCCCGATCGGGCTCGAGGGTGACCACATCGGTGTCGTCGACCTGATCGACATGAAGGCGCTCACCTGGCGTGGGGAGACCCAGAAGGGTGAGGACTACGCGATCGAGGAGATCCCGGCCGACCTGGTCGACTCCGCGAACGAGTGGCGCGAGAAGCTGATCGAGACCCTGGCCGACGTCGATGACGCGGTCATGGAGAAGTACCTCGAGGGCGAAGAGGTCTCGGTCGACGAGATCAGGGCCGCCATCCGGCGCGCCACGATCGCCAGCAAGGCCAACCCGGTCCTGTGTGGCTCGGCGTTCAAGAACAAGGGCGTTCAGCCCATGCTCGACGCCGTCGTCGACTACCTGCCGTCGCCGCTGGACATCCCGGCGATCGAGGGCACGGCCACCGACGGCGAGACGGCGATGCTGCGCAAGCCCTCGAACGACGAGCCGTTCTCCGGTCTGGCCTTCAAGATCCAGACGGACAAGCACCTCGGCAAGCTGACCTACGTCCGGGTCTACTCCGGCACGCTCGACTCCGGTTCCCAGGTGGTCAACTCCACCAAGGACCGTAAAGAGCGGATCGGCAAGATCTACCAGATGCACGCGAACAAGCGTGAGGAGCGCGCCACCGCGCAGGCCGGCGACATCATCGCCGTCCAGGGTCTCAAGCAGACCACCACCGGTGACACGCTCAGCGACCCGGCGAACCCGGTCATCCTGGAGTCGATGACCTTCCCTGAGCCGGTCATCCAGGTCGCCATCGAGCCGAAGACCAAGTCGGACCAGGAGAAGCTGGGCACCGCGATCCAGCGCCTGGCCGAAGAGGACCCGACCTTCCGCGTCTTCAACGACGAGGAGACCGGTCAGACGATCATCGCCGGCATGGGCGAGCTCCACCTGGACATCCTGGTGGACCGCATGCGCCGCGAGTTCAACGTCGAGGCCAACATCGGTAAGCCGCAGGTGGCGTACCGCGAGACGATCCGCGGCACCGTGGAGAAGCTCACGTACGTCCACAAGAAGCAGACCGGTGGTTCGGGCCAGTACGCGAAGGTCGTCGTCACCGTCGGCCCGCTGGAGCTCGGCGCGGACGGGCCCACGTACGAGTTCGTCAACGCGGTGACCGGTGGTCGCATCCCCAAGGAGTTCATCCCCTCGGTGGACGCGGGCGCGCAGGACTCCCTGCAGTACGGCGTCCTCGCCGGTTACCCGCTGGTCGGCGTCAAGTTCACGCTTGTCGACGGTCAGTACCACGAGGTCGACTCGTCTGAGATGGCGTTCAAGATCGCCGGCTCGATGGCGATGAAGGAGGCGGCCCGCAAGGCCGACCCCGCTCTCCTCGAGCCGATGATGGCCGTCGAGGTCACCACCCCTGAGGACAACATGGGTGACGTCATCGGCGACCTCAACTCCCGTCGTGGCATGATCCAGTCGATGGAGGAGCGTCACGGCGCTCGCGTCATCAAGGCTCTGGTGCCGCTCTCGGAGATGTTCGGCTACGTCGGCGACCTGCGGTCGAAGACCGCCGGCCGGGCTAGCTACAGCATGCAGTTCGACTCCTACGCCGAGGTTCCCGCGAGCGTCGCGAAGGAGATCATCGCTAAGGCCACCGGCGCCTGACGCGTTGAGGCACGTGCGGTCCGTCGAGGGCCGCACGTGCACGAGCAGTCGACAGAGTCCTGAGCGCCTTATCGGCGTGCCGGGCGAAAAGTAATGACACAGTCCACAGGAGGACACCAGTGGCGAAGGCGAAGTTCGAGCGGACTAAGCCGCACGTCAACATCGGCACCATTGGTCACATCGACCACGGTAAGACGACGCTGACTGCGGCCATCACGAAGGTCCTGCACGACGAGTTCCCGGACCTGAACCCGTACACCCCGTTCGACGAGATCGACAAGGCGCCTGAAGAGAAGGCCCGTGGTATCACGATCTCGATCGCGCACGTCGAGTACCAGACCGCGTCGCGTCACTACGCGCACGTGGACTGCCCCGGCCACGCTGACTACATCAAGAACATGATCACCGGTGCCGCGCAGATGGACGGCGCGATCCTGGTCGTGGCCGCCACCGACGGCCCGATGCCGCAGACCAAGGAGCACGTGCTCCTGGCCCGCCAGGTCGGCGTTCCGTACATCGTCGTCGCCCTGAACAAGAGCGACATGGTCGAGGACGAGGAGCTCCTGGAGCTCGTCGAGCTCGAGGTCCGCGAGCTGCTCAGCACCTACGAGTTCCCGGGCGACGACCTTCCGGTCGTGCGCGTCTCGGCGCTCAAGGCGCTCGAGGGCGACCCGGAGTGGACCGGCAAGCTCATGGAGCTGATGAACGCGGTCGACACCGCGATCCCGCAGCCCGAGCGTGAGACCGAGAAGCCGTTCCTCATGCCGATCGAGGACGTCTTCACGATCACCGGCCGTGGCACCGTGGTGACCGGTCGCGCCGAGCGTGGCATCCTCAAGCCGAACGAGGAGGTCGAGATCGTCGGTATCCGCGAGAAGTCGACCAAGACCGTCTGCACCGGCATCGAGATGTTCCGCAAGCTGCTCGACGAGGCCCGCGCGGGTGAGAACGTCGGTCTGCTGCTCCGCGGCATCAAGCGCGAGGACGTCGAGCGCGGCATGGTCGTGGTCAAGCCCGGCACGAGCACCCCGCACACGGAGTTCGAGGGCCAGGTCTACATCCTCTCGAAGGAAGAGGGCGGCCGGCACACCCCGTTCTTCCAGAACTACCGCCCGCAGTTCTACTTCCGCACCACGGACGTCACCGGCGTCGTCACGCTGCCCGAGGGCACCGAGATGGTCATGCCGGGCGACTCCACCTCGATGTCGGTCAAGCTGATCCAGCCGATCGCCATGGAGCAGGGCCTGAAGTTCGCGATCCGTGAGGGTGGCCGCACCGTCGGCGCCGGAACGGTCACGAAGATCAACGTCTGATCTGAGAACTGTTCGCGGCGGTGGCTTAGCGTCACGTGACGTCGCGAACAACCCTCAGAGGTGACCCCGATTAGCATTGCCGGATTCAATCCGGCATACTAGTCAGGTTGCGTCCGCGCGGGGTGGGTGGCTGTCTCGTATAGCTACCCACCCTCGCCGGGTGTCCGGGTGTGTTTTGACTTGCCGCCCGGCCCCCAGATCTCCGCGATCGGCGTCTACCCCAGCAGTCAGGGGGCAGGGGCCGACAGCAGAATGCCCAGCATTCTGTGAAGAGGCGCGACACGCCCGACCGCGGGGGTCGGACAACGCAGGATCAACGGTCCTGCGGGCATGCGGAGGCACCGCCTCCGCACGTAGCGGCATCGAGAGAAGGAAACAGAAGCCACCATGGCGGGACAGAAGATCCGCATCCGGCTCAAGGCCTATGACCACGAGGTCGTCGACTCCTCGGCGCGGAAGATCGTCGAGACGGTGACGCGTACCGGGGCGCAGGTCGCGGGCCCGGTGCCGCTGCCCACGGAGATCAACCGTTTCTGCGTGATCCGTTCGCCGCACAAGTACAAGGACTCGCGCGAGCACTTCGAGATGCGCACGCACAAGCGTCTGATCGACATCATCGACCCGACCCCGAAGACGGTCGACTCGCTCATGCGCCTCGACCTGCCGGCTGGCGTCGACATCGAGATCAAGCTGTAGGGACCGGACAATGGACAGGCAAGTTAAGGGGATCCTGGGCGCCAAGCTCGGCATGACCCAGGTCTGGGACAACAACAAGGTTGTCCCGGTGACCGTGGTGCAGGCCGGCCCGTGCGTCGTGACCCAGGTCCGCACCGATGAGAAGGACGGCTACTCCGCGGTCCAGCTGGCTTACGGCGCGATCGACCCGCGGAAGGTCAACAAGCCGGAGAGCGGCCAGTTCGCCAAGGCCGGCGTTTCGCCGCGGCGGCACATCGTGGAGCTGCGCACCACCGACGCCGGCGAGTACGAGCTCGGCCAGGAGGTCACCGTCGAGGCGTTCGCGGCCGGCCAGCCGATCGACGTCACCGGTAAGACCAAGGGCAAGGGCTACGCCGGTGTCATGAAGCGGCACGGCTTCCACGGTCTGCGTGCGAGCCACGGTGTCGAGCGCAAGCACCGCTCGCCGGGTTCGATCGGCGCGTGCGCCACGCCCGGCCGCGTCTTCAAGGGCGTCAAGATGGCCGGTCGCATGGGTGGCAAGCGCTTCACCGTGCAGAACCTGACCATCCAGGCGGTCGACGCTGAGAGCAACATCATCCTGGTGCGGGGCGCGGTGCCCGGTCCCAAGGGCGCGCTGATCCTGGTCCGTACCGCGGCGAAGAAGAAGGGCGGTGCCAAGTGAGCTCGGTTGACGTGATCAACATCGAGGGCGCCAAGGCCGGCTCTGTCGACCTGCCCGCCAGCGTCTTCGACGTGCAGGCGAACATCCCGCTGATGCACCAGGTCGTCGTGGCGCAGCTGGCCGCGGCCCGTCAGGGCACGCACAAGGCCAAGAACCGCGGCGAGGTCGCCGGCGGCGGCAAGAAGCCGTACAAGCAGAAGGGCACCGGCCGGGCTCGTCAGGGCTCGATCCGCGCGCCGCAGTTCACCGGTGGTGGCGTCGTGCACGGCCCCGTGCCGCGCGACTACAGCCAGCGGACTCCCAAGAAGATGAAGGCCGCCGCTCTGCGTGGCGCCCTCTCGGACCGGGCGCGTGACGGTCGCGTGCACGTGGTCGAGTCGTTCGTCAGCGGCGAGAAGCCGTCGACGAAGGCCGCGATCGCGACGCTGCGCAAGGTCGCCCAGACCACCAAGGTCCTGGTCGTTCTGGACAGCCAGGACGAGCTGAACTGGGTTTCGCTGCGCAACGAGCCGACCGTGCACCTCATCGAGTCCGGTCAGCTCAACACCTACGACGTGCTGGTGGCCGACGAGGTCGTCTTCACCAAGGTCGCGCTCGACGAGTTCCTGGGCGGGTCCGAGAAGTCCGAGGAGGGCGACAAGTGAGCACGATCGCCGACCCGCGCGACATCATCGTCGCCCCGGTGGTCTCCGAGAAGAGCTACAGCGTTCTCGACCAGAACTGGTACACGTTCCTCGTCGACCCGGACGCGAACAAGACCCAGATCAAGATCGCGATCCAGCAGATCTTCAACGTCCGCGTGCTGACGGTCAACACCGCGAACCGCGAGGGCAAGCGCAAGCGCACCAAGACCGGTTGGGGTCAGCGCAAGGCGACCAAGCGCGCGATGGTGAAGCTGGCTGACGGTGACCGTATCGAGGCCTTCGGCGGCCCGGTCAGCTAAGGGGTTTGTGAATCATGGCAATCCGTAAGTACAAGCCGACCACGCCGGGCCGTCGTGGCTCCAGCGTCGCCGACTTCGCCGAGATCACCCGGTCGACTCCGGAGAAGTCTCTGCTGGTTCCGCTGCCCAAGAAGGGTGGCCGCAACGTCCACGGCCGGATCACCACCCGGCACCAGGGCGGTGGCCACAAGCGGCAGTACCGGCTGATCGACTTCAAGCGGAACGACAAGGACGGCGTGCCGGCCAAGGTCGCTCACATCGAGTACGACCCCAACCGCACCTCCCGCATCGCTCTGCTGCACTACGCCGACGGTGAGAAGCGCTACATCCTCGCGCCGAAGGACCTGAAGCAGGGCGACCGCGTCGAGTCGGGCGTGGGCTCGGACATCAAGCCGGGGAACAACCTTCCCCTGCGTAACATCCCGGTCGGTACGACGGTCCACGGTGTGGAGCTTCGTCCCGGCGGTGGAGCCAAGCTGGCCCGTTCGGCCGGTGTCGGTATCCAGCTGCTCGGCCGTGAGGGCGCCTACGCCACGCTGCGTATGCCCTCCGGTGAGATCCGGCGTGTCGACATCCGCTGCCGCGCGACGGTCGGCGAGATCGGCAACGCCGAGCAGTCGAACATCAACTGGGGTAAGGCCGGCCGCATGCGCTGGAAGGGCAAGCGCCCGACCGTCCGTGGTGTCGCCATGAACCCCGTCGACCACCCGCACGGTGGTGGTGAGGGTAAGACCTCCGGTGGTCGCCACCCGGTCAACCCGGCTGGAAAGCCGGAGGGCCGTACCCGCCGCAAGGGCCAGGAGAGCGACAAGCTGATCGTTCGCCGCCGCTACGCCACCCGCAAGCGCGGGTAACGGGAGTTAAAAGATGCCTCGCAGCCTGAAGAAGGGCCCGTTCGTCGACGACCACCTCCTCAAGAAGGTGGAAGTCCAGAACGAGAAGAACTCGAAGAACGTCATCAAGACCTGGTCGCGGCGCTCGACGATCATTCCCGACATGCTCGGGCACACGATCGCGGTGCACGACGGTCGCAAGCACGTCCCGGTGTTCGTCACCGAGGCCATGGTCGGTCACAAGCTCGGCGAGTTCGCTCTGACCCGCACGTTCAAGGGTCACGAGAAGGACGACCGCAAGAGCCGTCGTCGCTAGTCAGTCCACGGATAAGAAGGGGGTTACAGCGATGCCAGTAAAGAATGACGCTCCGGCGCTTCCGGGCTCTCGCGCAGTTGCGAAGCACGTCCGCATCTCGCCGAGCAAGGCTCGCCGTGTGGTCAACCTCGTCCGCGGTCTGCCCGCGAAGGAGGCTCTGATCCGCCTGCAGTTCGCGCCGCAGTCGGCGAGCGAGCAGGTCTACAAGGTGCTTGCCAGCGCGATCGCGAACGCTGAGAACAACGAGCGGCTCGACCCCGACGCACTCCTCGTCAGTGAGGCGTTCGTCGACGAGGGCCCCACGCTCAAGCGTTTCCGTCCGCGTGCGCAGGGCCGGGCTTACCGGATCCGCAAGCGCACCTGTCACATCACCATCGCGGTCGAGGCGGTCCAGACGGCCCGCCCGGCGAAGAAGGCTTCCGGCAGCAAGAAGGCTGCGCCGAAGGCCGAGTCCCAGAGCGCTGGGGCTGCCAACCAGGAGGGTGCCGAGTAATGGGCCAGAAGGTTCACCCCACCGGGTTCCGTCTCGGCATTTCCACCGACTGGCGGAGCCGCTGGTTCGCGGACAAGCTCTACAAGGACTACATCGGCGAGGACGTCAAGATCCGCCGCATGATGTCCAAGGGCCTCGAGCGCGCCGGCATCTCCAAGGTCGACATTGAGCGGACCCGTGACCGGGTGCGCGTCGACATCCACACCGCCCGGCCGGGCATCGTCATCGGCCGTAAGGGTGCGGAGGCCGACCGGATCCGTGGCGAGCTCGAGAAGCTGACCGGCAAGCAGGTCCAGCTGAACATCCTCGAGGTGAAGAGCCCCGAGTCGGACGCTCAGCTGGTTGCCCAGGGCGTCGCCGAGCAGCTGTCCTCCCGGGTCAGCTTCCGTCGCGCGATGCGTAAGGCCATGCAGTCGGCCATGAAGAACCCGATCTGCAAGGGCATCCGGGTTCAGGTCTCCGGCCGCCTCGGCGGCGCGGAGATGAGCCGCACGGAGTTCTACCGTGAGGGTCGCGTTCCGCTGCACACGCTGCGGGCGAACATCGAGTACGGCTTCTTCGAGGCCCGTACCACGTTCGGCCGGATCGGCGTGAAGGTCTGGATCTACAAGGGCGACGCCGTACCGGGTCGCGAGGCCGTGGCTGAGGCGCCCGCGCGTCCGCGCCGTGACCGCGCCGACCGTCCCGAGCGTCCGCGTCGTGGCCGTTCCGGTTCGTCCGGCACGACCGCGGGCGGCACCGAGGCCGGCCGTGCGGCCGCTCAGGCTCGTGGCGGCGACGCCCCGGCCGGCGAGAACGTGAACGACGCCGCGGTCGCCGCGGCTCCGGCTCCGGCCGAGACGCAGCAGGAGGGCTGACACATGCTGATGCCGCGTAAGCCCCCAAAGGGCTTCCGTAAGCCGCATCACCCGGACCGCAGTGGCGCGTCCAAGGGCGGTAACCGGGTCGTCTTCGGCGAGTTCGGTATCCAGGCTCTCGAGCCCGCGTACGTGACGAACCGGCAGATCGAGTCGGCGCGTATCGCGATGACCCGCCACATCAAGCGTGGTGGCAAGGTCTGGATCTCGATCTTCCCGGACCAGGCTCTGACCAAGAAGCCGGCCGAAACCCGCATGGGTTCTGGTAAGGGTTCTCCCGAGTGGTGGGTGGCGAACGTCAAGCCGGGACGCATTCTCTTCGAGATGTCGTTCCCGAACGAGACGGTCGCGCGTGAGGCGATGCGCCGCGCGATCCACAAGCTCCCGATGAAGTGCCGCATCGTGACACGCGAAGTGGGTGAAAGCTGATGGCAGCGGGCGTTAAGGCAGCCGAGCTCCGCGAACTCTCCGAGGAGGAGCTGGTCGTGAAGCTGCGGGAGGCCAAGGCGGAGCTGTTCAACCTTCGCGTGCAGCGTGCGACCGGCCAGCTCGACAATCACCGTCGGCTGCAGGTTGTGCGCAAGGACATCGCGAAGATCTATACGATCATGCGTGAGCGGGAGCTTGGTCTCTCGGTCGCGCCGGATGAGGTGACGGCATGAGTGAGAACACCACCACCGCTCCGCGCGCTCAGCGCAAGGTGCGTGAGGGACTCGTGGTCAGCGACAAGATGGACAAGACCGTTGTCGTCGAGGTCGAGGACCGGGTCAAGCACGCCCTGTACGGCAAGGTCATCCGCCGTACGCGGAAGCTGAAGGTGCACGACGAGCAGAACGCGGCCGGAACCGGTGACCGGGTTTCGATCATGGAGACTCGTCCGCTCTCCGCCACCAAGCGGTGGCGCATCGTGGAGATCCTCGAAAAGGCCAAGTGAGTGCGCTGGGCCGGCTCCGGCCGGCCCAGCGGACCATCGTTCCGCCAAGCTTCGGGTCTGTGACCCGGAGAACTGGCAGACATAGGAGACAGACGTGATCCAGCAGGAGTCGCGACTGCGCGTCGCCGACAACACGGGTGCCAGGGAGATCCTGTGCATCCGGGTACTCGGCGGTTCCGGTCGCCGTTACGCGAGCATCGGTGACGTCATCGTGGCCACGGTCAAGGACGCCATCCCGGGTGCCGGTGTGAAGAAGGGTGACGTCGTCAAGGCTGTCGTCGTCCGCACCGCCAAGGAGAAGCGCCGTCCCGACGGCTCGTACATCCGCTTCGACGAGAACGCCGCCGTCATCATCAAGGACGGCGGAGATCCCCGCGGTACCCGCATCTTCGGCCCGGTCGGGCGCGAGCTGCGTGACAAGCGGTTCATGAAGATCATCAGCCTGGCGCCGGAGGTGCTCTGACCGTGAAGATCAAGAAGGGCGACACGGTCGTCGTCATCGCCGGTAAGGACAAGGGCGCCAAGGGTAAGGTCATCGCGGCCTACCCGACGCGGGACAAGGTCCTGGTCGAGGGCGTCAACCGAGTCAAGAAGCACGAGCGCATCCGCACGAACCAGCGCGGTTCGAAGACCGGTGGCATCGTCACCCAGGAAGCCGCGATCCACATCTCGAACGTGCAGGTTGTGGACGACCAGGGCAAGCCGACCCGTATCGGCTACCGGATCGACGACAACGGAACCAAGGTCCGGATCGCGCGTACGACCGGTAAGGAACTCTGATGACTGCCGCCACCGAGACCAAGACGCTGCCGCGCCTCAAGCAGAAGTACCGCTCCGAGGTCGTGCCGGCCATCCAGGAGCAGTTCAAGTACGGCAACCCCATGCAGACGCCCGGCCTGGTCAAGGTCGTCGTGAACATGGGTGTCGGCGAGGCTGCCCGGGACGCCAAGCTGATCGACGGCGCGGTCCGCGATCTGACCACGATCACCGGTCAGAAGCCGCTGGTCCGCCGGGCGACCAAGTCCATCGCGCAGTTCAAGCTGCGTGAGGGCATGCCGATCGGTGCGAAGGTCACCCTCCGTGGCGACCGGATGTGGGAGTTCCTGGACCGGCTGCTCTCGATCTCGCTGCCGCGTATCCGTGACTTCCGCGGTCTTGACGGCAAGAAGCTGGACGGGCACGGCAACTACACCTTCGGTCTGACCGAGCAGTCGGTGTTCCACGAGATCGATCAGGACAAGATCGATCGGCCGCGGGGCATGGACATCACGGTGGTCACCACCGCCTCGACCGACGACGAGGGCCGGGCGCTGCTCAAGCTCCTCGGCTTCCCGTTCAAGGAGAACTGAGCATGGCTAAGAAGGCGCTGATCATCAAGGCGGCCGCGAAGCCGAAGTTCGCCGTGCGTGCGTACACCCGCTGCCAGAAGTGCGGTCGCCCGCACTCGGTCTACCGCAAGTTCGGCCTGTGCCGCGTTTGCGTGCGGGACATGGCCCACCGTGGTGAGCTCCCCGGCGTGTCCAAGGCCTCCTGGTAACTTTCCGCCCCGGCCCGCCCTCGACGGCGGGCCACCAGGCGGACCCGAATGTAATACCGCTTCGCCGTAGGCCTGAGTTCTGCTCGGGAACCCCGGCGAGAAAGGTTGACGAATACCCATGACGATGACGGACCCGATCGCAGACATGCTCACGCGTCTGCGCAACGCCAACCAGGCGTACCACGACAAGGTGACGATGCCCTACTCGAAGATCAAGGCGAACATCGCCGAGGTCCTCAAGGCCGAGGGTTACATCGCGTCGTGGACGTCTGAGGAGCCCGAGGAGGGCGCGGTCGGCAAGCGTCTGGTCGTTGAGCTCAAGTACGGCCAGAACCGCGAGCGCAGCCTCGCCGGCATCAAGCGCGTCTCGAAGCCCGGCCTGCGGGTTTACGCCAAGTCCGACGAGCTGCCCCGCGTGCTCGGTGGTCTCGGTGTCGCGATCATTTCGACGTCCCAGGGACTGCTTACCGACAAGCAGGCCCGCAAGCGGAGTGTTGGCGGGGAAGTCCTCGCCTTCGTCTGGTAACTGGAGACTTTGACATGTCGCGAATCGGACGTAAGTCGATCCCGGTCCCGGCCGGCGTCGACGTGACCATCACGGGGCAGACCGTCAAGGTCAAGGGCCCCAAGGGCGAGCTCTCGCACACCGTCGCCGAGCCCATCACGGTCTCGCAGGACGCTGGCGAGTTGGTCGTCAACCGCCCCAACGACGAGCGTAAGGCCAAGGAACTGCACGGCCTTTCGCGCACCCTGGTCGCCAACATGATCGTGGGCGTGACCGAGGGTTACAAGAAGGTGCTGGAGATCAACGGCACCGGTTACCGCGTCACCGCCAAGGGCAAGGACCTGGAGTTCGCTCTCGGTTTCTCGCACCCGGTGGTCGTGGTTCCGCCGGCCGGCATCTCCTTCTCGGTCGAGAAGCCGACCCAGTTCACCGTCACCGGTATCGACAAGCAGCTGGTGGGTGAGATCTCCGCGAACATTCGCAAGATCCGCCCGCCGGAGCCCTACAAGGGCAAGGGCGTCAAGTACCAGGGCGAGGTCATCCGCCGCAAGGCTGGAAAGGCAGGTAAGAAGTGACCGCCACGCTGCTCAAGCGCCGCAACGGCGGCGGGGCCGCCGCCAAGCGTGCCGTCGGCAAGGCGCGTCGGCACTTCCGGGTCCGCAAGAACGTCCGTGGTACGGCCGAGCGTCCCCGCCTGGTCGTCACCCGGTCCGCGCGGCACATCAGCGCGCAGATCATCGACGACCTCAAGGGCCACACGCTGGCTTCGGCGTCCACGCTCGACTCCTCGATCCGGGGTGGCGAGGGCGACAAGACCGCGCTGTCCGGCAAGGTCGGTGCACTGCTCGCCGAGCGTGCCAAGACCGCGGGGATTTCCAAGGTCGTATTCGACCGGGGTGGCAACAAGTACGCGGGCCGTATCGCCGCGCTTGCGGACGCCGCTCGCGAAGCCGGACTCGAGTTCTAGGAGGAATTGACCAATGCCTGGTCAGCAGCGCCGAGGCGGCGGGTCCGGCGGTAACACCGAGGGTGGCAACCGCAGGGACAACCGTCGCGAGGGCGGGCGCGGCAACGCACCCGTCGAGAAGACTCCGCACCTGGAGCGGGTCGTCGCGATCAACCGTGTGGCCAAGGTCGTCAAGGGTGGTCGTCGCTTCAGCTTCACCGCCCTGGTGATCGTCGGCGACGGTGACGGCACCGTCGGTATCGGCTACGGAAAGGCCAAGGAGGTGCCCGCGGCGATCGCCAAGGGCGTCGAGGAGGCCAAGAAGCACTTCTTCAAGGTTCCGCGTATCGGTGCGACCATTCCGCACCCGATCACCGGCGAAGCCGCAGCGGGTGTCGTCCTCCTCAAGCCGGCGTCCGCCGGTACCGGTGTTATCGCCGGTGGCCCGGTGCGCGCCGTGCTGGAGTGCGCGGGGATCCACGACATCCTCTCGAAGAGCCTCGGCTCGTCGAACCCGATCAACATCGTGCACGCGACGGTGGCCGCGCTGAAGGGCCTCGAGTCGCCGGAGATGGTCGCGGCTCGCCGTGGCCTGCCGGTCGAGGACGTGGCTCCGGCTGCCATGCTGGCGGCGCGTGCGGAAGCGGCGGTGCACTGATGGCGCGCTTGAAGGTCACCCAGCTCCGGTCCGGTATCGGCCGTAAGCAGAACCAGCGGGACTCCCTGCGGTCGCTCGGGCTGAAGCGGATCAACGATGTGGTGGTCAAGGAAGACCGTCCCGAAATTCGGGGCATGATCTTCGCGGTGAACCACCTCGTCAGTGTCGAGGAGGTCGAGTAATGGCGATCAAGGTTCACCACCTGCGTCCGGCGCCCGGTGCCAAGACCGCGAAGACCCGTGTGGGTCGCGGTGAGGGCTCCAAGGGCAAGACCGCCGGTCGCGGTACCAAGGGCACCGGTGCCCGTAAGAACACCCCGGCGTCGTTCGAGGGTGGGCAGATGCCCATCCACATGCGTCTGCCGAAGATCAAGGGTCTGGGCAACCGGCCCCGCAACAAGGTCGTCTTCCAGGTCGTGAACCTGGACCGGCTCGCCGAGCTGTTCCCGAACGGCGGCGAGGTCGGCCCGTCCGAGCTGGTCGAGGCCGGCGCGGTCCGCAAGGGCCACCCGGTCAAGGTGCTGGGCTCGGGCGAGCTGGGCAGCGTGTCGCTGACCATCTCGGCGCACGCGTTCAGCGAGTCGGCCAAGGAGAAGATCGCTGCCGCCGGTGGTTCCGTCACCGAGCTGTAGGACGTAACGCGGTCAGAGGCCGCGGCGCCGGGGTACCTCCCGGGGCCGCGGCCTCTTCCGTTGTCCGGACGTTGTGCAAACGGCCCTGTGCGGCGCGTGAGGCCTTGATCCCGGTGTGGACACTCCTGGAGGGGCGATTCGGCCGGCGGGCGCCGTGACGGCGGTCTCAGAGCCGTTTGCGCTGATGTTGCGATGAGGACAGTGGTTGTCCTCGATGGAGCAGGGCCGTTGCCGTAGGGTGGGACGGGCACTCCGATCGACGCGCAAGCAACCGGTTCAGCCATGAAGCCAGACAGTTGTGTTGTACTGGGACATCGGCCCGTGCGATGCCGGTGGTTGCGCTCTCGGCCTTGCTGATACAGTGCTCCGCTGGCGGCCTATACGGCTGCTCAATGATGTGTGCCCGAAGTTCCGGGATACCGCAATCCAGAGTGTGGCGACCACGCAGGAGGATCAGTTGTTGTCCGCCTTCTCTAGCGCGCTTCGGACGCCTGACCTGCGGAAGAAGCTACTTTTCACGGTAGCTATTGTGGGGATCTACCGCCTCGGTGCCACATTGCCCAGCCCCGGGGTGTCCTTCTCCAACGTCCAGGCGTGTATCAAGATCAGCGAGTCGGACACCAGTGGCGTCCTGAACCTGCTGAACCTCTTCTCCGGTGGCGCGCTCCTGCAGCTCTCCGTCTTCGCGCTGGGCATCATGCCGTACATCACGGCGTCGATCATCCTGCAGCTGCTGACAGTGGTCATCCCGCGTCTGGAGCAACTCCGCAAGGAGGGCCAGAGCGGCCAGGCGAAGATCACCCAGTACACGCGGTACCTCACGCTCGGCCTCGCGGTCCTGCAGGCCTCGGCGTTCGTGGCGCTGGCGCGTACCGGTCAGCTCTTCAACAACATGTGCGACCAGGACGACCCGGCGTACCAGATCATCCCGGAGTCCACCGGCATTCCGATGTGGCTCACGCTCAGCGTGCTGGTGATGACGATGACCGCCGGCACCGGCGTGGTCATGTGGCTCGGCGAGCTGATCACCGACCGTGGCGTCGGCAACGGCATGTCGGTCCTGATCTTCACCTCGATCGCGGCCCGCCTCCCCGGTGAGGGCTGGAGCATCAAGGAGACCAGCGGCAACGCCAAGTTCACGCTGGTGATCGGCCTGGTCCTGGTGATCATCGCGCTGGTCGTCTTCATCGAGCAGGCGCAGCGCCGCATCCCGGTGCAGTACGCGAAGCGCATGATCGGCCGGCGCATGTACGGCGGCACCTCGACCTACATCCCGCTGAAGGTCAACCAGGCGGGTGTCGTCCCGGTCATCTTCGCGTCGTCGCTGCTCTACCTGCCGCAGCTCTACCTGCAGTTCTTCGACAAGAACAATCTGAACACGTATCAGATCTGGGTCCAGAAGTACCTGGCCGACCCCACGCACTGGCTCTACATCGCGGTCTACTTCCTCTTGATCATTTTCTTCACGTACTTCTACGTGTCGATCACGTTCAACCCGACCGAGGTCGCGGAGAACATGAAGAAGTACGGTGGTTTCGTGCCGGGCATCCGCCCGGGCAAGCCGACCGCCGATTACCTGGACTTCATCCTCAGCCGGATCACCCTGCCGGGCGCCCTGTACCTTGGCCTGATCTCGGTCCTGCCGAACTTCTTCTTCATCTGGCTGAACAAGACGCAGTACGCGAACTTCCCGTTCGGCGGTACCGCAGTCCTGATCATGGTGGGTGTGGGCCTGGAGACGGTGAAGCAGATCGAGAGCCAACTCATGCAGCGGAACTACGAAGGGTTCCTCCGGTAGTGGGTACGCAGGGCCGGGGGGCTCTGGCGTCGACGGTAGGCGTGGTTTCTCGGGACCGAAGCGAGGCGATGTAGGTGCGGCTGGTACTGGTGGGCCCTCCGGGGGCCGGCAAGGGGACCCAGGCTGAGTTCATCGCCGCCCATCTCGCCGTACCGAAGATCTCAACCGGGGACATCTTCCGGGCGAACGTGTCGCAGGGGACGCCGCTGGGCGTCGAGGCCAAGCGCTACATGGACGCCGGGCAGCTGGTCCCGGACGAGGTCACCATCAACATGGTCCGCGACCGGCTCGCCGAGCCGGACGCCGGCGACGGGTTCCTGCTGGACGGCTTCCCGCGCACCGTGCCGCAGGCCTCGGCCCTGGACAAGCTCCTGGCCGACCTGGGCACCGCGCTGGACCTGGTGATGGAACTCGTGGTCGACGACGACGAGGTCATCCGGCGGCTCTCGGGCCGCCGGACCTGCCGTGGCTGCGGGAAGATCTGGCACGTCGAGTTCGACCCGACGAGCAAGCCCGACGTCTGCGACCGGTGCGGCAGCGAGCTGTTCCAGCGCGATGACGACAAGGCCGAGACGATCGCGAACCGTCTCGTGGAGTACGCCGACAAGACCGCGCCGCTGGTCGACTTCTACGGCGCTCAGGGCAAGCTGGTGGGCATCGACGCCACCGGCCCTGTGGAGGACGTCACGGTCCGCGCGATCGACGCTCTGCAGTCCTACGGCGGCTGACAAAGCTGTAGCCGAAGGCCGCTCCGGGTGAACCGGGGCGGCTTTCTGCGTTTCCAGGCAGTTGACGTAGGCTCACCGCCATGCGTCGCCAAGAGCTGAACATCCAGCTGAAGACCCCCGAGCAGATCGAGAAGATGCGGGCGGCCGGCCTGGTCGTCGCCGCGGCTCTGGACGCGATGCGGGCGGCGGTGGCCCCCGGTCTCTCCACCGCCGACCTGGACGCGGTGGCCGAGAAAGTGATCCGCGATGCCGGTGCGGTCCCGTCGTTCAAGGGCTACCACGGCTTCCCCGCGTCGATCTGCGCCTCGGTGAACGAACAGGTGGTGCACGGCATCCCGAGCGCCGAGCAGGTCCTGCGCGAGGGCGACCTGATCTCTCTGGACTGCGGCGCCGTCCTGGACGGCTGGCACGGCGACGCGGCGATCACCGTCGGGGTCGGCGAAACCGACCCGGCGCTGCTGCGGATGGCCGAGGTCGCCGAGGACGCGATGTGGGCCGGGATCGCCGCCGCGGCGCGGGGCGTGGCCAACGGCCGGGGCCGGCAGACCGACATCTCCTTCAACATCGAGAGGTCGATCCGCAAGGCCGGGCGGTACGGGATCGTCGACGGTTACGGCGGCCACGGCATCGGCACCGAGATGCACCAGGACCCGCACATCCTCAACCACGGCAAGCCGGGCCGGGGCATCCGCCTGGAGCCGGGGCTGGCGCTGGCTATCGAGCCGATGATCACGATGGGCTCGCCGCGGACCGTGGAGCTCGACGACGGCTGGACCGTGGTGACTCGAGACGGCTCGCGGGCCGCCCACGTGGAGCACTCCATGGCGCTGCTCGAGGACGGGGTCTGGGTCACCACCGCTCCTGACGGCGGCCGTGCCCGCCTGGGCGATCTGGTGACCAACAAATTCGAGTAGGCCGCCGGCCGGGGCGCCTCGGGTGACCTGGCCTCCCACCGGGTCGTATAGGCCGGGGTCACCTGCTCGATGAGCCGCCGGGTGCCGCGTTAACAGCAGCGTTAAATTCCGTAAGATTTGCGATTGGCAATTCACACGTCTCGCATCCGCGCGGAACGGGCTCCGATCGCCGTTAACACGGACGGCCGGGTCGACCCGATGGAGGCGCACGCGCCGGCGGGTGGCGCTGAACCGCGTCCGCTGTCACCGTGAGGTCGGGCATGCTCGTGGAGGCTGGGCCGGGTCCGCGAGGCCGGGGGCGGGTTTCCGCAGCTTGCGCCCACTGCGGCCGACCACTCATACGATGATGAGCTGCCGTGATGGGCACACTTCTGTGACCGGGACGAACGAGGCTCCGAGGCGATATGGTCGAGATGTCGGCCGGCGAACACGCCCGACCCCGGGTTACGGAACCCTCGGTTTGGCGTCGCAGTTACGGGCGCGTAGACTGGCTTGCTGGCGCACAGCGTCCACTCCTTCGTGTCCTCAGCGCTTCGAGGACCGGGGAGCCGCGGCTGGTTCGAGCTCCTTGCGGAGCCCGGATGTGACGTTGTGAATGCCTACCCCAAGAACCCGATGTCAGGTAGCGGAGGACATGCCAAAGAAAGACGGAGCCATCGAGATCGAAGGCCGAGTGATCGAGCCACTGCCGAACGCCATGTTCCGCGTTGAGCTCGCCAATGGTCACAAGGTCCTGGCACACATCTCCGGGAAGATGCGTCAGCACTACATCCGTATCCTTCCCGAGGACAGGGTCGTCGTCGAGCTCTCGCCGTACGACCTGACCCGTGGGCGCATCGTCTACCGCTACAAGTGAACGTTCCCAACGTGGTCGGGCTCCCGGCCCGTAACCAGGTTGGGGAAAGGTTCATGAAACCCAGGGTCGCGGGGGATTCCACATCCCGTCTGACTGAGAGTTAAGGCAAACCGTGAAGGTCAAGCCGAGCGTCAAGCGGATCTGCAACAACTGCCGGGTCATCCGGCGGCACGGCCGGGTCATGATCATCTGCTCCACCGACCCGCGCCACAAGCAGCGCCAGGGCTGAAACCCGCGCAGGATCCGCACCACTGAACGAGCTCGTCCCAGTCGTTGATCATCGCGGCTGTACCCCCGGTCGGAGGCCGGGGCCCGCCAGGGCAGGCGGGGTGGGCCGGGCACAGACCTCCGCGATACAACGAGGAGTACGCCCAGAAATGGCACGTCTCGTCGGCGTCGATCTTCCCCGCGAAAAGCGGATGGAAATCGCGCTCACTTATGTCTACGGCATCGGGCGTACCCGTGCCGTCGAAGCATTGACCGCTACCGCGATTGACCTGAACAAGCGCGCCAAGGACCTCACGGACGAGGAGCTGGTTCAGCTCCGCGACTACATCGAGGCCAACTTCAAGGTTGAAGGCGACCTGCGCCGCGAGGTCGCCGCGGACATCCGCCGCAAGGTTGAGATCGGCTGCTACGCCGGTATCCGCCACCGTAAGGGTCTGCCCGTCCGGGGCCAGCGGACCCGTACCAACGCTCGTACCCGCAAGGGTCCGAAGCGGACGGTCGCCGGTAAGAAGAAGCCCGGTCGGAAGTAATAGGAGCGCACTGACTTATGCCACCGAAGGCACGCGCTGGGGCCGCTGTAAAGAAGGTCCGGCGCAAGGAACGCAAGAACGTCGCCCACGGGCAGGCGCACATCAAGAGCACCTTCAACAACACCATCGTGTCGATCACCGACCCGACCGGTGCTGTGATCTCCTGGGCCTCCTCCGGCCAGGTGGGCTTCAAGGGCTCCCGCAAGTCGACCCCGTTCGCCGCGCAGCTCGCTGCCGAGGCGGCCGCCCGTCGTGCCATGGAGCACGGCATGCGCAAGGTCGACGTGTTCGTGAAGGGTCCGGGCTCCGGCCGGGAGACCGCCATCCGTTCGCTGCAGGCCGCCGGCCTCGAGGTCGGGCAGATCTCCGACGTCACGCCGCAGCCGCACAACGGTTGCCGTCCGCCGAAGCGCCGCCGGGTCTGAGGGAGATATAGACATGGCTCGTTACACAGGTGCGGACTGCAAGCGCTGCCGCCGCGAGAAGATGAAGCTGTTCCTCAAGGGCAGCAAGTGCGACGGGCCGAAGTGCCCGTTCGAGTCGCGTCCCTTCCCGCCCGGCCAGCACGGCCGTGGTCGGACCAAGGAGACCGAGTACCTGCTCCAGCACCGCGAGAAGCAGAAGGCCCGCCGCGTCTACGGCGTGCTCGAGAAGCAGTTCCGCGGTTACTACGAGGAGGCTGTCACCAAGCCCGGCAAGACCGGTGAGGTGCTGCTGCAGATCCTCGAGACGCGTCTCGACAATGTCGTCTACCGGGCCGGCTACGCCGCGTCCCGCGACGCCGCCCGGCAGCTGGTCAAGCACGGCCACTTCCTGGTCAACGGCAAGAAGGTCGACATCCCGTCGTACCGCGTCAAGGAGCACGACATCGTCGCTCTGCGCGAGAAGTCGAAGGAGATGACCCCCTTCGTCGTCGCGCAGGCCCAGGCCGGCTCCCGCCCCGTTCCGGCGTGGCTCGAGCCGATCCCCAGCGAGATGAAGATCCTGGTCCACTCGATCCCGGCCCGCGCTGTCATCGACACGCAGGTCCAGGAGCAGTTGATCGTCGAGCTCTACTCCAAGTAGCAGCTCTTTGAAGGTGCCGGCCGCGAGGCCGGCACCTTTGAAAACGAAGGACGGCCATCAAATAGCGGTTGGCCTGACAGAAAGAAGAACAGCGTGCTCATCAGCCAGCGGCCGACTCTCTCGGAGGAGTCGCTCAGCGAGACCCGCTCCCGGTTCACCATCGAACCTCTGGAGCCGGGTTTCGGTTACACCCTCGGTAACTCACTGCGGCGGACCCTGCTCTCGTCCATCCCGGGCGCGGCGGTCACCAGCATCAAGATCGACGGCGTGCTGCACGAGTTCACCACGATCCCCGGTGTCAAGGAGGACGTGGTCGAGCTGGTCATGAACGTCAAGGAACTGACCGTCAGCTCGGAGCACGACGAGCCGGTCAGCATGTACCTGCGCAAGCAGGGCCCGGGCGACGTGACCGCCGGAGACATCCAGCCGCCGGCCGGTGTCTCGGTGCACAACCCCGATCTGAAGCTGGCGACCCTGAACAGCAAGGGCCGGCTGGACATGGAGCTGACCGTCGAGCGCGGTCGTGGCTACGTCACCGCGGCGCAGAACAAGAACGCCGGCGCCGAGATCGGCCGGATCCCGGTCGACTCGATCTACTCGCCGGTTCTCAAGGTCACCTACCGTGTCGAGGCGACCCGTGTCGAGCAGCGCACCGACTTCGACCGCCTGATCATCGACGTCGAGTCGAAGGCGTCGATCTCTCCCCGGACCGCGCTGGCGTCGGCCGGATCCACCCTCGTGGAGCTCTTCGGCCTGTGCCGTGAGCTCGACGAGACCGCCGAGGGCATCGACATCGGCCCGTCGCCGCAGGACGCGCAGCTCGCTGCCGACCTGGCGCTGCCGATCGAGGAGCTCGACCTCACCGTTCGGTCGTACAACTGCCTCAAGCGCGAGGGCATCAATAGCGTGGGCGAGTTGATAGGGCGTACGGAGGCTGACCTTCTGGACATCCGGAACTTCGGCCAGAAGTCGATCGACGAGGTCAAGATGAAGCTCGCCGGAATGGGCCTGGGCCTGAAGGACAGCGCACCGTCCTTCGACCCCGCGCACGTGGTCGACTCGTTCGGCGACGTGGACTACGACACCGACGACTACCGCGAGACCGAGCAGCTCTAAAAGCTCGGCTGCGCCTTTAATCAAGGAGCATCTGAAATGCCCACGCCCACCAAGGGTGCCCGCCTCGGCGGCAGCCCGGCTCACGAAAAGCTCATCCTGGCCAACCTGGCCACCGAGCTCTTCCGGCACGGGAAGATCAAGACCACCGAGACGAAGGCCAAGCGGCTCCGCCCGCTGGCCGAGCAGCTCATCACGAAGGCCAAGCGCGGCGACCTGCACGCCCGTCGCCGGGTTCTGGCCACCGTGAAGGACAAGGACGTCGTGTACGCCCTGTTCGAGCAGATCGCTCCGCGGTACACCAACCGCCCCGGTGGGTACACCCGGATCACCAAGACCGGTCCCCGCAAGGGCGACGCTGCTCCGATGGCGGTCATCGAGCTGGTCGAGGAGCTCGAGGTCGCGGCCACCACCGCTGCCCCGTCGAAGGAGGCCCGCAAGGCCGCCGCTCAGCAGGCCAAGGTCGAGGCGCTCGCGCCCGAGGACGAGGCCCCCGTGAGCAGCACCAAGCAGGCCGACGACGAGCAGGCTGACCAGGACGCCGAGGCTCCGGTCAGCGCCTCCGGTGACAAGCCCGGCGACAAGGCCGAGGGCGAAGACACCGACAAGGCCTGATTGATCACAGCGCGAGGCCCGGCATCCCACGGGGTGCCGGGCCTTTCGTCTGGCCACGCTTTTTAAAGATCAACACCATTCTTTCGTACGGGTGAGGCAAGGTCCCGTGACTCTCCGGGACCGCTGACCCCGTGGCCGAGGCCGAGGAGCACGCTGCGGGATGACGGGTTCGATCCGGCTACGCCTGGACGTGTCGTACGACGGCGCCGACTTCTCCGGCTGGGCGGTGCAGCCTGCCCGCCGTACCGTCGCCGGGGTTTTGACCGAGGCTTTCGCCCGCCTGCTCGGCGCCGAGACGCCGCTCGGGTTGACGGTGGCCGGCCGCACCGACGCCGGGGTGCACGCCACCGGCCAGGTCTGCCACGTCGACCTGCCCGCCGACCGCTGGACCGAGCTGGAGTCGTCACTGGTGCGGCGTCTCGCCGCCCTGATG
Source organism: Actinoplanes sandaracinus (assembly GCF_030009775.1). Taxonomy (GTDB): domain Bacteria; phylum Actinomycetota; class Actinomycetes; order Mycobacteriales; family Micromonosporaceae; genus Actinoplanes; species Actinoplanes sandaracinus. The sequence continues at coordinate 259,752 of NZ_JASCTH010000004.1, read as the reverse complement.
CCTCCGGACGCCCGGGTGCGGGCCGTCGTCCCGGTGCCGGACACCTTCGACGCCCGCTTCTCCGCCACGTTCCGCCGCTACGAGTACCGGGTCGTGGACACGCCCTGGGGACCGGAGCCGCTGCGCCGGCACGACACCCTGGGCTGGATGCGGCCGCTCGACGTGGACCGGCTGAACGCCGCCGCCGCCGGACTGCTGGGCGAGCACGACTTCGCCGCGTTCTGCAAACGCAAGGAGCACGCCACCACGATCCGGGCGATCAACCGGCTGGACTGGCGCCGGGACCCGGACGGGGTACACGTGGCGACCGTGCAGGCCGACGCGTTCTGTCAGGCCATGGTTCGCAGCCTGGTCGGTGCGATGCTGACGGTCGGCGACGGGCGGCGTGACCCCGCGTGGCCGGCGAAGCTGCTCACCCTCCGCGAACGCTCCAGCGAGGTGATGGTCGCCCCCGCGCACGGCCTGACCCTGGTCGCGGTCGGCTATCCCGGCGAGGAGGAGTACGCGGCCCGCGCCGAGGCCACCCGCCGCCTGCGCGCCTGAAGCCCGGCTGGCCCGAGCTCTTTCTCCTACCCGGCGCGACGGACCAGGACATTGTCGTACAGGTGGGCGTCGAGCAACTCGCGGGTGACCCGGGCCACCTGCGGGGCGTCGGCGGGGACGAGCCCGCCGTCGGGTCCGGTGATCACGCAGTACAGGACGTAGTGGCCGCGGGTGCGCCACAGCACCGGAGTGCCCGGGCCGGTCGCGGCGCCGGTGATGTCGGCGAAACCACCGTCATCCGTCTCCACCAGGACCCGGATCTCATCGCCGACGGCGGTCGCGCCGGCCGCGTCCGGCAGGTTCAGCACGCCGGCGGTGATCCGGTAGTCGGCGTACGGAACCGTCAGGACGGCCCGGACCGCCTGCGAGCACCCGTACCGCAGCAGGGTGGTGCGGAGGGCGCCGCTGGCCGCGAGAGCGCAGTCGGCGGTGAGGCTGCTCTGCGTCACGCCGAAGGCGGCGGAGCCGGCGGGGAAGACCTCGGCCTCGGAGAGCGGCGCCGGGTCCACCGCCCGTGAGGCGATGCGCGCGTCGACCTCGGCGGAGGCCAGCCGGGCCGGCGTGCGGCGGTCCTCGGCGACGGCGAGCACACCGACCATGACGAGGATGCCCAGCACGATCAGGCCGGCCAGGCCGCGGGTGAGCAGGTGAGCGGCGCGGTGCGGCTCGCGTCGGAGGTGCCGGTGGGGCCGGAACCAGGCGGAGCGGCGGCGGTGCTGGCCGACGGCGGAAAGGCGCATGAACAGGGCGATAGCGCCCGCCGGGGCGGCGCGATGGGCGGAGCGCGTAGGGGTGGCGTGCCGCATTGGCCCAAGCTAGGCGCGCACGCTGATCTATTAACGCACACCGTGTCCGCCGGGTCGGCGTGCGTGGATTCGCGAACCCCGCCTGCCGGGCGGCGGTCGAGCGGCGGGAGACTAGCCGGGTGACCGCCGACCACTACTTCTCCGCCGAACCCGACGCGCCGATCCGGCGCGGTGAGATCGCGTTCAATGTCGCCGGCCGGGACTACCGGCTGGCCGTCGCCTCCGGGGTCTTCTCGGCCGGCCGCCTCGACCCGGGCACCGCCGTGCTGCTGCGCAAAGCCGGTCTTCCCGACGGCCGCACCGAGGGCACGCTGCTGGACCTGGGCTGTGGTTACGGGCCGATCGCCTGCGTGCTGGCCACCGAGGCGCCCCTGGCCACGGTCTATGCCGTCGACGTCAACTCCCGCGCCCGGGAACTGGCCGCCGAGAACGCCGAACGCCTGGAACTGGGCGACCGGGTGCTGGTCCGGGCGCCCGACGAGGTGCCGGGTGAGGTGACGTTCACCCAGATCTGGAGCAACCCGCCCACCCACGTCGGCAAGGCCGAACTGCACGCCCTGCTGGAGCGCTGGCTGCCCCGGCTCGCCCCCGGCGGGACCGCCTGGCTGGTGATCAACCGGCACCTGGGTGGTGATTCGCTGCACACCTGGCTCGTCGGTCTGGGCTGGACCGTCGAACGGATGGCCAGCCAGAAGGGTTTCCGGGTCCTGCGGGTCACCGGAAAATCGGCTGACTGAACGACCCCTTCCAGGGAGGATGCCGCCATGGGTTATGTGGATGTCGCCGGTGCCGGGTTCGTGCTCCCCGATGGGCGTGAACTCTTCGCCGACGTGTCGTTCCGGGTCGGCGAGGGGGCCAAGGTGGCGCTCGTCGGGCCGAACGGGGCGGGCAAGACCACGCTCATGAAGATGGTGGCGGGCGACATACCGACCCAGAGCGGGACCATCGCCCGGTCCGGCGGGCTCGGTGTGATGCGGCAGTTCATCGGCATGATCGGCGACGACCGTACCCTTGAGGATCTCGCCCTCTCCCTGGTCGCCCCCGCGCTCGGCGCGGCGGGCGTGCGGCTGCACCAGGCCGCCGCGGCGCTCGACGAGACCGAGAAGACGCAGATCGCGTATGCGAACGCCCTCACCCACTGGGGCGAGGCCGGCGGCTATGACGCCGAGGTGCTCTTCGACACCGTGACGGTCTCCATCCTCGGCAAACCCTGGGAGGAGACGAAGGGCCGCATCGTGCGGACCCTTTCCGGCGGAGAGCAGAAACGCTTCGCCCTCGACCTGCTGCTCCGCGGCTCCGACGAGGTGCTGCTCCTCGACGAGCCGGACAACTTCCTCGACGTGCCCGCCAAACGCTGGCTGGAGCAACGCCTGCGCGAGTCGTCGAAATCGGTGCTCTACGTCTCGCACGACCGTGAGCTGCTGGCCGAGACCGCCGACCGCGTGGTGGCCGTGGAAGGCGGCAGCGCCTGGACCCATCCGGGCGGCTTCGCCTCCTGGCACGCGGCCCGGTCGAACCGGCACGAGCGGATGGAGGAGAACCGCCGCCGCTGGGACGAGGAGCACGAGAAGATCAAGGAATTGGTCTTCATGCTCAAGAACAAGGCCGCCTACAACGACGGCCTGGCCTCGCGATACCAGGCCGCGCAGACCCGCCTCCGCAAGTTCGAGGAGGCCGGCCCGCCGCCGCTGCCGCCGAAGGACCAGGCGGTGAAGATGAACCTGCGCGGCGGCCGCACCGGCAAACGCACGGTCATCTGTGAGCAACTGGAACTGGAGAACCTGACGTTCCCGTTCGACCTGGAGATCTGGTATGGCGACCGGGTCGCCGTCCTCGGGGCGAACGGCACCGGCAAGTCGCACTTCCTGCGCCTGCTCGCGGCCGGCGGCACCGATCCCGACCTGGAGCACAAGCCGGTCGACGGCGCCCCCCTCGCCCACGTCGCGCACGAGGGCAGGGCGCGGCTCGGCGCGCGGGTCCGGCCCGGCCACTTCTCGCAGACCCACGACCGTCCCGAGCTGATGCAGAAGACACTGGTCGAGATCCTCTGGCGCGGCGACGAGCACCGCTCCGGGATGGACCGTGCCGGCGCCATGAAGGCGCTCAGCCGCTATGAGCTGGGAGCGCAGGGCGACCAGCGGTTCGGGACGCTCTCCGGTGGACAGCAGGCCCGGTTCCTGGTGCTGCTGCTGGAACTGTCGGGTGCGACCGTGCTGCTGCTCGACGAGCCGACCGACAACCTCGACCTGGCCTCGGCCGAGGCGCTGGAGGAGGGGCTGAAAGCCTTCGAGGGCACCGTGATAGCTGTCACCCACGACCGCTGGTTCACCCGGTCCTTCGATCGCTTCGTGCTGTTCAGGAGCGACGGTGAGGTCGTCGAGGTTCCTCAACCGGTCTGGGACGTGCGCTAGACAGGCGCTGGACACGCTTGTCACGGACCGGTTAGGGTCCGGTTACAACGAAACCCACGGGAGTCCGGGCACCGGGCTGAGAGGGGGGCTGATGCGGCCCCCGACCGTCGAACCTGATCCGGGTCATGCCGGCGCAGGGAGGAGTGCCTCGTGCACAGGCCATTTCCCAGGATCCATGTCATAACCGACAGCCTCGACGTCGTTCGCGGTGTTGCTGGCATCTCCGATGTCGCCGTGCAGATCCGGGTCAAATCGTCGGACGCGGCGGCCTATGAACTGGCCGTCGCCGCCGTCGGTATCTGCCGCCCGGCGGGCACGACGGTGTTGGTCAACGACTCGCTCGGGGTCGCGCTGGCAGCCGGGGCGGACGGTGTCCACCTCGGAGCCGACGACCTGCCGGTCGCGGCAGCACGGCGGGTGGCCGGGCCGGACCTGGTCATCGGTGCGACATGCCGGACAACCGAGGCGGCTCGTGCGGCCGTCGCCGCCGGTGCCGACTATCTCGGCGTCGGGCCGGCGTTCCACACCTCCACGAAGGACGGGCTGCCACCACCGCTCGGGCCGGCGGCGATCGCCGCCGTCGCCGACGCGGTGCCGGGGATCCCGGTCCTGGCGATCGGCGGCATCACCGCGGAACGGGTGCCGCTGCTCGCGGTGCACGGGGTCGCGGCGGTCTCCGCCTTCACGGCGGACCCGAAGGGAGCGGTCGCGGAATTCCTGGCGGTCCTGCCGTGACCCCGGGTCGTGTCGCCGTCGTCGGGGGCGGGATCATCGGGCTCGCCATCGCGGCCGAACTGCTCGAGCGTGGGGCCGACGTCACCGTCTACGACCCGGCGCCCGAGGGAACGGACGGGGCCTGGCACGTCGCGGCCGGGATGCTCGCGCCCGGCGGTGAGTCGGCCTTCGAATATCCGCACCTCACCCGGCTGCTGGAGGCGTCCAGCGAGCTGTGGCCCTCGTACGCGGCCTCCCTCGGCGACGTCGGTCACGACGACGCCGGGACACTCTCGGTCGCGCTCACCGCGGACGATGTCGCGGACGCGGCCCGCGAGTGGAACCACCAGAAGCTCGCCCGCCTGACCGGCTCCCGGCTGCGCGAACTCGAACCCGCGATCTCACCCCGGGTCCGGGCCGGAGCGTTCGCGGCCGCCGAGCACCAGGTCGACCCGCGCAAGGTCGTCGCCGCGCTGCGGGCCCGGCTCGCCGGACGTCTCGTCCGGCGGCGCGTGACCAATCTGTCCGCTGTGGACTCCGACGTCCTCGTGATCGCGGCCGGCTGTGCGACCGCGGCTCTCACCGGACTGCCGATCCGCCCCGTCAAAGGCCAGGTGCTGCGCCTGCGCGGCGAACCGGGCCTGCTCAAGCACGTGATCGACGGCGCGGCCGACGGCCGGCACGTCTACCTCGTCCCGCGCGCCGACGGCGAGATAGTCGTCGGCGCCACCCAGGAGGAGCGCGCCGATGACGTGGCCACCGCCGGGGGAGTGCACGACCTGCTGCGCGCCGCCCTCGACCTGGTGCCCGGCCTCGCCGAGCACGAACTGATCGAGGTCGCCGTGGGGCAGCGGCCGGGCACCCCGGACAACGGGCCGCTCCTCGGATTCCTCGGCCCGGACCGCCGGACGATCGTGGCGGCCGGCCACTTCCGCAACGGCATCCTGCTCACCCCGATCACCGCACGACTCATCGCCGACCTGGTGCTCACCGGTGCGGCGGACCCACTGCTGGACGCGTTCGCCCCAGGGAGGTTCGGATGAAGCTGACGATCAACGGCCGGGCACAGAGCCGGCCCGACACGTGCTCGGTCGCGACCCTGGTCGCCGAGCTCGTCGCCGCCCAACGTGGGGTGGCGGTGGCGGTCAACGGAACCGTGGTGCCGCGCTCGGTGTGGGCGCAGGTCGATCTCACCGACGGGGACCGGATCGAAGTGCTCACCGCCGCGCAGGGGGGCTGAGGATGTTCCTCCCGGAGAACGGGCTGATCCTCGGCACCGGCGGGGCGAACAGTCTCGCCGCCCTGGAAGAGGCCATCACCGCGTCCGAGACGACGCTCGTCACCGTGGCGCTGCGCCGGGTCGACGCCGCCGGGCCCGGACTGCTGCCGATGCTCGACCGGCTCGGCGTGCGGGTGCTGCCGAACACGGCCGGCTGCTACACCGCCGGGGACGCGGTCAAGACCGCGCAGATGGCGCGTGAGGCGTTCGAGACCGACCTGATCAAACTCGAGGTGATCGGCGACGAACGGACTCTGCTGCCGGACGGCGTCGAGCTGTTGCGAGCGGCGGAGACGCTGGTCGCGGACGGGTTCACGGTTCTGCCGTACACGAGCGACGACCCGATCCTGGCCCGCCGCCTGGCCGACGCCGGGTGCGCCGCGGTGATGCCGGCCGGTTCGCCGATCGGCTCCGGCCTCGGCATCTCCAACCCGCACCACATCCGCCTGATCGTGCAGAGCGTCGACGTGCCGGTGGTGCTCGACGCCGGCATCGGCACCGCCTCCGACGCGGCGCTCGCCATGGAACTCGGCTGCGACGCGGTGCTCATCGCCAGTGCGATCACCCGGGCCGACGACCCGGCCGCGATGGCGGCGGCGATGCGGCACGCGGTCACCGCGGGCCGCCTGGCCCGGGCCGCGGGCCGCATCCCACGCCGGTTCCACGCCGTGGCGTCCACCGCCGACGAAGGCATCGCCCAGTGGTGACGCCGGGCGGGCTTGTCGTGCTCACCGACCGGCGGTCCGCCGCCGGGCCGCTGGAACGGGTGGTCGCCGCGGCGGTCCGCGGCGGCGCCGCCTGGGTCGTCCTCCGCGAGCGAGACCTGGGGTACGCCGAACGCGCGGCCCTGGCCACGCGACTTGAGTCGGTCGTCCCACCGGGGCGACTGATCGTCGCCGGGCCGGACCCGCTCGGAGCGACCGCGGTGCACCTGGCCGGCGCCGATCCGCTGCCGTCCGGGATCGCGCTGGTGGGACGCTCGTGGCACGGCACCGAAGACCTGTCGGGTGTGGACTACGTCACTGTCTCCCCGGTCTACCCGACCAGTTCCAAGCCGGGGTACGGACCGGCGCTCGGGGTCACGGGGGCCGCCGAGATGCGCGCGCCCCTGCCCTGGCTGGCCCTCGGCGGAATCGACTCGGCCGCGCGTGCCGCCGCGTGCGTGGCGGCCGGCGCGGCCGGGGTCGCCGTGATGGGCGCCGTGATGCGGTCGCCGGACCCGGAGCGGACAGCCCGCGAGCTGGCGTCCGCCGCTCCCGACCCGGCCGGCCGGGACAGCCGAGTGGGTGTGCGGTGACGCCGCCGGTGGTGCTGACGATCGCGGGCTCGGACTCGGGGGGCGGCGCGGGGATCCAGGCCGACCTGAAGACGTTCGCGGCGCTCGGGGCGTTCGGGACGTCGGTGATCACGGCCATCACCGCACAGAACACGCTCGGGGTCACCGCGATCCACCCCGTTCCGGCGGACATCGTCGCTGCCCAACTCGATGCGGTGCTGTCCGATCTGCCGGTCGCGGCGGTCAAGGTCGGGATGATCTCCGATCCGGCGGTGGCGAAGGTGATCGCGTCGCGGGTGGACGACCTGCCGAACCTCGTCGTGGATCCGGTGCTCGTGGCCACCGCGGGGAGCCGGCTCGGGGAGGCCGCGGTTGTCGGGGTGCTTCTGGCGTACCCCTGCGTCGTGACCCCGAACCGGCACGAAGCCGGCGCCCTCCTGGGGCGGCGAGTGGAGACCACGGAGGAAATGATCTCGGCGGCCGCCGAGCTCGCGGCGCGGGGGCCGCGCGCGGTCGTGGTGACCGGAAGTGAGCTGGCCCTCGATGTCCTGCACTGGGACGGGAAGACCACGCTGCTGCGCGGTGAGCCGGTCGCGACGGCGAACAACCACGGGTCGGGGTGCACGTTCTCGTCGGCGATCGCGGTACGGCTGGCCGCCGGCGACCCGGTCCCGGTGGCGGTCGCGGCGGCCAAGGAGTACGTGAACCGGGGCCTGCGCGGCGGCGCCACGTGGGAACTGGGAGCCGGGCCCGGACCGCTGGACCACTTCGGCTGGTCCGTCTAGATCTCGGCGACGTCCGGCCTCTGTGGATGCACGCGGCCGAGCGACGCCGGTTTTATCCAACTTTGGGGAGGTATTGATCATGCGTCGCAAGGTCTATGTAGAGGGTCCCCGCGCGGACATCCGCGTGCCGTTCACCGAGGTGGTGCTGACCGGCGACAACCCGCCGGTGCGGCTCTACGACACCTCCGGTCCCGGCAGTGATCCGTCGGTCGGGCTCCCGCAGATGCGGAAACCGTGGCGAACCGGTCAGACTCAGCTCGCCTCCGCGCGGGCCGGAATCATCACCCCGGAGATGGAGTACGTCGCCGTCCGCGAGGGGGTCGCGCCGTCACTCGTGCGCGACGAGATCGCGGCCGGCCGGGCGGTGCTGCCCGTCAACGTCAACCACCCGGAGTCCGAGCCGATGATCATCGGCTCGAAGTTCCTCGTCAAGGTCAACGCGAACATCGGCACCTCGGCTGTGACCTCGTCCGTCGCCGAGGAGGTCGAGAAGCTCACCTGGGCCACCCGCTGGGGCGCCGACACCGTGATGGACCTGTCCACCGGGCCACGGATCCACGAGACCCGGGAGGCGATCGTACGGAACTCGCCCGTCCCGATCGGAACGGTGCCGATCTACCAGGCCCTGGAGAAGGTCAAGGGCGACCCGCTCAAACTGACCTGGGAGCTGTTCCGGGAAACCGTGATCGAGCAGGCTGAGCAGGGCGTCGACTACATGACGATCCACGCCGGGGTGCTGCTCGCGTACGTGCCTCTCGCCGCCGAGCGGGTCACCGGCATCGTCTCCCGCGGTGGATCGATCATGGCGGCCTGGTGTCTCGCCGAGCACCGGGAGAACTTCCTCTACACCCACTTCCGGGAACTGTGCGAGATCTTCCGGGAGTACGACATCACGTTCTCCCTCGGCGACGGGCTCCGGCCCGGTTCGATCGCCGACGCCAACGACGAGGCTCAGTTCGCCGAGCTCCGGACCCTGGGCGAGCTGACCCACATCGCCTGGGAGTACGACGTGCAGGTCATGGTCGAAGGGCCCGGCCACGTCCCGATGCACAAGATCAAAGAGAACGTGGATCTGCAGGTCGAACTGTGTGGCGGTGCGCCGTTCTACACGCTCGGGCCGCTGGCCACCGACATCGCGCCCGCCTACGACCACATCACCTCGGCGATCGGCGCCGCGATGATCGGCTGGTTCGGCACCGCGATGCTCTGCTACGTCACCCCCAAGGAACACCTCGGCCTCCCCAACAAGGAGGACGTCAAAGCAGGCATGATCGCCTACAAGATCGCGGCGCACGCGGCGGACATCGCCAAGGGGCACCCCGGAGCGCAGGAATGGGACGACGCCCTGTCCCGGGCCCGCTTCGACTTCCGCTGGGAAGACCAGTTCGAACTGGCCCTCGACCCGGAGACGGCCCGCTCCTACCACGACGAGACCCTGCCGGCGGCGGGCGCGAAGACAGCGCACTTCTGCTCCATGTGCGGGCCCAAGTTCTGCTCCATGAAGATCAGCCATGAGATTCGGGCGGCCGGCATGAAGGAGAAGTCGGAGGAGTTCGTCGAAGCCGGCGGGCGCGTCTACCTGCCGGTCACACCCACCGCCTAGGCGCGGCGGTTCTCCAGGTCGCTCTCCCGCTCGTTCTCGTCGTCGCCGTGGTCGGCGCCCGGCCGCTTCTCCGGCGGCAGGAAGTCGTAGATCGGCTCGTGATGAGGGTCGGTCCGGTCGGCGTCGGGCCCGGTGACTCCGGGCTCGCCGCCGATGGGCCGGTTCCGGTCGGCGAGGTCTTCCAGCTCTCCACGGACGGCCTCCCGTTCGGCGAGCGCGGGGACCGATTGTTCTGGCTCGGTTTCGGTACGCACGGCTTCTTCGCGCACGAGTCCTTCTCGTTCGGCGAGCGCGGAAGTGGGAGTGGGCTCGTCCGGGAGCGGGGGAGAGGTCTTCCTGCGGCGGTCGGCCCGTTTCCGGCCCCTGGCCGGTTTCTGCGGCTGATCGACAGTTTTCGGCGTCGGCTCCGAAGCCTCGGCTTGGCCGGTGCTCAGTGACTCAGCCGGCTCCGGCTTCGAGAGTGGGGCCGACGCTTCGTTCACGGGCTTGGCCGGCTCGGTCGTCGAGGCCGCAGCCAGGCCTTCGCGTCCCGATTCGTCCGGCTCTGCCGCTAGTGCAGGCTCCTGCGGCGCCTCGGTGAGCCCGGGTTCGGGCTGCTCGAATGTGGCCTCGATCTCAGGCCGGTCGGTCGTCGCAGCGGCACCGGCGGTCTCAGGCCGGTCGGTCGTCGCAGCGGCACCGGCGGTCTCAGGCCGGTCGGTCGTCGCATCGGCACCGGCGGTCTCAGCGTTCTCCTTGGCCTCACCGTCGTCGCCGTTTCCGGCGGCATCAGACCGCACGGGGTGAGCCGCCACATCGGGCGCCGGGACCGGCTCCACAGCGGCTTCCGCATCGTCGGCGGCGCTGATCGAACCAGCCGCCTCACCGGCCTCACCGGCGCCGCTATCGCGAGTCTCGCCGCCCTCGCCTGCGGCGCGCTCGGCACCCGGCGTGCTCTCCACCGCCGGATCGGACGTCGCGGGCCTCGCCTGCTCCCCGGACTGCTCGGCGGTCGCGGCGTTGCCGGTCGACTCGTCCGGCGGGACTGGTTCCGGACCGGCAGTCGTCGAGGACGACTCCGTGGTGGCGGTGTTCGCCCAGATCGCCGCCGACACCTGCTCGGCGAACTCCGGGGTGGTCGGCTGATCCGATTCGGCCGAGGTCTCCGGCTCGGTGGCAGGCTTCGCCGTCGACCGGGTCCGCTTCGCGGGCGTCCTACCGGCGGCACTGACGCCGGCGGCGGAGGTCGATCCCGCAGCCTCGGCGTCACCGACCTCGGTCGAGGCCGCCTTGGTAGCCGCGCTCGTGGAGGTTGCGGCCTTCGCCGGGGCGCGTTTCCGTGCGGCCGTTCTCTTCTGCGGGGCTGTCGCGGCAGGTGGGGTTGCCGCCGCCGTGGGGGATTGCAGTTCCGAGGTCTCGTCCCCGGGACGGACCGTGGTCGATGCGGTCAGCGGCTCGGATTCGAAGGGCAGATCCGGGAGCGCGGACGTCTCCGCCACGGGGCTGATCTCAGCGGAGCGGGAGCTCCTCGCGGGTTGCGGTTCGGCTCTCGTGGCCGGGCCCTCGACGGAGGTGGCCGGGGCGGCGATCCGGTACCGGTAGAGCAGGCCCTCGTCGCGGACCACGAAGTCGTCGGAGCCGTCGGGGCGGGTCCAGGTGAGGATCATCTGCCCGTACTTCTCGGCGAGTTTCACCAGAGCCGGGAAGGTGTCGACTACGACGACGGGTTTGCCCGGTGGGCTGGCCATCGGCTCCACCGGAACGAGCAAGTGGGGGTATCGGCGCTGGATCTCGGCCCGGGTTCGAAGCGGAACCTGCCGGAACGCCGTCATCGCGATGGCGACAGCACCGACTATGGCCACGAGTAGCAGGTAGGTGGCGTAGCTGCGGGCTTGCGAGGCAGCGAGCACGTTGTAGCCGAACGCGCCGATCTGGCGGCTCACGAGAGCCGAACCCGGGGGCGTGCTGGACTGGTTGACGACCAGGCTGTCCGCGCCTTTGGAGAGCGACAGTTGCAGGGGGGTGAGCTGCAGCGAGAGTGCCGGCGTGAATGTCGTGCCGTCGCTGTGCCGGACCTTGGCGGTGATCGCCAGGGTGATGGCTCCCAGGTTGGCGCCGACGGCCTCCGCCGCAGCCGCGACCTGTCGGTCCAGCGCGTTCAGGTCCAAGCGGATCGTCTCGGCGTATCGGTTCGCAGTGAACCGTTTCTGCTGTGACAGCTGAAGCGCCTTGTGCCAGCCGACTTCGGACGAGAGGCGACCGTCGACGCTGATCTGACCGGCATCGCCCTGGTAAGTCATGTGCACAGCGACGTCGTTGGCGAGTTTCCGGAAGACCGGATCGGGCGAGTAGACCTTGGTGCCGTCGTAGGCGGCGGAACGCGGTACCTCGGCCGAGTAGGAGAAGGTCATCGACTCGCCGGCCTTGGCTGTGCTGTTGAGGACCTGGGTCGCAGGTTTCATCCAGCCGACGATGCCGAGCGCCGTGCCGAGGACGGCCGCGAGCAGGGTGATGACGGCCAGAGCCTGTAGGTGCGGGCTGAGGCGGCGGACTGCCTTGAAGGTGGTCACCGCCGTGGCCCAAGTGCCGCCTTGGCCTGCCATGCCCTTTACTTTCCTCTTGCCCCGACGGCGTCGGAGGCGCTTCCCGGTCTGGGGTGGGCTGCTTCCGCCGCCGACGATCAAGAAACAGATCATTGCCAGGCCGGTCGGACTCAGTAGCGGCCGAAGCCAGAACCCGCCGTTGGGTATGTGCAGGACTTCGCGCCCGATCAACTCGTCAGCGGTCGGCTTTATGGCATCGAGGTACCCATTGTTGTCTCCCTTGAAGACATAGCCCGTCAGTGGGTCGCCGCCGACGATCCGGTGCAGCACCCTGGTCTGACCGCCTACGTCATGGTATGCGGCGATCTCCCCGACCTCATAGGAATCGGTTCTGACGAGGACGACCAGGTCTCCCGCGTAGTAAACCGGGTTCATGCTGACGCCCTGCGTCACCACATAGGCGATGCGGTCGGTGCTGATGGCCCACGCGCCAATGGCCGCCATCCCGAGGATGGCGGCCATGGCTAGGCGTGGCATTCGTCGTTGAATGACAACTCCGTTGAACAGGCGATCGCCCGAGACATCGGAGGGCGGCGTTCCCCGGAGAACGAGGTTCTCCGGGGAATCAGCCTACTTAAACGGTGGACGCGTTCGTGACGCTAATCGCGATGGCGGACCAGTCGGCGCTCCACGCGGTGCCCGGGGTGCAGGTGAACGTGCCGCTGCTGTTAGCGCAGGTGATTTGCGTGGCCGTGCCGGTGACCTGGCCTGTGACCGTTACCTTTACCGTTGCGTTGAGGATCTGGGCGTTGGCCTCGTCCTGCAAGGTAAGGACCATGGCGCTGTACTCGCCCGGCGTGGTGTGGTTGGTAAGGGAGATCGACTTGAGCTTCGCGCCGGAGATGGTGGGCGTGAAGCTGGCGGTACCACCGGCGATGATGGAGGCGGGAGCGCCGGCAGTGAGCATGCCGGGCGTGGTGAAGGCGGTGCTGCCGGCGGCGACGACACCGGCGACCGCGACGCCGCCCAGAAGCTGGATCATGTTGCGCATATGTGTTTCTCCCCTTGGTCGGTAGCCCAGCCAGCCCATTGGGCTCTGTGGCTTTGCGTCCCCGGCTTGCGCCGGGTTTGCTCTTTGCGGCCGAGCGGGTTGCTCGTTTCGCTTACGCCAGGTTTTTCGGTCGTCCCGGGGCGCGGATAAGCGGCTGGCCCATGATTTTTTAAGGCAATTCCGGGGTTTTCGCACCTGAGTCCCGACGAGGTGCTAGCGAGTTGCCGAATGGTTTCAGAGCCTGGCCGAGGGCCGTCCGGGAACGGACGAAACGCGGCGCGGCGGCCGTCGGGGGACGGCCGCCGCGCGTACGAGAAGGAAGGGTTCAAAGCTGTTAGAAGCGCTCACAAGGAGTGCCGGCCGGTGCTTCCGTGAGGGGCTGACCGGCCGCGGCGCCGGTGATGACGCCGCGGCCGTGCGGTCTGTGAGGTCCGTGAGGTCCGTGAGGTCAGGCCCCGCCGAGGCCGTTCAGCCAGTCGGCGTAGTCGTCGTCCTTACGGTCCTTCGGGTGGGAGGCACGGTCCTTCGGGTTGGAGGCGCCGCGGGCGCCGCGGCCACCGGGGGCCGAGGGCGGCGGGGCGATCGGCTGCGGATGCGGCAGAGGGGCGCTGATCGGCGTCGGCTCGGGAGTGAGCGGGGCACGTGAGGCGGTGTCGAACCCGGCCCGCGCGCCGGGCTGAGGGGCCGTGAAACCGTTGAACGAGCCGGTGTCGCCGGTCAGGGCGGAGGACGGTGCGGCAGTGGGAGGTTCGGGGGCGGACTTACGTGTACGCCATCCCCGCCGCAGAGCGCTGACAGCGCCCTTGGGCTGCTGCCCGGAGAAACGCCCGCCATCACCGGCGCCCGGAGCGGCGGCAGTCGAAGAACCGGTGCCCGGGGGGACAGCGCCCGGAGGGACAGCGCCTGGAGGGACAGCGCCCGGAGAGGCGACTCCCGGAGAAGCGGTTCCCCGGGAGACCGCCCCCCGGGCAGGAGCACCCGGCGCCGGGTGCGGTGGCTGAACCGAGGCGTGCCCGTAGACCGCCGGTGTGGGCGCCTGAGGCGCCGCCTGTCCGAACGGCGTGCCGGTCCCGGCGGTGAAGGGTGACCCGCCGGCGGGCGACCCGCCGGCGGGCGACCCGCCGGGCGTGGCCGCGGCGGTCAGGTCGTGCGGCGGGTGCGGCCGGTCCGCCACCGCGACCGCGAACACGCCGGTGTCGGAGGGGCGCATCTGGGGTTCGGGCCGCTGGGCCGCGGCGGCCGCGGCCTGGGCGATCGCCGACTGCACGGGTGCGTCCCGGCGGGGCAGGGTGGGCCGGTCGGGATCGGCGGACTCGGACTCGGTGTCGGTGGGGGTCTCGCCGGCCGGCGCGCCGGGTTCCCCGGGCGGCTCAGGGGCGCCACGCGCGATCGCGGCCAGCACCGAGCCGAGCACTCCGGCGCCGCTCGCGGTCATCGCCGCCCAGTAGGGGCTGAGGTGGAAGCCGGCGGACGAGCCGGGACCGGCGATCAGGTAGGCCACGGTCAGCAGGGCGGGCCCGGCGAGTCCGCTGAGCGCCACCGTGAGGGTCGGCAGTTTCCGGCCGCGCGCGATCCAGCCGATGATCAGGCCGGCGATCATCGCGATCGTCGGCATGGTGGCGAACTGCGTGCGCTCGATGACGGCGGCGGGGATCAGGTCGCCTTCGAGGACGCCGAGCCGGACCGCGTCCGGGGTCTTCCCGGGCAGCAGGGAGGGCGTCACGGAGATCAGGGCGATGCCCCAGACGGCGATGGTCAGGGTGGCGAGGCTCCATCGGGCCACGGCGCGGGCGGCGGCGGCCCACCCGGCGAAGATGCCGGCGGCGGCGCCGAGGCCGGCGCAGATGCCGATGACGAGGACCGGTTGCACTCCGGTGACCTGGGCGGCGCGGGCCGGCTGCATGGTCAGCGGCAGCACCGCGAGGGCGCCGATCCCGGCGGCCAGGCCCATGCCGAGAGCGCCGCCGGCACCGACCGCGTGCGGGGACCAGCGGGGGCGCAGGCCGGTCGCGACCACGGCGCCGAGTGCGGCGGCAGTCATCGTGATCCATGCGACCCAGGCGAGTTGTGCAGTCCACTGGTCACGCTGAGTGATTTCCAGGGTCTGGTCGAGTCGCACCATGCCGAGCCCGTAGGCGATGCCGAGTTGGCCGGCCCCGACGGCCGCGGCGGCCGTGGTGGTAGCGGCCAGCAGCTTCAGCCAGCTCCGAATTGCCATGCCGCGCACGTTACGGAATGTTGCGCATGATGCGCCAGTCCGGGGTCCGCTTCTTAAGGCACCCTAAAGTCATGTCAATCTATGATCGACCTGCGTCGATCTAAAACAAACACATACGGTGACTTTCGGGTGCTGCGCAGGGTGCTTGCCAGACCTACCGTCCGGAGTGGACACTGTCGCGCACGGACAACGAGTCCGTCGTTTCGCGCCAAACCTTGACACCGTGTTCTTCGAGGTGGCGGGACGGAACTCCCACATAGTGGTTGGAATCATGACGGTGTCCGGTGATCGTGACCTCACAGACGGTTGTGTGTGACGCATTCGTGCACGTCAACGCCGGGAGCGCGACCACGGAGCGCACTCGCGCGCGGTTATCACCCGGACAGGCGAGCCTTTTACCGGAGGATCCAGACTTCCCAAAAGGCCCGGCGTTCTGATGAAATCGCCGCCGTGCCGGAAACGGCGCGGGCCTTGCCGCGGGCACCGAACGGGGCCGGACCGCGGCCTGAAGATGGCCGCTTCCATCCGTGGTGCGGAGCGGGGACGACCGCGAAGGAGATGTCGTGAGCACGGGATCCTCGGCCCTGGCTGCGCGACGTAGCGGCTTCCGCAGCCCACGGAAGGCGCGGCTCCGGGCCCGGCTCGCCGGCATGCTGATCCTCCCGCTGGTCGCGGTGGCGGGGGTGTCCACGATGCACCTTCTCCAGGTCGGTCAGCGGGCCGGTGCCGCCGGGCAGGTGGCACAGCTCGCCGACCTGGGCGCCGGCCTCTCCAACCTGAGCCGGCTGCTGCATGACGAGCGGATGGCCGCCGTCGAGTTCCTGGCCACGCCGGACGCCCCGGTGACCGGTCTGCGCGAAGCGGCCAAGGCGGTGGACTCCCAGGCACAGGCCTTCCGCACCGAACGGTCCGGGATCACCACGATCCCGGACCGGGTCGAAACCCGTCTCGCCGTCATCGACGAGCGTCTGGCCGGTCTGCCCGCCCTCCGGGCCGCGGTCAGTGAGCGCACCGGCCCCGGTCTGGCCGACGCGGCCCAGCGTTACAGCGCGATCCTCGCCGGCCTGGATGGATACGAGGAGCTGCTGAGCCAGGTCGCCGACCGTGGCGAGGTCGCCGACAGCCTGCGTGCGCTCGCCGCGTTCACCGAGATGGAGAGCGCGGCGGCCGAACAGGCCGCGCTGGCGTACGTCGCCCGCGCCGCCAACGAGTTCGGCGCCGACCGGCAGCGCGAGATGATCGCGGCGCAGGCGACCCGGGCCCGTGCTCTCGCCGACTTCCGCGAGGTGGCCACCCGCGACCAGATCGCGCTGGCCGACCTCGTGGTGGGCGACCCGGCGGTGGCCCGTGCCGATGAGCTGACCACCCGGCTGACCGGCGACGCGGCGGCCGGCCCGGCCGAGGTCGCCGACGCGTTCGGTGACGTGATCGTGCTGTTCCGGGGCGCCGAACGACAGCTCGAGGAACAGGCCGTCACCGTCGCCGAGGACGAGCGCGCCGTCACCACCCGCATGGCCGTGATCGAACTCATCGCGGTGCTGGTGGTCCTGATCGCGACCGTGGCCATCGCGGTCTACCTGGGCCGATCCCTGCTGCTGTCGGTGCGCCGCCTGCGGGAGGGCGCTCTCACAGTGGCCAGCCGCGACCTGCCCGAAGCGGTGAGCCTGCTTAAGGACGTGGAAAGCCTGGGCGAGGGTGGCGTCGACCGGATCGTCGCCCAGAGCCGGGACCCGATCCCCCTCACCGGCTCCGACGAGTTCGGTGAGGTCGCCGAGGCGTTCAACATGGTGCACCGGGAAGCCATCCGGGTCGCCGCCGAGCAGGCCGCGCTGCGGATCAGCCTCTCCACCATGTTCCTCAGCCTGGCCCGGCGCAGTCAGTCGCTGGTCGACCGGATGATCGGCGAGCTCGACCAGATCGAGCGGATGGAGGAGGACCCGAAGCGGCTCGCCCGGCTCTTCGAACTCGACCACCTCGCCACCCGGATGCGCCGCAACGACGAGAACCTGCTGGTGCTGGCCGGCGCCGAGGTCGGCACGCCGCGCCGCGAGGACGCGCTGCTGATCGACGCGCTCCGGGCCGCCCAGTCCGAGGTCGAGCTCTATCATCGGATCGAGTTCGGGACCATCGACACCGACGTGCTGATCGCCGCCGCCGCCGTCAACGACGTGGTCCGGCTGATCGCCGAGCTGCTCGACAACGGCACCCGGTTCTCCGCGCCGGACACCGTGGTGATGGCGCACGGCGGGCGCGACGGCGACCACGCGGTGGTCCGGGTCGAGGACCGCGGCCTGGGCATCACCGCCGAGCAGAGGGAACAGCTCAACCGGCGGCTCACCGAACCGGCCGAAGTGGACGCCTCCGCGTTCCGTCTGATGGGCGTCGCGGTGGTCGGGCGGCTCGCGACCAGGCACGGCATCCGCGTCGAACTCCGGCCCGGGCCGGAAGGCGGCACGATCGCCGAGGTGACACTGCCCGCCGAGATCGTCGTCATGCCCGGCGCGGCCAGTGCCCCGCCGTCCCGGGCGGCCAGCTGGACCCGGCCGGGACCGCCGCCCCCGCTGCCACAGGGGACGCCGCGCGGCGTGGACGCGCGGCCGCCGATCCGTACCGCTCCGGCGCCTGTCCCGACGCCGGTCCGGTTGCCGCAGGTCGGCGTACCCATGTCGGCATTGGATCTGGAACCGACGCCGGACCGCCCCCCGCTGCCGACGCGGGTCCCGAAGCCGGTCGAAACCGTGCCCGCCGCGATGCCGCCGCCCGCCGCGATGCCGCCGCCCGCCGCGATGCCGCCGCCCGCCGCGATGCCGCCGCCCGCCGCGACGCCGCCGCCCGCCGCGACGCCGGCGGCGGCCGAGGGGGCCGTGCCGATCCGGATCGAGATGCAGCACAGCTGGTTCGCGGGCGAGC
Source organism: Actinoplanes sandaracinus (assembly GCF_030009775.1). Lineage (GTDB taxonomy): Bacteria > Actinomycetota > Actinomycetes > Mycobacteriales > Micromonosporaceae > Actinoplanes > Actinoplanes sandaracinus. Next base: position 241,634 of record NZ_JASCTH010000004.1, on the reverse strand, counting down.
AGGACCAGGAAGAGGCCGACCGCAACGGCATGCCCACCGCGGGGTACGCGCCACCGCCGTCCCCGGTGACCGTGTCGGTCCAGTCCGCGAACGGCGCGCCCCCGGCCGTTGCCAAACCCCGGTCGATCGGCGACGAACGCTGGCGGACTGCGGCGGACGACGGCTGGCAGCGCGCGGTCGCCGCCGCCGATCCGAAGGACGCCGGCATCACGCATTCCGGTCTCCCCAAACGGATTCCGCAGGCGCAACTCGTTCCCGGTGGGGTGCAGATCACCCAGCGGGCGCAACATCGTCGCAGTCCGGATGAGGTTCGCGGGCTGCTCGCCGCGTATCACAGAGGAGTGCAACGAGGACGGACGGACGGCGTTGCCGAGACCGCCGCCACCGCATCACACGCTCCGAAGGAGAAGGAACAGTGACCAGGCCCCCCACCATGCACGACATGGGCTGGCTGCTCAGCAACTTCGCCGACAGCGTCGCCGGCATCGCGCACGTGATCGCGGTCTCGGCCGACGGGCTGCTGCTGGCCACGTCCCGGGACCTGCCTGCGGATCGGGCCGACCAGCTCGCCGCGATCACCTCCGGCGTGGTCAGTCTCACCGACGGCGCTTCCCGGATGTTCAACGCAGGGCAGGTGCAACAGACCATCATCGAAATGGACAGCGGTTATCTTTTCCTGATGTCCATCAGCGACGGTTCGTCGATGGCCGTCCTGGCCGCGCGCAGCTGCGACGTCGGTCAGGTCGGCTATGAGATGGCCCTGCTGGTGGAGCGCGTCGGCGCGGCCCTGTCGCCGGCGCCACGCGAGGCCGTCAGCTACTAGACGCCGGGGCGCCGTGCCCCGGCGGAGACGAGGTGACCGCGACATGGAACAGCCGCTGGATCCCCGGGGCAACCTGGTGCGGCCGTACGCGGTCACCCGCGGGCGGACCGAACCGATTCGGGACATCCCGATCGAGGCGGTTCTGCTCGCGAGCTCGGCGGCCGTGCAGGAGTCACGGTTCGCCGGTCACGACAAGTACCGCATCGCCGTGCTGTGTGAGCCGAAGGCACTGTCGCTCGCCGAGCTGGCGGCGCTCACCCGGTTGCCTCTGGGGGTGACTCGGGTGCTCGTCGCCGACATGGTGGCCGACGGACTGCTTGAGCTGCACAGTGCCGCTCCCCGCACCGGGTTCACGGAGCGGATGGACCTGCTGGGAAGGGTGTTGGGTGGACTTCGCAAGCTCTGAGGGGACGCGGTCGCATCCCGCGGAGATCACCTCCGCCAAGATCGTCGTGGCCGGTGGGTTCGGCGTCGGCAAGACGACCCTCGTCGGAGCGGTCTCCGAGATCGAACCGCTGACCACCGAAGCGGTGATGACGGTGGCCGGCGCCGGCGTCGACGACGCCTCCAAGGTGCCGGGCAAGGGCAGCACCACGGTGGCGATGGACTTCGGCCGGATCACCATGGCCGACGACCTGATCCTCTATCTGTTCGGCACCCCCGGGCAGACCCGGTTCTGGTTCATGTGGGACGAGCTGATCCGGGGTGCGGTCGGAGCGGCGGTGCTCGTCGACACCCGTCGGCTCACCGACGCGTTCGCGCCTCTCGACTACTTCGAGAACCGGCATCTGCCGTACCTCGTGGCGGTCAACTGCTTCGACGAGGCGCCCCGCTACGAGCCGGAGGAGGTCCGCGAGGCGCTGGCCATTCCGGCCCGGGTGCCGCTGCTGATGTGTGACGCGCGACACCGCGAGTCGGTCAAGGCCGTACTGATCGGCGTGGTCGAGCACGCCATGACGACCCTGGTGGCCGAGCACGAGCAGGCCACTCCGGTCGGCTGACCCGGGCGCCGGTCAGACCGGTATCCGGTACCCGCGTTTCACGACGGTCTGGACCACTCCGGGCACGGCCATGCCGGCCCGGAGCCGGGCCACGGCCATCTCGACGGCGTGCTCGTCGGCGCCCCGGGGCAGGGCCTGCAACAGAGCCGCCCGGGAGAGCACCCGACCGGGGGAGTTGGCGAGCGCCCGGAGCACGGCCATCGGGGCGGGCGCCAGCGGCCTCAACTCGCCGTCGATCACCGCGGCATGGCCGCGCAGGGTGATGGAGTGTCCGGCGACCTGCAGGCTCACCGCCCGCTTCGGCAATTCCTCCACGATGGTACGGACCAGCGCGCTCACCCGGGCCTTCCCCGGAGTGACCACCGGAACGTCACGGCGGCGCAGTGGCGCGGAGGTGACCGGCCCGACGCAGGCCGCCATGACGTCGTCGCGCAGGGCGTCCAGCAGGGCGTCGGCGCCGGTCCCGGCGGCGCGCAGCACGGCCCGCACGGCGGCCGCCGAGGTGAACGTCACGGCGTCCACCAGGCGGCCGAGGATCAGATCGACCAGGCGGTGCAGCGGCGCCGGGTCGGTGGGCGGGGCCCAGCGGTAGACCGGCAGCTCGATGACGCGGGCGCCGGCCGATTCCAGGGCCTCGGTGTACTCGGGCTGGCTCTCGCCGTGCAGCTGCATCGCGACGGTGAGGCCGCTGACGCCGCGGGCGGTCAGATGCTCGACGACCTCCTCGTAGCCCTCGCCGTCGGGTGACCACTGGTCGTGCAGCCCGGCGGTGCGGACCGCGGCCCGGGCCTTGGGGCCCCGGGCGACCAGATAGGCGCGGGAGAGGACGGCGCGCAACGGCTCGGCCAGCCCCCAGCCCTCCGCGGCCTCCAGCCAGCCCCGCATGCCGATGCCGGTGTTGACCAGCACGATGTCGGGTGGGGTGTCGAGGCAGGCGCGGGTGGCGGCGCGCAACTCCGCGTCGTCGGAGATCGGGACGATACGCAGCGCGGGAGCCAGCACCACCCGGGCGCCGCGGGCCTCCAGCAGGGTGGCGACCTCGTCCTTGCGGTGATCGGCGGTCACGCCGATGGTGTAGCCGGACAGTGCCGCCGTCGGCTCCGCCAGCGCGGCCGCGGTCAGCACCGCCCGGCGGGCGCCCGGGGCACGGTCGGTCATCCGATCCCCGGGCCGAGAAGTCGCGGCGTGCCCGAACGGTCCACCGAAGGGCACGCTCGAAGCCCGCCGTCCTCAGCGTCGACCCGCTCCCATGTCACGCTTGCGGGCCTCGCCATGCCTCCGTCCGGGGCACGCCGCGACTCCTTTTCACCGAACCGGCGAACCGGCCCGGTGAACACCGTCAGGTCCGTCCTCAACCCTGACGGTGGTCTCTCCATGGTGCGTCCGAGGACGTGGCGTCGGCCGATGCCGGGCCGCGCCGCTCTGAGGTCCGCACCGTTGGCCATGACCGGAAGCGTGCCGGTGCCTAATTTCGGACGAGCGTCCCATTTGTTTCGAGCCTGCTAAGTCGGGCGGGCTTCGGGCCTGCCACGTCGGGCGGGCTTCGGGCCTGCCACGTCGGGCGGGCTGAGTGGGTGCGACCCGCTGCGGACGGGTCCGCCTCGCCGAGTATGCTGGGCTGGTTCGGAGTACCACCAGGGCTGAGGGTTTGCAACCAGAACCTTCGCCGGATGCTCGGTGCCTCGAACGCTGCCTGTTTTGACCACACGCCGCGCGGCCGGGTATTGTTGCCTGCTGTTGTGCGACTGATGCGAGTGGTCCCTCTGCGGGGTTGCTTGACGCATCTGCTTGATGCGACCAGCGCGCACTCCCAGACCGACGACGAGACAAGGTAATTCTGTGCGTACGTACAGCCCGAAGCCGGGTGAGATCGAGCGTCAGTGGCACATTATCGACGCTTCTGACGTCGTTCTGGGCCGCCTGGCTACCCACACCGCCACGCTCCTGCGCGGCAAGCACAAGCCGACGTTCGCCCCGCATGTCGACACCGGCGACTTCGTGGTGATCATCAATGCCGGCAAGGTCGCGCTCACCGGTAACAAGCGCCAGACCAAGGTCGCCTACCGCCACTCGGGTTACCCCGGTGGTCTGAAGCAGATCGGCTACGAGGAGCTCCTGACCAAGCGTCCGGAGAAGGCGATCGAGCTGGCCGTCAAGGGCATGCTCCCGCACAACAAGCTCGCGCGGCAGATCATCAAGAAGCTGAAGGTCTACCCGGGCGCCGAGCACCCGCACGCCGCTCAGCAGCCCCAGCCGTTCGAAATCAAGCAGATCGCGCAGTGAGCGCGGGAGAAGGCAGCAGCATGTCCGACATCATCGAGCCCGAGGTCGTCGAGACCGTCGAGGAGCCCGCTGAGACGGTCGTCGTCGTTGAGACGGCCGCGCCGGCCCCGGTCCGCGCCGCGCGCCCCGGTGGACGTCCGATCCAGACCGTCGGCCGCCGCAAGGAGGCCATCGTTCGGGTGCGCCTGGTGCCCGGCACCGGCAAGATCACCTGTAACGGCCGTGACCTGGAGAACTACTTCCCCAGCAAGGTGAACCAGCAGCTCATCCGTGAGCCGCTGACCACCACGGAGCGCGCCGAGCAGTTCGACGTGATCGCGAACCTCCGCGGCGGCGGCATCACCGGCCAGGCCGGCGCCCTCCGTCTCGGCATCGCCCGTGCGCTCATCGAGAACGACCCGGACGACCGCCCCGCCCTGAAGAAGGCCGGCTTCCTCACCCGTGACGCCCGCGTCAAGGAGAGCAAGAAGTACGGTCTCAAGAAGGCCCGTAAGGCTCCGCAGTACTCGAAGCGCTGATTTTTGCGCCGCGTCTGAATCGACGGCCGAGTGCGTCCCCCGAGCGGGGGACGTGCTCGGCCGTTGATGTTTTCCCCGCCTCCCTCCCCAACTAGCCGTTCCGGTACTCCTGGACCAGTCGCACGTTGATGCAGGCTGGAAGCCACATTTACCGGCGAAAGGAAGCCGCCATGGGGCGACTCTTCGGCACGGACGGCGTTCGCGGTCTCGCGAACGGCGATCTGCTCACCCCGGAACTGGCCCTCTCGGTCGCGGTCGCGGCTGCCCGGGTGCTGGTCGAGACCGACAGCAGTCATCCGCCGCTCGCCATCGTGGGGCGTGACCCGCGGGCCAGCGGCGAGATGCTGGAGGCCGCCGTCGTCGCGGGCCTGACCAGCGCCGGAGCCAACGTGGTGCGGGTCGGTGTGCTCCCCACCCCGGCCGTCGCCTACCTCGTCGGGCAGACCCGTGCCGATCTGGGTGTGATGCTCTCCGCGTCGCACAACCCCATGCCGGACAACGGCATCAAGCTGTTCGCGGCCGGCGGCACCAAGCTCCCCGACGAGCTCGAGGAGCGCATCGAGAAGGCGGTCGAGGACGGGCACGGCCTGGTCGGCCGTCCCATCGGCGCCGGCATCGGCCGGGTCAACGACCTCCTCGACGGCGCGGAGCATTACATCCGGCACCTCGTCGAGTCGATCCCGAACCGGCTGGACGGCATCAAGGTCGTCGTCGACTGCGCCAACGGGGCGGCCAGCGAGGTCGGGCCGGTGGCGTACAAGGAGGCTGGTGCCGAGGTCATCGCCATCCACGCCGACCCGGACGGCCTCAACATCAACGAGGAGTGCGGCTCCACCCACCTCGACAAGGTCATCGAGGCGGTGCTCCGCGAGGGCGCCGACCTCGGCCTGGCCCACGACGGCGACGCCGACCGCTGCCTCGCGGTCACCGCCTCCGGTCAGGTCGTCGACGGCGACCAGATCATGGCGATCCTCGCGCTGGCCATGCGCGACGCCGGCACCCTCACCGGCGACACCCTGGTCGCCACCGTGATGAGCAACCTCGGGCTGCGGATCGCGATGAAGCAGTCCGGCATCCGGTTGCTCGAGACCAAGGTCGGCGACCGGTACGTGCTGGAGGAACTCCAGAACGGTGACCTCGCCCTCGGCGGCGAGCAGAGCGGCCACATCGTCATGCCGGCCTTCGCCACCACCGGCGACGGGGTCCTCACCGGCCTGCACCTGATGGCCCAGATCGCGGCGTCCGGCAAGTCCCTGGCCGACCTGGCCGCGGTCGTGCACAAGTTGCCGCAGGTGCTGATCAACGTCCGGGTGGGCGACCGGGACGCGGGCGCCGCCGCCCCGACCGTGCAGGCCGCCGTCGCGCTGGCCGAGAACGAGCTGGGCGAGACTGGACGGGTGCTGCTGCGGCCGTCCGGCACCGAGCTGCTGGTCCGCGTGATGGTCGAGGCCGCCACCGAGGAGCAGGCCCGCGCGGTCGCCGAGCGGATCGCCGACGAGGTGCGGTCCGCCAGCCCACCTAGTTCCTGAGTCTGCGGACCGCCTCGTCGATCACTTCGGGGCGCTTGCAGAAGGCGAAGCGGATGAGGTGCCGGCCCGCGTCCTGACGGTCGTAGAAGACCTGGGTCGGCACCGCTACCACCCCGGACCGGGCGGGCAGCTCGCGACAGAACTCGACACCGTCGGCACCGCCCAGAGGGCGGATGTCGGCGGTCACGAAATAGGTGCCCTCCGAGGGCAGGACGGTCAGCCCGGCCTCGGTCAGGCCGGTGACCAGTCGGTCCCGGCGGTCCTGCATGCCCGCGGTGAACCCGGTGAAGTAGGAGTCCGGCAGGTTCAGCGCCACCGCGACGGCGGGCTGCAGCGGCGCGCCGTTCACGAAGGTCAGGAACTGCTTGACCCGCAGCATCGCCGACACCAGCCGGGCCGGGCCGGTGGCCCAGCCGATCTTCCAGCCGGTGCAGGAGAATGTCTTGCCGGCCGAGGAGATGCGCAGCGTACGGTCGAGCATGCCGGGCAGGCCGGCCAGCGGCACGTGCGGCGCCGCCGCGTCGGGGAAGACCAGGTGCTCGTAGACCTCGTCGGTGACCGCGAACACGTCGTACTCCCGGCACAGGCCGGCGACCAGTTCCAGTTCCGCGCCGGTGAACACCTTGCCGGTGGGGTTGTGTGGCGAGTTGAGCAGCACCAGACGGGTCCGCCCGCCGAACGCCGCCCGCAGCTCGTCCGGATCGAACTCGTAGCGCCCGGACGGCCCCGGACGCAGGGTGACCGGCCGGCGAACCGCCCCGGCCAGGGCGATCGAAGCCGCGTACGAGTCGTAGTACGGCTCGAAGCAGACCACCTCGTCGCCCGGCTCACAGATCGCCAGGATGGCCGCCGCGATCGCCTCGGTGGCGCCGGCGGTGACCGCGACCTCGGTGTCCGGGTCTCGGGCGAGTGCCCAGAACCGCTGCTCGTGTGCGGCGATCGCGGAACGCAGCACCGGGATGCCGGCCAGCGGCGGATACTGGTTCGCCCCGCCGGCGAGCGCCTCGGCAGCCGCGGCCAGCATCTCCGGCGGGCCGTCGGTGTCCGGGAAACCCTGCCCGAGGTTGACCGCGCCGGTCCGGGCCGCGAGGGCCGACATCTCGGCGAAGATCGTGGTGCCGAACGGGCGCATCCGCGCGACGAGCGGATCGGCCGGGGTGGAGGTGGTCACCGTGCTCCCTGCGGCTGGGCGACGAGTGGCTGTGCGGTCAGTTGACGACGATCTTGTAGCAGTTGGCGGTGGCCAGAGTGCCCTCGGCGCTGTGCTCGGCCACCTGCTCGCCGTCGATGCTGGCCCGGCAGGTGATCGAGCCGGAGCCGAGGCCGGTGCGCACGGCCATGACGGAGACCAGGGCGGTGCCCTTCACCTTGACCGTGACCTTCCATGGCAGCTTGGCGCCGCCCACCCGTTTCGGCGTGCCCTCCAGACTGTCGACGTAGAGGATCTCGGCCGGCCCGTCGCCGGTGATCTCGTAGGTCACCGAGATCTCCTTGCCCTCGCCGATGCCGGGCAGGCCGGTGGGGAAGTCGGTGGGCAGCCCGGGCAGGTCCGGGAAGTCGGTCGGCAGGCCGGGCAGGCCGGGCACCTCGACGTCCGGCGTAGGCAGCGTCGGGTTGAGGATCGGCTCGGCGAGCTCCTCCGCCTTGTCGGTGGCCTGCCTGAACAGGATCACACCCGCGGTCACGACGCCGCCGCAGAGCAGCAGCGTGACGGCGAGGATGAGGGCGATCAGCGGGACGCTGCTCTTGCGTGGCGGGGGCTGCGGGTGCTCGTACCCCGGCGGGGGGCCGGGCACGCCGGGCGGCGGGTATCCGGTGGCCGGGTCGTACGGCGGCGGATAGCCGGTGGCCGGGTCGTACGGCGGCGGGTAACCGGTGGCCGGGTCGTACGGCGGCGGTTGCTGAGGGTTGTAGCCGACCTGCGGGAACTGAGCGGTAGGCGGGTACCCCGAGGTGGGGTCGGGCGGCGTGAACTGGGGCGGCCGGGGTGGTTGCCGGGGCTCGCTCGGATCGCTCGGATCGCTCATCTTTCCTCCCGGTGGGGCACCGTCTTCCGACGGTACGCCAGCGCCGCACCCCGGGATCACTCACCCTTATGGGCGAGAGGTGATGGGCGGTCTGTTCATCGAGAGCTGGATAGTCCGAGCTTGCGGGCTGGCGGGGTGGTTGAACTAGGGTTCCGATCACATGGGATGCTCATAACTGTGCTTCTTGAGCATGACGGGTGAGTGAAAGTCGGTTAGGCTGCCCGTCATGTGTGGGATCGTGGGTTACGTAGGGAATCGTCCGGCGCTGAGCATCGTCATCGATGGGCTCCGCCGCCTGGAGTACCGCGGTTACGACTCCGCGGGTGTCGCGATCATCGACAACGGCCTGGTCAAGACCGAGAAGAAGGCGGGCAAGCTCGCCAACCTGGAGAAGGCTCTCGCCGAGCGTGGCGACGACGGCATCGGGGCCGGCGCCACCGGCATCGGGCACACCCGCTGGGCCACCCACGGCGGTCCGACCGACCGTAACGCCCACCCGCACCTCTCCGACGACGGCCGCGTGGCCGTCATTCACAACGGCATCATCGAGAACTTCGCCCGCCTCCGCACCGAGCTCGAGGCGACCGGCGTCGAGTTCCGCAGCGACACCGACACCGAGTGCGCGGCCCACCTGCTCGCCGCCGAGATGCGCGCCCTGCGCGAGGCCGGCGCCGAGGACGGCCCGGCGCTTCTCGCCGAGGGCATGCGCCGGGTGGCCAACCGGCTGGAGGGTGCCTTCACCCTGCTCGCCGTCGACGTCGAGGTACCCGGCGCGGTGGTCGCCGCCCGCCGCAACTCGCCCCTGGTGGTCGGCCGCGGCAACGGGGAGAACTTCCTCGCCAGCGACGTCTCCGCCTTCATCGAGCACACCCGTGAGGCGATCGAGCTCGGCCAGGACCAGGTCGTCCTGATCACCCCGGCCGGCATCGAGATCACCGGCTTCGACGGCGCCCCGGCGACCGGCAAGGAGTTCCACGTCGATTGGGACCTGTCCGCCGCCGAGAAGGGTGGTTACGAATACTTCATGCTCAAGGAGATCGCCGAGCAGCCGCAGGCCATCGCGGACACTCTGCTCGGGCGGCTGAGCGAGCGTGGCGAGATCATCCTGGACGAGGTCCGGCTCACCGACCAGGACCTGCGGGACGTGGACAAGGTGTTCATCGTGGCCTGTGGCACCTCGTACCACGCCGGGATGGTCGCCAAGTACGCCATCGAGCACTGGGTGCGGATTCCCTGTGAGGTGGAGCTGGCCAGCGAGTTCCGTTATCGGGACCCGATCCTGGACCGCTCCACGCTGGTGATCGTGATCAGCCAGTCCGGCGAGACGATGGACACGCTGATGGCGCTGCGGCACGCCAAGGAGCAGAAGGCCCGGGTGCTGGCCATCTGCAACTCGAACGGCTCCACCATCCCGCGCGAGTCGGACGCCGTCCTTTACACCCACGGCGGGCCGGAGATCGCGGTCGCCTCCACCAAGGCGTTCCTCACTCAGCTGGTCGCCTGTTACCTGATCGGCCTGCACCTGGCCCAGATCCGCGGCGTGATGTACGCCGACGAGGTCGCCGCGGTGGTCGAGAAGCTCCGGGCCACCCCGGACAGCCTCCGCTCGCTGCTGGGCCGGATGGAGGACGTCCGGGCCCTGGGCCGCGACCTGCGGACCGCGTCGACGGTCCTCTTCATCGGCCGGCACGTCGGATTCCCGGTGGCCCTGGAAGGTGCGCTCAAGCTCAAGGAACTCGCCTACATGCACGCCGAGGGCTTCGCGGCCGGCGAGCTCAAACACGGTCCGATCTCGCTGATCGACGAGGGCACCCCGGTGGTGTGCGTGGTCCCGTCGCCGGCGGGCCGTGGTGTCATGCGCGACAAGGTGGTCTCGAACATCCAGGAGGTGCGCGCCCGTGGCGCCCGCACCATCGTGATCGCCGAGGAGGGCGACGAGGACGTCCGCCAGTTCGCCGACCACCTCATCACGGTGCCGCAGACGCCCACTCTCCTGGCTCCGCTGATGACCACGGTCCCGCTGCAGGTCCTCGCCTGTGAGATCGCCGCGGCCCGCGGACATGACGTCGACCAGCCCCGCAACCTGGCCAAGTCGGTCACCGTCGAGTGACCCCGGAGTGAGTCGCCGGCTCACGGCGCCCCGCCCAGCGTGATCCGGGCGAGGGCGTCGAGAGCCGGTTTCCCGGCGTCCCAGTAGCCGAGGTGACCGGCGTCGAGCTGGCTCCGGAAGACCCGGGCGCCGAATCCGGGCTCGCTCGGGTCGCGGCCGAACCACAGGTCACGCGACCGGTCGGGGAGGCCGGGATCGGGCCTGGCCGCGAGCCGGATCGGGTCGGTGATGGACGTCGTCGACCACACCCGGTCGGCCGGGATCCTCAACTGGGACGCCGAGTCCACTCCGACGCCGGGCGAGCCGACGAAGACCACGTCGTCGGCCGGGAGCCCACCGGCTGCCGCGGCCCGGCCCACCACCAGCGAGCCGTAACTGTGCCCGAGCACCGTCTGGTGTGCCGGTTCGCCGTCATGGGTGGCCCGCAACGCCTCCTGGAACCGGGTCAGCTCGGGGGCGCCGTCACGTGCCTGCCGGGCCGAGGCCGCCTCGTGCACGAAGTCCGGCGCGTCGTAGTCAAGCCACAGCACCGCGCTCGTCGACCCGCCCGGCCCCAGCTCCCCGGCTCGGGCGGCGACCCGTTCGGCCCGGCTCAGCTCGCCGCCCAGCGACTTCAGGTCCGAGGTCATACCGGGTACGTGGGTGAGGACGTGCGCGGCCCGGTCCGGGTCGCCGAGCGCCACCACGGCCCGGCCCTCCCCGTCGAGACCCAGGCCCACGAGGTACGCCCGGGGCCCGGTCTCGTCGTCGAGGCGTGCGGTCAACCTGTCCAGTCCCTCGAGCAGGTCACGGATGCGGTCCGGATCAGCGCCGACGGCCCGCATCCGGTCGAGTTCGAGGCGGTGGTCGTCGAGCAGCAGCCGGTTAGCGACGTCCCGGTCGGCGACCGGAATGCCGTCGGCGCCGGCCAGCGCGGCCGGCTCGGTGGCCAGCAGCCAGTCGCGCTCGGCCGGGGTCCACTGCTCCCACCAGCGCCGCACCTCGGCCGGGGTGGCGGTGCACGCCGGGAAGGACGTGACAACCGGGGCGGGCGGCACGTCGGCCAGCGCGCCGAGGCGGGCGGCGGCGGAGGCGTCGGCTTCGGCGGCCACGGTCAGGGCGGAGCCGAGTTCGGCGCCCACCGACCGGATGGCGTCGTGTTCGCCCGCGGGGCCGCGCACCGCACCGGAATCGTCGATGACCAGGCCGGCTCGCCCGGCTGCCGTGTGCGCCCGGTCGAGCAGCGCGCGGGCCCGGGCGAGCGCCGCGGCGAACTCGCTCAGCGCCTGGTCGGCCCGCCAGCAGATCACCCGGAACCAGGCCATCCGGCGGCGCAGGGCGTTGAGCCGGGCGGCGGCGGCCTCGGCGGCCGCCCCGGACCACGAGTCGCGGAGCCGGGCCAGCAGCGGGCCGAACTCGGCGCAGAACGCCCCGGCCAGCGCCGCCCACCGGCGCCAGGCGAGCGCGGTGACCCGCCAGCGGGCCGGATCAGTGCTCCGGAGTCGCGCGTAGGTGACAGCGGTCGCGCTGACGGCGGCGCCGTTCACCGGGCCTGCCGCAGACGGGCCGCGGCACGGGCGTCGGCCTGCTCGTACGCCGCCGCGGCCGCCCTGATCCGCTCGGCCGTCTCCGCGGTGTCGTGGCCGAGCAGGCTCAGCAGCCGGCGGGCGGACTCGGTCATCAGTGTGGCGGCGCCGGTGGTGGCCCACCGGGGGGCCGGGTCGGTGCCCGGAACCGAACCGGCGGCGCCGGACACCCGCCCGGCCAGCCCGGTCACGGCTGTCGCGCTCCGGCGCAGGCCCTCGGCCTCGGCTTCGAAGTCGGCGTTCATCGGGCAACCTCCATGGGGGACGACGGGATGCGCCGACGTTAGAGGCCGGGACGGATCCGCGGGGCACGCCTGTGGACGAATCGTCCACAGGCCTTGCCGGCGGATCGACCTCCCTGATAGACGTGCTGGCCGGGGAAAGTGACCGGACGCACCGATAAGGTGACCGTTGTGATCGTGTCTGTCGGCCTCGACGTAGTCCTGGTGGAGCGTTTCGCCCGCGCGCTGGAGCGGACCCCGTTGCTCGCGGACCGGCTTTTCACCGAGGCAGAGCGCCTGACCGGGTCGGGGAACCCGCGGTCCGCGGAGTCGCTCGCCGCCCGGTTCGCCGCCAAGGAGGCCGTCGCCAAGTCCCTCGGCGCGCCGGCCGGCTTGCGGTGGCACGACTGCGAGATCGTCACCGATCCGGACGGCCGTCCGTGGTTGACCGTCTCCGGTACGGTCGCCGCCGCGGCGACCAAGCGGGGCATCGCCCGATGGCATCTGTCGCTGTCGCACGACGGCGGAATCGCGTCCGCGATGGTGGTGGCCGAGGCGGGCTAGTGACGGAGGAAGAATGCGGCAGGTGTGGCGGGCGGCTGAGGTCCGGGCGGCCGAGAAGAACCTGATGGCGACCCTGCCCGTGGGCACCCTGATGCAGCGGGCGGCGGCCGGTCTGGCGCGGCGCTGTGCGCTGCTGCTGGAGGACGCCGGGGGCGTCTACGGCGCGCGGGTCCTGCTACTGGTGGGCAGCGGCGACAACGGCGGCGACGCGCTCTACGCCGGAGCTGTGCTGGCGAGCCGGGGCGCCCAGGTCCGCGCTCTGCTGATGACCCCGGAACGGGTGCATCTGGCCGGGCTGACCGCGCTGCGCCAGGCGGGCGGATTCACCACCCGTGACCTGCCGGCCCGCGCCGACCTGGTCCTGGACGGCATCGTCGGGATCGGAGCCAGCGGCGGGCTGCGGCCCGGGGCGGCGGCGATCGTGCGCGAGCTCGGCGGGCTGACCGGACGGGCCGGCGACCGCGCCCTGGTGGTGGCGGTGGACGTCCCGAGCGGTGTGTCGGTGGACACCGGTGACGTGCCCGGCGATGCGGTGACCGCCGATGTCACCGTGACCTTCGGCTGCCTCAAGCCGGCCCACGTGCTCGGCCCGGCGGTCACCCACTGCGGCCAGGTGGAGCTGGTCGACATCGGGCTGGGCCCGGCGCTGGTGGGGGACCCCGCGGTCCGGGTTGCCGAGACGGCCGACATCGCCGCCTGGTGGCCCCGTCCCGGCGCGACCTCCGACAAGTACAGCCGTGGCGTGGTCGGCCTGGCCACCGGCTCGGCCCTCTATCCCGGTGCCGCCCTGCTCTCCACGGCCGGCGCCCTGGCCGGCCCGTCCGGCATGGTCCGGTACGCGGGCAGCGCCCACCGCGAGGTGGTGCGCGCCCACCCGTCCGTCGTGGTCGCGGACCGGGTGGCCACCGCCGGCCGGGTGCAGGCCTGGGTCTGCGGTTCCGGCCTCGGCAGCGGTGAGAAGGCCCGCACCGAGCTGCGCAGCGTGCTGGCCACGCCGCTGCCGGTGCTGCTCGACGCCGACGCGATCAATCTGCTGGTCGGCGGCGAACACGCGGTGGACCTGCGCCGCGACGCCCCTCTGGTGCTCACCCCGCATGACGGCGAGTTCAAGCGGCTGGCCGGGGAGGCGCCCGGGGCGGACCGGGCCGGAGCGGCCGCCCGGCTGGCCGCCTGGACCAACGCCGTGGTGCTGCTGAAGGGCGACCGGACCATCGTGGCCACCCCGGCGGGGGAGATCTGGGCCAACCCCACCGGCAGCCCGGCACTGGCCACGGCCGGCACCGGCGACGTGCTCGCCGGGCTGCTGGGGTCGCTGCTCGCGGCCGGGCTTCCCGCGGTGCGGGCCGCGGTCGCCGCCGCCTATGTGCACGGACTGGCCGGCCGACGGGCGGCGGAGGACGGCCCGGTCACCGCGCCGGACGTGGCATCCGCCCTGCGCCCGGTCCTGGCCGGTCTCCTGGGCTGACCGGAGGAAATTGTCATACGCCTCAGTAGGGTGGAGGCATGTGGCAGGCCGAAGTCCGCGTCGATCTGGACGCCATCCGGGACAACGTCGCGTTGCTGTGTGCCCGCACCTCCGCCGAGGTGCTGGTGGCGGTCAAGGCCGACGGTTACGGGCATGGCATGGTGCCGGCCGGGCGGGCCGCCCTCGCCGGGGGCGCCACCTGGCTCGGCGTCGCCACCCTCGACGAGGCGCTGGCGCTGCGCCGGGCGGGGGTCGAGGCGCCCGTCCTGGCCTGGCTGCTGAGCCCCGGCCTGCCGTTGCACGAGGGGGTCGGCGCGGGGGTCGATCTGAGCGCCGCGACGCCCGCCATGCTCGACGAGCTGATCGCCGCCGCCCGGCGGGCCGGCCGGCCCGCCCGGGTGCACCTCAAGCTGGACACCGGCCTGTCCCGTGGCGGGGCGGTCGCCGCCGAGTGGCCGGCCCTGCTGGAGTCGGCGGCCAAGGCCCAGGCCGGCGGTGACCTCGAGCCGGTCGGGGTGTGGAGCCATTTCGCCTGCGCCGACGAGCCCGGCCACGAGTCGGTCGACCGCCAGCTCGCCGCCTTCCGCGAGGGCCTGACCCTGGCCGCGAGTTACGGCATCCAGCCCCGCTATCGCCACATCGCCAACTCGGCGGCCACGCTGACCCGGCCCGACACGCACTTCGACCTGGTCCGGGCCGGCATCGCGGCCTATGGCCTGTCGCCCGTCGCGGGCGAGACCTACGGCCTGCGGCCGGCCATGACCGCGCGTGCCCGGGTGACCCTGACGAAACGGGTTCCGGCCGGTCAGGGCGTGTCCTACGGGCTGACCTACGTGACACCGCGAGAGACCACACTGGCCGTGGTGCCCCTCGGTTACGGCGACGGGGTGCCCCGGCACGCCTCCGGCACCGGCCCGGTCCGGGTGGGCGGCATCACCGCACGGGTCGCCGGCCGTGTCTGCATGGACCAACTGGTCGTCGACGTGGGTGACGAGCCGGTGGTCGCCGGCGACGTGGCCACCCTCTTCGGGCCCGGCGACGACGGCGGGCCGACCGCCGACGACTGGGCGGCCGCGACCGGCACGATCAACTACGAGATCGTCACCAGATTCGGCAGCAGCCGGGTCCCACGCCACTACGACGGGGAGGCCGCCCGGTGAACCGGTCACGCGTCGCCAAGCGAGCGGGCATCCTCGGGGCCGTGGTCGGTGTGGCCGCGGCCGGTCTGGCCACCGCGTTCGCCGTCGAGCGGGTGCTGGTGCGCCGGTCGGTCAACGTGCCCGGCGACCCCTATGTCGAGGAGCCGTTCGGTGACCAGCCGTTCGACCGCGAGCTGACGGTCACCGCGGCCGACGGCACCGACCTGCACGTGGAGATCATCGAGCCGGACGACGCGCCCGACGACCCAACCATCGTCTTCGTCCACGGTTTCGCCCTCGACATGGGCACCTTCTACTTCCAGCGCAAGGAGCTGGCCGAGCGCGGCTCACACCGGATGGTCTTCTACGACCAGCCCGGGCACGGCCGGTCCGGCAAGCTGAAATCCGGCACCTACGACCTCGCCGCGCTGGGCCGGTCGCTCGCGGCGGTGCTCACCGAGGCGGTGCCCGAGGGCCGGATAATCCTGGTCGGCCATTCGATGGGCGGCATGACCATCATGGCGTTCGCTGAGCAGTTCCCGGCCTGGTTCGGCAACCGGGTCACCGGCGTGGTCCTGATGTCCACCTCGGCCGGCCTCTTCGACAAGGCGAAACTCGGCCTCACCAACGTGGTGGCCCGGGTGAGCGCCCCGTTCTTCCCGCTGTGGGACAAGGCGGCCCAGCTCGGCGGCGGCACCATCGACCGGGCCCGGGTCGTCTCCTCCGACCTGGCCTGGCTGCTCACCCGGCGTTACGGGTTCGGTGAGGCCAAGCCCAGCGCGTCGCTGGTCACGTTCGTGGAGAGCATGAATTCCCGGACGTCGGCGGAGACGCTCACCAAATACCTGCAGACCCTCTACACGCACAACCGCATCCCGGCGCTGTCCGCGTTGAGTGGTGTGCCGGTGCTGGTCGTCGTCGGCGACCGCGACTACCTGACCCCGGCGACCCACTCCGAGGAGATCCTCAAGCACCTGCCCGAGGCCGAGCTGCTGAAGATCGAGAGCAGCGGCCACGTGGTGATGCTGGAGAAAGCCGATCAGGTCAACGCCGCGCTGATCCCGTTCCTGGAGAAACTGACGTGAAACTCAAGACCGTCGAGGACACCCGCGAGTTCGGGCAGCGGCTCGCCGCGGTGCTGCGGGCCGGCGACCTGGTGCTACTCACCGGGCCGCTCGGCGCCGGCAAGACGGCCCTGGTGCAGGGCATCGGCGCGGGCCTGGGCGTGCAGGGGCCGATCACCTCGCCGACGTTCGTGATCGCCCGGGTGCATCGGGGGCCGCTGCCGCTGGTGCACGCCGACGCGTACCGGCTGGGCGACCGGCCGGATCCGCGCGCCGAGATCGACGATCTCGACCTGGACGCCTCCGCCGACGACGCGGTCACCGTGATCGAGTGGGGCGCCGGGATGGTCGAGCAGCTGAACGACGAATACCTGCGGGTCCGCATCGACCGGCTGGACGACGACACCCGCGTCATCGATCTGGTGCCGCACGGCGGCGACTGGGCACACCGACTGGAGACCATGTGAATCTGACCGAGCTGCTTCCCCCCAAGTGGCGCGACGAACTGACCCCCTTCCTCGACGAGGCGGCGACCGCGGCCCTGGGCGCGTGGGTGGCCGGGGAGTATGCGAACGAGACGGTCTACCCACCGATGGAGGACCTGTTCGCGGCGTACCGGCTGTGCTCGCCGTCCGAGACCAGGGTGCTGATCCTCGGCCAGGACCCGTACCACGGCCCGGGGCAGGCGCACGGGCTGAGTTTCAGCGTGCGTGACGGGGTGCGCCGGCCGCCGTCGCTGAGCAACGTCTTCAAGGAGCTCAACGAGGACCTCAACGTTCCCAAGCCGGCGAGCGGCGATCTGACCGGCTGGGCGAAACAGGGCGTGCTGCTGCTCAACGCGGTGCTGACGGTCCGCGCGGGCAAGGCCGGCTCGCACGGCAACAAGGGTTGGGAGGCGTTCACCGACGCCACCATCCGTGCCCTCGACGCGCGGAACGAGCGGATCGTCTTCATGCTCTGGGGCAGCTATGCGAAGAAGAAGGCCGCCCTGGTCACGAACCCGGTGCACGCCGTGCTGGAAGCCGGGCACCCGAGCCCGCTGAACCGGGCCGGCTTCCTCGGCAGCCGTCCGTTCAGCGCGGCCAACAAGGCCCTGGCCGACGGCGGACGGCCGGTCATCGACTGGGACCCGAAAGCCACCGTCTAGGGTCACCTTGTGCTGGTACTGGCTCTGGACACCGCAACCCCCGCCTCGACGGCGGCGCTCGTCGAGGTGACACCGGACGGCCTGTCCGGGGTCACCGAGCGGCGGACCGTCGATCCGCGCGCCCACGGGGAGAGACTCGCCCCCGAGATCGCCGCCGTTCTGGCCGACGCCGGTCGTCGGCCGCGTGACCTCGTCGCGATCGTGGCCGGGCTCGGCCCCGGGCCGTTCACCGGCCTGCGGGTCGGGCTGGCCACCGCGGCGAGCATGGGACAGGCGCTGGGCATCCCGACGTACGGCGTCTGCTCCCTGGACGCGCTGGGCCGGGCGGCCGGCCCGGGACGGGTGCTGATCGCCACCGATGCCCGGCGGCGCGAGGTCTACTTCGCGACCTATGCCGACGGCGTTCGGGTGGCCGGCCCCGAGGTGGCCAAGCCCGCCGACGTGGCCGCCCTGCTGCGGGGTGCGGTGGGTGACGCGCTGCCCGCGGGCGTGCTGATCCCCGGTGAGGCATCGGTGTCCGGGCTGGTGGACCGTGCGGCGGGGGAGGGCGCCCTGAAATACGGCGACGTGTTCGGCGTGCCGGTGGAGGAGCATCTGCTCTATCCGCCGGGCGCGGCGCTGGTCGCGCTCGCGGCCCCGCGGATCCGTGAGGGAGCCCCGAGCGAGATCCTGACCCCGCTTTACCTGCGGCGCCCCGACGCGGTGGAGCCGGCCGCCCGCAAGCCGGTGCTGACCTGATGGGCGAGCCGATCAGCGTCGAGCGTTTCCGGTGGTGGCACATCGACGAGGTGCTCCCGATCGAGGAGGACCTGTTCGGGCCGGAGAAATGGTCGGCCGCCATGTTCTGGAACGAGCTGGCGACGGGCCAGTTCTATCTGGCCGCCCTCGACGACACCGCAGTGGTCGGCTATGCCGGTCTGTCCGTCGTGGACAGCGACGAGTCGTGGGTGCAGAACATCGCGGTCCGCCGGGACGCTCAGCGCCGCGGCCTCGGCCGCGTCCTGCTGGAGGCTCTGCTCGCCGAGGCCACCCGCCGCGGCACCCGCAAGACGCTGCTGGAGGTGGCGGTCGACAACGCCCCGGCGCAGCGGCTCTACGCGAGTTACGACTTCGAGCCGGTCGGCATCCGGCGCGGCTACTACCAACCCAGCAACACGGACGCCCTGGTGATGATGCGCAATGCGTGACGAACCCCTGGTCCTCGGGATCGAGACCTCCTGCGACGAGACCGGTGTCGGCATCGTGCGCGGGCACACCCTGCTCGCTGACGCACTGGCGTCCAGTGTGGACCAGCATGCCCGTTTCGGCGGTGTGGTGCCCGAGGTGGCGAGCCGGGCGCACCTGGAGGCGCTGGTCCCGACCATGCAGCGGGCGCTCGACGAGGCCGGTGTGACGCTCGCCGACATCGACGCGATCGCCGTGACCAGCGGGCCGGGTCTGGCCGGGGCTCTGCTGGTCGGGGTGGCGGCGGCGAAAGGCTACGCCCTGGCCGCCGAGAAGCCGATCTACGGCGTCAACCATCTGGCCGCGCACGTGGCGGTGGACACCTTGGAGCACGGCCCGCTGCCCGAGCCCGCGGTGGCGATGCTGGTCTCCGGCGGCCACTCCTCGCTGCTGCTGGTCGACGACATCACGGCCGGGGTGACGCCGCTCGGCGCGACCATCGACGACGCGGCCGGTGAGGCTTTCGACAAGGTGGCCCGCCTGCTCGGTCTGGGGTTCCCGGGTGGGCCGATCATCGACCGGGCGGCCCGCGAGGGCGATCCGGCGTCGATCGTCTTCCCGCGTGGCCTGACCGCCGCCAAGGACCTGGCGGCGCACCGGTTCGACTTCTCGTTCTCCGGGCTGAAGACGGCGGTGGCTCGCTGGGTGGAGAGCCGCGAGCGGGCCGGTGAGCCGGTGCCGGTGAACGACGTGTCGGCGAGCTTCCAGGAGGCGGTATGTGACGTGCTGACCGCCAAGGCGATCGACGCGTGCCTGTCCACCGGGGTGAAGACACTGGTCATCGGCGGTGGGGTGGCGGCGAACTCGCGACTGCGCGCACTCGCCGGGGAACGCGCCGCCAAACACGGGATCGTGGTGCGCGTGCCCCGCCCGGCTCTGTGCACCGACAACGGCGCGATGGTCGCCGCGCTCGGCTCGCATCTGGTGAAAGCCGGCGTCGCGCCGAGCCGCCTCGATCTGCCGGCGGATTCCGCCATGGGTTTGACCACGGTGAGTGTGCCGGGGTAGGAAGCGTGCATGATCGCGCGGATGTGGGAGGTGCGGGCCTCGCGCAGTGGCTTTGACGAGCTGCTGGCCTGGGTCTGCGACACGGCGGTACCTGCTCTGGAGGTACTGCCACAACATGTGTCGAGTGACGTCTATTCGTCCACCGATCATCGCATCGTCGTCATCACCAAATGGCGCAACTCTCCGGAGAGCATGCGTACCCCGCCGGAGAACCTGGTGGCACGTGCTCCGCACGTCTGGGATTTCAACCCGGTCGATCGCTGATCGCTCGCAGTCGGCGCACCCCGGCCTTACCGTCGGGGCCTGATGCGAAGACTGCCAGTGATTGATCCCGGTCCGCCTGATGCCCGGTCCGCCACCCGATATCTGTTCTGGCTCGCCCGGCGGTCCCGCCTGACGGTGGCCGCCGCGGCACTGCTGGCGATCGCCTGGATGGGCTGTCAGGCGCTGGTGCCCGCGGTCGTCGGCTGGGCCATCGACGCCGCCGTCGCGCAGAACCGGCCGGCCCTGCTCGGCTGGGGACTGCTGCTGTTCGGTCTCGGGCTGGTGCAGGCGTTCACCGGCATCGCCCGGCACCGGTTCGCGGTGACGAACTGGCTGGGCGCCGCCTTCCGGACCGTGCAGGTGGTGATCCGCCAGGCGAACCGGCTCGGATCAGCCCTGCCGCGGCGGCTCGACGCGGGCGAGGTGGTCGCGATCGGCACCTCGGACATCACTCACATCGGCGGCGCCGTCGACATCACTTCGCGCGGTATCGGCTCGCTGCTGGCCGTGATCACCGTGACGGTCGTCCTGCTTCACACGTCGGTGCCGCTGGGACTGGTGGTGCTGCTGGGCGTACCGCTGCTGATGTTGGTGGTGGGGGTTCTGATCCCGCCGCTGCACCGGCGGCAGCGCGACTACCGGGACCATCAGGGCCGGCTGACCGGGCGGGCCGCGGACCTGGTGGGCGGGTTGCGGGTGCTGCGTGGAGTCGGCGGTGAGGCGACCATGGCGGCCTGGTACAAGGCGGAGTCGCGGGCGCTGGGCGAGGCGGGTGTGCGCACCGCGCGGATCGAGTCGCTGCTGGAGGCGGCGCAGGTGCTGCTGCCGGGCGTGTTCCTGGTGCTGGTCACCTGGCTGGGCGTGCGCTTCGCGGCGGCCGGGGAGATCACGGTGGGGCAGTTGGTGGCGTTCTACGCGTACGCCGCGTTCCTGGTCGCGCCGCTGCGCCAGCTCACCGAGGCGATCGACAAGATGACTCGGGGCCACGTCTCCAGCCGCCGCGTCGTGGCGATGCTGCGTGAGCACGGCGACCTGCCGGATCCTCCGGATCCGGCGCCGCTTCCGGTGGGTGAGCTGGTGGATTCCGAGTCGGGGGTACGGGCGCCGCCCGGCCGTCTCACCGCGATCGCCGCCACGGCCCCCGTTGACGCGGCCCGGATCGCCGACCGGTTCGGCCGGTACGCCGAGGGCGCCACCCTCGGCGGTGTCCCGCTCTCCGCGGCGGCCCTGTCCGAGGTGCGCCGGCGGATCCTGGTCGTCGACAACGAGGCCCGGCTGTTCTCCGGCCGGCTGCGGTCGGACCTCGACCCGGACGACCGGGGCACTCTGCCCGCGGCTCTGGCCGCCGCCGAGGCCACCGAGATCCTCGACGCGCTGCCGGACGGCCCGGACACCGTGGTGGCCGACCGCGGCCGTTCCTTCTCCGGTGGCCAGCAGCAGCGGCTGCGCCTGGCCCGTGCGCTGATCGCCGACCCGGAGGTGCTGATCCTGGTCGAGCCGACGAACGCGGTGGACGCCTACACCGAGGCCCGGATCGCCGAGCGCCTGCGGGTGGCGCGGAGCGGCCGGACGACGGTGATCTGCACGAGCAGCCCGTTGATGCTGGTCCAGGCCGATCAGGTCTGCTATGTCGAGGGCGGCCGGATGGTCGCCGCCGGCCCGCATGCCGAGCTGCTGCGCACCGAACCCGGCTATGCCCGGCTGGTTCTGCGGGAGAGCGAAACCTCGCCGGAGGAGAAGCGCGGGGAGTCTCCGTGAACCGGCTGTTGCCGGTGGCGAGCGCCGCGCAGGCCCGCCGGTACGCCCGCGACCTGATCCGCCGTTACCCGGCGTTGTTCCGTGCCACGCTCTGCTTGCACGTGGCCGCCGCGCTGGCCGGTCTGGCCGGTCCGCGGCTTCTCGGCGAGCTGGTCCAGGGCGTCCATGATGGACGCTCCTTGTCTGAACTCGATCAGCTCGCGTTCGCCATCGCCGGATTCGTGGTGGTGCAGGCGACGCTGACCAGGTCGGCGCATCTGGCCTCGGCCCGGCTGGGAGAGCGAGTGCTGGCCCGGCTGCGGGAGGAGTTCGTCGCGCGGGTGCTGGCGCTACCGCTGTCCACGGTGGAGGCGGCCGGGTCCGGTGATCTGCTGACCCGGGCCACCCGGGATGTCGACGCGCTGTCCAAATGCGTCCGTTTCGCGGTGCCGGAGACGCTGATCGCCCTGACCACCCTGTGTCTCGTGGTCGGGGCGCTGGTGCTGGTCAGCCCGATCTTCGCGGTGCCGCTGCTGATCGGGCTGCCGATCATGGTGGTCGGGAGCCGGTGGTACCTGCGGCACGCGCCGGCCGGGTACCTGCGCCAGAACGCGGCCTACTCGGACGTGACCGAGGGCCTGACCGAGACGGTGGAGAGTGCCCGGACGGTGGAGGCGCTGGGGCGGCAACGGCAGCGGATGGAACGGACCGACATCGACCTGCGGCGGTCCTGGCGGGCCGAGCGGTACACCCTGCACCTGCGGACCGTCTGGTGGCCGGTGATCGAGATCAGCTACGTGGTGCCGATGGTGCTGACCCTGCTCGCCGGTGGCTGGCTCTACCTGGAGGGGGTGGTCACGCTGGGCGCGCTGACCGCCGCGGTGATCTACGTGCAGCAGCTGGTCGACCCTCTGGACCGGCTCGTCGGCTGGCTCGACGAACTGGAGGTGGGCGCGGCCGCGCTGGCCCGGCTGCTCGGTGTGACGGCCGGCCCGGTGCCGGAGGTCACCGCCGCCGCGGAGCCGTCGGGAAACCGCATCGAGGTACGCGGCGTGCGGTTCGCCTATGAACCCGGGCGGGAGGTGCTGCACGGCCTCGACCTGGTCCTCGAACCCGGCGAGCGGCTCGCCGTCGTCGGCGTCTCGGGGGCCGGCAAGTCCACTCTCGGCCGTCTGCTCGCCGGGGTCCATCAGCCGACCGCGGGGAGCGTCACCGTGGGCGGTGTTCCGCTGGCAGCGCTGCCACCGGAGCGGTTACGCGCCGAGGTCGCCCTGGTCACCCAGGAACACCACGTCTTCATCGGTACGATCCGCGACAACGTCGCCATGGTCCGGCCCACCGCTCAGGACGGCGAGATCCGGGCCGCGCTCACCGCGGTGCAGGCTCTCACCTGGGTGGACGCCCTGCCGGATGGGCTGGACACGGTGGTCGGCGCCGGTGAGCTCTCGCCCGCCCAGGCGCAGCAGGTGGCGCTGGCCCGTCTGGTGATCGCCGACCCGCACACGCTGGTGCTGGACGAGGCGACCGCGATGCTGGACCCGCGGGCCGCCCGTGATCTGGAGCGGTCGCTCGCGGCGGTGGTCAGCGGGCGAACCGTGGTGGCGATCGCACACCGGCTCTTCTCGGCCCACGACGCGGACCGGGTGGCGGTGATGGCTGACGGGCGGATCGTCGAACTCGGCTCGCACGACGAACTGGTCGCGGCGGGTGGGGCGTACGCCGCGCTGTGGGACTCGTGGCAGGGGGGCGCACGGAAAAAGGCGCGCCCGCAGGGCGCGCCTTTTCCTTAGACGACCGGATCAGAAGCCCGGACCGTGCTGGTGGCCGTGACCGTGGCCGTGCCCGTGACCGCCACCGGCGGCGGGAGCCGGCTCGGCCGGCTTCTCCACCACGAGGCTCTCGGTGGTCAGCAGGAGCGCGGCGATCGAGACGGCGTTGGAGACCGCGTTGCGGGTCACCTTCACCGGGTCGATGATGCCGGCCGCGGCCAGGTCGACGTATTCGTCGGTGGCCGCGTCGAGGCCGTGGCCCCAGCCCAGCTCGCTGACCTTGCCCACCACGACGTAGCCGTCGTGACCGGCGTTCTGCGCGATCCAGCGCAGCGGCTCGAGCAGCGCCTTGCGGACGATGGCGACGCCGAGCGCCTCCTCGCCGGTCAGGCCGAGGTTGCCGTCGAGTTCCTTGGCGATCTGCGCGAGCGCGGCGCCGCCGCCGGGGACGGTGCCTTCCTCGACAGCCGCCTTGGTCGCCGAGATGGCGTCCTCGATGCGGTGCTTGCGCTCCTTCATCTCGACCTCGGTGGCCGCGCCGACCTTGATCACCGCGATGCCGCCGGAGAGCTTCGCCAGCCGCTCCTGAAGCTTCTCGCGGTCCCAGTCGGAGTCGGACGCCTCGATCTCCTTGCGGATCTGCGAGACCCGGTCGGCGATGTCGGAGGAGTTTCCGCCACCGTCGACGATGGTGGTGTTCTCCTTGTCGACCACGATCCGCCGGGCGGAGCCCAGCGACTCGAGACCGACCTGGTCCAGCTTGTAACCCAGCTCGGGGGCGATCAGCTCGCCACCGGTGGCGATCGCCAGGTCCTGGAGGATCGCCTTGCGGCGGTCACCGAAACCGGGCGCCTTCACCGCGGCGACCTTGATGGTCTTGCGCAGCGAGTTGACCACCAGGGTGGACAGGGCCTGGCCCTCGACGTCCTCCGCGATGATCAGCAGCGGCTTGCTGGTCTGGAGAACCTTCTCCAGCAGCGGAAGCAGCTCCTCGATGCTGGAGATCTTCTGGGTGGTGATGAGGATGTGAGCGTCCTCGAGCACCGCCTCCTGCGACTCCGCGTCGGTCACGAAGTTCGGCGAGATGAAGCCCTTGTCGAACTGGAGACCCTCGGTGACCTCGAGCTCGGTCTGCAGCGCCGAGCCCTCTTCGAGGGTGATGACGCCGTCGCGGCCGACCCGGTCCATCGCCTCGGCGATCAGCTCGCCGATGGTGGAGTCCTGCGCCGAGATGGTGGCCACGTTGGCGATCGCCTTGTGGTCGGCGACCGCGACGGCCTTGGCCAGCAGCGCCTTGGAGATGGCCTCGGCGGCCTGGTCCATGCCCCGCTTGAGACCGATCGGGTTGGCGCCCGCGGTCACGTTGCGCAGGCCCTCACGGACCAGCGCCTGTGCGAGCACGGTCGCCGTGGTGGTCCCGTCGCCGGCGACGTCGTTGGTCTTGGTCGCCACCTCCTTGACCAGCTGCGCGCCGAGGTTCTGGTACGGGTCGGTGAGCTCGATCTCCTTGGCGATGGTCACGCCGTCGTTGGTGATCGTGGGCGCGCCGAACTTCTTGTCCAGGACGACGTTGCGGCCGCGCGGGCCGAGAGTGACCTTGACCGTGTCGGCGAGCGTGTTGACGCCGTGCTCCAGCAGGTGCCGGGCGTCGTCAGAGAAGCTGAGAATCTTCGCCATGTATTGGTCCCTTCACGCACCGGCGCCCTGCCCCGAGAATCGGAACAGGGCGCCTGTGCAGTCAGCTAGGTCTTACTTCTCGATGACCGCGAGGACGTCGCGGGCGGAGAGCACCAGGTACTCCTCGCCGGCGTACTTGACCTCGGTGCCGCCGTACTTCGAGTAGAGGACAACGTCGCCGACCTTGACGTCGAGCGGGACGCGGTTGCCCTTGTCGTCGATCCGGCCGGGGCCGACGGCGAGGACGGTGCCCTCCTGGGGCTTCTCCTTGGCGGTGTCGGGGATCACGATGCCGGACGCGGTGGTCGTCTCGGCCTCGTTTGCCTGGACCACGATGCGGTCCTCGAGCGGCTTGATCGCAACCTTTGTCGCGGTAGTCACGGGCATACCCTCCTGGGTACAGGTTTCGCCGGCCATGAACCAGGCCGGTCAATGCCTCATGCCACCGGGCGGGGCCGTCGTCGCGGGTGCCGGTCCGCCTGGTGCCTGGCCGCACGGACGAGCCGGGCGGCTGGCACCCTCATGGTGAGAGTGCTAACGCCGAGACTATGTCGGAACTAGCACTCCGTCAACCAGAGTGCCAACCTGTCACGCCAGGGAGAATGCCTGACGTGACCCCTGACCTGTTGCGACTTCTTCACACCCCGGAGGGGTTGAAAGCCCTGGCCGCGGCTGCCGAGCTGGCGGGCGGTGAGCCGCTCGCCGCGGCCTCGGCCCTGCGGGCCCGGGGCTTCGGCGCGGAGCTCGCCGCGGCCGCCTTGACCCAGGCTAGTTTGCGCGGGCGCGCCGCAGGCAAGTTCGGCGCGGACGCCGCCGGGATGTTCTTCACCCGCGCGGGCCTGGAGCAGGCGACGCGCGCCCCGGTCGCGGCCCGGCGGGCGGCGCGGCTCGCCGCCGCGGGCGTCGAGACCCTCGCCGATCTGGGCTGCGGGCTGGGCGCCGACGCGCTCGCCGCGGCCCGGCAGGGCATCTCGGTGTACGCCGTGGACGCCGACCCGCTGACGGCCGCCCTGGCCGCCGCGAACGCCGCGGCGGCCGGGCTCGCCAACCGGATCACCGTCGAGTGCGCCGATGCCACGACGGTGCCGGTGGAGCGGTACGACGCGGTCTTCGCCGACCCGGCCCGGCGGCAGGCCGGCCGAGGACGGGTGTTCGACCCGAAGGCGTACTCGCCACCGTGGGACTTCGTGGCCGGCCTGCCCTCCCGGGTGCCCCGAACGGTGCTGAAACTCGCGCCCGGCATCGATCACGGGCTGCTGCCGCCGGGCGCCGAGGGGGAGTGGGTCAGCGTCGGCGGCGACCTGGTCGAGGCGGCCTTCTGGTGCGGCCCGCTGGCGACCGCGCCGCACCGGGCCACGCTGATCGGGCCGGAGGCCTCTTTAACCGGCTCGGGCAACAAAACCGCTCCGGTCGGCCCGGTCGGCGCGTGGATCTACGACCCGGACCCGGCGGTGGTCCGCTCGCATCTGGTGGCCGAGTTCGCCGAGTCGGTCGGGGGATGGCTGGCCGATCCACAGATCGCCTACGTCTACACCGACGACCCGGTGGACACCCCGTTCGCCCGCCGGCTCGAGGTGACCGAGGTGCTGCCGTTCTCGCTGAAGAGGCTGCGCGCCCTGCTGCGCGAGCGGGGCGTCGGGGTGCTGGAGATCCGTAAGCGGGGGTCCGCGCTCGTCCCCGATCAGCTGCGCAAGGACCTGAAGCTCTCCGGCCCGAACACGGCGGGTCTGGTGCTGACGCGCGTGGACGGCGCCCCGGTGACCCTGCTGACGACGACGGCGTAGGTAGTCTGCGCCACATGGCCAGGAAAGCGGCCGGCACGCCGGCCACCGTCTTGCTGAGCGCGGAGCGGGTCGCGCACACCCTGCATCCGTACGAGGTGTCCCCGGACGCTCCGCACTATGGAGCGCTGGTGGCGGAAGCCCTCGGGGTCGCGCCGGAGAAGCTGTTCAAGACGCTGGTGGCCGACGTCGACGGCCGGCTCGTGGTCGGGGTCGTGCCGGTGACCGGTGATCTCGACCTGAAGGCGCTGGCGTCGGCGGCCGGTGGCAAGCGGGCGTCCCTGGCCGACCGGGCCGCCGCCGAGCGCAGCAGTGGCTATGTCCGCGGTGGGATCAGCCCGCTGGGGCAGCGCAGGCGACTCCCCACAGTGATCGATGACACAGCCTCCGGGCTGGATCTGATGTATGTCTCGGCGGGCCGCCGGGGTCTCCAGGTGGCGCTCGCCCCGGCCGATCTGATCCGGCTGACCAGCGGGATCGTCGCTCCGATTCGAGCCGCCGCATCTTAGTGCAAGCGGCTAAAGGTCTGTTCTTCGGGTTTCCGGCCACCTGGGGGCGCAAAGCTACTTAGCGTTACCTCTTGTGGAACGAGGTGCGACTTTTCGGGCCGGAGAGCGTGCTCCCGACTGCGGCGTGTTGCCGGATTGTTATCCCTCGTTACGAGATAGATCGTCGTTGCCGCTTGTGTTGTTGGCCACCCTGGGAATACGTTGCCGGACACAACAAACCGGTTCCTGATCCATCGGCGCAAACAGGACAGCGGTGCTCCCAGGCATCCGCCGCCCCCTGAAAATCCGAACAAGGCCCCGGATTTCCCCCCGAAAGGACATAAGGAATGCGTAAGGGACTGTTCGCCCTTGCCGCGGTCGGCCTCGTGGCCACCGGAGGCATGGCGGCCTGCGGCACGGAGAGCGGCACCACGCCCGGCAGCGGCACTAACGCGGGTTCGTCGGCCGGCAAGGTCGGCGTCATCCTGCCGGACACCAAGAGTTCCGCCCGCTGGGCGACCGCCGACTTCAAGTACCTGACCGAGGCGTTCAAGACCGCGGGTGTCACGGCCGACATCCAGAACGCCGAGGGCGACAAGACCCGGTTCGCGACCATCGCCGACGGCATGATCGCCAGTGGTGTCAAGGTGCTGGTCATCGTCAACCTCGACTCCGGCACCGGCAAGGCGGTCCTGGAGAAGGCCAAGGCCGCCGGTATCGCCACCATCGACTACGACCGGCTCACCCTCGGCGGCGGCGCGAACTACTACGTGTCATTCGACAACACCGAGGTCGGCAAGCTGCAGGGCCAGGGCCTCGTCGACTGCCTCACCGAGAAGAAGGTGACCAAGCCGGTCGTCGCCTACCTGAACGGCTCGCCCACCGACAACAACGCCACGCTGTTCAAGCAGGGTTACGACTCGGTGCTCAAGCCGAAGTTCGACTCCGGCGAGTACGTCAAGGGCCCGGACCAGGACGTTCCCGAGTGGGACAACGCCACCGGCGGCACCATCTTCGAGCAGCAGCTGACCCAGGACAAGACCATCACGGGTGTTCTGGCCGCCAACGACGGCCTGGGCAACGCCGCGATCCAGGTGCTGAAGAAGAACAAGCTGAACGGCACCGTCCCGGTCACCGGCCAGGACGCCACCGTGCAGGGTCTGCAGAACATCCTCGCCGGTGACCAGTGCATGACGGTCTACAAGGCCATCAAGAAGGAGGCCGACGCGGCCGCCGAGCTGGCGATCGCGCTGGCCAAGCAGAAGGAGCCGGCCACCGCCACCAAGACGGTCACCGACCCGGAGTCGAAGGCCGAGGTCAAGTCGGTCCTGCTGGCCCCGCAGGCGATCACCGCGGCCAACGTGAAGGACGTCGTCAAGGACGGCTTCGTCACCAAGGAAGAGCTCTGCACCGCCGACTTCAAGGCCGCCTGCGACAGGGCGGGCGTCAACGTGCTGGGCTCACCTGCGCCGGCGCCGCCCCGGCGCGGGTGGGCGGCGCCGGAGTCGGTTGTGACAGGCCCCTCCCCGTAGTAGGCGTTGCCACGACGAGGTGGTGGAGCCACGACGAATCCGGTCACCGAACGAAGGAGAACCATCAGTGGCCGCGACACCCCTTCTGGAACTGCGCGGGATCGACAAGAGCTTCGGTCCCGTACAGGTCCTGCACAACGTCGGCCTGAACGTTTACCCGGGCGAGGTCACGGCCCTGGTCGGTGACAACGGCGCCGGCAAGTCCACACTGGTCAAGTGCATCAGCGGTATCTACACGATCGACCGGGGCACGGCCGTCTTCGAAGGCCGTGAGGTGTCGATCCACAGCCCCCGTGACGCCGCCGCCCTCGGTATCGAGGTCGTCTATCAGGACCTCGCGCTCTGCGACAACCTGGACATCGTCCAGAACATGTTCCTCGGCCGGGAGAAGAAGCGGGGCGTCGTCCTCGACGAGGCGACCATGGAGGAGATGGCCGGCGAGACGCTGCGCAGCCTCTCGGTCCGCACCGTCAAGTCGCTGCGCCAACTCGTCTCCAGCCTCTCCGGCGGTCAGCGGCAGACCGTGGCGATCGCCAAGGCGGTGCTCTGGAACAGCCGGGTCGTCATCCTCGACGAGCCGACCGCCGCCCTCGGCGTGGCACAGACCGCCCAGGTGCTGGAACTGGTCCGCAGGCTCGCCGACAAGGGCCTCGGCGTGGTCCTGATCTCGCACAACATGAACGACGTATTCGCCGTCTCCGACCGGATCGCCGCGCTCTACCTGGGCCGGATGGCCGCCCAGGTCAAGGCCGCCGACGTGACCCACTCCCAGATCGTCGAGCTGATCACCGGGGGACGTAGCGGCAACCTCGGCCTTCCGCCCGAGAAGCCCAGCGACTTCATCGACATCACGCCGGCGGGAGAGAAGCAGTGACCATCATTACCAAGACCGCCGGCGGGATCCAGGTGGTCAAGCCGACTGTCAGCAGTCACATCCGTGACTACTGGGCGCGGGTCCGTGGCGGCGACCTCGGGACGCTCCCGGCCGTACTCGGCCTGCTCGCTCTGGTGTTGATCTTCGGCACCGCGCGCAGCGAGACCTTCCTGAGCGCGCTCAACTTCGCCAACCTGTTCAACCAGGGCGCCCAGATCGTCTTCATCGCCATGGGCCTGGTCTTCGTGCTCCTGCTGGGCGAGATCGACCTGTCCGCCGGGTTCGCCAGTGGCGTCTGCGGCGCGGTCATGACGATCGCGCTCACCACCCACGGACTGCCCTGGACCGTGGCGATCCCGGTCGCCATGCTCACCGGCGTGGTCATCGGCGTCGTGCTCGGCACGCTGGTGGCGAAGCTCGGCATCCCGTCGTTCGTGGTGACCCTGGCCGCGTTCCTCGGCTTCCAGGGAGTCCTGCTGACGCTGCTCGAGGGCGGCAAGAACATCTCGATCAACGACGGCTTCGTCAAGTCGCTCAACAACGGCACCCTCTCGGTGACGTGGAGCTGGATCGTCGCGGTCGTCGGCGTGGGCGGATTCGCCGTGGCGCAGTTGCTGCGCTGGCGCGGCCGGATCTCCCGCGGCCTGATCGCCGATCCGCTCGGCATCGTGGTGGCTCGGATCGTCGGGCTCGCGGCCCTGGCCTTCGCGGCCACCTACGTGCTCACCCTGGAGCGGGCCGTCAACGTCGTGATCACCTCGCTCAAGGGCACCCCGATCGTCGTACCGATCATCGCGGTCTTCCTGGTCCTCTGGACCTTCGTGCTGGGCCGCACGTCCTACGGCCGGCACGTCTACGCGGTCGGCGGCAACACCGAGGCGGCCCGCCGGGCCGGCATCCCGGTCGACCGGATCCGCATCTCGGTCTTCGCGATCGCCTCGTTCATGGCCTCGATCGGCGGCATCCTGGCCGTCAGCAAGGTCAGCTCGGTCGACCCGAACACCGGTGGCAGCAACATCCTGCTCTACTCGGTCGGCGCCGCGGTCATCGGCGGCACCAGCCTCTTCGGTGGCCGAGGAAAGATCATCTACGCCGTGATCGGCGGCGCGGTGATCGCGGTCATCGAGAACGGCATGACCCTGATGGGCCTCAACTCCGGCGTCAAGTTCATCTTCACCGGCCTGGTGCTGCTGGCCGCGGCGAGCGTCGACGCGCTGGCCCGGCGCAGAGCCGCGGCAACGGGCACCTGATGACGGGGGCTCCGGCACGGGGGACGGGGCGCTGATGCGGGCCGGTCCGAGTCAGGAAGAGGTTCGCAAGCACAACCTCGGGACGCTGCTGCGCTATGTGCATGTGCACGGCGCGACGTCCCGGGCTGAGCTCACCACCCGGCTCGGCCTCAACCGCAGCACCATCGGCGCACTCACCGCGGAGCTGATCGGCGCCGGACTGGTCAGCGAGGCGGCGCCCCGCGAGACCGGCCGGGCCGGACGACCGTCACTGGTCGTGCGGCCCGAGTCGGGGCGGATCTACGCGTACGCGCTGAGCATCGAGGTGGACCGGATCCGGGCGGCCCGCGTCGGGCTCGGCGGCCGGATCCTCGAACAGTACGAGACCGCACGCCCACCCGGCATGAGCGCCGCCGAAGCGGTCCGGCCACTGGCCGGGTTCGTCAGCACGATGCGCTCCGGCGTGCCGGACGACGGCCGGTGCGTGGGCAGCGGCGTCGCCGTCGCCGGCATGGTGCGCCAGGAGGACGGCATGATCCGGCTCGCCCCGACCACCGGTGGGGTCGAGGAACCGGTCGGGGAGGCGCTGCACTCCGAACTCGGCGAGTTCGGCCCCCTCCGCCTCGGCAACCACGCTGACGTGTGCGCGCTGGCCGAGCACGCCCGCGGGGCCGCCGTGGGCTCGGACAACGTCATCTACCTGTACGGCGACGTCGGCGTCGGCGCCGGGATCGTGGCCGGCGGTAGACGGCTCCACGGGCACGGCGGGTACGGCGGAGAGGTCGGCCACATGGTCGTCAACCCGTACGGGCGGCCGTGCAGCTGCGGCTCGCGAGGCTGCTGGGAGACCGAGATCGGCGAACACGCGCTGCTGCGCCTCGCCGGGCGCGCCGACCGCAGCGGCCGGGACGCGGTCCTCGCCGTGGTGGACGCCGCGATGCGCGGGGACAGCCAGGCTCAGCACGCGTTGCGGCAGGTCGGCGACTGGATCGGATTCGGGATCGGCAATCTGGTCAACATCTTCAACCCGGAGGTCGTCATCTTCGGCGGAACGCTGCGGGACGTCTACCTCGGCGCCGCGGCGCAGATCCGCAGCCGGCTCAACGCGGTCGGGCTGCCGGCCTGCCGCGAGCACGTCCGGTTGCGGACCCCCGAGCTGGGCGCCGACGCGGCACTGATCGGTGCGGCCGAACTCGTCTTCGAGAACCTGCTCGACGATCCTCTCGTCACCTGATCCTCTCGCCGGCCCGGCGCCCGTGGGCCGGGCTCGCCGCGAATCCGGCGTCGGCGATCCGGCCGCACCCGCTCCGGGCCGCTTTCGTCCGGGAGGCCTGACGTCTGCGATCACCCGGAATCGAGCGGTCACTGTGGAAGATCTATGCTGCCCGCCATGCTCCCGCGTCAACCGGTCCTGGACCCGGCAGCCGCGTACCCGAGAATCACCGGCCTGCGCGAAGCCCTCGACTCGGGAGACTGGCCGGCCTGCCGGGAGGTCCTCGACGCCGCCGAACCCGCGGAACGCACCTTCCTCACCATGATCGCGTTCGATGAGGCGGGCCTGGAGGACTTCCTGCGCGGTGTGCTGAGCGGCGATCCCGGGGACGGCGCGGCCGGAGCACTGCTCGGCCAGCACCTGATCGGCGCGGCCTGGCGGATCCGGACCACCGCGCCGGCGGAGCAGGTGAGCCGGGAGCGGTTCACCGCCTTCACCAGCGGACTCGGCGCGGCCGAGCGGGTGCTCCTCGACGCGGCCGCCCGCAGCCCGCGGGACCCGGCCATCTGGACGGCCCGCCTGATCACCGCCCGTGGCCTGGAACTCGGCCGGTCCGAGGCCCGCCGCCGGTACCGCCGGCTGGCCGGGATCGACCCGCACCACCTGCCCGGCCAATGGCAGCTCCTGCAACAGCTGTGCCCTAAGTCGGGTGGGGACTGGGAACTGGCGCACGCGTTCGCCCGCGAAGTGACCGAGGCCGCGCCGCCCGGATCGTTCAACCCGGTCCTGGTCGCCGAGGCGCACCTGGAGCACTGGCGCGAGCAGCACGGGCGCAGCGCCGCCGCGGGCCGCCGCTACCTCGCCGCCGGAGGGGTCCGTGACGAACTGCACGAGGCGGCCCGCCGCTCGGTGTGGCACCCCGACTTCCGGCGGGCGCACGGCTGGGTGCGGGTGATGAGCACCTTCGCGATGGCGTTCGCTCTGATCGACGACCACCGGGCCGCCGCCT
This sequence comes from Actinoplanes sandaracinus, assembly GCF_030009775.1. Lineage (GTDB taxonomy): Bacteria > Actinomycetota > Actinomycetes > Mycobacteriales > Micromonosporaceae > Actinoplanes > Actinoplanes sandaracinus. The sequence goes on along the minus strand of NZ_JASCTH010000004.1, from coordinate 208,373 downwards.
CGCTCTTCACCGAACTCGGCGACCTGAGTTCCGACCGCCCGTGGGACTACCTGGGCGACCCCGGATCGGTGATCATCAAATACCGGAGCCGGGCGCTGCGGGCGGGGGGAGACGGCACATGATCACGCGGCTGGAGGTCGACGGGGTCCCGGCGGTGCTCGCGCCGGTCAGCGGACCCACGCACGCCGGCCTGGTGTTCCGGGTCGGCACGGCCGACGAGCCGCTGCCCCGGCGGGGCATCACCCGGCTCGTCCAGCACCTGGTGACCGACGGACCGGGCACGACCGGGCCGGAACACACCTACTTCCATGTGCAGGGCTCGGCCGCCGAGATCACCGAGCGCCTGACCGGGGTCTGCGCCGCCCTGCGCGATCCGCCGGCCGGCCGCCTGACCGCGGTCCGGGACCGGCTCCTGAACACGCCGCCGGACCGCGATCCGCTGCCGATGTGGCGGTACGGCGCCCGCGGCTTCGGCGTCGCGAGCTATCCCGAGTGGGCGCTGGCCGGGCTCACCGAAGAACATCTGCGGTACTGGATCGCCCGGTACTTCACCAGGGAGAACGCCGCGCTCTGGGTGGCCGGCGACGCGATCCCCGAGGGCCTGCGCCTGGACCTTCCGTCCGGTGAGCGGCAGCCGGCGCCGGCCGCCGTCACCGCGCTGCCGGCGACCCCGGCCTGGTTCTCCGGCCCGGGCGGCGGCACCGCCTGGGACACGGTGGTGCGCCGGGAGGCCCGGGCCGCCGTCTTCGCCAACGTCCTGGAACGCCGGATGCTCCACGATCTGCGCCGCCTCGACGGCATCTCCGGCCAGGCCCGCACCGAGTACGTGCCCCGCTCCGACGGCACCGCGCGGATTCTCGCCGTCGCGGACGCCCGGCCGGAGGAGCAGGAGGCGGTGCTCGGCGGGATGATCGACGTGCTCGCCGCGATGCGGGCCGGGCAGATCGGCCCGGACGAGGTGGCAGGCGTGGTCGAACTGACCTGCGAGGGGCTGCGCGAGTCCGAGTCGCGCGGCGCCCGCCTGCCCGGGCAGGCGTTCAATCTGCTCGCCGGGCGTGACATACCGACCCTCGACGAGGCGCTCGACGAGGTGCGAGCGGTCACCGTCGAGGACGTGGCCGGGGTCGCGTCCTCGGCGTACGACGCCGGGCTGCTGATGACCCCGCGGGGAAGCACCGCTGGATGGGCCGGATACACCGCCGCCCCGGTGATGTCGGACACCGTGCTCCCCGGCCGGGCGCATCGCGGCCGCAAGGACCGCGGGCTGCGCCTGATCAGCGGCGACGAGGGCGTCAGCGTGACCGGCGCGGGCCTGGTCGCCACCGTCCGCTGGGACTCGTGCGCGGCACTGCTCGCCTGGCCGGACGGCGGCCGCCGGTTGATCGGCCACGACGCGGTCGCCGCCCGGATCGAGCCGACCCTCTACCGGGACGCCGGCCGGGTGGTGGCCGAGGTGGACGCCCGGATCCCCGAGCACCTGCGGATCGAGATGCCGGCCCGCGACCGGGACCGGATCCCGCAACCCGAGCCGCCCGCGCGAGAAGACGGCCGGCAGCCGTTGCCCGTGCTGCTTCTCTTCGGTGTGCTCGCCCTGTTCTTCCTCGGCGGCGGCCTGTGGGTGGTCGGCCGGCTCCTCGCCGGCGCCGCCGGTCCCGGCGGCACCCTGGAGAACACGCTGGTGGTCGCGTCGGCCGTCCTGTTCGGTGGGTTCTTCGGCCGGCTGGCCCTCGCCGGGCTGCGCGAGCGCCGGGCGGCGGGAACGCCCCCGCCGTAGGGGATCGGCCCCCCGCGGCGGTCCGACGGGCGCAAACCTTTCGATCCGCGAACGGCTGGCCCGGAAGAGCCGGCCCGGCCGCGTGGAGGGGGAGGATGGCGTGGTGAACGTGAGAGCGCGTGCCGGGCTGTCCGGTGTGGGTGCCGCCGCGGTGGCCCTCGGTGTGGCCGAGCTGGCCGCGGCCCTGACCGGGGCGCGGTCCGCTCCACTGGTCGCGGTCGGCGCGGTGGTGGTCGACCACGTGCCGGCGCCGGTCAAGGACTTCGGCATCGCCGTCTTCGGGGTGCACGACAAGACCGCCCTGCTGATGGGCACGTGTCTGCTGCTCGCGGCCTACGCCTACGGAGTGGGCGTCCTGGCCCGGCGACGATGGCTGCTCGCGGCCGGTGGGATCGCGCTGTTCGGCCTGGTGGGCGCGGCGGCGGCGGTGACCCGGCCCGGAGCCGGCCCGGCGGCGGCGCTTCCCTCGCTGCTCGGGGCGGGCCTGGCCGCTCTGGTGCTGCGGCACCTCACGGCCTGGGCGGAACGGGCCGGTGCCGGCCGTCCCCCGTACGAGATCGAGGAAAGCCGTCGCCGTTTCGTCCGTGACCTGGGGATCGTGGCCGCGGTGTCCGCGGTCGCGGGCGTCGGCGGCCGCCTGCTCACCTCTCGCCGCGCGGTGACCGTGGCGCGTGCGGCCGTCGCGTTGCCGCCCGCCGCGGAACCGGCGCCCGCGCTGCCCGCGGCGGTGAACGCACCCGGCGCGGTGCCCTACGTGACGCCGAACCGGAGCTTCTACCGGATCGACACGGCCCTGGTCACGCCGCAGGTGGACCCGTCGGCCTGGCGGTTGCGGATCCACGGGATGGTCCGCAACCCGATCACGATCACCTGGGCCGACCTGCTGAAACGGCCGATGGTGGAGCGGTACGTGACACTCGCGTGCGTCTCCAACGATGTCGGCGGCGACCTGGTGGGAAACGCGTTGTGGCTCGGCACCCCGATCCGGGCGCTGCTCGCCGAGGCGGACCCCCTGCCCGGAGCCGATCAGGCGGTGCAGCGGTCGGTGGACGGCTGGACCTGCGGCACGCCGACCGCGGTGCTGCGCGACGACCGGGACGCGCTGCTGGCGATCGGGATGAACGGCGAACCGCTGCCGGTGGAGCACGGCTTCCCGGCCCGGATGATCGTTCCCGGACTGTACGGCTACGTCTCCGCCTGCAAATGGATCACCGAGATCGAACTGACCCGGTTCGCCGACTTCGACGCCTATTGGGTGCCGAGGGGCTGGTCGGCTCTGGCGCCGGTGAAGACCCAGTCACGAATTGACACTCCCCGCGACGGCGCCACCAAGCCCGCCGGCACGGTCACGGTCGCCGGAGTCGCGTGGGCGACACATCGCGGCATCGCCCAGGTCGAGGTGCAGGTGGACGACGGTCCGTGGCAGACGGCCCAGCTTGCCGAGGCGGTCTCCGCGGACACCTGGCGGCAGTGGAGCCTGACCTGGGCCGCATCCGCCGGCCGGCACACCCTTCGGGTACGTGCGACCGATCTCGATGGGGTGACACAGACCCCCGAGAAGGCGGCGCCCGCCCCGGACGGCGCCACCGGCTGGCACCAGGTGACCGTCAAAATCGAGTAGTTGAAAGCCGCACTTTCGGTCCGACTCGGGAAAGCAAGTCGCTCATACGGTGGCTTGCATGTCCACCAATGCGGTTGAAGAACCGCTGAACCACTCGACACGGCCCTCCTTCGAGGACCGTGCCGGAAGCCGTGTGGTGATGCCGCGTGCCGGGCGACGTCAGGCTGCCGGTGCCTGCCGTTGTGCGGGCACCGCGGTCTTGTGGGGCCGGCCGAGGCGTGCCTCGAGCCGTAGCAGGTCGACACGTCCGTGACGATCGGCAAGGTCCTCCCAGCCGATCGCGAGCAGCCGCAGCCGCTCCGATTCGCTGAAACCTCCCCAGACACCGTAAGGCTCGCGAACCTCGAGAGCGTGGGCGGCGCACTCGGCCCTGACCGGGCACGCGCCACACATGCTCTTCGCCTTGGCCTCGCGGCGATTGCGGGACGACCCGCGTTCACCGTCGGGGTGGAAGAACTGCGCACTGTCCCGGCCCCGGCAGAGACCCAGTCGCTGCCAATCCCAGAGATCGGCGATGGGACCGGGCAGTCTGCGAACGTTCGACATCAACACCCTCCTCCCGCGCGGCACCGCGGAGCGTTCGTCGTGAGGGGCCTGGATCAGGCCTTTCGCGGGTTTACCCCGACGCATGCCGACTCACACGCACCATGTCGATGTCTTCGTGAGCGGTATGGCAAAGGGTTGGCAACTCATGCCTTTCTTTCCCGTTTTTTCCATCTAAAGCGCGTAATGCTGCGGCCCTCGCGTGATCTCCTCTGAGAGAGAAGGAGGATCACTGTGCGTACCGTCCTCGTGTGCGTCCGAACCCCGCTGGCGGCCCAGACCGTCGCGTCCACCGCGGCCCGGCTCGGCATGACCGGCGTCGTAAGGACCGCGGTCAGCGAGACCGAGGCCATGATCCGACTGGCGGAACGGCCCGCCGAAGTGGTCCTGGCCGACACCGCCGTGACCCGGCCTGACAGCGTCGGGTTCACCCGGCGCGTACTAGCTCGCGCTCCGCAGGCCCAGTTGGTGCTCTTCGGCGCCGAAGACCCACGTGTCGCCGCCGCAGCGGTGGCCGCGGGCGCCCGGGGCGTCATCCGTGGCGTCGAACACGACCTCGTCAGCGTCGTCGCCAAGGCGCTGCTCCTGCTGCTGTTGCCGGTGCGCCCGCAGGGCATGCCGATCAACGGCTCCAACGCGCAACCGGCCGGCGTGGCCGGGGGCATCCGCAACAACAACTCCCCGGCCGTCCGCGGGCAGTACCACCAGCCCATGAGCGTCCAGAACGCGGCCTCCGTACCGGCGATGCTGGGGCCGAACGCGCCGATGGTCCCGGCTCAGCGCGGCGACGCACCGATCGATCCGGCAACCGGCCGGCCGATGGTGGCGTGGCCCGGCAACGAGGCGGGCGTCGGCATGGGCGACGCGGCTCCCACCGGGCGGCGGCTCACGCTCACCGAGCGCGAGCTGCAGGTGCTGCGGGGGATGGCGGACGGCAAGAGCAACGCCGAGATCGGCCGGGAACTTTTCGTCTCGGAGGACACCGTGAAAACCCACGCGCGGCGTCTCTTCCGCAAGCTCGGCGCCCGCGACCGCGCGCACGCGGTCGCCGCCGGCTTCCGGGCCGGCCTAGTCGCCTAACTGGGCTAGCTGGCTTCGCTTCGCTCCGCGGCAAAATGCCTTGTAACCGGTGATGAGGCGGCCGATATACCGCCACCGCAAACCCCGCGGCGTCGGCAAATCGGCCGCCTCATCACCGGCGGCATTTTGCGGCTGTTCCGTGACTACGTGCGCACTAGGAAACTACGGGGTTTCACTACCGTGGCACGGGGTCACGCACAGGTGGGTCGGCCGGTCTGTGGTTACGGGGTTTCTTCGTCGGAGCTTTCGGTCAGGGTGTCGTGGACCCCGTCGGCGTATCCACGCGCGTACTCCCACGTGACGTAGTGGTCGGGGTCCGGGTCGTAGGCCGGCTCGTGCACCCGCGGCCGCCCGCTGCTCAGCAGGTGCCGCAGGTTGCCCCGGAGCAGGTCCCAGTCGAAGTAGTGCGGCTCGTGGCAGTCCTCGCACTCGATCACCAGCCCGCGGATGCCCGTCGGGCTGAGCAGCGCCTGGTAGATCTCCAGGTCGGAGAGGTCCTCAAGGACGTCCTGCCGCTCGTCCTCGGTCAGCGGTTCGGACTCGGCGTCCTCGTTGAGGTCGTCGAGTCCGGCGGCCGGGTCGGTCGGGTCGCCGTTGAACGGGTCGATGGGCTCATCTTGCACCCTCATACCGTACTCACCTCCTGCGTGTGTGTGCTGGCCCGCACGTTCTGTCCGCCGCCCGGGTGCTCCGTGTGGGATGGGTAGGATGTTGACTTCGCCTTCTCTCTGAGGATGATCTGTGGAAACTGACAGCGCTCGCACCGTTCCACTCGGCCTGACCTTCGACGATGTGCTGCTGCAGCCAGGCGAGTCCGACGTGGTGCCCAGCCGGGTCAACACGGTCACGCGTCTGACCCGCAACGTCGAGCTCTCCATCCCGCTGCTCTCCGCCGGGATGGACACCGTCACCGAGGCCCGGATGGCGATCGCCATGGCTCGCCAGGGTGGCATCGGCGTGCTGCACCGCAATCTCTCGATGGAGGACCAGGCGGCCCAGGTCGATCTGGTGAAGCGCTCCGAGTCCGGCATGATCACCAACCCGATCACCTGCGGGCCGGACGACACGCTGCGGCAGGTGGACGCGCTCTGCGGGCGTTACCGCATCTCCGGCGCCCCGGTGGTGGACGCCGAGGGCGTCCTGGTCGGCATCGTGACCAACCGTGACATGCGGTTCGTCAGCGACTTCGACGTCAAGGTGCGCGAGGTGATGACCAAGACGCCGCTGGTCACCGCCCCCGTCGGCGTTTCCAAGGACGAGGCGCTGGCCCTGCTGAGCCGCCACAAGGTGGAGAAGCTGCCGCTGGTCGACGAGAGCGGGCGGCTGCGCGGCCTGATCACGGTGAAGGACTTCACCAAGAGCGAGCAGTACCCCAACGCCGCCAAGGACCCGCAGGGCCGGCTCCGGGTGGCCGCGGCGGTCGGCGTCGGTGACGACTCCTACAAGCGGGCGCGCGAGCTGGTCGACGCCGGCGTGGACGTGGTGATCGTCGACACCGCGCACGGTCACCAGCGTGCGGTGCTGGAGATGGTGGCCCGGCTGAAGAAGGACACCCCGATCGACATCGTCGGCGGCAACATCGCGACGTACGCGGGAGCCAAGGCTCTCGTCGAGGCCGGCGCGGACGCGGTGAAGGTCGGGGTCGGCCCCGGCGCGATCTGCACCACCCGCATCGTCGCGGGCGTGGGCGTGCCGCAGATAACCGCGATCATGGAGGCGTCCCGCGCCTGTGCCCCCGCCGGTGTCCCGGTGATCGGTGACGGCGGCATCCAGTACAGCGGTGACATCGCCAAGGCGATCGTGGCCGGCGCCAGCACGGTGATGCTGGGCAGTCTGCTGGCCGGCTCGGAGGAGAGCCCCGGCGAGCTGATCTTCGTCAACGGCAAGCAGTACAAGTCGTACCGGGGAATGGGCTCGCTGGGCGCCATGCAGTCGCGCGGCCAGGCCAAGTCCTACTCCAAGGACCGCTACTTCCAGCAGGACGTGAACGAGGACAAGCTGGTCCCCGAGGGAGTCGAGGGCCAGGTGCCCTATCGTGGTCCACTGTCCAGGGTGGCGCATCAGCTCACCGGTGGGCTGCGGGCGGCCATGGGCTACGTGGGCGCGGAGACCATTCCCGACCTGCAGGAGCGGGGACAGCTCATCCGGATCACGGCGGCCGGCCTCAAGGAGAGCCACCCGCACGACATCCAGATGACCGTCGAGGCTCCCAACTACCACTCCCGGTAACCCCTCACCGCCCCACCCGCCACCCTCGAGAAGGAATGCCATGCGTGACGTCGTGGAGATCGGTCTCGGCAAGACCGCCCAGCGCGGTTACCACCTGGATGACATCGCGATCGTTCCGAGCCGCCGCACCCGCGACGTGGACGACGTGTCGACCGAGTGGAAACTCGACGCGTACCCCTTCAAGATCCCCTGCGTCGCTCATCCTTCGGACGCCACCCAGAGCCCCGAGTCGGTGATCGCCCTGGGCCGCCTCGGCGGCCTGGGCGTGCTCAACGCCGAGGGCCTCTGGACCCGTTACGAAGACCCCAGCAAGATCCTCGCGGAACTGGCCTCGCTCGACGAGGACGCCGACGCCACCCGGCGTCTCCAGGAGGTCTACTCCGAGCCGATCAAGCCGGCGCTGATCACCGAGCGGGTCCGCGAGATCCGTGCGTCCGGTGTCACCACGGCTGTCCGGGTCTCGCCGCAGCACACCCTGGCTCTCGCGCCGGTCGTGCTGGACGCCGGTGTCGATCTGCTGGTCATCCAGGGCACGCTGGTCTCGGCCGAGCACGTCTCGACCACCGACGAGCCGCTCAACCTCAAGGAGTTCATCGCCGACCTCGACCTGCCGGTCATCGTCGGCGGCTGCACCGACTACAAGACGGCCCTGCACCTGATGCGGACCGGCGCGGCCGGCGTCATCGTGGGCGTCGGCGCCGACGAGTGGTCGACGACCGACACGGTCCTCGGCATCCGGGTGCCGATGGCCACCGCGATCGCCGACGCCGCGGCCGCCCGCCGCGACTACCTCGACGAGACCGGCGGCCGGTACGTGCACTTGATCGCCGACGGCGGCATTGCCACCTCCGGCGACATCGCCAAGGCCATCGGCTGCGGCGCCGACGCCGTCATGCTGGGCGAGCCGCTGTCCCTGGCCGAGGGCGCCCCGGCCGGCGGCGCGTGGTGGCATTCGTCGGCCAGTCACCCGGCCCTCCCGCGCGGTGGTTTCTGCATCGCCGGCGAGCCCGACGGCACTCTCGAAGAGGTCTTGTACGGCCCGGCCCTCAGCGCCGACGGCCAGCTCAACCTCTTCGGCGGTCTCCGGCGGGCGATGGCCAAGTGCGGCTACCGCGACGTCAAGGAGTTCCAGAAGGTCTCCCTGGTCCTCGACAGGTAAGTCACTCCCAGCGAAGAGCAATGGCGGGCCGCCGGCCCGCCATTGCTCGTTGTGCACGTGAGATGCCCGGCGGTCGCGCTTCGGCCCGGAGCGCGGCGATGGTCGCGGGGATGCCACAGTGGTCTTGGTAGCCGTACGAAATGTCAGGGTTTCGGGGGTCGGGTCTTGCCGTCCAGCCAGGCGGCGAAGAAGGTGTCGAGGCCGCGGCCGGCGGCGGCCTCGGCGGCGGAGATGAACTGGGCCGTGGTGACGTTGCCGTCGCGGTGGTCGGCGGTCCAGGACTTGACCAGCTTGAAGAAGGCGTCGTCGCCGATGGTCTTCCGCAGCGCGTGCACGGTCATGCCGCCGCGCTGATAGACGGCATCGCCGAAGAGCCGGCGCGGGGTCGGGTCGCCGGGCGCCTCGGACCAGTTGAAGGCCGAGTACCGCTCGTCGAAGAGTTCCTGCGCGGTCTCGTCGCCGTTGTGCTCCGACCACAGCCACTCGGCGTAGGTGGCGAATCCCTCGTTGAGCCAGATGTCCTGCCAGCGGGTGAGCGCCACGCTGTCGCCGAACCACTGATGGGCGAGTTCGTGGGCGACGACGCTGGTGTTCTCGCCGGTCAGGAAGAAGGTGTTGCCGTAGACCGGGCGGGACTGGGTCTCCAGCGCGTAGCGGATCTGCTCCTCGGCGACGACGACTCCGCCGTTGGCGGCGAACGGGTACGGCCCGAACTGGGTCGCCAGGAACTCGGTGATCTCGCCGGTGCGGGCGAGGGACTTCGCGGCCGGGCCGTCGGCCGGCATCGACTCGGGTATCGCGGTCACCATCGGGCGGCCGGCGTGGGTGCCGGTGGTGATGCGGTACTGGCCGATCACGACGGTGGCGAGGTAACTGGCCATGGGCGAGGTCTCGGCCCAGCGCCAGGTTGTCAGGCCACCCGCGGTGTCGTGCTGTCCGGGAACGCCGTTGCCGATCACCTCGACGCCCTCGGGAACCGTCATCGCCAGCCGGAAGGTGGCCTTGTCGGACGGGTGGTCGTTGACCGGGAACCAGGTGCTCGCCGACTCGGGCTGGCCCAGCGCGACCGCGCCCTCGCTGCCATCGCGGAGCCAGCCGCTGGTGCCGAGGGTGTCGTTCTCCGTGGGCGCGGGGACGCCACCGTAGGTGACCACGACGGTGAACCCGCGGCCGTTCCCGATCCCGGTCGCGGGTGTGACCACCAGCTCGGCGGCCTCGGCGGCGGCGGTCGCGGTGATCCCGTCGACGGTGACCGCGGTGGCGCTCAGTCCGGCCAGGTCGAGGTTGAAACGGGACAGGTCCTGGGTGGCGGTGGCGGTGATGGTCGCCGTCCCGCTCAGGCGGCCGGTCGACGGTTCATAACGCAGCGCCAGGTCGTAGGCGCCCACGTCGTAGCCGCCGTTGCCGTACTTCGGGAAGTAGGGGTCGCCGGCGCCGTCGGCGCCGGGCCGGAAGGTGGGGGCCGGCGCGGTCACCGTGGGTGTGGGTGACGGATCGTCGGATGAGCACCCGGCCAGCACCGTCAGGAGGATCAGCCCCCCGCCCCGTAACCTCATGTCGTCGAGGGTACGTCTAGTCCTTGTCGACTAGTTTGGGGTGCGCCGCGAGGTATGCGGCGTGCTTGCCCTTGGCGAGCGCCTTGATGAAGTCGCGTCCCTCGGCCTTGAGCTGCTCACCGGCGTAGTTGCCGCCGCTGCCGATGCCCTCGCCGGGCAGCGCGACCATGGTTATCTTCTTCAGGTCGCGGAGCGCGTAGGCGTACTCGAACGGGGTACGCCCGCCGACGTAGACCAGGGATTCACCGAGCGCGCTGATCACCGGGCCGAGCTTCGCCGGGTCGCTCAGGCCCTGTGACATCGCCTTGGCGAGGATCGCCTTGACCATCTGCCGGTGGTGTCGCTGGCGGTCGTAGTCGCCGTTGGGCAGCCCGTACCGCTGGCGCGCGTAGTCGATCGCCTGCCAGCCGGTGAGGCGCCGGGTGCCGGGCTGGTAGACCGCCTGCGGTCCGATGTAGTCACCGCCGGTGAGGGTCCGCATCGAACCGTCCGGCTTCCGGTGCCGCGACTTCACCTGCTGGTCGATCACCATGTCGATGCCGCCGAGTTGGTCGACCAGTTTGTCGAGGCCCGCGAAGTTGAGGACCGCCCCACCGTGGAAGGTCTTGATCCCGGTGTATGCGCTGAGACTCTTGGTGAGCAGTTCGTAACCCTGCTCGACACTTTTCTCCTTGGAGCCCGGAATCCGCGATCCTCGGCTCATCGCTTCCGTGATTTTGGACCGTCCGCCGGCGAAATCAGCCTTTTTGTACGCCGGTACCTCAACTCGCAGATCGCGCGGCAGTGAATACAAATAGGCGGATTTCAGGTCTTCCTCCACGTGCAGCAGCATGATCGTGTCGGCGTGCGGCTCCCACCCGGGGATGCTCACCCGGGTGTCCACGCCGATCAGCACCAGGTCGAGCGGGCCCTTGATGTCCGCGCCGGGCGACGGCGCGGGCGGGGCCGCGACGGCCGGAGCGCTCGCCGAGGCCGCCGGGCTCGGTGCGCCGGACGGCGCCGCGACGGGCGCGGAGGATCGCCGGCTGACCGCGATGGCGACGCCCACTCCCACGATCAGGGCCAGGACGACGCCGGCCACGATCGACCAGGTGATCTTGCTATTCCGCATAGCGGAACAGTAAATGACATCGCGGCGGTGCTCAATGCCACCGGGTATTGCGAAATTCAAGATCGCCGGTACGCTAGCCCGGCGATTAGCCGGTACGCGGCCGTATCGTCCCAACGGGAGGCTTGTCCCAGAATGAAATCCACTCACCGGCGGATCGTCGTCGGTCTGGTCGCTGTCACCGCCCTGGCCGCGGGGGCCAGTCTCGCCCCGGTCGCCGGTGCTTCGGTCACCGGCGCCGCCCGCGCCCTACCGGTCCGGTTCCTGGTCGGACTGCGCGGCGGCGTCGAGACGGACGTCACACTGCCCAGCCTGAGCCGGTTCGGCCTGGCCCACGCCGAGGGCCGGGGCGACAGCACCGCCCGCCGCCTGCTCGGTGAGGTCCGGGCGAGGTCGATCGAGGTGCCGGGCAGTCGCGCGGCGGCCGTGAAGGCCGCACTCCAGCTCGACCCGAACGTCGCGTACGTCCAGGAGGACCCGCAGGTCAAGAAGCTGGACGTGACGCCCAGCGACCCCTACTTCACCGCCGGGCGCCAGCCCGAGCTGGGCCAGATCACCGTGCCGAAAGCGTGGGAGTCGACCACCGGCTCCTCGGTGAAGGTCGCGGTGGTGGACACCGGCGTGAACGGGGTCGGTGACCTGGCCGGCAGGGTGCTGCCCGGTTACGACTTCTACAACGGCGACGGCGACGCGGACGACGACGACGGGCACGGCACCATCGTGGCGTCGCTGGTCGCCGCGACGCCGAACAACGGGACCGGCATCGCCGGGGTCTGCGGCGAGTGCCAGATCCTGCCGGTGAAGGTGCTCGACAGCAGCGGCCTGGGCTACCACTCGGACATCGCCCGGGGCATCATCTACGCCGCCCAGCAGGGCTCGAAGATCATCAACCTGTCGCTCGGCAGCCCCGCGTCCTCGGCGGTGCTGCAGGACGCGGTCGCCTACGCGAACGGCCGGGGCGCCCTGGTGGTCGCGGCCGCCGGCAACGACGGCAGGGACGTCCGGGGCTACCCGGCGGCGTACGCGGACGTGCTCGCGGTGGGTGCGACCGACACCCGTACCGGCGGCACCGCCCGCGCTGACTTCTCCAACTTCGGCAACTGGGTGGACGTGGCGGCGCCCGGCATCACGGCGGGCATGAAGCGCGACGGCACCTACTGCTGGGACGACCGCAGCTCGTGCTGGATCGCGCGGTACAACGAGTACGAGATCCAGGGCACGTCCTTCTCGGCCCCGCTGGTCTCCGGCGTCGCGGCCCTGGTCGCCTCGAAGAACCCGGGTTACAGCGGCTGGAGCCTCGGCAACGCGATCACCGGCACGGCCCGCCCGAACGGCGGCTGGAACCAGTACGGCGTGGTGGACGCGGCCGCGGCGATCAACCGGGGCACCGACACCACCCCGCCGAGCGCCACCGGCACCAGCCCGGCGCAGAACGCCAAGGTGCGGGGCACCGTCCCGGTTATCGCGCTCGGCCTGCGGGACGACTCGTCCGGCATCCTCGCCGTCGACCTCTTCGTCGACGGGAAGCTGCACACCTGGGACTACACGGCTCCGTTCGTGCCGAACCTGCGGACGGCCGGCCGGAACGGCCGGATCAAGATGCAGGTGCGGATCCGCGACAAGGCCGGCAACGTGACCTGGCTGCCGGCCCGGACCGTGATCGCCGACAACGTGCTGCCCACGGCGTCGGTCACCAAGGCCCCGAAGAACAAGGCCAGGGTCAAGGGCACCGTCAAGGTGCACGTCAAGGCCGCCGACAAGTCCGGGATCAGCAAGGTTCAGCTGCTGGTGAACGGCAAGGTCGTGGCGACCGACACCAAGGCGGGCTACGTGCTCAGCTACAAGGTGTCGCGCCAGAAGAAGACGATGAAGGTTCGGATCCGGGCGTACGACAAGGCCGGCAACGTGCGGTACACGACGATCCGTACCTACTACCGGGCCTGAGGATTTCGGGGTGCTCACCGCCGGTAAACTCGCCGGGTGAGCACCCCGCGTCCCGTTCTCGTCGTCGACTTCGGCGCCCAGTACGCCCAGTTGATCGCCCGCCGGGTCCGTGAGGCCCGTGTCTACTCCGAAATCGTCCCGCACTCGATGCCGGTGGCCGAGATGCTGGCGAAGAACCCCGCCGCGATCATCCTCTCCGGAGGCCCCTCCAGCGTGTACGAGCCTGGCGCGCCCACGCTCGACGCCGGCCTCTTCGCCCATGACGTGCCGGTCTTCGGCATCTGTTACGGCTTCCAGGCGATGGCCCAGGCGCTCGGCGGCACGGTGGCACACACCGGCTCCCGGGAGTACGGACGGACCCTCCTGGAGAGCCGGGGCGGCACCCTGCTCCGCGACCTGCCGGCCGATCTGCCGGTGTGGATGAGCCACGGCGACAGCGTCGCGGTCGCCCCCGAGGGTTTCTCGGTCACCGCCTCCACCCCGGGCGCCCCGGTCGCCGCCTTCGAGGACCTCGTCACCAGGCGGGCCGGTGTGCAGTTCCACCCCGAGGTGGCGCACACCGAGCAGGGCCAGGAGATGCTCAAGCGTTTCCTCTACGACATCGCGGGCCTGGAGCCCACCTGGACGCCGGGCAACATCATCGACGACCAGGTCGCCGCGATCCGCGCGCAGGTGGGGGACAAGCAGGTCATCTGCGGCCTGTCCGGCGGCGTTGACTCGGCGGTCGCCGCGGCCCTCGTCCACAAGGCGATCGGTGACCAGCTGACCTGCATCTTCGTCGATCACGGCCTGCTCCGTGCCGGTGAGGCCGAGCAGGTGGAGAAGGACTACGTCGCCGCGACCGGCATCCGCCTCAAGGTCGTCGACGCTTCGGAGCAGTTCCTCGGGCATCTGGCGGGGGTCACCGATCCCGAGCAGAAGCGCAAGATCATCGGCCGCGAGTTCATCCGCACGTTCGAGGCCGCGGCCCGCGAGCTGGACGCGGAGCGGCACATCGAGTTCCTGGTCCAGGGCACCCTGTACCCGGACGTGGTGGAGTCCGGCGGTGGCACCGGCACGGCCAACATCAAGTCGCACCACAACGTCGGCGGCCTCCCCGACGACCTGCAGTTCGCGTTGATCGAGCCGCTGCGCACCCTGTTCAAGGACGAGGTTCGTGCTCTCGGCGCCGAACTGGGCCTGCCGGAGGAGATGGTGCAGCGGCACCCGTTCCCCGGGCCGGGCCTCGCGATCCGCATCATCGGCGCGATCGACCGCGACCGGCTCGACATCCTGCGCGCCGCCGACCTGATCGCCCGGGAGGAGCTCGCCGCCTCCGGCTTGGACCGCGAGGTCTGGCAGTTCCCGGTGGTGCTGCTCGCCGACGTGCGCAGCGTCGGGGTGCAGGGCGACGGCCGCACCTACGGGCACCCGGTGGTGCTGCGCCCGGTCTCCTCCGAGGACGCCATGACCGCTGACTGGTCCCGCCTTCCCTATGACCTGATCGCCAAGATCTCGAACCGGATCACCAACGAGGTCCGCGAGGTCAACCGGGTGGTTCTGGACGTCACGAGCAAGCCGCCGGGCACTATCGAGTGGGAATGACGGTCAGTAGTGGATCAATCGCCCAGGGCGGCTCAACCCGCCCTGAGCTGCAGTTACACACCGCTATCCCACTGTCAGGAACTTGACACAAGTTCTTGAGAGGTAACATATTCCGGGCAGAATGCCGCCCGTGACCCCCGCACTGGAACCGCTCCGCAGGATCGCCGCCTACGCCGTCGCCCGCGACGGCGAAGGCCGCGTCCTCCTGGTCCGGGCCTCCTCCAGATCCGGCACTCCCGGAGTCTGGTCGCTGCCCGGCGGCGCCGTCGACCACGGCGAAGACCCCAACCACACCGTCGTCCGCGAGACCGCGGCGGAGACCGGGCTCTCCGTCGCCGTCGCAGGGCTGCACGACGTCCTCGCCGACATGCGCTCGATGCCGCACCGAGGCGTCACCATCCACACCGACCGGCTGATCTACTCCGTGTCGGTGCGTGGCGGCAATCTCGTCGACCGGGTCGGCCACCCCACCGACCTGGCCCGATGGCACACCCTCGAAGAGGCCGAGAAACTGAAACTGCGGCCGTTCACCGCGGCCGCCCTCGGGCTGTCCGCCGCCTCCGCCGACCTGCGGCCCGAGGAGGCGCCGGTCTTCCCGTCCTTCTACGCCTACGAGGGACCCGACGGCCTGCACCGGGCCCAGCGGTTCGCGGCCTACGCGATCGCCACCGACCCGTTCGAGAACCTCCTGCTCACCCGGATCTCCGAGGGCTACCCCGGAGCCGGCTGCTGGCACCTGCCCGGCGGCGGCACCGACTTCGGCGAACAGCCCGGCACCGCCCTGATCCGGGAACTGGTCGAGGAGACCGGGCAGGAGGGCCGCCTGATCGAACTGCTCGGCGTGGCCAGCCATCGGGACGCGGCGTCGCTCGGGCCCGAGGGCTACCCGATCGACTGGCACGGCGTCCGGGCCTTCTACCGGGTCGTCGTCGACCGGCCGACCGAGGTGACCATCCACGACGTGGGCGGCTCCACCTCCGAGGCGCGCTGGATGCCGCTCAAAGCGGTGGCCGAGCTGGCCGGTGACCAGATCACCGAGGTGACCGCCGAGGCCTTGCGGGCGGCGCGGCTAATCTAGGGCCGGTGAAGATCAGGAGACGAGCGGCGGCGTACGGCGTGTGCCGGGCCTCCGACGGGCGCGTACTGCTCACCCGCGGATCGGAGGCCTGCGCGTTCCCCGGCGTGTGGTCGCTGCCCGGCGGCGGTATCGACCACGGCGAGCACCCGGACGACACGGTGGTCCGGGAGTTCGCCGAGGAGACCGGCCTGCGGGTGCGGATCACCGGGGTGCGGACCGTGCTCGCCGACCTGGCCCGCCTCCCGGACTCCTCGATCGAGCACACCGACCGGATCGTCTACGACGTCGAGGTCACCGGCGGCGAGCTGCGCCCCGAGGCCGCCGGCACGAGCGACCTCGTCGAGTGGCTCACCCCGGCCGAGGTCGCGGCGCGTCCGCTGCTGCCCTTCGCGGCCGGGATTCTCGGCGTGCGGTTCGGCGGCGACGACGCCGAGCTCATCGGCGACCTGCCGCCGGTCGAGCCGGAACGGCCCGGCCGGGTGCAACGCTTCGGAGCGTACGCCCTGGCCACCGACCCGGAGGGCCGGATCCTCCTGACCCGGATCGCCGACGGATACCCCGGCGCGGGGTTGTGGCACCTGGCCGGCGGCGGCACCGACTTCGGCGAGACCCCGGAGAAGGCGGTCGCCCGGGAACTTTTCGAGGAGACGTCGCAACGGGGCCGTATCACCGGTCTCATCGGTGTTTCGCACCGATACGATCCGGCCGCGCTCGGCCCCGAGAAAGTGCCGCTGGACTGGCATGTGATCCGGGTCGTCTACCGCCTGACGGTGGACGAGCCGACGGTCGCGGCGGTCACCGAAGCGGCTGGTGGATCCACCGCCGAAGCCGCCTGGCTCACCCCTGATGAGGCCGCCAACCTGCCCCTCACGGAACTGGCGCGGGCCGCATTGGGCCGGACGGGCTAAAATCGAACGTGGAAGGCTGAGCACGCGTCCGTCGGTCCGCGCGAGGAATCAAACGTCAGTCTCCGTGGTTGTACTCGAGGATCGTTCGCCCTCTCGCCAAGGCCGTCCGGCTGTGCGATGGTGTAACCCGCAATTTCGCCGGGAACATCAGTGACCGACGGAACACCGAACTCCATGGAGGAAGCACGTGCCGAGTACCCCTTGGCGCCGGCGACGCGCGACGGATAGTCCCCGTCCTGCCGGGCGTCGTTGGGCTGGCCGGCTGCGCCGCGGCGGATCTCTCGCCCGGCAAGCCCTGATGGTTCGGGTGGGCCGCCGCTCCGCCGAGACCGGGCGGGCCGCCACCGCGACCCGGGCCGAGGTGCTTCACGTCGGTTTCGACCCGGTGCGAACCATCACCATTCCCGCGCCGGGGGTTCCTGTGGACGTTTCTGTCGACGGGGCTGACTCAGCGCCGGTTTCCATCCCACTGCTGCCGGGTGAGCGCACCATGTCCCGCCGTGCGAGCTTCGCCCTCGTCAACGCCTGCACCCTGGCCAGCCTCGGCCTCGGCCTGATGGCGATCTACCTGGCCATGGACGGCAAGGTCCAGATCGCGGCGGCCTTCCTGGTGGCCTGCGTGATCTTCGACGGCCTGGACGGCGCGCTCGCTCGCAAGCTCGGGGTGGCCAGCCCGTTCGGCGCCCAGATGGACTCGCTCGCCGACATGTGCTCGTTCGGTCTCGCCGCACCCGTGGTGGTCTACGCGTCGCTGGCCGACGAGGTGCCGCAGGCCGCCGCCGCGATCGCGACCGCCCTGGTGGCCGGCTGCGCGGCGGTGCGACTGGCCCGCTTCAACGTCTCACCGAAAGACGGCCGGTTCTTCTGCGGCGTGCCCACCACGATGGCCGCCGCGGTGCTGGCGCTCACCGTGCTGATCGGCCTGCCGTTGCCGGGCATGGTCATGCTCGCCGGGGTGACGCTGCTCGCCTTCGCGATGGTCTCCAGCTTCCCGTATGCGAAACTCGCCCGCCTGCTGAAGATGCCGCCGTGGCTGTGGGTGCTGCCGATCGTCGGCGCTCTGATCGAGCCGCGCATGACGTTCGTCATGATCGTCGCGACCTACCTGGTCAGCGGCCCGATCCTGTGGATGCGCGCCAAGCGGGTCTGACCCACCGACACACGAAAGGCCGTCTCCCTGAGGGAGACGGCCTTTCTGCGATCCCAGCGCCGGCTAGCGCTCACTGTCGTATTCGGCTGCTTGTCGTCACCGCTGTTCTCGGGTGCTTGACACAGCGGTCCGGGCCGGCCGGTGAGTGGGCAGCAGCCCGGCGGCCGCTCAGCGGCCCCGGCCCCGCGCGGGCGTCGCGCGGGAGCCACGGGGCCTTACGTAGCCGTATGAGATAGGGGTCTATTTCCAGCGGGCGATGACCGTGGAGCCACCGACCACGCGCTCGCTCACGGTGACCAGGGCTTCCGCGCGGTCGGCGGGGAGGTAGACGTCGGTGCGGGAGCCGAAGCGGATCAGGCCGTAGCGCTCGCCTTTCGCCAGCAGAGTGCCGACCGGCGCCCGCTGCACGATGCGCCGGGCGATCAGCCCGGTCCGCTGCGCCACCACGACCGTGCCGTGGTCGGTGTCGAGCACCGTGTACGCCGCGACGTTGTGCTCGGCGGCGGCGGTCGCCGCGTTGGCGTAGCCGCCCTCCTCGACGAAGTAGTCGGCGACCCGGCCGGCCACCGGCGTGCGGTTGACGTGCACGTCGAAGACCGAGAGGAAGACGGCGATCCGCAGGAACTCGCCCGGGCCGAAGCGCTCGTCACGCAGCCGCTCGACCGAGAGGACCTTGCCGTCGGCGGCGGAGACCACGGCCGACGGGTCGGCCGGGACGTCCCGCTCCGGGTCACGGAAGAAGGCCGCGACGGGCGCGGCGGCGAGCGCCGGCAGCAGCCACAGTTTCGACTTCGGCCGGGTGCGGCGGGCCAGCGCGGCCAGGCCGAGCGCGATGCCGGCCGCGGCGACCCCGTTGGAGTCGATGTGCATGGTGCGGGTCAGCGGCACGCTCGACGGCCGGTAGGCGGGGGCGAGCGCGGCCGCGGTCGACACCTCGGCCGGGCTGAAGCGGAGCTTGTGCACCCGCAGCGGCGGCTGGTTGCGGACCACCAGGTCGGAGCCGACCCCGAAGAGGGCGCCCTGGCGGAAGAGTTCCGCGGCGGCGCCCTGGGTGCGGCCGGGACCGGCGGGCACGGCCACCGACAGGACGGCGCCGTCGGCGAGGTACTTGCCGAGCCGGTCGATCAGAGTGCGGGTCTCCTCGGCGGTGCCGGTCAGCGGCTCCCCGGCGATCACCACGTCGGCGGGCTGGGCTTCGTCGAGGGACTCGACCACCTTCACCCGGTCGGCGACCCAGCTGCCGAGACCGGTGATGTGGTCACGCAGCAGCTCGCTGCTGCTGTTGCTGCCGGGGACGAGGGTGAGGGTGTCGCCCGGGAGCAGCGCCTCGACGGCTGCGGCCACCACGGCCGAGGCGTGGTCGGCGCCGACCAGCAGTGCGGACGTGGCCGCGTTCTGCCGGGCGAACTCGGCGGTCAGGGTGCGGGCGGCCCGGTCACCCACGCCGGGGACGGGCGCGACGGGAACGGTCGGAAACGCGGTCATCCAGCGAGCATATTGCCCCGCCCACCGGTCACTGACCTGTGGGCGGGGCACTTGCCTTCCGATCAGTCCTCCCGCGGGCGCTCGGAGACGGCCGGCCCGGGGTGTTCGCGGGTGAACTTGCCGGCCGGGTCGTCGAGCAGTTCCCGGACGATCGAGGCGTGCACTTCCGGGGGCAGGTCGCCCGGGGTCTCGGCGGTGGCCGGGACCGGAGCCGGGGCGGGCGCCTCGCGGCGGCCGGAGCGGATCGCGCCGAGGAGGCCCACCACTCCGAAGAAGATCAGCCCGGCGGCCACGATCCAGCCGATCGCCGGCAGGTGCAGCGTGAACACCTGGGAGACCGCCCACCAGAACGCGACCAGCAGGAAGATCAGGCCGAAGCTGAGGGAGACGCCGTCCATCCGGTGCGGTTTCATCGGATCACCTCCACGTTCCCGGCTTCGAGCCGGATGTCCAGCTTCAGGGTGCCACCGCCGTTGCCGTCGGAGCCCAGGTCGGTGGTCTGCCGGTAGGAGCTGTCGTTGAACTCCTCACCGAAGATCACCAACCGCCCGCCCTCGACCCCGGCCTCGACCGTGGCGTCGACCGTCGGTGGGAGCAGCACCCTCAGCTGGCCGAGCTTCATGTCGACCACGGTCTGCTGGTTCTGCCCGGCGAAGTCGACCTGGCGCAGGTCCAGGGTGACGTTGCCGACGTTGAAGTCGTACTGGTCGGCGACCGCGGTGATGGTGGCGGGCCGGTAGACGCTGGGGGTCCAGTCCTGGCCGAGTTTCTCCACGCCGGAGGAGACGCCCAGGCCGAAGGTGAGCAGCAGAGCGAGCGCGATGAGGCCGCGGGCCCGGCCGAACCAGGCGCCGACGATCAGGCCGAGCGCGGTGGTCACCAGGGCCGCCGCGAAGTAGGCGGAGGTGCCCACGTCGACGCCGCTCATGTCGAGCGCCGCGATCAGGCCGGTCACCATGACGACCGCGAAGAAGGTGAGCCGGCCCAGGATGGACCGCTCCTTCGGCGGTTTCGGCGGCTTGGGCGGCCGCGGTGGGACGGGCGGCGGCGGGACGGGACCGGCGAACGGGCCGTGCGGCGCGAACGGCGGCCGGAAACCGGTCAGCGGCGCAGCCGGAGGAGTGTACGGCGGCGGCGGCGTGACCAGCGGCGGAACGGGCGGGGCGGTCATCGTCTCGCCGGCCGACGCGGCACTGGCCGGTGCGGCGGCGGGCGTCGCGACGAATGCCACCGTCGGCTCCTCGGCGCCCGGTCCAGGAGGCGGTGCCGCGCCCTCCTGGGGCGGAGGCACGTTGCCCCGTTTGATGAGCAGGAACGCCCCCAGGATCACCGCGGCGGCGAGCATGCTGGCCCGTGCGCCGGAGTTGACGATGAAGGCGAAGGTCAGCAGCGCGGCGCCGCCGAGCATGACCACCGACAGCGGCGCCATCCCGGACCGTCCCTTGCCGAGCAGGGACTCGATCGGTGAGGCGGTGTCGCCCTCGGACGGGATGATCAGCCAGCCGATCAGATAGAGCAGGACACCGGTGCCGCTGAGCACGCCGAGCACGGCGAGCAGCACCCGCCAGAGGACCGGGTCGGTGTTGGTGGCCCGGGCCAGCGCACCGCACACCCCGGCCACGTAGCGGCCGTTGCGGGGGCGGACCAGCTTCTGACGGGACCAGGCCGCGGACGCCGTGGAGACCCAGGGCGGCACGTTGGACCCGGGAGGGAAGCCCTGGGGCTGGTCGGAAGGTGCCTGGTCGCCCTTCGCGGGACCGGCACTCGGTGCTTCGTCGTTCATGGTTCGATACTGCTGGCGACACCACCCTCACCGCTTCCGGAGACGACCCTGAGGCCACCCTGAGATCCGGGTGCCGGTTTCCGGGGGAGTTCCCCGTGGCCTGCCGGTGTCTTTCCGTGTGACGATCGGAGGGTGACCGCAACCGCCGTACCGACCCAGCCGCGCCGGTTGTACCGGCCGCGCGACCAGCGCATCGTCGCGGGAGTCGCCGCGGGCCTGGCACGCCACCTCGGCATGCCGGTGCTGGCGGTCCGGATCGCCCTCGTCGTTCTGCTTGGTTTCAACGCCCTCGGCCTGCTGATCTACGCCGCCTACTGGGCGGTGCTGCCGCAGGAGGCGCGTGCCGGCGAGGAGCCGGCCCGCCGCGACCTGGGCGCCCTGCTGCCGTTCGCGGCAATCGGGCTGGGCGTGGTCCTGCTCCAGTCGCTGGTCTTCGAGGACCAGGTGGCCACCACGGCCGGCTGGATGATCGCGGTGATCGCGGTCGGCGCCGGCGTGATCTGGCACCAGTCCGACCCGAGCCGCCGTGACTACCACTCGGAGAACCTGGCCTCCGCCCCGTGGTTCACCGCCATCGTGTCGGAGACCGACCGGCGTGCATTCCTCTTCCGGTTCATCGGCGGCGGGGTCCTGGTCGCGGTCGGGATCATCGGCGTGGTCGCGGTCTACGCGCCGGCCGGTTCCCTCTCCGCGGTCTTCAACGGCGTGATCTTCGCCTTCGTCGGCCTGCTCGGTGTCGGGGTCGTGGTCGCACCGCTGGTGTGGCGCACGTTCGGCCAGCTGCGCGCCGAGCGTGAGGGCCGCATCCGCGAGCAGGAGCGGGCCGAGCTGGCCGCGATGATCCACGACCAGGTGCTGCACACGCTGGCCCTGATCCAGCGCAACTCCGCCGACATCAAGGAGGTGCAGCGTCTCGCCCGCGGGCAGGAGCGCAGCCTCCGGAACTGGCTCTACCGGCCCACCGGCTCGCCGAACGAGCGGTTCGCCGCCGCGCTGGAGCAGGCCGCGGCCGAGGTCGAGGACACCTTCGCGATCACCGTGGAGACCGTTGTGGTCGGCGACACCCAGTCCGACGAGCGGGTGGCGGCTCTGATCGCCGCGGCGCGGGAGGCTCTGGTCAACGCCGCCCGGCATGCCGGTGTGCAGACGGTTTCGCTCTACGCCGAGGTGGAGGAGGATGAGCTGAGCGTCTTCGTCCGGGACAGGGGCGCCGGCTTCGATGTCGGCGGTGTGGCGGACACTCGGCACGGGGTGCGGGGGTCGATCATCGGGCGGATGCAGCGACATGGCGGCAAAGCCGAGATCCGAAGCGCCCCGGGAGAGGGTACCGAGGTGCGACTGATGCTTCCTGTCTCGCGTGACAGTGTGACCGCCGGTAAGGAGTCTGTGCGATGACCGAGCCCGTGATGGAGCCGGAGCCCCGTCGGCTCAACGTCTTCCTGGTCGACGACCATGCGATGTTCCGTGCCGGCGTGCGTGCCGAGCTGGGCGCGCACGTCGACGTGGTGGGCGAGGCCAGCACGGTCGCCGAGGCGATCAGCCGGATCGCGGCGGTGCAGCCCGACGTGGTCCTGCTCGACGTGCACATGCCGGACGGCGGGGGCCGGGCGGTCCTGGAGTCGGTGCGCCGGAGCCACCCGCAGGTCCGTTTCCTGGCCCTGTCGGTGTCGGACGCCGCAGAGGACGTGATCGGCCTCATCCGGGCCGGCGCCCGGGGCTATGTGACCAAGACGATCTCGCCGGACGAACTGGCCGCCGCGGTGCGCCGGGTGGCCGACGGTGACGCGGTCTTCAGCCCCCGACTGGCCGGCTTCGTTCTGGACGCCTTCGCCTCCCGGCCCGACGTGCCGGTGGCCGATCCGGAACTCGACCAGCTCACCAATCGCGAGCGTGAGGTGCTGCGGCTGCTCGCGCGGGGTTACGCCTACAAGGAGATCGCCAAGGAGCTGTACATCTCCATCAAGACGGTGGAGACCCACGTGTCGAACGTCCTGCGCAAATTGCAGATGAGCAACCGTTACGAGCTGTCACGATGGGCGGCCGATCGGCGTCTGGTCTGACCCGTCCGGACAGGTTTGTTGAGTGTTTTTCGGATAGGCTGCGCCGGTGCTGTGACGGGAACCTTGAGAGTATCGCCAGGTTAAAAAGGGCGAATTCGCCCAGACGGGCCTAGATGAGGCTTTCTCTGGACGTAGGTGGCGAATATCGGCTTGATAACGGCGCTCTGGGTTTTCATGCCTCTGTGTCACAGTGGCACCTACTCACACAACCCCTCGTGAGCGCCCCTGAAGGAGGCACTCCCATGTTTGGGAAACGCCCGTGGAAGATGGCGGCCGGAGCGGCCGCCATCTCCTTGTTGGTCGCCGGTTGTCGCGGTGGCGACTCGGAGGATCCGACGGCCACCGCCAACGCGGTCGTGATCGGTATCGCCGAGCCGAAGCACCTTCTTCCTACGAACACCACCGACAACAACGGCTCGCAGGTGCTCGCCTCCCTGTTCTACCCGCTGGTCGACTTCGACGCGGGGAGAAAGCCGGTTGAGGTCGCCGCGGAATCGGTGACGGTGGACAAGACCAACCGGGTCTGGACGATCAAGCTGAAGCCGGGCTTCACGTTCCACAACGGTGAGCCGGTCACCTCGCAGAACTACATCGACGCCTGGAATTACGGCGCCTACGCTCCCAACGCGCAGGACGGCGGCTACTTCTTCGAGCGCATCGCGGGTTACGCCGATCTGAACCCGCTGGACCCCGACGGCGCGGGTCCGGCGAAGGCGCCCGACCCGACGACCAACAAGATGTCCGGCCTCAAGAAGGTCGACGACCTGACCTTCACGGTGACGCTCTCCGCCCCGTTCGCCAGCTTCGACTCGGTGATGGCCTACTCGGTCTTCTACCCGCTGCCCAAGGCGGCGTTCGCCAAGGACGGCGTGATCGCTGAGGGCTTCGAGGAGAAGCTCATCGGCAACGGCCCCTTCAAGCTGAAGGGCAAGTGGGAGCACGACGACAAGATCGTCGTGGAGAAGTTCAGCGACTTCAAGGGCGTGGTCCCGAAGATCGACGGCGTCACCTGGAAGATCTACCAGGACGACATGGCGGCGTACGCCGACCTGGTGGACAACAACCTCGACGTGCAGACGAACATCCCGACCGACGCGCTGGCCGTCGCCCCGGCCGACCTGGGCGAACGGTTCCAGAACAGTGAGGACTCGGGCTTCGACTTCATCGGCTTCCCGACGTTCGCCCCGGAGTACGAGAACCCCAACGTCCGCAAGGCGATCTCGATGGCGATCAACCGCGAGGAGATCGCGTCGCAGGTCTTCCTGAACTCCGTCGCCGCGGCGAAATCCTTCGTTTCGCCGGTCGTGCAGGGTTACCGCGAGAACAGCTGCGGCGAGGCGTGTGAGTACAACCCGACCAAGGCCCGCGAGCTGTACGCGGAGAACAAGGGCCCGGCCGAGATCAAGATCACCTATAACCAGGACGGTGGTCACAAGTCCTGGGTCGATGCCACCTGTAACCAGATCAAGGCGGCGCTGCGCGTCAACTGCACGGGTGTCCCCGAGCCGAAGTTCTCGGTCATGCAGGAGAAGCTCAAGGCCAAACAGAACATCGGCCTGATCCGTCTCGGCTGGGTCATGGACTACCCGCTGATGGAGAACTACCTCGGCCCGCTGTTCACCACCAAGGGTTCCTCGAACTTCTACGGCTGGTCGAATGCCGCCTTCGACACTCTGATGAAGCAGGGTTCGGCGGCGGCCACGCCAGAGGCCCAGGTCAAGAAGTGGCAGCAGGCGGAGGACATCCTCGCTCAGGAGATGCCGATCATCCCGCTGCGCTTCAGCCGCAACGTGTTCGGTTACTCGACGCGCGTCGCGAACGTCGACATGGACCTGTTCAAGAAGGTGGACCTGTACGAGATCGAAACGGTCGCCTGACCCGACCGCTCGATCACCGGTGGCGTCACGGAGGGTATGCGACCGTGGCGCCACTACGGTGTGAACCGACCTTTCCCCTCGCCGTGCTCACGAGGCCGGCGGTCCGTCCGCGGAAGAAGCTTGAACCCGTATGTTCCGCTACATCGTGCGGCGCCTGTTGCAGATGATCCTGACGTTCTTCGGCGCCACCTTCGTGGTGTTCGCGCTGATGTTCGCCAATCAGGACGACCCCATCCAGGCGTTGGCGGGCGAGAAACCGGTGAGCGCCAGCCTGCGCGCCGCGCTCACCGAGCGGTACCACTTGGACGAGGGCTTCCTCAGCCAGTACTGGTACTACATGAGCAACCTGCTCACCGGTGACCTGGGCGTGACCCTGACCGGCCGGGACATCTCGGCTCTGCTGGCCGAGGCCTGGCCGAGGACCCTGCAGCTCTCCCTGATGGCGATCGTCCTCGCGGCGGTGCTCGCGGTCACCGCCGGTGTCTGGTCCGCGATCCGCCGGGGCGGTGCCCTCGACAACGGCATCCTGGCCTTCACCCTGCTGCTGCTGGCGATGCCGATCGTCGTGCTCGCGCCGGTCGCCCAGTTGGTCTTCGGCATGGAGCTGGGCTGGTTCCCGGCGACCGCGTCCCGGGAGATCTCCTTCTACACGCTGATGCTGCCGGCCATCGTGCTCGCCACCACGGTGGTCGCCACCCAGCTCCGTGTCACCCGCACCTCGGTGGTGGAGAACCTGCGCGCCGACTACGTGCGGACCGCCCGGGCCAAAGGTCTGACGCCGCGCCGCGTGACCTGGGTGCACGTGCTGCGTAACTCGCTGATCCCGGTGATCACCCTGATCGGTGTCGACCTGGGCACCCTGATGTCCGGGGCGCTCGTCACCGAGGAGGTCTTCAACATCCCCGGGGTGGGGTTCAACCTGGCCCGCGGCATCCGGAACGAGGACGGCCCGCTGGTGGTCGGCTTCGTCAGCATCCTGGTGATCGTCTTCCTGGTCGTCAACCTCATCGTCGACCTGCTCTACGCCGCCCTCGACCCCAGGATCCGTTATGAGTGACCCGAACCTGATCGCCATGGCCGAGGCGCCCGCCGGTTCCGGCCGGCCACGCAGTCTCGCCGGCGACGCCTGGCACGACCTGCGCCGCAACAAGATCTTCTGGGCCTCGTCGGTGCTGGTGCTCGTGGTCCTGCTGATGGCGCTCGCCCCGTCGCTGTTCACCTCGGCCGACCCGGCGGCCTGCGCGCTGTCGAACAAGCACAAGGGGCCGGCCGGCGGCGCCCTGTTCGGTTACGACTTCCAGGGCTGCGACGTCTTCGCCCGCACCGTGCACGGCACCCGCAACTCGATCGAGGTGGGGTTCCTCTCCACGCTGCTCGCCGGCGTCATCGGCCTGTGCTTCGGGCTGGCCGCCGGCTACTACGGCGGCGCCGTCGACGCCGTGCTGTCCCGCGGTATCGACATCGTGCTCGGCATCCCGTTCCTGCTCGGCGCGGTGGTCTTCTCCGGCCGGCTGTCCGCCGGCGAGGGCGACGACGGCGTCACCGCGGTGACGCTCACGCTCGGCCTGCTCGCCTGGACCTCGGCGGCCCGGGTGATGCGTTCCTCGGTGGTCTCGGCGAAGAGTCAGGATTACGTGGCGGCCGCCCGGATGCTCGGGGCGGGCCCGCTCCGGCTGATGTTCCGGCACATCCTGCCGAACTCGATCGCCCCGTTTATCGTGGTGCTGACCCTGATGCTGGGCGCCAACATCGCGGCCGAGGCGACGTTGTCCTACCTCGGGGTCGGCCTCAAGGGCGAGGCGATCAGCTGGGGGGTCCAGATCGCCGACGCGCAAGGCCAGGCCCGGGTGGCGGCAGGCCCGCTGGTCTGGCCGTCCGTCTTCCTCGCCGCCACCGTGCTGGCCTTCATCATGCTGGGCGACGCCGTGCGCGACGCCTTCGACCCGAAGTTGCGGTGACCCCATGACCGACATCCAAGCGAGCATGGACGTCCTGCCCGGACTCGATCCGCGGGCGCCCCTGCTTCAGATCAACGACCTGCACGTCGAGTTCCGCACCCGGGACGGCGTCGCCAAGGCCGTCAACGGGGCGAGCTTTCGGCTGTCCCCCGGCGAGACCCTGGCGATCCTGGGTGAGTCGGGCTGCGGCAAGTCGGTGACCGCGCAGGCGATCATGGGCATCCTGGAGAGCCCGCCCGGCCACATCACCCGGGGCGAGGTCCGGTACCGCGGCGTCGACCTGCTGAAACTGCCGGAGCACGAGCGGCGCAAGGTGCGTGCCAACAAGATCGCCATGATCTTCCAGGACGCCCTCTCCGCACTGAATCCGGTCTACACGGTCGGCTTCCAGCTCGCCGAACTGTTCCGCGCCCACCGCGGGATGTCCCGGGCGGACGCCAAGAACCGGGCGATCGGGCTCCTCGACCAGGTCCGGATCCCGGCCGCGCGGGCCCGGATCAACGACTATCCGCACCAGTTCTCCGGCGGTATGCGGCAACGCGTCATGATCGCCATGGCGCTGGCGCTCGACCCCGAGGTGCTGATCGCCGACGAGCCGACCACCGCGCTCGACGTCACCGTGCAGGCGCAGATCATGAGCCTGCTCGCGGAACTCCAGCGGCAGCGCAACATGGGCCTCATCCTGATCACCCACGACATGGGCGTGGTCGCCGACGTCGCCGACCGGATCTCCGTCATGTACGCCGGCCGGGTCATCGAGGAGGCGCCGGTCTACGACATCTACGCGCGGCCGGCGCACCCGTACACCCGGGCGCTGCTCGAGTCGATCCCCCGGCTCGACCTCAAGGGCCACCAGCTCACCGCGATCCGGGGGCTGCCGCCGGTGCTGACCGACATCCCCAGCGGCTGCGCCTTCAACCCCCGCTGCCGCTACGCCAAGGACCCCTGCCTGCAGGATCCGCCGCCACCGGCGTACGCCATC
Source organism: Actinoplanes sandaracinus (assembly GCF_030009775.1). Classification (GTDB taxonomy): domain Bacteria; phylum Actinomycetota; class Actinomycetes; order Mycobacteriales; family Micromonosporaceae; genus Actinoplanes; species Actinoplanes sandaracinus. Next base: position 180,494 of record NZ_JASCTH010000004.1, on the reverse strand, counting down.
GCACCGCACCGCACCGCACGCTGCCACTTCTTCCGGGAGGTCCTCGGTGAGTGACGTCGTCCTCGAGACCCGAAACCTGGTCAAGCACTTCCCGGTCAACCAGGGCATCGTCGTCAAGAGCAAGGTCGGCGCGGTCCGTGCGGTCGACGGCGTCGACCTCCAGCTGCGCCGCGGCGAGACCCTCGGTGTGGTCGGCGAGTCCGGCTGCGGCAAGTCGACCCTGGCGAAACTGCTCGTCGGCCTGGAGAAGCCGACGTCCGGCTCGATCATGGTGCGCGGGCAGGACATGGTGCGGCTCAGAGGCGGCGACCTGCGCCGGGCCCGCCGCAACATCCAGATGGTGCTGCAGGACCCGTACACCTCGCTCAATCCGCGGATGACCGTCGGCGACATCATCGGCGAGCCGTTCGAGATCCACCCTGAGGTGGTGCCCCGCGGCAAACGGCAGCAGGCCGTGCAGGACCTGCTGGACACGGTCGGCCTCAACCCCGACCACATCAGCCGGTACCCGCACCAGTTCTCCGGCGGTCAGCGGCAGCGCATCGGCATCGCCCGGGCACTGGCGCTGAAGCCCGAGATCATCGTCTGCGACGAGCCGGTGTCGGCGCTCGACGTGTCCATCCAGGCCCAGGTGATCAACCTGCTGGAGCGGTTGCAGGACGACTTCGGGCTGTCGTACATCTTCATCGCGCACGACCTGTCGGTGGTCCGGCACATCGCCGACCGGGTCGCCGTCATGTACCTCGGCAAGATCGTCGAACAGGGGCACGATGTGGCGATCTACGATCAGCCGACTCACCCGTACACCCAGGCTCTGCTCTCGGCCGTGCCGGTGCCGGACCCGCGCTTGCGGGGTCGCCGGGACCAGATCGTCCTCGAGGGTGACGTGCCGTCGCCGGCCGATCCGCCGTCGGGTTGCCGGTTTCGCACCCGTTGTTGGAAGGCGCAGCACATCTGTGCCGAGCAGGAGCCGCAGTTGCTGATTCGGGAGCGGTCGCCGCATCCGAGCGCCTGCCACTTCGCCGAGATCCGCCGGATCCGCTGACCCGGCTACGCGGACACCCGTCCTCGCCGCCACCCGCCGCTTTCCCGCTTTCCCGCTGCCGCTTGCCGCTTGCCGCTGCCGCTTGCCGCTGCCCACCGTCACACCCCGCTGCCGCCCCTCGCCGTCACATCCCTCCGCGATCTTGTGGAGTTGTGGCGCACCGTTGTCGGGCAACCCGGCAAGATCGCGTCGCGGTGGTGAGCATGCGGTGAGATCTTGCGGATTTGCCTTGCGCCGTTGTCGGACAACTCCACAAGATCGGCGGCGGAGCGGCGGAGCGGCGGAGCGGCGGAGCGGCGGAGCGGCGGAACGGCGAAGCGGCGGAACGGCGAAGCGGCGACGGGGCGACGGGGCGACGCGGCGACGCGACGACGGGGTGGTGCGGCAGCGAGGTGGCGTGGCGGCGAGGCGACCGGCCGGCGCGGCGACGGGGGTGGTGCGGCGGTGGCGGGACGTTTGCGGTGCGTGGAGGGCGGCGGCGGCGTGGGTGGCGCCGCCGCCGGTGGCGGGTGGCCGAAGCCGGTGGTGCCTAGAGGGGACCTCGGCCCGAACGCAGCAGGAGCAGCGCGACCTGGGTGCCGTCCGGCCCCAGCGCCTCGCGGAAGTGCTCGATGATCTCGCGCTCACGGGCCAGCACCAGGCGGGTGCCGCCGCTGGCCATGCGGGTCTTGCCGACCTCCTGGGAGAGGGCCGCGCGTTCCTGCCAGAGGGCGATGATCGCCTCATCGATCTCGTTGATCCGCTCGCGGATGCCGCGGATCTTCTCGGCGGCGGCGTCCTCGCCCGCGCCGGTGGTCTGGTCCATCACGTCGGCGGTCATGTTGTGCTCCTCGGGTGCTGGCGTCCCGGGCGCCCCGGCCCGGACAGCATCAAGCCCCGAGCTGGGAGGCCCGGGGCTTGATGAAGGTCTGGGATTCAGGAGCGACCTACGGCTGCCGGGCGTCCGGTGCCATAGGAAAAGAATCGCGCCTGCTGGATCACGAGCCGAGTATGCCCCCGGCTCGGACGGTCCCGCAAGGAAACCGCCCGAGTGTTGGGACGAAAGTTCATGCTGATCAGGCGGTGGTGGAGATGCGGTCGGCCGGTCCCGGCGCGATCGGGCCGGTGGCGAGGTACGCCACCAGAGCGTCCACATCGAAGCCGGGCGCGGTGACCCGTCCCGATCCCAGGGTCAGGGTGCTGAAGCCGTCACCGCCGTTGGCCAGGTAGTCGTTGGTGGTGACCAGGTAGTTCGCGGCCGGGTCGATCGGTGTCCCGTCTAGTGACAGGTCGGTGATCTTCGATCCGGGCGCGGCCGAGGCGCTCCAGGTGTAGGTCAGGCCCGCCGACACCTGCAGGATCCGCTGGGTGGTCTGCCCGCCGAAGCCGACGAACTGCTGCTCCAGCACGTCCTTGAGCTTTGCGCCGGTGAGGGTCTGCGTGACCACCAGGTTGTTGAACGGCTGCACGGTGAACGCCTCGCCATAGGTGACCTGGCCGTAGGCCTCGCCGCCGGAGGACTGGTCGGCGTCCAGATCGGCGCGGATGCCGCCCGGGTTCATCAGGGCGATCCGCGCGCCGGCGCCGCGCGTGTAGGCGAGCTGCGCGTCGGCGATCACGTCGCCGAGCGGGCTCTCCCCAGCCGGGGTAGCGGTCCGTACGATGTCCGCGCTGATGCTGCCGACCAGCCGGTTGGCGATCGGCGCGACGGCGGCGCGGTACTTGTCGGCCACCCTCTTCGCGGCGGCGTCGACGGTGTCGGGGTTCTTCAGGTAGGCCCCGGCGGCGTCCCGCTTCCAGCCGCCGTTGCCGTCCGGCACCCCGTTCTCCACGATCACGTTGCGGGCGGTGATCTCGGTGAACCGGCGGGTCCGGCGGTCCAGCGTGTAATCGATGTCGGTGACCAGCTGCCCGTTGGCGCCGGCGCTGGTGACGATGGTGTCGCGGCCCTTGCTGTTGGGCAGCTTGCACGAGTAGAAGCGGTGCGTGTGCCCGGAGATCACGATGCTGATCTCCGGGTTGAGGCCCGCCACGATCGGCTTCACCGGCCCGGTGAAGCCGACGCAGTCGGAGACGCCCGGCGCCGGCGTGGCCGCGCCCTGCGAACCGCCCTCGTGCAGGAGCAGCACCTGTGCCTTCACCCCGAAGAGCCGCAGCACGTTGCTCCACTCGTTGGCGGTCTCCACCTCGTCGGTGAAGTGCACGTCCTTGACGCCGGCCGGGTTGACGATGCCCGCCGTGCCCTCCAGCGTCATGCCGATGAAGCCGACCGGTACGCCGTTCACCCACTTGATCTCGATGGGCGGGAGAATCGGCAGGTTGGTCCGGTTGCTGATGGTGTTGGCCGCGAGATAGGTGAACCGGGCGCCCGCATACGGGTCGCCGTCCTGGCAGCCGTCGGCGGGGTGACAGCCGCCGCGCTGGATCCGGAGCAGCTCGGCCACGCCCTCGTCGAACTCGTGGTTGCCGACCGAGCTCACCTGAAGCCCGATCTCGTTCATCAGCTCGATCGTCGGCTCGTCGTGGAACGCGGCGCTGACCAGCGGGGTCGCGCCGATCAGGTCGCCGGCGCCGGCGGTGATCGTCTGGCGGCCCTCGGCGGCCGCCGAGGCGCGCAGGTTCTTCAGATATGTCGCCAGGTACTCCACGCCGCCGGCCGGGGTGCCGGCGCCGCCGGCGTTGACCACCGCGCCGCTGCCGGTCGGTGGGTCGATCGCACCGTGGAAGTCGTTGTAGCTGAGGAACTGGCCTTGCACGGTGCTCCCCGAAGGGATCCCGTAGGAGACGGAGACCGGGGCGAACCCGGGCGGGGTGGCGGCGGCGGTCCGCGGGGCCGGGATCGCCGTCAGCACTCCGGCGGCGGCGAGCACGGCCATCGGCAGGGCGAGGCGGCGCCGGTGGGGAAGAGTCATGTGATCGATCCCCCGATCGGAGAGACTTTTTCACCAACCTGGCCAGCCTGGTGGATCGGAGGAATCCCCGCCAGCACTTCAGGGTGACAGATTGATTGCCGGACGCCGATGTGTGCACGGGTCGGCGCGGAATTCCTGTCGGTGGGTCGGCATACACTGGCTCCCGCGATGCGTACTCCCTCAGAACCTTCCGAAGCCCTGTTCTCCCTGCCCGCGGTGCGGACCCCGGAGGCACCCCGGCCGGCGCCCCGCCGGCTCGACCCGGAGGCGCTGCTGACCGGCCTCAACGGCCCCCAGCGGGACGCGGTGACCCACTCCGGCGGGCCGCTGCTCATCGTGGCCGGTGCGGGTTCGGGCAAGACCAGGGTGCTCACCCACCGGATCGCCTATCTGCTGGCCGAGCGCGACGTGCACCCCGGTCAGATCATCGCGATCACGTTCACCAACAAGGCCGCCGGTGAGATGAAGGAGCGGGTCGCCCACCTGGTCGGCCCGCGCGCCCGGCTGATGTGGGTGTCGACGTTCCACTCGGCGTGCGTGCGGATCCTGCGGGCCGAGCACGAGCACGCCGGGCTGAAGAGCACCTTCTCGATCTATGACGCCGACGACTCACGCCGCCTGATGACACTGGTCGCCCGTGAGCTAGACCTCGACCCGAAGCGTTACACCGCGCGGGGCCTGGCCGCCCAGGTGTCGAACCTGAAGAACGAGCTGGTCCAGCCGGAGGACTACAAGAAGGACGCGAAGGGGCCGAACGAGCGGGCCGTCGCCGAGGCCTACGAGCTCTACCAGCGGCGGCTGCGTGAGGCGCACGCTCTCGACTTCGACGACATCATCATGACCGTGGTGCACCTCTTCCAGTCGCACCCGCAGGTCGCCGAGGTCTACCGGCGCCGTTTCCGGCACGTGATGGTCGACGAGTACCAGGACACCAACCACGCCCAGTACACCTTGATCCGTGAGCTGGTCGGTGTGGGCGGCGGCGACATCGAGCCGAGCGAGCTGTGCGTGGTCGGCGACGCGGACCAGTCGATCTACGCGTTCCGTGGCGCCACGATCCGGAACATCCTGGAGTTCGAGCGGGACTACCCGGAAGCCCGCACCATCCTGCTGGAGCAGAACTACCGTTCCACCCAGACCATCCTGTCCGCCGCCAACGCGGTGATCGACCGGAACACCTCCCGCAAACCCAAACGGCTCTGGAGCGACCAGGGCGCCGGCGAGCAGATCGTCGGCTATGTGGCCGACACCGAGCACGCCGAGGCCGACTGGGTGGCACGGGAGATCGACCGCCTCTGCGACAACCACGAGGTGCGTCCGGGCGACGTGGCGGTGTTCTACCGCACCAACGCCCAGTCCCGGGTCTTCGAGGAGGTGTTCATCCGGGTCGGCCTGCCTTACAAGGTGGTCGGCGGGGTGCGCTTCTACGAGCGCAAGGAGGTCCGCGACGCCCTCGGCTACCTGCGGGCGATCGTGAACGACGACGACACGGTCAGCATCCGCCGGGTGCTGAACACCCCGAAACGCGGCATCGGCGACCGGGCCGAGGCGTGCATCGAGGCGCTGTCGTCGCGTGACCGGGTCTCGTTCGGCCAGGCGCTGCGCCGGGCCAAGGACGCGCCGGGCATCTCGACCCGGGCGGTCAACAGCATCAACGACTTCGTGCGGCTCCTCGACGACCTGCGGGCGCTGGCGCTGTCCGCCCCGCCGGAAGAGGTGCTGGAAGCGGTGCTCCAGCGTTCGGGCCTGCTCAGCGAGCTGGAGGAGAGCCTCGACCCGCAGGACCAGGGCCGGGTGGAGAACCTCCAGGAGCTGGTGAGTGTCGCCCGGGAATACACCGAGCGCGTCGAGTCCCTCGCCGACGAGGAGGCGGGCCAGGTCGCGACGCTGGCCGGGTTCCTGGAGCAGGTGGCGCTGGTGGCCGATGCCGATCAGATTCCCAGCGACGACCCCGACCACCAGGGCGTGGTCACGCTGATGACCCTGCACACCGCGAAGGGCCTGGAGTTCCCGGTGGTGTTCCTGACCGGCCTGGAAGACGGCGTCTTCCCGCACATGCGGGCCCTCGGCGACAACTCCGAGCTGGAAGAGGAGCGCCGCCTGGCCTACGTGGGCATCACCCGGGCCCGGCAGCGGCTCTACCTGTCCCGGGCGGTCACCCGGTCGGCGTGGGGCCAGCCGCAGTACAACCCGCCCTCCCGGTTCACCGACGAGCTGCCGGTCGAGCTGGTGCGCTGGGAGCGCACCGGTGGGTCGTACACCTCCTGGTCGGGAACCGGCGGCGGGGTCGGTGGCCGCGGTGGTTACGGCAGCGGCGACCGCCAGCGCGGCGGCGGTTTCTCCGGTGGTACGCCCAAGGCGCAGCGCATCGCCGAGCGCCTCGGTATCGACGGCAGCAAGCTGGCCACCGCGAGCGACCTGAAATCCACCCCCAAGGTCGACACGGGCGACCGGGTCAACCACCAGCGCTACGGCCTGGGCCGGGTGCTGGCCGTCGAGGGGCAGGGTCCGGGCACCCGGGTCCAGATCGACTTCGGTGACCAGGTGATGTGGCTCGTGCTGAGGCACGCCCCGATCGAGAAGCTGTGACCCCGGTCAGGCGCAGCCAGGGATCTCCACCCCGTGCTCGTGCATCCACGCGGTCGGTTCGACCGGGTTCTGGAAATGCCCCTGATGCACCTCGAAGTGCAGGTGGGGCCCGGTCGAGTGCCCGGTCGAGCCTTCGTCGCCGATGTGCTCGGAGGCCTTGACCGCCTGGCCGACCTCGACGCCGATCGCCGACAGGTGACCGTAATGGGTGAGCCAGCCGTTTCCGTGGTCGATCAGGATCGCGTTGCCGTAACCACCGTTCGGGCCGGCTGAGATCACCACACCGGCCCCGGCCGCGACCACCCTGGCGCCGTGCGGCGCGGCCAGGTCGACACCGGCGTGCAGCCGTCCCCAGCGCGGCCCGAAACAGGACGTGACCTCGGCGGACGAGAGCGGATGCACCCACTGCGCCTTCGGCAGGGGGCGGGTCTTGCGGCGTGCCGGGGCGGCGGACCGGCTCTCGGCCTCGACGGTCGCCTCCAGGCGCGGGTGGGTCTTGCCGGGGGCCTCGTCGCCGTCGGGCGGGATGATCGGCAGGGCGGCGGGAGCGTGTGCCGCCGTGTGCGGGCCGGAGGCGCCGCCTGTGCCACCGACCGGAGCTGCGGAGGCCGCGACACCGGCGATGCCGACACCGGCGGCCAGCGTCGCGCTCAGCGCGGTGACCGAGAGCGCGGAACGGCTACGGGTGGCGAAGAGCGCGGGGAAGGCCGGGGCACGGTGCCGGTGCAGGCTCTCCTGCCGGCGGCGTCCACCTCGACCGGATGACGAATGCTGCCCCACGCGGATGCCCCTCCCGACTGCCGTGACGTTGTGCTGTCACGTACCTGTCGGCCCGGGGCGGGGGGCGCTGATGGGCGAAACGGTACTTCTACCGTCCTGCAACCAGGTTGATCAGGAAGCTTCGGCGGCGATACCCGCGTACACCGATTCGAGCTGGTTCTTGATGTCGACGCCGCGCTCGTCGAGGAACGTGATCGGGTCGGTGGGGGTGCCGTTGACGTGCACCTCGAGGTGCAGGTGCGTGCCGTAGGAATACCCGGTGTTGCCGACCTCGGCGATCACCTGACCGGCCTTGACCTGGTCACCCTTGTTCACCAGCAGCCGCCGGGAGTGGGCGTAGATGATCTCGGTGCCGTCGTCCTGCTTGATCGTGATCGAGTAGCCGTAGCCGCCGCTGTAACCGGCGGCGGTCACCGTGCCGGCGTGCACCGCCTTGTAGGGCGTTCCCTCCGGCGCGGCCAGGTCGATGCCGGCGTGCAGTTTGCCGAACCGGACCCCGTAGGCCGAGGTGAACTCGTACTCGTCGAGGGGCAGCACGTAGACGTCGGCCGCGGCCTCTTCGGCGGTGAGCTCGGTGCGGGCCTGACGGTCCTCGCCACGGGAGGCGGCGCCCTCTCCGGAGCGGTTCTCCAGCGCGTCGGTGGCGACCTGGGCGGTCTTCGACGACAGACCCTGAAGGACGTCGGGGTCGACGGCCTTCTTGTCCGGGAGGTTGGCGGCGGCGCCTAGGGCGACGACGCCGGCTCCGACGAAGGCGGAGGTGACGACGACGGCGTAGCGGCTGCGCGGAGGTGTCGGTACGCGACGCCGACCGCGATAGCGATCGGGCTCGGACGACAAGCGCTGGCGCACGAAGGGTCCTCCGTCAGTGGCATTGCGGCGGCGGCCCACGCTCGAACCCTGGGAAAATGGGTTGAACGGTGGTCTGCCGGGCTGTCGCTGTGGGGGAACCTGCGTGACAGCCGTGGCCACGGTAACGAAACGGCAGCCCGGTCACAAGTCGCAGCGCCAATTTCGTGACAGTTCCTGGATAGCATTGATGATCTATTGTCCGAATTGGTTACCTTTCCAGATCTGAGTTACGGCAACGGTCGGTAATTGGCACAGAAACGCTCCGTAATGTGACCCAGAGAACTATTCGCTTAGCCACCAGTCCTGTGCTCCCCGCTACCCCGGCGGGGCGCGGCAGGTTACCGTTCGTTCAGGTGACCGCGGAGGGGAGCCTGCACGTGGCGACCGGACACCGGGGTCGGACAGCCCGAAGGGGTCAGCATGCAAGCACGGATCAGGGTCGTCGTCGCCAAGCCTGGGCTGGACGGGCATGACCGCGGGGCCAAGGTGATCGCGCGGGCCCTGCGCGACGCCGGCATGGAAGTGATCTACACGGGCCTGCACCAGACACCGGAGCAGATCGTGGAGACCGCGATTCAGGAGGACGCCGACGGCATCGGCCTGTCGGTTCTCTCCGGCGCGCACATGACGTTGTTCCGCAGGGTGCTCGAACTGTTGGCGGAGCGTGACGCCTCCGACATCGTGGTATTCGGCGGCGGCATCATTCCCGAGGACGACATCTCGGAATTGCAATCACTCGGGGTAGCCGCGCTATTCACGCCGGGTACGTCGCTGGAATCCATCGTCGAATGGGTCCGCGCCAATGTGGCGGCGCCGGTCGGCTGAATCGGCCGTCCCCGGCCGGCGGTCACCGCTGTCTCCCGTGCGCTGAGACAGCGCTGAGAGCCGGCCGGAAGTGGCGCACACGCAAGGGGAGAGGCCGGACGCACCCCTCACACGTCCGGCCCCTCTATGCGCGATGCCCCGCCGCCACCCCTCGACCGACAGGGCATCGGCCGCTTTCCTTGCGGGCGCCGTAGCGCTCCGACACCACACTCAACGACACCCTCGCAGGCGGGTTACGCGCGTTCGCGTGACTTTTTCCGCCGCCGGGCGGAGACGATCGTTCAACGGCGGGATTCACGACCGCTGTGGTTCGGGTGACGGCCGCGACATACGCCACCACAATGATCCGAGCGTCGTGGAGAGTTCTCTGTGGGCACACCGTGCCCGATCGCCCCGACCGCCCCGGAGCTGCGATTTCGCCACTCTGGTGTGTGGTCTTGCACACCGTGCACCCGCGCGCTCGCCGGACCCGATCCGGTCGCTAGTCTGCGAATGAAGGCTGTTTCGCACAGGTGGAACGGCCGGACGATCCTCACGCTGGCGGCGCGCCGCGCTGCCCCGCGCACACAGGTCGGGACGCAATGGTGCGGCTTGCCGGCGCTTGGCGTCGCGAGCGAAAGGAGACACGTGGACCTGTTCGAGTATCAGGGGCGCGACCTGTTCGAACGGCACGGGCTGCCCGTGCTGGGCGGCGGCGTCGCAGAGACCCCGCAGGAGGCCCGGGCGATCGCCGAGCGGCTGGGCGGCAAGGTCGTCGTCAAGGCGCAGGTCAAGGTCGGCGGCCGCGGCAAGGCCGGCGGCGTCAAGCTGGCCGACGGCGCGGACGAGGCCGAGGCCCGTGCGACCGACATCCTGGGCATGGACATCAAGGGCCACACGGTCCACAAGGTGATGCTGGCCGAGACGGCCGACATCAAGGAGGAGTACTACTTCTCCTACCTGCTGGACCGGGCCAACCGCACGTTCCTCTGCATCGCCAGCGTCGCCGGCGGTATGGAGATCGAAACCGTCGCGGAGGAGGACCCGGACCGGGTCGCCAAGATCGCGATCGACGCGAGCAAGGGCGTGGACGAGGCGAAGGCGCGCGAGATCGTCACCGCCGCCAAGTTCCCGGCCGACATCGCCGACCAGGTCGTCGACATCGCCGTGAAGCTGTGGCAGGCGTTCGTCGCCGAGGACGCCACGCTGGTCGAGGTCAACCCGCTGGCCAAGGTCGGCGACGGCCGGGTGCTCGCGCTCGACGCCAAGGTCACGCTGGACGAGAACGCCGGCTTCCGGCACCCCGACCACGAGGCGCTCGAGGACAAGTCCGCGGTCGACCCGCTGGAGCAGGCCGCCAAGGAGAAGAACCTCAACTACGTCAAGCTCGACGGCGAGGTCGGCATCATCGGAAACGGCGCCGGCCTGGTCATGTCGACCCTGGACGTGGTGGCGTACGCGGGCGAGAAGCACGGCAATGTGAAGCCCGCCAACTTCCTCGACATCGGCGGCGGCGCCAGCGCCCAGGTGATGGCGAACGGCCTGGAGATCGTGCTCGGCGACCCGGCCGTGAAGTCCGTCTTCGTGAACGTCTTCGGCGGCATCACCGCCTGCGACGCGGTGGCCAACGGCATCATCCAGGCGCTGGCCCTGCTGGCCGAGCGCGGCGAGACCGTCACCAAGCCGCTCGTGGTCCGCCTCGACGGCAACAACGCCGAGGCCGGCCGTGCGATCCTCGACGGAGCGAACAACCCGCTCGTCCAGCGGGTGGACACGATGGATGGAGCGGCCGAGCGCGCCGCCGAGCTCGCGGCTGCGGGGAAGTGAACTAATGGCTATCTGGCTCACCAAGGACTCCAAGGTCATCGTCCAGGGCATCACCGGCGGTGAGGGCTCCAAGCACACCAAGCGGATGCTCGCGGCCGGCACCCAGGTAGTCGGTGGCGTGAACCCGCGCAAGGCCGGCACCAAAGTGGACTTCGACGGCACCGAACTGCCCGTCTTCGCCACCGTCGCCGAGGCGATCAAGGAGACCGGCGCCGACGTGTCGGTCATCTTCGTCCCGCCGGCGTTCACCAAGGCCGCGGTCGTCGAGGCCATCGACGCCGAGATCCCGCTCGCCGTGGTGATCACCGAGGGCGTGCCGGTGCAGGACTCGGCGGCGTTCTGGGCGTACAACGTGGGCAAGGGCGAGAAGACCCGGATCATCGGGCCGAACTGCCCCGGCATCGCGTCGCCCGGCGCCTCCAACGCCGGCATCATCCCGGCCGACATCACCCCGCACGGCCGGATCGGCCTGGTCAGCAAGAGCGGCACGCTGACCTACCAGCTCATGTACGAACTGCGTGAATTCGGTTTCTCCACGGCGGTCGGCATCGGTGGTGACCCGATCATCGGCACCACGCACATCGACGCGCTGCGGGCGTTCCAGGACGACCCGGAGACCGACGCGATCGTCATGATCGGTGAGATCGGTGGCGACGCCGAGGAGCGGGCCGCCGAGTTCATCAAGGCCAACGTCACCAAGCCGGTGGTCGGCTACATCGCCGGCTTCACCGCCCCGCCCGGAAAGACGATGGGCCACGCCGGCGCCATCATCTCCGGCTCGGCCGGCACCGCCGACGCGAAGAAGGTCGCCCTCGAGGCGGCCGGCGTCAAGGTCGGCAAGACGCCGAGCGAGACCGCCCAGCTCATGCGCGACATCTTGAGCTGATCACGGCGATGTGCACGGCGCGCCGTCGATCGGGGAGCGACCCGATCGGCGGCGCGCCGTCGCATCTGCATCGCCGTTGTGGCCGCGGCATGGAAAAGTAGGCGCGATGTCCAGCTCACCCGATCGTCCGGGCGACTCGGAGGACCCGTTCGCGGTCGCCGAGGCGCTGCAGTCCGTGGTGCGGGACACCGCGGCCATCGATCGGGAACGACCCGGCGGCGCCCCGGGCGACCGGCCGACCGAGGCGATCGACGTCGGCTCCACCCGGAACGAGGCCGGTCAGCGCGACTCCGGCCAGCATGACACCGGCCAGCATGACACCGGCCAGCATGACACCGTGGTCGTCGACGACGCGATGCTGGGACGCCGCGAGACCGTCCGGGTGCCCCTCCAGCGCCGTCCGCCCGCGGGCCGGCGTGCCCCGCTCGTGGTGGCAGCCCTCTTCGCCACGGTGTGGGCGGCCCTGCTGACATACGTTCCGGTCGCCGCGGTGATCGGGCTGGCCCGCACCCTGGAAGGCTCCGGGGGCCTGGCCGGCGCCGCGCACGCCGGGCTGGCCGCCTGGCTGCTCGGGCACGGCGTGCCGGTGGGCACGTCGATCGGTCCGCTCGCGCTGACGCCACTGCTGCTCACGGCGCTGATGGTGTGGCGGCTCAACCGGGCCGGGCTGCACGTCACCCGTGCGGTGGGGGCCCGGCACTCCGGGTCGGCCGGGCGGGCGCTCCTGGTCGCTGCGGTGGTCGGCGCCACGTACGCGCTGATCGGGGTCGCGGCCGCGCTGCTGACCGACGGTCGCGGCACCGAGATCTCCACCGGACGCGCCGCGTCGCACTTCCTGGCCATCGGCCTGGTCGGGGCTCTGCTCGGCGCGATCCGCGGCACCGGCGCGGTCTCCACGCTGGCCCGCCGGGTGCCGCAGGCGCTCCGGCACGGCATCCGGGCGGGCCTGGTCGCGGCCTTCCTGATCGTGGGCGCGGGCGCGGTCGCCGGCGGCCTCGCGGTCGCGCTCGGCGGCGCGCAGGCCGCCGACATCATCGCCAAATACCAGACCGGCGTCGCCGGCCAGGCCGGCATCACCATGATCAGCGTCGGGTACGCGGTGAACGCCTCCATCTGGGCCGCCGCCTACCTCCTCGGGCCCGGGTTCGCGCTCGGCACCGACACGACCGTCCGGCTCACCGAGGTGACTCTCGGGCCGCCGCCCATGCTGCCGCTGATCGCCGGCCTGCCGGACGGCCCGATGGGCGCCACCGGCACGGTGCTGCTGGCCCTGCCGGTGATCGCCGGCGCGGTGGCCGGCTGGGCGCTCACCCAGCGTCTGCGTTTCGGCCGGGACAGCGCCCGGCGAGCCACGCGCCGCAACGGCAAGGGCTCGCCCGCGGAGGCCGACCCGCCGTGGTCGATGGTGGTGCTGTCGAGCCTGCTCGCCGGCCCGGTCGCCGGGCTGGTCCTGGCCACGCTCGCCTGGCTCTCCGGCGGCGCGATCGGCTCCGGCCGGCTGTCCCGGATCGGCCCCGACCCGGTGCAGGCCGGCCTGGTCGCCGCGATCGTGGTGGCGGTGTCGGTCAGCCTCGGCGCGGCCGCGGCCCGGGCGTTCCGCCGCGACTGAGGCCTACGGCCCGCCGTGACCGGAGGGCCCCACCGCGAGGTGGACGCTCACTGGCCGTCGCGGAAGTTCTGTGGCCAGTCCACGTCCTGCAGGACCTGGCCGAGGATGAACAGCAGGATCGCCAGGGCGATCGCGGAGGCCCCGGTGGCGATACCGGCGATGGCCTGGCCACGGTTGCCAGCGAGACCCTGCTCGGCCTTCTTCTTGCCGAGGAGCCCGAGAACGATGGCGCCCACGGCCAGCGGCACACCGGCGTACCAGCAGCAGACGGCCGGGATCGACACGATGCCCAGGATCATCGAGATCAGGCCCTGTGTGTTGTCCGCCCCGGAGGACGGCGGCTTGTCGTGGAACGGGGGAGGAGGAGGGATCGTCATGCCCTGATGGATTGCCCACACCCGCCGGGTGGGGAAACGCCCCGTTGGCGGGGAGAGGCCCGCGCGGCGATAGGGTGCACAGGTGACTGACCCCGCGCCTGCCCGCCTGGTCGTCCTCATCTCCGGATCGGGCAGCAACCTGCAGGCACTTCTCGAGGCGACCGCCGATCCGGCCTACGGGGCCACCGTGGTCGCCGTCGGCGCCGACCGGGACGGGATCACCGGCCTGGACCGTGCCGCCGCCGCCGGAATCCCCACGTTCGTCGACTCGGTGAAGGCCTACCCGACCCGCGAGGACTGGGATGCCGCCCTCGCCGCGCACGTCGCCGAGCACCGGCCCGATCTGGTGATCTCGGCCGGCTTCCTGAAACTCGTCGGCAAGCGGTTCCTGGACGCCTTCGGCGACCGGTACATCAACACCCACAACGCGCTGCTTCCCGCCTTCCCCGGCATCCATGGGCCGCGAGACGCTCTGGCGTACGGGGTGAAGGTGGCCGGAGCGACGCTCTTCTTCGTGGACGCCGGTGTCGACACCGGGCCGATCATCGCGCAGACCGTGGTCCCCGTGCTCGACGACGACACGGAGGAGACGCTCACCGAGCGCATCAAGGTGGCCGAGCGGGCCCAGTTGGTCGACCACGTCGGCCGCCTGGTCCGGAACGGCTGGACCATTCAGGACAGAAAGGTACGGATTCCGTGACCACGGAAGAGGGCCGCCGCCCGATCAGGCGGGCGCTGCTGAGTGTCTGGTACAAGGACGGCATCGTCGAGCTGGCACAGGCTCTGCACGACGCCGGTGTGCAGATCGTCTCCACCGGTTCGACCGCGTCGACCGTGGAGAAGGCCGGCGTCCCGGTGACCCGGGTCGAGGAGCTGACCGGCTTCCCCGAGATCCTCAGCGACCGGGTGAAGACGCTGCACCCCAAGGTGCACGCCGGCCTGCTCGCCGACCTGCGGCTGGACAGCCACGTGCAGGAGCTCGCCGAGCTGGGCATCGAGCCGTTCGACCTGCTGGTCAGCAACCTCTACCCGTTCAGCGAGACGGTGGCCTCCGGCGCGGGTGAAGAGGAGTGCATCGCGAAGATCGACATCGGTGGCCCGGCGATGGTCCGCTCGGCGGCCAAGAACCACGCGTCCGTCGCGGTCGTCACCTCCGTCTCGGCGTACCCCCTGATCGTCTCGGCCCTCGCCGAAGGCGGATTCTCGCTCACCCAGCGCAAGGCGCTCGCCGCCCGCGCCTTCGCGGACATCGCGGAGTACGACGTGGCCGTCGCCCGGTGGACCGCCTCGACGCTGGCGTCCTCCGCGGACTGGCCGGCCTTCGACGGGCTCGCGCTGCGCCTGGAGAACACGCTGCGCTACGGCGAGAACCCGCACCAGCGTGCCGCGCTCTACCTCGACCCGGACGCGCCCGCCGGCCTCGCCCAGGCCGAGCAGTTGCACGGCAAGGAGATGTCCTACAACAACTACGTCGACGCGGACGCGGCCTGGCGCAGCGCCAACGACTTCACCGAGCCGTGCGTGGCGATCATCAAGCACGCCAACCCGTGCGGGATCGCGGTCGGCGCCGACGTGGCCGAGGCACACCGCAAGGCGCACGAGTGCGACCCGGTCTCCGCGTTCGGTGGCGTCGTCGCGGTCAACCGTGAGGTGACGGCCGCTCTCGCACGGCAGCTCAGCGAGATCTTCACCGAGGTCGTCGTGGCGCCGTCGTTCGAGGCCGCGGCGCTGAGCCTGTTCCGCGAGAAGAAGAACCTGCGCGTTCTGGCCGCTCCCGCCTGGAAACCGCCGGCCACCGAGATCAAGCAGGTCAGCGGTGGTGTGCTGGTGCAGGTCGCCGACCGGATCGACGCGTCCGGCGACGACCCGGCGACCTGGACCCTCGCCACCGGGCCGGCGCTCACCGGACCGGACCTCGCCGACCTGGTCTTCGCATGGCGCGCGGTGCGCGGCGTGAAGAGCAACGCCATCCTGCTCGCCCGCGACGGCGCCACCGTCGGCGTCGGCATGGGGCAGGTCAACCGGGTCGACTCGGCGCATCTCGCGGTGAACCGGGCCGGCGCCGAGCGCGCCAAGGGCAGTGTGGCGGCGTCCGACGCGTTCTTCCCGTTCCCGGACGGCCTCCAGGTGCTGATCGACGCCGGCGTGAAGGCGGTCGTGCAGCCGGGTGGCTCCATCCGCGACGAGCAGGTCATCGCGGCGGCGGCCGCCGCCGGCCTGACCGTCTACCTGACCGGCACCCGCCACTTCTACCACTGACGGTTCACCGCGGACGACGGTCTCCTCCGGCTGGAGGAGACCGTAGCCCTGGTCACCGCCGCGTCAAACCCGCCGACGGCGGGGGTATGGCGTGCCGGAACGGGCCGGAAAGAGCGCTCGTTGATCGAGGCCGTTGTGGCACGTGCGGAGAAACCACAGCGGGGCCCAGCCGGAAGTGATCAAGTGGCTTAGGTCCCGTTCAGCGGACCGGCTCGTAACGGCCCGTTTACCGGCTGATACGGTCGCGAAAAATCGCCCGGACACTGGGAGAGCAGAGCTATGGGCAAGAAGGTAACCGTCGTAGGCGCCGGTTTCTACGGGTCCACCACGGCGCAGCGTCTCGCCGAGTACGACATCTTCGAGACGGTGGTCCTCACCGACATCCTCGAGGGCAAGCCCGCGGGCATCGCGCTCGACCTCAACCAGTCCCGCGCGATCGAGGGCTTCGAGAGCAAGGTCGTCGGCGCGACGACCGGCCCGAACGGTGAGGGTTACGAGGCCATCGAGGGCTCGGACGTCGTCGTCGTGACCGCCGGCCTGCCGCGCAAGCCGGGCATGAGCCGGATGGACCTGCTCGAGGTCAACGCGAAGATCGTTCGCCAGGTCGCCGAGAACATCAAGAAGTACGCGCCCAACGCCGTCGTCATCGTGGTCTCGAACCCGGTCGACGAGATGACCGCGCTGGCCCAGCTGGCCACCCAGTTCCCGAAGAACCAGGTCTTCGGCCAGGCCGGTGTCCTCGACACCGCCCGGTTCACCAACTTCATCGCCGAGGAGCTGAACGTTCCGGTGGCCAGCGTCAAGGCGCTGACCCTGGGCTCGCACGGCGACACCATGGTGCCGGTGCCGTCGCGCTGCACCGTCGACGGCAAGCCGCTGTCCGACCTGCTCCCGGCTGAGAAGATCGAGGAGCTGGTGGTCCGCACCCGTAACGGTGGCGCCGAGGTCGTGGCGCTGCTGAAGACCGGTTCGGCGTACTACGCCCCGTCGGCTGCCGCCGCCCGCATGGCGAAGGCCGTCGCCGAGGACTCCGGCGTGGTTCTGCCGGTCTGCGCCTGGGTCGACGGTGAGTACGGCATCTCCGGCGTCTACCTCGGCGTCGAGGCCGAGATCGGCGCGCAGGGCATCAAGAAGGTCGTCGAGGAGAAGCTCACCGACGCCGAGATCGCCGGCCTGAAGGAGGCCGCCGAGGCGGTCCGCGCCAAGCAGGCGGACGTCGCGGGTCTCTGATCCCACACGGTTCGTTCGAAGGCCGGGGCGGCAACGTCCCGGCCTTCAACCTTTCGGCGGTACGGCCGACGCGCCCGCCCCCGGTGAGTCGTTCGGCGGTGCTGACGAGTTCGTCACGCAGAAATGCGCCGGTGACGCCCACCACGGCCAGCGCTGTCAGGACTGGAGAGCGCCGCGCCGATCCGGGCGGCGATCTCGCGTGGTGCGTCCGCCCTAGTGCCCTCGTGGCGGGGCTGGTAGCGCTTATCGGTGCGGCGCCTCTTCATCACCTGGAATGGTAGAGGGGGACTGCCGGATCGGGGCCGCCCGGCGATCTTTCACAGGCGGGCAGTACGCTCGTACTGCTAAGCGTGTGTTTCGGGAGAGGAGCGCCGGCCGATGGCGAAAATCAAGGTCAAGAACCCGGTCGTTGAGATCGACGGCGACGAGATGACCCGGATCATCTGGAAGCAGATCCGTGAGCAGCTGATTCTGCCGTATCTCGATGTGAACCTCGAGTACTACGACCTGTCGATCCAGTACCGGGACGAGACCGACGACCAGGTCACGATCGACTCGGCCAACGCCATCAAGCGGCACGGCGTCGGCGTCAAGTGCGCCACGATCACGCCGGACGAGGCGCGGGTCGACGAGTTCGGCCTGAAGAAGATGTGGCGGTCGCCGAACGGCACGATCCGCAACATCCTCGGCGGCGTCGTCTTCCGTGAGCCGATCATCATGTCCAACGTACCCAGGCTGGTACCGAGCTGGACGAAGCCGATCATCATCGGCCGTCACGCGCACGGTGACCAGTACAAGGCGACCGACTTCGTCGCGCCGAAGGCCGGCAAGTTCACCGTCACCTTCACGCCGGAGGACGGCTCGGCGCCGATGGAGTTCCACGTCACGGACTTCCCGGCCGGTGGTGGCGTCGGCATGGCGATGTACAACTACGACGAGTCGATCCGTGATTTCGCCCGGGCCTCGTTCCGTTACGGCCTGGCCCGCAACTACCCGGTCTACCTCTCCACCAAGAACACGATCCTGAAGGCCTACGACGGGCGTTTCAAGGACCTGTTCGCGGAGATCTTCGAGACCGAGTTCGCGGAGCAGTTCAAGCAGGCCGGCATCACCTACGAGCACCGGCTGATCGACGACATGGTCGCCGCCGCGATGAAGTGGGAGGGCGGCTACGTCTGGGCCTGCAAGAACTACGACGGTGACGTGCAGTCCGACACCGTCGCCCAGGGCTTCGGCTCGCTCGGCCTGATGACCTCGGTGCTGATGACCCCGGACGGCAAGACCGTCGAGGCCGAGGCCGCGCACGGCACGGTCACCCGGCACTACCGGCAGTGGCAGAAGGGCGAGAAGACCTCGACCAACCCGATCGCCTCGATCTTCGCCTGGACCGGCGGCCTCAAGCACCGCGGCAAGCTGGACGGCACCCCCGAGGTGACCGAGTTCGCCGAGAAGCTGGAGCGCGTCTGCATCGAGACCGTCGAGGGCGGTCAGATGACCAAGGACCTCGCGCTGCTGATCAGCCGGGACGCCCCGTGGCTGTCCACCGACGAGTTCATGAACGCGCTCGACGAGAACCTGGCCCGCAGTATTTGATTGCTTCGCCTCCGGCTCGCTGCGTTGCGCCTTGTAACCGACGTCGAGGGGCCCGAAAACGACCACGCTTCGCTTGTCGTTTTCGGGCCCCTC
>NZ_JASCTH010000004.1:0-161649 GCF_030009775.1 Actinoplanes sandaracinus | reverse complement strand
CCCGCCGCCCCCCCACCCCCCCCCCCGCGGGGTGTGGGCCCCCCCCCCCCCCCCCCCGTCGGCGGCGCAACGCGCTTCGGTTGCGGTTAAAGCAAGTGAGCCGGGTGCGGTCGACGTAGGCGAGCCGCGTAACCCGAGGGGTACGCGGCTCGTTGTGTTCTGCGGGGGGCCTTGTCCCGGGCCTCCCCGCCAGCTCAGATGTCGCGCAGCCGCTGGGCCGCGGCCTCCGGGACGATGTCGTTGACGAAGGCGCCCATCGCCGACTCCGACCCGGCCAGGAACTTCAGCTTGTCCGCCGCGCGGCGGATGCTGAACAGCTGCAGGTGCAGGTAGCCCAGCTCGCGGCCCTCGCCGGTGACCGCCTGATGCCAGGCCGAGATGTACGGCATCGGCTTGCCGAACAGCCCGTCGAATCGGCGCAGCAGGTCGAGGTAGAGCGGCCCGAACGCGTCCCGCTCGGCGTCGGTCAGCGCGGTCAGGTCGGGAACCTGCCGGTGCGGCGCCAGGTGCACCTCGAACGGCCAGCGCGTGGCGGCCGGCACATACGCCGTCCAGTGCTCGTTGGAGGCGACCACCCGTACCTTCGCCTCCTGCTCGGCGGCGAGGACGTCGGCGTACAGATTGCGCCCGCCGGTCTTGTCGGCGTGCCGCCGCGCGGCGCGCAGGTAGGCCGCGGTCTTCGGAGTCACCGTCGGATAGGCGTAGATCTGCCCGTGCGGGTGGTGCAGCGTCACGCCGATCTCGACACCCCGGTTCTCGAACGGGAAGACCTGTGCCACTCCGGGCAGCGCCGACAGCACGGCGGTGCGGTCAGCGAGAACGTCGATCACGGTACGGACGCGCTCCGGCGGGAGGGAGCCGAAGGCGGAGTTGTGGTCGCTGGTGAAGCAGACGACCTCGCAGCGGCCCCGGCCGGGCGCCACCGGCACCAGATCGGTGACCTGCGTGATCTCGTCGGGCACGATCCGGTCGGAGAACGACGGGAACTGGTTCTCGAAGACCACCACGTCGTAGCCGGGTGCCGGGATCTCGCTGGCGAACCGCTCGGTGGTCGGGCAGAGCGGGCACGCGTCCGACGGAGGCAGGAACGTGCGGGTGTTGCGGTGCGCGGCGACCGCGACCCACTCGTCGCTGAGCGGGTCGTAACGCAACTGCGAGGCCGGCGGCGGCGGTGGCAACTGCCGGGTGTCCGGGTACGCCGCTCGGCCGCTGCCCGGGGATTCGTCGAAATAGATCAGTTCGCGGCCGTCGGAGAGTTCGACGGCCGACCGGGTCGGGGTCACTGGGGGTTCACCACCACGAGTTCGGGGACTGTTTCCGAGAGGAGTTCGCGAGCGGCGCCGTCGAGGCCGTCGTCGGTGATCAGGACGTGGGCGCGGGCCAGCGGCACGATCGAGGAGATGCCGACGGTGCCCCACTTGGTGTGGTCGGCGAGCACGACCAGGCGCTCGGCCGCCTCCACCAGGGCCCGGTTGACGTCGGCTTCCATCAGATTAGGCGTGGTGTAGCCGGCCCGTTCGCTCATCCCGTGCACACCCAGGAACAGCATGTCCAGGTGGAGGGCGCCGATCGCGGCGACCGCCACTGGGCCGACGAGAGCGTCCGAGGGGGTACGGGTCCCACCGGTCAGCACCACGGTCTGGTCGGCCCGCCCGGCCCGGTAGAAGACGTCAGCGACCGGGATGGAGTTGGTCACGACGGTCAGTGCCGGGACGTCGACGAGGCGCTGGGCCAGCTCGGCGGTGGTGGTGCCGGCCGAGAGGGCGATGGCGTCGCCGGGGGAGACGAGGGCGGCGGCCCGCATCGCGATCGCCGCTTTCTCGCCGCGCTCGCGCACCGACTTGGCCGTGAAGCCGGGCTCGTGTGCCGAACCCGGACTGACGGTGGTCGCCCCGCCATGTACCTTCGCCAGGAGTCCCCGGTCGGCGAGAGCTTCCAGGTCGCGGCGGATCGTCATGTCGGAGACGCTGAACTCGGCTGCCAGCTCGGTCACCCGGACGCCACCGGCCGCCCGGACCCGGTCGAGGATCGCCGCCTGTCGTTGCTGGGCCAGCATCAGCAGGGCCGCGCCGACGCGATGATCTGCGCCGACTCGCTATACCGCACTAATTCGAACACACTCGAACAGTACCGCGTGACGGGATGAGTTCGAAAGGGTGAGTTCAGATACCCCGGCCCCGCTTGTGCAGCGCTGAAAGCACGTTCTCCACCTTCACCGCGCCGGACATCGCGGCCAAGGCGATCGCGGCCCGTGGCTCACGCCAGTTCGCCCGGACCGCCTCCCGGGTGTAGCGCCAGGCGGCACCGCGGTTGCCGGTCGCCGCCGACCAGCAGGCCAGCTGGCCGTAGACCCGGGCCGCGCCGGGACGGCAGCCGCTGATCTCCGGGTGCCGCTGCATCATCCACCGCAGCGAGGTGATCTTGGTGGTGTACTCGTACGCGTAGTGCGAGGTCCGACCCCAGAGGACCCGGACCAGGGGCTCGTCGAGATGCACGATCGGTGCTCGGCGGGCCGCCCTGAGCAGGATGTCCCAGTCCTCGTTCTGGCTGCCCGGGGCGTCCTCGGCGACCAGTCCGATCCGTTCCGCGTCCAGCGCCTCCCGGCGGATCAGGAACGACGACGAGTGCAGCATCGCCATCCGGGAGCGGGCCAGGTCGTCCACGGTCACCCGGGGGCGGCCGGCCAGCCGTGCGGTGGTGTGGCCCTCGTACTCCACCTCGATCGCGCACGTGGCGAACTCGGCCGCGGGCTCGGCCAGCAGGGCGGCCACCTGGCGGCGCAGCTTGTCCGGCAGCCACCGATCGTCGTCGTCGCAGAACGCCATCAGCTCGGTGTCCAGCGCCAGCAGTCCGGTGTTCCGGGCGCCGGCCAGGCCGGGGGTGCGCCAGTTCGTCAGGACCAGCACCGGCACGCCGTCGGTCGAGGCGAGCAGGTAGTCCGGTTCGGTCTGGTCGTACACCACCACGATCTTCAGCTCGCCCGGATAGCGCTGTTCGCGGACCGCGGCGATCGCGCGGCGAACCAGTTCGGGGCGGTTCCGGGTGGGGATCACGACCCCCACCGACGGCCAGTTCATCATGCCTCCGATGCGATGTTGATCGGGTAGCCGTACGCCCGCAGCAGTGGCCCGCAGACCGCGCCGACCAGCCGGCGCTGTGAGCGGGGCAGGGCGCGCACCCACGCGTCGTCGCGCCGTAGCGGCAGCCGGCCGACGGTGAACCGCATCGGGTTGCCGGCCGCGCTGTGCCCGGCCCGCAGGTCGGCGTGCCCGTTGCGGAGGAAGTCCAGGTCCTCGGGGCGGAGGGTGAGGCCGGCGAAGTCGGCGAGGCGGATCAGCCCGGCCCGCGGGTCGGTGAGGAACTCCTCGTAGCGGATCCGCCGGACCGGTACGCCGCGGCGGGCGAGCAGGCCGAACGCCGCGTTGTGGGCGTTCCACAGCATCGCCGAGCGGCCGGGGGAGTAGCGGGTCATCTGGTCGGAGCCGTCGGTCTCCGGGCGGTCCACGGTCTTGGTCCACGAGTACGCCACCCCGCGGGCGTCCCGCACCACGTGCACCACCCGCAGGTCGACGTCGTCGGCCCAGCGCAGCACATGAGCCAGTGCCGAGTGTTTCGACGAGTCGACGACGACCCGGGCGCCGGCCACCTCGGCGGCGGCGGCGTAGACCCGGGAGTAGAACGAGGCGTACTCGCGGACCTCGGCGGTGGCCGTGGTGGCCGCGGCGAGGCGCGGGATGTGCCGGGTCCGCTCGACCGCCTCGCGGAGAGTGTGCACCCGGTCGACGTCGACGTTCGCCCAGCCATTGAAGGCCAGGTCGCCGACGCGTTGCCAGAAGGTGCAGCGGGAGAACGGTGACCCGCAACCGCACCGCTCGTCGTCGCGGATGTCGCGTTGCCACAGGTGGACGACCTCGCCCAGGGCGCACACCCCGGGCAGTTCGCCGAGCAGACGTTCGACGAGGGTTGTCCCACTACGTCCTAATCCGCCCAAAAAAAGCACCTGTGCCACTTTGGCTCACCTTCGCTCGTTTCGCTCTGGTAACGAGTGAAGCAGGCAGAAGGAGGCGTTAGGTGACTATCGAGGCTTTCGACCGTGTACACCTGGATGGCACCGGAATCGACCGCATCACCGAGGACGAGGTCGTGGCCGTGGTCCGGGAGTCACTGGCGCGCGGACGAGGTGGCCGGATCATCACCCCCAACGTCGATATCCTGCGCCGCGCCTCCGCCGACGCGAGCGTCCGCCGCCACCTCGACGACGCCGACCTGATCGTGGCCGACGGCATGCCGCTGATCTGGGCCAGCCGCCTGGGCGGCGCGCCGCTGCCGGAGCGGGTGGCCGGCAGCAGCCTGATCTGGTCGCTGTCGGAGGGGCTCGGCCGTGACGGCCGCTCGATCTTCGTCATCGGTGGCACCCCGGCCGCGGCCAGGCGGGGCGCCGGGGCCGGCGGGGGCGCTAAGAAGAGCGCGGGTGTGACCGCCGCGAAGAAGAGCACCGGCGTGGCCGCGGTGAAGAGAGCCGCCCGCGCCGCGAAGAAGGGCGCCGGGCGGGGAGCCGTGCGGAGAGGGCCGGACGGCGCGGCGCGGGCCGCCGCCCGGCTTGCCAGAGAGTGCGCCGGGCTGCGGATCGCCGGCACGATCAGCCCCGATTTCGGTTTCGAGGAGGACGAGGCCACATATGCCGAGTTCTGTGCCCGGGTTGTCGCGGCCCGGCCCGACATGGTGTTCGTCGGACTGGGCTTCCCCAAGCAGGAGCTCGTGATCGAACGGCTGCGCCCCCACCTGCCCGAGGCGTGGTTCGTCGGCTGCGGCGCCGCGGTCAACTTCGTCGCCGGCGACGTCGAGCGGGCGCCGCTGTGGATGCAGCGCGCCGGCCTGGAGTGGGCGCACCGCCTCGGCATCGAGCCGCGCCGGCTGGCTGGCCGGTATCTGCGCCACGACGCTCCCTATGCCCTGCGCCTGCTGGCCCGGGCGCCCCGCCACCGCGCGGCCCGGCGCTGAGAGCGTCTCAGGGCTCACGGTTGCCGCCCTCGCCGCCCGCGGCCCGGGTGCGCCGCCGCCGCGGGCCCGGGACTCCCCGGAACGTCCGGCAGCGCAGGCCCGCCCGGGGAAGCGGCGCCCCGATCGTGGGCTGCGGGTAGGTGACCGCGTCATAGCCGCTCTGCCAGGGGAAGCGGTCGCCCGGGTCGGGCCATGCGAGCTGGAGCAGCCGCACCCGGCCGTCGCCGTAACGCATCAGCGCGGCCCCCGGGAACAGCGTCTCGGAGATCTCGCCCGCCACGACGCGCACCTCTTGCCCGTCGATCAGGCCGCGGATGTGATGGCCGTGACGCAGCCGCAGGCCCTCGTCGCAGACCCGCCCGGCCACCTCGTTGAGCAGCGTGTGACCGGCCTCGGGTGGCAGCCCGGCGACGGTCAGCTCGGGGAACCCGTAACCGGTGAGGCCGACCGTGTAGGCGAACGGCGCCGTGTCGGCCGGGTCCTCCTCGGTGGGCAGCACGTGCACCACGGCCCAGCCGAACCGCTCGATGATCTCGCTCTGCTCCTCGAAGAAGTCGTCGAGGTAGGACACCGTGACACCCCCGGTTGGCTCGGCCTGGCTGACTGAGTCAACTATGGAACACACGTACGACATTTTTTCGGGGCTGGTTAACCGTACGCTCGTACTGTTAGGGTTTGGTCATGGGGTTTCGTATCGATGATCTGCACCATGTCCAGCTGTTGATCCCGCCGGGAGGCGAGGGTGAGGCCAGGGCGTTCTACAGCGGCGTGCTCGGCATGGCCGAGATCGTCAAGCCGCCGGTGCTGGCCGCCCGTGGCGGCTGCTGGTTCCGCGCCGGCGGGTGGGAGGTGCACCTGAGCCCCGTCCCCGACTTCGTCCCGGCCCGCAAGTCACACCCCGGTGTGCTGGTCAGCGACCTCGACGCCCTGGCGAAGACGCTGGAGGCCGCCGGCCACCCGGCCGAGTGGGACCCCCACTTCCCGGGCCACCGGCGGCTCTACTCCGCCGACGGCCACGGCAACCGGCTGGAGTTCCTGGAGAAGATCAGGGGTTGAAATAGGGGTCCCGGCCCAGTGACTTGAGGGCCCGGAAAGCCCGCTTGTCCCCGGTGAGCTGGAACTGCTGGTTGGGCCCGTTCCCCTCCGGGTCGGACTCGAAGTAGGCGACCGCCTTGATCTGCCTGTTCGCCTTGAAGGTGCGCTCGGCGTCCTTGAGCCAGGCGGCCCGCTGCTCCGAGCCCCACGCCTTGGCCACCCCGAACTCGCCGATCACGATCGGCTTCGGTCGCTGGGCGGCCCATTCGAGGAACGGTCCCATCAGCGTCCCGATCGGCTGGAAGTCGAACCCGGCGTAGACGTCCACGCAGGTCCAGTCCACCTGGTCGTCGCCGGGATAGAACGCGGGCGCGTCACCGCGGATGAAGCCCTCGGCGGTGGGACACCACACCCAGGAGACGTTCTCGGTCTTCTCCGCCAGGAAGATCTTCCGGACGTGACGCCAGGCCGCGATGTAGTCCTCGCCGGACCACATGGTGGCCCGCAGGTTGGGCCGGTCCATCTCCCAGCGCATCCGCAGCATCACCGGCTTCTTGATCTTCCGGATCGCCTTGGCCTGCTCACGGATCAGGTCGTCGTGCTCACCGGCCAGAATGGACCGGTTGTCGCCGGTGGCCCAACTGATCATCAGCGAGGCGCCGTCGCTGAGGAACGCCTCGTCCGAGGGGGTGCCCATCATCTGCTCGAAACGCCGGTACGTGTTGATGAAGTCGAGCCGCCGCCCCATCGACTCCTCCAGCTCGCCGACCGCGGCCAGCCGGCCCACATGGGTGAGCTGGTCGGGTTTGATCCAGGCACCGAAGTAGGCGCCCTTGGCCGGCGGCTCGAACGGCCCGGCCCGGAACGGCCCCGGGTGGATCGCGACGGCCCGGGGCGGCGAACTCAGATCGGGCGACGGCATCGGCGCGGGCTGATCGTCGTCCGGCGACGAGCAGGCGCCCAGCAGCAGGACGAGGGCCAGAGCGAGGAGTCCCCTACGCATGGACACGCCGGGCGGTGTAAAGCACATTCACCGCATATCCGTGGCTGCCGGGAAGACGACGTGCCGCCGCGTCCGCGATCCGGGCCACCCGGTTGTCGTGCAGCGACGGGGTGAGCATCGAGAAGCCCCGGCGTTCCTCGATCTCGAAGCCGTGCCGGGCCAGCATCCGTTCCACCTGCTCGTGGGAGAGTTCGGCGAACCAGCGTTCCCCGCTGTGCCGCCGCGCCCGCAGATGCCGCACCGACCCGGCGTTGCCGTGGTTCTCCACCACGAGCAGCCCGGACCCACGGTGCGGCAGCACCTTCGCGGCGAACGCCAGAGCCCGGTCGCGGATGCCTTCGTTGACGTTGAGCAGCAGCCGGAAGACGGTGACGATCGCCGGGAAGCCGGCCGCCACCGGCTGCGGCACGGGACCGTCCCCGGCCACCCGGTGCCAGTACGCCCGGGACCCGACGTCAGCCGCCTTCGCCATCATCTCGGCGGACGTGTCGTACCCGTGCGCCTCCCGGACCAGCCCGTGCAGCGCCCGGATCGCCCGCCCGGTGCCGCAGGCGAAGTCGTGATGCACCGGCGGATGTTCGGGGAACTCGCGGCGCACCAGGGTCCGCAGGTAGTCGCGTTGCCGGTCGTTGATCCGTGAGGCGTAGCTGTCCGGGGCGTACGTCACGGTCTCGTACTTCTCGACCGCTTCGGTGTCCCGGAACACCTCGGTGTAGTCGCTGGTCAACTCGTCCTCCTCGGGATGAAGGCGCGGAGCGTCAACCGCTCGCGCAGCAGCCAGGCACCCGCGGCGTAGGCCGGCACGGCCAGCACGGCCGCCGCGGGGCTGTAGATGACAGGGCCGAAGCAGGCCAGCGCCAGCAGCGCGGCCGTGCGGGTGCCGGGCCCGAACGGGTGCAGCCGGGTGCTGTGGTGAACCTGAGCCAGTGGCAGCAGATTGTTCACCACCATCGCCCCGGCCAGACCCACGGCGGCGCCGAGCGCACCCCAGCGTGGGATCAGCAGCACGTCCAGGCCGACCGTCACCACCAGCGCGACCAGCACGTTGCCGAGATTCGCCGAGGTGCGGCCGGCCATGGCGAGAACCATGTCGACCATCCCGCAGCCGGTCGCCACCAGCATCGCGGCGGCCAGCACCAGAACCACCGGGACGCCGGTCGCGTAGCGTTCGCCGAACAGCCGCAGGTACCACGGCGCGAACGCCATCACCAGCAGGCAGATCGGCCAGGTCACCAGCACCAGCCAGCCGGTCGCGGTCTGGTAGAGGCGTTTGGCGCCGGCGGTGTCGCCGGTGCTCAGAGCCTCGGCGAGCCGCGGCTGCACCGACTGCGACAGCCCCTGGTTGGCGAACTGGATCAACACCACGAACCGGCCGGCCACCGCGTAGACCGCGGCCGGCGCCAGCCCGCTCAGCGCCGCCACCAGCAGCACGTCCACCCGCTGCAGCGCGAGCTGCGCGACCGCGGCGACCGCCCGGGGGGCGGTGAAGACCCAGAAATCCCGGCGCAGACGCCGTCGTTCGCCCGGGTGGACCTGCTGAGAGACCCGACCCGCGGTGTACGCCCTGCGCGCCGCGAATCCGGCCAGGACCACGACCGGCAGATACGGCACGGCCCAGGCGAGCGCGAAGACCGGCAGTGTGGCCGACGCCCACATGGCCGCCACCCCGGCCGCGCCGACGGCCAGCAGTTGCAGCCCACTGCGCAGCACCCGGTCCAGCAGCACGGTCGGCCGCATGCTCCGGTAGCCGCGGGTCACGGTGAGCAGCACGTCGGTGAGGGCCTGCAACGGGACGAAGACGGCCAGGACCCGGAGCCCGGCGGTGTGGTGGGCGACCACATGGGGCGTCTCGTGGGCGGTGAGCTGGGCGATCCACGGCGCGGCCAGCCACATCACCACCGCCAGGATCAGGGAGAACACCACCACCGGGGGGATGCCGGCGCGCAGGCAGGCGCCGAGCAGACGGTCTTGGCCGGTGGCCCGCAGCCGGGCCGGCCAGTACACCAGCCCGGTGTTGGTGCCCAGCTTGGCCAGACCTCCGACCAGCACGAACGCGGCCGTGGCGGCGAAGAACGCGCCCGCTTCCTCGGGGCCGAGAGCGCGGGCCACGATCCAGGTGACGGCGACGCCGGTGCCGCCGGCCAGCACCGAACCGGCCATGTTGGCCAGTCCGCCGCGGGCCGTGGCCCGGGTTCCGCTCCCGGCGTCCGGCCGTGTGGTGGCCGCCGTCATCCGCGGCGCCACACGGGGGTGTGCCCCAGCCAGCCGGCCAGCGCCTCGTCGTGCGGGCGGTAGTAGTCGCTCAGATCCCGGCGCAGCGTGGCGTTCATGTCGGCCTGCCGCGGGCGGGCGTTGTGGCGCTCGAAGGCCGGCCGGTCCAGCCCGAGCGGCAGCCCGAGGAACCCGCACACCTCGTCGTAGACCGCCTCCGGGTCGGTGAAGAACCGCTCGCTCTCCACCACGTGGATGCGTTCCCGGCCGACGTGCTGAGCCATCACGCTCAGGTAGCGGGCGTACTCGCCGCGGGCCCGGTACGCGTGGTGCTGGTGGGCGAAGCTGTAGTGCCGCGGGTCGAGCGCGAGACGTTCCTCCTGGCGGTGCAGCCGGGCCGGCTCCAGGGCCAGCGCGGCCCCGAAGTCGCGCTCCGACTCGAAGGCGCGGGCGACCTCGTGATGGTGCTGCGAGTACGCCCGTTCCACCGGATCACGAACCAGGACCACGAGCTTCGCGTACGGCAGGTCGTGCGCGATCCGGGCGGCCGCCTGCGGGTGGTACATGTAGTACGGGCTGGACTCGAAGGTCTGGGCGCGGAACCCGTACCGTTCGGCGATCCGTTCGGCGCTGCGCAGCGTCGGGAAGTGCCCGCGGTACCACTCCGGTCCCCGCCGGTAAGACGTGTCGAAGTAGTGCACACCCTTGTGCAGCACCGCCTTGAGGACCAGCGGATGCGCGGCCAGCGCCCGGTACAGCGACGTGGTCCCGCAGCGCTGCCCGCCGCAGATCAGGAACGACGGCAGCATCCGGCGCTCCGCGGTGAGCCGCCCGTACGAGCGGGAGCCGAGGTGTACCACCCGTTTCACCGGTGTCGGCAGGTTGCGAATTCGCATGGGCACTAAAGCTCCTCCACGCGCCGGATCAGTACCGGCAGCAGCCAGGTCCCGAGCACGCCGAGCCGGGCACCGGCCTCGGCCTGCCGGTCGGTCAGGTAACGGACGGCGAGGTCCACCAGGTAGAGCAGGGCGGTGATCTCGCGGGCCACCGGCGCCACCCCGAACGGGGCGAGCAGTTCGTCGGCCCGGTGCACGGTCCCCTCGACCGCGGCCCGGGCGTCGCCGGTGGACTGGATACGTTTCTGCAGTTCGTGGTGGATGGCGTCGAAGCCGAGCGGCACCCCGGTGGCGAACCGTTCCCAGTCCCAGACCAGCAGGGTGTCGGCGAGGTTCGCCATGTTCCACGGGGCCCAGTCGCCGTGCCAGGCGCCGTACCGCAGCGCGGTCTCGCCGCTGTGCGCGGCCAGCACGTCCACCGCGGCGGCCAGCGCGGCGCCCTCGGGCCGGTCGGCCAGGGCCGCCAGCCGCACGCGGAGCTCGTGCCAGTACCCGCTGCCGGTCAGTGGGCCGGTCGTGTACCCACAGCAGCCGGCGATGTCGAGCATCGCGGCGGTGAGCCGCCGCTGGGTCAGCGGCGCCCGGGGCAGCCAGACCGGCAGCGCCGACTGGACCAGCACCTGCAGGCCCCGCCACTGCCCGGCGTGCAGCACCCGGGGCACGGTCAGTTTGGTCAGGCCGCTGTTGCCGATCGCGATCAGGGCCGCGGTCTCGGCCTTGACCAGGCTACGGGTGAGTGGGCCGGTGCCGAGTTTGCCGAAGGCGAAGGTGTCGCCGTCCGGGCTGAGCAGTTGCAGCACCGGTTTGCGGTTGGCCCGCGCCGGGCCGATGTGGATGCTGACCGCCAGGTCGCGGCGCAGCGCGTCACTCAGGTAGCCGTCGATACCGGCCGAGACCGGTCCGGTCACCCGGATCCGGTCGCGGAACAGCCACCCGGCGGCGCGGGCGTGCACGGCCGCCACCACGGCGTCGCGTTTGAGGCGGGCCATCCGCGACTGCGGCTCGGCGTACCGCCGGACCGCGGCCGCCGAGACGGCGGGGGAGAGCGTCGGGACCAGCAGCCGGGGCCGGTGCGCGTTCGGGACCACCAGGTATTCCGCCACAAGCGTGCCGGGCGTGCCGTCGGTCCGGCACGGCTTCGGGTAGAGAAGGTGGAGCACCTCGGTCATGTACTGGGTCCGCAGCGCGGCGTCGCCGGCGGTCAGTTCCGCGGGGGCGGTCTTGACCGGGCTCATGCCGCCGCGCTCCGGCGTCGCCATGAGTCCGCGGCCGAGCTCACAAGCTCGCTCATTGGGTTTTCCCCTCTGTCCAGTTGCGCCAGAGCAGCGCGTATGCCAGAACCATGAAGGCCAGAGGGGTGACCAGGGAGTTGTACCAGAGCATCGCGGAGAAGGACGTCACGATCGCGGCACTCCCGGCCACCCCGATCGCGCTCCGGTCGCGGCGGAAGCGCCACAGCCCGTACGCGAAGAAGCCCAGATATCCCACGGTGCCCGCCGCGCCGTGCGCATAGATCAGTTGCCAGAGCTGCCCGTTGCCGCCGACGGTGAAGTTGCCGCACCGCTCGCAACTGGAGCTCTCGCCGACGGTGATCGAGTTGCGCCCGCCGAGGGTGTTGCGGGTGCCGCCGTAGCCGATGACCGGCGAGCCGGTGAAGCCGTCCAGAGCCTTGTCGATGAGGAAGGAGCGGACCCCGTTGGACTTGCCGTTGTCCAGGCGGGCCTCGACGGTGCCACCGAGCGGGGTGGCGATCATGGCGATCGTCAGCGCGGCCGCGACGACCGGCAGCAGTGCGAGGATCCAGAGCCGGCCGGCCAGCACGCAACGGACCGCCACGTAGGCCAGCAGCAGGCCGACACCGATCCACAGGCCCCGGTTGAGCGACGCCACCGCCGGCACCACCGAGACGGCCAGGCACACCATGGCCCAGAACTTCCTTCCGGCGCCGCGGCCCGACCAGGCGGCCACCACCAGCCAGGGCGCGAGCAGACAGAAGTTGTTGCCCCAGGTGTTGGTGTAACCCCACGGTGCGGCGGGGCGGGGCTTGTCACCGCCGACGATGTCCATGATCTGCGCGGCGTACGGGTGCACCAGCGACCGCACGAAGCCCTTGTTGCGCACCCCGGACGGCAGCAGCCACTCGATCGGCGAGGTGAACTCGAAGTTCCCGGCCACCATGCCGAGCAGTCCACCCAGCACGGTCAGCACGAACATGCCGCCGAGCAGCCGCACCAGACGGCGGCGGGACAGTTCCGCCTCGGTCAGGTTGCCGGCGTAGAGCAGCAGGACGGTCAGCGACGCGTACATCGACAGCTTGTAGACCACCGCGACCAGCCGCTCGCTCGCGCGCTCGGGAACCGTGCCCGGCGGGTCGGCGCCCAGCGCGGCGATGCTCACCACCACCGCGAGCAGGAAGATCACCCACCAGGCGAAGCCCGGGGGAAGCCGCACCGGCCGTCCCGCCGCGCGCCGGCGCAGCAGCAGGAAGATCATCGGCGCGGTCATCAGCGGGAAGATCAGCACGCCCAGGCCGAGCGCCCACCACAGCGGGTAGAGGAGCAGGATGCCGGCGACCGGCCAGGCCGGCAGCGAGCGGTTCTTGACGGTTCGCGGTGCGGGCCCGGCGTGCGCCACCGCCGCGACCGCGGTCACGTGTCGTCGCCGTCCGCGGCGCCCGCGCTGGAGAGGTCGATGACCGCGGTGGCGTCGCTGTTGTCCGCCCCGCCCGGCCGCTGCCGGCCGGCGAACGACAGTTGCTGGGTCGGTTCCTCGACCGCGTCACCCGGCTCGGTGGGCGGTGGCAGGGAGACCGCCGGAGCCGCGATCTCGCCCGGGCGCATCGCGACGAGCCGGGGCAGCACCACCGCGCCGAGCAGTCTCGTGCCGACCCGCTGCAACTGCTCGGTGGCGTCGAGCAGGGCCGGGCGCTTGGACCGGCGCAGCTCGACCGCGAGGATCGCCGCGTCGGCGAGACTGGCCAGGCTCTGCGCGTCCGCGCTGCTGCTGGTCGACGGCGCCTCGATCACCACGTACCCACCCTGCTCGCGCAGCGTCTGGAGGGTGTCCTTGAGGCGCTGGGACTGCATCAGCCCGGCGGCGGTCGCGGCGCCACCGGTGGTGATCACTCGCAACGACGGGATGCGCGGGGTGCGCTGCAGCGCCCGCGACAGGCTCACCCGTCCGGCGAGCAGGTCGGAGAGGCCCGGCATGGCGGAGACCCCGAACATCCGCGCCAGCGGCGCGGCGTCGATCACGCTGTCCGGCAGGTGCGCCCCGATCAGGGCCACATCACTGCCGGTACGCGCCAGAGCGGCCGCCAGGTTCGCGGCGACCAGGGTGCTGGCCGATCCACGGCTGGTCCCGGTCACCACGATGATCTGGTCGGTGGGGTTCAGGCTGGCCAGCACCTCGTTGCGCAGCCGGTTGAAGACGCGGCCGCCGGGCCCGTACGGCTGGAGCACGTCGTCGATGTGCGGGGTGCTCCGCTCGTCGAGCGCGGCCAGCACCGTGACCCGGCCCCGGTCGCGGACGTCGTTCGGGGTGACCAGCCGCCGGTCGAAGCGTTCCCGCAGATAGGCCAGGCCGAGCCCGAGCAGCAGCCCCAGCATGCCGCCGGTGCCAATGTTCAGCCAGGTGTTCGGGCTGGTCGGCTCCTCCGGCAGCCGGGAGTCGCTGATGATGCTGCCGCCGCCGACCATGGTGGTGGTCAGTTCGTTGAGGCGCCCGGTCAGCGAGTTGAGCTGGTTCTGCGAGTTGTTCCGCAGGCTCTGCAGGTTGCTCTCGGTGGAGCTGCCCTTGGGAGCGACCGCCAGTTTGGTGTTGATCCCGGTGAGCACCGTGGTGAGCTGCTTGACCTTGAGGTTCAGCGAGCGGATCTGCTTGTCCAGCCGGGCCCGGGCGGTCTCCTCCCGGTTGCGCAGGTAGGCCTCGGCGAACGCGTGCGACCCGGCCTGCGCGTTCTGCGGCGTCTGGGCGTGGAAGGTGATCACCAGGACCGTGGTGTTCGCCGGCACCTGCACCGACACCAACTTGGCCAGCTCGATCGGCGACAGGTCGCTGCGCAGCAGGGTGGCCGCCTTCACGGCGACCGCGCCGGAGCCGACGAGCTGTGCCTCGGTGTCGAGGTTGACCGTGCTCTTGGTCCGGCCGCCCTCCGCGTTGGAGTCCTGTTCGAGGGGCTGCACGAGCACCGAGGCCGACGATTCGTAGACCTTGGGCATGGTCTGCGCCAGGACCGCGCCGCCGCCCAGGCCGGCACCCGTGGCCACCAGGGCGATCCACCAGTGCCGGCGGAGCGCACCGAGGTAGTGCGAGAGATCGGACGAGGGGCGGGACGGTTCCATCAGTCTTCGGCGGCCCTTCCGGGAGAGGAGTGTGGTTTGGGCGTTTCGCCCCAGTGGCGTAACGCCACACTCCCGCCGCGAGTGATGGTCTACGACAGTTTCGGCTCCACCCAGCCGTTCTCGATCAGGTGGCTGAGCACCATCTCGACCGCTTCCGGAACGGTCATCGTGGTGGTGTCCACGGTCAACTCGGCGTCCGTGGGCTCCTCGTACGGGTCGTCGATTCCGGTCATGCCGCGGAGCTGGCCGGCGCGCGCCCGGGCGTACAGGCCCTTGCGGTCCCGGCTCTCGCACACCTCCAGCGGCGTGGCCACGTGCACCAGGACGAAGCCGGCGCCGGCCTCCGCCGCCATCTGCCGGGCCGCCGCACGGGCCGCCTCGTAGGGCGCGATCGGGCAGGCCACCGCCATGCCCCGGTGACGGCCCACCTCGGCGGCGACCCAGCCGATCCGGCGCACGTTGCGGTCCCGGTCGGCCTTGCTGAAGCCGAGCCCGGCGGTCAGTTCGCGGCGAACCACGTCACCGTCGAGCAGGGTGATGGTCCGGTCGCCGTTCTCCCGCATGGCGTCGGCCAGGTTGCGGGCGATGGTCGACTTGCCGGAGCCGGAGAGGCCGGTGAAGAAGACGACCAGGCCGCGGTGCCGGCGCGGCGGCCGGATCCGGGACAGCTCCTTGGCCACGGCCGGCGGGGTGTGCCACTCGGGCAGCGGGAAGCCGCGGTCCAGCAGGTCCTCGATCTCGGTCGAGGCCATCGCCAGGCGGCGGTTGCGAGGCGGGACGTCGTCGCGCCAGCGCCACTGGCCGTCCCGGTTGTCGTAGGCGAGTTCGCGGGGGAGCAGCACGCGCAGTCCCGCTCCGGAGAGGGTGTCCCCGGTGGACAGGACGTGGGTCACCCCGTAGGACCGGGCCACCCGGGCGCGCAGCAGCGCGTCGCGCATCTCGTCGCCGCGGGTGTGCAGCGGCACGGCGACGATCGTCGCCGGGGGCATCCGGTCGCGGGCCGCGAAGATCGAGCGGACCAGCGCTTCCGGAGGCAGCCCGTCCGGCCCCGGTCCGCTCACCGGGATGAGGATCAGAAGATGAGCGGCGAGGGTACGGGCGGCGTGCGCGATCTGTGCCAGCTGCGGCCGGTGCAGCGGCCGGTCGGCGATCACGCCCAGCACCCGGCCCGGCGGCAGCAGGGCCTTGACCTCTTCGGGGGTGCGCCGTAGGCGCTGGAACGGGCCGTGGCCGCCGTCGCCCATCCGGCGCACCGGGCCACCGATGCCGTGCCGGTTCTCACCGGTCTGCCAGACGTCGGTGATCTCGATCGCGGCGACCGGCGCGCCTTCCAGATCGGTCAGCACCAGGGTGCGCCGGGCCGGGTCGGCCGGATCCAGCAGGGCCGCCACCTCGCCGGGGACCTCGCACGTCACCGGGGCCGGCCAGTATGTGCCGTCGGCCAGCCGGCCGCGGCGACCGAGGGAGGCCAGGTCGGTCCGGCTCAGGAAACCGGTCAGCGGCGCGTAGGCGCCGGAGAGCAGCAACTCCAGATCGGCCAGCTCGTGGGGGCGCGGGGTGAAGGAGGGAGCGTCCCGGAGCACGTCCTCGGGCAATACCGAACCATTCACTTCGAATCCCCCTGCAGGTATTTGGGGGACAGTTTCCCAGGCCTGATCGAGCGGGTCGAGTCGGGCTCTCGGTCCAATCCTGATCTTCCCTCGGCAGGGATGGAAGTTACAGAGTGCCTAATTCGGTGCAAAACAGCGTGATACTGGACAATCGGGCATGATCCTTTGATACTCGGCCCTTGTGAGACAGACCCGTTCCCGGCTACTGCACCTCGCCGCGCTGACCACCGCC
This sequence comes from Actinoplanes sandaracinus, assembly GCF_030009775.1. GTDB lineage: Bacteria > Actinomycetota > Actinomycetes > Mycobacteriales > Micromonosporaceae > Actinoplanes > Actinoplanes sandaracinus. Next base: position 145,318 of record NZ_JASCTH010000004.1, on the reverse strand, counting down.
TTCGCCATGTCCGTGACGGCCACGCTCTCGTGGGCGTGGACCGGCGGCCTGGACCAGCTCGGAGTTCCGTACGGCCCGCCCTCCTTCGTGGACCCGATCGTGGCGCCGTCCGCCCCGGCCATCGGAACGTTCGCGCCGCCCGAGTCACCCACGCGGCTGGCGCCGGAGCCGGCGCCACCCACCGGCGCGCCACCGTGGGCGGGCCCGGCCCCGCTTCCCGCGGCCACCGGCCGGCACGGCGACACCCTCGTCGGCTACCCCCGGGGCTCCGGACAGCGGAGCTGCCGCACCGGGTCGAAACTGGTGCCGACGTGCGGCGTGCTGTGGGGGGTGGCTCCGGGCGCGCGCACCGAGGAGCGCGGGGTGCGGGCGCTCGCCGAGTTCGAGCAGAAGACCGGACGGCACCAGGCGATCTTCCACGGGTACCACCGCGGCACCCGCCAGCTCTTCCCCACCGAGCAGGAGATCGCGATCGCCCGGCAGCCCGGCAAGAAGCGGATTCTGCTGCTCAACTGGAAACCCGAGACCACCACCTGGGCCCGGATCGCCCGCGGCGACAGGCGCACCGACGCGTTCCTGGACCGGCTCGCCGTGCACCTGAGGAAGAACTTCCGGGACCGGTTCTTCTTCGCGGTGCACCACGAGGCCGAGGACCAGGTGCGCGAACGGGCCGGCTCCGGCTACACCGCCCGCGACTACGCCGCGATGTTCCGGCACGTGGTGAAGCGGCTGCGGGCCAAGGGCGCCACCAACGTCGTCACCGTCCTGGTGCACATGGCGTACGTCCCGCACACCACCAAGAGCTGGTTCCAGCACATGTACCCGGGCGACGACGTGGTCGACTGGATCGGCTTCGACACCTACTCCTACAGCGAGCCGGGTTACGGGCACGGCGACTTCGCCGAGCTGCTCAACCGCCGGTCGGCGACCAAGCCCGGATGGCCCGGTTTCTACAACTGGGTACGCCAGCGGCACCCCGACAAGCCGTTGATGGTCGCCGAGTGGGGCGTCTGGTTCTCCAAGCGCAACCCCGGGCACATGGCCGAGTTCTACCGCGAGGTCGGCCAGCAGATCAGCCGGTTCCCGGGGATCAAGGCGATGGTGCACTTCGAGACCCCGGCCAACCACAAGGGCCAGGACTCGTCGGTGGACAGCACGCCCGCCGCCCTGCGCGAGTACCGTCGACTGGGAAAGCTCCCCGTCTTTCAGGTCTCCGTAAGCTGAGAGCCGGCTGAGAGACCCTGAGAGCGGCTCAGGGGATTTCCCGATCCATCGAGGTGCGGGTGGTTCTTAGGCTGAGGCCGTGACCATCATCGTTACGGACGGGTTGACCAAGACGTACGGCGGCGGGGTGAACGCCCTCGCGGACCTGACCGTCGCCGTCGACGCCGGCGTCATCGGCCTCGTCGGCGCCAACGGCGCCGGCAAGAGCACCTTCATCAAAATCATGCTCGGGCTGGTGCCGCCCAGCGGCGGCACCGTCCGTGTCTTCGACCTCGACCCGGTCACCGAGACCGACCAGGTCCGCGCGCGGGTCGGCTACATGCCGGAGAACGACTGCCTCCCCGGGGACGTCTCGGCATCGGAGTTCGTCACCCACCTGGGCCGGATGAGCGGGCTGCCCAAGACCGCCGCCCGGGAGCGGGCCTCCGAGGCCCTGCGGCACGTCGGCCTCTACGAGGAGCGGTACCGCCAGATCGGTGGGTACTCCACCGGCATGAAGCAGCGGGTCAAGCTGGCCCAGGCGCTCGTGCACGACCCCGATCTGCTGCTGCTCGACGAGCCCACCAACGGCCTCGACCCGGCCGGCCGCGACGCCATGCTCGCCCTGATCCACCGGATCGGCAACGAGTTCGGCATCTCCGTCGTGGTCTGCTCGCACCTGCTCGGCGAGGTGGAGCGGATCTGCGACTCGCTCATCGCCATCGAAGGCGGCCGTCTGCTGCGCGCCGACCGCATCTCCTCGATGACGGAGGCCTCCGACATCCTGGCGGTCGAGGTCAGCGACGGTACGGACGATCTCGCGGCCGCCCTCACCGGAATGGGCCTGCAGGTCACCCGAGACGGGCGGATGCTGCTGGTGCCGATGGAGTCGGACAGCTCGTACGACCGGATCCTGCGGGCCGTCGCCGACCTCGACCTCAACCTGCACCGCCTCGACCAGCGCCGGCACCGCGTCGCCGAGCTCTTCACCAAGAAGGAGACCGCCGATGTCTGAGGCCGGCGTCATCCATGACATTGGATACCAGCGTTACCGGGGTCCGCGACTGGGCCGTCTGGCCCTGCAGCAGGCGCTCTACGTGCAGGGACTGCGGGCCGCCTTCGGCCTGGGCCGCTCGGCGAAAGCGAAGATCTTCCCGTGGCTGGTGGCGGGCATCATGCTGCTGGTCGCGGTGATCCTGGCCGCCATCCGGTCCCAGACCGGCCAGGTGATCTTCACCTACATGCAGTTCGCCGACCAGATGAGCCTTTTGATCATCTTCTTCGTCGCGATCGTGGCGCCCCAGCTGGTCTCCCGTGATCTGCGGTCCAACACGCTCCCGCTCTACTTCAGCCGGCCGCTGCGCGCCGCCGACTACGTTCTCGCCAAGTACGCCGCCATGACCACGTCGATGTGGCTGCTGCTCGGTGTGCCGCAGTTCATCATGTTCCTCGGCGCGGCGTTCACCACCAAGGACGGCTTCCGCGGCGTGTGGAACGAGCTCGGCGACCTGGTGCCCGGGTTGGGGTACAGCCTGCTCTGGGCGCTGATGTTCGCCGGCATCGGGCTGCTGGTGGCCTCCTTCACCGGCAAGCAGGCGTTCGCGGCCGGCGGCATCGTGGCGGTCTTCATGATGACCACCCCGATCTTCGGCGTGTTCATGTCGCTGCCCTCCACCACGGCCAACAGCCTCGCCGGCCTGACCAGCCCGATGTTCCTGATCGCCGGTGTCGGCCAGTGGCTCGGCGGCGGAGCGGACGCCGAGTGGGATCTGGGCCGGTTCGGCCCGATCTACGGCATCGAGGCGTTCTGCCTGATCGTCTCCTGCGTCCTGCTCCTGCTGGCCCGCTACCGGAAGGTGGCCTCGCTGTGACCACCCAGACCCTCCCGGCCGAGACCGTCGCCACGACCGGCGCCGTCGAACTGACCAACGTCTCCCGCTGGTACGGCAACGTGGTGGCGGTCAACGACATCACCATGTCGCTCCGCCCCGGCGTGACCGGCCTGCTCGGCCCGAACGGCGCCGGCAAGACCACCGTGCTGCACATGATGGCCGGCTTCCTGGCGCCCTCCCGCGGCACGGTGACCATCGACGGCCACCCCACCTGGCGCAACCCGAGCGTCTACAGCACGCTCGGCCTGGTGACCGAGCGGGAGGCGGTGCACGGCTATCTGACCGCCCGCCAGTTCGTGACGGCCTGCGCCAAGATGCAGAAACTGCGCGACCCGGCCGCCGCCGCCCAGCGGGCGCTGGAACTGGTCGAGATGACCGGTGCCGCCGAGCGCCGGATCGAGACGTTCTCCAAAGGCATGCGCCAGCGCACCCGGGTCGCGGCCGCGCTCGTCCACGAGCCGCGCGTCCTGCTGCTGGACGAACCGTTCAACGGCATGGACCCGCGCCAGCGCATGCACATGATGGAGCTGCTGCACTCGCTCGGCGACCGCGGCCACACCATCCTGTTCAGCTCGCACATCCTGGAAGAGGTCGAGCAGGTCGCCGGCCTGGTCCAGGTGATCGTCGCCGGCCGGCTCGCCGCCTCCGGCGACTACCGCAAGATCCGCCGGCTGATGACCAACCGGCCGCACGTCTTCGCCGTGCGCAGCTCCGACGACCGCAGGCTGGCCGTCGCGCTGATCGCGGAGAAGTCCGTGGCCGGCATCGAGATCGAGGCCACCGGACTCACCGTGCGGGCCTCCGATTACGGCAGCTTCACCCGGGCGCTGCCCCGCATCGCTCTCGACCAGGGCATTCGTCTGCACCAGTTGCTGCCGTCCGACGAATCCCTGGAGAGCGTCTTCTCCTACCTGCTGGAGGGCTGATGTCCACGGTCGCTTTCATCACCGCGCGCGGCCTCTTCGGCCGCCGGCGGGCGCTGCTGCTCCTGCCCCTGCCGATCCTGCTGGTCGGCCTGGCCCTGCTCTGCCGGGCGTACGACGTGTCGCCCGACCAGTGGGGCCGCGCCGTGATCGTCGGTCTCGGCCTCACCGTGGTGCTTCCGGTCGTGGCCCTCATCGTCGGCACCGGTGTCCTCGGTTCCGAGGTCGACGACGGCACGATCGTCCACATCCTGACGAAGCCGTTGCCCCGCCGCGACATCATCCTGGCGAAGTACGCGGTGGCGGCCACGGTCACCACCGTGGTGTCGGCCGTGCCGCTGTTCCTCACCGGCCTGCTGGCCGGCTCGGCGAAACTTGGTGCCGCCCTGGCCGTCGCGTCCCTGGTCGGCGCGCTCGCCTACTCCGCGCTGTTCCTGCTGTTCAGCCTGCTCAGCCGCCGCCCGGTGCTGGTCGGCCTGGTCTACATCCTGGTCTGGGAGGGGCTGCTCGGAAACTTCGTCAGCGGCACCAAGGTCCTGGCCGTCGGGCAGTACGTCGTCACCATCACCGACAAGATCGCTCCGACCACGATGATCGAGTCCTCGGTCGGCCTCACCACGGCCCTGGTGATGAGCGCGGTCTTCATCGTTCTCGGCACGATCGCCGCCATCAACCGCCTCGGCTCCTTCAGCCTGGCCGGCGAGACCAGCTGACACCCGCCGAACACGACAGGCCCGCGGACGACCGCGGGCCTGTTCGTTCATGGTCGTCGCGCGACAGGTCCCCGGCCGTGACGGCCTTCGCCGGGCAGGCCGGCCGCGCATGCCGAGCGGCGCTGCGTGGTGGCTGAGGGTGCGCATGACCGTGCTGCCGAGACCGCGGCGGCGGTGGGCGGGAGCGGTCAGTCGGTCGAGGAGCTGTCGGATCTGCGCGCAGGTGAGCCTCGTGACGTCCGCGGCTGGTGGCAGCCGGACCGCGTCGAGCATGGCGGTCCACGAGCCGCGGCCAATCTCCAGGGCGGCCACCACCGCACGGAGGCCGTGCCGGCTACGCCCGTGCGGTGTGGGGTGTCATGCGGTGATCGCGGAAGGCTCCTCGGCGAGGTGGGTGTGGCGGCGACGGCTCGGGAGCATCGATGTCGGGTGGGAGACGCTCCAGGCCGCGCTCTTGCAGATCATCTCCTTGATGCGTGCGGCCGTCTTGCCGGTGACCGCCGACGGTTTGGGCTGGTCGTCCGGGGTCACCCACTGCACGATGGCGTCGCGGCGGCCGAGGCTGATGCACTGACCGAGGTAGCCGATCTTGTTCTGGGGGAGCCGGCGTCCGGTCAGGCGTGCGGCGATGGCGTCGGCTGCCAGGTGGGCCGAGGGGACTCCCGAGGCGCAGGACATCCGCAGTGGTGTGCCGTTCGCGCCCGACGCGAGCGCCGCATCGCCCACGGCGTAGACGTCCCCGTGCGAGACCGACCGCATCGTGTCGTCGACGACGATCTGCCCTGTCGCGGAAACCTCCAGGGTCGTGGCCGCGGCGATGGGGTGGACGGCGAAGCCGGCCGTCCAGACGGTCACCTGGGCCGGGATCGCGCGGCCGTCGGCGGTGACCGCGCCCGCCGGCTCGACAGCCGCGATGTCGGTGTGCTCGTGCACGGTGATGCCGAGCCGGTCGAATGCCGCGCGCAGGTGGCGCCGGGCCTTCTCGCTCAGCCAGTCGCCGAGGCCGCCGCGGGCGGCGAGAGAGACCTCCAGGTCCGGCCGGGCCTCGGCGATCTCGGTGGCGGCTTCGATGCCGGTGAGGCCACCACCGACGACCAGCACGACCGCGCCCGCGGCGAGGTCGGCCAGACGCGCCCGCAGCCGCAGCGCGGACTGCTTTCCGGCGATGTCGTGAGCGTGCTCGGTGACGCCGGGAACTCCATGGTCCGCGGCGGCGCTGCCCAGGGCGTAGACGAGCGTGTCGTAGGCGATCTCGGCGGCGCCGCCGTCCTCGACGATGCTGACGGTCTTGCGCTCGGCGTCAACGGCGGTGACCCACGCCAGCCGCACCCGCACGCCCGTGCCCGCGAGGACGTCGGTCAGCAGGCGAGGCGTGAGGTCCTGACCGGTCGCGAGCTGGTGCATGCGGACGCGCTCCACGAACTCGGGATCGGCGTTGACGAGGGTGATCTCGGTGTCGGCCGGGTGCAGCCGCTTGGCCAGGCGCGTGGCGGCGTTGGCTCCGGCGTATCCGGCCCCGAGAACGACGATCTTGTGCGTCATGGTCTCACTCCTGTCTGGCTGGTGTCGCTTCCTGAACCGGACAGCGGCACGAAACCTGACAGCGGCGAGCTGTGATCCAGGTCACCAGTTGTCGATGAGCGGTTCCCCGTGTTCGGAGGTGGCCCACTGGCGGGTCGCGCGTTCGAGCTTGCCGGGGTTCGCCTGGGTGTGGATGGCCGCGATGCCGTCGTCGGTCACGTCCAGCGAGACGACGGTGGCGACCCGGTCCCCGACCATCAGCACCAGCGCGGGTACGCCGTTGGCGACCGCCGCGAACAGGACGGGTCGACCGCCGATCATCTCCCACTTGGCCGCGCTGGGTTCGAACAGCCCGCGCAGGAACCTCGCCACCCGCAGCGCACCGGTGATCGGCAACGGCAGCGAGAAGACCACGCCCCCGCCGTCGCCCACGTGGACCGCGTCGTCGGTCAGCATCCGCACCAGTGCCTCGGTCCTGCCGCTGAGCGCCGCGGCGAGGAACTCCTCGACGATCTTGCGGGCCGCGGCCGGCGCGACCTCCACCCGGCGGCGGCCGGCGGCCAGGTGCTGCTTGGCACGCCGGTAGATCTGCTGGCAGTTCGACTCGGTGAGGTCGAGCACCTCGGCGATCTCGCCGTGCGAGTAACCGAACGCCTCGCGCAGCACGTACACGACGCGTTCCGTGGCCGAGAGCCGCTCCATCAGCGTGAGCATCGCGATCGAGACCGATTCACGCTGCTCCGCGGTCTCGGCCGGGCCGAGCATCCGGTCCCCGGCGAAGACCGGCTCGGGTAGCCACTGGCCCACATAGGTCTCCCGCCTGGCCCGCGCCGAGGTGAGTCGGTTGAGGCAGAGGTTGGTGAGTACCTTCGTCAGCCATGCCTCGGGCGTCTCGATGAGCTCTCGCTCGACGGACTGCCAACGCAGGAACGTGTCCTGCACCACGTCCTCGGCATCGCTCGCCGACCCCAGCAGGCGGTACGCGATCGCCTCCAACCGCGCCCTGGCGCCCTCGAACACCTCGAGCTCACACACACCGACCGGCATGGCTCGATGTTAATCTCAGCGACCGTCTGTGCGTTGTGGACACGACATCAGACCTTGCGGTGGCCGAGAGCCATGGCGTAGAGCCTGCCCAGTGGCAGCGAACCATCGACCTGGTGACCGACTCGATCGCGGGCCGGTTCTGCCGGGTCGAACCCCGCCGAGCGGCCGCCGGGTTCGTCACCGGCCCGCTCGCCGACCTACAGATCAAGACCTGCTGGCAGTTGGCGGAGCAGGCCGGGCATGGCCGGCCTGATGCGATGCAACGGTTGCTGTACCGGGCGAAGTGGGACGTCGACGCCGTGCGTGACGACGTGCGGCGAGTCGTCGTCGACCGCCTCGCTGATCCCGACGGTGTTCTCGTGGTCGACGAGACCGGTGACCTGAAGAAGAGTGTGCCCACCGTCTCATCGGCGGGGAGTCGATCTGCAGCAAGGACAGAAAGGGTGAGGCCCGGACACGCGATCCGAGCCTCACCCGCTTGCCTTGGTCAGAAGCGCACGCGAACGCCGCGCGACAGACGGCGGACGAGTCGTCGGAGCATGAGATCACCTCCTTGCGGTTGCGGGGTCATCGGTCAGGGCGTGCCGCGACAGCACGACCTCGAGCAGGAGGCCCAGCGTGCTGAACAGGACGCTGGCCACGATCGGGGCGACGAGCAGGACACCCACGACGATCTCGGCGAGGTTGCCGGTGAACAGTGCGATGACGAGGTCGGCGGCGGCCCACCAGAACACCCAGGCGGACGCGGCGAGCAGACCGACGCCGCAGGTCAGGCTGATCGCGCCGTACCAGGGCAGCCAGGCCGGGGTCATAGGGTCGCGTCGTCGTCGTCGTCGGAGGAGGTCGCCGAGGGCGCTGCGGGCGCGGGAGCCGAGGTCGGGCTCGTCGAGCAGGTCGGCGAGCGCCCAGTGGCCGTCCACCCGCAGGATCGGGGCCAGGTTGGCGACGACGTCGACCACCCCGAGCACGGCCAGCCGCCAGGCCACCGCGGTGAGCAGTGTCGACGTGGCCACCTGGGCGATCATCGCGAGCAGGCAGATGGTGACCACGTCGACAGCGAGGCCGGCCAGGGCCTGGATGACCCGGGCACGCCGGGGCAGCGTCATCGCCTCGGTGGAGTCCACATAGAAGGAGACGGCGCCCCAGTAAAAGCCGAACCCGGCCCGCCGGGACCGGCGGCCGTAGTGAGCGAGGGCCACGGAGTGCGCGAACTCGTGCAGCGCCGAGCACCCCAGTCCGATCGCGAAACCGAGCAGGGCGTCCACCCACGGCCGCGCCGACACGGTCGGCCCGGCCGGCCGGCCCATCAACAGCGACCAGATCCCGGATACGACAACCGCGCCGATCAGGATCCGACCCGGCCAGCTCACCAGTAAAGGCAGGACGTGCCGGGCGCACCATTGCGCCGGCCGGTCGATGCCGGTGACCTCGACGCCGGAGCGGGTCACCGTCACCCGTCGAGGCGTCGCGGCGGACGGTGCCTCGACGGCCGGGTCGCGCAGGATGCCGGCCTGGGTCATCTCCTCGACCAGCCGGGTGCTGTTCGGCCCGCCAAGCCGTTCAGCCAGCTCCGTGGCATTTGGGTTAGCAGCGAGCAGACCGGGCAGAACGGCGGCACGCGGATGCTCCAGCAGCATGGCATCACCGTCGACACCAGCGATGACCAGACCGCGTTTACTGACCCGCCATTCCACTCCCAGGGCGAACTGCATGTTGTCCCCCTGGTCGTGAGCTGGTCGCGGTCCGGCTTCAGACAATCCCCCGTGTCCGAGAGTCGGAGAGTCTGTCAGTGCTCAAGCCTTGCCTGTCAAGATCCCGCGGGACGCGTATCCGCAGTTCAGCCGTACCACGGCGGCAATCTGACCGCTCGGTGAGTCCTATCGCTGCCCGCGCCCCACGCGCTGGCCGGCACGCACCGTAGTTGCCCTTGATGACGCAGCGACCTCGTCCGCAGCGACGTCGGGATGGAGCGGGAGGTTGAACGGCACGTTGAGTGGGTGTTTCTCAACCCGTTCTCCGCAGGTAGCGTGAGCGGTGGCCGACGGGCCAGGACCCCGCGTTCGTACTTCCGTCACAGTGACGCCTATACGAACGACGGCTGCCTCTTCACGACGAAGGAGACCGCCGATGTCGGAGACCGGCGTCATCCATGACATCGGGTACCAGCGGTACTCCGGTCCCCGGCTGGGCCGCGTCGCGATGCAGCGGGCCCTCTTCGTGCACGGGTTGCGCGCCGCCTTCGGGCTCGGCCGCTCCGCCACGGCGAAGATCTTCCCCTGGCTGGTGGCCGGCATCATGCTGCTGGTCGCCGTCATCGTGGCGGCCGGCCGCTCGATCACCGGAGAGGTGTTCTTCACCTACTTCGAGTACGCCGACCAGATGAGCTTACTGATCATTTTCTTTGCGGCGATCGTCGCGCCGCAGCTGGTCTCCCGCGACTTGCGGGCCGGGGTGCTGCCGCTCTACTTCAGCCGTCCGTTGCGGGCCGCCGACTACGTGATCGCCAAGCTCGCCGCCATGACGGCCGCGATCTGGCTGCTGCTCGGCGTGCCGCAGTTCATCATGTTCCTCGGCGCCGCGTTCACCACCAAGACCGGCGTCCGCGGGGTGTTCAACGAGCTCGGGGAGCTGCTGCCCGGCTGGGCGTACAGCCTGCTCTGGGCGGTGATGTTCGCCGGTATCAGCCTGCTGATCGCGTCGCTCACCGGAAAGCAGGCGTTCGCCGCCGGTGGCATCGTGGCGGTCTTCATGATGACCGTCCCGGTCGTCGGCGTGCTCGCCTCGCTGCCGTCCACCACGGCCAACGGCCTGTCCGGGCTGGCCAGCCCGACCTTCCTGATCGGAGGCGTCGGCGAGTGGCTCACCGAGAGGGAGAGTCAGCTCGACGTGGGCGTGGGCAGGTTCGGCCCGATCTACGGCATCGAGGCGGCGTGCCTGGTCGCCGCGTGCTTCCTGCTCCTGCTCGCCCGTTACCGGAAAATAGCCTCGCTGTGACCACCCCACGGCAACGCTGGCCACCCGGCTGACGCCAGGAGTGGCATCACCGCGTAGCGCATCGGCTATGACCAGCGTGGTCGTTGGTGTTGCACCTGCCGTAGCGGCACGTGGTCTCCTCGAAGGACCTCAGCACGAAAGGCTCCGTCTGTGACGTACTCCTTCGCCATGCCGCCCCGGCAAGTCAAGATCGGTGATGCTGCCGTCTTCGCGGGGACCACGCCGCGCGCTATTCGCCACTACCACCAGATCGGTCTGCTGCCGGAGCCCGAGCGGGGCGTGGACGGTCGCCGCCGCTATGGCTACGACGACATGATCCGCCTGCTGTGGATCCGCAAGATGGCGGAGGCCGGCATCAGCCTTGACGACGTGCGGGCCGCCTTCGAGGGAACCCGGGACATCGGGGATGTGCTGGGCCGGCTGGAGGAGACCCTGGCCGCCCAGGAGGCCGACATCAAACGCCAACGCGGGGCCGTCCAGCGTCTCCAAGCCGTGGGCAGCCCGCTCGGACTGCTCTCCGAACTGGTCACCGACCGGCTCGGCCACCTGCCCCCGGGAACACTGCGCCCCGCCGACCTGGACGCGCTGCTGGTCACGGAACGCGTCTTCGGCCCGTTGGGCGCCGCGATCCAGGCCAGCGTGTTCATCGTGCTGGCCACCCACCCCGACCTGCGGGCGGAGCAGGACCGTCTGGACGCGGCCGAGGCGGCCCTGGACGACAGTGTGGAGACCGAGGACCCGCGCGTGGAAGAACTCGCCGTACAGCGATACGCCCACCACATGGCCCTGGATCGGGCCGTCGAGGCAGCCGGGCTAGACGTGGCCGAGGAGAAGCTCTTCGAGATCTACGACGCCGACTCGGCAGAGGAGAAGGAGACTCAGATGAGCGCCTTCGAATCAGTCACCAAGATGCCCTACGACTGGTCTCCCGCCCGGAAACGCTGCATGGAACGCACGGCACAACTCCTCGCCACGGACGGAAGTGCGGCCATCACTCGCGGAGATTGATCACGTCCGACGCGGCCGGACACCCGGGAAGGGTGCCCGGCCGGTGACGCGCTAGATCATCCGCAGGCGACACCCGTCTTCAACAGGCGGCCGTTGTAGCTGTACGGCTGGCCGGGGTGCGCCTCGTGGTCGCCGTGTGAGGCGTTGAAGCTCAGGCACATGTTCTTGCCGTAGACCTTGATGGGGCCGGCGTAGTACTTGAAGGCCCCCTGGTCCTGGTCGTAGTTGTTCCGGTAGTTGTCCTCGGCCCACCGCTCGTTGTACATCTCGATGAACAGCGGCGTCTTGTCGCCGTAACGGGCGTGGCCGGGCCGCTTGACGAGGGCCGCGCAGTTCCACCCGGTGCTGGCGTCGTAGTAGACCTTGACGTCACTGCGGTAGTAGGTCGAGCCGTCGAGCATGTCCTTCAACGGCACGGCCCAGGAACCCACCAGGTTTCCGGTACATCCGTACGCCGCCGAGGCCGGTGACGCCACCATCATGCTGCCGGTGACGGCGAGCGCCGCCGCCCCGATGATGGTCATGACCCGCTTGAGCATGTTTCCTCCAGAAGGCGAATGCCGTGTCGGCAACGACTTTCGGCCGGTAGCGGGGGTGTTCGGTAGCGTCTGACAGGTTCTGACAACAGGCAGACGGCCCGCCCGGTCGACCGATCACGTGTTGCTGCAGGAAAAATGCGACGACCGGTCACATGGCCTGCGAACCCCGGCTGCCCCAGGGCCCGGTGAAGTCATCGATGCAGGGAAGCGGGCGACGAATTGAGCAAGCCGTTACGGATCAAGATCAGTGCTGACGAGGACACGTCGTTCACGGTGATGTTCGAGCCGCTCGGCATGGACTACGACCTCGGTCCCGGTGAGTGGATGTATGCCGAGGTCCAGGCGATGGAGGCCGCCGAGATGGAGATCATCCAGTGGGAGGGTGGCATGAGCATCCTCCCGCCGGGCACCGTGCGCACCTTCAACGCGGCCGGGGAGTTCCTGCACGAACTGCACAACTAGCGTGAGCGACGAGGCCCCGCACCGGTTCCGGGACTCTGTTGGCGAATCCGCCCCGTCGTTGTTGGCGGCGGGGCGGACGAGACTGCCGGCCCGCCGCCCCGCCCAGTTGCCTCCCGTGGCCGCTCAGGGACCGCAAGGTTCACCATGACGGGGGTGCCGGTAGGTTCCGGCCCAAAACAACTGCAGTGCTGCTCAGGGCAACTGCTCAGAGTCAAAGGTTCTGGACTTCGACAGCGCTCCTGCCCAGCGCTGAGGTGGGCTTTCGGGCCGGGAACTGCCGGAGGCCTATCAGGCCACGGGTGAGGACTTCGTGCTGACCGCGACCGTCGCAAGCCTCGTGCGGCGAACTCCACAAGCCTGGGCGGCGTGGCCCGAATCCAGGAAGCCGGGACCGGCGCGACGCCGCGTGGTGATGCCGGGAAGAGGAGCGCGGCGTTGCTGTATATACACACTACTTGTATATTGCTGCCATGCGATCAAGCTCGCGTGGCTCCTTGAGGGAGCCCTCCTACTTCGTTCTCGCCGCGCTCCTCGATGGGCGGCTCCATGGATATGCCGTAATCAAGCGCGTGGAGGAACTTTCCGGCGGCCGGGTGAAGCTCGCGGCTGGATCCCTGTACTCGGTGGTTGATCGGCTCCTCGGTGAGGGCCTCATCGTCGCGGACGGTGAGGAGATCATCAACGGACGAGCCCGGCGCTACTACCGCCTCACCGAGGAGGGTCGCGCGGTGCTCACTGAGGCGGCGGACCGACTCGCCGAGGCGGCGCGCGTCGTGCACGCCAGACTCCTCGACTCCCTTTTCCCACCGTCGGCAGGCGCACAATTCTCCTGGAGGACATCGCCGGCATGAACAACGACACCCTTGAGCGCCGCTATCGGACTCTGCTGCGGTCGTATCCGGCCGGCTACCGCCGCGAACGTGCGGATGAGCTGCTCGAAATCCTGATCGGCGAGGCCGCCCACCGCCGGTGGCCGCAGCCACGACAGGCAGCCGCCCTGGTACGTGGTGGACTACGAGTTCGCGCGGGCAGCGCGGCGGGCCGCCCGAAGGTGGTCCTGCTCTGGCAGGGCATGCATCTGGCAGCCATGGGCCTACTGGCCTTGGGCGCACTGAAGACGATCTTCATCCTCGCCGCGGCCCTCACCCACGGCGGAGGCGATCTACTCCGGCCCGTGCTGCACGAACACGGACCGGCCCTGGCTCTGGGCATCGCGGCCTTTGCGGCTCTGGCCCTGGACCGACAACGCCTGGCGACCGGCCTGGTGCTCGCTGCGATCGCCGCCCAGGCGGTCGTTCCCGACTACCCGTACGGCCATGGAATGCCACAGTGGTGGGCTGCGGTGGTGGCGGCTCCGCTGGTGATCGCCGGTCTTCGCCGCCCCGCTGATGTTCCCCGGGTCGGGCCCCGCACCGCCGTCGCCGTCTCGGTGAGCGTGCTCGCGCTCGTACTCGTGCTCGGCCTGGCCCGGATCGAGCAACTGGCGTTCGATGATGACGCGACGCCGACCTGGCTGGTGGTTGCAAAGATCGCGACAGCGGCTGCTTTCCTGTGGGTCGCCACGGCGGACCGGCGGATGCTGATCGCCGTCGCCCCCATGTTCGTCCTCATGACACTGGCGCAGATCACCTTCGACGGACTGAGGACGGACCTCCCGCGAGTCGACGCCATGGCGTCAGTGGCCCTCGGTGTTGCCATAGCGGCCGGCATGGTCGCGGCAGCGCAATGGCGACACGTTCGCCTCTGAACGTGCGACACCGTCAATCGGCCAGCTCATCAACGCTGCGGACTGCTGCCGCCAGCATCACCAGGTTGCCGTACTTGAAAATGCCGGGCCGCTCGGCGGCCGCGCTCACCACGGTCGCAACCCGCGCCGCCGCAGTACCGCCGCCAGCGTTGGGAACCGCGCCGGCTGTCTCCGGCCACTGCGGCAGATCAGCAAGCTGAGCCAGCCGGTGCCGATGCCGAAACGCTGGTCCGGTGCCCCGCGGCACCGCGTCGAAGGCCTCCGGTAGGTTCCGGCCCCAAAGGCCAACCTCAGCGCTGGCCAGGAGCGCTTTCGAAGTCGAGAACCTTGACTCTGAGCAGCTGCTCTGAGCAGCACTGCAGTTGTTTTTGGGCCGGAACTACCAGCACCCCATGACATTGCGTTACGCGGTTACGGGTCCAGCGCGCGTTATCGGCGGCAGTTCAGTGCATGTGATCATCGTTAGCATTGGCCGTCATCCGAGGCGTGGCGGGAGTGTGGAAATGAGCATAGACATTGCGGTGTGGGTGCCGGACGACGAGGCTTATGCCGGCCGGAACATTGTTGAGGCCCCGCCGGGTACCAGTACGGGGACCGGAGGTGAACGGTCCCGTTATGGGCTGTGGGGAGCGTCGGCAGTTCGGCGCCTCGGCGCGTCGCTCTTGCCGCAACTCGCAGACATTACAGCCGAGAACCGCGGCAACCTCCAGGTCCTGCCCGGCCAACTCGACGCCTTCCAGCAGGAATGCGTACTCCTGGCAGAGAACGTCGAGCAACTCTCCGCCGCGACTGGCTACGACACGGATCGCATCCTCCATTACCTCTCCAACATGCGGCACGCTGCAGAACGCGCCAAGGCGGTACAGGGCGGCGTCATCATCTGGTAGCAGCGTGAGGGGCACTGGCCGGGCAGCAGCACCATCCACCTCGGTCTCGCACTGAAGCCGTCAGGTCTTCGGCCATGTCTTCGGCCATTCAGCACGTCGGCAGCGGCCCGCGGGCTGGCCACCGAGCGTGATAGGCCGCCGCTGGTCGGTGTGCACCATCGGCGGCAGATGTGCGCATAGAACAGGGCGGCCGGGACGGCTAGACGGGTGCTGCGAGTCAATGCCTGCCCAGGAGCTCGCGGGCTCTCATTGTTCGGTCAGTCGGAAGGCCTTCGACGCTAAGGGCTTGTTCGATCAGTCCGTTCCGGTATCCCTGGTGAGGAAGTGCTGGTGCCAACTCGAGCAGTAGATCTAGATCGGCAAGGGAGCCGCCAGCGAGTAGGCGGTATGTAGCTCCAGCAGCCCTTAGCGTGACGTCTTCAGCTTCGTGCTTAAGGCCCTGGCTTACCAAGTTGGCGGCCGTGTTGAAGTCACCGTCTGCCGCTGCGAGGTCGGCCAGATCGAGATAGAGCGACCAGTTGGCCGGGTCCAGCTGAAGTGCTCGTCGCAGTGCTGCTGAGCGCTCGCGCTGATGGCCGAGGAATCCCCAGGTCCCGGCACGGACGACTTCAGTTAGCATCACCCTTTCCACGGCGTCCGCACGGTTGCACAGGGCCAAAGACTCGTCTGTTTGCCCGCAGAATCGCAGCAGGATCGCCATGCGAGCCATCTGCGTGGCCACCGGATCCCGCTCGCAGACGACGTTGACTGCCTGTAGCCATGGCCGCAGATTCATCCGTACCGCGTCGTTGTCAAGGTCGGTGCCGTAGTCGGTGATGTTCACGGCGGCATCGGCGAGTCCGTGGGCAGTGACCGTCGCGAGGAACCGCTCGCTGTTAAACCATGGCGCTGTGGCCCAGCCGATGTCAGGTCGGTAACCCGTCACTGAGCCCAACCATCGCGCGGCTTGGTCTGTGTCTCCGTCTAGGAAGTACAGGTAAGACCCGACCACGAATTGCCACAGGTTGGCCGGTGCGGCGACAGCGGCAGCTGTTTCCGTTGGCGATTGTCGACGCAGCTCGGCTATCACCTCATAGGGTTCCGGGTCAGCAGGCTTCTCCCTGATCGCTGCGGCCACGTATGCCATGGCCTCGGCGGGCGAGCCGCCGCAGTGGGCCATGACCCGCGCGAGCGCAAGTGCTGCGGAATTCGACACGGTCAGGCACGCTACCCGACATCAACCGACCGTCGCGCCCTCCATTGCCTGCGTCCGCTTCTCGGCAGTTGAGCACGTTCAAAGAATGGGCGAGTCGGCAGCCGATGCAACTCTCGGTTACTCAGAGCTGGACTCCTCTGCCTCCCCGAGGGCGGCCGGCTGGCGCCGTTCGGGTAGGCCGTCTCAGATCCTCAGATCCTCAGATCCTCAGATCCTCAGATCCTCAGATCCGGGGCGCAGGGCGGCGAAGTGGGACGTGCAGCGGCGGAGGTTGCAGCTGCGGACGCCCTGCGAGATGGTGGCCTCGATGCCGGCCCGGGGTTGGTAGCGGCGCTTCCACTCGACCGTGGACTGGTCAGCTCGGGCCATCTGGAGCGCTTCATGCTCCTCCCGCGGGCGCAGGGTGAGGTTGCGGGAACGTGACGTGGTGCACTGACTGCGGACCGGGCAGGGGCTGGCACTGGGTCTTCAGGAATCGGATCCGGCTGAGGGGTGTTCCTCGATGGCTGGTTGCCTCTCGCCAGTTCGTCGTGGTCTGGCCGCCGGGACAAGTGGCGGTGCGGGTGTCCCAGTCGATGGTGAAGGCGGAAGGGCTGAACCCGCTGTCGGCCCGGCGCACCGTGGACGCTTGCACCGGGCCGATCAGCGTGACGTCGTGGTCACGGCGAGCGGACACCAGATGCGGCGCCGGCGTCGGCCAGATGCACCGAGGGCAACAGGTCGCGTTGGGCGAGGTCGCGGTGAACCACAGCGATCATGCCGGTGTCCGGGGTCGTGGCGACGGTGGTGGCCACGTGGGTGATCAGGTAGACCTGCTCGGGGTCGCAGGTTTCGGTGAGGTGGACCTTGTAGCCGGACCAGGAGGTGTCCCGCTTGACGGCGTTGCGCGCATCGGTGTCGTAGGGGCTGGCCAGGCGCACCACACCCGGCGGGCAGTCCTTCGGGGCCGCCACACAATCCGTTCCTGCCCGTCGTCGGTGGAGGCGATGGCGTACTCCTGGACCCAGGTCTGCCGCAGGACCTCTACGGCCTCCACCTGGCGCAGGTGTGTGGGTGCGTCGCAGGCGAACACCGCCATCATGAGCGTGAAGCCGTCCGCGCCGACCTGTTCGGCAAGCGCGATCCGCTTGCGGGCAGGCGGTACTGCTTCGGGCGGTCGCTGTAGCGGTCGAACCACCCGGCGTCCGCCAGCGCCGCCACCCAGGTCGGCGCCAGCACCGACAGCGCGTTCAACGCGGCGCGCATCGTCTCGATACAGCGTTCCAGCCTGTTGATCTCACGCACCGCCGTGATGACGTGGGTCGAGTCGGTGCGCTGCTTCCCCCTGGTCTTCACCAGGCCGGACGCTCGTGCCGCGTCGACGACAGCAGTGAACACGGCCCGCTCCAGGCCGCCGTTGATCAACCGCGAGCGGAACTCCGAGAGCACCGAGTAGTCGAAGCCCGGATCGGTCAACTCCAGACCGAGGGCGTACTTCCAGTCGATGCGGGCCGTACGGCGTCCGCGGCCTGCCGATCCGCCAGGCCCTCCGCGAACTGCAACACCGACACCAAGGCCAACCGGGCAGGAGACAGCGCCGGTTTGCCGCGCGAAGGGAAGGCGTCGCGGAACATGTCGTCAGTAAGGATCGGCCCCAGGAAGTCCCGTACCCCGCATCGCGGCAGTCCCAGACGGGAACGCGGTCCGGGCAATCCGAGCAGTCAATTCCGGAACCTCGCACAGGCCCATCGGACGCAGCGACACCCCAATCTCCACGACGAACGCCCCGAACATGATCAGCGGAGATCATGCCGGGGCGGGCGTCTACTTCGGAATTCGCCAACAGAGTCCCGGTTCCGATGCGGGGCCTCGTTCTGGTCGCGGCGGAATGCTCAGCCGGTGTTGCGCATGCCGGCGGCGATGCCGTTGACCGTGGTCAGCAGGGCGCGCTCCAGGGCCGTCGAGTCCGACGGGCCGCGGCGGGCGCCCGGGGCGGTCGGCATCTGGCGGCCCGCGTCGCCCAGTTCGCGGTACTGGCGCAGCAGTGCGACCTGGAGGTGGTGCAGCGGCTCCAGGTAGGTGTCCCGGACGCTGAGCGTGCGGTTGAGCTCAGGCTGCGAGGACAGCAGTTCCGAGCCCTTGGTGATGGCCAGAACCTCTTGGACGGTCAGCTCGTACTCGCGCTCGATCTTGGTGAAGATCGGCCGCAGCTCCTCGGGGACCAGGGTCTCCACGTAGCGGCGGGCGATCGAGAGGTCGGTCTTGGCGAGCATCATCTCGACGTTCGACAGGAACGTGCGGAAGAACTGCCAGTTCTCGTGCATCGCGTCGAGTTCGGCGCCCTGGCCGGCGGCGCGGACCGCGGCGAGGCCGGAGCCGACGCCGAACCAGCCGGGGACGATCTGGCGGGTCTGGGTCCAGCCGAACACCCACGGGATGGCCCGCAGGCCGCTCAGGCCGGCGTCGGCGTTGGGACGCTTGGCCGGGCGGGAGCCGATGTTGAGGGCGCCGAGCAGTTCGGTGGGGGTGGCGGCCCAGAAGTAGGCGGCCAGGTCGGGGTCCTCGACCAGCGACCGGTACGCCGTGAACGCCGCGTCCGAGGCGGTGTCCATGGTGGCGTCCCAGACCTTCAGCCGGACCGGGTCGACCGAGATGTTGGTGTGCAGCAGGGTGGCCTGGAGCACCGCGGCGACGGTCAGTTCCAGGTTCTCCCGGGCCAGGGCGGGCACCGTGTACTTGTCGGAGATGACCTCGCCCTGCTCGGTGACCTTGATCGCGCCGTCGAGGGTGCCGTACGGCTGGGCCAGGATCGCCTCGTGGGTGGGGCCGCCACCACGGCCGACGGTGCCGCCGCGGCCGTGGAAGAGCCGCAGCCGCACGCCGTGCCGGGCCGCGACGTCACGCAGCGAACGCTGCGCCTTGTGGATGCGCCACTGGCTGGTGGTGATGCCGGCTTCCTTGTTGGAGTCCGAGTAGCCGAGCATGACCTCCTGGAGGTCGCCGCGGGCGCGGACGATCTCCCGGTAGGCCGGCAGGGAGAGCATCTCGTCGAGCAGGTCACCGCCGGCGTCCAGCTCGGCCGGGGTCTCCAGCAGCGGCACGATGCCGACCTGGGCCCGCCCGGTGTGGATGTCGACGAGGCCGGCCTCGCGGGCCAGCACGGCCGCGGCGAGGACGTCGTCGACGCCGAGGGTCATCGAGATGATGTACGACTCGATGACGTCCTCACCGAACCGGGCCTGCGACTCCCGGATCGTGTTGAACACGTCGAAGGTCTTGCGCGCCGAGTCGGTCAGCGGAGTGTCGTTGTTGGACAGCGGCCGCCGCCCGGTCAGTTCGGCGGCGAGCAGCTTGGTCCGGGAGACCCGGTCCAGGGTGGCGTAGTCGTCGACCTCGCCGACCTGCGCGTACATCTGCTGGAGCACCTCGTGGTGCTTCTCGGCGTGCTCGCGCACGTCGAGGGTGGCCAGCTGGAGACCGAACGCGGACGCCTGGCGGATCGCCGTCGCCACCACGCCGATCGCGGAGAGCTGGCCGGAGTTGCGGGCCAGCGACGCGCGCATCAGTTCCAGGTCGGCGATCAGTTCCTCGCTGCCCAGATAGTCGCGGCCGGCCACGTGCGGGGTGTTGTTCTGCAGCCGGGCCCGGGTGTTGGCCAGTTTCGCCTTGATCGCCCGGACCTTCAGGCGGTACGGCTCCTCGGCGTTGACCCGGCGGAACCGCTGCTGGACCTCCGGCAGGTTGTCCAGGTCCTGGGCGAGGCTGGCGGACAGGTCGAGGGAGACGCCGCGCAGCCGCCGCGAGACGGACAGCTCGTCGATCAGCTTGTCCATCGCCTTCTCGGTGGCCTGGATGCCGTGCTCATGCTGGATGAGCAGGACCTCGCGGGTGACCTTCGGCGTGACGAACGGGTTGCCGTCGCGGTCGCCGCCGATCCACGTGCCGAAGGTGAGCGGCTTCGCGGTGGGCGCGGTCTCCACGCCGAGCCGGCGCAGCGTCTCGGCCAGGTCGTCGAGCACCTGCGGGGCGGCCTCGGCGTAGAGGTCCTTGAGGTAGTAGACGGCGTTGCGGGCCTCGTCGGTCGGGTCCGGCCGGTCGAGGCGCAGCTCGTCGGTCTGCCAGAGCAGGTCGATCAGCTCGGCGAACCGCTTGGTGGAGACGGTGGTGTCGGTGGCGCCGTACAGCGCGGCGGCGGCGGACTCGGCGTCGAGCGAGTCGGCGACCTGGCGCAGCTTCGACAGGATCGAACGGCGGGCGGCCTCGGTGGGGTGGGCGGTGAAGACCGGGCGCACCGCGAGGCGGCGGGCGGCCGCGGCGATCTCCTGCTCTCCGATGCCCTGCTCGGCGATCCGCTTGGCGGCCTGGTCGAGCCAGCCGCCGTCCCGGGCGCGGCGGCGCCGCAGGTCACGGGCCCGGTGCACCTGCTCGGTGATGTTGGCCAGGTGGAAGTAGGTGGAGAAGGCCCGGGCCAGCTTGGTGCCGGTGGTGATGTCCATCGCCGAGAGGCGGTCGGCGGCGGCGCGGGCGTCCTGCCGGACCAGGGCGCGGATCTCCTCGACCAGGTCCAGGAGGGGCC
The DNA here is from genome assembly GCF_030009775.1 of Actinoplanes sandaracinus. Taxonomy (GTDB): domain Bacteria; phylum Actinomycetota; class Actinomycetes; order Mycobacteriales; family Micromonosporaceae; genus Actinoplanes; species Actinoplanes sandaracinus. The sequence goes on along the minus strand of NZ_JASCTH010000004.1, from coordinate 124,632 downwards.
GGCCTTCCTGGCGGGCCAGGGTCTGGCCGAGCAGCGTGCCGATGCGTCGGATATCGGCGCGGAGGGCGGCGTCGGGACCCTCCGGGTCGAGGTGGGCAGGCTCGTCGGACATCGGGCGCTCCTTCGCTCGGATGGCTCCAGGACGGCGCTGTCCCGACTTCGCCGATGTTATCGGCGTACCCCGGTCAGGGGGCGAATTGAGTCAAGAGTCTCATGACCCGGTCAGAGCACGTGCATAGGCCGGGTACCACTGGCCGGCGGGCGGGGCTCCGGCGCCGCACGCGCCATCGGACTCCCCGGGACGTTTCACCCAGAGGTACGCGTCGGCGAGCGGCTGTCCGGTCCGCAGCGTCGGCGCCGCGCCGAGCCGCCGGCCGGGCGGATTGCACCAGTGCCGGTCGCCCGCGCCGCGGCGGGCCGGCCCGTTGCCGTTGCGGCTGGTGTCGACCACGAAATGCTTTCCGGCGAGGAGACGGGACAGCGCTGTCCCGTACCGCAGATTGTCGGTGGTGGTCTCGAAGTTGGCGACGTTGAGCGCGAAGCCGCGGGCGCGGGTGGCGCCGGCCCGTCGCAACGCCGGCGCCATCTGAGCGGTGGGGATCCATCCGGGGTTCCCGGCGTCCAGGTAGACGGCGACGCCGGGTTCCGCCCGGAGCGTGTCCACGGCGTGCGCGAGCAGCGCGTACCGGATCGCGGCGGCGCGCGGCCCGAGGCATCCCCGCACCGCCTGGGCCACCGCGTCCGGTTCGAGGATCACCAGGGCGCGGTGCCCGCGCATCGCGGCGGCCATCGAGGAGATCCAGTTCCGGTACGCCTGAGCGTTGCGCGCACCGCCCGCCGAGTACTGCCGGCAGTCCCGGTGCGGGATGAAGTAGAGCGCCAGCACCGGCAGTTCCCCGGCCGCGCCCGCCGCGGTGACCAGCCGCCGGGCCCGGTCGGCGAACCCGGGCCGGGCGTCGGTGAACCAGGTGGCGGCCGGCCGGTCGGCGATCCGCCGGATGGCCGCCGCCTCGGCGTGCCGCCCGGACTGCCGGAGATTGCGCAGGTAACGCGGGGCCAGCCCGCCGGGGTCGACGTAGAGCCCGGAACTCTGGACCACGGCCGGCGTCCGGAGCGGCGCGGGCGTCGCCGGGCCGCTCGCGGTCATGCCTCCGGCGGTGACGCCGAGCAGCGCGGCGAGCAGCAGCGCCCGCCGGCGGCCGCCCGGGGAGAGGTGCCGTGCCATCTCGTCAGCGCACCCGCACCCATCGGGCGACCGACGGCACACCTTTGTCATCCACAAGAAACAGCATGTACCACCCAGACGGTACGAGACCAGACTTTTCCGGCACTGTCACCTCGACGGCGCTGCCGGTCCTTCGCAGACCCAGCGCGACCGACCGCTGGTCGACGTCGGTGACGTGGGTGACGGCGCTGGGCCGGACCAGCCGGGCCGAGGCGATCCGGGCCGCGTCCGGCGACTCGAACACGGCGGTCGCGCCCCGGTCCAGCGCGGCTGGACCGCCGCTGATCACCGGCCGTTCGCCACGGAACAGATAGGGCGGGCTGTAGATCTCGATCCGCTTCTCGAACGTTCCGGCGTTCTTCCCGGTCCGGTCGTAGAGCGGGTCGCCGCCCATGGTGATCACCCGGCCGTCGGGCAGCAGAATGGCCTCGGCGTGATAGTTGCGGCCGACCGTCGAGTCGGCCGCCGTCTCGAAGGCGTTGCGCCCCGGGTGGTAGATCTGCGAGTTGAGCAGGTCGCTGCGCGGCTCACCCCGGTACGGCCCGCCTCGGTACCCGGACGAGCCGCCGGTCGTGAACACGGTGTCGTCCGGCAACACCACGGTGGACAGGTACCGGGCCGGTTTCGGCAGATCCGGGCCCGGCCGGTATCGCGGCTTCCGCTCGTCCAGGTCGGCGATGTCGGTGCGGGCCGTCGAGTGCTCCGACTCGCCGACCCCACCGCCGCCGAGGATCATCACCTTCTGGTCCTGGGCCGGTGGCAGCAGTACCGACGAGCTGGTCTCGTTCATGTGGGCGTCCCGCAGCCCGGGCACCACGTCGAAGGTGTTGCGCTCGACGTTCCAGAGGCCCGGCGCACGGCCCTCGGTGTCCGAGCCGTACCCGGAGTTGGAGCCGGAGTAGAAGACCCGCCCGTCGGCCGCCAGGTGCAGGCCGGGATAGGTGGGGAAGTAGCGCTTGAGCTCGGGTGCGGCCACCCAGCGGCGCTCGGCCGGAAGGTACCGCTCGTTGCGCCCGGGCAGGATCCGGCCGAACTGGTCCAGGCCGGAGACCGCGATGACGTCCCCGCCGGTCAGGCCGATCAGGGTCGGGTACCACCGGTGGTCGCGCATGTCGCCGGTGCGGACGTAGCGCTCGGTCAGCGGGTCGAACTCGTACGACGTCTTGTCGCCGCCGTACTCCTGCTTCTCGCGGGTGATCTTCTCGGCGACGCCGTAGAGGTTGCGGGCGGCGGCGCCGGTCAGCCCGTCGATCGAGTACTGGGCGGGGGTCTTCACCACCGGGCGGTCGCCCTCGGCCACCGCGTCCACCCAGACCTCGGCCTCGCCGGCGTGCACCGTGGTGGTGGCGCCGTGGGTCGCCTTGTGCGCGGCCGGCACCGTGACCTTGGACCGGGTCCGGTAGACCTCGCCGGTGGCGGACAGCAGCCGGGTGCCCTTCGGGAGGGGTCGCGGACCGCCGTCCGGCGACTCGTTCTTGATCTTCATGACGCCGGCGGCGTGCTCGACGTCCTTCGCCAGCACCTCGTACGACTTGGTGCCCCCGGCGACCAGCAGTTTGCCGTCCGGCAGGAAGGTGTGTCCGGCGCAGAACACGTCGGTCGGCGTCGGCACCTCGGTGAACTCGTCGTCGCGGGGGTCGTAGAGGACGGTCCGGAACGACTGTTCCTCGAACGCGTCCCGGTCGTTGCCGCTGCCCGCGATGATCAGCATCTTGCCGGTGTGCAGCAGGGCCGCGTGGATCGCGTTGACCTTGAAATCGCGGGGCACCGGCAGCCGCGCCCAGTGCCCGTAACGTTCCTTGTAGGACTGGCGGTTGATCTGGAACGTGTGCAGCGCCTCGCCGGCGGCGGCCACCATCGGGCGGTTCGCCATCGCCACGACGGCCAGCACCACCAGCGTGACCAGACCGCTCACCAGACGGCGGGCGAGGGTGGGACGCGAGCGGGGCTTCATACCGGCGACTCCTTCTTCTTGCTCTTCGTGCTCTTGCGCGCGCTGAGCCACAGCACGACCGGGGTGAGACAGATGGCGAGGTTGACGGCGGGCCAGGCGTACATGGCCGGGTCGACGTTGCCGACGAACGGCGCGACGGCCAGCAGCACGGCGTAGAGGGCGGCCCAGCGCAGACCGGGCGCGAACGTGGCGAACCGGTCCGGGCTGGTCGAGTCGCCCTTCGGGGTCACCACGAAACCGGTGTTCCGGCGCAGCACCGCCGACAGGAACGAGGACACGTACACCGGGGTGCAGAGCGTGGACGCGAGCATCCCGGCCAGCCCCGACGACCCGGACTTCTCGTGCGGGCTGACGTTGTGCCGCCGGTTGAACAGGTAGAGCCCGACCTGGAACAGCGCGGCGTCCACATAGAGCATCAGCCAGACCTCACCCGGCACCTGTACGCCCTTCGCGCCGAGCAGCAGGAAACAGGCCGCGTTCACCGCGCCGAGCAGCCACGCCGCCGCGGTCAGCGGGTAGTACGACACCAGCAGCCCGTAGTGCAGCGCCCGGGCCGGGCCGAGCCGCCACAGCATCGCGGCGAAGCGGCGCACCACCACCTCGTCGGTGCCGCGCGACCAGCGGTGCTGCTGTGTGAAGAAGTCGGTCCAGGACGACGGGCCCTCACCGACGGCCAGCACATCAGGCGTGTAGACCGAGGCCCAGCGGCGGCCGGTCGCGGGATTGCGGGTGGCGTGCAGTTCCAGGCTGGTGGCCATGTCCTCGGTGATCGAGTCCTGGAGGCCGCCGATCTGCTGGAGCGCGGAGATGCGGACCGCGTTGTTGGTGCCGACCAGCATGGCGATGCCGCGCCGGTTGCCGGCCCGCTGCAGCAGCGAGTGGAACAGGTACTGCTGCGACTCGGCCCAGCGGGTCACCCGGTTGTCGTAGTTGCCGTAGATCTGCGGCCCGACGACGAACGCGACATCGGCGTCACGGAAATAGCCGAGCAGCCGCTCGCACAGGTTCGGCGCCGGGACGTGATCCGGATCGACCGAGACGAACACGTCGTACGCGTCGCCGTGCGCGGTCAGCCACGAGTTGTAGTTGCCGTGCTTGGTTTTCGTCTTGTACCGGCCACGCGCGGTGTTGAACTCCTCGACGCCGCGGCGGGTGAAGTGCTTCACGCCGAGCCGCCGGCACATCAGCTTGACCACCGGGTCGTCGCCCTCGTCGAGCAGCCACACGTCGTAGTGCCCGGCGTAACGGACCTTCCGGGCGGCGCGCAGCGTCTTCTCCACCATCTCGACCGGCTCCTTGCCGGGGACGATCGTGGTGAGGAACGCGACCCGGAGCGAGGTGTCCGGCACCACCGGCTGCGGGTCCCGCGCCCAGAACGTCGCCAGGCACAACGTCACCACGTTGACCAGCCGGAACAGTTCGATCGCGGCGGTCGCCACGATCATGAAGCCGGTGGCCAGGTAGAGGATCGTGTGCAACCGCTGGTCCGGCATCTCGATCGAGGTGACCAGCCAGCCGAAGAACGTGCTCTCGAAGGCGAAGGCGAACAGTGTGATCAGCAGTGTCCGGATCGGACGCCGGCGGGCCATCCGCCGCATCCGCACCCGGTAGGGGCCGTCCTCCGGCGCCTGGTCGGCCGGGCCGGCCAGCACGCTGTACGCGCTGTAGTCGTACTGCCGGGGGAGCATGAGAGTGCTGCCGAGCAGGTCGCTCGGCATCGGCGCACGGCCGGCGGGCGGCCGCTGCGCGGGAATCGACTGATCGTGAGCGGGCTCGGAGCGGACAGGCTGGGTCGCCCCCGGGTCGGGGGTGTGCAGGATGCTCATCGGTCAGGCCGTCACCGGGACGGCGGGACGCAACGTGGTGAGCCGGTCGGCGGGCGCCGCGTTGCCGGCGCGGATCCGTCCGGTCACCGCCGGGCCGGAGTCGGCGGCCGGCAGCAGGCGCCTCGGCGTGCCGGCGGGCCGCACCTTGTGGACGAACGCGTGGCGGGCGATCGCGAACCCGGATCGGTCGGTCCAGAGATCGCGGCTCATCTCGGCGAGCTCGCGTGTCTCGTACACCTCGAGGGGGATCCGCTCGGCGGCGAGCCGCCTCGCCTTCGCCGCGCGCCGCTTGCGTGCGGTCCGCACGTCGCTGTGGTGCTCGGCCAGGGCCGCGAGCCACTGGGCGTACGCTTCCGGATGTCGTGGCCCGACCTCGTCCACCAGGCCGATCCGGGCCGCGTGCGCGCTGCTCACCGGCAGTCTGTCGTCGATCAGCCGCTGCGCGTGGTCGGCGCCTACCCGCCGGGGCAGCGTGTAGGTGTGCAACTCCGACCCGAACAGGCCGATGTCGTAGTACGGGTTGAGCACGATCCCGTCCCGGGCGGCGACGATGTCCGCGCCCAGGCCGAGCATCGCCCCACCGGCTCCGGCGCTGCCCGCGTACGCCGCCACGATCACCTGCCGGGTGCAGGTGATGATCTCCCGGCACACCTGGTTGATCGCCCGGATCGCGGCCCAGCCGGCCGCCGCCGGATCGGGCGCCGCGTCGATGACGTTGAGGTGGATGCCGTTGCTGAACGCCTCGGTGCCGCCGCGCAGCACCAGCACCCGGGTGTCCTGGGCGACCCCGTGGCGCAGCGCGGCCAGCAGCCGCCGTGAGTGCCCGGCCGCCATCGCGCCGTTGTAGAAGTCGAAGTGCAGCCAGCCCACCGCCCCGGTGCGCCGGTACCGGATCTGCCGGTAGGCGCCCGGCGCCTCCGGTTCGGCCTCCGCCGCGACCGGTGAGTGCGGCACGCCGTGCAGCCGGCGGCCGAGCGCGGTGGTGGCCGGCAGCTTGATCCCGCCCTCGGCGGCGGGCCGCAGGTGCCCGATCCACAGGCTGCCGTCCCCGGTCGTCACGAGCACGGCGCCCTGCCGGCGGCTCAGGATCGTGCCGGGCCGGTCGCCGCGGGCGAGGCCGGGGTGCGCGTCGTAGGCGTACACGGTGAGCCCGCCCACCTCGGTGCGCACGCCGGGCGTGCCGTCCGCGGCCCGGATGCGCCGCAGGATGGTCTCGGTCGGTTCGGCCCAGTCGAAGGACCGGTCGGCCTGCCGCATCCGCGGCCGGAGCCGGGCCCCGGGCGTGGCGGTCGGCGCGTCGTCGGCCGGCGTCGGGACGAATCCGGGGTCGGCGGCCTTCGCCACGACCTCGAAGACGCACTCCAGCACGGCGTCGGCGACCGGGCCGGCGTAGAGGGCCGACTTGCGGGGTGGCGCGGCCGGCATCCCGAAGGTGCGGGTGGCCCAGATCGGTCCGGCGTCCAGTTCCCGCACCGCCTGCAGCGCGGTCACGCCCCAGGTGCGCATGCCGTCGGTGATCGCCCAATCCAGAGAGGACGGTCCGCGGTCGCCGACCGGGCCGGGATGCAGGATGATCGTGCGCCAGCGCTGCCAGACCTCGGCCGGGACGCGATCTTTGAGGAACGGGCCGACCACGAGGTCCGGGCCGGCCGCCCGCACCCCGTCGATCATGTCTTGCTCGCTCGTCGCCAGCAGCACCCCGATGTCGTGCCCGGCATCGCGCAGAGCGCACCAGACGCGCTGGCTCAGGCCGTTGAACGCCGAGCAGAGCAGCAGGATCCGCACGTTGCCTCCCCCAGATTGCCGTGCAACGTTCGGGCACTCTTCCACGGCGGCTCCGCCCGCATGTCGGACATGCTGTGCGATAAGGCTCGACGTTGGAATCCGCGCGGGTACGGGATCTGTCGGTGTGTCGGACTAAGCTGGTGGCACACCCCCGCCCTTCTTCCGGTCCGGGGTCGTTCGTCGTGCCCTCGGGGGGTCACTCGTCATGCAACTGTCCGGTCTGATTCCCGCCGCCCTGCGCGATCGCGGTCTCGCCCGCGCCCGCGACCTGGCCGCCAAAGGCTTCGTCGATTCGGACTCACTCGACCTGACCGCTCCGGTCTCGTTGCGGCCGTTCGTGGTGGCCACGGTCGCCGGCTCCGCCGACATCGGCGGCGCCCAGCGGCCGGTCCTCGCGGTCACCGCCACCTCGCGCGAGGCCGACGACCTGGCCGAGGCCCTCGGCTGTCTGATGGACCCCGCCCTGGTCGCCGTCTACCCGTCGTGGGAGACGCTGCCGCACGAGCGCCTGTCGCCCCGGTCCGACACGGTCGGGCGCCGCCTCGCCGTGCTGCGCCGCCTCGCCCACCCCGCCGAGGACCCGCTGCGCGTCGTCGTCGCCCCGGTCCGGTCGCTGTTGCAGCCGCAGCTCAAGGGCCTCGGCGACCTCGACCCGGTGGAACTGATCGCCGGCCGGGAAGCGGAGCTGGAAACCGTCGCGCGGCGGCTCTCCGACATGGCGTACGCCCGCGTCGACCTGGTCACCAAGCGCGGCGAGTTCGCGGTCCGGGGCGGCATCCTGGACGTCTTCCCACCCACCGACGAGCACCCGTCCCGGGTCGAGTTCTGGGGTGACGAGGTGGAGGAGATCCGCACCTTCGCCGTCGCCGACCAGCGGACCATCGACCAGGTGCAGCGGCTGTGGGCGCCGCCGTGCCGCGAGCTGCTGCTCACCCCGGCGGTCCGCGCCAAGGCCGCCGATCTCGCCGCCCAGCACCCGGAGCTGGCCGAGATCCTCGACAAACTCGCCGAGGGCATCCCGGTCGAGGGCATGGAGTCGCTGGCGCCGGCCCTGCTGAGCGGCACCGACAGCATGGAGCTGATGATCGACTGCATGCCGGCGGGTACCCACGTGCTGCTCTGCGACCCGGAGCGGATCCGCACCCGGGCGCACGACCTCACCCGTACCTCGGACGAATTCCTCGAGGCCTCCTGGGCCGCGGCCGCCGTCGGCGGCCAGGCGCCGATCGACGTGGGCGCCGTGGCTTTCAAGACCCTCGCCGACGTCCGCGCGCACGCGGCCGTTCTCAAGCAACCCTGGTGGACCGTCTCGCCGTTCGGCCTGGCCACCGCCGACCCGTCGCCGGAGGCCCTGCCCTGGGAGGACTCCGCGGTCGTCGAGGTCACGCCGGACGCCGGTGACGCGATCGCGCTGGCCGCGCAGCCGGTCCCGCTCTATCACGGCGACACCGCCCGGCTCGCCTCCGACCTGGCCGGCTGGACCGGGCAGGGCTGGGCGGTCGCGCTGGTCTTCGAGGGCAAGGGCACCGCGCAGCGCGCGACCGAGCTGCTCCGCGACGCCGGCCTTGGCATCACCCCGGTCGACGCGATCGCCTCCGCTGTCGAAGCCGGCCAGTTGCTGGTCACCTGCGGCGGCCTGAACCACGGGTTCGTCGACGAGGCGTCCCGGCTCGCGGTGATCACCGGCAACGACATCTCCGGCGGCCGGGGCGCGTCCACGAAGGACATGCGCAAGATGCCGGCCCGCCGCCGCAACACCATCGACCCGCTGGAACTCAAGACCGGCGACTTCGTGGTGCACGAGCAGCACGGCATCGGCCGCTACATCGAGCTGGTGCAGCGCACCGTCAACGGCGCCGACCGGGAATACCTGGTCATCGAGTACGCCGCCTCCAAGCGGGGCCAGCCCGGCGACCGGCTCTACGTGCCCACCGACCAGCTCGACCAGCTCTCCCGCTACGTCGGTGGCGAGTCGCCCACGCTGCACAAGATGGGCGGCGCCGACTGGCAGAAGAGCAAGGCCCGGGCCAAGAAGGCGGTCAAGGAGATCGCCGCCCAGCTCATCCAGCTCTACGCGGCCCGGCAGGCCTCCACCGGTCACGCGTTCGGCCCGGACACCCCGTGGCAGCGCGAGCTGGAGGACGCGTTCCCGTTCACCGAGACGCCCGACCAGATGGCCGCCATCATCGACGTCAAGCACGACATGGAACTGCAGGTCCCGATGGACAGGCTGATCTGCGGCGACGTCGGCTACGGCAAGACCGAGATCGCGGTCCGGGCGGCGTTCAAGGCGGTCCAGGACGGCAAGCAGGTGGCCGTGCTGGTGCCCACCACGCTGCTGGCCCAGCAGCACTTCAACACGTTCACCGACCGGATGAGCCAGTTCCCGGTGCAGATCAAGCAGCTGTCCCGGTTCCAGACGCCGAAGGAGGCCGCTCTCACCCTGGAGGAGGCCGCCGCCGGCACCGCCGACATCGTCATCGGCACGCACCGGCTGATCGCCAAGTCGACCCGGTTCAAGAACCTCGGCCTGATCATCGTCGACGAGGAGCAGCGCTTCGGCGTCGAGCACAAGGAGCAGCTCAAGGCGCTGCGCGCGTCGGTGGACGTGCTGACCATGTCGGCCACCCCGATCCCGCGGACCCTGGAGATGGCGATCACCGGCATCCGCGAGATGTCGACCATCGCGACCCCGCCGGAGGAGCGGCACCCGGTCCTCACCTACGTCGGCGCCTACGACGAGAAGCAGGTCGCCGCGGCCATCCACCGCGAGCTTCTCCGCGACGGCCAGGTCTTCTACCTGCACAACCGGGTCGAGTCGATCGACCGGGCCGCCCGCAGGCTGCGCGAGCTGGTCCCCGAGGCGCGGGTCGCGATCGCGCACGGCCAGATGAGCGAGGAGCAGCTGGAGAAGGTGATGGTCGGCTTCTGGGAGAAGGAGTTCGACGTCCTGGTCTGCACCACGATCGTCGAGTCCGGCATCGACATCCCGAACGCCAACACCCTCATCCTGGAGCGCGCCGACCTGCTCGGCCTCGCCCAGCTGCACCAGATCCGCGGCCGGGTCGGCCGGGGCCGCGAGCGGGCGTACGCCTACTTCCTCTACCCCCGCGAGAAGCCGCTCACCGAGCACGCCCACGAGCGCCTGGCCACCATCGCCCAGCACACCGAGCTCGGTGCCGGCATGTATGTGGCGATGAAGGACCTGGAGATCCGTGGCGCCGGCAACCTGCTCGGCGGCGAGCAGTCCGGCCACATCGAGGGCGTCGGGTTCGACCTCTACGTGCGGATGGTCGGCGAGGCGGTGGCCCAGTTCAAGGGTGAGCGCCCGGAGGAGGAGACCGAGGTCAAGATCGACCTGCCGATCGACGCGCACCTGCCCACCGACTACATCGCGGTGGAGCGTCTCCGCCTGGAGGTCTACCGCAAACTGGCCGAGGCCCGCGACGACGCCCGGCTCACCGAGGTGGTCGCCGAGATGACCGACCGCTACGGCAAACCGCCGGCCCAGGTCGAGAACCTCATCGCGGTCGCTCGGTTCCGCCAGCTGGCCCGGGCGTACGGCCTCACCGACGTCTCCATGCAGGGCAAGCACATCCGGTTCTCCCCGCTGCCGCTGCCCGACTCCAAGCAGATGCGGCTCAAGCGCTACCACCCGGACTCCGTCTACAAGACCGGCTCCGACCAGGTCAGCGTCCCTCGTCCCAGCACCCGCCGGATCGGCGGCGAGCAACTGCGTGACCAGGCCCTCCTGCAGTGGTGCGCCCAGCTCCTGAAGGACGTCCTCGGCGAGGTCCCCGTCCCGGCGAAAGTCTGAGAAACGGTGTGGGGGCGGGGCGACGCAGATCACAATGCGCGTGAGAGAGTGTTGACCATGCTGCGTGCTCGCCGACTCGCCTCCACCGTTGTCGCCGCGTCCCTCGCCGTCGGAGGACTCTCCGCCTGCCGCTCGGAGCCGTCCGTGGCCGCCTATCTCGGTGCCGCCGGACAGGTCTCCGAGCGCGAGGTCCAGGAGATCTGGGACGAGGCGCACGACGCCCTGACCACCCAGGCGCGTGCCGAAGCGGCGGCCGCCGAAACGGCGCAGCGCGACAAGGAGGAGAAGGCCCGGCAGGCCGGTGAGAAGGTCAAGCCGGCGCCCACCATCACGGCGAAACCGGTGCGGATGCCGTTCAGCCGGGCCGACATCGTGCACGCGCTGGTCACTCACGAGCTCTACGAGCGCGTCGCGGAGCAGCGCCGGGTAAACCTGCCCGCCGATGTGCCGTACGCCGAAGCCGCCGCCGAGGCGAAACTGCCCACCGACTCCGCGTACGTGCGCCTCTCCGTCGAGAACGTGTACTTCTACCGGTCGCTGATGCAGTCGGTCGGCGCGTCCGCCGCGGCGCCGGCCGACGCGGATGTGCGCCGCGTCTACGACAAACTGGCCGCCGCCGGTGGCGTCGCGCCCGGCCAGGACTACACCGCATGGAAGGCCGCGCTGTCGCCGCAGAACCAGCAGGCGGTCGCCGCCGCGGGGCTGATCCGCGACGCGGTCCAGACGGCAGCCGCGGACCTGCGGGTCAAGGTCAATCCGCGCTACCACCCCTTCGAGGTGAGCGTGCTCGGCACCCAGACCGAGACCGCCACCCTGCACCTGCTCACCACCGACTTCGGCGACGACCAGTCGGTTCCGGTGGCCGACGTCTCTTGAGCACCAGGATCGTCCTTCTCGTCACCTCGCCCCGGCTGCCGGCGGGGCTGCTGACCGCCGAGGCGTGGGACGCCGTCCGGGCGTACCCCGTCTTCGCCGTCGCGGAGAACAACCAGACCCAGGCGCTGCGGGTGACCGGTGTCCCGGTGACCATCCTGGACACCGACGCGCAGGGGTTCCTCGACGCGATCGCCGGGCAGCCGGCCGCGGTCTGGCTCGCCGGCCCCGACGGAGACCAGTCCTTCGCCCGCCAGCTCGGCCTGCGCCTGGCCCGCGAGCCCGGCCTGGCCGAGCTGGAGCTGATGTACGGGTCGTGGGACCCGCCCGGCGCCCGCCTGCTCGACGCGGTGGCGGTGATGGACCGGCTCGTCTCGCCCGGCGGCGACCCGTGGAAACGGGAGCAGACCCACCGGACGCTCGCCCCCTACCTGCTGGAGGAGAGCTACGAGGCGTACGACGCGATCACCGGCGGTGACACCGACGCGCTCCGCGAGGAACTCGGTGACGTGCTGCTGCAGGTGGTGCTGCACGCCCGGCTCGCCGAGGAGCGCGAGGAGAGCGACCGGTGGAGCATCGACGACGTGGCCGCCGGCCTGGTCGACAAGATGATCCGGCGCAATCCGCACGTCTTCGCCGGCGAGCGGGTCGCGGACCTGGAGGAGATCACCGCCAACTGGGAGCGGATCAAGCGGGAGGAGAAGGCGCGCGACTCCGTGCTGGACGGGATCGCGCTCAGCCAGCCCGCGCTCGCGCTGGCCGCGAAGATCCTGCACCGGATCGAGCGGGGCGGGATCGACGTGCCCCTGCCGGTAGGCGACGACCTCGGAGGCCTGCTGCTGCGGGTGGTCGCCGAGGCCCGGGCCGCGGGCCTCGACGCCGAGGCGGAACTGCGGGCGGCCGCGCTGAGTTTCGCCGAAACGGTGCGGGCGGCGGAAGACGCCCGCATCACCGGTGCTCCGGGTGAACCTCCCGCCCGATGACGAGAGGGCGGTCCGGTACCGATCAGCGGATCGGGTGGCCACTCCCCATGCGGGGTTGAAAAAGGTTCAGTAGGTTCACGGCATGCCGGAGTTCGTACCGCTTGCCGAACGGATCGTCGACGCTCTCCTGGAGAGCGACCCCACGACCGCGTCGTACGCGGGTGACCACCGCTTCGACGACCGCCTTCCCGACCACTCCACGTCCGGTGTGTCCGGCCGGGCCGCGATGCTGCGCGACGCCGCCGACACGCTCACCGGCGTCGACCCCGACGGTCTCGCCCCCGAGGACCAGGTCGACCACGCGATCCTGACCGCCCAGGTGGAGCGGGCGCTGTTCGAGCTGACCGAGGTCCGCGAGCACGAGTGGAACCCGCTGGAGCACAATCCCGGCCCACTGCTGCACGGCCTGATCGCCCGCCCGTTCGCGCCGCTCGACGAGCGCCTGGGCAGCCTCGCAGGCCGGCTCGCCGCGATCCCCGACGCCCTCGCCACCGCCCGCGCGGTGCTGCGTGACGTGCCCCGCATCCACACCGAGACGGCGATCGGCCAGTTCGCCGGCACGGCCGGGCTGATCCGTGACGAGGTTCCGGCCATGCTCGCCCGCGAGCCCGGTATGCGCGCGACCGTGGAGCCGGCGGCCGCCGCCGCGCTGGCCGCCCTCGGCGAGTTCGACGGCTGGCTGCGGGCCCGGCTGGAGGGTGACGATCCCGGCCGCGACCCGCGTCTGGGCCGCCGCCTGTGGGAGGCCCGGCTCTGGCACACCCTCGACACCGAGCTGCCGGCCGCCGACATCCTCTCCCGGGCCTGGGACAACCTCGACCGGGTCGGCGGGGCCCTGCGGGCGGCCGCCTCCGAACTGGCCGGTGGCCCGGCCACCGACGAGACCGTGCGCCGCGCGCTCGCCTCCATCGCCGAGAGCCACCCGGACAACACCACCATCGTCGGGCTGGCCAAGGTGACCATGGACGAGGCGACCGAGTTCGTCCGCCGGCACGACATCGTGTCCCTGGTGGACGATCCGTGCGTCATCGAGGAGATGCCGGAGTTCGCCCGGGGCGTCGCGGTGGCCTACTGCGATCCGCCCGGCCCGCTGGAGACCGCCGACGTGCCCACGTTCTACTGCATCGCGCCCGCTCCCGCCGACTGGCCGGCCGAGCGGATCGCCAGCTTCTACCGCGAGTACAACGACGAGATGCTGCGCAATCTCACCGTCCACGAGGCGATGCCCGGCCACTTCCTGCAGATCGCCCACTCACGACGGTTCCGGGCCGCCACCCGGGCGCGCTCGCTGGGCTTGTCCGGCCCGTTCGTGGAGGGCTGGGCGGTCTACGCCGAGGAGCTGATGGCCGGCCTGGGCTTCGGTGGCCCGCCGGTCCGGGTGCAGCAGCTCAAGATGCAGCTCCGGATGAGCCTCAACGCCATCATCGACCAGCTGACCCACTGCGAGGACATGCCCGAGGCCGAGGCGATGGCGCTGATGACCGGCCGCGGCTTCCAGGAGGAGGGCGAGGCGGCCGGCAAGTGGCGGCGGGCGCTGCTCACCTCGACCCAGCTCTCCACCTATTTCGTCGGTTACACCGAGGTGGCGGCGATCGCGGCGGCCCGCCCGTTCGGCGCCACCCCGAAAGCCTGGCACGACGCGATGCTGGCCCACGGCTCCCCGCCGCCGCGCCACCTGCGCACCCTGCTGGGCGTCTGACCCGCCTCGCCGCCCGTCGCGGGCCGCCCGGGGAGCGGGACCGGCGGAGAGGGCGTATGCGGCGCGCTCCACACAAATCGGGTGTCCGGCGACGTACGTCGATGATGCGAGGGCGAATCGTACGACGATCAACCGGCCGAGAGCCCTCCATTCATGAGGTCTTCCGGCCGGTTCTCGAATGCGTTTTCTCCCGGCTTATCGAGCGGCCATGGCGGCGGCCTCGGCCAGAGTGTCGTCCGCCAGCTCGGTGACGGCCGCGGCCTCGCGCCGGGCGATCAGCTGGAGGCGCAGCACGTACCGCCGAATGATCTTCGCCTGTCGCTCGTCCTGTTCGAAGAGCGCGACCATCTCGGTCACCAGCGGCCCGCGGACCGGCACCTGCTGGCGGATCTGCGCGACCCGGTACGCGATGGCCGGGAACTCGACGACCTCGTTGTCGAGTTCCACCCGGAGCAGCATCTCCTCCCCGGGCCGCAGGTCGACGTCGCCGAAGTGGGCTCGCACCGCGCGCTCGCTGATGTCGTGCACCTGCCCGACGCTCTGCGGCTCGCCGGCCCGGACCAGGTGGATGCTCTCGCCGCCGCCGCCGCGCACGTAGTTGCGCAACTGCTCGATCGCCGGCTCGCCGGCGAGGGCGATGTCGATCCGGTTCTCGTCGACTTTCAACACGGCCCCGCGCTGGACGAAGCGGCCTCTGGGGCCGGCCGGCCAGCGCGTGGTCACCGCCGCCCCGGTGGTGAAGGCGGCGTCCGCGAGTGGCAGGGACAGCGTCACGGTGGTATCGGTGACCCGGACGACCCGGACTTCCGGGAGGTTTCGGCCCTCGATGTCCACCTCGACGCGCGACCCGTCGGGAGGAAACAGGCTACTGGTCATAGTGCCTAGACGTTCGGCAGGAACGCCGCAGGTTTGAGGCGATCCGGCGGGGGAGTTCACCGGCCGCGCGAACGCGTCATGGCCGGACTCGATACGCTCTGCGGTGTGGTCGGCCCGCAGGGTCGCGGACCGAAACTGTTTACGCACAAACGTTAGGGAGCGACACGACTAATGGCCACCATTGAAGCGATCGTCGCCCGCGAGATCCTCGATTCCCGGGGCAACCCGACCGTTGAGGTCGAGGTCGGCCTGGACGACGGGTCGGTCGGTCGCGCCGCGGTGCCGTCCGGCGCCTCCACCGGTGCTTTCGAGGC
Organism: Actinoplanes sandaracinus; assembly: GCF_030009775.1. Classification (GTDB taxonomy): domain Bacteria; phylum Actinomycetota; class Actinomycetes; order Mycobacteriales; family Micromonosporaceae; genus Actinoplanes; species Actinoplanes sandaracinus. The sequence goes on along the minus strand of NZ_JASCTH010000004.1, from coordinate 109,280 downwards.
ACTCGAGCTCCGCGACGGTGACAAGAGCCGCTACCTCGGCAAGGGTGTTCTCAAAGCGGTCGAGAACATCGAAGAGAAGCTGATCGACGAGCTGGTCGGCTACGAGGCCTCGGACCAGCGCCTGATCGACCAGAAGATGCTCGACCTCGACGGCACCGCCGAAAAGTCGGAGCTCGGCGCCAACGCCATCCTCGGCGTCTCGCTCGCCGTGGCGAAGGCCGCTGCCGCCTCCGCCGAGCTGCCGCTGTTCCGCTACCTGGGCGGCCCGAACGCGGCTCTGCTGCCGGTGCCGATGATGAACATCCTGAACGGTGGGTCGCACGCCGACTCCAACGTCGATGTCCAGGAGTTCATGATCGCCCCGATCGGCGCGCCGACCTTCCGCGAGGCGGTCCGGGCCGGTGCCGAGGTCTACCACGCGCTCAAGTCGGTGCTGAAGAAGAAGGGCCTGTCGACCGGTCTCGGCGACGAGGGCGGCTTCGCGCCCGACCTGCCGACCAACGCCGCCGCCCTGGACCTGATCGCGGAGGCCGTCCAGGCCGCCGGCTACAACTTGGGCAGCGACATCGTGCTGGCCATGGACGTCGCCGCGACCGAGTTCCACAAGGACGGATCGTACGTCTTCGAGGGCTCCCCGAAGTCGACCGACGAGATGATCGCGTACTACGCGAAGCTGGCCGCCGAGTACCCGATCGTCTCCATCGAGGACCCGCTGGACGAGGAGGACTGGGCCGGCTGGAGCGCGCTGACCGCTCAGCTCGGCGACAAGGTCCAGATCGTCGGCGACGACCTGTTCGTCACCAACCCGCAGCGCCTGGCCCGCGGCATCGCCGAGAAGGCCGCCAACGCCCTGCTGGTCAAGGTGAACCAGATCGGCTCGCTCACCGAGACGCTGGACGCCGTGGACCTGGCCCACCGGGCCGGCTTCAAGACGATGATGAGCCACCGGTCCGGCGAGACCGAGGACGTCACCATCGCCGACCTGGCCGTCGCGGTCGGCTCCGGCCAGATCAAGACCGGCGCCCCGGCGCGTTCCGACCGGGTCGCCAAGTACAACCAGCTCCTGCGCATCGAGGAGCAGCTGGAGAACGCCGCCCGGTACGCCGGTGCGGGCGCTTTCCCGCGTTACCGCGTCAGCTGACCTGGTAACGGCAGATCATCGAGTTTGTGGTATCCGTCCCGGGAGACATAGATTTCTCGGGGCGGGTGCCATGACAGGTGACGGCTAGCGGGGGAGGTCGGAGATGACGGAACGCCGCACGCCGAGCGGTCAGGGCCCGAGCCGCCGCCGCACCGGCGCCGGTGGCCGCCCCGCCCCGGTCCGCACCAGGGACACCACCGCCCGCGCCAGAGTCGCCTCGTCCCGCACGAGGAACACCGGCCCGGTCCGCGCGCCGTCGGCCCGCCGTGCCGCCGGTGGCTCCTCCGGTGGCGGCACGTCCGCCGAGCGCACCGACGCTCCCCGGCCGAGCGCACTGACCAGCCGGGCCACCGTCGTGTTCGCGCTCCTCATCACCTTGGCGCTCGCCTACACGTACCCCCTGCGGGTGTACCTGGAGCAGGAGTCGCGGATCGCCGAGATGAAACAGGCGGCGGCCGACCAGCGGGCGCGGATCGCCGAGGCGGCGAAGGAACTGGAGAACTGGAACGATCCCGAGTACCTGCGCATCCAGGCCCGGGAACGACAGCAATACGTGCGTCCCGGCGAGGCGCCGCTGGTCGTCGTGGAGTATGACGAGGAGAGGGCCGGCAGCACCGCGGCGCCTGCCCCGGCGGCCGCGCCCGACCGCTGGTACGACACGCTGTGGAGCAGTGTGCAAGCCGCCGGCACAGAGTCTCCCGGCACAGAGTCTCCCGGTACAGAGTCTTCCGATACAGAGCCGTCCACCGCGAAGCCCCAGGACTGATTTCTCACTGATGGAACAACCCACACCCGCCGACCTCGACATCGTGGCGGCCCAGCTAGGCCGCCGGCCCCGCGGCACCCGCGCGGTCGCGCACCGCTGCCCGTGCGGCAATCCCGACGTGGTGGAGACCTCCCCACGGCTGGACGACGGCACGCCGTTCCCGACCCTGTTCTATCTGACGTGCCCGCACGCCACCGCCGCGTGCAGCCGGCTGGAGTCGGCCGGCGTCATGCGGGACATGCAGGACCGTCTCAGCACCGACCCGGAGCTGGCCCAGAAGTATGCGGCCGCCCACCAGGACTATCTGGACCGGCGGACCGCCATCGACGACGTGCCGGAGATCAAGGACGTCTCGGCCGGTGGCATGCCGGACCGGGTCAAGTGCCTGCACGTCCACCTCGGGCACGCGCTGGCCGCCGGGCGGGGCGTCAACCCGTTCGGCGACGAGGTGCGGGACGCGATCGAGCCGTACTGGGCCGGTGGTCCCTGCGTCCGCGTCGCGGCCGACGAGTGAGGATCCGTCGCGCGAAGACCAGGGACATCCGGGCGATCCGATCCCTGGTGGACGCCTACACCTCCGACCGGCGGCTGCTCAGCAAGGCCACCGTCACGCTGTACGAGCAGGTGCAGGAGTTCTGGGTGGCGGCCGACGAGCAGGACCAGGTGGTGGGCTGCGGCGCGCTGCACGTGATGTGGGAGGACCTGGCGGAGATCCGCACGGTCGCCGTGGACCCGGCGCAGCGCGGCCGGAAGATCGGCCACCGGATCGTCGCGGCGCTCATCGACCAGGCGCGTGAGCTCGGCGTGCGGCGGGTCTTCTGCCTCACCTTCGAGACCCGGTTCTTCGGGTCGTTCGGGTTCACCGAGATCGACGGGGCACCGGTGCCGCACGGCGTCTACGAGCAGTTGCTGCGCTCGTACGACGAGGGTGTGGCCGAATTCCTGGACCTGGAACGGGTCAAGCCGAACACGCTGGGGAACACGAGAATGCTGTTGCACCTATGAGTGTGCGGGTCGCCGCCATCGACTGCGGCACCAACGCCATCCGCCTGCTGATCGCCGACGTGGACTCCGACAAACTCGTCGACGTGTCCCGCCGGATGGAGATCGTGCGGCTGGGGGAAGGCGTCGACCGTACCGGGATGCTCGCCGCCGCCGCGATCGAGCGGACCCGGCAGGCGTTGCTCGGCTACGCCGCCGAGATCGCCGAGTTGGGCGTCACCCGGGTGCGGATGTGCGCCACCTCGGCCAGCCGGGACGCCTCCAACGCGCAGGACTTCCGTGGCATGGTCCGGGGGGTGCTGGGCATCGAGCCCGAGGTGATCACCGGTGAGCAGGAGGCCGCGCTGTCCTTCACCGGGGCGGTGCGGGGCCTCGACGCCGAGGGCCCCTACCTGGTCTTCGACCTGGGAGGTGGCTCCACCGAGTTCGTCACCGGCACGGCCGGCGTCGAGCACGCGATCTCGATGGACATCGGCTGTGTCCGGATGACCGAGCGGCACCTGCACACCGACCCGCCGACCCCGTCCGAGCTGGCGGCGGCAGAGGCGGACATCGCCAAGGCCGTCGACACGGCCTTGGCGGCCGTCTCCGGCCACGACGCGAAGACGCTGGTCGGGCTGGCCGGGACGGTCACCACCGTGGCCGCTCTCGCGCACGACCTCGAGGTGTACGACTCCACGCGCATCCACCACAGCAGGATCGACGCCCCGGTCGTCGCCCGGGTGACCGGCGAGTTGCTGGCGATGACCGTCGCCGAGCGGCTGGCCCTGCCCGTGATGCATCCCGGTCGCGCCGACGTGATCGGCGGCGGCGCCCTGATCATGAAGTCGATCATCGAGCGCTCCGGCCACGACTTCGTGATCGCTTCCGAGCACGACATCCTCGACGGCATCGCGTTCGGCCTGGCCGTCTGACCGTCCCTTTTCCGCACTGCCCGTCCGGGTAGTGCGCTGTTGACGGTACTTCGGATTGCGCAGTAGTGTGCTCCGCGTGGATCCGACACAGCTGCTCAAGGGCGTGCTCGATTTGGCGGTCCTCGCCGTGTTGCGCGACGAGGACGGTTACGGCTATGACATCCTGCGCCGCCTGCGCGCCTCCGGTCTGGAGGACGTGGGCGACGCCTCGGTCTACGGCACCCTGCGCCGGCTCTTCAACGGCGGCCTGCTCAACAGCTACGTGGTGCCCAGTGACGAGGGCCCGCACCGGAAGTACTACGCACTCAACGAAGCCGGCCGTGCCGAGTTGCAGCGTTCCGGCAAGGTCTGGCACGGATTCGCATCGATCATGGAAGATCTGCTTCGCGAGCGGGGGAAGGCGTGAACCTCACGGCACAGGACGAGATCGCCGTCTACGTGGAGGGCGTCCGGCAGGCACTCGCCGGCCTGCCCGCCGCCACCCGTGACGAGCTGCTCGAAGACCTGCCCGAACACCTGGCCGAGGTGCTGGCCGAGGGCGGTGGGTCGCTCTACGAGCGGCTCGGCCCGCCGGACGCCTACGCGGCCGAGCTCAGCGCCAGCGCCGGTGTCGCGGCCGGCCCGCAGCCACCGGGTGAGCAGTCCCGCATCGCCGAGACCGCGGCCCGGCATCGCGCCCGGATCGCCGGGTTGCTGCACCGCGCCGACGCGCGGGTCGGGCCCGTTCTGGGCTACCCGAGGGCCAGTGAGTTCCTCGTGCTGCTGCGGCCCGCCTGGTGGATTCTCCGGGGCTATCTGGCAGCCATGACGGTCGCCTTCATGCTGCACGACTCCAGCGAACCGCTGGGCCTGCTGCCCCGGATCGACGGCGACGGTTTCGCGGCCGTCATCCTGCTCGCCCTCGGCATCCTCGGCTCGATCTGGCTGGGCCGCCGGGGGGTTCCGGCCCGGCGCTGGCCGCGGCGCTTCCTCCGCCTCGGCACGGCGTTCCTGGTGCTCTTCGCGGTGGTCGGCTTCTTCGAGGTCGACTCCGCCGCCCAGCGTGACTACTACGACCAGGTGAGCTACACCGACGGGGGAAGCCGCTACGACGAGGTCCGTGACGTCTTCGTCTATGACGGGCAGGGCCGGCTTCTGCAGGGCGTGCAGCTCTACGACCAGAACGGGCACCCCATCCAGTTGGGTGAGGCCTCCTGCTACGACGCGGACGGCAACTGGACGCAGGTGCGCAGCGGCACCTATCCGTACTGCCTCGCCCAGGCGCCGTTCCCGGCTGACGGCACCCGGGCCGGCGAATCGGCGGCGCCGTCGGCCGTCCCGTCGGTGCCTCAGGGGAGCGGGGCCCCGGCTTCGTCCACAGGTTCGTCCACAGGCCCGGCCGCGACCACGCCGGCGCCGACCGTGTCGAGGTGACGAATACGGGCTGCTAGGGGGATCGCGAGCACGCGAGGGAGATCGCTATCCTCGCGTGCCGGCCGGCAACGCCGGCCGCCCCCTGAGAGGAAAGCCCGATGACTGACCCGGCTGTGCCGCCCCAGGCCGGCGGCGCCGTCCCGCCGTCCTTCCCGCCGCCGAACGCCGGGGCACAGGGCTTCCCGCCGCCGCCCGGCGTGCAGTTCCCCGGTGCGCCGGAGGTCAAGCCGAAGAAGAAGTTCCTCGCCAAGGCACTCGGCATCCTGGGCACTCTCGCGGTCATCGCGATCGTCGTGGTGATCAAGATCGGCATCGGCAGCGCTTTCGCCGAGGACGCGACCAAGGACGCCAAGGCCGGTGACTGCATCGGCTCCAAGAGCGAGCTGGCGGAGACCGCCAGCGAGATCAAGGCGGAGATCGTCGACTGCTCCTCCTCCGCCGCCAAGTACACCGTGCTGGACCGTGTCGAAGGGGTCAAGGACGTCAACAGCCCCGCCTGCGACGCGATCCTCAAGGAGAAGCTGAAAGACGGCGAGAAGGGGAACATCATCGCCAGCGCCGAGGGCGAGGGTTACCTGCTCTGCGTGAAGACGAACTGATCCGCGCGGCCTGAGATCCGAAAAGTCCGGCCGAGGACGTCTGCTCGACGTCCGCGACACCGGGCCGACCCGGGTTCGTTTCCTCCGCGCCGGGATGCTGTGCTGGACGGGTGCTCCCGTCCGGCGCGTCCGCGCGTACCCCCGAGGAAGTCGCCGCACAGGCGGCCGAAACCGCCTCGCTGACCGTGCTCGACGCCCACATCGCGGACTGTTTCGCCTGTCCGCGCCTGGTCGCCTGGCGCACCGACATCGCCGTGGCGCGCCGTGCCGCTTTCCGTGACCAGGTGTACTGGGGCCGCCCGGTCCCGGGGTTCGGTCCCGCCGACGCCGAGATCGCCGTCCTCGGCCTGGCGCCGGCCGCGCACGGCGGCAACCGCACCGGGCGGATATTCACCGGCGACCGCTCCGGCGACGTGCTGTTCGCCGCGCTGCACCGGGCCGGGCTGGCCAACCAGCCGACCAGTGTCTCCGCCGACGACGGCCTCGCGCTGCGGCACACCCGGATCTTCGCTGCCGTGCGCTGCGCCCCACCCGACAACAAACCGCTGCCCGGCGAACGCGACACCTGCGCGCCCTGGTTCCGCCGTGAGCTGGAGCTGGTCCGGCCCACGCTGCGGGTGGTGGTCGCTCTCGGCGCCTTCGCCTGGGCGGCCTGGTGGCCGGCGATGACCGCCGCCTACGGGGTCCGGCCGCCGGTGCCGCGCCCGAAATTCGGGCACGGCGCCCAGGTCGCCGTGCCCGGCGCACCGGTTCTCCTGGGCAGTTTCCACGTCAGCCAGCAGAACACCTTCACCGGCCGGCTGACCCCGGCGATGCTGGACGAGGTGTTCGGCCGTGCGAAGGAACTGGCGGGCCTGGCATGATGCGAGCGCCGACAACCCTCGAGTCACGGATCTGAGCCCTCGCATGGACTTCGCCTCACTGCGCCGATGGTGGCCCCTCGCCGCCGTTCTCGGGCTGCTCTTCGCGATCTCGTTGGCCGCCACCAGGTCCGCTCCGCAGCTTGAGCAGATCCAGCAGGACGCGCCCCCCACCCGGGCGCCGCTGCTGCCGCCCCGCCCGTCGGTGACCCCCAGCATTCAGGAGAGGGTCCCCGAGCCGGCCCGCGGCCTGCCCGACTGGGTGGGCGACGCCACCCTGATCGTGCTCATCATCGGCGCGTTCCTGATGGTCCTCGGCCTCTCCTGGGCGCTGATCCGCGACTACCTGCGCCGCCGCCCGGCTCGCACCGGCCGCCGGCGTCAGCCGCAGCGGGCCCCGCGGACCGCTGACGACCTGGTCGCCGCGCTCGACGCGGGCCTGGAGGAGCTCTCCGACACCGACCGTGACCCGCGCCGGGCGGTGATCGCGTGCTGGGTGCGGCTGGAGGACGCGGCCGCCGCCGCCGGCACCCCCCGGCATCCCGGCGACAGCCCCACCGACTACGTCGGCCGGCTGCTGGCCGAGCAGCAGGTCGACGCCGGCGTGCTGGCCGCGCTCCTCGAGGTCTACCGCGAGGCCCGGTACGCCACCCACACCGTCGACGACCAGATGCGGCAGCAGGCCCGGTCCGCCCTGGAACGGCTGCGCGCCGACCTGGGCGCCGCCCGGAGCGGAGCGCAGGCATGAGCGAGCTTGCGAGCGAATCAGCCGGCGCAGTTCAAGACTCATGCCGACACCGGAGCGAAGCGGAGGTGGCGGCATGAGCGACGGGGGGCTGGACGACCTCTTCGGCATCGCCGAGAGCCGGCACACGGTCGAGGAGCCCGAGACCGTCGTCAAGCGACGGACACTCGGCGTGACGCTCGCCATCAACGTCGCCATCATCGCCGCGGCCACAGTGGTCGTGACCGCGGGCCTGCGCTCGGTCGGCATGAGCATCTCGCTGTTGCTGCTGGTCGCCTTGCTGACCGGCCTCCGGCTGGTGATCCACGCCGTCTCGATGGTGGCCCCGCCACCCCCGCCCCGGCTGCGCTCCCGGATCGGATCCGACGCCGCGCCGGCCGCCGACGCGCTCCGGGCGGCCGTCCGCCGGTGGGAGCAGAACCTGGACCGGGCGCACTCGGATCCGGATCTCCACTCGCGTAACGTTCTGCCGGTGCTCGCGGAGATGACCGACGAACGGCTGCGCCTGCGGCACGGCATCACCCGGGCCAGCGACCCGCGCCGGGCCCGGGAACTTCTCGGCGACGATCTCTGGTCGGCGTTGTCCGGGCCGACGCGGCGCTCGTTGAAGCCCCGGGACGTCGAAACCTACCTAGACACCATGGAACGACTGTGAGAAAGGTGCGCCGGTGACGCAGGCTCTTCCCCCGTACGAGGTCGGGCGGCTGGCCGGGGCGGTCCTCGACTCCGTCGGCACGGTCCTGGTGGGCAAGCGAGACTCGCTGGAACTCGTGCTGGCCGGGATCCTGGCCGGCGGCCACGTGCTGTTGGAGGACATGCCAGGCCTCGGCAAGACGCTGACCGCCCGGTCCTTCGCGCAGGCGCTCGGGCTCGACTTCCGCCGGCTGCAGTTCACCCCCGACCTGCTGCCCGCCGACGTCACCGGCTCGTTCCTCTACGACCAGCGCAAGGGCGACTTCGCCTTCCGAGCCGGCCCGGTCTTCACCAACATGCTGCTGGCCGACGAGATCAACCGGACGCCGCCGAAGACCCAGTCCGCCCTGCTCGAAGCGATGCAGGAGAAGCAGGTCTCGGTCGAGGGCGTCACCTACCGGCTGGACCCGCCGTTCCACGTGATCGCGACGGCCAACCCGATCGAGTACGAGGGGACGTACCCGCTGCCCGAGGCCCAGCTGGACCGGTTCCTGCTGCGGGTCTCGTTCGGCTACCCGACCGCCGAGGAGGAGTGGACGGTGCTCCAGCGGCGGATGTCGCGGCGCCAGGAGGAGTCCACCCTCACCCCCGTCGTGGACGCCCGGACGCTGCAGATGATGCAGGCCGCGCTGGAATCGGTCGCGGTCGAGGACTCGATCGGCCGCTACATCGTGTCGCTCGCCTCGGCCACCCGGGACCACAGCGCCGTGCTGGTCGGCTCGTCGCCCCGTGGCTCGCTCGCCCTGCTCCTGCTGGCCCGGGCCCGTGCGGCGATGGCCGGCCGCGACTACGTCGTGCCGGAGGACGTGAAGGACGTCGCCATTCCGGCGCTCGCCCACCGGATCACCCTGCGCCCGGAGATGTGGCTGCGCCAGGTGAACCCGTCCTTCGTGGTCCAGGAGGTGCTCTCCGCGGTGCCCGCCCCGGCCAGTGGGGCGCTCCCGACGTACGCCCGGCATGACTGACCTGTTGCGCCTGCGTCCGGCCGTGCCCGCCGCGGGCACGGCCGACCAGTCCGGCCCGGTCTGGGTGCCCACCCGGGCGCTCGGCCGGACGGTCCTGCTCACCGGCCTGCTCCTGCTGCTGGGCGTGGCCCTGGGCCGGGTCGACCTGGTGCTGCTCGCGGCGCCGTTCGCGATCGGCGCGGCGATCAACCTGCGCCGGGTGCCCGCCGCGGCGCCCGAGGTCACCATCAGCGCCGACGAGTCGTACCTGGTCGAGGGCGGTGAGGTGGACGCGGGGGTGACCGTCGCCAACCCGGACGCGGTCGGCTACGACCTGGTCGTGGTCCGCGCCCGCACCTCCCCGTGGCTGCGGCTGGAACACTCGGACCGGCCGTTCGCCCTCACCGTGGCCGCTGACGGCTGGGCCACGATCGACCTGCCCGGCGAGGCCCTGCGCTGGGGCCGGCAGGACGTCGGCCCGGCCGCCGCCCGGGCCGCCGCCTGCGGTGGCCTGCTGGCCAGCCGCCCGGTGGTCACCCATGCCCGGGGCGTGCGGGTCTACCCGATCACGGAGCCGTTCAAGGCGACCGAGGCGATGCCGGCCGCGGCCGGCCTGGTCGGCGCGCACCGCTCCCGCCGCCCCGGCGAGGGCGGCGAACTGGCCGGCGTCCGGCAGTTCGCCCCCGGCGACCGGTTGCGCCGCATCGACTGGCGGGTCTCGCTGCGGACCCGTGACCTGCACGTGGCGTCCACCCTGTCGGACCGGGACGCCGAGGTGCTGCTCCTGCTCGACGTGCTCGGCGAGGTCGGTCTCTCCGGCGGTGTCCGCGGCGGCTCGTCGGTGCTGGACACCACGGTCCGGGCGGCGGCCGCGATCGCCGAGCACTACCTGCACCGCGGCGACCGGGTCTCGCTGCTGGAGTACGGCTCGACCGCCCGCCGGCTGCGTCCCGCCTCCGGCCGCCGGCAGTACCTGACCGTGCTCGAATGGCTGCTCGACGTCCGCCCCGATCCGGTCGAGACCGAGCAGTACGAGAACGTCTTCGGCGCCCACCACGTGTCCTCGTCGGCGCTGGTCGTGGTGCTCACCCCGCTGGTCGACCCGCGGGCCGCCGACATGCTCGCCCAGCTCACCCAGTCCGGCCGCTACGTGGTCGCGGTCGACACCCTGCCCCCGCAGGCCGCCCCGCCGGTGAAGAACCAGTGGACGCCGCTGGCCACCCGGCTGTGGCGGATGGAGCGGGAGAACGTGTTGGGACGGCTGCGCGAGCACGGCGTGCCGGTGGTGGCGTGGGCCGGCGCCGGCAGCCTCGACCTGGTGTTGCGTGACGTGGCCCGGCTGGCTTCGGTTCCGAGGGGGCACTGACGTGCTGACCGCGATCACACGGCGGGTCGAGCGGCTGAAGAGCGCGGCCGGGCGGGCCACGGCCGTACCGTTCACGGTCCGCTGCGGCATCCTGCTCACCGGCCTGCTCGCGATGGGCGTCGCTTGGCCGGCCGAATTGCTGTCCTCGCCCCGGTTCCTGATCATGCTGGTCGCGCTCGCGTTCTGGCCGGCGATGGCCCCGCAGGGCCGCGGCGGCACGGCCGTGGCGCTGGCCGTGATCGCCGGCTGGCTCCTCGACACCGCCGGGTGGGGGTCGCCGGTCACGCTCCTGCGTGTGCTGGCTCTCGCCACACTGCTCTATCTCGGTCACACGCTGACCGCTCTGGCCGCCGTTCTGCCGTACGACGCGATGGTCAACATGGATGTGCCGGCCCTCTGGCTGGGCCGCGCTCTGGTCGTGGTGCTGACATCGGCCGTGGTGATCGTGCTGGCGCTCGGGCTGACCGCGGACCTCGGTGGCGACGCCTTTCAGCTGGCCACGCTCGTCGGCCTGGCCGCAGCGACGGCTGTGACAATGGTCCTAGCGCGGATGACCCATCGTGAGTGAATTCTGAGTGTTACGTCACTTGACTTCCGCCGTTGTGATCGTCACAGAACGACGCATGAGAAGGCCGGCGCGCGCGACAATAGGGGTGTGAATCCGCCGCGCATAGTCGTCGTAGGAGCAGGTCACGTCGGGCTTTACGCCGCCCTCCGCCTGTCCAAGAAGCTGAATCGCAACCGGGCCGAGGTCGTCGTCATCGACCCTGTTCCTCACATGACTTACCAGCCGTTCCTGCCCGAGGCAGCGGCCGGTAACATTTCGCCGCGACACGCTGTGGTGCCGCTGCGCCAGGAGTTGAAGAAGTGCCGCATCGTCTCCGGTGAGGTGACCCGGGTCGAGCACGCGCGCAAGACCGTGACCGTCCAGCCGATCGACGGCCCGGCGTACGAGATGGAGTACGACCACATCATCGTGGCGCCCGGCTCGGTCTCCCGGACCCTGCCGATCCCCGGCCTCCGGGACATGGGCATCGGCCTGAAGACCATCGGCGAGGCCATCTACCTGCGCAACCACATCCTCGACCGGCTCGACGTCGCCGCGGTGACGCCCGACGAGGAAGTGCGCAAGGCCTCGCTGAACTTCGTGTTCGTCGGCGGTGGCTTCGCCGGCATCGAAGCGCTCGCCGAGATGCAGGACGTGGTCTCCGACGCGCTGAAGTACTACCCGGAGCTGGACCCGAAGGAGGTCCACTTCATCCTGGTCGAGGCCACCAACCGGATCCTGCCCGAGGTGGGCCCCGAGATGGGCGCCTACACGGCCCGCCAGCTCGCCGCCCGCGGCATCGACCTGCGCCTGAGCACCTTCCTGCAGTCCTGCGTCGACGGCAAGATCGAGCTCTCCGACGGAGACTCGTTCCGCGCCGAGACGCTGGTCTGGACGGCCGGTGTCAAGCCGTCGCCGATGCTGGCCAACACCGACCTGCCGCTCGGCCCGAAGGGCCACGTCAACTGCCTGCCCACGCTGCAGGTCGCTGACACCACCACCGGCGAGGTCTGGGAGGGCGCCTGGTCCGCGGGCGACTGCGCGCAGGTCCCCGACCTCACCAACCCCGGTGGCTGGTGCTCGCCGAGCGCCCAGCACGCCGTCCGCCAGGCCAAGGTGCTCGCCGACAACATCGCTCAGGTGATCCTGGGCGGCGCGCCGAAGGACTACCGCCACAAGCACGTCGGCGGCGTCGCCGGTCTCGGCATCAACAAGGGTGTCGCGCACGTCTACGGCATCAAGGTCAAGGGCTACCCGGCGTGGCTGATGCACCGCTTCTACCACGTCAGCCGGATCCCCTCGACGAACCGCAAGGTCCGGGTGCTCGCCGACTGGGTGCTCGCGTTCCTGTTCAAGCGGGAGACCGTGGCCCTCGGTCAGCTGCACCACCCCCGTGAGGAGTTCACCGAGGTGACCCCGCCGGTGGCGCTGCCGACGGAGACGAAGGTGCCCGCCGGGACCCGCTGATCCGGCCAACGCCGTTTCCACCGCCTGGGCGGCACCAGATACGGTGTTCGCAGGCCGCCCGGGTGGTGGAATGGCAGACACGGCCGCCTTAAAAGCGGCTGCCCAAAAGGCGTGCGGGTTCGAGACCCGCCCCGGGCACCATCGTCAGCGGTCGCGGCTGTCCTGCCGCGGCCGCATTTCGCCTGCATGGGCTTGCTGACCTGCGCGGACAGGATCATTTTCAGCCTGCTCACAGTTTTTGGGTGCGGCGATATCCGCTGCCAGCGCTTACCCTTGAACACAGGCATCGTGCCGACACCTCAAGGGAGGCTGGAAACAGTGAAGACATCTAACCCGGTGCTCTCGCGCCTCGGCCAGGCGGCCGAGCGGGAGCGAGCGGCCGGATACGGGCCACACGGGCCGACCGCGCAGCCGGGTTACGGTCAGCCGGCTTACGGCGACCCTTACCCCACTGCGACGGGCTACCCCTCCGCTCCTCCGGCCGTCCAGCCGATGACCATCGACGACGTCGTCGTCAAGACGGTCACGCTGCTCGGCATCACCGGCGCCTCCGCGGTCGCCGCGTGGACGCTCGTCCCGGACGCCCTGATCGGTCCCGTCTGGATGGGCGCGGCCCTGACCGGCCTGGTGCTGGGCCTGGTCATCTCCTTCATGCGGATGGCGAACCCAGCCCTCGTCGTGGCCTACGCGGTCATCGAGGGCGCCTTCGTCGGCCTGGTCAGCAAGTTCTTCCAGGAAATCATGGGTTTCCAGGGGATCGTGCTACAGGCGGTGATCGCCACGTTCGGCGTCTTCTTCGTGATGGCGGGGCTCTACAAGGCCCGTGTCATCCGGGCCACGCCGAAGTTCACCCGAGCCATCATCTCGATCATGGCCGGGCTCTTCGCGGTCATGCTGATCAACTTCGTCCTGTCGATGTTCGGCTTCAACACCGGCCTGCGTGACAACGGCGCGCTGGGCATCGGGTTCAGCCTGATCTGCATCGTGGTCGCCTCGCTGAGCTTCATCCTGAACTTCGCGGAGATCGAGGAGGGCGTGCGGATGGGTCTTCCGCAGCGCTACTCCTGGACGGCGGCGTTCGGCATCCTGGTCGGTCTCGTCTGGCTCTACATCGAGATCCTCCGCCTGCTGAGCTTCTTCCAGGGCGACGACTGACGGTTCGTCCGTCGTCAACCGAGCAGCGCCCGGCCCGTCTCCCCGCGGCCCGGGCGTTGCTCCCGAACCAACCGGAACCCGTCCGGCGCACCCGCGCCGGGCGGGTTCCGCCGTTCTGCCGGCGGCGCCGGTCGCAGCCGGGCCGGGTATCGTCGCCGGGTGCCAGACTTCGCCACCTCCATCGAGCGGCTGCTCACGCAGATCCACCACTGGGACGAGCCCCGGTGGCGGGCAGTGCCGGCGAACGCCGCGACCGGCACCCGCTCTCAGCTCGTCCAGGGCCTCGTTCAGCGTCTCGCCGACCTGGGGGCCGAGGCCGAGGGCCGTGCGGCCCGCCCGGTCCCGCACATCCATGATCTGGTGCTGCGCGACCAGCTCCGGGTTCTCGCCGACGACATCGTCGCCGCGGCTCCGTCCGCCGAGCTTCTGGACCGCGCGAACGCCGCTGTGGCCGAGGTCCGCCGGGCCCTCTGACCGGCGCCGGGTCACCGCGGGCGGCGGTGAAACTCTCCAACCTTTCCGGTACGGGCGTCGCCGCCCTGCCGTAACCATCCGGTCCCGGGGCTCCGACGCGAAGTGGGCGCCGCACCGGGCCGCGGCGCGACCGCCGGGCTGAGGCGGCCGGTCACCGGCTGTGGCGGCCGCCGGCCAGCACGGGCGCCCGTCTGATGGCCACCGGGGTGTGGCGCCCGCAGGACAGCACGGGCGCCGTTTGATGATGGCCACCGGGTGTGGGAACTCCGGCCCACCCGTACCACGATCGGGGTGCCGGCGTCCGGGAGCCGGGACCACAGGATCGTCAGAGGCCGGTGGTGAGGGGAAGGCTGAGCAGGTCCAGGTCGGGGACCGGGCGGAAGCCGGCGGCGGCGTACAGCGCCTGCGCGGAGGTGTTGCCGGGCTCGGTCTGCAGCGAGACGCGCAGCGCGCCGGCGGCACGGGCCCCGGCCACGGCGTGGCCGAGGAGCGCCCGGGCGACGCCGCCGCGCCGGTGGGCCGCTGCGACGTAGAGGTCACGGACGGACCAGAAAGTGCCCAGCCGTAGCGAGGCGGGGAGCTCCACGACGCTGATCAGCCCGAGCGGTTGCCCGGCAGGCGTGTCACGCAGGGCCACGAACATGCGGAAGGCGCCGGTGAGCTGCCGGGCCAGCCAGGCCACGGTGCCGTCCGGGTCGGCGGGGTGGCCGTAGTGGACGCGATAGTCGTCGAACAGTGCCGCGGCCGGGGCGAGGAGCGCCGATCCGGGGCTGACAGCGACGATCCGGCAGGTTGCGGGCATGTCCGGCCTCCGAGGTGGGCTGGGCGTTGTGCCCTCCCATCCGATCAGACGGTCCCCGCTGGACATGGAGCGGGCCCAGCACGTGGTGCGACGTGCCGGGCCCGGGCGGGAAAGGTCAGCTGAGGCGCTCGATGATCAGGGCCATGCCCTGGCCGCCGCCGACACACATGGTCTCCAGACCGATGCTCTTGTCGTGCCAGTCGAGCGAGTTGAGCAGGGTGCCGGTGATCCGGGCGCCGGTCATGCCGAACGGGTGGCCGACGGCGATGGCGCCACCGTTGACGTTCAGCTTGTCCAGCGGGATGCCCAGCTCCTTGTAGGAGGGGATCACCTGGGCGGCGAAGGCCTCGTTGATCTCGACGAGGTCGACGTCGCCGATGGTCATGCCGGCGCGCTTGAGGGCCTGCTTCGACGCCTCGACCGGGCCGAGACCCATGATCTCGGGGGAGAGGGCGGTGACGCCGGTGGAGACGATCCGGGCGAGCGGGGTGATGCCGAGCTCGCGGGCCTTGGTGTCGCTCATGATGACGAGCGCGGCGGCGCCGTCGTTGAGCGGGCAGCAGTTGCCGGCGGTGACCCGGCCGTCGGGACGGAAGACCGGCTTCAGCTGGGAGACCGCGTCGAGGCTGACGCCGGGACGGGGGCCGTCGTCCTTCGACACGACGGTGCCGTCGGGGAGGGTCACCGGGGTGATCTCACGCTCCCAGAACCCGTTGGCGATGGCCTTCTCGGCAAGGTTCTGGCTACGTACGCCGAACTCGTCCATCTCCTCGCGGGAGACGTTCTTGATCTGGGCGAGGTTTTCCGCGGTGTAGCCCATCCCGATGTAGACGTCGGGAACCAGGCCGTCCTCGCGGGGGTCGTGCCAGACGCCGCCGTTCTGAGCCGTGGCCACCGTGCGGGCCTGCGCCTCGTCGAAGAACGGGTTGGTCCAGCGGCCCACCGCCTCCTGCGCGGCTGACGGCAGGCCGTCGGAGCTGCCGCGCGTGAAGCGGGAGACGGTCTCGACACCGGCCGAGACGAAGACGTCGCCCTCACCGGCCTTGATGGCGTGGAAGGCCATCCGGGTGGTCTGCAGCGAGGACGAGCAGTAACGCGTGACGGTGGCGCCGGGCAGGCCGTCCAGGCCCAGCTTGGTGGCGATCACGCGGGCCATGTTGAAGCCCTGCTCACCGCCCGGCAGACCGCAACCGAGGTAGAGGTCCTCGATGAGGGTGCGATCGAGCTGCGGCACCTTGTTCAGCGCGGCGTCGACGATCGTGGTGGCGAGATCGTCGGCGCGCAGATCCTTGAGGGAGCCCTTGTGGGCGCGGCCGATGGGGGAGCGGGCAGTGGCGACGATGACAGCTTCCGGCATGCGCCCAGTTTACTTACCGGTAACATGGTCGGAAGCGCGAATTTGTCACATGCTGCCCACCGCGACCCGGAAATGCCGCCACGGGCCGCCCAGCCTGGCCCGGAAACGGTCAGACGCCGGTCATCGCGGCTTTCACCACCGCCGGGTAGAGGGCGTGGGCCCAGACCCGGTAGCCGTCGGCCGACGGGTGGAAGCCGTCGTAACAGAGGGTCCCGGAGTCGGCTCGGAACACCGCGCCCGTCTCGCCGGCCAGGTCGACCACCACGCCCCCGGCCTCGGTCACCGCTTTGGCCTGCGCTTTCGCCAGCCGTCGGCCGACCAGCCCGGCGATCTGCCGCAACGGCGGGGCCAGGGACCGGGAGGCGCCGAGGTCGGGGCAGGTGCCGACGACCACCTGGACGCCGGCCGAACGCAACCGGCGGACGGCCTGGCCGAGATGGCCGGCGGCGTCCTCGGGGCTGCGCCCGGAGGCGGCGTCATAGGAGCCGATGAGGACGACGGCCACGTCGGGACGGTCACCGAGCAGGGACCGGGCCACCTGGGTGGCGAGGTCGGTGGACCGGGAACCGGCCACACCGACGCTGGAGAGCAGCACGTGCCGCTGCCCGGTGTCGGGGGAGCCGTCGGCCAGCAGCCGGGCGAGCTGGCCGCCGACCGTGTCGGACAGCCACTCCACGCCGACGCCGACCGCGGCCGAGTCGCCGAGCAGGACCAGCCGCAGCGGCGGCGCGTTCTGCGGGCCCATCGAGGTGCGCAGAGCCAGGCCCATGGTGGGTTTGGCATAGCGACGGGCCTTGGCGGCGAGCAGCTCACCGGCGAGCAGGGCGACTCCGCCCACCGCACCCGCCAGCAGGCTCGTGGCCGCGGTCCTGGTCAGTCGTTCCGGCAGCCCGGCCATGTTTCGCCTCCCTGCATTAGCCGACCCGATGAGCATCAGCCGACCTGATGATCCTCTGGGGTATACCCTACGGCCCCTGTCGTGGGGTCACCGCCGGGAATCGATGCCGTGGTCGCCGGGCGCGAACTGAACCAACGGTAGCGCCGCATCCGGGCCCACCGGCCGGCCGGTGCGACCTCGGTGCCGGGCGCGCGGACCGCCTCGTCGGCCGCCTCGGGCAGGGCACGGACGTCCTCGGCGACGGGGGTGGGCGCCCGGTCGTCCGTGGCGAGCACGGTCATCACCGTCGGCATCATCACGGCTGCCGCTCTGGCGTACCCCTCGGCGGACGGGTGGAAACGATCGGAGCTGTACATCCGCACCGGATCGGCCTCGAACATCGGGCCGAGCAGGTTGCCGAGCGACACGGTGCGGCCACCCTCCCGCACCACCGCGATGGTCTGCGCGGCGGCCAGCTGACGGCTCCACCGGCGGGCCAGCCAGCGCAGCGGCGGCTTGATCGGCTTGATCGCGCCGAGGTCGGGACAGGTGCCGACGACCACGCGGCAGTCGGCGGCGCGCAGCCTGCGCACCGCGTCACCCAGGTGGCGGACCGCCGCCGGGCGGGCCGAGACGTGGGTGACGTCGTTCCCCCCGATCAGAATGATCGCCAGGTCCGGTGCGTACTCCAGGGCGGCGTCCACCTGGTACGGCAGGCCTGCCGAGACGGAGCCGACGACGGCCAGCCGGTACAGCCGGACCGGGCGGCGCAGGCGGCGGGAGACACCGGTGGCGAAGAGCGCGCCGAGGGTCTCCCGGGGGCGGTGTACGCCGTACCCCGCGGCGATGGAATCCCCGAGGACCACCATGGTGAGGGGCTTCCCGCCGAACTTCGCGCCGTAGACGCCGTCGCCGCGCGGCGGTGGCGCCTCGGCCATCGGGATCACCCGGCGCGCGTCGGCGGCCTGGCGGTACAGCAGCCCGACGGAGAGCGCGGTCAGCCCGGCGACGGCTCCGGCGACCCGTCCGGCCGTTCTGATCCACCGCCAGTCGGTGGCGGGGGACCCGTGGATCCTGGGTGCATCGATGGTGCTCATAGTCTCCCTCGCTGTCGCTCGAAGGGAACCATCCGGCTCGCCCATGATCGGCGTGTGGGGTCGGGATTCGAGGCTAACTCGCGATGGCGAGAGGCAATTCTGGCGTCCCCAGGTCATGCTTGAGTAGCGGAAAGGGGAACAGGGATGGCCAAATCGTTGAAACGTGCGGCGGCGTTCACCGCGCTGGCCCGTGCGCTCACCGCGGGCAGCCGTGGTGGCCCGACGCTGGCAGAGCGGCTCGGGGCGCTGCCCCGGATGCTCCTGGCGACCACCAGGGGGGAGTACGACGGCGGCGTGCGGCTGGCGCTGATGACGGCCGCCACGGTCTACGTCGTGTCCCCGATCGACGCGGTCCCGGAGATGTTCGTCTTCCTCTTCGGCCTGATCGACGACGCCGTGGCGGTGACCTGGCTGGCCGGTGCGATCCTCGCGGAGACGGAGCGGTTCCTGGAGTGGGAGAAGACCAGGCCGCGTCTGGTCGTAAAGTAAAGCGTGCGCTATTACGACAACGTGGTCGAGATCATCGGTAACACGCCGCTGGTCAGGCTCAACAGTGTGACCGAAGGTATCAGCGCCACCGTGCTGGCCAAGGTCGAATACATGAATCCGGGTGGCTCGGTCAAAGACCGGATCGCGTTGCGGATGGTCGAGGATGCCGAGAAGGCGGGCCTGCTCAAGCCCGGCGGAACCATCGTCGAGCCGACCAGCGGCAACACCGGCGTCGGCTTGGCCCTGGTGGCCCAGCGGCGCGGTTACAAGTGCGTCTTCGTCTGCCCCGACAAGGTCAGCGAGGACAAGCAGAACGTGCTCCGGGCGTACGGCGCGGAGGTGGTGGTCTGCCCGACCGCCGTCGCCCCTGAGGACCCCCGTTCCTACTACAACGTGTCCGACCAGCTGACCCGGGACATTCCGGGCGCCTGGAAACCGGACCAGTACAGCAATCCGGCCAACCCCCGCTCGCACTATGAGCAGACCGGCCCCGAGTTGTGGGACCAGACCGCCGGCAAGATCACCCACTTCGTGGCGGGTGTCGGCACCGGCGGCACGATCAGTGGCGTCGGGCGCTATCTCAAGGAGCAGGGGTCGGTGCGGGTCATCGGCGCCGACCCGGAAGGCTCCGTCTACTCCGGCGGCACCGGGCGGCCCTACCTGGTCGAGGGCGTGGGCGAGGACTTCTGGCCCACGGCGTACGACCGCTCGGTCACCGACGAGGTGATCGAGGTGAGCGACTCGGACTCCTTCGAGATGACCCGCCGCCTGGCCCGCGAAGAGGGCCTGC
This sequence comes from Actinoplanes sandaracinus, assembly GCF_030009775.1. Classification (GTDB taxonomy): domain Bacteria; phylum Actinomycetota; class Actinomycetes; order Mycobacteriales; family Micromonosporaceae; genus Actinoplanes; species Actinoplanes sandaracinus. Next base: position 89,782 of record NZ_JASCTH010000004.1, on the reverse strand, counting down.
TGGTCGGCGGCTCGTGCGGGATGGCGGTGGTGGCCGCGCTCGAGGTCGCCCGCAAGGCCGGACCGGACGACGTCATCGTGGTGCTGCTGCCCGACGGCGGCCGTGGCTACCTGTCGAAGATCTTCAACGACAAATGGATGGCGAGGTACGGGTTCCTGCGTACCCAGGAGGGCACCCCCACGGTGGCCGACGCCCTGGCGAGCAAGGCCTCCGAGATCCCGCCGCTGATCCACGTGCACCCGACCGAGACGGTGCGCGACGCCATCGACTACATGCGGGAATACGGCGTCAGCCAACTCCCGGTCCTCAAGGCCGAACCGCCGGTCGTCACCGGTGAGGTGGCCGGCTCCATCTCGGAGAAAGCGCTGCTGGACGCGCTCTTCACCGGACAGGCCCACCTGCACGACACGATCGAGCGGCACATGGGCGAATCGCTGCCGATGATCGGTGGCGGCGAGCCGGTGGCCGAGGCGGTCGTCCTGCTGGAGAAATCGGACGCCGCGATGGTTCTGGTCGACGGCAAGCCTGCCGGCGTCCTCACCCGCCAGGATCTGCTGGCTCATCTGAGCTGAGTTGGGTTTTGGCTTCGGGCTGAGCTTGCTGGCTTCGGGCTGAGCTTGCTGGCTTCGCTGCTGAGCTTGCTGGCTTCGCTTCGCTCCGCGGCAAAACGCCTTTTAACCGGTGAGGAGGCAGGCGATTTCCCGCCGCCCGCAAAGAGCGCGGGCGTCGGCAAATCGTCTGCCTCCTCACCGGCGGCGTTTTGCGGCCGTTCTGTGGCTACGTCCTCGCGAAGATTATGTGGTGCCCAAGACGTTCGAAGGGCGCGGTGGGGCGCGGTGGGGCGCGGCGGGGCGGGGCGGGGTGCGGCGCGGCGCGGCGGCGGTGTGAGTGGTGGGTGGGGTGGTTACGTTAGTTCGGTGGGGCGGGTTACTACGTCTACCAGGGCGTTTCGGCGTAGCAAGGTCATGGGGAGGTCCCTGTCGATGGCCGGGCCCAGCATCAGGCGCTGCAGGGACTGCACCGCCTGGAGAGGGCGTCCGCCGGCGGTGATCAGGACGTCGCCGAGGTAGATTCCGGCCGTGCCGGCGGGGCTGCCCGGCACGACCTCGACGACTCGTAGGCCCAGTTTCTGGCCCAGGCGGGTGGCGAGCGCGGGTGGCAGGGGGACCGGCAGCCCGGCCACGCCCAGCCAGGCCCGGCGGACGCGGCCGGCGGAGGTCAGCTCGCCGATGATCGTGCGGGTGGTGGTGTTGACCGGGACGGCGAGGCCGAGACCGTACCCGGCCACCGCGGTGTTGATCCCGACGACCGTGCCGGTCGAATCGGCCAGCGCGCCGCCGGAGTTGCCCGGGTTGAGGGCCGCGTCGGTCTGGATGACGTCGTCGATGATCCGGATTCGGCGGCCGTCCCGGGCCGGCAGCGACCTGCCCAGCCCCGACACGACGCCGGCGGTCACCGAACCGGCCAGGCCCATCGGGTTGCCGACCGCCACCACCAGCTGACCGATTCGCAGACCGTCTGCGTCGCCGAGCGGGGCCGCCGGGGCGCCGGGGCGGTGCACCCGGACCACGGCGAGATCGGAGAGTGGGTCGGCGCCGACCACGTCGAACGGTGTCTCGCTGCCGTCGGCGAACGCGGCCGAACCGCCCCTCGCGCCGGCGACCACATGGGCGTTGGTGAGAAGGAATCCGTCATCGGTGAAGGTGACGGCCGAGCCGGCGCCGCCGCGGGGCGAGCGGATCGTCAGCGCGGCCACCGAGGGCAGCAGGCGTTCGGCGACGCCGGTCACGATCCGGCTGTACGCGTCGAGCGCTTCCGAGCCGGGCGCGGTGTGTTCGGTGTCCATGCAGACATCAACCGCCGCCGACACCCATCGATGCCCGTCTGTTCTGCGCCCATGGCGAAATACCGCCGGGGAGTATGCGGACGATTTCCCGCCACCGCGAACCCCGCGGCATCGAAGAGTCGCCGCACCCACCCCCGTTCACCAGGCGTTTCTCTGGAGAGCGCGGCGAAGGCGGCAGGCTCAGCACGGAGTTCCCACATGGATCGTCACGGATAGTCGCCGCAATCGCACAGACAGTCCGACCGGCTGATGGCCCGCTGCGGTTGTATGTGTCGGGACGGAGCTATGAGCCACTCCCGGATGGAGGGGTAGGGAATGGTCGACGTCGATGAGGCGGCAACCGGCGACATCGTGGACCGCCTGCTGTGGCGGGACGCGCAGCACATGCTCGGCCGGCACGTGGCGACCGGTGTGGACGGTGACTGCGTCTGGTGCGGATGGCGCTGGCCGTGTTCGGCCCGCCGGCTCGCCGAACGCGCCGCCGCCGTCGCACGCCGGCCCTGGCGCGAGGCGTGGACACTGCGGCACGACCTGAACAGCATGCGGGATCTGCCCGGCCGTCGAGCCGGGCTGGAGGAGATCGGTCGGTACACCACCGGCCCGTACCACCGCAATGACGACCACCGGAGGTATCAGGCCTGACCCTAGGACCCCGACGTCGCCGAAAACACTTGACCGTCCCCCGGCAAGTACGGCTTCCCGGCCCGGTCGACGTCGCTCAGCGGTGACACCGGCACGCCCCGCCAGCGTTTCGGTGTCCCGCGCCCAGAAACCGCCCTTGAACTGGATTCCAGATCGGCACGCCTCCGCTGATCGAGCGCCTCCGGCCAGGCGCATCCGGTTCGGGCGGGCGGTGGGCGGGAGCACGTGACTACAGGTTCCCCCGCATTCACTCGGTCACGTGTTCCCGCCCAACCATCAAGATCACGGAACGCCCGTCGCACCCCACCGCGGCGGGCGTTCCGTGTGTCCGCCGGCCCCGCTCACAGCGGCATGAGGAGCGCGGGAGCACTCACGGCGGCCGGCGGCGCCCAGACCGCGCGTAAGGGCATCGAGTCCTGCACCCGGCTCGGCCGGCATCGCTACGACGCTATGATCGGCGATCGTGATTTCCACCGTGTGGCGGGTCCTCACCAACCAGATCGACCCCACTGAAGCACAGGACGACGCCGCACTGCGCGAGGCGTGCAAGCAGGCGCGCCAAGGCTTCGACGAGTTGGCCCGGCAGGCTGTCGCTCGCACCCGGGACGACTACGACCGACGGGCCCGGTACGTCCGTGTGCTGGCGGAATCGACCACCGGCGGGTTCGGGTCTCCGATTGACCGCACGACCGGCCAGGTCGACACCTCGGCCGACTGGACCGACCGGTGGGCAGCACGCTGTCCTACCGACCCAGACGCCCAGGTCGTCCGCGCCCGGTCTCTGATCGCACGAGCTTGGGAGGTCCGCGGTAGCGGTTGGGCCAGCACCGTCCGTCCGGAGCAGTGGGCCGAGTTTCACCGCCTGCTGCACTTGGCTGAGCAGGTGAACGACCTCGCGACCCGGCTGGCGCCCGCAGACCCCACACCGTGGGTCAACCGGCTGCAGATGCAGATCGGCTACAGCGCGCCACGCGACGACGTTGAGCAGACGTGGCGGCAACTGACCTACCGGGACCCTTGGCACCTGGGAGGACACGTCCTCAAGCTGACCTACCACTGCCACAAATGGAGTGGCTCGCACGACGAGATGTTCGGCTTCGCCCGTTCCGTCGTTGCCGCGGCGCCAGTCGGCTCGCCGCTGCATGTGTTGCCGGTACGAGCCGCCGCCGAATGGGCGCTGTGGGAGGAGGAACGCGTTTCCCCGGATCGGCCCGCCGACGAGATCGCCGAGCGGTGGCGACAGGACTCGGCCATGCAGGCAGAACTCGACAGCGCGCTGTCTCGCTGGTTCCATCAACCCGCGGCCCGTCACGGCGCGTGGCTGGACGACGCGAACTTTCTGGCGTACGGGCTGGCGCGTACCGGCCGCGACGCCGACGCGGCACCGGTCTTCGCGGCGATCGGCAAGTACATGACCCTCGTACCGTGGAACTGGTGGGGCGACGCGCGTGCTGACATCAACTTCGTCCGAGCCCGCCGCCGAGCCCGTCGAGCCACCTGAAGCTTCCCACTTCCGCTCACTGCGGCTCGGGGCGCTTCACAGCGGGCGGGAATAGCGGAGCTGGGGCAACGGCTGGTCGTTGACCGCCTCGACCCGGGTGACGCCGTCCGCGGCCCAGCCGCCGCGCTCGTAGAAACGCCGCGCCACCGGGTTGTCCGCCAGCACCCAGAGCACCGCCCGGCCGGCCCCGAACCCGGCCAGCTCGCCGAGCGCGTGGACCATCAACTCCCGGCCCACGCCGGTGCCGACCCGGCGCGGGTCGACGTGGATCGCGTACAGCTCGGCGGCGTCCGGGGTCTCACTCGGGCCGGTGTAGGTGAAACCGGCCAACACCCCGTCCACCTCGGCGAGGGTCATCCGGTGGGTCTCCCGCTCCCACCGCCAGCGCTCCACCCACCAGGCGCTGAGCGCCTCAGGCCCCCGGGCGGCGAACGTCTCGGGCGCGATCAGGTGGGCGTAGGCGTCGGCGCGCGAGCGATGGTGCAGCGCGCCGACGGCGGCCACGTCGGTGTCGTCGGCCGGGCGTAGCAGAACGGTCATGCGCCGACGGTAGCCGCACGCGACCGGCGGTCACCGCCGGCGTGGCACCGGCACCCGCATCAGGTCCTCCGCGATCACCACCGGGCCGTCGAACTCCTTGCGCGCCTCCTCCAGGAAGCGGTTCGGTTCCGCATAGCGCTGGGAGAAATGCGTCAGGACCAGGGTTCGTACGCCGCACTCACGCGCCACCGCGGCGGCCTGACCCGCTGTCAGATGCCCGACCTGGGCCGCGAGCTCCGCGTCCTCGGCCAGGAACGTCGACTCGATCACCAGCATGTCGACGCCCTGGGCCAGCTCGAACACGCTGTCACACAGGCCGGTGTCCATCACGAAGGCGAAACTCTGGCCGGGACGGGGCTCACTCACCTGTGCCACGGTGACGTCGCCGACCCGGCCGGCGCGCTGGAGTTCCCCGACGGCCGGTCCGCTGATGCCGTGTGCGGCCAGCAGGGCGGGAACCATCCGCCGCGAGTCCGGTTCGGTCAGGCGGTACCCGTACGTCTCGATGGGGTGTCGCAGGGGAAGCGCGGTGAGGCGCCCCGCCGGCGTCTCCACCGCGAAGCCGGCGCCGACCGGGCCCGGCACGATGTCGGCGTTGTCCCAGTAGCTGGTGGCGTGCCGGAGGCGGTCGTAGAACTCCTGCCCACCGGCCGGGTAGTGGACGGCGACCGGGTGCGGCACCCGGTCCAGCGATATGCGCTGGAGCACGCCGGGCAGGCCGAGGCTGTGATCGCCGTGGAAGTGGGTGATGCAGATCCGCCGGATCGGCGTGACCGGCAGGCCGGCCATCAGCAGCTGGCGCTGAGTCCCCTCGCCCGGGTCGAAGAGGATCACCTCGTCGTCCCAGCGCAGCAGATAACCGTTGTGATTGCGGTGCCGGGTGGGCACCTGGCTCGCCGAGCCGAGAACGACCAGCTCGCGCATTTCCGCCCCCCGGCTGTCTTTCAGCGACGCTGTCTTCAGAGACACCGCATGAAGCGACCCCTGGGGACTTCCTCGCTCGCGGACGAGCGAGGTCCGGTCGGACTAAACCGGATCCCCAGGGGTCGGGTGGCTGTCTGGTATTCGCCGCGGCCGCTGCCACACGGTCTCGACGCAGTACAAGCTGTCAAGGACAGCGGCTAGCGGACAGCCACCTCACGAGTCCCAGTGCTACACAACTTTGGACCACCTCCCTTCACGTGTACGGCCACGTTATCCAGCCGCCGCGGGGAGCGCCAACGATTTTGAATCACTCAGAGCCGAGGGAATACCAGCGGGGACTCATTGGGGTTCTCCATCTCCACCAGAAGCGAGGCCGGGCCGACGATCTGCGGGTCCGGGGTCCCGACGACCTCCGGGTCTTTGCCCTCGTAGTCGAAGCGGTGCAGCACGTGCCGCATCGCCGCCAGGCGGGCCCGCTTCTTGTCGTTGCTCCGCACCACGGTCCACGGCGCGTCGGCGGTGTCGGTCCAGAAGAACATCGCCTCCTTCGCCTCGGTGTAGTCGTCCCACTTGTCCAGCGACTGCAGATCCATCGGCGACAGCTTCCACTGGCGCACCGGGTCGACCTGGCGGATCGCGAACCGGGTGCGCTGCTCGCCCCGCGTCACCGAGAACCAGAACTTCACCAGGTGAACGCCGGAGCGGACGAGCATCCGCTCCAGCTCCGGGGTCTGGCGGAGGAACTCCAGGTACTCCTTGCGATCACAGAAACCCATCACCCGCTCCACACCGGCGCGGTTGTACCAGGACCGGTCGAAGAGCACGATCTCGCCGCCGGCCGGCAGGTGCTTGATGTATCGCTGGTAGAACCACTGGGTGCTCTCCCGCTGGTTCGGTTTCTCCAGGGCCACCACCCGGGCGCCCCGCGGGTTCAGATGCTCCATGAACCGCTTGATCGTGCCGCCCTTGCCGGCCGCGTCGCGCCCCTCGAAGAGGATCAGCATCCGCTCGCCGGTGTCCTTGCACCAGTTCTGCAGTTTCAGCAGCTCGATCTGGAGTAGGCGCTTGTCGTGGTCGTACTCGGCGCGGGACAGCCGTTCGTCGTACGGATAGTCCTCCCGCCAGGTGTCCACCGGCTGGCCGTCGGCATTGACCAGGCGGGGGTCGTCGTCCTCGTCGTCGATGACGCGGTAGCCACTCAACTCGGCGATCGGCCCGTCATAGGGATGAGTGGCCGCGAGGTCCTGCTCGGATTGCATGACACGGATTCATACCCCGGTTCGGCAAGACCACAACTGACTAGATCAGAACACTCGCCGAACTCTCCGCCGCCGGGCCGCTCGCACCAGAGCCGGCACCCGGGCCAGCGCCTCTTCGCCGACCTGCTCCTGGCGCCCGTAGAGCACCCCGAGATGAAAACTGTCCGAACCCAGCTCGCGCAGCACTCCACGGGCGATGTTCGAGTCCTGGTACTCGCCCAGCCCGTCCTGCAGCTCGGTCAACCTTTTGATCAGGCGCTTCGCCGGCTTGCCGAGGTCCGGCGCGACCAGCTCGACCGCGTACCGCGCCTGCTTGAAGCCTTTCCGGGAGTCGTGGATCTCCTCCTCCACGCGGCTCTCCAGCGCTTCGTCCAATTTCCGGTCCGCCTTGGCCAGCACCTTGCGGGCCCGCGTGACCGGGTCGGGAACGGTCAGCTCCGGAGTGTCGGCCAGTTCGTCGATGCGGTCCAGAAGCGTCAGATAGCGGTCCGAATCGAGTGCCTCGGCCAGCTCCGCCCGGCCCCGCTCGACCCGGTGCTCCAGATGTGCCCGGACCCGCCGCGCTGCCGGGGCGAACTCGGGGCCCGCCTGCGCCACCTGCGCCAGGAGGGCGTCCTCCAGCACCTGCGGGTCACGGACCGCGCCCAGCACACCGGCCAGCCAGCGCAACTCGTCACGCAGATCAGACTCGGGGAACGAGCGCTTGTACGTCTTCAGCGTGCTGCGCAGGCGGCGGGTGGCGACCCGCATCCGGTGCACGGCCCGCGGCTCGCCACGTCGGGCCGCCGGATCATGACCGACTATGGCGTCGCGTTGCTCGCGCGCGTACCGCAGAACGGGGTTGACCTTGGTCTTGGTCTTGGTCTTGCCGGACCCGGACGCCGCGGCGAGCCGGCCGGCCAAGGCGCGCGCCACCTTGGAAGGGCCCCGCGCCGGGCGGGCGCCCGCCGCGAACAGCCGTCGCTCCACCTCGTCGAGCAGCTCGGGGCCGCCGTCGACCAGCTCGACCTCGACCTCCTGCCAGACGCTCTCGGCGCCCGCCGACTCGGCAAGGACCCGGTCCTGCGCCACCAGGGCGAGGGTCCGGCCGTCCGCGTCCCGCAGCGGCGTCTCCACCCGATGTGTGCGCAACCGCGCCACCGGGCCCAGCGGACGGCGGCGGACGATCGCCCGCACCAGGCCGGTCAGCTCGTCGGGCACCTCGTCGGAGTCGCTCGCCGGCAGGCGGTGCTCGGTGCGCCCGTCACCGTCACCGGGCGTCTTCAGATGCCAGCCCGCGTCGTTGCCGCCGCTGCGCCGCCGAAGTGTCCGGCGATTTCTCATCAAGCGGAGGTCTTCGGTGTCGAAGTACGTGGCGTCGAGATCATGTGTCTCGGCGCCGTCGACAGCGGTGACGGCTCCCACCCCGGCCAGGTCAGGAAGCTCGAACGTCTCGGGGACATCGTATTTGCGCTCGGTTTCGGTGGCGGTCTCCACCTGCCCATGGTGCCTGGCGCGGGGCTCGGTGCACAGCGGTGTCTCAGGTTCGCCTGGCATCGTGGTGGCCCGGCCCGCCGCATCGTCGTGGTCTCGGCAGCTCTGCCATGGCCCGGCGGTTTCAGCCGAGCCCGGCGCGTTCGCCGTGGCCCGGCAGTAAGGAGTGCTGCATGGAGAAGTCCGAACGCCGCCCCATCACTCTCGCCGCCTCGCTCGCCGGCCTGCGCCTCATGGGCGCCGGCGCGGTCCTCGGCCTGGCGCTCGCGGTCCCCGCGTCACCGGCCCAGGCCGACCCACCCCGGCCGCCGGCGGGGCCGAGTGCGCTCGCCGACCACGACGAACCCGAAAGCTGAGCCGGGCGCCGTCACCCGCCGACCCGGGGGTCACCGCCGAACATCGTTACCCGCAGGCCTAAGGTCACCGCCGGGCGTCGCCCCTCGCCGGCCTGGGTTCACCGCCGGGCGTCGTCGCTCGCCGGCCTGGGTTCACCGCCGGGCGTCGTCGCTCGCCGGCCAGGGCGATCCCGGGGCCTGGATCCGGGTGTGCAGGTAGAGGGCTCGGGCGTAGTTCGCCGTCGCCGCGTTGTAGTACATCGTCGCGAGACCGACGTGGAAGCCGTTGTTGGTCAGCGCGTTCTTCGCGTTGGCCGATGCCGACCAGCGGATCTCCGCGTCCGAGGTGCTGATGCCCCGCCGTGCGCAGCGCAGCCGGTTCATCTCCTTGCCCGTCCGCCAGGTGTCGAGCGCGCCCTCGGCCTCCCGCATCATCGCGCGGGCCTGTTCGAGCAGGATCTCGGCAAGATCCCAGGCGTCCCGTTCCTCGTTGTGGTAAATCGGCGACATCGTCCACCTCCGCTTTCACACTCGATTCGAGTGTGAGTGAGATGTCCGGACATGTCGACTTTATTCGATCGACAGCGTGAATCAACCAGGCTCCGGTGGACGACGCTCCTGAGGAGCGTTAAACGCGGTGATCGGGTGGCGCCGCCCGGAAAGCCCGGTGGGTGGGAGGCAGCGGGTGGGAGGCTGGGTCCCGATCCGAGGTCGACGAGACGCCGGAGGACGATTCCAAGGTCGTCGCTGTCCAGCCCTCATGCCGTCGCCGGTCGCGATGACGCCGTCAACGGAGACCAGCGTGTCCCTGATCATGATGTGAACCGGCTCGTTCGCCTGACACCTTCGACCCGGAGGACCCGCAAGACACCGAGGTCGGAGACATCCTCGCCGAAGCCGCACGCCGGTACGCGGTAGCGCACAGCAACCCGGCCACGGTCGCTTGGTGCTGGCCGATCTGGCTCGGCGCGTGGGAGACGTAGTCGACGTTCGGTTCGGCGCGCGCCGTCCGGCGTAGCTCGACGGTCAGAGCGCTGGCATCAGCGCCAGCGAGCCAGTCCGTCAACAGGTCGCGCGTTTTGACGACCTGTTCGGCGAAGGCGGCGGGGTCGACGACGCTGGCGGGCGGGATCACTCGCCGCAGGGCGGTCGAGGTGAGCGCGGCCTGGGCCAGCTTCATGGCGATCCAGTAGCCGGTGCGTTCGCGGGCTACGAAGGTGACGTGAACGCTTTCCTGCGTCTGGCTACGAGCGTGCGGGTTGTGCATCCAGCCACGCGGGAGCACCAGGATCTGACCGGGCCCGAGGTCGAACTCGAAGTCGGGACGCATCGACTTCATGCGATCGCCGGTCATGGGCGGTGCATCGTCGTTCGCGGCGATCACCGATTGGCTTCAGGACCTCGACGAACACGCCCGCACCCGGCTCGGTTTCGGTGACGTCGTGCCGGCCGGCACGACGATGTGGCGGCTGTTGATCCGTCTCGATCCGGCGCTGCTGGCCACCGTTCTTGCTGGCTGGCTGCACACCCGCGCCCACCAGTCGGGCCCGCCGATGCCGCACCGGTATCGACGGGTGATCGCTGTCGACGGCAAGACCCTGCGCGGCGCCCGCCTGGGAAGCAGCCGTCAGGTTCATCTGCTGTCGGCCCTGGACACCGCCACCGGGATCGTGATCGCCCAGGTCACCGTGGACACGAAGTCGAATGAGATCACGTCGTTCGCGCCGCTGCTCGATGCCGTCGAGAAGGTGCTCGGCACCCTCGCCGGAGTGCTGTTCATCGCCGACGCCCTGCATACCCAGACCGGGCACGCCGACGAGGTCACTGCCCGCCGAGCGCACCTTTTGGTACAGGTGAAAGGCAACCAGCCAACCCTGTTCAAGCAGCTCAAACGGCTACCCTGGGCGCAGATTCCCGTCGGGGACCGGACCCGCGACCACGGTCACGGCCGCCGCGAGACCCGCACCGTCAAAGCCGTCACCGTGCAAACGCCCGGCGGTATCGGATTCCCGCACGCCAAGCAGGCCGCCCGGATCACCCGAACCCGCATTGCCGCTGGCAAGACCAGCCGCGAGACGGCCTACCTGACCGTGTCACTACCCGCCGGCCAGGCCCTGCCCGCGATCTGCAGACCTGGATCCGCCGCCACTGGCACATCGAGAACAAGCTCCACCATGTCCGCGACGTGACATTCCGTGAAGACCTGCACCAAGCCCGGACCGGCAACGGACCCGCCGTCCTCGCGACCCTGCGTAACACCGCGATCGGCTGGCACCGCACCAACGGCGCGACCAACATCGCCCGAGCCACCCGCCAAGCCAACCGCCGCTCACACGACCTGATCACCGCCGTGACCAGCAGCTACCCGAGAACGCAATGACCCTGGCTAGCAGCCCCAGAACCGTCCGGCCCAAAAGCTCAAGATCGCCACCACAACCGCCCAGGCTTGGCTCACCCAGAAATAGATCTTCTGCGTCTTCTCACCAGCTAGTTGCCGCTCAAGGAGCGCTTCCGGTGTAGCCGTAGGAGGTACAGGTTTCGGTCTCTGTGCTCGAAGAGATAGAGCCAAGAAGCCATTGGCCGCACCGCTTAGCAGCAGCATCAGCAAGGCACCGAACAGGAAGACCCAATAGTTCAAGTGCTCTTCGCTCGAAGCCTCGATCATCAACGCAACCAGGACAAGTCCTGCCGCGAGTAGTAGCAGGCTCCCCAGCAGCAGGCAGGCTCCCGCCCAGATCTTCTTAAGCACTGCTACGAGGCTAGCTAGCAGTTCACTTCGACGAGTCGCGAACGCGGAAGAGTGCCTGTAACTCTCCGTGAGGCGCCCTGGGGGGTGGCCCCCTCCCGGTCCGCCCCGGCACCGAAGCGGCATAGCAGCGCGGGCCGCGTACGGGCATAGAGGTCGCCGGCCCGGCTGGCCACGTCACTATACGTAACTCCCGACTGGACCCCCTTTGCTAACACCTGGCCTGGCTACCGCTTCCAATACCGCCTGCCGCCTCCACCCGAGCGCATTGCCGAACACGAGGCGGTGCGTGCGTCCTGCCGCGAGAGGGCTGAAATGCCGAACGGCCTCCTCCCGGAAGGACGAGAGAAGGCCGTGGCGCTAACCAAGGTCGAAGAGGTCAAGTTCTGGGCGAACGCTGCCGTCGCTCGGCAGCATTGAGCCGCCGCTTACGGAGCCGAGTCGTCACGTTGTGGCTACCTGACTTGCAAAGGTCGTAGGCCAGGTTTCCCACCACGCCGCCCAGCAAGGCAGCCCCTAGCCATCCAACAGCTTCCACCAACAGGGACAACGAATCCTTCTTTCACTCATACGCAGGCGTCCCCCTGTTCGTGGCTGTCTTTATAAACACGCTACTCAGCCGCTCCAAACCCATCACTCGAAAGGAGGATCGATGGCCCGCGGCACCATGCACGCCCCGAAGCCCGACGAGCAGCGCCGCCGCCGCAACGCCGACGCACGGCGAAACGGTCCCTCGTGACGACGAAGTGCGCGGCCCCGAGTTGGCCTGATGTGACGTACAAACATCCAATAGGAGAAGGCCCCGCCGCTGAACATTCCCGGGCGGGGCCTTCGTTGTATCTGTCTGGTCAAGCGCCGATTAGAGCTGCTGGAGTCCGTCTCTCGGGTGGGTTCGGACTCGCGGGGGTATGCCTACTCGGCGGTCCGGGCCACCCCGACGGGGCATGTCATCCCGTTGTGGCCAATACCACAATATCCGCTGGGGTTCTTCGCGTCGGACAGGTATTGCTGGTGGTAGTCCTCCGCGTAGTAGTACGTGGTCAGCGGCCTGATCTCGGTCGTGATCGTGCCGTGGCCGGCGGCCGTGACCACCGGCTGGAAGGCGTCCCGCGAGGCCACTGCCGTCGCCGCCTGGGCGTCCGTCGTCGTGTAGATCGCGGAACGGTACTGCGTGCCGACGTCGTTGCCCTGGCGCATGCCCTGGGTGGGGTCGTGGTTCTCCCAGAACGACTTCAGCAGGTCCTCGTAGCTGATCTTCGCGGGGTCGTACACGACCTGGAGCACCTCGGCGTGCCCGGTCGTCCCGGAGCAGGTCTCCTCGTAGGTCGGGTTGGCGGTGAAACCGCCGGCGTAGCCGACCGACGTCGAGTACACGCCCGGCAGTTGCCAGAAGATCCGCTCCGCGCCCCAGAAACAGCCCATCCCGAAGACGGCGACCTCGAGCCCGGCGGGCCACGGGCCCTTCAGCGGGGTGCCCAGCACGGTGTGGGTGCCGGCGACCGGCATCTCGGCGTCGCGACCCGGCAGGGCGGTCTCGGCGGTGGGCAGGTCAAGCTTCTTGTGCCGCAGGAACACGGTCACTCCCTTCGTCCGGTCTCTGCAACGCTGAGACGCAGGTATTCCTTACCCACCGCGGCGGCGATCCCGGTCGCCTCGTCGTCGCTCTCGTATTTCCCGCGCGGCCAGAAGAACCCGCGGAGGCCGTCGCCCTTGGTGCGGGGGACGACGTGGGTGTGCAGGTGGGGCACCGATTGGGAAACGATGTTGTTCATCGCCACGAAGGTGCCCCGCGCTTGCGTCGCGGCGGGCACGGCGGCGGTGATCAGCTGGACGAACCGGAAATACTCTCCGAGGTCCGCCGGCGGCATGTCGGGAAGCGTGACGATGTGCGGGCGCGGGATCACCAGGACGTGCCCTTTGAAGACCGGGCGGATGTCGAGGAACGCGAGGCCGGCGGGGGACGAGGCGACCATGAAAGCCGGGATCGATCCCGCCACGATGCCGCAGAACACGCAGTCCGCCATCAGGTGAGACTAGCCTTGCGCAACATGACGGCTAACAGCTACGGGTTCGACACCCTCGCCATCCACGCCGGCCAGGAGCCGGATCCGCGGACCGGTGCGGTGGTGCCGCCCATCTATCAGACGAGCACCTATGCCCAGGACGCCGTCGGCGCCCCTCGCCTGGGCTACGAGTACAGCCGCTCCGGCAATCCGACCAGGGATTCCCTGCAGGAGTGCCTCGCGGCGATCGAGGGCGGGCGGCGGGGGCTGGCCTTCGCCAGCGGCCTCGCGGCCGAGGACACCCTTCTGCGTACGGTGTGCCGGCCCGGTGACCACGTGGTCATCCCGAACGACGCGTACGGCGGCACCTTCCGCCTCTTCAGCAAGGTCGCCGAGCGCTGGGGCCTGGACTGGACCGCCGCCCCGCTGGACGACATCGACTCGGTGCGGGCCGCCTTCCGCCCCGGGCACACCCGGCTGATCTGGTCCGAGACGCCGACCAACCCGCTGCTCAACGTCAACGACGTCGCCCAGCTGGCCGGCCTCGCCCACGAGTACGACGCGATGCTCGCCGTGGACAACACGTTCGCGTCGCCGTACCTGCAGCAGCCGATCGCTCTCGGCGCCGACGTGGTGATCCACTCCACCACGAAGTACCTGGGCGGCCACTCCGACGTGGTCGGCGGCGCGCTGGTCACCGCGGACGAAGGGCTCGGCGAGGAGCTGGCCTTCCACCAGAACGCGATGGGTGGGGTCAACGGTCCCTTCGACGCCTGGCTCACCCTCCGCGGGATCAAGACCCTCGGCGTACGGATGGACCGGCACTGTGACAACGCCGAGCGGATCGTCGGGTATCTGCTCGATCACCCGGCCGTGGCGAGCGTCCTCTACCCGGGTCTGGAGACGCACCCGGGCCACGAGGTCGCGGCGAAGCAGATGAGCCGGTTCGGCGGCATGGTCTCGTTCCGTGCGTCCGGGGGCCCTGAGCAGGCCATCGCCATCTGCAACCGGGCGAAGCTGTTCGTGCTCGCCGAGTCTCTCGGCGGTGTGGAGTCGCTGATCGAGCACCCGGGTCAGATGACACATCTGTCAGCTGCGGGCTCAGCGCTTGAAGTTCCCGCCGATCTCGTGCGACTGTCTGTCGGCATCGAAACCGTTGACGATCTGCTCGCCGACCTCGAGCAGGCACTCGGATAAGACCGACGCTGGAGATACTGCGCGATGGAATCGACGACCTGGGTGGGCGCCACCGCCAAACAGATCGCCCGGGCGGTTCGCCGCGGCGACGCGACCGCCACCCAGGTCGTGGCCGACCACCTGGAGCAGATCGGCATCTCCGATCCGGCGCTCGGCGCGTTTCGGGTGGTCCGTGAGCTGGAGGCGATCACCGAGGCGGAGAAGGTCGACGACCAGGAGGATCTGGCGAACCTGCCGCTCGCCGGGGTGCCGGTGGCGGTGAAGGAGAACACCGCGGTCGCGGGCCTGCCCACCTGGCACGGTTCGGCCGCGGCCCGGACCGCCGAGGTCGCCGACGAGGACCACGAGGTGGTCCGCCGGTTGCGGGGCGCGGGCGCGGTGGTGGTCGGTGTGACCAAGATGCCAGAAATGGGTCTTTGGGCGGTCACCGATGACGAGAACGGTCCTACCCGTAACCCGTGGGACCTGGAGCGGACCCCGGGCGGCTCGTCCGGCGGCTCGGCGGCGGCGGTGGCGGCCGGCCTGGTGCCGATCGCGCAGGGCAACGACGGGCTCGGCTCGATCCGGATTCCGGCCGCTTGCTGCGGCCTGGTCGGGCTCAAGCCGGGCCGCGGCGTCGTTCCGGTCGGCTTCGGCGACAAGGACTGGTTCGGCCTGACCGAGAACGGTGTGCTGACCACCACGGTGGCCGACGCGGCGCTGGGCTTCTCCGTGCTGGCCGGGCAACCGCCGGCCAAGCTGGTGGAACCGGCGAAACTGCGGATCGGCGTCTCGCTGCGGTCCCCGGCCGCCGGCGTCAAACCGGACGAGCCGAACGTCTCGGCCGTCGTCACGGCCTCGAAGCTTCTGGTCGGGGCCGGGCACGACACGATCACCGCGGACCCGGTCTATCCCACCGGGGTGGCTCTGGGGGTGCTGGCGACCTGGTTCGCCGGGGCGTACGTGAACTCCGAGGGCCTTCCGCTGGAGCTGCTGCAACCGCGTACCCGCCGCCACATCGCCCTGGGCAAGGCCGCGATGCGGGCCGGGCTGGTCCGGGAGAAGCAGCGTGCCGCCTGGCGGGAGCGGTCCATCCAGTTCTTCGCCGACCGGTCGATCGATCTGCTGCTCACTCCGGCGCTGGCCACCGCGCCGCCGCCGGCCGAGCGGTACTCGGCGTCGCCCTGGCGCAAGAACATGTGGGCCAACGCCTCCTACGCGCCCTACGCGGCGCCGTGGAACTATGCCGGGCTGCCGGCGATCGTGATCCCGGTCGGCTTCCGGCCGGACGGCCTGCCGCTCGCGGTGCAGCTGGTCGGACCGCCCGGCTCGGAGTTGCTGATGCTGTCGGTGGCCGGCCAGTTCGAGGTCGCCAACCCCTGGCAGCGGCACGCGCTGGTGTAGGACGAGGTGGCACGATTGGTGCCCATGACGGCCCCTGAATCGCCCGGCACGCCTCTCGACCTGCTCACCCTCGCCGACGTCGAGGCCGCCCGCGACCTGCTGGACGGGGTGGTCAAGAAGACCCCGCTGATCCCGTCCCGGCCGTTCGGCGAGATCACCGGGGTGCCGGTCTGGCTCAAGTGCGAGAACCAGCAGCGGGCCGGGTCGTACAAGGTGCGTGGGGCGTACACCCGCATCTCGCGCCTGTCGCCCGCGGAGCGCGCCCGCGGCGTGGTCGCCGCGAGCGCCGGCAACCACGCCCAGGGCGTCGCGCTCGCCGCCGGCCTGCTCGGCACCCGGGCCACCGTCTTCATGCCGGAGGGCGCGCCGCTGCCCAAGGTCACCGCCACCAAGGGGTACGGCGCGTCGGTCGAGTACGCCGGTACGAGCGTGGACGACGCGCTGGAGGTGGCCGCCGACTTCGCCCGGTCGACCGGGGCGGTGCTGATCCACCCGTTCGACCACCCGGACGTGATCGCCGGGCAGGGCACGGTCGCGCTGGAGATCCTGGAGCAGTGCCCGGAGGCGGCGACGATCGTGACCGCTGTCGGCGGCGGCGGGCTGATCTCCGGTCTGGCGGTGGCGGCCAAGGCGCTGCGGCCGGACATCCGGATCGTCGGCGTGCAGGCCAGCGGCGCGGCGGCGTACCCCCTCTCGCTCGCCGCCGGAGCGCCCCGCAAGCTGGAGTCGTGCGCGACCATCGCGGACGGCATCGCCGTCATGCGTCCCGGGGATCTCACCTTCGCGCATGTCGCGAAGCTGGTCGACGAGGTCGTCACGGTGAACGACGAAGACCTCTCGGCGGCCCTGCTGGTGCTGCTCGAACGGCACAAGACGGTGGTCGAGCCGGCCGGGGCGGCGGCCGCCGCGGCACTGCTGACCGGCGCTTACGTGCCGCACGGCGGCCCGGTGGTGGCGATCCTGTCGGGCGGCAACATCGACCCGATGCTGCTGCTGCGGGTGATCGAGCACGGCCTGGCCTCGGCCGGGCGGTTCCTGCGGCTGGCGGTGCGCTGCGCGGACCGGCCGGGGCAACTGGCCCGGCTGCTGCGGGAGATCGCCGAGCAGCGGGCGAACGTCGTCGATGTGAACCACTCGCGGCAGAGCCCGCGGCTGAGTTTCGGCGAGGTGGAGGTGGCGCTCTCGGTGGAGACGCGTGGCCCGGCCCACTCGTCGGCGCTGATCAGCGCCCTGCGCGATGCCGGTTACCGGGTGGCGTTGCTGGCCGACACGACTCCCTGACCGACGCGAACGGGCCCGCGGCATCTTTCGCCACGGGCCCGGGCCACACCGCTGTCAGCCCTCGAAGGGGCCGAACTCGACCACGGTGACCTTGATGTCGGCGCCGCTGGGAGCCGTGTAGGTGACCGTCTGGCCGTTCCGCGAGCCGAGGATGGCCTTGCCCAGCGCCGACTCGGGGCTGTAGACCTTCAGCTTGGTGGTGGAGGAGATCTCCCGCGAGCCGAGCAGGAACGTCTCGGTGTCGGACTGGTCGTCGTCGAAGTAGATCGTCACGACCGAGCCCGGGGCGACCGAGTCGGTGGCCTGCACTTCGCCGATCTCCGAGTTCCGCAGGAACTCCTTCAGGTAGAGGATCCGGCCTTCCTCACGGCTCTGCTCCTCGCGGGCGGCGTGGTAGCCGCCGTTCTCGCGAAGGTCGCCTTCCTCGCGCCGGGCGTTGATCTCCGCGGATATCGCCGGCCGGTTGGCGATCAACTCGTCGAGCTCGGCCTGCAGCCGGTCGTAAGCGTCCTGGGAGAGCCAGGTCTTCGGCGCCTCGGAACTGGACACGGTCGATCTCCTTGCTGGAACTGGGCAATGACACTGCACGTGGGGCGGGAACATGCCACCGCGCGGGGGACATGCTGAACGCAGCGAATCACCAAGCTTACCAGCGGTAGGCATCCGGCTCAGAAGCCGAAACTCTGTCAGATCTTGTGACGGCCGGTGTCAGCCGGTCGCGCGGCAGCCCATCACGTCGCCCACCGAGCCCCGCGACTTGGTCGGCACCGACTCGCGCACCTCGACCGAGCCGCCGCCCTCGGGGGCCGGCACCGTCACCGCCCGGCGGCCCACCTCGAAGCCGTCGTAGTCGCGGGCCCGCAGCATGCAGGTCGCCGCGCCGCCCTCGGGGACCCGCACCCGGAACTCGATCACCATCTCGGTGCTGGCGGGCTGCCAGCCGATGATGTCGGCCTTGTAGTCGGTCTGCCCGAACTTCTCGTAGTAGGCGAAGGTGAGCCCGGCCAGGCCGAGCCCGAAGACCGCCGCGGTGAGAATCGGCAGCCAGCGCCGCTGTCCGCCCTCGCGGCGCCGGCCGTACCGGCCGGGCGGGAAGACCGGAGTTGTGGCGTGCGTCTCGCTCACCTGTCGACCTCTCGTGCGTTTGTTGTCGGGGGGATCGGCCAGAATGGCAGGGTTCCATCTTCGCAGCCGATCCCGGCCCGCCAGAGGCAGGCCTGGTCGAGAGGATCTCAACAACCGTGGCCGAGCAATTGCGTCTCATGACCGTGCATGCGCATCCCGACGACGAGTCGAGCAAGGGTGCCGCCACCATGGCGAAATACATCGCCGAGGGTGTGAAAGTGCTGGTCGCGACCTGTACGGGCGGGGAGCGGGGCAGCGTCCTGAACCCCAAGATGGACCGGCCGGAAGTGCTCGCCGACATCACCAACATCCGCCGCGCCGAGATGGACCGGGCGCGCGAGATCCTCGGTGTCGACCAGGCCTGGCTCGGTTTCGTCGACTCCGGTCTGCCCGAGGGCGACCCGCTGCCGCCGCTGCCGGAGGGCTGCTTCGGCCTTCAGGACCCCCAGGAGGCGGCCAAGCCGCTGATCAAGCTGATCCGCGAGTTCCGGCCGCACGTCATGACCACCTATGACGAGAACGGCGGATATCCCCACCCCGACCACATCATGTGCCACAAGGTGTCGGTGGCGGCGTTCGAGGCGGCCGGCGACCCGGAGCGTCACCCCGAGCTCGGCGAGCCGTGGCAGCCGTCGAAGCTGTACTACAACTCCGGCTGGACCCGGGCGCGGATGCTCGCCCTGCACGAGGGGATGCTGACGGCCGGGCTGGAGTCGCCGTACGCGGAGTGGTTGGAGAAGTGGTCGGACCGCGACGACCGGAGCGACAAGATCACCACGCGGATCGAGTGCGGCGACTACTTCGGGATCCGCGACGACGCGCTTCGGGCGCACGCCACCCAGGTCGACCCGGACGGGTTCTGGTTCCACATCCCGCTGGAGCTTCAGCAGAAGGTGTGGCCCACCGAGGACTTCGAGCTGGCCCGGTCGCTCGTCGACAGCCCGGTTCCCGAGTCCGACCTGTTCGCGGGCATCCGGGAGAAGGTCGGCACGTACTGAGCAGTACCCTGGGTTCGTGGACTTCATCGCGGTCAACAACTTCGGCGACACCCGATCGGGCGGCCTGGCCGGCCCGATGGGGTTGTTCCTCATCGTCCTCATGTGTGTGGCGACGGTCCTGTTGATCCGCAACATGAACAAGCGAATTCGTCGGCTTCCCGACAGTTTTCCGGTTGCGAACGAGCGCGATCGTGTGGTTGGGCTGGCCCGGGACGCCTCCGGTGCCGAGCGATCCGATGCCTCAGTGGCCGCCGACGTCGAAGCTGATCGATCTGTTCCCGCTGCCGCGACCGAGGAACCCGAGGTGGCGGCCGTGGGCGACGAGCAGAGTGGGGCCGGACCACGCGGTGGCGCGGAGCGTGCCTGATCATCAGGCCGTTCCGCCACGTCGTGTGGTTCCGCCCGTGCCCCGCCGAGTGTGCCCGTCCGGGCCCCGTCAAGCCCTGTTGCGTTTAACAGGATTGATTTAGCCTTCCGCCGGGGGCCGCCACGGCCCCTGGACCCTGCGCGGAAGGGGGCGCCGACATGACCACTGTCCGGCGCCGACTCTCGGTAACCGATCTGCACGTGCATCCGGTCGTGCACTGTCCGGTGTCGCCGTGAGAACCCTCCAAGGCTCACTGGCGAGTGCCGTGAGCCGGCCCCGCCCGGTGCGGCTCCTCACCACCGTCGTCGTGATCGCCGCCGCGGCGGCCGTGGTCCTCGGCGCTCTCCAGCCCGTACCGCTCGCCGCCGGCCGTCCGCTGTCCCCGGTCCACGGTGTCTGCGTGGCCGCGGTGCTGGCCGCCATCGCCCAGTTGGCGGGCCTGCGGTTCCGGCTCGGCCCGGACGCGGTCTCGGTCAGCTGGGCCGAGGCCGCCGTGGTGGTCGGCTTCGTGGTGGCCCCGGCCGGCTGGCTCCCGGCCGCGACCCTGGCCGGCACCGGCGCCGCCTGGCTGCTGCTCGCCTGGTTCACCGGCCTGCGCAACGCCGCCGAGATAGTCCACCTGGTCGCCTCGATGACGCTCGGCGTCGCCGGAGCCGCCCTGGTCACCGCGCTGCTGGCCGGAGACGTACCGGTGCACAGCGCCCGGCTGCCGCTGGCCCTGGTCGCCGGCGCCGGCACCTATCTGCTGATCACGTTCGGCCTGGTCGTGCTCACCCTGATGTTGCACCGCGACGCCCAGCCGGGCCAGATCGCGACCCGGGTGCTCTACGCGAAGCTCCCGATGTCGGTCGGCAACGTCATCGTCGGCATCTGCGCGGTCTACGCGCTCATCCGCGAACCGCTCTGGTTGCTCGCCTTCGGCCCCGTCCTGTGGCTGCTGCACCGCACATACCGCTTCCACCTGCGCGCCGCCGAGGAGCGCCGGATGTGGGAGGCCTTCGCGGCCGCCACCGCCCGGCTGCCCGGCACCAGCGAGGCCGAAGTGGCCCGGGCCGGCCTGCGCGGCGCGCTCGACGTCTTCGGCGCCCGGCGGGCGGAACTCGAGGTCCACACCGGGCACGGCCAGCGCCGGTACGCCCAGGACGGTCCCGGCCTGGAAGGCGTCGCCGGCACCCGGTCCGGTCCGGCCGTCACCCGCAGCATGGTCGTGTCCGGCCGTCCGGTCGGGGAACTCACCGTCTGGCTCGGCGAGCCGGGACTGCCCCGGCCCCGCGACGAGGCGGCGATCGCGGCCTACGGGGAGGCGCTGGCCGGAGCCTTGCACGACGCGGCGGCCCATCAGCGGATCGTCGAACTGGACGCCCGGGTCACGCACGAGCGCCTGCACGACCCGCTCACCGGGCTCCTCAACCGCGCGGCACTGGCCGCCCAGGGCGACCCGCGTCTGCGCTCGCTCGACCGCGACCAGCAGGTGGCCATGCTTCTGCTCGACGTCGTGGACTTCCGCCAGGTGAACAGCACGCTCGGGCACGGCGGCGGCGACGAGGTGCTCCGGCTGACCGGCGGGCGGCTCACCGGCCTGACCCGGACCGCGGAACTGGTGGCGCGCACCGGGGACGACGAGTTCGCGCTGCTCATCCCGGTGACGACGCTGGCCGATTCGGCGATGTGGTCGCACGGCGAGCCCAGCCCTCTGCCGACCGCTCTGCGCCGGGCCCGTGAGCTGGTCGAGCAGTTACGCCTGCCGCTGACGGTGGCCGGGGTCCGGCTCTCCGTCGAGGTGACCGTCGGGGTGGCGGTGGCCCGCGCCGACGAGTGCGAAGTGGCCGAGCTGCTGCGCCGGGCCTCACTGGCGGTCGATCGGGCCAAGGAACTGGGTGTCACCGTCGGCACGTACGACAGCGGGCAGGACGCCAGCAGCACCGACCAGTTGGCCCTGCTCGCCGACCTGCAGGACGCCTTCGTCGCCGACGACCAGATCATCCTGCATCTCCAGCCCGCGGTGGACCTGGTCACCTCCGAGCCGACCGGGGTGGAGGCGCTGGTCCGCTGGCACCACCCGCGCCGTGGCTATCTCTCCCCGGCCGAGTTCCTGCCCGCGGTGGAGCGCAGTGAGCTGCTCATTCCGTTCACCCGGCGGGTGCTCGACCTGGCCCTGGCCGCGGCGGCGGACTGGACGGCGAGCGGCATCGACGTGCCCGTCTCGGTGAACGTGTCGGCCCGCAGCCTCACCGACCCGACCTTCCCGGCCCAGGTCACCGAGGTGCTCCGGCGGCACCGGACCCCGGCGTCCCGGCTGGTCCTGGAGATCACCGAGTCGGTGGCGGTGAGCGAGCAGGAGATCGTCGACGAGGTGCTGGCCCGGCTGCGTTCGTCGGGTGTGCAGGTGTCGCTCGACGACTTCGGCACCGGCTTCTCGTCGCTGGCCTCGGTCACCCGGATGCCGATCGACGAGATCAAGATCGACCGGTCGTTCGTGGACGAGATGATCGACTCGGCGGCGGCCGGCGCGGTCGTCCGGGGCGCGGTGGAACTCGGGTCCCGGCTGGGCGTCCGGGTCGTCGCCGAGGGCATCGAGACGATCGAGCAGCGGGCCGCGCTGATCGCGGTGGGCTGTCCGACCGCGCAGGGCTACCACTTCTGCAAGCCGATGCCGGCCGACAAGATCGTGCAGGCCCTGTCCCAGCTGGCCCGCTCCGCTCCCACGAACGTCACGCAGTTGAGAGCCGACGACTCGGCCTGAGCCCCGGTGCGGGGCGCCTCGCCTGGCTCCGCCTCACTTCGCAGGTCCGGCTACGGCCGCTCACCGGGGTGCTGCCGGTCCCGGCTCGGCCGATCGACGTGATCCGGATGTCGGCGACCCTGCTCCCGATGACGATGTCCGCGTGGGCCGACCAGGGCTCCTATGGCTGCCAGCGGTGACGCATGAACGACGCGAACCGGGGCACACCACCGAATGTGCCAGACTCGTCTGGCACGTGACGATCCGTGACACACAGGTGTAGAGGTCAGGAGTGACAGGATGGCCAATCGCCTCGCCGGCGCGATGTCGCCCTATCTGTTGCAGCACAGGGACAACCCGGTCGACTGGTGGCAGTGGTCCGCCGAGGCGTTCGCGGAGGCCCGCCGCCGGGACGTGCCGGTGCTGATCTCGGTGGGCTACGCGGCCTGCCACTGGTGTCACGTGATGGCTCACGAGACCTTCGAGGACGAGGCGATCGCGCGCCGGCTCAACGAGGGCTTCGTCTCGATCAAGGTGGACCGTGAGGAACGGCCCGACGTCGACGCCGTCTACATGACCGCCACCCAGGCGATGACCGGCCAGGGCGGCTGGCCGATGACCGTCTTCGCCACCCCCGACGGCGAGCCGTTCTTCTGCGGCACCTACTTTCCCAAGCAGACCTTCGACCGACTGCTCACCTCGGTCACGGACGCCTGGCGCGATCAGCGCGACGGGGTGATCCAGCAGGGCGCGGCGGTGGTCCAGGCGGTCGGCGGCGCGCAACTCGCCGGCGGTCCGACGGCGCCGATCTCGGCGGACCTGCTCGCGGCCGCGGCCTCCGGCCTCGCCAAGGAGCACGACGATAGGTCCGGGGGTTTCGGCTCCGCCCCGAAATTCCCGCCGCACATGAACCTGCTGTTCCTGCTCCGGCACCACGAGCGCACCGGCTCGGCGGAGGCGCTGGAGATCGTCCGGCACGCCTGCGAGCAGATGGGCCGCGGCGGCATCTACGACCAGCTCGCCGGCGGGTTCGCGCGCTACTCGGTCGACGCCACCTGGACCGTGCCGCACTTCGAGAAGATGTTGTACGACAACGCGCTGCTGCTCCGGGCCTACACCCAGCTGTGGCGGCTCACCGGTGACGTGTTCGCCCGCCGGATCGCCGACGAGACCGCCGCCTTCCTGCTGCGTGACCTCGGCACACCCACGGGCGGGCTGGCGTCGGCGCTGGACGCCGACACCGACGGCGTCGAGGGCCTGACCTACGCGTGGACGCCCGCCCAACTGGACGAGGTGCTCGGCGCCGAGGACGGGAAATGGGCCGCCGACCTGTTCCGGGTCACTCCCTCCGGCACTTTCGAGCACGGCCAGAGCGTGCTGGTGCTGGCGCGCGACATCGACGAGGCCGATCCGGCGCTGGTCGAGCGCTGGCGCGACGTCCGGCAGCGCCTGCTGGCCGCCCGCGCCGCCCGCCCGCAGCCGGCCCGCGACGACAAGGTGGTCGCCTCCTGGAACGGCCTGGCGATCACCGCTCTCGCCGAACACGGCGTTCTCACCGGCGCTGACGCGTCCCGCGAGGCGGCGATCACGCTCGCCGGGGTGCTGGCCGACCGGCACCTGGTCGACGGCCGTCTGCGCCGCGTCTCCCGCGACGGCGTGGCTGGGGAGCCGGCCGGTGTGCTCGACGATTACGGCTGCGTGGCCGAGGCGTTCCTGGCCGTCCACCAGGTCACCGCCGAGCCGCACTGGCTCGATCTGGCCCGGCGGTTGCTCGATGTGGCGCTGGCCCGGTTCGGCGCCGGCGGGGGCGGCTTCTACGACACCGCCGACGACGCGGAGAAGCTCCTCACCCGCCCGGCCGACCCGACCGACAACGCCACCCCGTCAGGCGTCTCGGCGATCTGCGCGGCCCTGGTCTCCTATGCGGCGCTCACCGGTGAGACGTCCTACCGTGAGGCGGCCGACGCGGCGCTGGCCACGCTCGGCCCGCTGATCGAGGGGCACCCACGCTTCGCCGGTTATGCCGCGATGGTGGCCGAGGCGGCGCTCACCGGCCCCTACGAGGTCGCGGTGGCCACCACCGACCCGGCGGATCCCCTGGTGGAAGCCGCTTTCCGGCACGCACCCGGCGGTTCGGTGGTCGTGGCCGGCGAGCCGGACCGCCCCGGCGTCGCGCTCCTGGCCGACCGCCCGCTGATCAACGGCGCACCGACGGCCTACGTCTGCCGCGGCTTCGTCTGCGACCGTCCGGTCACCACGGAGGCGGATTTGGCGGCCAGGGTCGCGTCAGCCCTAGACCGAGAGGTGATCCGAGGCCGAGGTCTGTAACAGCCAGGCGAGAGGCACCTTGGCGCTCACCTCGTAGTCGCCGCCCTCGGGGCTGAGTCGGTGGAGCGTCACGGTGTTCGCGGCGTCCCGGGCGACCGTCCAGTACTGCGGTACGCCGGCGATCGCATACTCCTCGACTTTGGTGATGCGATCCGTTGCCTCGGACCCGGGGGAGATGATCTCGATGATCAGCAGGAGGCCGTCGAGGTCATACCAGACCTTGTCGCCTGGATCGTGAGCCCAAACGATGAGGTCAGGAATCCGCCCGGCGTCTCCGTTCGGACCTGGAATCTTGAGGCCGGCCGCCTGCATGATCTGATCACCCGACCATCCAGCCTTGCCGAGCCACAATGTCAGATGAGTGGCGATCTTGGCGTGTTTCCCGTTGGGGGGCGGAACCACAGAGAGCACTCCCTGGGTGCTTGTCTCATATCGGTGTCCGTGCGTGTCGGCCTCGTTCATGGCGGCCAGATCGTCGAGCGTGATGGTGGAAGGCATCAGCCTGCCGATCGCCTCTGCGCTCATGCGCCCGATATTACCGGCGGACGGCGGCGCCATCGGTCCGGTGACGGGGTGAATTCCGGCTGGGCGGCCGGGAAACCGGCGGCAGCGCCCGGAGGGCGGGGGCGGTCTCGTGCGTTTGCGGGAGGTGTGGCCGTACCACGAAATGGGGTTGATTTTGGGGTTGAACTGGGGCGTCGCTAGGCTGGCCTGGCGATGGATACCCGAACCGGTCTGCCAGTAGTCGGCATGGTGGGGGGCGGGCAACTGGCCCGGATGACCCACCAGGCCGCCATTTCTCTCGGCCAGTCACTGCGTGTGCTCAGTGAGAAGCCTCATGACAGCGCCGCGCTGGTCGCGGCCGACGTGCCGATCGGCACACACACTGACCTCGCCACGCTGCGTGATTTCGCGAAGGGGTGCGACGCCGTCACCTTCGACCACGAGCATGTGCCGACGGAGCACGTCGAGGCGCTTGAGGCCGAGGGCGTGAAGATCTTCCCAGGGTCGAAGGCGCTGATCTTCGCCCAGGACAAGGGCCTGATGCGGGAGCGTCTCGCCGCGCTGGGTGCGCCGGTGCCGCGCTGGGCGCGGGTCGGCGGCGGCGACGACATCGAGGCGTTCGCGGCCGGCTCCTGGCCGGTGGTGGCCAAGGCCACCCGCGGGGGGTACGACGGTCGCGGCGTCTGGATGGTCGGTTCCCGCGAGGCCGCCGACGATCTCGTGTCGACCGGCATCCCGCTGATCGTCGAGGAGAAGGTGCCGCTGCGGCGCGAGCTCGCCGCCCTGGTGGCCCGGTCCCCGTTCGGGCAGGTCGCGGCCTATCCGGTGGTGGAGACCGTGCAGCGGGACGGCATCTGTGTCGAGGTGATCGCACCCGCGCCGGGCCTCTCCGAGGACCTCGCTCTCGAAGCGCAGCAGCTCGCCATCGACCTGGCCACCGAGCTGGGCGTGGTCGGACTGCTCGCCGTCGAGCTGTTCGAGACCGACACCGGCATCGTCGTGAACGAGCTGGCCATGCGCCCGCACAACTCCGGCCACTGGACCATCGAGGGAGCCCGGACCTCACAGTTCGAGCAGCACCTGCGGGCCGTGCTCGACTATCCGATGGGCTCGACAGCGCTGGCCGCCCCGGTCGTCGTGATGGCCAATGTGCTCGGCGGCGAGCCGGGCGGCATCTCGATCGACGAGCGCCTGCACCACCTCTTCGCCGAGGTGCCGGACGCACGGGTGCACCTCTACGGCAAGCAGGTCCGACCCGGCCGCAAGATCGGCCACGTGACCGTGCTCGGCGACTCGTTGGAGACGGTGCGTGCCCGAGCGGCACGCGCCGCGAAATGGCTTCAGGAAGGCGAATGATGACCCCCGTCGTCGGCATCATCATGGGTAGCGACTCGGACTGGCCCACCATGGAGGCGGCCGCGGTCGCGCTCGCCGAGTTCGAGGTGCCGTTCGAGGTGGGCGTGGTCTCCGCGCACCGCACGGTGCGGAAAATGGTCGACTACGCCGAGTCGGCCGCCGACCGCGGCATCCGCACGATCATCGCCGGGGCCGGCGGCGCGGCGCACCTGCCGGGCATGGTGGCCGCGCTGACGCCGTTGCCGGTGATCGGTGTGCCGGTGCCGTTGAAGCACCTGGACGGCATGGACTCGCTGCTGTCGATCGTGCAGATGCCGGCCGGGGTGCCGGTGGCCACCGTGTCGATCGGTGGGGCGCGCAACGCCGGCCTGCTCGCGATCCGCATCCTCGGCGCCTCGGACCCGGCGCTGCGGCAGCGGATGGCCGACTTCCAGACCGGGTTGGAGAAGCTGGTCGCCGAGAAGGACGAGGCGCTCCGCACCAAGCTGATGAGCTAGAAACCCCTGCGCCGGCCGCCTGCGCGGCCGGCGCCGCTCACCGCATCTTGGAGAGCACCTCGCGGAACTCCTGGGTGCGCCGGCGGTTCTCGCTGGAGGCGCCCAGGAAGAGCAGCACCACACCGACCGGGATCAGCATCAGCCACGGGCCGCCGACGGTGAACGCGAATGCCAGCGCGGCGACCACCGTGGCGGCGGTGCCGATCACCACCGGCGCCTGCTGCCGGCTCCGCGAGCCGACGATCAGCGTGGCCACCGCCCCGAGCAGGAGCAGCACCGCCCGCAGGTCGCCGCCGTTGCCGGTCAGCACGATCCCGATCGTCGGCACGAACGCGGCCAGCAGCGCCGGCCCGTACGCCGCCCAACTGCTCAGGTCGGGCCGGTGATGCGCCTCGACCACCCCGACCGCCAGCGCCAGGGCCGCGAACGGCAGCGTGTAAGCCTCCGGCAGCCCCACTTCGGCCAGCGTGATGAACAGCCACCAGCCGGCGATCTCGAAGCCGACGGCCACCCAGAACAGGGTGCGCCGCTGACTCGGGGTGCGGTCCGGCCGGGACGCCGCCAGGCCCAGCACCGCGCCCCAGGCCGCGAGCAGCGCCGCCAGGTGGGTGGGGGAGTGGATGGCCAGCGCGCCGGCGACGGCGGCCGAGGCGTACCCGCTCCACTCGACGGTGATCGCCTCGGACCGGTACTGCGGCAGGCCCAGCCTGGGCAGCGCCGCCTCCAGCGACAGCAGCACCGCGCCGACGGCCAGCACACCGAACGCCGCCCAGTGCCGCTCCAGTCCCGCCGAGATCGCGACGGTCATCACGAACATCTGGCCCATCACCGCGGCGAACAGCCAGCCCAGCAGCCGGGCCGTCTGGTTGCGGCCGCCGAGCGCCGCGACCAGACCGACCCCGACCGCACTGCCCAGTGTGAACAGGGTCAGCGGCTCGCGGGCCAGGCTGCCGGCCAGGCCCGCGCCACCGGCCAGCAGGCCGATCGCGAAGACGATGGCACGGGTGACGCGCAGCAGTGGCGCCCGATGGGCGACCGGCGGCGGGGTGAGCGCCAGCCCGAGCATCGAGATGGTGAAGACCACCAGCGCCGCCCCGGTGGCCGCCGGGAACGCGGCGTGCATGGCGATCGGGGTGATCAGCAGGGTGAGCGCGAGCCCGGGCAGGATGACCGGGACCGCCTCGGACGTCTTGCCGCCGAAGCCGATCGCGGCGAGCGCCGCGGCCCCGGTGAGCAGGACCGCGGCCAGGGCGCTGGTGCCGTCGACGTGACCGGTGGCCGGGTCGACCAGGGCCGGGATCGGGCCGTCCCAGATCGCCCGCAATTGCCCAAGCGGGTCGAGCAGCGCCGCCCGCAAGGCCGGGGCCAGCGAGAACAATGCCAGCACGGTGGGCAGAAGGGCCAGCATGGCGGCGCCGGCGGCCGGGTCGGCGAGCCAGCGGTCGATCCAGCTGACGCGCCGGATTCGCGCGTACCGCATGGCGGCCGGGCTGTCGTCGAACGGTGCGACCCGTGGCATCTGCTCTGTCGCGGGTGGTGGGACCGCGCCGCGCAGCATCTCGGCGAGCACCCCGACCAGGGCCGCCGCGGCCGCGTAGAGCGCGGTCGGGTAGTCGGTCGGCACACAGGCCAGCGCCGTGATCGAGGCGCCCAGCACCACGCCGATGGTCGCCCACGGCAGGTACTCCGGCAGGTATCGGCCGAGCGCGGCGAGGATCGCCAGGCCCAGGGTGGAACCGGCCAGCGCCGCGGTGAGCACCACCTGGATGGTGTGCCCCTGGTCGGCGGCGAGCGCGGCCAGGAAACCCGGCATGGCCAGCAACACCGAGCCGGTGGCGGCGCCGCCGATCTGCGACCGGTGCGGTGACAGGACCCGCTCGGTGGGCTGGTCCGGGCCGGTCTCCTCGAAATCGGTCGGTGGCGCCTTGACCGGGATCCGCGCGGCCGCCGCGACCAGCACACCCAGCAGCACGATCACCAGCAGCGCCAGCGCGGTCGACCAGGGCCGGGCCAGACCGGCCGAGGCGGCGTGCAGCAGCACGACCGCGGCGACACCGGCGCGGGCCCGGGCCGTGTGCGCCTCCGCCGCGGCGACGGCGGCCAGCGCGTAGGCGACCGCCACCGCGGTGCCCACCAGCAGCGGAGACCACCAGGGCATCCCGAGCGCGTGCGGGACACCGATCGTGGCCAGGGCCGCCGCCAGGCCGGAGGCATACGGCGACCAGGGCGGCGGCATCGCGATCGCGGCCGTGATCGCGACCATGACCAGCGCGAACGGCGCCTGCCACGCGCCCTCCGGCGGAGCGGCCGGATAGGCGCTCAGCTCGGCGGCCCACAGCGGGCCGGGCAGCGACAGCACCTTCAGGCCGCCGACCACCGCCTGCCAACCGGCGAGCGCGCCGACCAACAGGGCGGCGAGCCCCAGCCCGCGGGCCGGGCCCGGTCGCCAGTCGGACGGCAGGATGGTGACACCCATGCCGACCAGCAGCACCATCACGGCGGCGACGGCGAGGGGCGCGGCCGGGAACGCCAGCGCGGCGACCCGGGCCAGGGCCCCGCAGATCGCCACGGTGGCGGCCGCGGCGGCGAGATCGGGGCCGTCCAGCACCCGGTCCGTACGCCCCCGGTTGTCGATCGACTTGGCGAAGAAGAGCAGGCCCGCCGCGCCGAGCAGCAGCGCGCCGACCCACACGTCGGGTGCGGTGGCGCCGGGGGCGAAGAGCGCGGCCAGTGCCAGCGCCACCGCGCCGAGCCCGGTGCCGACGGTCATCGGCAGGCTGATCTCGCGGCGGGCCACCTGGAAGACGGCCGCATAGCTGAGCGTGCCGGCGACCGCGAGGAAGCCGGCGGCGAGCGCCGGAACCGTGGATCCCGCGTTCGGCGGCGGGCCGCCACCGGGGTCGGAGACGGCCAGCGCGGCGGTGACCGCGGCGCCCGGGATGGCGAGCGCGGCGGCGCCCGAGGCCCAGTCGCCGATCACCCAGGCGAAGAGCCGGACCGGGATCTGCCGGGCCGCGATCGCGACCATCACACCGGCCCCGGCCAGCGCGGTCAGGACGGCCGCGGTCAGCCAGGACGCGCTCAGCGCGGCGCCCGCGCCGAACAGGCCGACCACTCCGGCCGCGGCCACGTGCGTGACGGCGGTCCGCCAGGTGTTCGCCCACAGACCGGCCGCGCCCAGGCCGATCGCGGCCAGCACCAGCGGCCACGGCGCCTCCGACCAGGGCAGGCCCAGCGAGGCGGGCACGGCCAGCGCGGTCAGGGCGATACCGACGACGGCGCCCTCGTGCCGGATCGTGGCGGGCAGCGCCAATGCCGCGGCGACCGTCATCAGCAGCGCGCTGAACGCGAGCAGCCAGCCCGACGGTCCGACGGCCTCGGCGAGTCGCTGGGCGTACGCCGAGGTGTCCGCGTCCCAGATCGGCCGGGCCGCGGCGACCGGGGCGATCGCCGCGCGGAGCGCGTCCACCGCGACGACCAGGCCGAGCAGCACCAGGGCGCCGGTCGAGGCGTACTGCGGGCCGCGGCGCACCGGCTCGGCCAGCATGCCGATCACCGCGCCGGTGACGGCCACGGTCGCGGCGGCGGCCACCACGCTCCAGTTCGGCGACACCACACCGGCGATCCGCGCCACCGCGCCGATCACCGCGAGGGTGAGCACGGCGCCCGCCACGTTCATCGCCATCGGGTTCTTCAGCAGGCGGGCCGCGGCCACGGCGGTGCCCGCGGCGGCGACCAGGATCAGACCGGACCGCAGCGCGTCCGTCACCGCCTGGGCCTGCAGCAACGCCACCGAGGAATAGAGCAGGGCGCCCGCGGACGCGAAGCAGAGCAGCGCGAACGTCAGCTCCCGCAGCCAGTCCGCGGACGGCGGGGTGGCCGGTGGGGCCAGCGGCATCGAACCGGCGGGCGGCGCGCCCTCCGGCCGGGGCCCCGGGAAGATCCGGGTCGGCATCCAGCGGCGCCGTGGCCGGTTCAGGCCGGAGATGATCAGGTCCGGTTCCTCCGGGCGGGACTCCGGGCGGGGCGGGGCGTCCGCCGCGTACGCCGCCGGGTCCGCCGGATCGGGCGCGCCTTCGCGGCGCGCGAACCGCTCACCGTCGGCGTCCGCCTCCGCCAGCGACTCGCGGTCGGCGGCCACCGGCCGCCCCAGCGGCCAGCGCGGCACCAGCCGCCCGGTGCGGATCACCGTGGTGAGAAGCAGCAGGTCGAGCACGGCGACAGCGGTCAGGGCCAGGCCCCAGCCGGCCGCGCTCTCGATCATCGGGTACGCCAGAAGCGGCGCGACCGGCTGTGCGGCGATGACCGTCGCATAGCGTGGCGCGGCGAGCCGGGTGGCCCCGGCGTAGATGAACGAGCCCACCGCGGAGATCGCGAAGGTGATGCCGAGGTAGAGCGCGGTCGGCACGTCGCCGCCGGTCAGCGGGCTGTCGTGCAACGCGTACAGCGTCATCGGCAGCAGCACCAGGCCGATCGCGGCGACCGTCTCCCCGGTCGAGGAGAGCCCCCGCTTGGCGACCCCGGGCGCCGCCGACAGGGTGATCCCGGTGGCCAGGGCCAGGATCAGCGCCCGCGCGAACGGGTTGGAGACCGCCACCCCCGCGAAGACCACGGCCGCCACGCCGAGCAGCAGAGCGCCCAGGACGAGCAGAATGTTCTGTACCGACTGGGTCGAGGCCTCCGGCGGGTGCTCCATCGTCGCCAGGGGCGGCCGGCGCGGCGACGGCGGCGCGACGACCCGCTCGCTCGGCGGCGGATCGTCGACCAGCAACGCCACGCCGTCGGTGGCGACACCGGGCGGCCCGGAGTGCGCGGTGCCGGGCTCGGCCCAGTCCGGCGGCGGCGTCTGGCGCCGGGGTGGCCGCTGCTCGTCCGGCTGGGCCGTGTGCGGCGAGCCGGGCGGGGGCGGTGGCGGGAAGTCCTCCGGAGGCTTGCGGCGTGTGGTGCGCCGGGTCTTCGTGCCCTTCTGCTGTTTCTGGGCGTGCGAGAGGATGTCGCGCTGGAAGAGGGCGGCCTGAAGCTTGCTCGCGATCTTGGTCCGCTCGGAGGCGGCCTGCATGTCGCGAATCTTCAGGTCCGCTATGGAGGCGTCGATGCGAGCCAGTTGTTCGTCGACGTAGTCGGGCTCGTCAGCCTGCGCCACATGACCTCCTCGACCACCCGGCCGCTGCCTGTAGTTAGAGCATGCCTTTCCGGCACCTCATTAGAACAGTCTCAAGCGGGTGGAGATCTGTGGAAACGACCCCGAACCCGGCGGTTTCCCAGCATGCCCCGGATCGGGCGGCGATATTCGGCACAGGGGGGCGGTGTTGCCCCGCCCACGCTACGCGCCGGTAACATTGCCCGGGACCGGCTTAGGGAAGGTTAAGGGCATGGCTGACTTCGACGTCTACCGTCTTCCGGAGGACCACGAGACGATCCGCGCCGCTGTGCGCGAGGTCTGTGACGCGCGGGTCGCCCCGCACGCCGCCGAGGCCGACGAGACGAGTGAGTTCCCCAAGGCGTCGTACGACGCCCTCCGCTCCTCCGACTTTCACGCCCCGCACATCCCGGTGGAGTACGGCGGCGCCGGCGCGGACGCCCTCGCCACCGCGATCGTGATCGAGGAGGTGGCCCGCGCCTGCGCGTCCTCCTCGCTGATCCCCGCGGTCAACAAGCTCGGCACCATGCCGCTGCTGATCGCCGCCTCCGAGGAGCTCAAGCACAAGTACCTTTCGAAGGTGGCGTCCGGCGAGGCGATGTTCTCCTACTGCCTGTCGGAGCCGGAGGCCGGCTCGGACGCCGCGTCGATGACCACGCGGGCCGTGCGCGATGGCGACCACTGGGTCCTCAACGGCGTCAAGCGCTGGATCACCAACGCCGGCGTCTCGGAGTACTACACGGTCTTCGCGGTCACCGACCCCGCCGCCCGCTCCCGTGGCATCTCCGCCTTCGTGGTGGAGAAGTCCGACGAGGGTGTCAGCTTCGGCGCGCCGGAGAAGAAGCTCGGCATCAAGGGTTCGCCGACCCGCGAGGTCTACTTCGACAACGTGCGCATCCCCGCCGACCGGATGATCGGCGACGAGGGCACCGGCTTCGCCACCGCCATGCAGACCCTCGACCACACCCGGGTCACCATCGCCGCGCAGGCCATCGGCATCGCCCAGGGCGCGCTCGACTTCGCCCTGGGGTACGCCAAGGAGCGCAAGCAGTTCGGCAAGTCGATCGCCGACTTCCAGGGCCTGCAGTTCATGCTCGCCGACATGGGCATGAAGCTGGAGGCGGCCCGTCAGCTGACCTATGCGGCGGCCGGCAAGAGCGAGCGCGGCGACGCCGACCTGACCTACTTCGGCGCGGCGGCGAAGTGCTTCGCCTCGGACGTCGCCATGGAGATCACCACGGACGCGGTCCAGATCCTCGGCGGTTACGGCTACACGCGCGACTACCCGGTCGAGCGCATGATGCGCGACGCCAAGATCACCCAGATCTACGAGGGCACCAACCAGGTGCAGCGGATCGTGATGGCAAGGCAGCTTCTAAAGGGCTAAAAGCGGCTGTTTCGCAGCTCAGAGGCACTGTGGCCGGGCGTATACGCCCGGCCACTTTCGTATCAGGTCGATTGCATTGCGTGTTGTTTGCGGTCATTCTCGGTTGACATGCCGGGGGCACTGCATCGATGGGAGTGGATGCGGCGCTGACGCCAGTCCGCACGGGACGGACTAAAGCTCCTGGCGGGCTGGGTGGGCGCGTCCGGCACGACGAAGCCAGCCTGCGGGCGATGCGGGCCCTCGCCGAGGCCACGACATCAGCTCGAGCCATGCGCGTACTCGAGATCTTCCGGCAGTACGACATCACGTTCTCCCTCGGCGACGGGCTCCCGTGCGTGCCACGATTGACGCCGTGGAATTGATCACCGCCACGACCAGCGTGGAGGAACGCGACCGGGCCGCCTCGGTAGCCGTGCTGCCCGTCGGAAGCTTCGAACAACACGGCGAGCACCTGCCCTTGATCACTGACACAGTCGTCGCTTGTACGATCGCCGCCGGCATCGCCGAGCGCTACCAGCTCATGCTGCTACCTCCGGTCACCATCGCCTGCTCGCAGGAACACGCTGCCTGGCCCGGCACCGTCAGTATCAGCGCTGTCACCCTGACCGCCGTCATCAGCGACATCGCGGCGTCACTGCAACGCTCGGGGGTCCGGCACCTTGCGATTGTCAATGGCCACGGCGGCAACTACGTACTCAGCAACATCGTCCAGGAAGCAAACGAGAGTGAACCCCGGATGACGCTGTTCCCGACTCGTACCGACTGGGACACCGCCCGCGCAGCCGCCGGGATGACCAGCGACGGCCACGACGACATGCACGCCGGCGAACTCGAAGTCTCCTTGCTGCTCCACGCAGCCCCGCACCTCGTCCACGAAGACTTCGCCAAAGGCGACCACGCCGCCCCCGACCGCCCCCACCTGCTGCTGCACGGCATGGCCGCCTATACCACGAGCGGTGTCATCGGCTTTCCCTCTCGTGCAACCGCCGCGAAAGGCGCCGCGCTCCTTGACAGCCTCGTCGGGGCCTTCAAGAACCACCTCACCGGGCTTCAGCCCAGCTGACCACCGCCGTAGCCCTGGGACAGGTTAGCCACCGTCCGGTTGCGGGCAGAAATCAGTCGACGTCGATGGTACGTTCCTCCGGCATCCGCTGCATCGTTGCTTGTGGATAGTCGAAACGCCTGCGTTCTGGAGGACGCTTTGGAACCTGTGCGGGCGTAACGCTCTGGCTCATTTCACGGGAGGAACGCAGGTCTGAGCGATTCAGGGTAAGACGCGGGCTGGTACACGCTGGTCTGGTGCTCGGCTTGGCCGGTGCCGCCGCTGGTGTGCTGGTCGCCCCGGCCTTTGGTGCGAGTACGGGCAACAAGGTGAACAACTGCTACGGCATCTGGTGGACCCGGGACTGGAACCAGGAATGCGGCGGCGGCGGAGCCTCACAGGAGGGCTACTACAAGACCACCGCTGACTGTACGGCGCCGCAGGCTCCCGACAAGAGCATGACCAAGTACCGATTCAAGGGCAATGCCGAGCCCTACGACGGTGCCGACTGCCGGTACGGCATCAACTTCGTTAACACCGTGTACTGGTAGATCTAATTTCATGAGTTAAGCGCAACAACGTGCCGGCCGGGCCTGTCCTCGAGACAGACCCGGCCGGTCCGGCAGGTCGGCGTTGGTACGGTTTCGCGAGAGGGGTGTCAGGTTGCTTTCGGCTCAGCAGCTCAGCCAGGGGTACGGGCGCACCATCGTGTTTCAGGATCTGGATGTCGAGTTCGGTCCCGGTGTGACAGCCCTACTCGGGCCGAACGGCGCTGGTAAGACGACGTTGCTGCGGACCTTGGCCACCGTGCAGCCGCCTCGCGAAGGGCAGGTGGTCATCGACGGACGGCAGGTGTCGTCGGAGGCCGAAGCACGAACGGCGCGCCGTCAGATCGGGTTCCTGCCGCAGCGGTTCGGTTTCGAGCCGGCGATGCGGGTGCGGGATTTCGTGCGATACGGGGCTTGGCTGCGTGGCTTGCCGCCGCGGGAGTGGGCCCATGCGTCAGCGGAAGCGCTGGCGCATGTGGGTCTCGCCGGCGAGACTGGTCAAAAGATGAAGAGCCTGTCGGGTGGGATGCGGCAGCGTGCCGGGATCGCCTGGGCCATCGTGGGCCGACCGCGGATCGTGCTGCTCGATGAGCCGACAGTGGGTCTCGACCCGCAACAGCGGCTGCGGTTCCGGGCGATCATCGCCGGGTTGCCGGATACCACGGTTCTGCTGAGTACTCATCTGATCGATGATGTGGATGCTGTCTGCGATCGGGTCGTGGTGATGAATCAGGGCGAGATCCGCTTCGCCGGCGCCACCAGCGAGCTGAAAGCGTTGGACGAGCCGTCGCTACCGGGCCACACGCCGCTGGAACGCGCCTACATGAGCTTGCTGCCCGCGGAGGACCGCGACCGATGACCGCGTTCCTCCTGCATCTGCGCTCCAGCGTCGCCCGTTGGGCACTGGTTCCCCTGACTGTTCTCGGGGTGGCCGTCGTGTTCGGCGGCACCCGTTTCTGGGTGGGTATCTGGCCCGAGACCGGCGCTGCCGCCCAGGTCAGTGCCTCTTTCCTGAGCATTTTCGCGGCCGGGGTGACGGCTTGGATCGCCGCCACCGTGGAGGTTCGTGGCATGCGTGAGCAGGCGGCCGCGGCCGCGCTGCGGCCGTTGACCGTTGAGCTCACCCGATTCGCCGCGGCCCTGACCTGGCTGCTGGCGCCGTACCTGCTCGTCTCGGCCGCCGCGTTCACGTACACCGCGGTCTCGATCTCCGCCCCCGGCATCAGATCGTTCGTCGCCTACATCATGCTCGGGGTGGTGTTGATGGTGTTCGCGACGGCGTGGGGCTGGCTCGCCGGCCGGCTGTTCCCGCCGCTGATCGCCGCGCTGTGCGCCGCCCTCAGCTGGTTCCTGCTCGCCTCGGTACTCGGCGACAGTACGGGGGCAGCACCGCTGTCCGGACCGCCGTGGCTGGAGGTTCCCTTCCCGGCTGTCGGATTGCGACTGGTCGCGGTGCTGGTGTTCGCGGTGGCGGTCTGCGGGATCGGCTGGCGGGCCGGGCGGCCGGGTCGGTTCGAACGCCAGATCGCGGGCGCGCTCGCGGCACTGCTCGGGGTGGCTGTCGTGCACGTGGCCACGACCGTGCCCGATCGGCGCACGCCGGTCGCGCAACCGCTCTGCGTTCAAGGAACAATCGAATACTGCCTCTGGCCCGAACACGCCAAATACCGATCCATGGTCGCGGAGGTGGATGCCCAAGTGGCTGCCCTCCCCGTCACGCTGCCCCTGCCCCGGCGGAT
Organism: Actinoplanes sandaracinus; assembly: GCF_030009775.1. Classification (GTDB taxonomy): domain Bacteria; phylum Actinomycetota; class Actinomycetes; order Mycobacteriales; family Micromonosporaceae; genus Actinoplanes; species Actinoplanes sandaracinus. The sequence continues at coordinate 52,899 of NZ_JASCTH010000004.1, read as the reverse complement.
CGTGGACTACCGCCTGTCCGGTTCCACTCGCTGGGTCGACGACATCGAAATGGACATTCCCGGCGACTTCGACCCCGAATTCGATATCTCAGAGGAAAGCCGGTGGGCGCTCGCCCGGGCCGTGGGGAGAGCGATCACCCAGAAGGTGTTCGACGGGTGCGACCCCGCGGTGGAGGATCCGCAGGAACGCTGGGAACAACTGTCCGCCTGGCTGGAGTGGCGCCTGGCCGGCGGCGGTACGCCGGACTACCGCACCAACGCCGCCGATGACACGCAAGCGGCCTGGGCGACCGGCCGCCGCATCGCCGCCGAACGCAGCGAACAAGATCAGAGCGTATGGGTGACGAATCTGATCGCGGAAAAGAAGGCAGACTACTGCCGTGCCGGATGAGCGCCAGCAGTATCTGCAAGTAGTCCGTACGTATCTGCTGGCTCGCCGGGCATGGTGGCTGCTGGCCGTGATGGTCACGATCGGGGGCATCGTCGGCGTCTGGGGATCTCTGGAGGCTCCCACCCCCACCGCAGCGGGCAGTGCTGGGGCGACCGTGCAGTTCTGGCGACTCCTCGCCGTTGGAGCAGGCTCACTTCCTGTGCTGACCCTGGCCAGCCCGCTGGCCAACCTCGAAGCCGCCGGTGCAGGACCGTTCCACCGGCTGCGGAGCATCGTGCTGGGACTGGCGTTCCTGCTCTCGAGCGCAAGCATCCTCACCGCCACGGCGATCGGCGTCGACGGCGCCGCGATGCTGCTGATCGCCCGAGCGCTACCCGCCTGGTTCGGCCTGGCACTGCTGTCCGGACGGATCCTCGGCTGGACGCACTCCTGGATCCTGCCATGGGCGACACTCTGCGTGATGATCTACTGGGGACACAGCGGCAACCCCGGCCAATACCACTGGTGGGAATTCACCGCACAACCCCTCCACCACTTGCCCAGCGCCCTACTCGCCGGATCGCTGTTCGCCGCAGGCCTCCTCGCCTACACCCTGTCGTCCTGGCGACTCCACCGCCTCAGACACACCTCGGACGATCGTCTCACTGAGTCCGATCCTTCTAAGACTGGTCCCCACTCCATCGTGTAGCGGCCAGCGCCCGCACGAACACTTCCGGGCGTCGGCCCACCCGGCATCACCTCCCACAGACCGCGAGAGGAACAGCCTGCCCGAAACGTGCTCAGAACCGAAGGATTACACGGCCAAGATCCAAAGAGGAGGCACTAGGTTGATCGCGAGGAATCGGGCTTGGTATTCGGTGTGCAGCGGTACTCCCTGCGGCCGGGTTGCGATGATCAAACCCATGCGGTGAACGTGCTCCGCAAGCTGTTCTACGTGCGGCGCCTCGACGAAATACGGGGTGTGAGTTTCCCAGTCGATCCGCCAATCGGGAAGGAACGCGCGAATGCGCCCCCCGGATAGGTGATGTTCGATGGCGAACTGGGGCGGCTCGACGGGCATCATGTGTTCCGCGCCCAACACGCCTCCGCCGGGCCGGCACAACCGATTTCCACGAGGTGGCTGAGCCCTTTGTCGGCCACCCGCTTGCGAAGACCGGGCAGGGTGCCCTTGATAGGGCCGGGCAGGGTGATCGGTCCGCCGTTGACGGCGGACTTGTCGGGCTCGATGGCGACGACGCGGATACCGTTACGAGCCGGTGGGAGCACGAATGTGCCGTCCGATGCGTCGACCACGCAGACGGTCTGCACGTCGCGTTCGCGGATGAGAGCCTGGAACAGTGGGAAGAACGTTCTGGTGTCCTCCCACAGGTTGCGGGTATGGGTCATGTTCAACTCAACCCCGGTGGTCTGGTAGATCACGTCGGGGGTGCCGAGGGCGAAACCGTCGTTGGCGCGGGGCTCGTAGAAGGACTGAGAGCGGCCGTTCCGGCAGCTCACAGGCGCGGTGGCCGAGCGCATGCGCCCGGCCACTCCCTTTCTACTGTTCTCGGTCGGCAGAAACTGAGATCGGAAAATCTCGTTCCGGGCCGGGACGGAGCGGAAACTCCGTCTTCCCGGACAGGGCCGCGACGCGGGTCGCCGGGCGAGGCGTCACGCCGATCGGCCGGTCACCGCGCGAGGGTGCGCAGCACGTCTTCCAGGGTCTGGCGCGTCTGCTCGGGCGCGTCCGCAGCGTTGCCGATCATGGAGATGGCGTGCCTGTACGGCTCCGACCGCTCGGGCCCGTCGAGGAAGTGGGCGCTCTCCAGGTTCTCGAGGTAGACGACGTCCGCCAGGTTGCTGCTGCGGAATCTGAGGATGGAGAAGGAGTCGTTCCTCAGAGCACACAGACCGGGCCGGGGCCGGAGCACCTGAATGCACACACCCGGGAACTGGGTGGCCTCGATCAGGAATTCGATCTGTTGTCGCATGATGGCGGTGTCGTCGACTCCGTCGGTGAGCGCGCTGAGATCCACGATCGCCCACAGCCTCGGCCCACCGGCCTCGAACACCATGTTCTGCCGTCGCATGCGCACCTCGACGAGACGGCGGACATGCTCGTCGTCCGAGTACCGAGTCCGGATGATCGACTCTGCGTAGGCTTGCGTCTGCAGCAGCCCGGGAACGAGCGAGCACTCGTAGGTCCGGATGTACTCGGCGGCCGATTCCAGGACGAGGTAGGAACAGAACCAGTCGGCGAACGAGTCGCTGTAGGAGTCCCACCAGTTCTTTCCGTTGAGGCGGCGGTTGAGCTCCAGCCACGCGGACCGTTCGTTGGGGTCGGCTACGCCATAGCGGTTGAGCAGCGCCTCGAAATCGTTGTCTTTGATGCGGGACCGGCCTCGCTCGATCCGGCTCATCTTGGACGCGGAACAGGAGATGTGCTTCTCGGCAGTGGGACGGTCGATGCCGGCCGCTTCCCTGAAGGCCTGCAGGCGGCGCCCGAGGATTTCGTGGACATGGTTCGGGCGGCCTTTGTCGCCCGGCGGGGACAGGATGGTTGGCCTCATTTGAGCTCTCCGTCAAACGGATGGGGAGACGATGAGAACAGGCCGTGCGGGCCCGTCTATTTGCGGCTGAACGGCCCTGGGGGAACGGTGCTTTCAGCTCAGCGGGCAGCCGGCGACCGGAAGTGGTCGGACGAGGAGCCAGGTGACCTGGGGTGGACGTCCACGAGAGGGGGACGCCGGAGCCTTTTCTTTTTCACGTATCGAATCGTGCCTCGTCAATCGAAAACGCGGCAAGTCGTGATGCGCTCACGGCGCCGAAAAATTGCATTCCGCCGAAAATTTGCCCTGTTTTCAGCGTACGATGACGCGCATTTGGGACAAACGTTCGGAGAAATGTACTCCGTTAGAGTGATATCGCTATCGTGACGGTCAGTGGCGTCGCCGGCGGCGGCCGGCCGGATCTGAGGACCGACCCGGCGCCGCGCCGGCGGTCAGGGCGTCACGGTTTCCGGGCCAATCCCGCCCAGTAGTAGGCGGCGTGCGGGTCGGCCGGGGACGGGCCGTCGGGATACCACGTCATGACCGGGACCACGCCGGGGTCGACGAGTTCCCAGTCGGCGAAGAAACGCCGCACGTCGGCGCGCTGGCGGGGGGCCAGGGTCATGCCGGACGCGGTAGCGGCCCGCACGACCGCTTCCATCGCGGCGGGGTCGAAGTCTTGGCCGGGGTGGGTGATCGCGAGATAGCTGCCCGAGGGCAGTTCGTCCATCAGGGTCCGGACCGCGGTCCACGGGTCGTCGCTGTCGCGGGCCAGCATGAGCACGGCGATCATCAGCAGGCCGACCGGCTGGTCGAGGTCCAGTACCGCCCGCAGTTGCGGGTTACGGAGGATCTTGTGTGGCTGGGTGAAGTCCGCGTCGATGTAGGCGGTCCGGCCGGCGGGATCACTGACCATCAGCGCCCGGGCGTGGGTCAGCACGAGCGGGTCGTTGTCGACGTAGACGACGCGGCTGTCCGCGGCGATGCCCTGGGCGATCTCGTGCACGTTCGGGCTGGTCGGGATGCCGGTGCCGATATCCAGGAACTGGCGGATGCCCGCCTGGCCGGCCAGGTAGCGCACCACCCGGTGCATGAAGTTGCGGTTCTCCCGCGCCATCGCCGGGATGCTCGGGATCGCCTGCGCGAACCGTTCGCCCAACTCCCGGTCGGCGGCGAAGTTGTCCTTGCCGCCGATCCACCAGTCGTACATGCGCGCCGAGTGCGGGACGCTGGTGTCCAGCTCCGGCGGTGCTTGCTCGCCTTCGTCGCCGACCTCGTTACCGCTCGACATGTGACGCCCCATTCATGCCCGTCTCGAACCGTCTGTCCGTGCACCCTACCGGTGTGAAAGGCCGTCGGGAGGGCTGGCCGGGCCGGAGCGCGGTGGCCGCGGTCGATCGATGCTATCTATCGATGCAAGTTTGCACTCCTGTCTTCCCTTCGGACCCCCTGGGATACATAGGATGTGAGAATGACCGCCAGTGATCAATGTGTCGCGTTCGGTCGACAGGCGGCTGCGCCCAGCGCGGGGCGACCGGTGCCAGAAGTCCCGATCCCACCGGAACGGAGGTAGCGGTGATGGAGCCGAACACGTGGGTGCCGGAGGGTGTGGACATCACCGTGCCGAACGCCTCGCGGGTGTACGACTACGCGCTGGGTGGAATGCACAACTTCACCGTCGACCGGGCGTTCTGGCATCAGGTCCAGGAGCTGTTCCCGGAAGCGCACCTGGTGGCCCGGGCGAATCGCGCCTACCTCGGGCGGGCGGTGCGGTGGCTGGTCGAGGAGCAGGGTGTCACCCAGTTCCTGGACATCGGCTCGGGGATCCCGACCCTGGGCAATGTGCACGAGGTGGCGCAGGAGGTGGACCCGCGGGCACGGGTGGTGTATGTCGACATCGACCCGATCGCGGTGGAGCAGAGCCGCAGCCTGTTGCGCGACAACCCGAACGCACACGCGATCCGTGGTGACCTGCGCGATCCGGACGCCATCGTGTGGCACGACCAGGTGATCTCCTTTCTCGACTTCTCTCGGCCGATCGCCGTGCTGATGGTGGCGGTTCTGCACTTCATCCCGGACGAGGCCGATCCTCGCTCGCTCATCTCCCGGATCGGAATGGCGCTGATGCCGGGTAGTTTCCTGGTGCTGTCGCACGCCGGCCCCGAGGTCACCGAGGAGGGTCTGCAACGGCAGGAGACCGCCCGCCAGCTGTACGAGAAGACGCCGACACCGGTGGTGATCCGCGACGGCCGGCAGTTGCTGGATCTGGTCGACGACTCGTTCGAGGTGTTGGAGCCGGGCGTCGTCGCCGCCGATCAGTGGCGGCCGGATCCGGAGGAGACCGCTGAGATCCCGCCGCAGCCGACCGCGCTGGTCGCGGTCGCCCGACGACGGTAGAGGCACGCTGCATTGCCGGGCTTACCAGCTTGTCACCCTGGGGAGTGGAACCTGGCGCGGCCGGTTTTCACGTTTGGTGGACAAATGGTGCCGGTCTATGACTGCACTTTTGCACACGGGGCTGTGACCTGGGAAAATACCCCTGTCGGATCTTGAAGGTATACCCGACGGAAAAGGCTCCTTCAAGAGTGGCAATGCCGGTTGTCCACGGTGCACAGTTTCGACGCCGGTCACATTGCGTGCGCGGCCGTCAACCGTGTGAAAGGACTCTCGCCATGACCCATCCGGTCCGGAGCGCTGACGAGTCATCACTGAACGCGCTGGCCCAGCGGTGGCTGCGCGAGGTCGCAGCGGTCGGCTATGTGCCCGGCCGGCGCGCGAAACCGCTCCAGGAGATCAAGGAGCTGCTCCTGGAGCTCGTGTCCGCGGTCACCGCCGAGCCGTTCGAGCTGGAGCCCGGCTGGCGGGTCGGGGCGAGGCTGGTCGAGTTACGCATGGCCGACCCGAAGGTGATCGGCGTGACCGTCCGGTTGCTCACCGCCCACCTGCCTCAGCTCTTCGACGGTGATCCCGATGTGGTCGGTGATCGGGTGCCGCGGGTTCTCGAACAGGTGAACAACGGGTTCGCGGCGGCGCTGCGCGACACCGCGATGGCGATCGGCGAAGACATCAACCGTGCGATGCGGGTGACCTGGCAAGCCGACAAGTCCGTGCTTCAACACCGGCTGCAGTACGCCCGTCTGCACGACCCGGTCACCGGCCTGCCGAACCGGGCCTACCTGCGCGAGGCGTTACGCCGGCTCACCGCCGGTGGTGGGCGCGGGCGGCTCGGAGTATGCCTGCTGCGCGTCGACGGTTTCGCTGACCTCAACGATGCCCTCGGTCACAGCCACGGTGACGGCCTGCTGGAGGCGATCGGCTCCCGTTTGCGCGATCTCGTCCGGTCCTGGCAGGACACGGCCCGTGATCAGAGCACCGGCCCGGAAGACGACGACCGTTACCTGTTGGCCCACCTCGGCGGCGAACAGTTCGTGCTGGTGGTGACCGGTACGGCCAACGCACACCAGATGGTGAAGGTGGCGAAACTGGCAAGGCTGGCGTTGCGCACGGTGGTGTTGCCGTCGGTGGACGGTTACGTGCCGCGCGTGAAGACCAGCGCCGGGATCGTGGAGGCGCAGGCCGGGTCGCGCACCGAGCCGGATGAGTGGCTGCGCGATGTGCATCGGGCGCTGGCGTGGGCTCGTGCGGATCCCGGCGGGGTGATGGTGTTCGAGCAGGCACGGGCACGGGCGGACATCGTCCGGCACCGGCTGGCCGCGGCGATGCCGGCCGCGCTGGAACGCGGTGAGTTCGAGCCGTATTTCCAGCCGATTCTGGCGCTGGCCGACCGGCGTGTCGTCGGCGTGGAGGCGCTGGCCCGGTGGCGGCACCCCCGGGCGGGTCTGCTGGTTCCTGCCGAGTTCATCATGCTGGCCGAGCAGACCGGTCTCATCCGTCAGTTGGGACACACGCTGCTGGAACAGGCCTGCCGCCACGGCGCCGCCTGGCGTTCCCATGGCCACGAGTTGCTGATCAACGTGAATCTGGCCGCCGCGCAACTGGCCGATCCCGGTCTCGTCGCCGTGGTCGCCGACGTGCTGTACCGGACGAAACTGCCGGCCGAGTGGCTGCAACTGGAGATCACCGAAACCGCCGCTGTCGACCAGTACCGTCAGGTGCTGCACGACCTGGTGGAACTCGGCGTCCGGCTGGCCCTCGACGATTACGGCACCGGTTACGCCAGCCTGAGGTCGCTGTCGCGGCTGCCGGTGACGACGGTCAAACTGGCGGCCGAGCTCGTGGCCGATCTGGAGGACGGCGACGACGCGGCCGCGGCCGCGATAGTGCGGCACACCATCGGCATGTGTCACGACCTCAACATCACCGTCATCGCCGAAGGCATCGAGACCGAGACGCAGTACCGGCGACTCAGCCGGCTGGGCTGCGACCTCGGCCAGGGATTCCTGTTCGCCAGGCCGACCTCGGCAAGCACCCTCCCGCTGCCCGAGGATCCGTTCCCCGTCTGAGACACAAGCGGCCGTAGGGGCCGGTGACCGCCGGCGGGTCATGGCTCGTCCGGTTCCGGCGTCAGGGACTCGGCAGCCAGTGCTGGCTGCGGGGCGCCGTAGTCGGCGTCGCCGGTCAGCTTGGCGAGGAAGACGCGGCGGACCTGGGTGAACGAGCGCCGTCGGCTGCCGGGCCGGGGCCGGCCGATCTCAGGGCCGGTGTTGGCGCATCGGCTGCGGTGCCGGTTGATCGCGGCCGGGCAGCCGAGCAGGATCAGCGCCAGCGCGGCGACGGCATCACGGGTGACGCCGTCGGCCGGCAGCAGCGACGTGTGGGTGTGCAGAGTGCTGCGGGCCTCGTCGACGCGGCCGCACGCGTCGAGCATCCGCAGCGTGTGCAGCAGGAGCACCGGCCCGAGCTCGGGCCGGCTGCTGTGGTGTGGCCGCCACTCGCGGAGCACGCTCTCGGCAGTGGCGTGGGCCTGCTGGCACGCGCCGTGGTCGTGCAGGGCGTCGGCCAGGGCGAGTGCGATGCGGGCGTGCTCGTCGTGCCGCCCCCGGCGCTGATAGTGCCCGGTCAGGCCGCGGTAAAGGCTGATCGCGGCGGGGGCGCACTCGTGATGGCCCAGGACCTGCGCGAGCAGTTCCGCGGCGGCCAGTGTCCGGGGATGGTTGCTGCCGTAGACGGCTGCCGCGGTGCGCCAGGCGTAGAGCCCCCAGTCCATCACGGCCAGGTCGGCGCCCTCACCGGCCACCGCCGTGGGGAGGTAGAGCAGGACGGCGTGCAGCAGCACCTCGTCGTCGGGTGCGGTATGTGGATCGAAGCGCTGAAGACAGCGGCGCAGAAGAGCGAACGCCTGCGTGTCGCGGTGCCCGCCGTCGCGCCACAGCCGCTCACACACCTGATGCAGCGCCGTCATGTCGCTGGCCGCGGGATGCCGGATCGGGCGGATCTCGGGCACGCCCATGAGGCGGAACGACTTCACCGACATGCCAGTGACTATAGCTCAACGACTAGCTGTATGGCGACTAGTGTCATCGCAGTTCGACCGGCCCACCGGTTACCGGCAGTCCGGACTGCCGTGATGACCGGGCCCGGCGCCGGGCGTTCCGGGTGTGCGGCGCAGCTGGTGCACGACCACCAGCGGGATGACGCCGAGCGGGTACCGGAGCAGGTCGGCGGGATCGAAGGCGGCGCCGAGGATCATGCGGGCCGCCAGGCTCTCCGCGGAGAGGGCGGCCGGGATGCCGGTGAGCTGGCCGAGTTCCACGCCCCAGCACCAGGTCAGGGTAATCGCGCCGGCCTTGACCGGGGAGAGGCGTGGCGCCAGGAACAGCACACCGGCGTAGACCATCGAGGCGTAGAGGGCCGTCCCGGAGGACTGCTCCAGCCATCCGCCGATCGGCGCCACCGCCCGGATCGCCAGGGCGACGGTCACGACCGCGGCGGCGGCCCCGAGCATCGCCAGCCGGAACCGCGCATGGCTGATCGACATGCCGCGATCGTAGGGCGGCCCGGCCACCACCGACTGGTGGACCGGCTCAGCCGGCTACGGCCGGGAGCGAAGCGACCTGGGCCGCACCCCGTTCATCCGCGCCGCCGTCTCGATCACGAGTCTCGCCGACTCCGGCAACCGACGTGCTTACGGGCCGTATCGGGGATCATCCTGATGCGGCCCTCCGCACGGTCTCCTAGCGTCGAAGACATGAAGCGTTTCGGATTCGGCCTGCTCAGGGTGCTCGGCGTGCTCCTCGCGATGTACCTCGTCGTGCGTGCGGTGGCCGAGCCGTTCGTCATTGACATGACCGACCCGTCCACCTACCGCGACGACTGGGGCGGCCCGAGCCTGGCCGGAGTGCTGGCCGTTCACTGCGGGCCGGGAGTGCTGGCCGCCATGTTCCTTTACGGGCAGGTGGTGCGGCGGATCACCGGGCGGGAGCTCCGAGCGTCTCCAGAATCCGTTCCAGGTGGAAGGTCCGCTTGATCTGAGCGGTCACCTCGGCGCCGAGCACGCCGGCCTCCGGATCGTAGGTGGCGCCACCGGCCGGCCCGAGCGGCAGCACGATGGCGTCGTCAGCCGGCCGGTAACGGGAGAGACCCGGGCCGCCCTCGATCACGGAGCGGATGTTGGCGGCCGCCACTTCCGCCTGCTGCATGGCGTTGCGTGCCATCTTCAGCTCCGGAACGGCGGTGACGTCACCCACCGCGAAGACCCGCTCGTGCCCGGTCAGCCGCAGGTTCCCGGTCACCGCGAGGCGGCCGTCCGGCTCACGTTCGGCAGCCAGGCCGGAGCCCAGGTAGGTGGTGTCCACCCCGGTGCCGAAGCAGGGGAACCAGAGATCCGCGGCGAGCACCTGCCCGTCATCGGTGGTGACGGTGAACGGGCGCAGCTCTCCCGGGCCCGGCTGCGGCAGGGCGCGCAGCGAGGCGCCGAGCAGCAGCCGGACGCCCATGGCGCCGAGCTGCTCACGGAGCTCCTGCCGGAACTCACCGGAGAACCGGCCACCCAACAGGTCGGCGGCCGGGTCGACCAGGGTCACCGCGGTGCCCGGCCACTCCGCCTTGATCTCCCCGGCCAGTTCCAGGCCGATCGGGCCGGCCCCGAGCAGCAGCACGTGCGACGCCCGGGTCAGGGTGTCGCGCACGGCCCGCATCCGGGCCGCGCCGGCGGCCCGGCCGGTGTCCTCCAACTGAGCCGGGAACGGGGCCGTCGACCCGGTCGCCAGCACGACGAAGTCGGCCGGCAGCACCGTACCCGAGGTGAGCTCCACCTCGTCCGCCGATACCCGGACGGCCCGCTCCTGCCACACCTTCCCGTGGCGCAGCAGGTCGTCGTACGGAATGAACATCCGCTCGGTCCACTCCGGACTGACCGCCGCGCGCAGGGCGGCGACGTTGTGCACGAAGGTCTCGCGCGGTTCGACCAGGGTGACGTGGGCGATGTCGTCGAGTGCCCGCGCCACCGTGATGCCGCCGTATCCACCGCCGACCACCACGACGTTCGCTGTCATGTCATCCGCCTCTCTGAAAGTCGATCGCCATCGACTCTGGTCCGGCCGGGCGGCGGCCGGGGAGACCTTGCTGAGGGTGGTAGCGGCGGGGCCACCCTCGGACCACTCGGCCTTGTTACGGTCGGTGGGTGAGCGACAACGAACTCGGCCTCTTCCTGCGGACCCGCCGTGAGGCGCTCACTCCGGCGGAGGCGGGGCTGCCGGCGGGGACGCGACGGCGCACTCCCGGTCTGCGCCGCGCCGAGGTCGCCATGCTCGCCGGCGTCAGCGTGGAATATCTGATCCGGCTGGAGCAGGGACGTGACCGCCGGCCCTCGGCGCAGGTGCTGTCCGCGCTCGCCGGGGTGCTGCACCTCACCCCGTCCGAGCGGGTTCACCTGCACCGGCTGGTCAAGTCGGCCGACAGCGGGTTCCTCTGCCGTGGCGACGCCGGCCCGGGCCGGGAGGTGCGTCCGCCGGTCCGGGCTCTGCTCGATCACCTCGAGCCGGCCGCGGCCGTGCTGATCAATCAGCTCAGCGACGTGCTGGCGTGGACCTCCGGGTTCGACCGGCTCGCCCGGCCGGTCGGGCTGCTCGACGGCACGCCGCCCAACCTGGCGCGATATGTCTTCACCGACTCCCGGGCCCGATCGGCGTTCCCCGACTGGCGGCATGTGGCGGACGAGCAGGTCGCCGGGCTGAAGCAGGGGCCGTTCCGAGCCGATCCGCACCTCGCCGCGCTGGCCGACGAGCTCACCCTGCTGGCGGGCGAGGAGTTCTCCGACCGGGTGGGCAGCGTTCCCGGGCTGGCCCGTGCGGCCGGGACGCTGCGGATGGCGCATCCGGAGGCGGGGGCGCTGCGGCTGTCGTACGAGACGCTCGATCTGTCCGCCGACGACGACCAGCGCCTGATGGTCTACCTGCCGGCCGACGAGACGACGACCGCCGCGCTGCACCGCCTCACCGAGCCGCTACGCCTGATCAGGGCCGGCTGAAATAGGGCCGGCTAAGACAGGCCCGGCAGAGACGCCGTCCACTGCAGACACTGCGGCCGAGCCGGGTGAGGTGGCTGGCCGATCGGCGACGTGAGCGATAGAAACACGTCATGAAACAGGGCGATGAGGCGAGGGTGACGGTACGGGACGTCGCCGCCCGGACCGGCCTCTCCATCGCGACGGTGTCCCGGGTGCTCAACGGCCGGGCCAATGTCGCCCCGCACACCCGGGAACGGGTGCTGGCCGTGATGGGGGAGCTGGGCCGGCAGGCGCCGCGGCGGCGCGGAAAGCGGGCCACCGGCGTTTTCGTCCGCTGTCCCTACCTGCTGACCGACTACTTCGGACTGATCGTCTCCGCGGTCGCCGAGGCGTGTGAGTCGCACGGCCTCCAGGTGATCCTCAACGCGGGCGTGGCCGCCCAGCAGGACCACGTGCTCACCACGCTGACCGGGCGGCGGGACGTGGCCGGCGCGGTGCTGATCCTGCCGCCGGAACCGGGCGCCGAGCTGGTCCGCCTGCGGGATCGCGGATTCCCGTTCGTGGTGGTCGATCCGCGTACCGCGCCGCCCCGGAACCTGGCGGCGGTATCCGCGGCGCACTTCGCCGGAGCCCGCCGGCTCACCGTCCACCTGATCGGCCTGGGGCACCGGCGGATCGGCATCATCGGCGGTCCGCGCGATTGGCTGGCCAGTGAGAACAGGTTCGCCGGGTACCTCTCACCGCTGGCGGACGCGGGCGTGCTGCCCGCGCCGGAGCTGATCCGGTTCGTCGCCGAGCCGACCACCGAGCTGGGGCGCCGGGCGGCCGGCGAGCTGCTGGACCTGCCGGAGCGGCCGACCGCGCTGGTCGCCTTCAACGACAAGATGGCGATCGGGGCGCTGCGCGCGGCCGCCGAGCGGGACCTGCGGGTGCCCGGCGACCTGTCGGTGGCCGGATTCGACGACATCGAGCTGGGGCAGGCGTGCCGGCCGATGCTGACCACGGTCCGGCAGCCGCTCGGCGAGATGGGCCGGATGGCGGTGCATCTGCTGCTGCGGATGCTCGGCGGGCACCGGCTGGACGCCTTGCACGTGGAACTCGCTACCGAGTTGGTGGTCCGCGAGTCGACCGGGCCGGTTCCTGACGTGTTTCACGGTTCCGGAACCGGAACACGGCATTCCGGAACCCGACCTCATTGACCCATTCGAATTAACAAAGGTTTCCTTCCTGTTACATCCCCCGTGTAGCAGGAGTCCTCATGAAGAGAAGCGGCTTGTTGCTCGCCGCCATGGTCGGTGCCACATTCCTGAGCACCCCGGCCCACGCCGCAGGCGAGACCGTCGACGTCCACCTCACCACCACCTCGGACACCGGCGGCCGGGTGGTGACCCGCGGCCTGCAGCGGCAGGCCGCCATCGCCTTCGGCCCGGCCGGCGGCACCGCGAACCAGACCATCACCGTCGACGAGGGCACCACCTATCAGACCTTCGAGGGCGGCGGCGCGTCGATCACCGACACCACCGCCCACCTGCTGCGCGGCGGCCCGGTCAGCGCCGCCACCCGGGACGAGGTGATGACCCGGCTGTTCAGCCCCACCGGCGGCATCGGCCTCTCCTTCGTCCGTAACCCGATCGGCGCCTCCGACCTCTCCCGGCCCGGCCACGTCTCGCTCGACGACACCTGCTGCGACCTGGGCGATTTCAACGCCAACGGGTACGACACGAACGTCCGCCTGCTCACGCGACAGGCTCGTTCCCTGAACCCGGCGCTGCGCGTGAAAGGCGTGCCGTGGAGCGCCCCCGGCTGGATGAAGGACAACGGCCGGATGGACCAGATGGGCTGGCTCAAGTGGGAGCATTACTCCACGTATGCCCAGTACCTGGTCAAGTACGTGCAGAGCTACCAGGCCGCGGGCGTGCCGATCAACTACATCTCGGTGCAGAACGAACCGAACTGCTGTCAGGCGGCGAACCCGGCCGCCATGAACTACCCGGGCATGAGCTGGAACCCGTCCGGCCTGGTCGAGTTCACCAAGAACCACGTCTACCCGGCGTTCCGGGCGGCCGGGATCACCACGAAGGTGCTGATCCACGACTGGAACTACGGCGACTACGCGAACTTCGGTGCGGCCATCCTCGGCGACGCCGGTGTCCGCAACGATCCGCTGTTCGGCGGCATCGCCTGGCACGGGTACTTCGGTGACCCGGTGGTCGGCGCCCAGGTCCACGACGCCTACCCGTCGGTCAGGCAGTTCAGCACCGAGCACTCCGGCGGCACCTGGATCGCCAACCAGCACAACGAGGACCTGGCCGACATCGTCAACTACGCCCGGAACCACAGCAGCAGCCTGGTCAAGTGGAGCCTGGCGCTCAACCAGAACATGGGCCCGCACAACGGCGGCTGCGGCACCTGCACCGGGCTGATCACCGTGCAGGAGGGCGGCAGCCGGGCCGGGCAGGTCGACTACACCGTCGAGTACTACACGACCGGGCACCTCACCAAGTTCGTCAAGCCGGGCGCGGTGCGGATCGCCTCCAACAACACCGCCGTGCAGAACGTCGCCTGGCGCAATCCGGACGGTTCCAAGGCCCTGATCGCGCACAACGGTGGCAGCGGCGGTCAGTCGGTGCGGGTCGACTGGAGCGGACAGTCCTTCGTGTACACGCTCCCCGCCCGTACCACCGCGACCTTCACCTGGTCGGGAACCGGAAGCCCGCAGCCCACCGGAACCGTCGCCGGCCTCGCCGGGAAGTGCGCCGACGTGGCCGGCGCCGGTACCGCCAACGGGACCGCCGTGCAGCTCTACACGTGCAACGGCACCGCCGCGCAGCAGTGGACCCGGCCGGGAGACGGCACGCTGCGGTCGCTCGGCAAGTGCCTCGACATCAGCGGCCCGAGCAACGCCGACGGCACGGTCGCGCACCTCTGGGACTGCCACGCGGGCAGCTCGCAGCGGTGGACGCCGGACAGCTCACAACGGCTGGTCAACGCGTACTCCGGTAAGTGCCTCGACGTGTCCGGCAACAACTCCGCGGACGGCACGCGCCTGCAGATCTGGACCTGCGGAGCCGGCGCTGCCCAGAGGTGGACGCTCACGTAGATCCGGCCACAGCGCTCGCGGCGGGCGGGGCGCCGGCCTCGCCCGCTCACACGGGGGAAAGCGCGACGGCGGCGGCCAGGCCGCCGCCGTCAGGTTCACGGCTCGGGGAGGGTGCGCCGAGCTCTCAGGACTCGATGGCCGGTGGGCGGCGTTGCGCCGGGATCACGACGGTCGGCTCGGTCGGCAGCCGCAGCGGCTCGGTCTCCTGCTCGGGCGGCGTCACCGGTTCGCCCGGCACGGTGGGTTCGTCGGCCGCGGCCGACGGCCCGGCTTTCGCCGGAAGGAGAAGAGGCCGGGTCGGATCGGCGTCGGCGACCGATGCCTGGGTACGGTCCTCGCGCGGCCCGGCCAGAACGAAGGTGTCCTCGTCCTTCTCGACGGGAGAAACCGGCTCGACGGAAGCGGCCGGCTCGGGTGCGGCTGCCACGGGTGCGGCCGGCTCAGGAGCGGCTGCCACGGGAGCGGCCGGTTCGGGAGCGGCCGGGGTGACGGCCTCGGGCTTCCCCGCCGTGGCCGCCTTGTCGGACACGATCGCGAGGACCGTGGTCGGCTCGGACCCCGGGGCCGGCTTCGACGCCGACGGCGGAGCGAGCACCGTGACCGGCTCGGGCTCGGGGGCCGGTTTCGGGGCGGCCGGCGGGATCCGGGGCGCGGTCGGCTCGGACTCGGCGGCCGGGGCCGGCCGGAGGGGCGCCGGGGCCGGCGAAGGCGCCGCGGGCGGCTGGACCACGAACACCGTGCGGTCGTTGTCGGCCACGACGGCCGTGCGGTTGTTGTCGGCCACGACCATGGTCGGTTCCGCGCTCGCGATGACGGCCGTCCGGTCGGAGCCCGCACCGGCGTGGAAGGCGATCGTGCGATCCGAGCCCCCGTTGAAGGCGACCGTGCGGTCCGCGTCGACGGTGGCGGGCATGCCCGGCGCACCGGTGCGGATCACCGTGGTCTGCTCGGCGGCGACCGGCGTGCCGACCACTTTCGCCGCGCCCCGGAACCGGCCGATCTCACCGATGATCGGCAGCACCGGAGGCTCGTAACGGGCCCAGCGCCGAGCGCTCAGCGCTGTCCCGAGCAGGGGGATCGCGAGCACGGCGGCCAGGCCGTACCCGGGCCGGCTCAGGTCGAAGTTCTCTTTCGCGATCTCCGGAGCCCAGAGCGACGCGTACGCCTGCGGCGAGTTCCACGCCCAGAAGGTCACACCGAGATAGACGGCGCCGGCCAGCACCGGACCGACCGGGGAGACCGGTGCGAAGGTGAGGATCGCGAACAGGATGCCGCCGAAGAGCAGGAGCAGCAGGCCACTGAACGACTCGGGAGCGAACAACTCGCGGCCGCGACTGCTCAGGTCGCGGGTGAAGCCGACGCCGCAGAGCACCCAGATGGAGGGGCCCAGCACGAGTGCGTAGAAGATCGACCTGACGTGGCGCATGGTCCGGCACGGTACCTGGCCCCGGCAACAGCCGCGAACGCCGTCGTACCGTATCGATCATGGAAGAACAACACCCTGGCCGGTCCACCGCGCTGTCGCGTGTCACCCTCAGCCGGATCATGACCGCGGTCGACGTGAATCTGTACGGGACCGTGCACGGCGGCGTCCTGATGAAGTTCGTCGACGACGTGGCCGGAGCCGCCGCGGCCCGGCACAGCGGGGGCACCGCGGTGACCGCCGCGATCGACGAGATCGTCTTTCTGGAGCCGGTCCGGGTGGGTGACCTGGTGCACGCGTACGCGCAGGTCAATTGGACCGGCACCAGCTCGATGGAGGTCGGCGTGAAGCTGGCCGCGGAGCGCTGGGACGCGGTCGGCCCGGCGCCCACCCCGGTGGCGACCGCCTACCTGGTGTTCGTGGCCGTGGACGTGGCCGGCAACCCGCGCCGGGTGCCGCCGGTGCTGCCCGAGGGCGACGAGGACAAGCGGCGGTTCACCGAGGCGATGATCCGCCGTGACCACCGCCTGGCCCGCCGCGCGGCGATCCTGAAGGCCCGAGCGGAACATCACACGGCGGCCGGATGACGCGCCGTTAAGGTGTGGTGATGACGACAGGTGTGGTGACGGCGGGCACAGTGCTGTGGGAGCCGCCGGCGGACATCCGGGACACCTCCCGGGTCGGGCGCTATCTGGCGTGGCTGGAGTCCGAGCGAGGGCTCTCGTTCGCCGACTACGCGGCGCTGTGGGAGTGGTCCGTCACCGATCTGACCGCCTTCTGGCAGTCCATCTGGGACTACTTCGGGGTGGTGGCGCACGAGCCGGCGACGGCTGTGCTGGCCGGCGACGCCATGCCGGGAGCGCGCTGGTTCCCCGGAGCGACGCTCAACTACGCCGAGAACGTGCTCCGGATGCCCGGCCTGGCCGATGACGAGACGGTCGTCCAGGCGTACTCGCAAAGTCGTCCGCCGGTCACCCTGACCGCCGGTGAGCTGCGGGACGAGGTCCGGAGGGTCCGTGCCGGGCTGAAAGCCCGCGGGGTGCGCAAAGGCGACCGCGTCGCCGCCTACGCGCCGAACATCCCGGAGACCTATGTGCTGATGCTGGCGACCGCCAGCCTCGGCGCGACCTTCTCGTCCTGCGCGCCGGAGTTCGGCGCCCGCAGCGTGATCGACCGCTGGAGCCAGATCGGGCCGAAGGTGCTGGTCGCGACGGACGGCTACCGGTACGGCGACAAGCCCGTCGACCGGCGCGCCGAGATCGCCGCGATCCGGGAGGCGATCGGTTCCATCGAGCACGTCATCACCATCGGATATCTCGACGGCGACGGCGGTGACTGGCACGAGCTGGGCGGCTCCCCGGGCGACGAGCCGCTGGAGTTCGAGCCGGTGCCGTTCGACCACCCGCTCTACGTGCTCTACAGCTCCGGCACGACCGGCCTGCCCAAGCCGATCGTCCACGGCCACGGCGGCATCCTGCTGGAACACCTCAAGATCCTCGCGCTGCACCACGACCTCGGGCCCGGCGACCGGTTCTTCTGGTTCACCACCACCGGCTGGATGATGTGGAACTACCTGGCCAGCGGCCCGGCCGTGGGAGCCGCGATCGTGCTCTTCGACGGCAACCCGGGCTGGCCCTCGATGGAGGCCCTGTGGGAGCTGGTCGACACTGCGGGGATCACCTATTTCGGCACGTCGGCGCCGTTCCTGATGGCCTGCCGCAAGGCCGGGCTCACCCCGCGCAAGCGGCTGAAGGGCCTCGGCTCGACCGGCGCGCCGCTGCCTCCCGAGGGCTGGGGCTGGGTCTACGAGGCGGTCGCCGATGACGTCCAGTTGCTCTCGCTCTCCGGTGGCACCGACGTGTGCACCGGTTTCGTCGGCGGGGTGCCGCTGCTGCCGGTCCGCGCCGGGGTGATCACCTGCCGCAGCCTCGGCGCCCGGGTGGAGGCCTACGATCCCGAGGGCAAGCCGGTCATCGGTGAGCTGGGCGAACTGGTGATCACCGCGCCGATGCCGAGCATGCCGGTCGGCTTCTGGAACGACCACGACGGCTCCCGGTACCGCGAGGCCTACTTCGACGTCTTCCCCGGTGTCTGGCGGCACGGCGACTGGATCACCATCGCCCCGGACGGCAGCTGCGTGATCACCGGCCGCTCCGACGCCACCCTCAACCGCGGCGGCGTACGGCTGGGGACGGCCGAGTTCTACTCGGTGGTCGAGGCGCTGCCGGAGATCGCCGACTCGCTCGTGGTGCACCTCGACAAGCCCGACGACCCGAACGGCGAACTGCTGCTCTTCGTCGTGCTCACCGAGGGCACCGAACTCGACGACGCCCTGCGCGGGCGCATCGCCCGGGAACTGCGCGGTTCGCTGTCGCCCCGGCACGTCCCCGACGCCGCCTATCAGGTCCGCGCTCTGCCGCGCACCCTCTCCGGCAAGAAGCTGGAGGTGCCGGTGAAACGGATCCTCACCGGCACCCCGGTGGAGTCGGCGGCGGCCAAGGGCGCCCTGGCCAACCCCGATTCCCTCAACGCTTTCGCCGACCTCGCCCGGGAACGGGCTACGCCAGGATCACGCTGACCTTCTCGGTGGAGGCCCGCGCCGCGGTCTTCGCCGTGTCCAGGTTGGCGCAGAGGACGATCGAGGCGCCGGCCACCAGCGGGGCCAGCAGCCAGTCGGCCGGATCCGGGTAACCGGCGGTGTCGATCAGCACCCGGGCTCCGGCGGTGATGCCGAGTTCGGCGGCCCGGCCGGCGGCCTCGGCGATGACGTCGTGATGGCTCAACTCGACCGGGCCGGCCAGGGCCCGGTCGGCGGGCGCGACCGGCTCGCCGCGGAAGTGGTCGCCGTGGTTGCGGACCTCGGCGACGTAGTCGATGTAGCCCGCGGGCGGGGTGCGCAGCGGCATGGCCAGAGGGAGCAGGCCGGTCGCGTACCGGTCGAGGGTGCGCCAGCCCGCGGCCGCCTCGACCCGGTCCGGGGTGGTGAACAGGGCCTCCACCGGCTGCGGGTCGCCGCCCAGGTCGGCGGCCAGGCCGGCGGCCGACACGCCGAGCAGCAGCGCCGCCGTCTGCCAGTGTGGCGGCAGCAGCAGGGCCACCGCGTCGCCGTGGCCCAGACCGACTCCGTCGACCAGCAGATTGGCGGTTTTCGCCACCCAGTTGTCCAGGGTCGTCCCGGACAGCTCGGTGCGGTCGCCGGTGGCATCGTCGTACCAGGTCAGCAGAGGCGCGGCCGGATCGCGCCGGACCGCCTCGGTGAACACCTGCGGGATCGTCGTCTTCATCGCCTCACACCATAGGCGGATCACACACAGTAGTTGCCGTGACAGGACCGCAACGATCGGCGGTGTCGCGGGCACGTGCTCGAAGTGTTCCAGGCGTACGCTCGACGGTGATGTACCAAACCGCAGCATCGGTCCGTCAGAGCCGCCAAGGAGATGCCTCGTGACCCCCGGTCGCCCCCCGCGAGTGCTCGTCGACGCCACTAGTGTCCCCGCCGATCGCGGCGGTGTGGGCAGATACGTCGATGGACTGCTCGGAGCCCTCGGGCAGTCGAGTCCCGATCGTGTCGACCTCGTCGTCGTTTCGCAGCGTTCAGATGCGGAGCGTTACCGCCGCATGCTTCCGAGTGCTGAAGTGATCCCCGGTCCGGCCGCGATCGTGCACCGGCCCGCCCGTCTCGCCTGGGAGCAGACGGGCCTGCCGCTGCTCGCTCAGCAGACCGGGGCGGACGTGCTGCACTCGCCGTTCTACACCTGCCCCCTACGGACCGGGTGCCCGGTCACCGTCACCGTTCACGATGCCACCTTCTTCACCGAGCCGGAGCACTACGAGCACACCAAGCGGACCTTCTTCCGCAGCGCGATCAAGACGTCGCTGCGCCGGGCCGCCCGGGTGATCGTGCCCAGCAAGGCCACCCGTGACGAGCTGATCCGGCTGCTCGACGCCGACCCGACCCGGATCGACGTGGCTTATCACGGTGTCGACCAGTCGGCCTTCCACGCGCCGGCCGAGGACGAGAAGGCCCGGGTCCGGGCCCGCCTCGGCCTGGGTGACGCCGGTTACGTCGCGTTCCTCGGCGCCAAGGAGCCGCGTAAGAACGTGCCCAACCTGATCCGCGGCTGGGCCCGCGCGGTCGCCGACTGGCCGCACCCGCCGGCCCTGGTCATCGCCGGTGGTCAGGGCCACGACGACGACATCGACCGGGCGGTCGCCGAGGTGCCACCGCACCTGCGGCTGCTGCGACCAGGCTATCTGCGATACACGGATCTGCCCGGTTTCCTCGGTGGCGCCCTGGTGGCCTGCTACCCGTCGTTCGGTGAGGGGTTCGGCCTGCCGATCCTGGAGGCGATGGCCTGCGGCACTCCGGTGCTGACCACGCCGCGGCTCTCCCTGCCCGAGGTCGGCGGTGACGCTGTCGCATATACGACGGAGGCGCCGGAACGGATCGCCGAGGACCTCGCCGACCTGCTCCACGACGAGGAGCGTCGCCGCACGTTGGCCAAGGCGGGCTTCGACCGGGCGAAGGAATTCACCTGGGAGTCGAGCGCCGAGGTTCATGTGGCTACGTGGAATCGGGTCTCGTCTTGATCGTCTATTAAACTTTCCCCGCATGAGCGACGAACAGGCTGTGCTGTACGGAGTGGTTCTGGCCGGGGGCACCGGAACCCGTCTCTGGCCCCTGTCCCGCGCCGGTCATCCCAAGTTTCTGCACCCTCTGACCGGCACCGAGGCCTCCTTGTTGCAGGCCACGGTTGACCGGCTGGACACTCTTACCTCCCCCGATCGGGTCTTCGTGGTGACCGGCGTGGCGCATGCCGCGGCAGTCTCCCGGCAACTCGCCGCGATGCCCGAGGAGAACGTGCTCGTCGAGCCGTCCCCCCGAGACTCGTGTGCGGCGATCGCCCTGGCGGCCGCGGTGATCGCCCGGCGCGATCCGGACGCGATCATGGGCTCCTTCGCGTCCGACCACCTGATCGCCGACAAGGAGGCTTTCGCCGACGTCATCCGGTCGGCCATGAAGGGTGCACAGCAGGGCCTGCTGATGACCCTGGGGATCACCCCGACCCGGCCCGAGACCGGTTACGGCTACCTCCAGTGCGGTGACGCGGTGGGCGACGGCCCGCTGATGAAGGTCGAGGAGTTCAAGGAGAAGCCGACGTACGACGTGGCCGAGGGCTACGTGAAGTCCGGCACCTATCTGTGGAACGCCGGCATGTTCGTCTGGCGGGCCGACGCCTTCCTGGCCGAGTTGCACCGCCAGCAGCCGCAGCTCGCGGCCGGGATCAACCGGATCGCCCAGGCGTGGGGGACGGCCGAGCAGGAAGAGGTCATGGGTGACGTCTGGCCGACGCTGCCGAAGATCTCGGTGGACTACGCGGTGATGGAGGGCGCGGCCGCGGTGGGCCGGGTCGGAACGGTGCCGGGCGACTTCGGCTGGAACGACGTCGGCGACTTCCACACCCTCGGTGAGGTCCTCACCGCGGACCAGGCCGGCAACGTGGTCGTGGGCCGCGGCGGCGCGCCGGAGCAGCTGCCCACCGTGCTGCTGCGGGAGACCCAGGGCCTCGTCGTCGTCCCGTCGTCGGGCCGCCTCGTCGCCGCCATGGGCGTGCGTGACCTGGTCATCGTCGACACTCCGGACGCCGTCCTGGTGTGCCCGCGTGAGCGCGCCCAAGAGGTCAAGCAGCTCGTGGACCACCTCAAGGAGCTCGGCCAGCACGGTTACATCTAGCGCCGGGAGGTTCCGGGGCCACGGCCCCGGAACCCGTCGGTCACGTCAGCCGGGCCAGAGCCGGCGCGATCTGCTGGATCGTGCCGGAGGCCAGCGGCGACGGCAGGGCGTCCCGGTGGAACCACGCCAGGTCCGACGACTCGTCGCTGATCCGCTCGACGCTGCCGGTCGGGGCCCGCAGCAGGAAACGCACGTCGTAATGGACCGACGGCTCGGCCGGAGCGCCGTCCTGAGCGCCGCAGCGGACCTCGTGGATGTCGATGTCGATCGGCGCCGGGTCGATGATCAGCCCCGGGATGCCGGACTCCTCGGTCGCCTCACGGAACGCGGCCGCCGCCAGGGTCTCGTCGCCTGCCTCGCAGTGGCCGCCCAGTTGCATCCAGAGACCCAGCCGGCCGTGCAGACAGAGCAGGACCCGGGCCGCGTCGTCGACGATCAGGGCGCTGGCGGTGACGTGGCCGAGCCGGTGCGCGCGGGTCATCGCGGCCGGCCCGTCGGCCAGCAGGTCGAGGGTCCGCTTACGGGCCCGCTCGGCGTCCTCCGAGGTGGCGGTCCAGGTGGAGAGCACGTCCACGGCGTTCTCGTACAGGGTGGTCATGCGGGTGCTCCGAGGGTGAGGGTGACGCCACCGTCGTCGAGGTCGGCGGTGCTGGCCAGGCCGGCGGCCGCGAGCGTGACGCGTACCCGATGGGTGTCGGCGCCGAGCCGCAGTAGGTCGGCCGGCGCCGGGCCGGCGGGGGTGAGGCGCAGCGTGCCGGGGCCGTACGAGGTGATGCCGGTGCCCGGTGTGAGCACGCCCGCGACCAGTTCCGTCGCGTGGCCGGAGGCCGTCGCGCCGGTCACCGGAACGTCGGCGAGGAGGGCCGCGTCGCGGAGGCCGAGTGCGCGGGCCTCGGCGGTGCCCAGGCTGAACATGTCGCTCTCGGCGTCCCGGATCAGCACCTTCGCCCCGGAGTCCGCGGGCCGGTAGGGATAGCCGCGGACGACCGCCACCGGGACGCCGTCGCACTTGCCCTTGACCAGCTCGGCGGCGGCGGCCAGTTCGTCCGCCACGGCCATTTGGGTGAGGCTCAGCTCGTTGCCGTAGGGGTCGACCTGCCCGCGGTGGTCGAGCAGCGCCTCGATGCCGGCCGCGCCGAGGGCCACGTCGGTCAGCCCGTTGCGCCAGGCCCGGCCCATCGTGTCGGAGACGATGATCGCCACGTCCAGGCCGCGGGCGAGCAGGTCGGCGCGGAGCCGCCGGGCCGACGCGTCGGGGTCTTCCGGGAGCAGCACCAGATGGGTCTTGTCGACGTTCGAGGCGTCGATGCCGGCGGCCGCCATCACGAAACCGTGGTGGGTCTGCACGATCGTGGTGGGGCCGCGGCGGGCCACCACCCGGGCGGTCTCACCGGCGAGCGTCCGCTGCCGGGCCTCCTCGCGCTCCGGGCCGTCGGCCGGGACCTCGACCAGTCGGCCCTCCGCCTTGGAGACGATCTTGCTGGTCACCACGAGGACGTCGCCGTCGGCGAGCCACGGGGCCGCGGCCGTGATCAGCAGCGCCAGGTCGTCGCCCGCGGTGATCTCCCCGATGCCGTGCACCGGAAGGATCTCCAGGCTCATCGGGCCAGCTCCAGCGCCTCGGCGACCATCCGGGCCGTGAGACTCTCGTCCTTCATCCACAGCGGCACCGCCCGGGTGCGCACACCCGGCACCTGAGCCTCGGCGTCCGAGGTGTCGACCAGCCAGCCGTCCAGCAGGCCGCCCTCGGCGCGGGGGCCGTACATCCGGCCCACGCCGGCCGCGCTCACCTCGACCTCCAGGGTGGCCAGGCACTTGTCGGCCATCCCGCGGACCGGCGAGCCGCCGATGATCGGCGAGACCCCCACCACGGGCGCCGAGCCGTTCGCCACGGCGTCCTTCAGCGCTGGTACGGCCAGCACGGGCGCGATGCTGACCACCGGATTGCTCGGGGCGACCAAAATCACATCGGCGGCCGCGATCGCGTCGAGCACGCCGGCGGCCGGTTTCGCGGCCTCGGCGCCACGGAAGACGAACCGGTGCGTCGGCAGGTCTCCCCGGTAACGCACCCACCACTCCTGGAAGTGGATCGCCTTGCGCTCGCCCTCGACGTCGACGACCACGTGGGTCTCCAGCCGGTCGTCGGTGGCCGGGAGCATGGTGATGCCCGGCTGCCAGCGCTCGCACAGGGCCCGGGTCACCGCGGACAGCGGATATCCGGCGTTCAGCATGGTGGTCCGCACCAGGTGGGTGGCGGTGTCCTTGTCGCCGAGCCCGAACCAGGACGGCTCCACGCCGTACTTCGCCAGCTCCTCCTTGACCACCCAGGTCTCACCGACCCGGCCCCAGCCACGCTCCGGGTCGGCGGCGCCGCCCAGGGTGTACATGACGCTGTCCAGGTCGGGACAGATCTGCAGGCCGTGCATGCGCACGTCGTCACCCACATTGACGATCGCCGTGACGTCGGCGCCGATGGCACGGGCATGAGCACGCACGCCGAGAAGGAAACGGGCACCGCCGATGCCCCCGGTCAGGACCACGATCCGCATTCCCTCATCCTCCCGCACCCGCGTCATCGCACCGGTCGGTGGGTCTGGCGTTTACTCTGGGCCGACTCGATCACCGCACCGGGAGCAATCGTGACCACATCACCGCAGCCGGAGCCGGCCGCCGAGAAGCCCCTCGGGCAGTTCCTGCGCCCCCTGCGCGACCTGGCGGTGTACGCCCTGCTCGGCGCGCCCGCCGTGTTCCTCTTCGTGGCCGTCGTCAACCTGCTCGGGGCCGACTTCGCGGGCCGGGCCCAGGGCAGCTTCGGCGGTTTCGTCAACCTGGAGACGGTCTTCTTCCCGCTCGCCGCGGTGCTCCTCGCGCTCGGCGTCACACCGGTGCACCCGAAGGCCCGGCTGATCACCCTGGTCGCCGTCGTCGAGTACGGGGTCGCGTCGTTCTTCGGAGTGATCTTCGGAGTGCTCTTCGGGGTGAGTCACCTCGCCGCGTCGAGCGCCGTCGCCGCCCTCGGGGCGCTGCTGGCGCGGGTCGCCTGGCTCGGGTTGCTCGCCCTGGCGGGTTACGCGGTCCTGCAGATCTGGCTCGGCGTCTTCTCGGTGCCCCGGCCGAAGCCTCAGCCGGGGGTCTACGGCCAGCCCTATGGCCAGGCGCCGTACGGTCAGCCGTCGTACGGCCAGCCGCCCTTCGGCCAGGCCGCCCCCTACGGCCAGCCGCCTTTCGGCGCGCCGAGCCCCGGCCAGCAGCAGTTCGGGGCGCCGGTTTCCGGCCAGCAGCAGTTTGGGGCGCCGGGCACCGCCCAGCCGCAGTGGGGCTCGCCCGGTTCGGCCCCGCCGCAGTTCGGCGCTCCCGGGCCCGTTCCGCCGCCGGTGGCGACCCAGCCGTTCAACGTGCCGTCGCCGGCGACCTACGGCCAGTACCCGGCCGTGCCGCCGCCCGGCTGGGGCCAGCCGCCGGTCCCGCCCGCCGAGCCGACACAGCAGGTGCCGAAGCCCGTCTCCACCCCGCCCGCGGCTTCGCCGCCGCCGATCGACCGCACCGCGGTGCTGCCCGAGGACCGGCCCGGTTTCGGCCCGGCCGCCGAGGATCCGCCCCGCCAATGAGCATCGCGGCCCGCCGATGGTGGCACAGGACACTTCGGCGGGCCTGTGACCACAGCGGCAGGCGAAACGATTCCGGCCTAGGCTGCTTTGCGTGGTAGAGGTCAACGTGGAACCGGTACCGACCGAGGCGAGCATCCGCCGCGCACTGCGCCGCGCCGCCGACGGCAAAGCGATCGACATCGACGAGGCGACCGCGCTCCTCGCGGCCACTGGAGAACAGTTCGACCAGCTGCTGGCGATCGCCGGTGGCATCCGTGACGCGGGACTGCGCGAGGCCGGGCGGCCGGGCGTGGTCACGTACTCCCGCAAGGTCTTCATTCCGCTGACCCGGCTCTGTCAGGACCGGTGTCACTACTGCACGTTCGCCACCGTGCCGCACAAGCTGCCGGCCGCGTTCCTGGAGCGCGACGAGGTTCTGGAGATCGCCCGCCAGGGCGCGGCTCAGGGCTGCAAGGAGGCGTTGTTCACCCTCGGCGACCGGCCGGAGGAGCGTTGGCCCGCCGCCCGCCAGTGGCTGGACGAGCGGGGTTACGACTCCACCCTCGACTATGTGCGGGCCTGCGCGATCGCCGTGCTGGAGGAGACCGGCCTGCTGCCGCACCTCAATCCCGGGGTGATGAGCTGGGCCGAGTTGCAGCGCCTCAAGCCGGTGGCGCCGAGCATGGGGATGATGCTGGAGACCACCGCCACCCGGCTGTGGTCGGAGAAGGGCGGCCCGCACTACGGCTCGCCCGACAAGGAGCCCGCGGTCCGGCTGCGGGTGCTCGACGACGCCGGCCGGGTCGGTGTCCCGTTCACCACCGGCATCCTGATCGGCATCGGCGAGACCGTCACCGAGCGGGCCGATTCGCTGTTCGCGATCCGCCGGGCGGCCCGGGAGTTCGGGCACATCCAGGAGGTCATCGTCCAGAACTTCCGCGCCAAGCCGGACACGGCGATGCGCGGAATGCCCGACGCGGAACTGCGCGAGCTGGCGGCGACCGTGGCCGTGGCGCGGATCATCATGGGCCCGCGGGCCCGGCTTCAGGCCCCGCCGAACCTGATCGACGACGAGTTCTCGCTGCTGCTGCGGGCCGGCATCGACGACTGGGGCGGCGTTTCGCCGGTCACCCCGGACCACGTCAACCCGGAACGCCCGTGGCCGCAGATCGACCTCCTTGCCGAGAAGACCGAGAAGGCCGGCTTCACGCTGAAAGAGCGGCTCACGATCTACCCGGAGTATGTCCGCCGGGGTGACGAGGGCTGGCTGGACCCGCGCGTCAAGGCGCACGTGAGCGCGCTGTCCGGGGCGGACGGGATGGCACTCGACAAGAGCCCGGTGGGCCTGCCCTGGCAGGAGCCCGACGAGGCCTTCGGCAGCGGCCGCACCGACCTTCACCAGAGCATCGACTCGGAGGGCCGCACCGACGACCGCCGCTCCGACTTCGACCACGTCTACGGCGACTGGGACGAGGTCGCCGCCCACGTCCGCAGCGCTCCGGCGACCATGCCGACCGACGTGGTGGCCGCGCTGAAGCTGGCTTCCGAGGATCCGGCCGCTCTCCTCCTGGAGAAGAACGAGGACAAGGCGATGGCGTTGTTCAACGCCGACGGCCCGGCCCTCGACGAGCTCGCCCGGATCGCTGACGACCTGCGCAGACAGGTCAACGGCGACGACATCACGTATGTGGTGAACCGCAACATCAACTTCTCCAACGTCTGTTACGTCGGCTGCCGGTTCTGTGCGTTCGCCCAGCGCGAGAAGGACGCCGACGCGTACCGCCTGTCGGTCGAGCAGGTCGCCGACCGGGCCGAGGAGGCGTGGCGCGACGGCGCGTCCGAGGTGTGCATGCAGGGCGGCATCGATCCCAAGATGCCGGTCACCGCGTACGCCGATCTGGTCCGTGCCGTGAAGCGCCGGGTGCCGGGGATGCACGTCCACGCGTACTCGCCGATGGAGATCGTCACCGCCTCCGCGAAAGCGGGCGTCTCGCTGCGTGACTGGCTGACCGATCTGAAGGAAGCGGGTCTCGGCACCATCCCGGGCACCGCGGCCGAGATCCTCGACGACGACGTGCGCTGGGTGCTGACCAAGGGCAAGCTGCCCGCCTCCGCCTGGATCGACGTGGTCACCACGGCGCACCAGGTCGGCATCCGGTCCAGCTCGACCATGATGTACGGCCACGTCGACCACCCCCGTCAGTGGCTCGGCCACTTCCGGGTGCTGGCCGGCATCCAGGACGTCACGGGTGGCTTCACCGAGTTTGTCGGGCTGCCGTTCATCCACACGAACGCCCCGATCTATCTGGCTGGCATCGCCCGTCCGGGTCCGACCTGGAGGGAGAACCGGGTTGTGCACGCGATGGCCCGTGTCCTGCTGCACGGCCGGATCGACAACATCCAGTGCTCGTGGGTGAAACTCGGCGACGAGGGCACCCGGGTGATGCTCAACAGCGGTTGCAACGACCTGGGCGGCACTCTCATGGAGGAGACGATCTCCCGCATGGCCGGGTCGGAGCACGGTTCGGCTCGGACGGTGGCCGAGCTGAAGGAGCTGGCCGCGGCGGCCGGGCGCCCCGCTGTGGAACGAACCACGGTCTACGGACGACGTTGACGAACCCCGGTTGAAAAATATTCAACCGGGGCATGATCCATTCGGCGGACCCGGGTCGGGGGACCCCCTGCCCCTAGATTACAAAACGGGTTAAATTGGACGCGAAGACCCGGGTTCGCGTTACCTTCCGGCGGCGCGGACAGATATGGCAGGAACGGGACCGTGATCCGCTCTCCAGCGTGGGGGAAACGGGCCCATTTATCAGGTTCGGCTTGACGACGCACGTCTTACACGCGTGTAATTTCTGTGGGGTTGTGGGGACGATGTGGCACAAAGGCGTCGAACCCACAGAAACACGCCGCGTGCGTGGGGGGTCAGCGCCGACTTCATGTCGGCGCAGAATTTGGAGGCACGCCGATGGAAGCGCAGGTTGAAGGGGTAGACCTGCTCGGGGACGCGCCCGAGTGGCAGGAGCGGGCGCTGTGTTCGCAGACCGATCCGGAGGCTTTTTTTCCCGAGAAGGGCGGCTCGACGCGCGAGGCGAAGCGCATCTGCGGCCGCTGTGATGTGAAAACCGAGTGCCTGGAGTACGCACTCGGCCACGACGAGCGTTTCGGAATCTGGGGTGGACTGTCCGAACGTGAACGTCGCAAGTTGAAGCGGCGGGTCGCCTAAGCCAACTCGTCGGGATCCACTCCGAGCAGGTTGGCAACCTGCTCGATGATCACATCGTGGACGAGGTCGGCGAGGTCTTCCCGGTCCATCGCCCGGAACTCCAGCGGGCGCCGGTAGAGCACGATCCGCGGCGGCAGCTCGTGCCGCCCCGGACGCCCCGGCAGCAACCGGGCCAGGGGCACCTCGCCGTCCTCGAGCACGTCGGAGTCGTAGACGTTCAGCTCCGGTGGCACGTCCTCGACCGCGAACTCCACGCCGGCCAGTTCCTTGGCATAGCGGCGCTCCAGGCTCTCGACGGTGTCCAGCACCAGGTCGTCGAAGATCTCGGCCTTGGTGCGGGCCAGAGGCACGGTCGCCGGCACCAGGCGGCCACGCAGACCGCGCCCGTGCCGATCCCGGCGTGCGGGATGGCCCGGACCGGGCTTGCGGGGCGCCTTGCCATCGGTCCGGCGGCGTTCGGGACTGGTGGTCACGCGGCCAGCGTATCCCCACCCGGGCGGCGTACGTGGTCAGCCCGTTCGCGTCGTGTGTCCGCGCCGTTAATTCGCCCCAACGGGGCGGCATTTCTAACGACCCTCGCCGAATCGTGATGCGCCCCGGTCGGCGTGTCGCGCGGCAACACGACCCATAATCGTGAACGGGGAGATAAGTTGCCGCCGTGAGGTCACCACGGCGCTGCTCCCGGAACGGCTGTCCCCGACAGGCGGTCGCCACCCTGACCTACGTCTACGGCGATTCGACGGCTGTCGTCG
The DNA here is from genome assembly GCF_030009775.1 of Actinoplanes sandaracinus. Taxonomy (GTDB): domain Bacteria; phylum Actinomycetota; class Actinomycetes; order Mycobacteriales; family Micromonosporaceae; genus Actinoplanes; species Actinoplanes sandaracinus. Next base: position 23,748 of record NZ_JASCTH010000004.1, on the reverse strand, counting down.
GCCCTCTCGCCGCGTTCGCCGAGCCCCACACGTACGACCTGTGCGAGACGCACGCCCGCAGCCTCACCGCCCCCCGAGGCTGGGAACTCGTCCGCCACGACGGCGACTTCGCGCCTCCGCCCCCCACCACCGACGACCTCGTCGCTCTCGCCGAGGCCGTCCGCGAAGCCGCTCGTCCCGTGCACCCCCGCCCCGACGAGGCGGACCACGCGCCCGGCCACCAGACCGGGCGCCGCGGCCACCTCAGGGTGATTCCCCCCTCCCACTGACGTCCTCTCCCTGACGTCCTCCCGCTGCCCTTCGAACGACCTCTCCGTCACGCTGATCCGCTCACCGTGACCCGGGGATGCGGCGGCTTTCAGAACCACTCATCTCGTACGGCCACCCCGCCCCGCCGAACCATGCCGTCCCGGACTACAACGCGACGTGGACCCGGCTCCAGCCCCCAGCGCGCCCATCGGGCTGAACCCCCGCGCACCACCCGACCCGCTCAGCCGCCCTGTGCGATCGAGCCCCGGCTTGTGTGGTCGCGCCCCGACCCGCCGCCTGTCCCGCCCCAGCCCGCCGCCTGTCCCGCTCGGCCCCGGCCCGGCCCGGGCTGCTCGCGGTCCGTCCGGCCGTAGCCCAGGCGCGTGTTGTCCGCGGTGCGGTGAGCGGGGTCGCGTCCGGTGAGTGGGGGCGTGCCCGTTGGTCGCGTGGCGGCCTTGCGCCGGGTCTACGTCGCGGGGGGAGCCACGGGACGGTCCCGGTGCGGTCGGGGGCCGGCTGGCCGTACCGGAGAAGGCTCTGGAACGAGCCGGCGGTGAGGTGTCAGGGGAGGGCGACTAGCTCGAACCGCTTGCGCAGCCAGGGCAGCAGCACGCGGTAGGCCTCGACGGTCTCGGGCTGGGCGTAGTCGTGGGAGAGGACGATCGAGCCCGCCCGGGTGTTGCTCTTGACGATCCGGATGACCTTGTTGCGGTGGGCGGCGTCGGTCTCGGTCTCGGGCTGCTCCCAGTCGCGCGGGTCGACCTTCCAGTAGATCGAGCGCATGCCCAGTTCGGTGGAGGCGTTCACCAGCGGCGGGGTGAAGTTGCCACCGGGCGCCCGCATGTACCGGATCTGGGCGCCGGGGACCGCGGCGCGGATGGCGGCGTTGGTGCGCTCCAGATCCTCGCGGATCGCGTTGTGGGGTTTCTTGCCCAGTTTGAGATCGTGGTTCCAGGAGTGGTTGCAGAAGCTGTGGCCGTCCTGGGCGATGGCGCGGACCAGGTCGGGATGACGCCGCGCCTGGGTGCCGACCAGACAGAACGTCGCCTTGACCTTCTCCTTGGCGAGGAGCTGCAGCAGCTTCGGGGTGTAGTCGGGATCGGGGCCGTCGTCGAAGGTCAGCGCGACCGCCTTGGAGCCGGTGGTCATCAGGCTGCCGGCGGGACCGGTCTTGCCGGTGCGCCCGGGGTCCACGAAGGCCTTCTCGGTGCGTTCCGGCCCGGCGGGGGCGGGGGCGGGTTCGGCCGTCGAGGAGCCGCCGGGCGCGGGAGTCGGTGCTGGTGCGGAGGACTGTGGAGTCCCTGAGGCGACCACGGCCGAAGGGTCTGGCGCCGGTTTCGGCTGGGCGGTGGTGGTCGCCGCGGTCGCTTGACCGAGCAGACCCAGCATGATCAGCAGAAAGCTGATCGCGAAGGCCTTCCGGGTGTGCGACAGCCGTGTCAAAAGAGACCTCCCCAGGTCGGTTGAGCGACCGCCGAGGATGCCTCGCATATCGACCGGTCGCCAGTCCGGAACAGGTTAAGTCTCGCTCGCAAGGCATAGCGGGTTGCCGATGGGGGTGGTCAAGGTGGTAAATGTCCCGAAACGTCTACCCGGCGGGGTGGGGATGCCGTCACCCCACCCCCGCTCGGGATCAGTCCAGTTCGGCCAGTTCCCGCTCGGTCAGCAGGCGGGAGCGGATCAGGAACCGTACGCCCTCCGGCGCCTCCAGCGAGAAGCCTGAACCGCGGCCGGGGACCACGTCCACCGTCAGGTGCGTGTGCTTCCAGAGCGCGAACTGCGAGGCCGACATCCAGAACGTGATCGGTTCCGGCACCCCTTCGACCGCCAGGGACTGCAGCAGCACATCGGAGCCACCGGTGCGGAACTCGCCCTCCAAGTAGCACATCGGTGAGCTGCCGTCGCAGCAGCCGCCGGACTGGTGGAACATCAGCGGACCGTGCTGCTCCCGCAGCTGCCGCATGAGCGCGGCGGCCGCGGGAGTCACGTCGACTCTCGTCGCCACAGCCATCGGCCTAGAAGAAGCCCATGGCTTTGGGCGAGTAGCTGACCAGCAGGTTCTTGGTCTGCTGGTAGTGGTCGAGCATCATCTTGTGGTTCTCCCGCCCGATGCCGGACTGCTTGTAGCCACCGAACGCGGCGTGCGCCGGGTAGAGGTGGTAGCAGTTCGTCCACACCCGCCCGGCCTTGATCGCCCGGCCGGCCCGGTACGCCTGGTTCCCGTCCCGCGTCCAGACTCCGGCGCCGAGGCCGTACAGCGTGTCGTTGGCGATCGCGATGGCGTCGTCGAAGTCGGTGAACGAGGTGACCGACACCACCGGCCCGAAGATCTCCTCCTGGAAGATCCGCATGCTGTTGCGGCCCTCGAAGATCGTCGGCTGTACGTAGTAGCCACCGGCCAGGTCGCCGGGCATCTCCGCGCGCGCCCCGCCGGTCAGCACGCGGGCACCCTCCCGGCGGCCGGTGTCCAGGTACGACAGGATCTTCTCCAGCTGGTCGTTCGAGGCCTGCGCCCCGACCTGGGTGTCGGTATCGAGCGGGTTGCCCTGCCTGAGGTTCTCCACCCTTTTCACGCCGGCCGCGAGGAAGTCCGAGTAATGGCTCTGCTGGATCAGCGCGCGGGACGGGCAGGTGCACACCTCGCCCTGGTTGAGGGCGAACATCGCGAAGCCTTCGAGGGCCTTGTCGAGGAAGTCGTCGTCGGCCCGGCTCACGTCGTCGAAGAAGATGTTCGGGCTCTTGCCGCCGAGCTCCAGGGTGACCGGGATCAGGTTCTCCGAGGCATACTGCATGATCAGGCGGCCGGTGGTGGTCTCGCCGGTGAACGCGACCTTGGCCACCCGGCTCGACGACGCGAGCGGCTTGCCGGCCTCCACGCCGAAGCCGTTGACGATGTTCACCACGCCGGCCGGGATCAGGTCGCCGATCAGCGAGAACAGATAGTGGATCGAGGCCGGGGTCTGCTCGGCCGGCTTGAGCACGACCGCGTTGCCGGCGGCCAGGGCCGGCGCCAGTTTCCAGACGGCCATCAGGATCGGGAAGTTCCACGGGATGATCTGCGCGACCACGCCGAGCGGCTCGTGGAAGTGATAGGCGACGGTGTCGGAGTCGAGTTCGCCGGCGCTGCCCTCCTGAGCCCGGATCGCACCGGCGAAGTAGCGGAAGTGGTCGATCGCGAGCGGGATGTCGGCGGCCAGGGTCTCGCGGACCGCCTTGCCGTTCTCCCAGGCCTCGGCGACGGCCAGCTTCTCCAGGTTCTGTTCCATCCGGTCGGCGATCCGGTTGAGGATGTCGGCGCGTTCGGCGGGAGAGGTGCGGCCCCACGCGGGAGCGGCGGCGTGGGCCGCGTCCAGGGCCTTCTCCACGTCGTCGGCGGTGCCCCGGGCGACCTCGGTGAAGATCTGGCCGGTCACCGGGGACGGGTTGGTGAAGTACTGGCCCTTGGCCGGCGGGACGTACTCGCCGCCGATGTAGTGGTCGTAGCGCGACTGGTAGCCGACGATGGCGCCGTCAGAACCGGGCGGGGTGTAGATGGTCACGAGCCTGCCTCCCTCTTTAGGGGCGGAGGCTAGTTACGGCCACGTTGCAGCAACGTTGCACGCGTATTCCCGGGTGAGCGCGGCGACCCGGCGGGCGGCGACCGGATCGGCGGGACAGAGCGTGGCGTAGGCCTCCCACATCTCCAGATCGTCGCCACCCCACGGCCGGTCCAGCCAGGTCTGCACCAGCCGCCGGTCAGCGGCGGCGAGCACGGCGGCACGCAGACGATCATCGAGGCGGCGTCGCAGCCGCGCGATGCCGGGCGCGTCCGAGGCCGGCAACAACCCTCCGGGGTACGCCGCCAGAGCCTCCGCCGTGCGCCCCTGCTCCAGCAGCCGGCGCACCGTGCCGAAGTCGGTCACCAGGCCGGTGCGCAGCCGGTACGGCCGGGAGTCCAGCAACTCGGGGCCGAGGATGCGGCGCAGCCGGGACAGCTCGGCGCGGACCGTCACCGGGTTCACGTCGTCGCCGTACAGGTCGACGGCGAGCTGATCGCCGGTGCGCCCCTCCGGATGCGCCGTGAGCAGGACCAGCAGCTCCGAGTGCCGCCTGCCGAGCCGTGCCCGGCGGCCGTCCCACGCCAGCACCGCCTCGTCCCGGCCGAGTGCCGCGACCTGTGGTCTCCGCTGGGCCGGGGCGACACCGCGGAGGTACGCCTCAGCGGCCAGCGCCGTGGCCCGGACCAGGGCCAGACTGTGCGGGTTCGCCAGATGATCCCCGCCGGTGACGTCGATGGCGCCGAGCAGGCGCCCGGTGCCGGGATCGTGGACCGGGGCCGCGGCGCACGTCCACCGCTGCACCGGGTGACTGAAGTGCTCGGTCGCGAAGATCTGCAACGCGTGGTCGACGGCGAGCGCGGTGCCCGGCGCGTTGGTGCCGGCGTGCGCCTCGTCCCAGCGGGCGCCCGGCACGAAGTTCATCGACTCGGCGCCGCGCAGGGTGGCCGGATGCCCCTCGACCCAGAGCAGCCGGCCGTGTTCGTCGCAGACCGCCATCATGTGATCGCCGTCCTCGGCCAGACCGCCCAGCAGGTCCCGGAAGATCGGCATGACCTGCGCCAGCGGATGCGCCGAGCGGTACGCCTCCAGGTCGTCGTCGGCCAGCTCGATCGGAGGAGTGCTGTCCGCTTGCAGGAACGCCGCCGACCGCGCCCAGGAATCGGCGACCACGGACCGCATCCGCTCGGGCCGGCGATCGCCCGCCAGGAACCGCTCATGGGCACGGCCGACCTGGCGGATCCGTTCGGCCGGATCGTCTCCAGGAGCCAGCGCGAGCCACGGGTTCACCGGCAGCACCTCCAGACCCACCCATCGTGACCCTTGTCACCTCAGGTGACAACCGTGCCTATGCTGCGGGCCGTGCAACCGTGGCCCCGTACCGAAGAAGAAGCCCTCGCCGTGCAGGACGCCCTCCGCTCCCGCCTGGTCTTCGATGAAGGGCCGGCGTCCCCAGCCACCGTGGCCGGGCTGGACGTCGCCTACTCCGAGGGCGACGAGCGGCTGGCCGCCGCGGTCGTGGTGCTGAGCACCGCTGACCTCTCGGTCGTGGACACCGCGGTGGTACGTGGCCGGCCGGCCTTCCCGTACGTGCCCGGCCTGTTCGCCTTCCGCGAGGTTCCGGCCCTGCTGGACGCGCTCGACCGGCTCACCGTGCGGCCGGAGGTGCTGATCTGCGACGGGCACGGGCTGGCCCACCCACGCCGGTTCGGCCTCGCCGCCCACCTGGGGGTCCTCACCGATCTCCCGGCGTTCGGCGTCGGGAAGACCCGGCTGGTGGGAGACTGGGAGCCGGTCGGCGAGCGGCGGGGCGCGAGATCGCCGCTGATCGACGCGGGGGAGACGGTCGGCGCGGTGCTGCGTACCCAGAACGGGGTGAAGCCGGTCTTCGTCTCCGTCGGACACCGGATCGATCTGGACCGTGCCTGCGCGCTGACACTGGCCCTGACCCCGCGATACCGGCTGCCGGAGACGACGCGGGCGGCGGACCGCGCATGCCGGGATTTACTCAGTTGATCGCGGTTGACCGCGCAGACGTGCGGTTAGAACCTTGGGGCACCAGGCACTCCGCTACCCTCGGCCCCAAAGGGGACCATCGGCTACAGGGGTGAGCAGTGTTCGATCTGTCGCAGATCATCAAGGCGTACGACGTACGGGGCACCGTGCCGGACCAGTTCAACGAGACGGTGGCTCGGGCGATCGGCACGGCGTTCGTCGAGATGTTGCGCGAGTCCGGTGACGAGCCGGACCAGATCGTGATCGGCCATGACATGCGTGAGTCCGGCCCGGGGCTGGCCGCCGCCTTCGCCCGTGGCGTCAACGCGGCCGGTACCGCGGTCATCAACATCGGTCTGGCTTCGACCGACCAGCTCTACTACGCCTCCGGCGCGCTGAACCTGCCCGGGGCGATGTTCACCGCGAGCCACAACCCGGCTCAGTACAACGGCATCAAACTGTGCCGGTCCGGCGCCCGCCCGGTCGGCCAGGACAGCGGCCTGGCCGTGGTCCGGCAGCGCGCCCAGCAGCTGCTCGGCGACCTGAACGCCGAGGCCGACGGCCCGGTCCGGGTCGAGCACCGTGACGTGCTCAAGGACTACGGGACGCACCTGCGGTCGCTGGTGGACCTGTCCGGCATCCGGCCGCTCAAGGTGATCGTGGACGCCGGCAACGGCATGGGCGGCTACACGGTTCCGGCCGTCCTCGGCGACCAGGTGCTGCCGGCCCTGCCGCTGTCCATCGTGCCGCTCTTCTTCGAGCTGGACGGCTCGTTCCCCAACCATGAGGCGAACCCGCTCGACCCGAAGAACCTCGAGGACCTCCAGAAGGCGGTCCGTGAGCAGGGCGCCGACATCGGCCTCGCGTTCGACGGCGACGCCGACCGCTGCTTCGTGATCGACGAGAACGGCGACCCGGTCTCGCCGTCGGCGATCACCGCGCTGGTGGCGGCCCGTGAGCTGGCCAAGTTCCCGGGCAGCACGATCATCCACAACCTGATCACCTCGGCCGCGGTGCCGGAGATCATCGTGGAGAACGGCGGCAAGCCGGTGCGCAGCCGGGTCGGCCACTCCTTCATCAAGGCGGAGATGGCGGCGACCAACGCGGTCTTCGGTGGCGAGCACTCGGCGCACTACTACTTCCGTGACTTCTGGTTCGCCGACACCGGCATGCTCGCCGCCATGCACGTGCTCGCCGCGTTCGGCAGCCAGCCGCTGCCGCTGTCGGAGTTCGCCGCCGAGTACGAGCGGTACGCCGCCTCAGGTGAGATCAATTCCACGGTGGCCGACTCCGCTGCCAAGATCGCTGAGGTGCGGGCCGCGTTCCCCGGCGCCGAGGTGGACGAGCTGGACGGCATGACCGTGCAGGTCGGTGACGGCGCCTGGTTCAACCTGCGGGCATCCAACACGGAGCCGCTGCTGCGGCTCAACGTCGAGGCCCGCGACGCGGATCGGATGGCGCAACTGCGTGACGAGGTTCTGGCGATCGTTCGCGGATAGGATCGCCTCGACCCAGTACTTTCGCGGCGATTAGGAGTAGCTCGGTGGCGCTCGATCAGCAGTTGCTGGAGATTCTGGCCTGCCCGGACACCCATCATGCGCCCCTGGAGCACGACGTGGCGGCGCAGACGCTGACGTGCACCGAGTGCGGCCGGATCTTCGAGATCCGCGACGATATCCCGATCCTGCTCCTCGACGAGGCACGCGAGCCGTCGGCTTCGGCCGACGGCTCGGCCTCGTCGCCGGCTTCGGCCGGTGGTTCGGCTTCGGTCGACGGTTCGGCTTCGTCGTCGGCTTCGGCTGGTGGTTCGGCTTCGGCCGGTGGTCCGGCTTCAGTTGATGGTTCGGCTTCGGTTGACGGCTCGGTGTCGTCGCCGGCCGACGACGCCGCGGACAAGGGGGCGAAGTGATGGCCGGGCCCTTGAGCGGATCCTCCGGGGTCAACGGGCATCGCGTCGCCAACGAGTCGTTGCTCAACGACGAGAAGTCGATGCTCGCCAACGACCCCGGCGGCATGCTGCGGGCCACCGCCTCGGCCGGCGCACAGGTGCGCGAGTCGGCGGCTCTGGCCGCCGAGGTCGACCTGAGCATGCTCGCCGACGAGGGCCGGCCGCGCGCCGTCGTGGTCGCAGGCATCGGCACCGCCGGGCTCACCGGCAGCATCCTGTCCACCGTCGCGGGCCCGCGCTGCCCGGTGCCGATCATCGGGCACCGCAGCGCGGGGGTGCCCGGCTGGGTCGGCGCGGCCGACGTGGTGATCGCGGTCTCGGCGTCCGGCCGCAGTCCGGAAGCCCTGGCGGCGGCCGAGGCCGCCGCCCGGCGAGGTGCTCGCCTGGTCGCCATCGGAAACCCGGACTCCGAGTTGGAGGCGCTGGCCGAGCGAGCCCGCGCCCCGTTCATCGGCGTCCCCCGGCGCGCCCCGGCCCGGGCCACCATCTGGGGCCTCACCATCCCGGTGCTGTTCGCCGGCCGTGCGCTCGGCCTGGCCAAGCTGGCCGAGGCCGACATCGCGGAGACCGCCATCCGGCTCGACGCCGACGCGGAGCGGTGCCGAGTCGGCGCCGACTCGTTCGTCAACCCGGCCAAGGAGCTCGCACTCGGGCTGGCCGGCTCGGTGCCGATCGTCTGGGGCTCCTCGCCGCTGGCCACGGTCGCGGCCCGGCGCTTCGCCGACACCCTGGCCGCCAATGCCCGCTATCCGGTGATGGCCGGCGCGCTCGGCGAGGCCGGCCGGGGCCGGGTGGGTCTGCTCGACGGCGTCTTCGGCGGCCTGGCCGAGGGTTCGCGGGACATCTTCGCCGACCCGAACGAGGCCGACGAGAACGTGACCCGGCTGCGACTGGTCGTCTTCCGGGACGGTGGCCTGAACCCTGAGGACGACGCCGACGAGCCGGTCGCCGTCGAGGAACGGCGTGCCGACGCCATCCAGACCCTCGCCGACCGGCGTGGCGTGCGCTGCGACGTGCTGACCGCCGAGGGCGGCTCCACGCTGGAGCGGCTGGCGTCCCTGGTCGCGGTGCCCGACTTCGCCTCGCTCTACCTGGCCCTCGCCCACGGTCTCGACCCGATGGCGGTGCCGGCGATCAGCGAGATGAAGGAACTCTCCAATCTGATCCCGGACGGGATGTAGTCAGCGCCGGGGAGATGGCAAAATGATCATCACCGTGCCCCCCGTTATCACTGGATAACTGCTAATTTGCCGAGTATGACCGTGTATCCCCTGACCGGAATCATCCGGCCCTATGCCTGGGGCTCCCGCACCGCGATCGCCGAGCTTCAGGGCCGTCCCACCCCCGCCGAGGGGCCGGAGGCGGAGCTGTGGCTCGGCGCGCACCCCGGTGATCCATCCACCGTGCCGGGCCCGGACGGGCCGGTCGATCTGATCGGGCTCATCGCCGCCGATCCGGGTGGCCAGCTCGGCGACGAAGTCGTGCGGACGTTCGGGGCCCGGCTGCCGTACCTGCTGAAGGTGCTCGCGGCCGGCGCCCCGCTGTCCCTGCAGGCGCACCCCGACGCCGATTACGCGAAGGTGGCGTACGCCCGGCAGGAAGCCGACCCGGACGCACCGAAGAACTACACCGACGCACACCACAAGCCCGAGATGCTGGTCGCGCTCACGCCGTTCGAGGCGCTCTGCGGCTTCCGCCGGCCGGCCGTCGCGGCCGAGGTGATCGGTGAGTTCCAGATCGCCCGGCTGGAGCCGGTGGTGACCGCGCTGCGCGCCGGCGATCTCGCCGAGGCGGTGCGACTGCTGCTGACGTGGCCCGCCGACGACCGGAACGCCCTGATCGACGAAGTGGTTGCCGCGGCCCGCGCGATCCCCGCCGGCCACGAGCACGCCGACTCGTTCCGGCTCGCCATCGACCTGGCCGCCCACTACCCGGGCGACCCGGGCGTGCTGGTCGCGCTTCTGCTCAACCTGGTGCGGCTGGAGCCCGGCGAGGCGATCTGGATGCCCGCCGGCAACCTGCACGCCTACCTGAACGGGCTCGGCGTCGAACTGATGGCGGCCAGCGACAACGTGCTCCGCGGCGGCCTGACACCCAAGCGCGTCGACGTGGACGAGTTGCTGCGGGTGCTGCGTTTCGAGGTGCTCGACGATCCGCTGCTGCCGGCCACCCCGATCGAGCCGGGCGTCGACACCTGGACGGTTCCGGTGAACGACTTCGCCCTCTACCGCATCGAACTGGACGGCGCCCGCCCGCCCGTCGAGGTGCCGGCGCACGGGCCGCGCATCATCCTGTGCACCGCCGGGACGGTCTTCGCCGGCCAGAGCGAGGACGGGACGCCGGTCGAACTCCAGCCCGGGACAGCGGCCTACGTGCCGGCCGGCGCCGGAGCGATCAAGGTGGCCGGCACCGGCCGCGTCTTCGTCGCCGCCGTGCCCGTCTAGACCCCTCCCGTCCCCTCCTCGTCCGAGCTCACGCGCCACCGGCTCCAGCAACCCCGGGCCGGTGGCGCGCGGCGTTCCGCCCTACCTCCCCACAGCGTCGCCCCGAGGCGTCGCGCCCACCGCGCGCGTGGGGTTGCGTCTCCCCGTGCGCGTGGCATTGCGCCCACCCGTGCGCGTGGTGTTCCGTCCGGCCCCGGCGTGGCGTTCCGCCCAGCCTCCGCGCGGCGTCGCGTCCGCCACTGGTGTCGCCCGGTGCGGCGTTGCGTCCACTCATCGAGGACACGCCCGAAATTTCTGCAAATAACTTGACATTACGGTTGCGGAGTGTGAATCTAAGAGCACGCAGCGTCATTGGTGATCGGGGGGTCCCACGGACGCGCGCGGTACCAAACCGGGGGGATGAACGGGGCGGCGGGCTTAGGCCTGTCGCCCCGTTCGCTATTCCACCCCGGCTCCCTCGGCCGTAGTCCCCACGCGCCATCCGCTCGCGACGGCACCCACGAGCTACGGCTGGGCGCGTGCCCGGAGGTCGAAGCCGTAGCTGGGGCGTGCTAATTACGGGCTCTGACGTGGGTGGGCTACGGCTGAGGCGTTCCGGCGTGCGCCCGCCGTTGGGGGGCGTGGTGTCGGCTCGCCCGATGGGGCGAGGTTTGCTCCTGGGGTGGCGTGAGGGAGGGGGCCGGCGGGACGGGATGGGTGGATCGGGGCGATTTGGTCGTACGAAATAAGGGGTTTCGGGGTAAAGATCTTCATGTTCTCGGCATAAAGTGAACCGCTGCGTTCGGACGTCGAGACCGAGGAGCCTGGGATGACCGGCACGCTCGCCGAGGGCGATTTCAAGGTCGCTGACCTGTCCCTGGCCGCCTTCGGCCGCAAGGAGATCGAGCTGGCCGAGCACGAGATGCCCGGTCTGATGGCGTTGCGCGCGGAGTTCGGGCCGAGCCGGCCGCTGCGCGGGGCGCGGATCACCGGATCGCTGCACATGACGATCCAGACCGCGGTGCTGATCGAGACACTGACGGCGCTGGGCGCGCAGGTGCGCTGGGCCTCCTGCAACATCTTCTCGACGCAGGATCACGCGGCGGCGGCGATCGTGGTGGGGCGGGACGGTACGCCGGAGAGCCCGCGCGGAGTGCCGGTCTACGCGTGGAAGGGCGAGACGCTCGACGAGTACTGGTGGTGCACCGAGAAGGTGCTGCTCTGGCCGGACGGCGAGGCGCCCAACATGATCCTCGACGACGGTGGCGACGCCACTCTGCTGGTGCACAAGGGCGCCGAGTTCGAGCGGGCCGGTGTGGTTCCGCCGCCGGAGAGCGCCGACTCGGAGGAGTACGCGGTGATCCTGAGGCTGCTGGCGCGCAGCCTGACGGAGGACGGCAGGCGCTGGACCCGGACGGCGGCCGGCATCAAGGGCGTCACCGAGGAGACCACCACCGGCGTGCACCGGCTCTACGAGATGCGGCAGGCGGGGACGCTGCTGTTCCCGGCGATCAACGTGAACGACTCGGTGACCAAGTCGAAGTTCGACAACAAGTACGGCTGCCGGCACTCGCTGATCGACGGCATCAACCGGGCCACCGACGTGCTGATCGGCGGCAAGGTGGCGGTCGTCTTCGGGTACGGCGACGTGGGCAAGGGCTGCGCGGAGTCGCTGCGCGGCCAGGGCGCCCGGGTGATCGTGACCGAGGTGGACCCGATCTGCGCGCTGCAGGCGGCGATGGACGGCTACCAGGTGGCGACGATGGAGGACGTCGTGAGGGACGCGGACATCTTCATCACCGCGACCGGTTGCTTCGATGTGATCACCCACGAGCACATGGCGCGGATGAAGCACCAGGCCATCGTCGGAAACATCGGACATTTCGATAATGAAATCGACATGGCCGGCCTGCAGAAGCGCCCGGACGTGCAGAGGACCACCATCAAGCCTCAGGTCGACGAGTGGCGCTTCGCCGACGGGCACTCGATCATCGTGCTCTCCGAGGGCCGGCTGCTGAACCTGGGCAACGCGACCGGGCACCCGTCCTTCGTGATGAGCAACAGCTTCTCCAACCAGACGATCGCGCAGATCGAGCTCTTCACCAAGACCGGGGAGTACCCCGTCGGGGTGTATGTGCTGCCGAAGAATCTGGACGAGAAAGTGGCCCGGCTGCACCTCGGCGCGCTCGGCGTGAAGCTGACGGAACTGACCAAGGAGCAGGCAGCTTATCTGGGAATCGCCGTCGAGGGGCCGTACAAACCGGAGCACTACCGCTACTGACGGCCAGGTTGCAAGTGCATCCCTGGCCGTGCAAGTTGCAATGAAGGCCGGATGCGTCGATATGGTGGCCTCGTGGCGAGGCCGACATCGACAGCGCGCCGGGAGCTCGGCGGTGAACTGCGCCGGCTCCGTGGTGAACGCCGGGCAGTCGACGTGGCGACCGCCCTGGGGTGGTCGGAATCGAAACTGAGCCGGATCGAGACGGCGCACACCGGGATCACCGAGCCGGACCTGGACCGGCTGCTCACCCTCTACGGGGTGGCGGTCGAGGATCGCGGGCGGCTGCGTGACCTGGCTCAGCGGGGACGGGCGCGGGCGTGGTGGACGCCGTACCGGTCGTCGGTGCCGGACCCGTACGACGAATATCTCGCCCTCGAGTCCGAGGCGGTGCGGATCTTCGAGTGGGAGGCCCAGGTGGTGCCGGGCTTGCTGCAAACCGATGAGTACGCCCGTGCGGTGATCGAGACCGGCGCCGACATCGACGACTCGGCGATCATCCAGCGCCGTCTCGCTCTGCGGATGGGCCGGCAGAACACGCTGAGCCGGGTGCCGCCGCCCCGGTTGCGGATGGTCATCGACGAGGGCGTCCTGCTGCGCCAGATCGGCGGGCCCGATGTGCAGCGCCGCCAGTTGAGCCGGCTGTACGAGGCGAGCAGCCGGCCATGGATGGAGCTGCTGATCCTGCCGTTCCAGGCCGGCGCGCACGCGGGCCTCATCGAGTCGTTCATGGTGCTGGAGTTCGCGCCGGGCACCCGGGCCCCGGTCGTGCACATCGAAGGGCTGACCGGCGGCCTCTTCCGAGTGAAGCCGGAAGAGATCGACGTGTACCGGGATGCCTTCGATGACCTGCAGGAACGCTCTTTGTCGGCAGAACAGAGCCGAACGGTCATCGCTGAGACGAGGGATCGTTTGGGTCGTTGAGGTCTCCGGGTGGGGTCCAATGGAGAAGCGTTCCACGGAAGGAGACAATCAATGCAAGACACCACACTGACCTGGCGCAAGAGCAGCCGCAGTGGCGCTGCCGGGCACTGCGTCGAGGTCGCCGAAGCGCCGGCCACGGTGCTGGTGCGCGACTCGAAGGACGTAACCGGCCCGGTGCTGAGATTCGGCAACGGGGACTGGACCGGCTTCATCGCCGGCGTCCGCGCAGGGGAGTTCGACCGGCCCGGCGTGTGATCCCGGAGTTCTCCTGAACTCCGCGCGCGCCACGGGCGGTCCCGGTCCGGGACCGCCCGTTTTGCTGTCTTTGCAGACATGCTCGCGGGCAAGATCGGCCCCCAGGTAACGCGTGGATCGGGAGGACAGTGCAATATTGGACCGCATGAGAGCCCGGGTACTGGTCGTCGATGACGACCCAGCGTTGGCCGAGATGCTCGGCATCGTCCTGCGCAGCGAAGGCTTCCTGCCCTCCTTCGTAGCCGATGGTGAACGGGCGCTGGCCGCCTTCCGGGAGAATCGCCCCGACATAGTCCTCCTCGACCTGATGTTGCCGGGGATGAGCGGGATAGACGTGGCCCGGGCGATCCGCGCCGAGTCGGGTGTCCCGATCGTCATGCTGACCGCCAAGAGCGACACCGTCGACGTGGTGCTCGGTCTGGAGTCCGGCGCCGACGACTACGTGGTCAAGCCGTTCAAGCCCAAGGAGCTGGTGGCCCGGATGCGGGCCCGGCTGCGCCGGGGCGAGGACGCCGCGCCGGAGATGCTGACCATCGGCCCGCCCGGCAACCAGATCACCATCGACGTGCCGGCGCACACCGTGTCCCGGGACGGCGAGGAGGTGAAGCTGACGCCGCTGGAGTTCGACCTCCTGGTCGCGCTGGCCCGCAAGCCGCGTCAGGTCTTCACCCGCGAGGTGCTGCTGGAGCAGGTCTGGGGCTATCGGCACGCGGCCGACACCCGGTTGGTGAACGTGCACGTCCAGCGACTGCGCGCCAAGATCGAACCAGACCCCGAGCGGCCGGAGATCATCCTGACGGTCCGTGGCGTCGGCTACAAGGCGGGCACCGGCTGATCGCTCTGAGCGGCTAACCTTGCCGCGAGATGCGTGCTCCTGCCTTGCTTCCCATGCCCCTTCGCCGTGCCCTCCGGGTGGTGCGGCGTTACTGGCGCGTGCTCGCCCGCCACCTGATGCGGTACACCGCACCGGTGCGGCGGGCGTGGCGCCGCTCGTTGCAGCTGCGGGTGGTGGCGATCACGCTGGTCGCCTCCAGCCTGCTGGTCGGCACGTTCGGTGGTTACATCGCCGACCGCAGCGCCGAGATCCTGCTGAGCCGTGCGCAGGACGAGGCGTCCGCGGCGTTGAACAACAAGGTGGAGTACGCCCGCCGTCAGCTCACCCTCTATCCGGAGGCCCGTGATCCAGGGCTGCCCCGGAGGCTGAACGTCCTGGTGAACGAACTTTTCGACGGCAATTCGACCGACCGCGGCAGATCGGTGATCTCGATCCGCGCCGAGCGCTACCCGGCGCTGCCGGCGGTCGCCGTGCCGGACGTGGGCACCGACGACCTGATCACCGCCGAGATGATCCGGGCGGTCTCGGGCGATCAGGGTGGGGTCAGACGCCAGATCCGGACCGCCGAGATCAACGGCCAGACCACCAAATATCTGGTGTACGGCTCTCCGGTGCCGACCAGGTTCGGCCAGGTCGAGCTCTACTACATGGTCCCGCTGACCGCCGAGGACCAGGACGCCAACCAGATGCGGACCACCGTGCTGGCCACCGGTCTGGCCCTGGTGGTCCTGCTCGGCGTGGTGGCGGGCCTGGTCACCCGGCTGGTGGTCACGCCGGTCCGGGTCGCCGCCCGCACCGCCCAGCGGCTTTCGGCCGGCCTGCTCGACCAGCGGATGAAGGTGAACGGCGAGGACGACCTGGCCCTGCTGGCGGCCGCCTTCAACCAGATGGCGGCGAACCTGCAGCGGCAGATCGTCCGTCTGGAGGAGATGTCCCGTCTCCAGCGGCGGTTCACCTCGGACGTGTCGCACGAGCTGCGGACGCCGTTGACGACCGTGCGGATGGCCGCCGACCTGATCTTCTCCGAGCGTGAGGACTTCGACCCGGCGGTGGCCCGCAGCGCCGAGCTGCTCCAGGCCGAACTGGACCGCTTCGAGGAGCTGCTCACCGACCTGCTGGAGATCAGCCGGTTCGACGCCGGGTTCGCCGCGCTCGACGCCGAGCACTCCGACCTGGTCCCGATCGTGGAGCGGGTGGCCGAGCGGCTCACCAGCCTGGCCGACCGGGCCGGCGTCGAGTTGCAGCTGCGCCTGCCGGACACCCCGGTGATCGCCGAGGTCGACCCTCGGCGGGTCGAGCGGGTGCTGCGTAATCTCGTGGGGAACGCGGTCGAGCACGGCGAGGGGAAACCGGTGCAGATCACCATGGCGACCGACGACGCGGCGGTGGCGATCACCGTCCGCGATCACGGGATCGGCCTGAAACCCGGCGAGGAGCGCCTGGTGTTCAACCGGTTCTGGCGGGCCGACCCGTCCCGGGCCCGGCAGACCGGCGGCACCGGCCTGGGGCTCTCCATCAGCGTCGAGGACGCGCGGCTGCACGGCGGCTGGCTGGAGGCGTGGGGGTCGCCGGGCGAGGGCGCCCAGTTCCGCCTGACCCTGCCGGTCCGCGCCGGTGACCGCCTGGTTGCCGCGCCGCTGCCCCTGATTCCCCGGGACCGTGCGGTGGAGGTGAGCTGATGGTCCGTCGTGTGCTGGCCGGCGCGGCCGTGGCGGCGGTGCTGCTGAGCGGCTGCGGCATCCCGGACGAGTCCGGGATCACCGTGGTCGGGCCCGGCCCGTCCACCGGCACCTCCTCCGGCGACGGCAGCATGCGCAGCCGGATCACCCGGGACTCCACCAGCGACCGTGCCCAGTTCGTCCTCAACTACCTGAAGGCGGCGGCCGGCGACTACGACACCGCCCTCGACCGGGTCAAGCAGTTCATGTCCTCGACGGCGCGGGCCGAGTTCAACGCCCCCGCCACGCCGCGGGTGATCCGGCTGACCTCCCCGCCGCTGGTCAAACCCGCCGAGGACTCGGTGGAGATCTCGTACCAACTGGTCGGGACGCTCGGCAAGAACGGTGTGCTCGAACCGGCCGCCGAGGCCGCCGAGGGAAAGTACGACCTGGTGCTCAGCGAGGCCGCCGGCGACGGGCTCTATGTGCGGCAGGCGCCGCCGTTCCTGCTGCTCAGCGATACCGCGCTGCAGGAGTTCTACGACGAGCGGACGATCTATTTCTGGAACACCGAGCACACCGGCCTGGTCCCGGACGTCCGTCACCTGCTCACCGCGGTGCCGGTGGAGCAGGAACCGACGATCCTGCTGAACTGGCTGATCGGTGGCCCGGCACCCTGGCTGCAGGACGCGGTGGAGCCCTTGCCGGAAGGCACCAAGCTGGAAGGCAACATCCCCGCGAAAAGCGCGGACCGGTTGCAGATCAAGTTGAGCGCCCAGGCGCTGCCGACGGAGAACGCCGACGATGCGCTGGACTGGCTGCGCCGCCAACTGCAGTGGTCGCTGCGCCGCCTGCTTCCGAAGTTCCTGGAGCTGACCGTCGGTCATCAGGAGACCCGCAGCTACTCCGGCTTCGACTTCATGGAGAGCAATCCGGCGAACCGTCTGGGTTCCAACCCGGAGCGCTACGTCGTCTACGACCGTGTCATCCGGCGGGTGGTGGACCAGGGGTCCAGCGAGCCGGACCGTCCGGCCGTCGCCTCGGTTCCGGGCCTCTCCGCGGAGACGAACCGGGACGTCTCCCGGGCCGCCCTCAGCGCGACCAGGACGCATACGCTGGCGGCGCTGGTCACCGGCTCGGGAAAGAACGAGAGACTGCGTGTGGGCAGCGCGCCGGTCGGCGGCGAGGCCTCCTTGCAGGAGATCCCCGGCCTGCCCACCGGCATGGGCCACCCGATCTGGGCGATCACCCCGGAGTCCGGCGCCGACGGCGCGATCGGGCTGATCGTCGCGGACGGCCAGCTCTGGCGCTTCGCGGTGCAGGGCGGGCCGGCTCAGCCGGTCTCCTGGCCGGGGCTCGGCGGCCCGATCACCGCTATCACGGTCGCGCCGGACGGGCACCGGGTGGCGCTCACCGCCGGCGGCCGCCTCTACCGGGCGGTGCTCACCGTCAGCGGTGACGGGCTGGCGCTCACCGGGCTGCAGCAGCTCGCCACGCCGTTCAGCTCGGTGTCCGCGGTCGACTTCAGCAGCGAGGGCTGGCTCACCGTGGCCGGCGTGCGCCGCGACACCGAACGGGTCTCGATCATGGGCGTGTCGGTCGACGGGGGTCTGCGCTCGGAGGTGCTGCCGGACATGGGCAAGGAACCGGTCACCTACGTCACCTCGTACCCGGCGCACCCGGTCACCGGCCGGCAGAACAGCGGCGCGGTGCTCTACTCGACCGGGCGGCGGGACGCCTGGGAGGCGCTCTCCACCGCGGTGCCGATCGACGCGGGTGATCTGGCCGGGACGACCGGTGAGCCGCGGCCCGACGTGGTGCCCGAGGCGCCGTTCTTCCTCAACTGACACCGACATGGCCCTCTCCGAAAACTGACACCGACATGGTTCTCGCCGAGCTCGCCGACCTCGTGCTGCCGGGCGCCTGCGCGGGGTGCGGGGCGGAACGGCTCCGGCTCACCTACGGCACGTGTGCGGCCTGTGTGGCGCAGCTGGAGTCGTTGCGGCCGCGGGCGGCCTCGCCCACCCCGCCGCCGGCCGGCTTTCCCGCCTGCGTCGCGGTCGGGCCCTACGCGGGGCCGCTGCGGGGCGCGCTGCTGGCGTACAAGGAGAGGGGCCGGCACCGACTCGCCCGGCCGCTCGGCACGCTGTTGGCCGGCGCGGTCGCGGCGATCGCGCCGCGCGATCGGCCGGTGACGCTGGTGCCGGTTCCGTCCACCGCGGCGGCCCGCCGGGAGCGGTACGGCGACCACATGGCCCGTCTCGCGGAGCACGCGGCGGCACGGTTACGAGCCGCCGGCTTCCGGGTGGACGTCGTGCAGCCGCTCCGTGCACTGCCGCGCCCTGACTCAACGTCACTGGATGCATCCGAACGGGCGACCGTAGCTGTCAATTCGCTGCGAATGGCGCCCCGAATCGGCGTTCTGCGGCGCGACGAGAGATCGCGAGGCACGCTTGTGGTGGCGGACGACATCGTCACCACCGGTGCCACGCTGGCAGCGGTGTCACGCCGGCTTGAGGAGGCGGACATGCAGGTCAGAGGCGCTGCGGTGCTCGCGGCGACAGAACTCCGCAAAACTCGCCCCGGCATTTGACTGTGACCGCGCCCCGGGTTGCCGATAGAGGCGAAGGTAAGCCTTCCGGTATCCCGAACGAGGGGTGACTGGCGGGCAGAGGCAGGTTAGCGTCTAGGTGACGAGGGTAAGCGCACACACTTATCCGCCACCGGGGGCGCCGCGATCAGACCTGTTCGCCGCACCGGAAAGGAGTCGTCTCACCCACGAAGCCGCGTCTGGTGGTCAGCCGCGCGGCATTGTCACCCAGTAGCCGGATGTGCCGTGAATCGGCGTCCGCAAGCACGAACGTTGGGGGAGGTCACGAGTGGACATTGTCGTCAAGGGCCGCAACGTAGAGGTTCCCGACCACTATCGAGAGCATGTCGCCGACAAGCTGAGCAAGGTCGAGCGTTACGACCAGAAGCTGATGAGGGCGGACGTGGAGTTGTTCCACGAACGCAATCCGCGACAGTCCGACATCTGCCAGCGGGTCGAGATCACCGTCGTGACCAAGGGTCCGGTGGTCCGCGCCGAAGCTCAAGCGCAGGATTTCTACGCAGCCCTGGACTGCGCGATCAACAAACTCGATGGCCGGCTGCGCCGCTCCGCCGATCGGCGCCGAGTGCACCGCGGAAGGCACACGCCGGTATCCGTCGCCGCGGCCACCGCGAATCTCCCCACCGACCTGACCAGCGGGCGGACCGCCACGCTGACCGAGCCGGTCCTCGACAACGAGCCGACCGAGCACGACGAGGATCAGCCGTGGCGCATCGTGCGGGAGAAAGAGCACCCGGCCGAGCCGATGACCGTCGACGACGCCCTTTTCCAGATGGAGCTCGTCGGCCACGACTTCTACCTGTTCCATGACAAGGAGAGCGGCCGGCCCAGTGTGGTCTATCGCCGCCGCGGCTACGACTACGGCATTCTCAGCCTAGGCATGTGAGCTCTCCGCGCCGGAGACCTGCACGAGCAGGTCTCCGGCCAGCAGGACGTACTGCACGTCGTCGAGACGGGCGCCGTCCGGGCCCGGCAGGCGTGACCGCAGGTAGGCCTCGCGGGTGAAACCCGCCTTCTCCAGGACCCGCTGCGAGCCGGTGTTGGTGGGCAGCGTGCCGGCGATCAGCCGCGCGATGTCCGTCTCGGCGAAGACCCACAGCGCGACCAACTGTGCGGCCCGGGGAGCGAAACCCCTTCCCCGGTACGCCGGGAGCACGCTGTACCCGATCATCGCCTGCGCCGTCGGCGGCTCCTGGTAGTAGAGCGAGATCTCGCCCGCCGGGATGCCGGTCGCCTCCTCCACGATCACCAGTTCGGCCCTGGTCCCGGCCAGCCAGTGCGCCTCCGAGTGGAAGCAGCGCTCGTGGATGACGGCCGGGCTCGGCGGCACCGGCGGCACGCTGGTGTTCACCACCTCGGGCAGGTTCTGCAGTTCGGTGTGGAAGTCGACGTCCGCCGGGCCGAGCGGGCGCAGGATGATGACCCCGTCGGACAGTTCGCCGCCCGGCAGATCGGGCAGCAGGCGCGGCGCCGGCTCTTCCGGGTCGCCGGCCAGGCGGGAGTAGACGATCAGCTCAGGGGCGCCGCGGCGGACCCCCTCACGTGTGTAACCGGCGGACAGGGCGACCCGTTGGGCGGCCGGGTTGTCCCAGGGGATCAGTAGCTCCAGCCGGTCCAGGCGGCCGGCAAGGGCGTGCCGGCCGAACTCGCGCAGCGCCGTGGTGGCCACCCCGCGGCGGCGTGCCCGTGGCAGGACCCGGAAGGTCACCTCGGCCGAGCGCCGGCGGGTGTCCTCGTGCGCGGCGCCGATGCCGCCGAGGAGTTCGCCGGTCTGCTCGTCGACGATGGCGTACGGCTCGCCGGATGTGGCGATCGTCGCGTCGTCCCCGGGCCGGAACTCCCGGAAGCGGACGCCGCTGCCGGTGCCCGCGTCCTCAAGCCGCATTTCGGTGTTCTGATCCACAGGGACATCCTCTCCGGGACGCGCCCGGGCCGCCAAACAGCTTTCCAAGAAGTCGCAGGGCTGCGCTGTCAGCGAACTTCCGGGCACCTTTCGCCCTCTTTGCAACTTTCACCGGAGGCCAGGGTCACAGGTCCCGGGTGAAGGTGCCTACGATGGTTCGGCAGACTGTCTAGGGGAGCGTTGACCCGTGTCGATATTGGAAAAGATCCTCCGCGCCGGCGAAGGCCGCATGGTGCGCCGGCTCAAGGCGATCGCGGACGCGGTCAACTCGATCGAGGACGACTACGTCGACCTGACCGATGACGAGTTGCGCGGATGCACCCAGCAGTTCAAGGAGCGTTATGAGGAGGGCGAGTCACTGGACTCGCTACTGCCCGAAGCCTTCGCGGTGGCACGCGAGGGCGCCAAGCGGGTGCTGGGCCAGCGGGCGTATGACGTCCAGCTGATGGGCGGCGCCGCGCTGCACTTCGGCAACATCCCGGAGATGAAGACCGGTGAGGGCAAGACCCTGACCGGTGTGTTCCCCGCCTACCTCAACGCGTTGAGCGGCAAGGGCGTGCACATCATCACGGTCAACGACTACCTCGCTCAGCGTGACGCCGAGTGGGTCGGCCAGGTGCACGTGTTCCTCGGCCTGACCGTCGGCGTCATCCTGCCGAACCGGCCGTCCGCCGAGCACCGTGCCGCCTACGAGTGCGACATCACGTACGGCACGAACAACGAGTTCGGCTTCGACTACCTGCGCGACAACATGGCGTGGTCGAAGGCAGAACTGGTGCAGCGTGGGCACAACTTCGCGATCGTCGACGAGGTGGACTCCATCCTCATCGACGAGGCGCGGACCCCGCTGATCATCTCCGGTCCGGCCGAGCACTCCGCCCGGTGGTACGGCGAGTTCGCCCAGATCGTCGCCCGGCTCCAGCCCGGCAAGGACGGCGAGGGCGACTACGAGGTCGACCCCGCCAAGCGCACCATCGCGGTCACCGAGCGCGGCGTCGCCAAGGTCGAGGACCGGATCGGCATCGACAACCTGTACGAGTCGGTGAACACCCCGCTGGTCGGCTACCTGAACAACGCCATCAAGGCCAAGGAGCTCTACAAGCGGGACAAGGACTACATCGTCAGCCCCGAGGGCGAGGTGATGATCGTCGACGAGTTCACCGGCCGCATCCTGCACGGCCGCCGCTACAACGAGGGCATGCACCAGGCCATCGAGGCGAAAGAGGGGGTGGAGGTCAAGCAGGAGAACCAGACCCTGGCGACCGTCACCCTGCAGAACTACTTCCGCCTCTACGACAAGCTCGGCGGCATGACCGGTACCGCGCAGACCGAGGCCGGCGAGTTCAACAGCGTCTACAAGGTCGGCGTCGTGTCCATCCCGACACACCGCCCGATGATCCGGATCGACCACCCGGACGTCATCTACAAGACCGAGCGGGCCAAGTTCAACGCCGTCATCGAGGACATCGCCGAGCGGCACGCCACCGGCCAGCCGGTCCTGGTCGGCACGGTCTCGGTGGAGAACTCCGAGATCCTGTCCCAGCTGCTGCGCCGCCGCGGCATCCCGCACAGCGTGCTGAACGCGAAGTTCCACGCCCAGGAGGCGACGATCATCGCGCAGGCCGGCCGTAAGGGCGCGGTCACCGTGGCGACCAACATGGCCGGTCGTGGCACCGACATCCTGCTCGGCGGCAACCCGGACTACACCGCCGCGGCCGAGCTGCGGCAGCGCGGCCTCGACCCGGTGGAGAGCCCGGAGGAGTACGCGAAGGCGCTGGAGGAGATCCTCCCGCTCGTCAAGGAGGCCACCGCAGCGGAAGCCGCCGAGGTTCAGGCGGCCGGCGGTCTCTACGTTCTCGGCACCGAGCGGCACGACTCCCGCCGCATCGACAACCAGCTCCGCGGCCGGTCCGGCCGGCAGGGCGACCCGGGTGAGTCCCGGTTCTACCTGTCGCTGCAGGACGACCTGATGAAGCGGTTCCGGGCGGGCGCCGTCGAAGCGGTCATGGAGCGCTTCAACATCCCCGAGGACGTTCCCATCGAGTCGAAGATGGTGAGCAAGCAGATCCGCAACGCGCAGACCCAGATCGAGGGCCAGAACGCGGAGATCCGCAAGAACGTCCTCAAGTACGACGAGGTCATGAACAAGCAGCGGCAGGTCGTCTACGCCGAGCGCAAGCGCGTGCTCGACGGCGAGGACATGCACGACCAGGTCACCCACATGATCGACGACGTGATCGCCGACATGGTCATGGCGGCGACCGCTGACGGCTTCGCCGAGGACTGGGACCTGGACCAGCTCTGGACCAACCTGAAGCGGCTCTACCCGGTCGGCGTCACCATCGACGACATCGCCGAGGAGTCCGGCGGCGAGCGGAACGCCATCGACCAGGAGTTCCTGGCCGCGCAGCTGAAGCTGGACGCCCGGGCGGCCTACCAGGCACGCGAGGAGGAGCTCGGCGCCGAGGCGCTGCGCGAGCTGGAGCGCCAGGTGCTGCTCGCGGTCATCGACCGCAAGTGGCGTGAGCACCTCTACGAGATGGACTACCTGCAGGAGGGCATCTCCCTGCGGGCCTACGCGCAGCGCGACCCGGTGGTCGAGTACCAGCGCGAGGGCTTCGACATGTTCAACCAGATGATGGAGGGCATCAAGGAGGAGGCGGTCGGTTTCGTCTTCAACCTGGAGGTCCAGGTCGAGGAGGCGCCCTCCGTCACCGTCGACCCGAGCCAGGCCTTCGCACTGCCGAAGGTCGGCGAGGTGCCCGACGACGACGTGGTCGAGCCCGAGCGGGTCGAGGTGCACGCCAAGGGTCTCGGCGGCCCCGGTCGCCCGCAGAACCTGCAGTACACCGCTCCGACGATCGACGGCGAGGCCGGCTCCGGCCGCCCGGCGATCCAGCAGGAGTCGGCCCCGGCGACGATCAGCCCCGGCGGCTCGCCCGTCCCGGCGAGCCCGGCCCACACGGCCGCCGGCTCGGGCGCGCACCGTGCCGGTGGCCAGTCCGAGTCCAACGGCCCGTCGCGGAACGCGCCGTGTTACTGCGGCTCGGGCCGTAAGTACAAGCGCTGCCACGGGGCGCCCGGGGCGGCCTGACCGCAGGGGTTTCGTAACAGCTCGTCCCGACGGCCCGCG
>NZ_JASCTH010000039.1:22755-98775 GCF_030009775.1 Actinoplanes sandaracinus | reverse complement strand
CCAGGCTCTCCAGAGCCTTGGCGGCGACGCCCTCGCCCTCGTGGATCAGGCCGAGCAGGATGTGCTCTGTCCCGATGTAGTTGTGGTTGAGCATCCGGGCCTCTTCTTGGGCCAGGACGACAACCCGTCGCGCTCGGTCGGTGAACCGCTCGAACATGCCCTCGTGCTCCTCACGTGCCGTGCGCCAATGCTGAGCCTGTCTCAACAGCTGGCGGGGCCAGCGCACGGGCATCGGTGATGCCCGTGCTGTAACTCTATCGCCGCTGAGAGGCTCCGCCGGGCCCTCGCGACCCTTGGAAACGATCCGCAACGTTGATTTAGCCAACTTCGCACGCTCAGCGGCTGTTCCCCCACCCGAACGTGTACGCGTTCAGCGAAATCCTGCCGATCCTCCAGACCTGTGTTCCTGATCCACAGGCTGTGGACAACACCGTCCACTCCTGTGGATAACCGTAAACAGTGCGGGCCGGAGCCGATGGGCAAACGCAGAGAGGGCGCACCGACCATGGCGGCTGCTCAACCAGCAGCCGACGTGGTCGGCACGCCCTCTGGCGTGACCGCGCCGGGACTAGCCCCGGCCCGGGCCCTTCGCGTGGAACTCGTCCACGATCTCCTGCGGGATCCGGCCGCGGTCGGAGATGTCCTTGCCCGACTTCTTGGCCCACTCCCGGATCGCCTTGTTCTGCTCGCGGTCGGCGGTCGCTCCGCCACGACCCCGAGCCGCTCGGCCACCCACCACAACGCCGCCCCGGGCGACCTTCGTCCCGGCCTGCAGGTAGGGCTCGAAGACTTCCCGCAATTTCGCGGCGTTCTTCTCCGAGAGGTCGATCTCGTACTGAATGCCGTCGAGCGCAAACTTCACGGTCTCGTCAGCGTCAACACCGTCGATGTCATCGACCAGCTTGTGAATGATCTGCTTGGCCACGCGCCCTTATCCTCCCGAACACAGGTTCTCTCCCCAGCAATGGGAAGACAATAACGCCACGGGCGCATCGCCCGTCAATGGCGGGGTGGATAATTGCGGCTCGACTACTCCGGGCGGACCAACGGGAAGAGGATCGTTTCCCGAATGCCGAGGCCGGTGAGCGCCATCAACAGCCGGTCGATTCCCATTCCCATGCCCCCGGACGGCGGCATTCCGTACTCCATGGCCCGCAGGAAATCCTCGTCCAGCTGCATCGCCTCGGCGTCCCCACCGGCCGCGAGCAGGGACTGAGCGTGGAACCGCTCGCGCTGGATCACCGGGTCCACCAACTCCGAATAGGCGGTGGCCAGTTCGAATCCGCCGACGTAGAGATCCCACTTCTCGGTCAGGCCGGGCGTGGTCCGGTGCGGGGCGGTCAGCGGGGCGGTCTCCTCCGGGAAGTCCCGGACGAAGGTCGGCTGGACCAGGCTGTCGGTCACCAGGTGCTCGAAGAGTTCCTCGGCGAGCTTCCCCGGACCCCACTTGGGGTCGACCGAGAGCTGCACCTTCTCCGCGTACCGCTGGAGCTGGGCGAGGTCGGTGCCGATGGTGACCTCCTCGCCGAGCGCGGAGGAGATGGCACCGAACAGGGTGATCTGGGCCCACTCGCCGCCCAGGTCGACCTCGGTGCCGTCCTGGTGGGTGACCACGTGCGAGCCGGCGACCGCGGACGCGGCCTCCTGAATCCACTCCCGCACCTGCGTCTGCATCACGTTGTAGTCGGCGTACGCCTGATACGCCTCGAGCATGGCGAACTCCGGAGAGTGCGTGGAGTCCATGCCCTCATTCCTGAAGTTCCGGTTGATCTCGAAGACCCGCTCGATGCCACCGACCACGGCCCGCTTCAAAAATAGTTCCGGGGCGATCCGTAGATAAAGATCGGTGTCGAGCGCGTTGCTGTGCGTCACAAACGGCCGGGCCGCCGCGCCGCCGTGCAGCAACTGCAACATCGGCGTTTCCACTTCGAGATAATTCCGGCGGAACAGCGACTCCCGCAAGCTGCGGACCACGGTCGCACGGGTGCGTACCACATCCCTCGCCTGCGGCCGGACGATGAGATCGACATAACGCTGCCGGACCCGGGTCTCCTCGGAAAGCGGCTTGTGCGCGACCGGAAGCGGGCGCAGCGCCTTGGCGCTCATCGCCCAGGAATCGGCGAGAACGGAGAGCTCACCGCGCCGGCTGGCGATCACCTCACCGGTGACCGCGACCAGATCGCCGAGGTCCACCAGGCTCTTCCAGTCGCCCAGCGACTTCTCGCCCACCTTGTCCAGCGAGAACATCGCCTGGAGCTCGGCGCCGTCACCGGCCCGCAGGGTGGCGAAGCAGAGCTTGCCGCCGTTCCGCACGAAGATCACCCGGCCGGTGACCGAGACCTTGTCACCGGAGCCGGTGTCGGTGGGCAGATCCGCGTAGCGCGCCCGGATCTCGGTGATCTCATCGGTCCGCGGGACCTCGACCGGATAGGGCGGCAGGCCCTCGGCGAGCAACCGGTCCCGCTTCGACCGGCGGACCCGCATCTGTTCGGGAAGGTCCTCGGCGGGGTCGATCGCTGGCGTGTTCTGCTCGGTCACGGCAAGACTTCCTTCTCCGGTGCTGGGACCTGGAAAGCCTACTCAGAGGCGTTCAGACGTTCCGCTCATATACCATCCGCAGGCCGATCAGGGTGATCATCGGCTCGTGCGCGGTGAGGGTCTGGCACTCGTCCTTCACCAGCCAGGCCAGGCCCCCGGTCGCGATCACCGCCCGGACCGGCCCGATCTCCTCGATCATCCGCTCGACGATCCGGTCCACCTGGCCGGCGAAACCGAAGTAGAGCCCGGCCTGCAGGCACTCCACGGTGTTCTTGCCGATCACCGAACGCGGCCTGGTCGGCTCCACCTTGCGCAGCTGGGCGGCGCGGGCGGCCAGCGCGTCGAACGAGATCTCGATGCCCGGCGCGAACGCCCCGCCGAGGAACTCGCCCTTCGCGCTGATCAGGTCGAAGTTGGTGGTGGTGCCGAAGTCGACCACGATCGACGGTCCGCCGTAGAGCGCGTGCGCCGCGAGAGTGTTGACCACCCGGTCGGCGCCCACCTCCTTCGGGTTGTCGATGGCGAGCTGCACCCCGGTCTTCACGCCCGGCTCGACGATCACATTGGGCAGCTCGCCGTAGTAGCGCTTGAGCATGGTGCGCAGGTTGCGCAGCGCGGCGGGCACGGTCGAGCAGGCCGCCACCCCGGTGACCTCGACGGCATCCCCGGCGAGCAGGCCACGGATCTTCAGGCCCAGCTCGTCGGCGGTCGACGCGGCATCGGTCTTGATCCGCCAGTTGTGCACCAGCTTGTCGCCGTCGAAGGTCGCCAGCACGGTGTTGGTGTTACCGATGTCAATGCAAAGCAGCACGACCGCCCCTAAGAATCAAAATCAAGACCCTTATTTTGTACGGCCACGACTCCCCGAAATCACCGGGACCGTCCCACCCCCGCCAGGGCGGTCCGGTCCGGCCACGGCTCTCGTCCGAAACCGGCGTGCCGGCGGCCCCGTCAGCGGGGCCGGAGGTCCATGGCGATGTCGAGAATCGGCGAGGAGTGAGTCAGTCCACCCACCGACAGATAGTCGACCCCGGTGGCCGCGTAGGCGGCCGCCGTCTCCAGCGTCAGATTGCCGGTCGCCTCCAGTTCCACCCGGTCCCCGACCGCCCGCACCACCTCGGAGAGCAGCTCGGGCGTCATGTTGTCGCACAGCAGGAACCCGGCGCCGGCCTCGACCGCCTCCCGCGCCTCGGCCAGGGTGGTCACCTCGACCTGCACCGGCACGTCCGGGAACGTGGTCCGGACCAGCTCGTACGCGGCGGTGATGCTGCCCGCGGCCAGCTTGTGGTTGTCCTTGATCATGGCGACGTCGTAGAGGCCCATACGCTTGTTGGTGCCACCGCCGGCCCGTACCGCGTACTTCTCCAGCATCCGCAACCCGGGCGTGGTCTTACGGGTGTCGAGGACCGTGGCGCCGGTGTCCTCCAACCGGTCGGCCCACCTGCGGGTGTGGGTGGCGACACCGGACATCCGGCACAGCAGGTTGAGCGCGGTGCGCTCGGCGGTCAGCAGCGCCCGCGTCGGGCCGGTGATCACGGCGAGCACGTCGCCGCGGCGCACCCGGTCGCCGTCGGACACCGTCGCCCGGAAGGTGGCCACCCCGGCTGACGTGACGGCGAAGACCTCGGCCGCCACCAGCAGACCGGCGACCACGCCGTCGGCGCGGGCCACCAGCTCGGCGGTGTCCACCTGGTCGGCGGGAATGGTGGACTCGCTGGTCACGTCGCACGGCGGATCACCGAGATCCTCGCCGAGCGCGGTGAACACGATCCGCTGAACCTCGCCGAGGTCCAGCCCCACTTCGGCCACATCGGCCTCCGGAAGGGGAAGGTTCTCCCCCGGTGAAAGGGTTCCACCGTCAGGAACAGTCACGCCATCTCCTGGAAGTCTTGGGTCAGCGAACCATCGGGGTTGACCGCGTTGAGCAGGTGGCCGCGCCACTCGTCGGCCGCGTTCGGGTGGTCCTCGCGCCAGTGACAGCCACGCGTCTCCCGGCGGCTGCGGGCCGACGCCACCAGCGCCGCCGCCACCGTCAGCAAGTTGGTGACCTCCCAGGCCTCGGTGTACGGCCGGGACCGCTGCTCGGCCAGCCGGGCCAGTTCCTTGGCGGCGGTGTCGAGCGAGTCGGCGGAGCGGAGCACGCCGGCGCCACGGGTCATCGCGCGCTGCAGCTCGGCGCGGATCGCCGGGTCGACGACCCAGGACGAGCCGGTGACCGCGGTGCGGGCCGGTTCGGCCTGTGGGGGCAGCTCACGGGCGATGTCGTCGGCGATCCGGCGGGCGAAGACCAGGCCTTCCAACAGGGAGTTGCTGGCCAGCCGGTTGGCGCCGTGCACGCCGGTGCAGGCGACCTCGCCGCACGCGTACAGCCCGGGAATGCTGGTGCGGCCGTGCAGGTCGGTGCGGACGCCACCGGACGCGTAGTGGGCGGCCGGCGCGACCGGGATCAGGTCGGTCGCCGGGTCGACGCCCGCGGCCCGGGTGGAGGCCATGATCGTCGGGAAGCGGGCCTCCAGGAACTCCTTGCCGAGGTGCCGGGCGTCCAGGTAGACGTGGTCGGCGCCGGTGGCCCGCAGCACCCGGTAGATGCCCTTGGCGACCACGTCGCGCGGGGCCAACTCGGCCAGCTCGTGCCGGCCGACCATGAACCGCTCGCCGGCCTCGTCGACCAGGTAGGCGCCCTCACCGCGCAGCGCCTCGGAGATCAGCGGCCGCTGCACCGGATCGACCCGCGGCGGGGAACCGGCGTCACCCGGCGACGAGTTGACGCCGGTGACGAACGACGTGGGGTGGAACTGGACGAACTCGACATCGGTGACCTCGGCGCCGGCCCGCAGCGCGAGCGCCACACCGTCACCGGTGGAGACCGACGGGTTCGTGGTGGACGAGAAGATCTGGCCCATCCCGCCGGTGGCCAGCACCACGGCCCGGGCCAGGATCGCGCCCACGCCGTCCTCACTGCCCTCGCCGAGCACGTGCAGAGTCAGGCCACAGGCCCGGCCGTCGGCGGCACGCAGCAGGTCGAGGACGAGCGCGTGCTCGACCAGCCGGATCCACGGGTCGCGGCGGACCGCCTCGTGCAGGGCGCGCTGCACCTCGGCGCCGGTCGCGTCACCGCCGGCGTGCACGATCCGGTCGGCGCGGTGGCCGCCCTCGCGGGTCAGCATCAGCGAGCCGTCGGGGTTGCGGTCGAACGCGGCGCCCCGGCGGATCAGCTCCCGGATGCGGGCCGGGCCCTCCTCGACGAGCACCTGCACGGCCGCCGGGTCGCAGAGACCGACCCCGGCGATCTCGGTGTCGTACGCGTGGGCCTGCGGCGTGTCCAGCGGATCGAGCACGGCCGCGATGCCGCCCTGCGCCCACCGGGTGGAACCGTCATCAATGTTGACCTTGGTCACGACGGTGACATGCAGGCCCTGTTCCCGCAGGTAGAGAGCCGCGGTCAGGCCCGCGATGCCGGAGCCGACCACCACGACGTCGGTGGTCTCGGTCCAGCCGGGCTCAGCGGCGGCAAGCCGGCGGGGAAGCGCCGGGAGATCCGCGAGAGGTGACATGTGTTTCAGTACACTCCGCCCCTGCGGTCGCGTCGCGGCGGGGCCACCATCAGTGGTCACCGTTACTTGTACTGGACCGGAAGGTCCTTCGTCCCCTTGCCCTTGAGCGAGCCGGTCAGTTCGGCTCCGTCCAGCCAGAGGTAACAGCGCACCCCGTGGTCGCCCTGCGCCCAGACGTCGGCGTTGCCCGGCAGCGACACCACCCCGATGCGGTACTGGAGGTCGCCGTCGACCGGCACCCCGGCGTACTTCGCGGCCACGGTGCGGCAGCCGGTGTGGAACTCCTCCCAGGCGGCGTCGCCCTTCGGGTAGGAGGCCTTGGCCGGCGCGTCCCAGACCCCGACGAATTCGCCGTTGTGCTTCTGGTCGCATCCGGTGGACGGCATCGTGGTGATCGCCCCCGCGTCGTCCAGCTCGATGGCGTAACAGGTCAGCGCGAGCTCGGAGCCCGGGGCGGCGAGCACGCCACGCAGGGTTCCGGCGCGCTGCACCAGGGCGCCGTCGTCCTCGACCGAGTCGAGCTCCACCAGCTCGCAACGGAACCAGCGGGACCCTCCGTCCCACGCCGCGGGCGAGGGATGGGTGACACCGATCCAGAGGCGGGCGTGCCGCCACGGGCCACCGACGTACTCGGTGGTCTTCTTGTCGCAGGTCTGATAGGCGGCCCGGGCGCCGGCGGAGGTGCCGGCCGGCGGCTCGGCGCCGTCCGCGGCCGGCGCGGTGTACTCGCCGACGAAGACGGTCTCGGTGCGGTGCGGCACACCGCAGTCCGCCTCCTCATAGGTGGACCGCGGCCCGGCGACGGCGAAGGTGGAGAGGTGGCACGTTCCGGCCACCGGGACGAAGCCGGTCGCCGGGGCCATCGCGCCCCAGTCGTTGGTGAGATCGCCGTCCACCTCGCCCCCGCCGCCGCAACCCGCGACGGCGAACAGCGCGGCGGTCGTGGCGGTGACTCCCCATCGGGTACGCAGGCGGAATCGCATGAGCCGTGCCTCCCGAGCACCTCGGCAGCCGTATCCGATTTGCCGACTATATGAGCGTACGTGCCGCTCGGGAGGCGATTCGCGGGAAGAGCTACCCGTTGGCCAGCGTCAGGTCGCCCCGTACCAGGTCACCGGCCATGCCTTCGGCCGCCTCGGCCGGATCCGCGCCCAGCTCGATGATCCGGTTGTCGGCGTCCACGTGCACGATCCGCGGCTGGTAGGACCGCGCCTCGGCGGAGTCCATCTGCCCGTACGAGATCAGGATGACCAGGTCGCCCGGGTGCACCAGATGCGCGGCGGCGCCGTTGATGCCGATCACGCCGCTGCCCCGCTCGCCCGGGATCACATAGGTCTCCAGGCGTGCCCCGTTCGTCACGTCGACGATCGCCACCTGCTCACCGGGGATCAGATCGGCCGCCTCCAGCAGATCGAGGTCGACGGTGACCGAGCCGACATAGTGCAGGTCGGCCTGCGTCACGGTGGCCCGGTGGATCTTCGACTTGAGCATGGTTCGAAGCATCAGGCGCCCTTCAGCAGTGTCAGTGGAACGTTGTCGATGAGACGGGTGGTGCCGACCCGGGCGGCCACCAGCAGCCGCGCCGGGCCCTCGTCCGGAGCGGGCCCGAGGTCCGCGCCGGTCAGGGCGAGATAGTCCAGGCGTACGCCCGGCTCCTCGGCCAAGATCTTGTGGGCCGCCGCCAGGACCGCGCCGGGGTCGCTGTGCGCGGCGCCCTCGCGCAGGGCGCGAGAGAGCGCCAGCGCGGATCTCCGCTGGTCCGGCGAGAGATAGCGGTTGCGGCTGGAGAGGGCGAGACCATCCTCTTCGCGTACGGTCGGCACGCCCACGATCTCGACCGGCAACTCCAGGTCGCGCGCCATCCGGCGGATCAGCGCCAGCTGCTGGAAGTCCTTCTCGCCGAAGTAGGCGACATCGGCCCGGGTGAGCAGCAGCAGCTTCTCCACGACCGTGAGCATCCCCGAGAAGTGGCCCGGACGGCTCGCGCCCTCCAGGATCTCGCCGAGCGCGCCCGGATGCATGGTGACCGACGGCGCCCCGTGCGGATAGACGTCGTCCCGCGCCGGCGCGAAGACCAGGTCGGCGCCCTCCGCGCGGCAGGCCGCCACGTCGTCCTCAAGAGTGCGGGGGTACTTCTCGTAGTCCTCGCCCGGCCCGAACTGCAGCGGGTTCACGAAGACGGTGACCACGACGAACGCCGCGCGCTCCCGGGCCACTCGCATCAGCTGCCGGTGGCCCTCGTGCAGCGCGCCCATGGTCATCACGACGGCGATCTCACCCGGGACGGCGTGCAGGGCGGACGCCAGGTCGGCGCGGGTGTGCACCAGAACGGTCACGCGTTGCTCCCGACAGTGTTCCGCCGGCTCGCGGCGCTCTGAGTGATGTCGCCGGCGGCCCGCTCCGCGGCCGCCGGACTGTCCCCGCCCCGCTGCCCGGCCACCAGACTCTCCGCAACCCGGCTCCCGGTGACACTGCTCATGGTGGCACTGGTCACGGCGGCACTGGTCACGGCGGCATTGCTCCCGCCGACCAGGTTCTCGGTGCCGTTCTCGGCGGCCTGGGCCAGCACGTCGAGCAGGGCGGTGGCGTCGTGCGGGCGCAGACGGCCGGAGGCGATCGCCCGGTCCGCGGTGCGCCGGGCCATCGCCAGATACGCAGGCACCGCGTCGGCCGGCATCCGGTCCAGGTGTTTGGCGACCGTGCCGGCGTCACCGCGGGACACCGGGCCGGTCAGGGCGGCGTCGCCCATCCGCAGCGCGTTGTCCAGCGCGGCGGTCAGCAACGGGGCCAGCACCCGGCCCGGCTCACCGACCCCGGCGGCCCGCAGCACGTCGGCGGCCTCGTTGACCAGCGTGACCAGGTGGTTCGCGCCGTGCGCCAGGGCCGCGTGGTAGACCGGCCGGGACTCCTCGGCGATCCACTCCGGCACCCCGCCGAGGTCGGCGACGAGCCGGGTCGCGAACACCCGGTCCGGCGCGGTCACCCCCCAGGCGATGCCCGGCAGCCGGTCCAGGTCGGAGTCCGCCCCGGTGAACGTCATCGCGGGATGCAGGGCCATGCCGTTCACATCGCCCAGTACGGCCAGTCCATGAGCCCCTGAGGTGTGCGCCACCACCTGCCCGGCCCGCAGCGCGCCGGTCCGGTCGAGTCCGGCGACCACCGCGGCCAGAGTGTCGTCCGGCACGGCGAGCAGCAGCAGATCGATGGCCGCCCGGGCCACCTCGTCAGCCGGAAGGACAGCGGCGTCCGGGAGCAGGCGTGCCGCCCGCTCACGGGAGGCGGCGGAGACGGCAGCGGCGGCGACCACCCGGTGCCCGGCAGCGTTCAGCGCGGCGCCCAGCACAGCACCGACCCGGCCTGCGCCGATGACGCCGATCGTCAAAGCGTTCATCCGTGGATCCAGTCCTCATGTCGGGGTACCGGTCGAGCGAAAGTATGCGCCGCCGAAACACGCTCGTAGCAACCATGTGTGAATTACCGCACCGCCACGCCCCCATCGACACCGATGTGGAGCCGCGTGCCACGCACCCCTCCTCGATCGGCCACCACCCCCACCGCCTGAGCCCCCAGTCGTAGCCGTGCCACGCCAGCGGGCGGGACGGCGGGGTGACGCCGAGGTGGGCGGACGCCGCGTCGGTGGCCACCGCATAAGCCCGGTGGTCGCGGGGTGTGCGGGAGCACGGCGGGCCTCGCGCGGACTGCCACGGGACGGGTGGGTGCGGTGGGGACGGCCGACGGCGTACCGGAGAAGGGTCTGGGGTTTGAGTGTTTCGGGGTTTCTGGCGGCGGGCGGTGAGCGGCGGCGGGCGGTGAGTGGTGGGCGGCCTAGGGTGGCGGGATGGTGATCGGGTGGCGGCTGGCCATGCAGGCGGCGCTGTACGGCAGCGACGGCTTCTTCATGCGGAAGCACGACGGCCCGGCTGATCACTTCCGGACCAGTGTTCATGCGTCGCCGCTGTTTGCCGGAGCACTCCTGCGGTTGATCGGGCGAGTGGACGCGGCGCTCGGGCATCCGGACACGTTCGATCTGGTGGATGTGGGCGCCGGGCGCGGGGAGCTGATCACCGCGCTGCTGGCGATGCTTCCGGAGGAGTTGGCGGGGCGGGTTCGGGCCACCGCGGTCGAGGTCGCGGCCAGGCCGGGCGGGCTGGATCCGGCGGTGCACTGGCGACGGGACGTGCCGGAGAACCTGACCGGCCTGCTGGTCGCGACCGAGTGGCTGGACAACGTTCCGCTCGATGTCGTGGAGACGGACGGGGACGGGTGCCTGCGGAAGGTACTCGTGGACCGGGCCACCGGGTCGGAAACGTGGGGGGCGTCGGCCGATCCGGCTGATCTTTTCTGGACAAGCCGATGGTGGCCGGGGCCGGGGCGGATCGAGATCGGATGGCCTCGGGACGCCGCCTGGGCCGACGCGGTCGGATCGGTTCGCCGGGGTGCCGCGCTCTGTGTCGACTACGGGCATGTGAAGGCGGAGCGGCCCGCGTTCGGGACGCTGACCGGGTTCCGGCAGGGGCGGCAGGTGATGCCGGTGCCGGACGGGACCTGCGACGTCACCGCGCACGTGGCGATGGACTCGGTGGCGGCGGCGGCCGGCGTTCCCCATCGGATGGTCCGGCAGCGGGAGGCGCTGCGGGCGCTGGGGGTGGACGGCTCGCGGCCGCCGCTGGAGACGGCCCGCACCGATCCGGCGGGCTACCTGCGGGCGCTCTCCGCGGCCGGGGCGGCTGCCGAACTGATCGACCCGGCCGGGCTGGGCGGGCACTGGTGGTTGTGGCACACCGTCGGCGTCGACGTCCCGCTGATCTGAGGCCGCTCCCCGCGTGACGGGCCGAGCCCGTGCTCGACGGGCCGTCTCCAGGGTGAGCATCGAGCGGCGCGCGTGGGACGATGCGGGGGTGACTGACTCGCTGCGGGAGATGACGGTCGGGACCGGGGCCGGGCTGGACACGGCCGACATGGTTCTCAACATCGGGCCGCAGCATCCCTCCACGCACGGAGTGCTCCGCCTCAAGCTCACCCTCGACGGTGAGAAGGTCATCGCCTGCGAGCCGATCGTCGGCTACATGCATCGCGGCGCCGAGAAACTGTTCGAAGTGCGTGACTACCGGCAGATCATCATGCTGGCGAACCGGCACGACTGGCTGTCCGCGTTCTCCAACGAGCTGGGTGTGGTCCTCGCCGTCGAGCGGCTGATGGGCATCGAGGTGCCGGAGCGCGCGACCTGGCTGCGGATGGCCCTGGCCGAGCTGAACCGGGTGCTCAACCACCTGATGTTCCTCGGCTCGTACCCGCTGGAGATCGGCGCGATCACGCCGATGTTCTACGCCTTCCGCGAGCGGGAGACGCTCCAGGCGGTGATGGAGGAGGTCTCCGGCGGCCGGATCCACTACATGTTCAACCGGGTCGGCGGCCTGAAGGAGGAGATCCCGGCCGGCTGGACGAAACGGGCCCGGCAGGCGGTCGCCGCGGTCCGGCGGCGGATGCCGGACATCGACAACATCATCCGCAGGAACGACATCTTCATGGCGCGTACGGTCGGCGTCGGCGTGCTCAGCGCCGCCGACGCGGCCGCCTACGGCGCGTCCGGGCCGGTCGCCCGGGCGAGCGGTCTGGATTTCGATGTACGCCGGGACGAGCCCTACCTCTTCTATGACCAGCTCGACGTGCCGGTGGTGACCCGGACGGCGGGCGACTGCCACGCCCGCTTCGAGGTGCTCCTGGAGCAGGTGTTCGTGTCACTCGACCTGATCGAGGAGTGCCTGGACCGGGTGGACCGGACCGGCGGGCCGGTCAACGTGCGGCTGCCCAAGGTGGTCAAGGCGCCGGAGGGGCACACCTACGCCTGGACCGAGAACCCGCTCGGCGTGAACGGGTACTACCTGGTCTCCCGGGGCGAGAAGACGCCGTGGCGGCTCAAGCTGCGCACCGCGTCCTATGCCAATGTGCAGGCGCTGGCCACCCTGATCCCGGGCTGCCTGGTCCCTGATCTGATCGCGATCCTCGGCTCGATGTTCTTCGTCGTCGGGGACATCGACAAGTAGGCCGTCTACCAGTTCTCCTGCGCGCTGTAACCGGGGTAGTTGGCGAAGTCGGCGAGCGTGCCGACGTTGGTGTCGTTCGCGGACGGGCGGTGCCGGCGGGCCTTGTAGTCGGCGGAGCCTTCGGTGGGCTCGTTGTATTCGTCCGGCCCGTTGTAGTCGTTCGACCCGTTGTAGTCGTTCGGCCCGGTGTAGTCGTCGGCTCCGGCGTAGCCGTTCGCGGCGCCGAAATCGCCGTCCGGGTTGTCGGGACGGCCGTACTGGGGGCCGGGACGGACGGCGGCGCGGGGCGGGGGAGGCGGCGCCATCATGCCGTTGGGCCCGGGGCGGGCGATCATGCCGTTGGGCCCTGGGGCGGCGATCATGCCGTTCTGGCCGGGCGGGGGCGGCATGGCGCCGGGGACGGACGCCGCGGCGCGGGGGCGGGACGGGGGCAGGACTCCCTGCGGTGTCATCGGAGCACCCGCGTGCCCCACCGGAACGGCGGCGGCCATCGGAACGGCGGCGGCCATCATCGGGACGGCAGCGGCAGCCATCGGAACGGCGGCGGCCATCATCGGGACGGCGGCGCCCATCGGAACGGCCGCGGCTGCGGAAGCGCGCACCGCGGGGACGGCTCCGGGGGCCGGGACCGCGGCGGTCGCGCGGCCGGCGGGCACGCTGCCCTGGGCCGGCATCCCTGGAGACTGCATCCCTTGAGGCGGCAGCCCCTGGGACTGGGCCGGGGAGACCGGCTGGATGATGCCGGGCACCGAGGCGCGGCCACCGTTGGCCCGGACCGGGACCTCCTGCTGGTAGCTCTCGTCCTGGTAGCTCTCGTCCTGATACCCGTTGTCGTCCTGGTATCCGGCCGTCTGATCGTCGTATCCGTAACCGGACTCGTCGTAGCCGTGCTCCTCGTAGCCGGCCTCGTCGTAGCCGTACCCTTGCTCGGCCTCGGCGTAGCCGCCGTCGAAGTCCGCCTGCCCGCCGTAGACCGCGGGGGCCACCGGCTGGTGCACGAACTGCGGGCGGTCGGCGAAGTCCGGCTGAGGCACGAAGTCGGGCGGGGCCACGAAATCGGGCTGGGCCACGAAGTCCGGCTGAGGCACGAAATCGGGCTGGTGCACGAACTGTGGCCGGTTCGCGAACGGGGGCCGGTCCACGAACTCCTGCTGGGGCGCGAAGGCGGGCTGGGGGGCGTACTCAGCCTCGGGTGGGAACCCACCGCCATAGGCTGGAGCCTGCGCCGGCTCCGGCGGCACACCCACGGGGGCGCCGACCTGGGCCCGTCCGCCCGGCACACGCGGCGGCAGCGGTGGCCGTGCCTCGATCTCGGGCGCGGCCGCCGGTGCGCCGGCAGGTGCGGCGGCAGGTGCGGCGGCAGGTGCGGCGGCAGGTGCGGCGCTCGTGAACTCGGCCCGCAGTTGCCGGCGCAGCGATTCGACCTCCTCGGCGACCCGGTCCTCCACGTCCATCCGCAGCAGCACCGGATCGCTGCGGATCAGCACCGACGCGCCGATGAGCACCACGCTCACCGCGATCAGCAGCACCGCGAAGCGGACCGTGTTGGAGTTTCCGCCGATCAACACGACAGCGGCCGCGATCGGGGCGAGGACCACGCCTGCCCAGACGAGGCCACGGAGCAGTCGCGCGCTGTGTCCCGCTTGGGGTTCCCGATCTGGCATGGGCGCAGATGTTACCGAGAGCACGCCCGCGATAAAACCGCCGAGCGTGGGACGGCACGTTCGGCCGGAATCCGGGAGTATTTTCGGGCGGCCGCGTAAGACGGCCGCCCGAGGGTTGTCAGCGGGTGCCGCGCCGGCCGCCGAGGGAAGCCAGGCCGACGATCCAGCCCGCGAAGAAGCCGTACCCGGCGCCGGAGCCGGCCGCGTTGAAGGCGCCCAGCAGCGACGGGTTGGTCAGGAAGAGGGTGGCCAGGAGCGCCGCGAACGCACCGGCGAAGATGTAGGCGCCCCAGCCGGCGAGGAACTGGCTGATCGTGCCGCGGGCCCGGGCCAGCTGCGAGCCGGGCAGGAGATAGAGGAAGATCAGGGTCAGGACGACCAGCAGGATCGCCTTGAGGTCGCCGACGACCACGTCGCGTAGCGAGTCGTCGGTGTCGAAGCTCCAGCGCGGCCAGGCCAGCAGCCGCAGCCACCAGCCTCCGGCCGTGTCGGGATTCGTGTTCGCCTGGACCCAGTCCGAGTACCACGGACTGCCGAAGACCAGGACGAGTATCAGCGCGGCGAGCGTGCCCGCGCCCGGTGCGGTCTTGTAACGGTTACCGAGAGCCATGCCCCGCCAGGTTCCCTGCGGGGCCTCCGTTTCAAACGACGAGCGTCGTTACCTGCTCAGGTAGTCGATGAAGGCGGCCCGCAGCAGTGGTTCCTGAGCGCCGAGGTCGTGGCCCTCGAATTCACGCCACAGGGCGACCGCCTCGTCCACGGTCGGGCCGATCGAGTGGGGCGCGCCGTCCAGGGAGGCGGCGTCGCCGGCGTCGGGCAGGTGCCGCAGCACCGACCAGAAGAAGCGGACGTCGTGCTGGGACCGTGCCTTGGCGAAGGCCTGCTCCCGCAGCGTCTCGGTGGGCAGGGCGTCCAGTTCGGCGAAGCTGGGCGAGGTCATGAACGAAATCATACGTTCAGCGGGTTGCGCCCCACGGACCCTCGTCCCAACGGTCGCTGCGCGGCGCCGGGGTGGCGGGGGTGTTCCAGGTCTCCGGCAGGGTCGGCGACCAGGTCGCGCCGCCGGACGGTGCGGCGTTCCACTCCTCGCCGGGCTGGGCCGTGTAGGGGCTACCCACCGCCTCGACGACGCGGGTCACGACCAGGCCGGCGACGAACAGGCTCGCGGCGATCGCGAACAGGGCGATGTCGAGGTCGCGGAGGTCCTGGTACCGCAGGAACAGGGTCAGCGCGGTCACGGCGAACAGGGTGCCGAAGATGCCGCCGCGCCGCCCGTACGCGCTGGTGCCGGCGAGCAGGGCCAGGCCGATGGCGATGCCGGTCCACTCGAGGCCGGTCTCCGGCGCGATCGGGCCGTCCGCCTGGGCGGCGATCAGCACCCCGGCGACGGTCGCGAACAACGACGACAGGACCAGGGAGAGCATGACGGGGACCGCGGCGGCGACACCGCGCCGCTGGGCCGGGTCGCCGGGCGAACGCATGCGGCCGACGAAGCGCCGCACCGGGCCGATCGCGCCGATCGCCCCGCCCAGCACGGCCAGTCCCGCGAAGGCGCCGAACAGCACGAACGCCTGGCCCGTCGGGTCCCAGTCGCCTTGCACGTCGACCGGCCCGGGACGCAACTGGACGAAGACGATGACGCCGAGGGCGGCGGCCAGGGTCGCGGCCCAGCCGGGAACGTGCAGCACGGTCACCAGCAGGCCGACCGCGAGCCCGCCCGCGGCGGCGATGATCAGTGCCGGGACCACGGCCTGGGCCAGGCCCTTGTCGCCGTTCTCGGCGAACTGCAGGGCCGCGGCCAGGGCGATCGGGCCGAGCGCCAGGTTCGGCACACCGGCGCGCAGGGTCAGTCCGGCGCCGAGGGTGAGGAGGCCGATCGCGGCGCCGGTGACGAGCAGGGCGTCGAGGGCCGGGCGCTGGAGGGCGCCGGAGTCCTCACGCTGCAGGAGGAAACCGATGACCGCCGCGGCGACCAGCAGCATGACCTCCCAGCCGAGGTGGATGCCGAGCCGGTCGCGCCCGTCCTCCTCCACCGCCGGACCAGCGCCGGTGGCGGCCACCGGGGCGCGCAGGGACTGGTCGAGCGTGGTGCCGGCGGTGTCGTCGTACTGAACTCGGCGCCGGTAGGCGGCCGGGTCGGTGTCGGTCTTCTCGTCACCGGGCCGGCGGAAGGTGGTCTCGTCGTACGCCATGGTCCGCGCCTCCTTACGCCTCCACGAGCGGTCCGAGGCGCACGCTACTCCGGCTCATGGCCGCCCGCCGTAAACCATACGGATACGAGACTGTCTCAGTTCAGACGGCGAATTTCGTTGACGATCGTCAACGAATGGCGAACGACGGGATCGTCAATGACGGCCGGTCGGCCGGTCCGAATCGTCGCCTTCCCGCTCGGGGCGGTCGGGCACCCGGCACGACCGCTCCAGCCACAGCGCGGCGGAGATCAGGGCGATCGCGGCGACCAGGGTCGTCGCGGCGACCGGCACGCTGGAGCCCGCCTCGTCGGTCGGTTCCAGCAGCAGCCAGATGAGCAGCCCCGCCGAGAACCCCGCAGACAGCGCGCCGACCAGCGAGGAGGCCTTCGCCAGGGCGGCGAACCGGGCGACGGCCAGCGGCTGGACCGGCAGCGCGCCGGGTTTGCGCTGGATCCGGGCGCTGGTGTTCTGCGCGAGGTAGGCCTCGGCGATCGTGAGCACGGCCAGCACTCCCGCGCCGGTCCACGGCAGCGGAGAGATCCGGTAGAAGAGGTCGTTCGAGGAGATCAGCAGCCAGCCGACGGCGGCAGCGGCCAGTGCGGCCACGATCAGGGTCGACATGCTCGTCGGCCGCAGCGAGGGGTCGGGCCGGCGCGGGGATCCACCGTCTGGGTTGACGCTCACTCCATCGACTCTAACGACCACTCCGGACGAGGCGTGACCCCGGCGAGGTCGGCCGCCACCCCGGGCGTGTCCAGCAGGGCGCCGACCGGTCCGTGTCCGGGAAGTTCGGCGTCCGGCCGCACGTCGTGCCACGGCAGCAGCACGAAGGCGCGCAGGTGGGCGCGCGGATGCGGCAGGGTCAGCTCGGGGTCGTCGTCGACGACCGGCTCACCGCCGTCGGCCCAGACGGCGATGACGTCCACATCGAGGGTGCGCGGGCCGAAGCGGCGCTCCGGGTCCCGGACGCGGCCCCCGGCCGCTTCACAAGCCCGGGCGCGGGTCAGCCAATCCCGCGCGGTCGCCGCACCATCTTCCACGATCACCACGGCATTGAGGTACGACGGCTGCTCGGTGTCGCCCCACGGCGGTGTCTCGTACACCCCGGAGACCTCGACGATCGCGTCCGCGCGGAGCAGTTCGACGGCGGCCCGCAGGTGGGCCAGGCGGTCGCCGAGGTTGCTGCCGAGGGAGAGGACGGCCCGGGTCATACCGTCTCTCCCCCGTCGTGCTCTCCCCCGTCGTGCTCGGCCCGGGCACGGCGCAGAGTGACGGCCACGTCGGCGAACTCGTGTGGGATCGGCGCCTGCGGCTTGTGCACGGTCACCTCGGCGGACCCGACCCGGGGATCGGCGAGGCAGACGTCGAGGAGCCGGTCGGCGAGCCGCTCCAGCAGGTTGACCGGCTCACCGGTGAGCACCTCGACCAGAGCGGTGGCCAGTTCGCCGTAGTGGACGGTGTCGGTGACGTCGTCGCTGCGGGCGGCCGGGCCCAGGTCGAGGTCGAGCGTCACGTCGACGACGAAGTCCTGGCCCTGTTCGCGTTCGAAGTCGTAGACGCCGTGATTGCCCCGGGCACGCAGGCCGGTCAGGGTGATACGTCCGGTCATCGGTCCTCCCCGTGATCATGAGTGGCCCGGCCGACGTCACGGCGGGGCCTGATGTGCCGCGCGGGGCGGGACAGGCTGGTGGTGGTCGGGGTGCGGCTCACGGCGTACCGCTGAATCGGGGTGATCCTGTCGCCCGCCAGACGGCGATCGCGTCAGCGGTCGCGCCCACCTCGTGCACCCGGACGCCCCAGGCGCCGGAGGCGACCGCCAACAGAGAGGTGGCGAGAGTGGCCGCCTCGCGGCCGCCGACCGGGCGCGGCGTGCCGTCCGGGCCGGCCAGCAGCCGCCCGAGGTAGGTCTTGCGGCTGGCCGCGAAGAGGACCGGGAACCCGAGGCCGGTGAGGCTGCCGAGGTTCGCGCTGAGCGCCCAGTTGTGTTCGGGGAGCTTGGCGAAGCCGAGGCCGGGGTCGAGCACGATCAGGCTCGGGTCGACGCCGGCGGCGATCGCCGCGTCGGCGCGGGCCCGCAGCTCGTCGCGGACCTCGGTGACCACGTCGTGGTAGATGGCGAGGCGCTGCATGTCGCGGGAGTGGCCGCGCCAGTGCATGAGGATCCACGGGCAGTGGGCGGCGGCGGCGACCGACGCCATGCCGGGGTCGGCGAGACCGCCGGAGACGTCGTTGATCACCGCGGCGCCGGCGGCGAGCGCCGCCTCGGCGACCGCGGCGCGGCTGGTGTCGATGCTGACCGGTACGCCCTCGGCGAACAACCGCTCGATCACGGGTACGACCCGCGCGATCTCGGTCTCGGCGTCCACGCGCTCGGCCCCGGGCCGGGTCGACTCGCCACCGACGTCGATGACGTGCGCGCCTTCCTGAAATAGGCAGACTCCGTGCTGAACCGCGGCTTCGACGTCGGTGTATCTACCACCGTCAGAGAAGGAGTCCGGCGTGACGTTGAGGACACCCATCACGACCGGGTGATCTCGGCGAAGCAGATCAGCCCCTGTGAGCTGCGCGTCTGTCGGCGAATTGGACACAGGTGAAGGGTACGGGGCAGCAGGGATTCGAACACGTGTACGATGCCACATGACTCGAATTCACGCACTCCTTCACCTTGGGTAACGAAACGGGCGCTTGTTGCTCGCAAGTACGGGCCGTACTCTTCGGATCTGGGCATCATGAAGTGACCGAAGAGAGCAGAGACGAGCATGGCAGTGCCCGAACGGCTCACTCGACGTAGTGAGTCAGAGGTAGCACCATATGGGCGTTGCCGTACGGCTTCACAACTGCAGCGTGTCCGTACCCCCCATACCGGACACGGGGAGGTTTACCGATGATCGCCACCGAGCTCGTCATCTTGGCGGCCGAGCCGTCAGGCAAGATCAATACCGAAGGTATCGTCACCTTCTTCGCGAGCAACATCGCTCCGATCCTGCTCGCGATCCTCGGCGTGATCTTCATCGGCCGGGCCAGCCGGGGTGAGATCTCGAAGGTCCTCACCAGCTCGGCGATCGCGATCGTGGGCCTGGCGTTCATCGCCGGCGCGGCGACGCTGTTCTTCGTCGGCGAGTCGATCATCGACCTGATCTTCAACTGAGATGCGGCTCCGGACCGACGACGACATCTACCGGGCGCGCCTGGTCTATCTCGGCCCGCCCGGTTACACCCTGCCCGTCCACCTGCCCTACGCGCAGTACGGGATGTTCGTCGTTCTCGTGCCCCTCTTCATGGTCATCCATTACCTGATCACGCTCGAATTCGACCCGTTCCCGGCCTGGGAGATCGCCCTGGCCATGGTGTCGACGTCGTATGTGTTCCGCCATGTCGACCCGGACCGGCCGGCCCGTGTCGTCATCCGTACCGCGCTCACCGACTGGCGCCGCACACGCGAGCCCGCCGTGGAACAGCGCGACCCCAGACTTGTCGCCACTCGCATCCGGGTCCGGGAGGAGTTGGTATGACCAGTCGTCAGGTCACCCGCGCACACGAGGTCCACGCATGACCGGAACGCATCCGCACGGGCATCCCCGGGCGGAGTCCTCGTCCCCGGGCAGGCGGGGTAACGGTGCGCGTTCGGACAGCTACTCCCCGCCCGAACCGCTCGACGACGCCGAAGAGCTCGTCGCCGCGCCCGGGCACGGAGGAGTCGGCGTCTTCCAAGCGCCGCAGCCGGTGCGGCCGCGCGGTTCCACCGCCGACACCAGTATGGACATCGACTCCCCGTTCCTGGACCTGTTCGGTGGAGCGGCCGGTCCCCGTTCGAGTGATCCTCGGACGATGGCGGCTCCCCGTCCCCATGCGGCCCCTCGCCCCGATCCGTCCCCTCGCCCTCACGCGGCCCCTCGCCCCGATGCGGCACAGCCTGTGTCGGGTCCACCGGTCTCGGCGTCCCCGGTCTCGGCTCCGCCGGTGGCGGCCGGTCCTCCGCCGCCGCCCGTTGTCTCCACACCTGCTCCGCCGCGCCCGGTCGCTACTCCGCTGCCCTCCGCTTCCGCTGCGCCGCCCACGGTCTCCACGCCGCCGCCGGCGGTTTCCGCTCCGCCGCCGGCCGGCTGGAACGGGGCGCCGTTCACGCGGGCGCCGATCGGGCCGGAGCCGGACTTCTTCCAGGAGAACGGTCACCCGCCCGCCGTCGCACCGGGCCTGGACGACGACGACTGGACCGACTTCGAGGAGTGGCCCCCACCCGCGCGACGGGCCGCTCCGCCCGCCGAACCCGTCTCGGGCCCGGCGCTGTGGCAGCAGCCGGCCGTCGAACCGGCGCCCGCGCCGCTGCCCGTCCCCGTTCCGGAGAAGGCGCCGGCCCGGCGACAGGAGAAGGCCCCCGCCAAACGCAAAGAGAGGAAGGAGCCGAGACCGGCCCAGTTTCGGCCCCAGAAACTCAAGTTCAGCGACCGCGACCCGGCCGTCGAACTGGCCATCAGCGAGATCGCCGGGCACCTGACCTTCACCCAGAGCACCGTGACGGCCTGGTACTACCTGCCCGAGGTGCGCTGGGCGTTCCGGCCCGACGCCGAGCGTGAGGCGCTGCTCAGCGCCATCTCCGAGCAGTACGCGGGCCTGGCCGGCTTCCGCCTCCACCTGCGACGCACCACCCGGCCGTTCCCGGCCGACGAGTGGGCCCGCACGGTCGACTCGTTCACCACCAAACCACTGCCCGACGTGCACGGCAGCACCTCCTGGTCGGACCACCTGGTCGCGGCCCAGCGGCACCTGCTGTCGGTC
This sequence comes from Actinoplanes sandaracinus, assembly GCF_030009775.1. Lineage (GTDB taxonomy): Bacteria > Actinomycetota > Actinomycetes > Mycobacteriales > Micromonosporaceae > Actinoplanes > Actinoplanes sandaracinus. Next base: position 78,007 of record NZ_JASCTH010000039.1, on the reverse strand, counting down.
AACCACGCCGAAGGCCAGACGTTCCTCGGGGTCACCTTCGCCCGGCGCTCACTCGGCGACACCTTCTCCGAGCGGATCCTGCGGATCTTCGGCCGCGGCACGTCCGACGGCGAGCGGCGCAAACTCGGCCGCACCGTCGAGCAGTTCGACGAGGTGCTGAACGCGTTCGGCATGCGCGGGCGGCGGGTCACCCCGCAGGAGCTGGAGTGGCTGCTCTACCGCTCGGTGGCGCTCGGCATGTCCCCGCCCGGCTTACTCTCCCCGGTCACCAACGGTCACTGGGAGACCGGCGACCTGCTGGCGCTCACCGAGCAGGTGGAGCGTTACCGCACGCCGTACGGGTCGACGGTCAAGCTGGTCAACCGCATGTCCGGCGAGGAGCGGCACGTCGCCGTCCTCTCCGTCGGGCGGATGGAACCGCTGGAGATCCCGGAGAAGCACGAGCCGTGGATGCACTTCCACGAGCGGCTGCCCTGGCCGATGGAGCTCTCCTCCCGCATCGACATCCTCGGCTCGAACAGCTCGTTCAAGAACCTCGAGCACCGGCTCCGAATGATCCGGTCGCAGCAGCTCGACTACGCCGAACACGGCATCGACGCCCCACCCGAGCTGGAACGACTCGCCAAGCGGGCGCTCGTGATCGGCGACGAGATGACCACCGGCCTGCCGACCGACTCCGCGCGCGCCCACGGGTGGCACCGGCTCGCGGTCAGCGGCGCCACCCGCGAGGAATGCCTCGAACGCGCCCGCCGGCTGATCCAGCTCTACTCCCGGGAGCTGCGGATCTCGCTCCAGCACCCGAAGAACCAGGACCAGCTGGCCCGCGAGTTCATCCCCGGCGAACCCATCGCCAACACCGGATATGTACGCCGTATGCCGGTCAAGTTGCTCGCCGCCGCCCTGCCCCAGGCCGCCTCCACCGTCGGTGACCGGCGCGGCGACCTGATCGGCCGCACCGCCGGCACCTGCCGCCGGCCGGTCTTCCTGGACCTGCACTTCCCGATGGAGGTGCGGGAACGATCCGGCCTCGGCGTCTTCGTCGCCGAACCCGGTGGCGGCAAGTCGACCCTGATGGGCGCCCTCGGCTACCTGAACGCCCGCCGCGGCGTGCAGGTCACCCTGCTCGACCCGTCCGGGCCACTCGCCCGGCTGTGCCAGATGCCGGAACTCCGGCCGTACTCGCGGGTGCTGAACCTGACCGGCTCCGAACAGGGCACGCTCGCGCCGTACTCGCTGATCCCGACGCCGGTGCGCTCCGAGTTCCCGACCGGCCCGTCCGGTGACCGGGAGTTCGAGATCGCGATCTCCAACGCCCGGGCCGAGCGGCGGATGCTGGTGCAGGACATCTGCTCGATGCTGGTGCCGCCGCAGGTCGCCAAGGAGGCGTCCACGGCCACCCTGCTGCGGCATGCGGTGCGGCAGGTTCCCGCGGAGGAGACCTCGACGCTCGACGACGTCGTCCGTACCCTCCAAGCCCTCGACGACGACGAGGGCAAAGAGCTCGCCAACCTGCTCCTCGACACCGCCGAGATGCCGCTGGCGCTGCTCTTCTTCGGCCACCCGCCGCCACACCTGCTCGGCGCCGACGCGGCCCTCACCGTCATCACCATGGCCGGTCTGCGACTGCCCGACCTCAAGATCGAGCGGGAGTACTGGTCGGCCGAGGAATCCCTCGCCCTGCCGATGCTGCACACCGCACACCGGCTGGCCGTCCGCCGCTGTTACGGCGGCTCGATGTCCTCCCGCAAGATGGTCGGCCTGGACGAGGCCCACTTCATGGAAGGCTGGCGCTCCGGCCGGTCGTTCCTGGTCCGCCTCGCCCGCGACTCCCGCAAATGGAACCTGGCCGCCCTCGTGGCCTCCCAGAACCCGCGCGACATCCTCGGCCTCGACGTGCAGAACCTCGTCTCCACGGTCTTCGTCGGCCGGATCGCCGAGGACCAGGAGATCGCCTCCGAAGCCCTGCGCCTGCTACGCGTCCCCGTCCACGACGGGTACGAAGCGACCCTCGCCTCCCTGTCCCAGGTCGACTCGTCCTCCCAGCAGCGGCTCGGTTTCCGCGAGTTCGTGATGCGAGACGTGGACGGACGGGTCCAGAAGGTGCGCGTCGACGTCTCATACGTCGAAGGACTGCTCGAACACCTGGATACGACACCGGGCGTGGCGCCGCAGACGTTGGTGCCGCTCCCGTCCGACCTGGAGGTTTGACATGGCGCGGCGGGGGTTGGCCTTCCTTACGACATTGTTCGTGCTGGTCGTGGCGTCCATCGCCTGGGCCGTGGCCGCCCCGGACGCCGCGTCGGCCGCCCCGCCGGCCAAGGTCCCCGGCGGAGCCTGCAGCGTCGAGGAATGGCGTCAGGACATGAAGGGCTGCGTCGACCGCCTCTCGGACGTCGTGGGCCAGCGGGCTCAATGTCTCAATCCGCCGACGCCGAGCACTCCCGATTCCGGGCTCGCCGGCTGGTTCGCCGAACGCCCGGCCTCCTCCACCAAGAACAGCTTCCCCGGCCTGTACAGCGACTACGGATATGCGGGGTACGGCTTCACCACCTACGACCTGGGCGGCGGTTGCGCGTCGACGGTCGTCGACGCCGACCACAAGTTCGAGACCACCATCGCCAACGGCGAGTTCATGATCGCCACGGCGGTCATCGGGGCCTCGAACGCGCTCCGGGAACGAGCTTGGAACCCGGCGACGCTCTGGGGGTGGGCCGATCCCCTGGTCGATCAGGCCACCAAGGCCATCTATCAGAAGGTCTTCAGCGTCTTCGGCGTCATCACCCTCGCGGTGGTCGGCCTGTACCTGCTCTGGCGCTCCCGGCAGGCCGAGATGGGCGCCGCCACGACGACCGCCGGCTGGGCGATCTTCATCATGGTGCTCGTCACGGCCATCGCCGCATGGCCGGTGTACTCCGCCAAGATCGCCGACCAGACCCTGATCACGGGTCTCAGCGCGGTTCACGACGCTGTCGGACCGCAGCCGAAGGAGCAAGCCGGCGAGTGCGCTCTCGGTCCCGACGCCTGCACGGACAAGCGTCCTCCGGCGGTGCGTGCCAGTGACACCGCGACCGAGACCATGCTCTACCGCAACTGGCTGCGGGGAGTCCTCGGCTCCGCCGACAGCGACACCGCGCAGAAGTACGGCCCAGCGCTTTATGACGCCCGATCGCTCCGTTGGGACGAAGTCGACAAGATCCGGACCAATCCCGGGACTCGCGACGCGACGCTGGACCGCAAGAAGACTCAATGGAAGAAGGTCGCCGAGCAGATCAAGGCCGAGGACCCTGAAGCCTACGAGTACCTTCAGGGCAGCAAGGGGATGGAACGGGTCGGCGCGGGATTCATCGCGATGCTGGCGGCGTTCATGTACGCGATGTTCGACATCACCGCCTCGCTGCTTGTCCTTCTCGGGTTCCTGGTCTTCCGATGGGCCGTCATCGCGGCGCCGGTCCTGGGGACCATCGGCCTGCTGCGGCCGGCCAGCGGTGGGATCCGACGGCTCGGGAACGCGGTGGTCGCCGCCCTCTTCAACATCGCCATCTTCGGCACCGGCGCGGCCATCTATCTGTTCGCCGTCGACCTGATCATGAACACCGCGAGCCTGGCCGGCTGGCTCCAGGTGGTGCTGGTCTGGCTCTGCGGCGTGGTCGGATGGCTCCTTCTCCGGCCCTATCGCCGCATCACCCAACTCGGCGGCAAGGACGGGGCGGCCACCATCGCCTCCGGCGGATCCTGGCATCGGCGCTTCTTCCGAGACATGCGTGAGGCCTCCAAGCTCGAGGTAGCCGAGGGCGGCGGCACCCGGGAACCGACCTTCGGCAAGGGACCGTTCGAGCAGCGGAGCCTTCGGCCGGAGGCTCGGCTGGAAGACCCCGCGCACGCGCCTTCGTCGCGCGGCGAGAGCCGAGAAGTCGTCCCCGCGCGCGCTCGGACCCGCTCGGACGGCAAGGAGAACGTCCGCGACGACGGTCCGCCGGATGCTTCTCCGCGACAGACGCCGGACGCTTCTCCGCGGCAGACCGAGCGCGGCCCCGGCCGGAAGCGGGCCAACCCGGACTGGACCGAGCCGGACGTCGCTGAGCGGCCGGCCTCCTACGCGATCTACCGGCCGGAGACCGGCGCGACCAGTGAGGAGCCGGCCAGCCCGCGGGTGCGTTCCGAGGCGAGGTGAGTGGGATGCCCCGGTTGATCGAACGCGGCCTCAACGGAATCTTCCGCTCGCGCTGGGGTGTCGCCCTCGTCATCGTCGCCATCGTGTTGGCGGTCGTGGGAATCGGGCGGCTCTTCTCCGACGGGACGGCCGCACCGCCGCTCGGCAACAACAGCGCCGCGCCCGTGATCAGCGTGGACCCGTCCGACAACGACAGCGTCGTCTCCTCCGACCCGCCACCCACGCCCAGAACCAGCCCTGGTCGGGCGCAGCCGGAGGCGGTGGCCTATGCCTTCGCCTCCGCCTGGGTGGACCATGAGGGCGTCACCGCCGACAAATGGCTCACCCGTCTCCAGCCGAACGCCACCCAGGAACTCACGTCGCAGTTGCGCGGTGTTGATCCGGCGGGCGTACCGGCAGACCGGGTGATCGGCCGCCCGAACCTCGTCGCGGTCAACGAGTCCATGGTCAACGCGACCGTCACCATGGACACCGGAAAGCTCGGTCTCAGCATGGTCGCACCGGACGGCTCGTGGCTGGTCGACGGCATCGACTGGGAACCGGCATGACGCTGCGGCGACCTCGCAAGGCGGTCCTCATGGTCGCCCTCGTCGTCACGCTCGTCGTGCTGTGCTGCGGTGGCAGCCTCACCGTCGTCCTGTTGAACGGTCTGACCAACGATGACAGCGACCGGTTTCTCAACGCCTCGCTGGGCTGCGGCAGAGGTGGGGTCGTCGACCCGGATTCGAAACTTCCCCGCATCCGGCCGTACGGCCCCGACCAGATTCGCAACGCGGCCATCATCATCGATGTGGGGGCCGATTTGAAGTTGCCTCCGCGCGCCTGGGTGATCGCGGTGGCCACTGCGATGCAGGAGTCGAGGCTGGTGAATCTGGGCCATCTCGGGACACGAAACGACCACGACTCGCTCGGCCTGTTCCAGCAACGACCGAGCACGGGATGGGGCACCCCTGCCCAGGTTCGGGATCCGGTTTACGCCAGCACCAAGTTCTACAACAAGCTGCAGACGGTCGAAGGCTGGGACACCCTCCCACTGACCCGAGCCGCGCAAGCGGTACAGATCAGCGCCTATCCCGACGCCTACGCCAAACACGAGCCGCTGGCGACCCAGATCGTCAACCTTCTCGCCGATGGCGCGGCGAACGCGGCCGGCAACCTGGCGACCATGGAATGCGCCACGGCCGGGCAGATCGCGGCATCCGGGTGGACGATCCCGCTCCGGGCACCGGTCGGTTCCGCCTTCCGGTCCGCATCGCGTCCCAACCATCAGGGCGTCGACCTGAGTGTGGAGAAGTACCGGCCGATCGTCGCGGTGGCCAGCGGTAGGGTGTCGTTGGTCAAATGCGACGAGGATTTCCGCGGCGCGAAGACCTGCAATGTGGACGGCTACCCGGGAAAGGGCGGGTGCGGGTGGATGGTCGAGATCATCCATGCGGACAATGTCATGACCCGCTACTGTCACCTGGTGCAACGGCCCTTTGTTCGCGAGAACCAGCAGGTAGCGGCCGGTGAGACCATCGGCCGGGTCGGCAGCAGCGGCAACTCGTCCGGCCCGCACCTGCATTTCGAGGTCCATATCAACAATGACCGGACCAGCAATGGCGCGGTCGATCCGGTCACGTTCATGCGGGAGCACGGCGCGGCGTTGGGGAACGAGGGATGAGCGGCGGGTCGATGCCCGATCCATTCGGCGGCCAGCGCGAGGGCGCGCTGGAGTCGCCACGGCCGATAGTGCCTACTCCCGCGATGATGGTCGGTGATCTGAGAGGGCGCCGGGTCCTCGTCGGACTGCCTGGATACGGATGGCGGGGCGATCTCAGAGCGGATGAGAAAGTCGTGCAGGGCAGCCGGACATATGTCCCGGTGATGCCGGAATCCGAGTGGTACCGAGCCGAGGCCGAGCGGACCGAGGTCTTCGCCGCCTTGGTTCCGGTGGAACGGGTCTGGGTCGAGGAACTGGGATTCTCCGGGACCACGACGCCCGGCGCCAAGGTCAACCAACTGGTTTCCCTCGACGAACCACCTCGCCGACCACCAGTGTCGGCCATCGACGCCGACTCATTGAGCGGGCGCCGGGTGACACAGATCCTCGAGGACGGAACAGAACGCCGCGATCTTCGAGCCGTTACCGAGTCACACATAAGCGACGATGGGACGGTCAGCGTGCGCGTCACCCAAGAGCTCGACTGGTACCGGTGGGGATGGAGCGGCAAACTTCCTCGGACCCTCGAAGTTCAGGCACACCTGATCTGGGTCGAGTAGCAGCTAGGACGTCTGTTTCGCCCCGCACACGCGCCATCCGTCCTGGTCAACGATCGAAAATTTCCAGGTACTGCTATCTCGTCCGGCTTGGCCGGAGATCGTTCGGGTCAGGTCAGTGGTTACCGTCCCACTGCTTCCGTCAATACTGACCTGCAGACTTGACCAGGTAACGGAGATACCCACCGAGAATTCCTTTTCGCGCCGCACGACGTCTTCCCGAAACTGCACGATCGGGGTCAAATCCTCCTCCGATGTGCACCTATAGAGCGCCGCCTCCTGGTCATTCCTACTGACGAGAAACGCGGCCAGGAAGCTATCGACGACGGCGTCGGGGGCGGTTCGTTTGATTTCGGTGGCTTCCTCGTAGAGGACGAAGAAGGCTCCTACGCCGCCGAGGCACAGGAGGGCCAGGAAGCCTCCCGTCAGAGCGAGCACCAACCGGGCACGACGGCTCTGGAAGCGACCACGCTGACCGAGCGGCCGGCCCCTCAGCGGGCGGCTCACCGGCGGCTCGGGGGTCACCACGGCATCCCCCTCGCGCCGGGGATCCGGGGATCCGAAGCCGGCTTCGGACTCAGGCTCTCGCGGTCCCATGTGTACGACACTAGTTCGTCCCGCGGGCCACCCCACGATCGACGCACGTGGCCGTCCACAGTCATCCCCCGTTCAGCGTGATGAACTCGGTGGCGAAGCCCCAGTGCCGCAGGATCTCCACGACCGCCTCCTTGATGACGGCGAGGTCCTCCTCCGGGACCGGATCGCCGTCGTCCCAGGTGGGAACCCGTGGCAGGTACACCCCGTAGCTGGTCAGGCCGCCGTCGACCGCCACAAGCATGCTGCGATCCCGGAAGTCGGCTCGGAGTGTCTCCCGGTCCACACTCCGCAGCACCACGCCGGTGTCGGTTCGTGCCGACTGACTGCCGAGTTCCTGAATACCCATCCCACCATCATGCGTCCGGATCGATGACACCGATCCTCGTCACCGCTCTGTTCTGTTCCAAGGCCGGCCGCTCCACGGCGTTCCAGATGCCGTCGGCGCGCGGGTTGTGCGCCCAAGCCGTCACGTCGCCCCGAGCATCTTCGGCGTACCGCTCGGATAGCCGGGACCAGACGTTCTCCGCCTGGCCCCGCCGGATCGGCGAGCCGTTCTCGAACAGGAGCATGTCGTCGAACCGCCCCCCGCCCGGAGTCTGTTCCAACGTCACCTTCGTGACCCCGTCGGTGTGCTTCTCCGCGAAGAGGCGCATCGGCGTACCGTCGTCGGCCTTTCCCGAGTAGAAGTTGGCGCCGTCGACCGGGCTTCGGACGTCGGCCCGTTCGACCTCGCGCATCAGGCGGTGGAATTCGGAGTTCTGGCCGAAGTGCCTGGCGAGGTTGCCGGCGTGCTGGGCGGCGGCCCTGGTGCCGGCGGTGCGCAGCAGTTGGGCCGCCTGGGTGAACGTCTGGGCGATCTCGCCCTCGACCACCTGGAGCGCCTTGTGGATGAGCTGGCGGCACGCGACCCGGCTGGCCGCGACGAAGAGCGGGATCTCGGCGAGGGTGGCGCCGGCGGTGGCGAAGGAGGTGGCGATCGCCTGGCCGACCTGGAAGGCGAGCAGGGTGAGCTGGGCGAGGTAGGCGGTCTTGAGGGCGACGGTGACGCCGGCCATGGCGATCAGGCCGGCGCCGATCAGTTCGACGGCGGTGGCGGCGTCGTCGAGGTGGCGGCCGGGGCCCTCCTCGCCGTTCCACCACTGTTCGAAGGCTTCGACGGAGGCGCCCTCGTTCTCCAGCCACACCCGGCGGGCGGCGGCGTCGGCGGTGGCCGCGTGGCGGCGCAGGCGGGTGCCGTGTTCGATCCAGGCGTGGCCGTCGGCGGTGAGGCGGTCCTCGTCGGCCTGGGGCCAGCTGAGGCCCAGCCATTCCAGCGGCTCGGTCAGTTCCCCGGGCAGTTCGATGGTCATGATGGGTTCGCGGCCGACGATGTTCCGGCGGAGGGCCCGGCGGAGACGGACGACGCGGCAGTGGGCACGGAGGACGCGGTGAGGTCGGCGGCGGAGGACGCATCGGTCGAGGCGATGGCCGACGCCTGGGCGTGCAGGCCGAGGGCGGCCTCGCCGATCTGCTGGACGTGGGAGCCGAGCGCCTGCAGCGCATGCCCCAGCACGGCCTGGTAGGCGAGCGCGAACACACCGCCGCTCTCGTCCTCGCCCCAGGGGCTGCCGGGTCCGGCCACGGTGCCTTCGAGCACGGCGACGTCGTCGGCCATCCGCTGGGCGACGCCGGCGAGGGCGCTTCCGGCGGCGGCCACGACGTCCGGATCGAGCTTCAGTCGTACGTTCATCGCCGTACCGCCCGCCGGGAGAGGTCGTGGAGGGCTTCGGAGATCTCCGCGAAGCGGCGTTCCGCCCTGGTGTTGACGTCGGCGACCGCGGTTTCGAAGGAGTCGCCGGCGTCGGCGGAGGCGGCGGGCAGGTCGTCCTGCGCGGCGGTGATGGCGTCGAACAGCGCCGTCCGCAGGGCGTCGGCGGACAGTGACGTGATCTGCGGGTCGAGGACGACGTCCCAGAGGCGCCCGTCGCCGTCGAGTTCGATCCGGACCAGCCCGTCGGCGTCCTCACCCGCCGAGGCGATGTAGTTCGAGCGGGTGGATGGCGCCTGGTCGTCGTACCCCTGTGTCGGGTCCATCCCGGCCTCCCTTCACCGTCTCACCGCGTGGTTCCTGTGTGTGCGAATACCGCCGTTGCACGCTTTGAGTTCAACCGAACACGGTGAGTTCTCCCGGAAGTCCAGATTGGACACGTAGCAACGGGTCCGGCACGAAAGTCGCACAGGGGACGCAACGCGGCGACGGGACGGGTCTGGGATAGGTTTTATTCCGCGGACAGGAGGTGACGGCAGTGGCGGATTCGACTCTGCGGGTCCGGCAGGCCGCTGCTTTGCACCGGCAGGCGGTGGCGACAGCGGATGCTGCCGCTGTCGCGCTGGAGGCGTTCGCTCCGGCCGCTGCCGACCCGCGCGAGCAGCATCGTCTTGCCGACCGGTTGCGGGTGGCGGCGGCCGCGTTGGCGCCGGGCTGGCTGGGCTCGACGTTGGACGCGTTGTCGCCGGTGGCACCGCTCGGTGGCACGGTGGCGCCGCAGTTCGTGCGGGTGGGCCTGGCGCAGCCGCTCGACGATGTGCGGTTCCCGGCGGTGGTGCCGCTGCTCGGCACGGGCCATCTGACGGTCGACGCGACGGCTACCGACCGTCGGGTGTTCGGGCTGTTGCGCTCGCTGCTGCTGCGCCTGCTGGCGGCCGCTCCGGCGGGGTCACTGCTGGTGCGCGCGGTGGACGGGGTGGGTGGCGGCGCGGTGTTCGCGCCGTTCGAGGAGCTGGCCGACGCCGGCCTGATGTCGCCGCCGGCCACCGACCGGCAGGGCCTGCGGGACGTGCTGGCCGAGGCGGAGAAGTGGCTGCGGCCGGTGCGGGCCGGCGCGGGCCGCCGGGCACGGCCGGACCGGAGTCTGCTGGTGGTGATCGCCAGCCTGCCGGAGATGACCGAGGGTGAGGAGCTGCGGCGGATCGCGGCTCTGGCCCAGCAGGGGCCGGATTCCGGGTTGCACCTGGTCGTAGCGGGGTGGCCGCCGCCTCCGCTGACCGCTGAGACGACACAGGCGCCGCTGCCGCGGACGACGGCCATCTCGGTGCGTAATCCGTACGCGATCGTCGGAGACCCGCCCGGCGGCTCGTTCGGCTCCGCGCCGGAAACCCCCTGGTTGAACGCTCCCGTGTTCCTCGACGAGGATCCGCCGCCGCATCTGATCGACGCGGTCTGCCGGGAGCTGGCGGCCGATTCCGCACAGGCGTCCCGGGTGAGCCTGACGGACCTGTTGCCGGAGCCCGCCGAGAACCTGTGGTCGCAGGACGCGGCGGCGGGGGTGGAGACCGTGGTGGGGCATCACGGCGACGTGCCGCTGGTGCTGCGCTTCAACGACCTGACCCCGCACTGGATGGTGGGCGGCCGGTCGGGCGCCGGCAAGACGGCGTTCCTGATCAACGTGCTGTACGGGCTGGGCGCCCGGTACGGCCCCGATCAACTTTCGCTCTACCTGCTGGACTTCAAGGAGGGCGTGTCGTTCGCCGAGTTCGTCCCGACCCCGCGGGACCGGACCTGGCTGCCGCACGCGCGGGCTGTCGGTGTCGAGTCCGACCGGGAGTACGGCCTGGCCGTTCTCCGCGAGCTGGACGCGGAGATGGGCCGGCGCTCCCTGGCGTACAAGAGGGCCGGGGTTTCCCGGTTCGCGGACCTGCGCGCGATCGCCGACGAGGAGGGCCGCGGCCGTCCCCTGCCGCGGATCCTGTGTGTCATCGACGAGTTCCAGGTGCTGCTGGCCGGAAATGATCCGATGGCGGCCGAGGCGGTGGCGCTGCTGGAGTCGCTGGCCCGCAAGGGCCGGTCGTACGGGATTCATCTGGTCCTGGCGAGTCAGACCGTCCTCGGTGTGGAAGCGCTCTACGCGAAACGGGATTCGATCTTCGGCCAGTTCCCGGTGCGGATCGCCCTGCCGGGTGGCGGCGACGTGCTGGAGCCGACGAACGACTCGGCGGCCGGCCTGCCGATGGGCAGCGCGGTGGTCAACACGGCGGGTGGCCTGGGCGGCCCGCGTGGCGCGACCCGCGGGCACGAGCGGGTGGTCCGGTTCCCCGATCCGCACGCCGACCAGCGGCTGCTGGCCGACCTGCGGCACCGCTTGTGGGGCGCCCGCGATCCGGAGGCTCAGCCGCCGAAGGTGTTCGCCGGCTATGCCCGGCAGCATCTGGCAGACGACCCGACATACCGCGCCGCGCTCGCCGGCCGGGTGACCCGGCCGGCCGCGCTGGTGGGCCGCGTGATCGACGTGGCGCTCTCCTCCGCCGCCTTCCCGCTGGACTCCTCGCCCGGCCGTCATCTGGCGGTCCTGGGCTCGCAGGCGGCCGGCGCGGAGGTGCTGGACGCGGCGGCACGCAGTCTGGCCGCCTGTCACGCCCCGCGCACCGCCCGGTTCGTCATCGCCTCGCTGGTCGCCGAAGGTGACGTGCTCGCGGCCGCGCTGGCCGCCGAGATCGGGCAGCGGCAGGACGTGGTGGTGGTCGACGCCGCTGGGCTGGCCGCTGAGCTCGATCCGGAGCGTCCCGGTTACCGGGTGGTGTTCGGGATGGACGCGGCCCCACCGGGCAGCCTCAGCGGGCTACGGCGACTGCTGCGGGAGGGCCCGAGCCGCGGAGGGCACCTGTTGTCCTGGTGGCGTGGGGTGCGGCGGTTCAGCGAGGAGACCGGCGGCAGCATGGGCCGGGAGGACATGGCCGGGCTGCTCTTCCTCAACGTGCCGCAGTCCGACGTGTCGCTGTTGCTGGGCCGGCCGGTGGACTGGCAGCCCCGCGCGAACCGGGCGCTGCTGCATGACCGTCACGCCGACCGCACGGTGACCGTGGTTCCGTTCGTAGACCCGGAGAGTGACACGCCGTGACGGACCAAGCCGAACAGCACGGAGTGATTCCGGCGCAGGCGGGGCCACCGGGCTCCGGCGCGTGGGCGGAATACCTCGCCGCGGCCCGGGAACTCGACGCGGTGCGCCGTGCGGCGAGTTCGGTCGCGGGCGAGCACGCCGCGACGGTGACGGCCGCGCGGCAGGAGCTCACGTCGGTGCGGGCACGGCTCGCTCCGCAACGAGCCCGGTTGGCGCGCGACTTCCGCGTACCCGAAAGAGATCTGACGCCGCAGACCGCGGAGCAGGCGGCGGCGATGGAGAGAGCGGCCGGCGGGCCGCCGGCCGTGCTGGCGGCGCTGCGGGAGGCCCGGGCCACCGCGGACGCCGCGGACGCCGCTTTCGTCGGGCCGGCGCCGGCCGGACCCGATCGCCCGTGGGCGCGCAACATCCTGGTGTACGGGCCGTTCGCGGCCGCGGTGCTGCTGGTGCAGGTGATGTTGTTCCTGGTGGCGCCGCCGGGGTCGCCGTCGACCTACGCGCTGCTGTGCGGGCTGAGCATGCCGCTGCTGGCGTTCGGGATGGGATGGGCGACGATCGGTTTCGTCTACGGCGGGGACGGGGTGAAGGTCGACCGGACGCCCGTGCTCGGCCTGATCGCGTGCCTGGCTCCGGTGCTGCTGACCTGTGCGGGGACCGGCTTGCAGGCGTTCTTCAACTGACGAGGGGTTTCGCTGTGGCGAACGTCGAGGAAGTCAAGATCAGTGTGGCGGCGACGGTGGACGGGGCTCAGCGGGCCGTCGCCGGCATCCAGGCCGTCTCGGACCAGCTTGACGAGGCCCTGGCCCGGATGCGGATGACCGCGGTGGGTTCGTTCCATCCGGCCGCGGCGGCCGCGATCGCACATCTGGAACAGGCACGGACCAGGTTGGACGAGGCGGTTCAGCTCACTCACGCGGCTGTCGACTCGGCCAACCAGTTCCGGAGCATGATCTGACCGGTAGGTTCTTGTCTCGCGGATCGCGCCGGTGCGAGATAAGAACCTACCGGGCGTTTATCAAGGCCATCGCCTCGGCGCGGACCTTCCCGTCGGTCTGGAAGGCGCCGCGCACCGCTGACGTGATCGTGCGGGCGCCGGCCTTGCGGATGCCGCGCATCTCCATGCAGAGGTGCTCGCACTCCAGGACGACGATGGCGCCGCGCGCGCCCAACTGGGCCATCAACAGGTCGGCGATCTGTGAGGTGAGGCGTTCCTGCACCTGCGGGCGGCGGGCGAAGACCTCGACCAGGCGGGCCAGTTTCGACAGGCCGGTGATGCGGCCGTCGGTGCCGGGGATGTAGCCGATGTGCGCCACGCCCTTGAACGGCAGCAGGTGGTGCTCGCACATGCTCTGCAGCTCGATGTCGCGGACCAGGACGAGTTCTTCGTGGTCCGCCTCGAAGCTGGTGGTCAGCACGGTCTTCGGGTCGACCCGCAGACCGGCGAACAGCTCGGCATAGGCCCGGGCGACCCGGGACGGGGTGCGCTGAAGGCCGTCACGGTCCGGGTCCTCACCGACGGCGATGAGGATCTCCCGGACCGCTTTCTCGATCCGCCCGAGGTCGACGGCGTGCTCAACGGGGGTACCGGTGAGCTTGCCGTCGACCAGGCGGGCGGCGAGATAGTCGAGTTCGTCTTGCGGGCTGATCAGTTGCTGCCTTCCGCACCGTTCGCGTTCGGGTTGTGCCCGACCGCGATCTGCCCGTCAGCCTCGGCCTGCGCCTTCAGCTTGTCCCGCTCGGCGGGGGTCAGCACCGGCGGCGCCTCGGAGGGGAGCCGCTTGCCGAATCCGTTGAACGGCGACATGGGCGGACGCTTGGCCACTCGGGCGCAGATCCGGTTCATGTCGTCCTGAGTGATGGTTTCCTTCTCCATCAACTCGAGCACCATGTCGTCGAGGACGTCGCGGTACTCGACGAGGATTTCCCAGGCCTCGTCGTGGGCGAGCTCGATGAGGGCCCGCACCTCGCCGTCGATGTCGGCGGCGACCGCGTCGGAGTACGACTTCTCGTGACCCATGCTGCGGCCCATGAACGGCTCGTCACCGGTGCTGCCGTACTTCACAGCGCCCAGTTTCGAACTCATGCCGTACTGGGTGACCATGGCCTTCGCCAGGCTGGTCGCCTTCTCGATGTCGTTGCCGGCGCCGGTGGTGGGCTCGTGGAAGACGAGCTCCTCGGCGGCCCGGCCACCCAGCGCGTACGCCAGGGTGTCGATCATCTCGGCCCGGGTCTGGGTGTACTTGTCCTCGGTCGGCAGCACCAGCGTGTGGCCCAGCGAACGGCCACGCGGCAGGATCGTCACCTTGTGCACCGGCGCGGAGTGCGGCAGGGCGTAGGCGACCAGCGCGTGTCCACCCTCGTGGTACGCGGTGATCTTCTTTTCCTTGTCGCTCATCGCCCGGGTGCGACGCTCGGGGCCGGCGATGACCCGGTCGATCGCCTCTTCGAGGAACTCGTTGGAGATCGCCCGCTTCTCGTTCCGGGCGGTCAGCAGCGCGGACTCGTTGATCACGTTGGCCAGGTCGGCGCCGGAGAAGCCGGGGGTGCGCCGGGCCACCGAGTCGAGGTCGACGTCGGGCGTGAACGGCTTGCCCTTGGCGTGCACCCGCAGGATCGCCTTGCGGCCTTCCATGTCGGGATTGTCCACCGGGATCTGCCGGTCGAATCGGCCCGGGCGCAGCAGCGCCGGGTCGAGGATGTCCGGCCGGTTGGTGGCCGCGATCAGGATCACGCCGCCCTTGGTGTCGAAGCCGTCCATCTCGACGAGCAGCTGGTTGAGCGTCTGCTCGCGCTCGTCGTGGCCGCCGCCCATGCCGGCGCCACGGTGCCGGCCGACAGCGTCGATCTCGTCGACGAAGACGATCGCCGGGGCATTCGCCTTGGCCTGCTCGAAGAGGTCGCGGACCCGGCTCGCGCCGACACCGACGAACATCTCCACGAAGTCCGAGCCGGAGATGGAGTAGAACGGCACCCCGGCCTCGCCGGCGACGGCGCGGGCCAGCAGCGTCTTACCGGTGCCCGGAGAGCCGAAGAGCAGCACGCCCTTCGGGATCTTGGCGCCGAGTGCCTGGTATTTCGTGGGGTTCTGGAGGAAGTCCTTGATCTCGTGGAGTTCCTCGACCGCCTCGTCAGCACCCGCCACGTCGGCGAACGTCGTCTTCGGCGTGTCCTTGGTGATCATCTTCGCTTTGGACTTGCCGAAGTTGAGCACCCGGGAGCCGCCACCCTGCATCTGCGACATGAACAGCAGCAGGAGGACCACGAGGATCGCGATCGGCAGCAGGTTGATCAGGATGCTGAGAAGAATGTTGTCGCCGGAGACCGTGGTGTCAGTGGTCCCGGTGATCAGATTCTGACTCTTGGACTGGGCGACCCGCGCCCAGATCTCGTCGGTCAGCTCGTAGGGATACTGAGCTTCGATCTTGTCGGTCGACTTGTTGTTGAACGTCTCCGACCGGGCGAGGTCGATCTGGAGCGTCTGCTCCTTGTCCTTCTGGACGACCTTCGCGATGCCGGGCTGGTTCAGACGCTCAAGCGCGACCGATGTCTCGACCCTCTGGTAGCTCGGACCACTGGTGAAGACCGTACTCAGCGCGACTACGCCGATGATCACCAGAATGATCCAGACCACCGGGCGGCGGAAGAAACGCGTACGTTCCATACTGTTGTCGGGCGCCAAGCGCCCGGACCCTCCTGATCGGCGTCCTGGTCACCTCAACGTCGCCGCCCACCGGCGGCTGCCGGGAACCGTTACCCCCTCCGCATTTTTTCAATACAGCGGGTGGAGAACCGGGCCCCAGCCCCTCCAGCGCTTGTGACACGACGCCATCGGTCACTCGACCGTACACCGTAGGTGCCGATTGCGAACCCGTGAGCCCGCAGGGCGAACTGCGCATACGGTCGGTAAAATAAGGGCGGTTCAGGTGCAAAAACGCCCATAACGAAGCAATACTGAGAACACGCTGAGAAAGCGGTTCAGCTACGGGCGTACACCTCAGGCTTGAGAACCCCGACGTACGGCAACTCCCGGTAACGCTCCGCGAAGTCCAGGCCGTAACCGACCACGAACTCGTTGGGGATGTCGAAGCCCACGTAACGGACCGGGACCTGCACCTTGACCGCGTCCGGCTTGCGGAACAGGGCCACCACCTCGACGCTGGCGGGACCCCGCGACTCCAGGTACTTCATCAGCCAGGAGAGGGTCAGTCCGGAGTCCACGATGTCCTCGATGACGAGCACGTGCCGACCGGCGATGTCCCGGTCCAGGTCCTTCAGGATGCGCACCACGCCCGAGGAGGTCGTCCCCTGCCCGTACGACGAGACGGCCATGAACTCCATCTCGGTCGACGGGCCGTGCTTGCCCAGCGCGCGGGCGAAGTCGGCCATGAACATGACCGCGCCCTTCAGCACGCAGACGAGGAGGATGCCGTCCTCGGCGTCGGTGTGGTCCACGGACACCTGCTTGGCCAGTTCGTCGATCTTTTCCCGGATCTGTTGCTCCGAGATGATCACGTGGTCGATGTCGGCGTCGTACCAAGAGCCATCAGCCATGGGTCTAGCCTGCCGTATGGAGGTTACCGATCGGCGAACGGGGCCGCTTTCCGAACGGGAGACCTCAACTGATATTGGCGGGAACCACCCGTACGAGGTCATCCGATCGGCGTGCCACGCCGATTCCGGCGGGCAGGAACACCGGCCCCTGACCGTGCCAGCCGGTCACCAGGGCGTCCAGAGCGACCACATGCGCGTACGCCAGGGCGCCGCCCGGGGCCCCCAGCTCACGCGCCCACCGGTGCAGCACCCGGCCGCGGATCGCCGCTGACAGCCCGGCCAGCACGGGCACCGACAGCCCCGCCGCGGAGCGGGCCGACTCCAGAGCGACGGCCGACAACCCGTCCAGCGCCTCGTTGTCCGCCGCCACCAGCGACGCCGTCCGGGCCAGGTTGCCGAGAACGGCCGGGCCGAGCGCGTCCACCAGAGCCGGCAGGACCGAGGCGCGCACGCGCGACCGCGCGTACGCCGGATCGGTGTTGTGCGGATCCTCCCAGGGCGCCAGGCCCAGCGCGGCACACGCCTTGCGGGTGTCCGCCCGGGCGACGTCGAGCAGCGGCCGCCGGTAGATCCCGCGCCGCCCCGGCATCCCGGACAGCCCCCGCGGCCCGGCCCCGCGCGCCAGCGCCAGCAGAACCGTCTCCGCCTGGTCGTCACGGGTGTGCCCGAGCAGCACCGCGGCCGCGCCGGCCTCGGCCGCGGCGCCGGCCAGCGCTTCGTAGCGGGCGGTGCGGGCAGCCGCCTCCGGACCGCCGGGCAGGCCGGCCACCGAAACCGTCTCGATCCGGACCGGGTCGAACCCGGCGTCCCGCGCCCAGGCCGCCACCGACCGGGCCCGCCGGTCGGAACCCTCCTGAAGGCCGTGGTCGACCGTGACGAGACCCACCCGGCGACGGGAGAACCGGGCCGCAGAGGCCAGTGCCAAAGAATCGGCTCCACCCGAGCACGCCACCAGAACCAGGGCGTCCTCGCCGATGTCGGCCAGTCCCCGGCGCACCGCCATGCGCACTGCCGCCACCGGCGGCGGGATCCTGGCCATGGCTAGTGGTGCACCCGCGCCACCCAGGCGTCCGGGTCGCCCAGCTCATCCAGCCGGGGCAGCGTCAGCGGCGACTCGAAGATCTTGTTGAAGCCGTCCATGCCGACCCGTTCGTGGACGCCGTGCACGAACTTGCGGCCCTCCGCGTACTGCCGCATCTTGACCTCGATGCCGAGCACCCGGCGGATCGCCTTCTCCAGGGGGTTGCCGCCCTCGCGGCGACGGTTGAACTTGGCCCGGATCGACTCGACCGAAGGGATCACCTCGGGGCCCACTCCGTCCATGACGAACTCGGCGTGCCCCTCGAGCAGGGTCATCAGCGCGGTCAGGCGGTCGAGCACCGCGCGCTGGGCCGGCGTCTGCACGATGTCGAGCACCGAGACCCGGCTGTCCTCGTCACGCAGCGCGTCGGAGAGTGTCGCCACCCCGCGGCGCAGCCGCTCCAGCATGTGCTCGCCACCCTGCGAGGCGTCGACGAACGCTTGCACCTCGCCGAGGAAGTAGCCGCGCATCCACGGGACCGCGGTGAACTGGGTGCGGTGGGTCACCTCGTGCAGGCACACCCACAGCCGGAAATCGCGCGGGTCGGCGTCGATCCGGCGCTCCACCTCGACGATGTTCGGCGCGTTGAGCAGCAACTGGCCCGGATCGCCGGAGAACACCTCGTACTGCCCGAGGACGCGGCCGGAGAGATAGGCCAGCACCGTCCCGGCCTGCACGCCGGTCACCCGGGAGCCGATCGCGTCGGCCAGCGGGCCCGGCTCCTTGTCACCCGACAGCCGGGTGACCAGGGGGCCGATGATCCGCTGCAGGCCGGAGATGTTCACCTTCGCCCAGTCACGGCGGTCCACCACGCGGACCGGTGGCACCTCCGTCTGCGAGGTCAAACCCGTGTACGCCGCGACGTGCACCGCAGCCTCGTCGGTCAGTGCCCGCAGATCGGAGACCACCTGGGTGGCCTCCTCGTAGGAGACCGCAGGGCCCGATTTCGACAGCGCGCCCGCGGTTGCGGCGGCCAGATCCCAGTCAACGAACTGCGCCATGCAGCCACCGTACCCGCGTGGTTCCACACCGCACTCAGGTGAAACCCCGGACCCGCGGATCAGCGGCCTCCAAGGACCAGCGGCCTGGAGGGACCAACGACCTCGAAGGACCCGCGGCCTGTGGAGGACCAACGACCTCGAAGGACCGGCGGTCTGGAAAAGGTCAGCAGCCGCACGCCACCAATCTGGCGGCCACCTCGTCCAGCGCCGCCCGGGCGGCGATCGCGTCCGGCCCGCCCTTCGCCATGATCGCGAAGGCGAGCACCCGCTGCTCCCGGGTGACCAGCACCCCGGCCAGCGAGTTCACGCCGGTCAGCGAGCCGGTCTTGGCCCGCACGATGCCCTGCGCCGTCTCGTTGCCGCTGGGCGTGGCGAACCGCGTCACCAGCGTGCCCGACCAGCCGGCCACCGGCAGCCCGTTGAAGATGTTGCCCAGCGCGGGCTGCGAGTCGCCGGCCGCCAGCGCCAGCGTCCGGACCAGCAGCGTCGGGCTGATGCCGTTGCGGTTGGAGAGTCCGCTGGCATCGAACAACTCCGCCTCGTCCGCCGGAAGTCCCAGCTCACGCAGCTTGTCGCTCATCGCCTCCGCGGTGCCCGCGAAGCTCGCCTCCTTGCCGGCCGCCAGCGCCACCTGCCGCCCGAGCGCCTCGGCCAGCACGTTGTCGCTCTGCTGGAGCATCCAGTCGACGATCTGCACCAGCGGCGGCGACTCGACCTTGCCCAGCTCGGCGCCGGGTGTCCAGGTTCCCGTGCTCCCGGCCGCGGACGCCGAAGGGGCGGGATTCAAGGCCGTGCTCTTGCTCACCGTCGTCTGCGGGGCGCCGATCATCTTGGCGAACAGCTTCCCCGCCGACAGCGACGGATCGGTGAACCGCGGATCGCCGCCGAACTCGTTGTGCACCGGCTCCACCCGGCCCGCGTTCGTCATCAGCGACTGGATCCGGGCCACCTGCCCGCCCGGCGTGATGTCGTCGGCACTCCACCCGGTCGCCGTCTCCGGCCCGGTGAACAGCGACGTGTCCACCAACACCCGGGTCGGCTTCGTGCCGCCGAGCGCTTTCTTCACCTGCGCCGCCAGGTCGTCCAGGCGCGCCGCCCCCGGGAACAGGTCCTTGTCGTCCTCCTCGACCGCCAGCGACGCGTCACCACCACCGATGATCACCACCTCGCCCGGCTCGCTGCCGGCCACCACCCGGGTCTCCAGCCGGTAGGCCGCCCCACGCGCGGCCAGCACCGTCGCCGCGGTCAGCACCTTGGTGGTCGAGGCGGGCGTGGTCATCGTGCCGGGAGCACGCTCGTACAGGACCGTGTCGCTCGCCACATCCAGCACCGAGACGTGCACGCTCGAACCGAGCGCGCTCGCGTTCACCAGCGGATCCAGCGCCTCCCGTACCGCCGCCGGGTCGGGCGCCGCACCGGCCGCCTCTGCGGCCAGCAGGACAGGTGTCGGCGTCGGCTCCGGGGTGGTCGCCACCGTGCCCGGTGAGTTCGCCGGCTCGCCACCGAGCGCGTCCAGCCATCCGTCGACCGGTCCGGGCCGCACCACGAGGCCGACCGCGCCGACCATCGCGATCAAAACCAGGACCACAAGAGCGACCATCGATTTCGTACGGGGTTTACGACGCGGTCCCGTCTCGTCCGGTCCCTCGCCGCCGCTGGTTCCCGTCGACGGGGCCACGCCGGGCCGAGCCGCCGGGGGCGCCGCGGGCACACTCGCCCGGGCGGCGTTCAACGGCGCGGAGGACCGCCCGTAGATCCCGCCGCCCGCCGCACTCGCCTGGTCACCGCTTCGCGCCGGCTCTGGTGCACTCGGCCCGAACCCCGGCCCGCTTGCCGTCCCGGCCCGGCCGGCGTTCTGCCCAGCCAGCCCGTTCTGCCCAGCCGGCCCGTTCTGCCCAGCCGGCCCGTTCTGCCCAGCCGGCCCGTTCTGCCCAGCCGGGCCTCCCGTGCCCGGTTTGTTCGCCCCGGAGCCGGGTGCTTTCCCTGCGGCCCGTGCGCTCGCGGACGGGTCGAGGTTGGCGGTGCGATCCGGATCGACGGGCCGGTTGAGGCTGACAGTGCGATCCAGATCCACGGGCCGGTCGAGGCTCGCGGTGCGATCCAGATCCACAGGTGGATCGAGACTCGGGGGACGACCGGCATCTCCCGGACGGTCCAGGCCGACGGGACGGCCAGCATCTCCCGGACGATCCAGGCCGACGGGACGACCCGTATCTCCCGAGCGGTCGAGGTTGGCGGTACGACCCGGATCGGCGGCGCCAGCCGAGTCGGCGCCGGAGTCGGGTGTGCTGCCGGCCCTGGGCGGAGCCGCCGCCCAGGCACCGTGTGCTGTGGCCTGGCCGCCCGGCCAGTTCCCGGCCGGCCCAGGTCCGCTCGGCGGGTAGTGCCCGGACGGCGCCGATGTCGGCGGCGCGATTCCCTGGTCCGCCGGACGAGTGCCAGGTTGATCTGGCCGCGGCGCACCCGATGGCCGTTGGCCTGCGCTTTCCGACACCGGAGGATTCGGCTGCCCCGGCAGCGTCCGCGGCGTTCCCGGAGCCTGAGCGGCCGCCCGGCCCGGTGCTGGGCTCTGCGGCACACTCGCGCGCCCCGGCGCGGAACTCGCGGACGGGTTCGCGCTCATGGGAACCGGCGGAGTCGCTGCGGAAACTGCTGGTTGCGCCGCCGGCCTCGCGCCCGGATGCGCAGCCGCGTCTTCACGGACCGCCCGAGGCATGGGCGGCACCGCCGCCTGGCCGGAGGAGCCCGACTGCGTGCCGGCGGCCTGCTCGGACGAAGCGGGACGCGACGCCGCCCCCGGCCCGGTGACGGACCCCGGCGACGCGGCCTCATGGCCGGACGAGGCGGATTGCGGGACAGTTCCCTGGCCAGGAGAGGGCTCTCGGGTGACCGGCGCCTGCTGCTCGGTTGCCCTCGCGGCAGCGGGCGGCTGTCCGGCGGACGGCCCGAAGACAGGCGGCTGCCCGGCGACAGACGGTTGCCCGGCGGAGGGCTCCGGTGTGGGCGAGTTGGTCGCAGGCGTCTGGCCCGCGGCAGAACCGTGGACGGCAGGCTGGCCCGGCGCGGACTGACCCGGCGCAGGCAGGCCCGGCACAGGCAGGCCCGGCGCAGACCGACCCGGCACAGGCTGGGCGAAGGCGGATGACTGCGAAGCAGACGTCCGCTCAGACATGGGTCCACCCTCAGGCGGGCCAGAGGCGGATGACTGCGGAGTGGACGTCTGCCCGGACCCGGATCCGCCCGGGGACGATTCCGGGCCCTGGAGGAACGACAGAGGCAGCCGGCCTTGTCCCTGAGCGGGCCGGTTGAGGGTGGAGGCCTGGCCCGCGGTAGGCACCTCCTGTGCGGCGGCGGCCCGCCCAGACGCTGGGGCCTGGGGAGCCGACGCCGACCCGGTGGCAGCCTGCTCTGGGCCGGCAGGGGTAACCGGGGGCTGGGGCGGGACACCGGGCACCCGCGCCCGTCCCGGCGTGGACGCCGGCGGGGCGGCCGGCCAGGCCGCTGGCTCGGACTGCTGGCCGGCGACCGGAACGTCGGGCCGACTCGACGCGGTCGGCTGACCGCTCGTGGGGACACTCGCTCGGCCCGGGGTGCTCGGGGCGGCAGGGACAGCGGCTCGTCCCGGCGTGGTCGGGGCGGCCGGTGTTACCGGAGGCCGGGTGGGACCGGCCTCGAACGGCGAATGCGGGAGCTGCGAGGCCGAAGGCGCGGATCCGGACGGCCCGGATCCAGGCGACGCAGGTCCGGACGGCCCAGTTCCGGACGGCCCAGTTCCGGACGGCCCAGTTCCGGACGGCACGGATCCGGACGACGCGGATCCGGACGACGCGGATCCGGACGACGCGGATCCAGATTTCGGGGATTCGGGCTTCGCGGGGCCGGGTGTCGGGCTTCCGGGAGCGGGCGGAGCGCCGTTCTCCTGCTGCCAGGGGAACGGCTGCCGGTCCTCACCCGTCGGTGGCGGAACGGAGGCGCGACCGCTGGGCGGCACGTCTCCGGACGGCGAAACATCAGCGACGCCCGAATTGTCGAGATATGACGGAGATGCGGCTGACGGGTCAGTAACCCGCTTACCGTCTCCGGCGCCGGGTTGCGAACCCGACACGCCGTGTTCGTACGAACCGTCATGTGAATCTTGCCTCGTCACACGCCCCTCCTCGCCCGTGGCGTCAGACTTAGGGGAGACTAGCGACATCCGGCACACCGTTGCGCGCGGATCCTGCGGGCCCTGCTTCCATGCCCCGCTTCCCGCCCGGCGGACCGGTCTCATCAAGCGGGCAAGCAAAAGGGGAGCGAATAATGGATTTCGACGTCTTGGTTGAGATCCCCAAGGGGCAGCGCAACAAGTACGAGGTGGACCACAAGACCGGACGTATCCGGCTGGACCGGACCCTCTTCACCGCGACACAGTATCCCGCGGACTACGGCTACATCGAGGGCACCCTGGGCCAGGACGGCGACCCGCTGGACGCTCTGGTACTGATCCAGGAGCCGACCTTCCCCGGTTGTCTGGTCCGCGCCCGTGCGATCGGCATGTACCGGATGACCGACGAGAAGGGCCGCGACGACAAGGTTCTCTGCGTGCCGTTCGAGGACCCGCGTCAGGAGCACCTGCGCGACATTCACCACCTGGGCGAGTTCGACCGGATGGAGATCCAGCACTTCTTCACGGTCTACAAGGACCTGGAGCCGGGCAAGTCCGTCGAGGGCGCGACCTGGACCGGCCGGATCGAAGCCGAGAACGAGATTCGCGCCTCGTTCAAGCGCGCCGAGGCCGCTGAGGCCGAAGGCGGCGAGCACTGACCGCACGCTCCCGCGAAACCGCTGACGACCGCACCTGCGGGGCTCACGCCTCGCAGGTGCGGTCGTATTGCGGCACGGCCCGCCGGGCGAGAGCCGTCCGGCCGGAGCCCGGCGAGAGATAGTTCACATCCGCCGCGCGCGGGCGGGCGGTCAGGCGAGCCCGGAGACCGCGGCGTAGAGCCCGGTCACCGCGCAGGCGACCGGGATGATCGAGACCACGACGAGGGCGTCGACGATGTCCGCGGCGCGGCCGAGGTAGGGCGAGGGCGGCCGGTCCGCGTACCGCGCGCCGGCGACGACGGTGACCAGAGCGAGCAGGACCGCGCCCACGATCACCGCGGGCAGGGCGTCGCCCGCGTCGGCCAGCAGGTCGACACCGAGGGCGGCGAGGCCGGCGAGGCCTCCGACCAGCACCGGCACCCGGTGGCGCCGGGTGACGAAGAGCCGGGCGCGCAGCAGCAGCGCCAGCGTGCTCACCGCGATCAGGATCCGGGACGAGAGCGTGCCGGCGGTGGCCAGCACGGCGAACGCCCCGGTCGTGAGCACGGCGTGGCCGAGGAGCATGCCGGCCAGCAACTCGTCGGTACGAGCCACCGAGGCGAACACGGCCGCCCGCTCCGGCAGCCGGCGCACCGAGTCGGGCGCGGGACGGAACGCCTCCTCGGCGGAGACCGACTCGGTGCCGGGCGGCAGGGCGATCGGCGGCAGCGGGGTGCGCCCGAACCGGACCGCGAGCAGCGGCAGCATCCCGATCCCGCAGACCAGCAGGGAGATCAGCACCGCGGCGCCACCGGCGGCCGTGGTGAACAGCCCGGTCGCCGCGGTGAGCGCCCCGAGCAGGCCGACGACCACGCCGGCCGTGAAGAAGCGGGCCCCGGCCGCCACCCCGGCCCCGGCGAGCGCCGACACCAGCAGGACCGCGACCGACCCGGCGAGCAGTTCCGGCCCGCCCAGCCAGGGCAGTGGTGACAGGACGCCGCCGTCGTCGTACGAGGTGATCAGGAGGGCGCCGCCGGCGAAGGCGTAGGGCAGCGCGTATCCGCCGAGGGCCACGCCGGCCCGGCCGTCCCCGTACGCCCGGGAGGCGACCGACCCGACAAGGGTGAGCAGCAGGGCGGCGCCGAGCCCGACGAGCCCCGGGAAGTTGCCCCCGGAACCGGCGGTGAGCAGGGCCGGAAGGCCGAGTCCGAGGGGTACCGCGGCGGCCGCCAGGGTGGCCGTGCGGCTCGCGGCCGGCGTCCACACCCCTCCGCGGCGGCGGGCTCCCTCGGCGATCGCCTCGACCACGTCGTCGTACTCGAGTTCCGGCCATTCCTCACCGGCGGGGACGAGGTGGAGCACCTCGCCGTCGCGCACCCCCTGGGGGTGGAGGCCCTGGCCGGTGGCGAGGGCGACGCCGTCGCCGCGCCGCAGCACCCACCCGCCGTGCCTCTCCCCTTCGTCGGCGAGTCCCTCGCCGGCGTGCCGCAGCACCTCGGGCAGCAACTCGGCCAGCGGCACCTGCTCGGGGAGGGCCACGTCGACCCGACGTTGCGGCGCGCTGATCGTCACGCGGGCCAGACCGACGCTCACCAGGAAGTCCTTCCGTTCGTCCACAGGCTGCGACCCGGCGTTGTCCACATCGACGGGGCGAGGCTGCGGGATCGACGGAACTTTACCTAGCATGGGCCGGTCATGAAGTCCCGAGATCCGAAGGGGCTGCCGGGCCGGAAACAAAGGGGGCGGAATGGGCACCGTGATGATCAAGCGGGCAGTCCGCCGGCCGGCGCCGGAGATCCCGGAGGGTCAGCTGACGGTCGAGCCGCCGCCCGAGATCCCGGAGCAGGTGGGTTCCCGTGTGCAGCAGTGGCTGATGGCGCTGCCGATGCTGGGCGGCACGATGGCCATGGCGATGATGATGGGCCAGGGGCGCGGCGGCGCGTACTCGTACATCATCGGTGGCCTTTTCGGGGTCTCCTCGCTCGCCATGCTGATGACCTCGTTCGGCAACTCGGGGGCGCCGCGCAAGGCGGAGATGATGTCCGCCCGCCGCGAATATCTGCGGCATCTCGCGTCGCTGCGCAAGCGGGTCCGGGAGACCGCACACCAGCAGCGGGTCGGGCTGCTCTACCGGCATCCCGATCCGGAGCGGCTCTGGTCGACGGCCGACAGCCACCGGGTGTGGGAGCGGCGTCCCGGCGACCCGGATTTCGGGGTGGTCCGGGTCGGCCTCGGCCCGCAGACGCTGGCCACGCCGCTGATCCCGCCGGTGACCCGGCCGCTCGACGAGTTGGAGCCGATGACCGCGGGCGCGCTGCGCCGGTTCCTCGACACCTACTCGGTGGTGCCCGACCTGCCGGTGGCGATGTCGCTGCGCGGGTTCGCCCGGGTGTTCGTCCGTGGGGACGCGCCGGGAGCGGAAGGCCCCCGGGCGCTGGTCCGGGCGGTACTGACGCAGCTCGCCGTCTTCCACGCCCCGGAGGACCTGGTGATCGCGGTCTGCGCGGGCCGGGAGACCCGGCAGCACTGGGAGTGGGTGAAGTGGCTGCCGCACGCGCAGCATCCGTCGCTGGCCGACGCCCTGGGGCCGGTGCGCCTGGTGGCCGGCGACGAGCCGCGGCTGGCCGAGCTACTGGAGCAGGTCATCGGAGCCCGCCCCCGCTTCCATCCCGGCGGCAGCGCCGGAAGCAGCCCGCACGTCCTGGTCGTGGTGGACGGCGCGGAGCCGGCCACCACCCGGCTGGACGACGCGCTCGACGGGCTGACCGTGCTCGACCTGGACACCATGCCGCCCCGGCTGCTGGACCGGTCGGCGCTGGTGCTGGAGGTCCGCACCGACGGGATGCTCGGCACCTCGACGATGGACCACGAGAGCGACGCGGGCCAGGCCGACGGGCTGGCCGTGGCCGAGGCGGAGGCGGTGGCCCGGCGGCTGGCGCCGTTGCGCCTGGCCACCGCGCCGGACCCGGGCGGCGCTCCGGCGGCGATCGAGACCGGGCTGCCCGAGCTGCTCGGCATCGGAGACCCGGAGAACTTCAGCGTGGCCCACGGCTGGCCGGCCCGCCAGCAGCGGGACCGGCTGCGGGTGCCGATCGGCGTGAGCGACGACGGCATGCCGGTCGAGCTGGACCTGAAGGAGTCCGCGCAGGACGGCATGGGCCCGCACGGCCTGCTCGTCGGCGCCACCGGCTCCGGCAAGTCGGAGCTCCTGCGCACGCTGGTGCTGGCGCTGGCCGCCACCCACTCGTCGGAGATCCTGAACTTCGTCCTGATCGACTTCAAGGGTGGCGCCGCGTTCGCGGCGTGCGACCGGCTGCCGCACACGGCCGCGCTGGTCACCAACCTGGAGGACGCGCTGCCCCTGGTCGACCGGATGGCCGACGCGCTGGAGGGCGAGCTGAGCCGGCGGCAGGAGCTGTTGCGCAAAGCGGGCAACTACGCGGGCCAGTTCGACTACGAGCGGGCGCGGGCCGGTGGCGCGCCGCTGGCCCCGCTGCCGACGCTGTTCGTGGTCTGTGACGAGTTCACCGAGATGCTGGAGAAGCGACCGCAGTTCATCGACGTCTTCCTGCAGATCGGGCGGCTTGGGCGATCACTCGGCGTGCACCTGCTGCTGGCCAGCCAGCGGCTCGAGGACGGCCGGCTGCGAGGGCTGGACACGCATCTGTCGTACCGGATCGGCCTGCGGACGTTCTCGGCGCTGGAGTCGCGGGCGGTCCTCGGCGTGCCGGACGCTTACGAGCTGCCCCGCTCGCCCGGTAACGGCTACATGAAGTTCGGCACCGAGCCGCTGATCCGGTTCAAGGCGGCCTACGTGGGCGGCTCGGTGCGCCGGGCCGGCCGCTCCGGCGGGCGCGCCGACCACGACGGGGTCCGGGTGCTGCCGTGGACCACGCAGCATGTGGCGGCGCCGGCCGCGGCGCCGAAGCCGAAGCCGGCCGTCGACCAGGACGGGCCCAAACTGGCCGACGTCATGATCGAGCGGATCATCGGCCAGGGCCCGCCCGCGCATCAGGTCTGGCTGCCGCCGCTGACCGAGTCGGCTCTGCTCGACGAGTTGCTCGGCCCGGTCGCTGTCACCCCGGGCCGCGGGCTGACCTTCACCAACCCGGCACTGCACAACCGGCTGCAGGTGCCGATCGCGGTCATCGACAAGCCGCGGGAGCAACTGCGCGACGTGATGTGGCTGCAACTGGCCGGGGCGGCGGGTCATGTCGCCGTGGTCGGTGGCACGCTCAGCGGCAAGTCCACCGCGCTGCGGACGCTGGTCTGCGGGCTGGCGCTCACCCACACCCCAGCCGAGGTGCAGATCTACTGCCTCGACTTCGGTGGTGGCGGTCTCGGGACGCTGCGCGACCTGCCGCATGTGGGCGGGGTGTTCGGGCGGCTCGACGCGGAGGGCGTGCGGCGGACCGCCGGTGAGATGGTGACCCTGCTCGCCCAGCGGGAGGCCCGGTTCGCCGAGCTCGGGGTGGAGTCGATGGCCGCCTACCGGAGCCGGCGCGCGGGCGGTGGCGACCCGTTCGGTGACGTGTTCCTGGTGGTCGACGGCTGGAGCACGATCCGCAAGGAGTACGAGGAGCTGGAGCCGGTCCTGACCGACCTGGCCACCCGCGGCCTGTCCTACGGGATCCACCTGGTGGCAGCCACTTCCCGGTGGATGGACTTCCGGCCGGCGGTCCGGGACCTCTTCGGCTCCCGGCTCGAATTGCGGCTCGGTGACCCGTCGGACTCGGTCATCAACCGCCGGGCCGCCGAGTCGGTCCCGGACCGGGCGCCCGGCCGCGGCATGATCACGCACCCGGCGGACCGGGCCAAGGGGCTGCACCTGCTCACGGTTCGGCCCGAGGTCACCACGATCGGCGACACCTCCGCACTGGTCAAGAGCGTGGCGGCGGCCTGGGAGGGGTCGCCGGCCCCACGGGTGCGGTTGCTGCCGGCGTCGGTGCCGTACACCCAACTGGGTGTGGACCAGGGCAGTGGCCTGCGCCTGCCGATCGGCATCGCCGAGGCCGACCTGCAGCCCGTCGGGATCGACTTCGCGACCGACCCGCACTTCCTGCTCTTCGGCGACGCCGAGTGCGGCAAGTCGTCGTTCCTGCGGTCGATCGCCACCACGCTGACCCGCCGGTTCCGGCCAGAGGAGGCGCGGATCATCCTGGTCGACTACCGGCGCAGCCTGATGGACCTGCCCGAGTCCGAGCACCGGATCGGCTACGGCATGCAGGCCCAGCAGACCCAGGACCTGATCCTGTCGGCGGCCGGCTACATGCAGCGCCGCTTGCCCGGGCCCGACGTCACCGCCCGCCAGCTGCGGGAACGCTCCTGGTGGACCGGCCCGGAACTGTTCGTCCTGGTCGACGACTACGACCTGGTGGTGTCCGGGCCGACCAACCCGCTCCTCCCGCTCGTGGAGTACCTGTCGCAGGCCCGGGACATCGGCCTGCATCTGGTGATCACCCGACGCTCCGGCGGGGCCAGCCGGGCCCTCTACGAACCGGTGATCCAGCGACTGCGCGAGCTGTCGGCGCCGGGCCTCGTCATGTCCGGCTCACCGGACGAGGGCGCTCTCGTCGGCAACGTCAAACCCGTCCCCCTGCCACCAGGGCGTGGTCGCCTGATCACGAGGCGTGAGGGAACGCGCCTGATCCAGCTCGCGCATCTGCCGGCCTTCCGCGATTCGGGAAAATGAACAGACTCCCGGTGCGATTGGTAACGACGGACCGCAGCGACACGCCGGTGCGGCAGAGTAATCTCCCTCCATCGACTGACCGACGCTTCGGTCGCGACGCACACGACGCGACCGAAGCGACGCGACGCGAGCGGCGCCGCTGAGGCGCCGCGCCTGCCCCGACGTGACCGACCGACGCGACTGACCCGAGCTGCCCGAAGCATCGACCCGTCTCAGAATGGCGACGCCAACCCGTGACTAGTGTGAGCATCGAGGCCCGGCCGGACAGGCCGCGGTGGTCGGCACCCCGCGGCGGTCCGCGGTGCTGAGCCGTGGCGGACAGCGGATCGGGGCGGCCGCGCTGGCCGGTCTGATCGCTTTCAGCGCCCCGGCCACCGCGGCGACCGCGGCGCCCGCGAGGCCGTTGACCGGGCCGGTCAGCGTCCTGACCGAGCCCAGCATCAGCGGCGACACGGTCCGCGCCGACCAGTGGCATCTGAACGCCCTCAGACTGACCGAGGCGTGGAACTACGCTAACGGCGCCGGCGTCACGGTCGCGGTTCTCGACTCCGGAGTCGACGCCCACCACCTCGACCTGGAGGGCCAGGTGCTGCCCGGGCTCGACCTGGTCGACAAGCAGGGCGACGGTGAGAGCGACCCGGTCGGCCACGGCACCTCGGTGTCGGCGTTCATCGCGGGCCGGAACGACGACCAGGCCGGCGTCGTCGGCATCGCCCCCAAAGCCAAGATCCTTCCGGTGCGGGTGCTGGACAACAAGAACCGCTACGACGACGCCCTGATCGTGGCCAAAGGCGTGCGCTGGGCGGTCGACAACGGCGCCGACGTGATCAACCTGTCGCTCGGCGGCAGCGGCGCCAGCGCCACTCTCGCCGCCGCCATCGACTACGCGTTCGCCAAGGACGTCGTCGTGATCGCCTGCACCGGCAACGCCAGCGGCACCAGCACCCAGAAGACCACGAACGTCGGCGTCTGGTACCCGGCCCGCGAACCCGGGGTGATCGCGGTCGGCGGCACCGAACGCGACGGCGAAGGTCTGTGGACCGGCTCCATGCGGGGGAGCGAGACGGTCGTGACCGCGCCCGCGACCGATCTCGTCGGGGCCCGGCCGGACGGTTACTGGCGTGTCCAGGGCACCAGTTTCGCCTCGCCGATGGTCGCCGGCACCGCCGCGCTGATCCGTTCTCGCTGGCCGGACATGCCGGCCAGCGAGGTCGTCAACCGGATCATCCGGACCGCCCAGGACCGCGGGGCTCCCGGCCGCGACGCCGAGTTCGGCTTCGGCCTCGTCGACCCGGTCGGGGCGCTCACGGCGGACGTGACCTACGCGGCCGACAACCCGCTCGACAACACGCCGTCTCCCGGCGTCGCGAAATTCGGCAGCGCGCCATCCCCGGGGCAGGCCCAGTCGGCGCCCGAGGAGAGCACCAAGCCGGACGGGGACGCCTCTCCGGTGCCGGGCGGCAACACGGGAGCCTGGGCGACCCCGGTGGATCCCGCACCGACCGGTGTGCCGACGGCCCGCTGGATCGCGATCCTGCTCTTCCTGCTGTCGGCGGCCGCCGCCGCGATCACCATCCGCCGCTTCGCGGCCACCGCCGGCTGACCTTCGCGATTCCGGCCCGGCTCCAACCTTTTCATCCGGTACGCGGAACGCCCGCACCACCGACATGGCCCGAGCCGCCTTCGCCGGTGAGCGAGATCGCCGCCCGAACGCGGGAGACCCTCACGAGCCGGCCGCCACCGGCCGGTGAGGACCGCTACGCCCGAGAGTCGCGTGTCGGCCGTGAGCCTGGGCGACATCGCGCTGTAGCCACGTGCGTCGTGGCCTGCGGTTGGTGAGGACCGGTCCCGTACGAGAAAAGGTCAGTTCGGGTTTTGCGACAGCACGAATCCCGGCCCGGCGCGGGGAGCGCGCCGGGCGTGGCAGAGGTCAGGAGGTGGCGCACTCCCCGGTGCGGACAGCTCGGTTGTTGTCGCGGCCGGCCTGAGCGATCGGAGCCGCTTCGTCAGCCGTGAGGGCGAAGCCGACGTTCTTGTCGTCGGCCGCCGCCGCGAAGATCACGCCGAGGACGCCTCCGCCGGGGTCGATCAGCGGGCCGCCCGAGTTGCCGCTGCGGACCAGGGACTTGATCGTGTAGATCTCCCGGGTCACGTCGCCGGACTTGTAGATGTCGGGGCCGGTGATGTTGCTGACGTCGCGGACGCGGGCCGACTGCGCGTTATAGGGCCCGTCCTGCGGATAGCCGAGCACGATCGCGTTGGCCCCGGTCGCCGCTTCCTTGGGGACGAACGGCATGACCGGCGCCTTGAGACCGGGCACGTGCAGGACGGCGAGATCGCGTTTGGGGTCGTAGACGACGACGGTGCCGTCGAGTTCGCGGCCGCCGCTCTCCACCACCACCTCGGCGGTGCCGGCCACCACGTGGGCGTTGGTCATCACCCGCTCCTTGGCGTAGACGAAGCCGGTGCCCTCGATGCGGCGGGAGCAGCTCGGCGCCGAACCGAGGATCTTCAGGACCGAGTTTCGGGAGTCCTTGACGACCTTCGAGTTGGCCAGCGCGGGGTCGGGAGCGGCGACCTCGCGGGCCTGGGTGCGGGCGAAGCCGCCGAAGACGTCGGGGAACCCGTCGGTGTCGATGGTCTCGCCCAGGCTGGAGGAGAGCGCCTGCACCTCGTCCGGGATGACCCCGTTGACGCCGCTGAGGATCGCGCTGCTGCGGACCTCACGGTTGACCCAGGGGATCGCCGAGGTCTTGACGGGGACGGCGATCAGCCAGGCAGCGAAGAGCACCGCGACGACCGAGACGACAGCGCCACCGGCATCGTCGAGATGTTGCAGCGGGCGGCTCTCGATCACCTGCCGCAGGTTGGTGCCCAACCAGCCCGCCAGGGTCTGGCCGAGCACCGCCAGCACCAGGATGATGCCGAGCGCGACGAGCAGCCGCACCGTGCTGTTCGCGAACTGGCGAGCGATCAGCGGCCCCAGTTGGAGACCGATCAGCACGCCGCTGAAGAAGCCACCGAGCGACAGCGCGCCGATGACGAAGCCCTGGCGGTATCCGCTGATCGCGAACAGCACCATGACCACGATCAGGAAAATATCGACCACGGGCACTCACTCAGCGTAGAAGTCGCAAGCCATCTCACGGCACCACCTCATCCGGCGCACCGCCGCGGGCGGCCGGAACCGGCGCGGTGGCGGCCGGAAGTTCGACGATGCGGCCCGGCTCCCAAGGGAGCGCCCAACCGGCCATGTCGAGCAAAGTCGCGATCACCCCAGCCGTGAATCCCCAGACGAGCAGTCCTCGGACCTGGAACGCGGGCCCGATCCAACCACTCGGATGTCGCACCCGGATACGGTTCGCGGGGTCGGCTAGTTCACTGATCGGCAACCTCGCGACGTGCGCCACCTCGGAAACCTGGAGCGGGTGCACCGGATGTGGCTTTCGCCACCATGCGAGCACCGGGCTGACCACGAAGCCGCTGACCGGAATCCACAGATCCGGCAGGAGGGCCAGCACCTCGGCGGTGGACGGGTCGAGACCGACCTCCTCGTGGGCCTCGCGCAGTGCGGTGGCCGGGGCGTCGGCGTCCTCCGGGTCGGTGGCGCCGCCGGGGAAGGCGGGCTGGCCGGCGTGGTTACGCATGCTCGCGGCCCGCTGAAGGACCAGTAGGTCGGGGCGGCCCGGCTCGTCCTCGTCCTCACCCAGCAGGACCAGGACGGCACTGTGCCGGCCGCCCGTGCCGGCGGGCCGGCGCAGGGTGGTGAAGTCCTCCGTGCGGCAGTCGCCGACCCGGGTCAGCAGTGGCTCGAACCAATCAGGCAGTCCGTCCGGCCGCCCCAGCACCTCGCCCCGGCTCATCGGGTCACCGTAACGCCGGTGTGTTTCTTCATCTGTTCGATCAATTGGTCGACGTCCATGGCGTTGCGATGCACGTACTTCCCCCCGTCGGCATCGATGAAGACGGTCGCGGGCAGCGTCAGCACCCCGAGTTCATCGGCGAACCGTTTCTCCCGGTCGAAGAGGGTCGGAAAGCTGACAGCACGGTCGGCGGCGAAATCGGCGGCGGCCGAACGGCTGTCATTGGTGTCCACCCCGATGACGGTGAACCGGCCCTCCGCCCGGTCGGCCAGCCCCTGGATGACCGGAAGCTCCTCGCGGCACGGGCCGCACCAGGACGCCCAGATGTTGATCACGGCGGGGCCGCGCAGGTCACGCAGCCGCACCTCGCCGCCGCCGGTGAAACACGGCAGGGCGACGTCGGGCAGCGAGACCGCGGTCGGCGCGGAGCCGGTCAGCCCCTGACAGGCGGCGAACGGCGACGGTCTCTCCGGCTCCTCGGGCGTGGCGGCCGCCGCGCAGCCCGAGAGCACCAGCGCCGCGGCCAGCACCGCAAGAAGCCGGGTCACGCGTCCTCCGGCTCTCGCAGGGCTTCCGCGGCGCCCAGGGCTCCCGGTGCTTCCGGGGCGGCGTCCTCGGGGGTGAGCACCGCGGCGGCCGGGACCAGGCCGGGATCGACGCCGGCGGCCACGGCCAGGTCTCGCGCCCGTGGTCCTTTCAGGAGTTTCGCCGCGGGAGCGGCCTCGGTGGGGCCGGTGCCGAACGACGGGCACATGGCGGCCAGCGTGCAGGCGCCGCACGCCGGTGTCCGTGCGTGACAGACCCGTCGCCCGTGGAAGATCACCCGGTGCGACAGCATGGTCCAGTCGCGTTTCTCGATCAGATCGGCGACCAGGAACTCGATCTTCACCTCGTCCTGCTCGTCGACCCAGCCGAAGCGGTTGGTGAGCCGCCGGAAGTGGGTGTCGACGGTGATGCCGGGCACGGCGAACGCGTTGCCCAGCACCACGTTGGCGGTCTTGCGGCCGATGCCGGGCAATTTCACGAGGTCGTCGAGCTTGCGCGGAATCTGCCCGTCATGCCGCTCGAGCAGCGCCTGACCGAGCCCGATCAGCGAGTTGGTCTTGGCCCGGAAGAAGCCGGTCGGCCGGAGCAGCGTTTCCATCTCGGCACGGTCGGCGGCGGCGTAGTCGGCGGCCGTGCGATAGCGGTGGAACAGCTCAGGGGTGACCTGGTTGACCCGCACGTCGGTGGTCTGTGCGGAGAGGATCGTCGCGACGGCCAGTTCGAGCGGGTTGGTGAAGTCGAGCTCGCAGTGCGCGTCGGGGTGCGTCTCGGCGAGCACACGGGCCATCCGCCGGGCCCGTCGTTTGCGGCCGAGGACCGTCTCCCCCGCGAAGCGCTTGGGCGCGAGAATCGCGGCGCGGGGTCGAGTCACCGGTAAAGAGTACGTCGGCCGTACGACATCATCGCCTCACGCCGACGGCTTGATCGTCCCGTTCGATTCGATCACGGCCCCGGTCTCCGGAAAGTCCGCCTCGGTGAGCTCGGCGACCATCTTGCGGCCGCGGTCGTCGGACTTCTCGTGGGTGGGCACCCCGGCGTCGTTCAGATAGGTGGAGACGAACTTGCCGCCCGCGTACTCCCCCTCTCTGGTGAGCGAGACGTGGAGCACCCCGGAGTGCTTGAGGATGCCGTCCCGGGAGAGCGTGCGGCCGCCGCCGGCGAAGTTCCCCAGGCTGTACGCGATCAGCTTGCCCTTGTAGAACTCCATGGCCCGGAGCACGTGCGGCCCGTGGCCGACGACCAGGTCGGCGCCCGCGTCGATCACGGTGTGGCTGAACTTGATCGGGTCGCCCCGGTTCTCGCTGTAGTAGATCTCGTTGCCCGGCTTCACGTGGGTCTGGCCGGCGCCCTCGGCGCCCATGTGCACCTGCACCACGACCAGGTCGGCCTTCTCCTTGGCCGAGGACACGACCGCCGCCGCGGCTTTCAGGTCGTTCAGGTCGTTCGCCTCCTTGTACGACGAGAAGCCGACCACCGCGACCTTGACGCCCTTGACCTCGACGACGGTGATCTGGTCCTTGGCGCCGGTGTGCTCCAGCCCGGCCGCCTCCAGCGCCTCGACGGTGTTGCGGTAACCCTGGGGCCCGTAGTCGTTGGAGTGGTTGTTGGCCGTGTTGAGCAGTTGGAATCCGGCCTCTTTGAGGTGCTTGGCGTAGGCCGGCGGGGCCCGGAAGGCGAAGCAGTGGGGCCGTTTCGGCGTGCCGCACTTGGAGGTGCCGGTGTCGCCGGTGAGCGGCTGCTCCAGGTTGCCCATGACGAAGTCGGACTTGAGGACCCCGGTCACGGAGTCGAAGAAGCCCTTGCCGTCGTTCGCCGGGAGCTTGCCGGGCGCGTCGCCCATGATGATGTCGCCGGTGGCGGAGAGACTGATCGACTCGACCTGCCCGGACTCCTCGACCGGTTTCCCGGCGGGCCCGGTCGCGGGCGCGGACCCGGCCGGAGATTTCCAGACCGGATCAGGTTCGCTGCCGGCTGAGCCGCAACCGCCCAAGCCAGCCCCAACCAGGACAAAAGTGGCTATGAAGGCGGCCAAAGCGGGCCGCTTCCTCTGGTGAGACCGGGGCTGCGAGTTCATCGACGGGGACGATACCGTCGATCCGCAAGCGGGATCGACAGACGAAAGGCCTGTGCGGATATGGCCGGACCGCTGAATTGTCACCACCGGTCACGGCATATTCAGTTACCGTCCAGTATCTGGATCAAGGGGTGGCCGCCCGTTTCCCGCCCGCGTGCGCCTAGACTGATCGAGCGCAGACGTTGCGCGTTTTCGGAGGTGCGGCGATGGATGAGGTACTGGCTCGCAGCGGAATCTTCCAGGGAGTAGACCCGGAAGCCGCAGAGGCGCTCGCCAAGGAGATGGACACGATCGAAGTCCGCAAGGGCGACGTGGTCTTCAACGAGGGCGAGGCCGGCGACAGCCTGTATATCGTTCTGTCCGGAAAGATCAAGCTTGGGCGCCGGGCCGCTGACGGCCGGCAGAACCTCGTCTCCATCATGGGGCCGTCGGACATGCTGGGCGAGCTCTCGCTCTTCGACCCCGGCCCACGCACGGCCACCGCGACCGCGGTGACCGACAGCCGCCTGGCCCGGCTGAAGAAGTCGTCGCTGCGCCCGTGGCTCAACAACCGGCCGGAGATCGCCGAGCAGTTGCTCCGCGTGCTGGCCCGCCGGCTGCGGCGCACCAACGACGCGCTCGCCGACCTGATCTTCACCGACGTGCCCGGCCGCGTCGCGAAGAACCTGCTGCAGATGGCGGGCCGGTTCGGCACCCGTGACGGTGGCGTGTTGCGCGTGACCCACGACCTCACCCAGGAGGAGCTGGCCCAGTTGGTCGGCGCCTCCCGCGAGACGGTCAACAAGGCGCTCGCCGACTTCGCCTCACGCGCCTGGCTGCGCCTCGACGGCAAGAGCGTGATCATTCTCGACCCGGAGCGCCTCGCCCGGCGCGCCCGCGTCTGACACTGCGTAACGCCTTATAAGGGGTCGTCCGTATGGACGGCCCCTTAGCCGTGCTCGTTACACCTGTCCGTGTCGCACCCCCACGGCCACTCGTTACGGAGGTGGCCGAGAGGCACCGGCGTGGACAGGGAAGGGCGCGGCATTGAAGGCAGGCAGGGGTGTGGCGAGATGACCGTGCTCGACACCACGCTGGACCCGCGTGACCCGGCCTATCTGGAGGGGCGCGGCACCACCCTGGAGCGCCTCGCCGAGCTGGAGTCCGCCCTCGAAGAGGCCCGGGCCGGAGGCGGAGAGAAATATGTGACACGGCACCACGCGCGCGGCAAACTGCTGCCCCGGGAGCGCATCGAGATGCTGCTCGACCAGGACGGCCCGTTCCTGGAGCTGTGTCCGGTCGCGGCGCGGGGCACGGAGTACCCGGTCGGCGGCAGCGTGGTCACCGGGATCGGCGTGGTCGAGGGCGTCGAGTGCGTCGTCGTCGCGAACGATCCGACGGTGGACGAGGGGGCGGTCAACCCGTACACCGCTGAGAAGATCCGGCGCGCCACGACGATCGCCTCGATGAACCGGCTGCCCCTGATCAACCTGGTGGAGTCGGCGGGCGACAGCGGCTCGGCCGGCGGACTGTTCCCGCCGGACCGGGTGCCGTCGATCTGCGTGGTCTTCGGCGCCACCAGCGGCGACGCGGCCTATCTGCCGGCGCTGTCGGACTACACGATCCGGGTACGCGGGCACGCCAAGGTGCTGACCATCCACCCGCAGCCGATAAACGGGCACACCGGCGTCGACGTACGCGCCACCCCGGTCGTGCCGGCCGGCCCGGACGGCCCCGCCGACCAGCTCGCCGAGGACGAACGGGACGGGCTGCGCCTGGCCCGGCAGTGCGTCCGGCGGCTCAACTGGCGCAAGCACGGCCCCCCGCCGCGCAACCGGTGCCCGCGTGCGCCCCGGCACGATGCCGAAGGCCTGCTCACCCTGGCCGCCGCCGACCCGGCCGCGTTCGAGCCGCGTGAGGTCTTCGCCCGGATCCTCGACGAGAGCGACTTCGACGAGTTCAAGCCCGGCCACGGCGCCGCGATGGTGGCCGGATGGGGTGAGCTGCACGGATACCCGCTCGGTGTGCTCGCCACCCCGGACCGGTCGTGCTCGGCGGCCGAGGCGCAGAAGGTCGTCCACTTCCTGCATCTGGCGAACGCGACGGCGACGCCGGTGCTGTTCCTGCGGCACCTCGGACCGCCCCCCGAGACGCCCGCGCCCGCCGAGGAGTACGACTCGCGCCACGACGCCCCGATGGCGCATGCGATCGCCCGGTCCACCGTGCCACACCTGATCCTCACCGTCGGCGCCGTCACCGGCGAGCGCACCGACGAGCCCCGCTTTCGATTCAGCTGGCCCGCGGCCGGCTCCACCCCGGTCGATGACGGCGTCATCGACCCACGCGACACCCGTACGGTCCTCGGCTTATGCCTCTCCGCCGTGCACAGCGCGGCTGTGGAGGGCGCCGGACACGTCGGCGTGTTCCGATCTTGAAAGGTAGACCAGTGATCCGACGACTTCTGGTGGCCGACCGTGGAGAGGTCGCCCGCCGGGTGTTCGCCACCTGCCGACTGGTCGGTATCGAGACCGTGGGCGTCTACTCCGACGCCGACACCGATGCCCCGCACGTCGTCGAGGCCGACTACGCGGTTCACCTGCCGGGCAGCACCCCGTCGGCGACCTATCTGCAGATCGGGGCGCTGATCGCGGCCGCCCAGCGGGCCGGCGCCAACGCCGTGCACCCGGGCAGCGGCGCGCTCGCCGAGAACCCGGAGTTCGCCCAGGCCGTCATCGACGCCGGGATGATCTGGGTCGGCCCGCCCCCGGCCACGCTCCGCACGCTGGCCGCCAAGATCGAGACGAAGAATCTGGTCGCCGAGGCACAGGTGCCGGTCCTGCCGACGTTCACCGATCCGGACCGGGTGCCCGGCTTCCCGGTGCTGATCAAGCCGGCCGCCGGCAGCGGCGGCCACGGCATGCGGGTGGTCCGGGACGCCACCACCCTCGCCGAGGCGATCGCCTCCACCCGTCGCGAGGTCGGCGGTGACGTGTTCTGCGAGCCGTACGTCAGCAACGTCCGCCACATCGAGGTCCCGATCCTGGCCGACGCCCAGGGCGCGGTCGTGCCGTTCGGTGAGCGGGAGTGCTCGGTCCAGCGCCGGTACCAGAAGATCGTCGAGGAGACCCCGTCCCCGGCCGTCGACGTGGCGCTGCGCGAGGACCTGTGCCGGGCCGCGATCGTCGCCGTCCGGGCGCTCGGCTACGTCGGCGCCGGTGCGGTCGAGTTCCTCCTCGACGCCGCGGGCGACTTCTGGTTCCTGGAACTCACCCCGACCCTGCAGGCCGACCACGCGGTCACCGAGTGCGTCTCCGGTTACGACCTGGTCCGGCTCCAGTTGCTGGTGGCGGAGGGCGGCAGCGTGCCGATGCCCGGCCCGCCGCCGATCCGGGGCCACGCCATCGAGGTGCGCATCTGCGCCGAGGACCCGGCCTACGCCTGGCTGCCGGCCGCCGGCACCCTGCACCGGTTCGCCGTACCCGACATCGCCGGCCAGTTCCGCCCGCTCCCCCAGCCCGGCCTGCGCCTCGACGCCGGCGTCACCGACGGCTCGGTGATCGGCGTCCAGTACGACCCGATGATGGCCAAACTCATCGCGTGGGCACCCAGCCGCCAGGAGGCCGCCCGGATGCTCGCCTCCGCCCTCGCCCGGGCCCACCTGCACGGCGTCGTCTCCAACCGGGACCTGCTGGTCCGGGTGCTGCGGCACCACGCGTTCCGGGCCGGCGACGTCGACACCGGCTTCCTCGACCGGCACCCCGAGGTGTTCGCCCCACTGCTCTCCTCGGTCGACGCCGTCCGCCTCTCCTGCCTCGCCGCCGCCCTCGCCGGCGCCGCGGCCAGGCGGGCGTCCGCCCCGGTGCTCAGCTCGCTGCCGTCCGGCTGGCGCAACGTCCCCTCCGGCTCCCAGACCGCCGTCTACGACGGTCCCACCGGCCCCGTCGAGGTCGGCTACCGGATGAACCGCCACGGTGACCTGGCCGGCTGGTGGGTCCGCGCCGTCGACCCCGAGGAACTCGACCTCGCCGGCCTCGGCCAGGCCCCCGTCGCCGACGAACACCCCGCGGTCGTCGTCGTCCAGGCCGCCAGCAACCGGGTCGTCCTCAACGTGCAGGGCATCCGCATGGGCGTGCACGTCCACCGCGTCGGCGACGTCTCCTACGTCGACAGTCCCGAGGGTTCGGTCGCGCTCCGCGAGATCTCCCGCTTCCCGCTGCCCGCCCTCGAGGCCGCTGAAAGCTCCCTGATCGCCCCACTTCCCGGCGCCGTCCGTCGCGTCCTGGTCGTCCCCGGCCAGCGCGTTCGCGCCGGCGAACTCCTGCTCACCCTGGAAGCCATGAAGCTCGAACACCCGGTCCACGCCCCGTCGGCCGGTGTGGTCTCCTCCCTCCCGGTCCAGCCCGGCGCCGAGGTGGACACCGGCGAACTCCTAGCCGTCCTAGACCCCGAATAGCCGCCCCCCCCTCCCCGACCCGCGCCAGTCAGCCCGCAGAAGCACCATCCTCGCCCCGGACTACCGCGCGACGAAGGCACCGCTCAAGCCCCCAGCGCGCCTCTCGGGCAATCCCCGGGCCACCGGCTACCGCATCCCTGCCATCGACCGTCCCGCCCAGCAGGCGACCCCTCAGCCGTAGCCGCAACGCGAAATAGCACCGTCGAAACGCGCCCAGACGACGGCTCGCCGCACTCCGCAACCCGGGGCCCTAGCCCACACGTGGAACGCCGGCCCGGTGACACGCTTGAGCGACGGCTCGCTGAGCCGGCCGTAACGCAGACGCGGAACTGGCGGTGCGACACCTGCCTGGGCGACGGCTCACCGTTCGGGCACTGGTCTGGCGGGAAGGGGGCAGCAGCCCGGTGGCCGCGCTGCGGCCGTGCGGATCCGCCGGGCCTCGCGTGGGGAGCCACGTGAGGTGTGGCGCGGCGAAGGGCGGCTTGTCTCGTACGAGAGAAGCGAACTGACCGGAATCCCGCTGGGTCGGCCCGGCGAAGCGAACCGGGAGCACAGCGAGGGGGAGCGCCGGGCGCCGGGAAGGGGGTGCGGAGAGAGGGCGCCGGGAGAGCGTGGCGGTCAGCTTCCGAAGAACCACTTGCTGAAGAAGTTTTTGCGGGCCGGGTTGTTGTGCACCGTCGGGGTCTCGTCGAGGGTGGGCGTGCTCGGCGGGATGGGCCGTGGCCGCGGCGGTGGCACGTGGTTGGTCGACACCGAGCGATAGACCGCCGGCGGCGGTGGCGGCGTGCTGGGGTCGAGGTGCAGATTGCTCAGCAGGTCGCGGAGTTGTTCGGCGGTCGGCCGGGCGGCCGGGTCGTTGTTCATGCCGTAGCGGAGGATGTCGGTGAGGGCCCGGGGCACGCCGTGCAAGTCGTGGATGGGCTGGTGGAACAGGTCCATCAGGGTGAGCAGGCTGGGGCTGCGGTTGCTCTCCCAGCGGGGTGGCCGGCCGCTCATGACGGCGTAGAGGGTGGCGCACAGGGCGTAGACGTCGGCGGCGCCGGACGGGGTGTCGTGGCGGAACATCTCCGGCGGCGCGTAGGCGGGGGTGAGCACCTCGAGGGTGACCATGGAGTCGCGCATCTCGCCGAGGACGGCCAGGCCGAAGTCGGCGAGGACGGCCGGGTTGAACTCGGAGTAGAGGATGTTGGCCGGTTTGACGTCGCGGTGCAGGACGCCGTTGGCGTGCGAGTGCACCAGCGCGTCAGCGATCTTGATGCCGACGTCGCGGGTCTCGGCGGGGGTGAGCGGGGAGACGCGCATGCGGTCGAGGTACGACCCGTCGCACAACTCCATGATCAGGTAGGGATGCTGGTCGACCGTCACGCCGACGTCGAACAGGTCGACGACGTGCGGGTGTGACGACATGCGCCCGGCGGCGCGCGCCTCGCGGAGGAAGCGGGCCTGGTCGCGGGCGCTGTCGAGGGTGCGGTTCTCCACCTTGATGGCGACGTCACGCCCGACGGAGTCCTGGACGGCGCGGTATACGGTGGCATACCCACCACGTGCCATAATCGACAAACCGGACATGCCTGGCACGTAAGGTACGGGCAGGGCGCCAGGCGGAGTATCCGTCACGGGATAGAAAATACGCCAGCCGCCGCGGAGATCATCCGGGCACGTCAGACGCGTAGGCGACAGTTTCCTCCACGGCGGTCACCGAGAGGGTGTCCCGCAGCTCCTCGGCGGTTGCCCGCTCGCTGGCCTGCTCGGTGGAGTACGCCAGACGGACCGCTTCCTCAGCCGCCTCCCGGGCCTCCTCGCAACGGTCGGCCGCGGCCAGCACCCGGGCCCGGACCATGGCCGAGATCACGGTGCTGCGGACGTCCTCGGCGGGGGCCGAGGCGGCCCGCTCGATCCAGGTGAGAGCCGTGTCGACGCGGCCGTCGGCGAGCAGGGCGGAGGCGTACGACGCCAGCGCGTGCCGCCGCGAGAAGAGCATCGACGGCGTCGACATGTCACTGGCGATCGGCGCCAGCAGCCCGATCGCGGTCGCCGCGTCCCCGGCCCTGGTCCGCGCCTCGGCCAGCAGCACCCGTGGCCCCACCTGGGCCGGCGCCAGCGGATTGTGCGGTTCGACCGCGGTCATCACCCGTCGCGCGTCGGCTTCGGCGGCTTCCAGGTCACCGAGTTGCAGGGCGACGAACCCGCGCAGGGTCCCGGCCATGCCGAGCAGCAGCGGATGGCCGGTGCGGCCGGCGTAGCCCATGGCGTCGGTGAGCAGGTCACCGGCGTGTTCGGGTTCGTTGAGCCCGCGGGCGATGGCACCGCGCACCACCAGGGCGAGCCCGCAGCCCCAGTCGTCGTTGACCTCCAGGAACTCCCGGTACGCCCGGCGCGCCTGCCCGTCGGCGGCTCCGAGATCGCCGAGTTCGGCGGCCGCGTAGGCCTCGACGACCCGCAGCGTGCCGACCGCCCAGCCCTCACCGACCCGGTCGCCGAACGGCAGGAAGAGCCGGGCCAGCCGGCGTGCCTCCTGCAACCGGCCGGCCAGCAGCCGGGCGAACGCCGTGGTGCCGCGCAGCCAGGAGCGGCCGACCGGGTCGCCGAGTTCGGCGAAGAGCCGCGCCGCCCGGCCCAGCACCGCGTCGGTGCCGGCGAAGTCGCCCCGGGTGGTGGTCACCCAGGCCAGGCTCTGCAGCGCCCAGGCCTGCCCGTGGCGGTCCCCGGCGGCGAGCGTGACCTGATAGGCGGCGGCGAACCGGCTGCTGGCCTGGCTGAGCTTGCCGGACAGGAAGTCGGCCATGCCGAGGCGGCGCATCGCGTTGGCCCGCTCCGGTAGCAGCTGGGCCTCGGTGGCCACCTCGAGCGCCTCCTGCCAGGCGGTGACGGCCCGGTCGGTGTCGCCCAGCGCCTCGTGGGCCCGGCCGACCACGATCATCGCCTCGGCCCGGCAGACCGGCTCGTCGGCGG
Source organism: Actinoplanes sandaracinus (assembly GCF_030009775.1). GTDB lineage: Bacteria > Actinomycetota > Actinomycetes > Mycobacteriales > Micromonosporaceae > Actinoplanes > Actinoplanes sandaracinus. The sequence goes on along the minus strand of NZ_JASCTH010000039.1, from coordinate 35,132 downwards.
CGCTCACCGCGATCTTCTCGCCGAACGTCAGCGCTTCCTCGGCCCGGCCCAGGCGCAGCAGCGCACGGGCGTGCACGAGTTGGTCGGGCAGCGGCAGCTCGCCCTTGGCCAGGGCGATGGCGCGTTCCGCGTACTCGATGGCGGCGGCGGGTTCGATGTCGGCGAGGGCGCGCCGCGCCATCCGGCCGAGCGCCGCGACGCCCAGCGGGGCCACCTCGCGGGCCGGCGCGTCCGGCCGCAGCCGCACGGCGTCGGCCAGTTCGACCGCCTGCCCGGCGTGGGCGGCGATGAACGCGTCCCGCTCGCCGTCGGTCAGGTTGAGCCGGACCGCGCCGTCGTGCCCGGCTTCGGACACACTCTCCGGCGCCGCCCAGGCGGCCAGGTAGGCGTGCCGTTCGGCCAGGTCGGCCTTGCCGATCCCGGCGTAGGCCGCCTCCCGCATCAGCGGGGTGCTGAACTGGTAGCCGCCGGACCGCGACCGGTGCAGCATGCGCCGCTGGAGCAGTTCGTCGACGGCTCGTTCGAGTTCGACCGCGACGACCACGCCCGGCCGGCTGTCGGCGACCGCCCGCCGCTCCTGGAGCGCCTCCAGTACGCCGTTGGGCACGGTCGTCCCGGCCACCGACGCGTCCCGCAGCACCGACCGCGGCTCCGCGGTGAGCGCGTCTATACGCGCGGCGAGCACCGCGGCCAGGTCTCGGGAGAGCAGCCGGCTGCCGAGTGATCCGGCCGCGAGCTGCCACCGGCCGGCCGCGTTGGCGCCGACCGCCGGGGTGAGCGCGCCCCGCTCCATCAGCAGGGTGACCATCTCGGCCAGATAGAACGGGTTGCCCTGGGCGGTGGCGAGCAGCCGGTCGCTGTCGGCCGGGGGCAGCTTGCCGCCGTGCAGATATGACGTGAGCAGCCGGGACGCGTCGGCCCCGCGCAGCGGCGGCAGGGTGTGCACCTCGGCGTCGGCGAGCCGGGCCATCGCCTGCGAGGAGCGCACCAGCTCGGGCCGGCTGAGCAGCAGCACCACGACCGGGCCTTCCAGCCGGTTCAGGGTGCGGCCGATCGCCTCGATCGTGGTGTCGGTGGCGTCGTGCACGTCGTCCACGATCACCACCAGCGGTTCCTCGGCGGCGAGCGCGTTGAGCAGGTCGGCGACGGCGACGGCGATGGCTTCGGCGTCGATGCGCCTGGCGCTGGACGGCCAGTCGGCGGGCGCGGCCGGGCCGATCGGGCGGTCCGGGGCCTCGCCGTACCCGAGCAGCACCAGCAGGCGGTCGCTGTCGACCTGAACGCCGAGGCGGTTGCCCAGCTTGCGGAGGCGCTCCTCGACGACCGTGCGGGCGACCGTGGTGGCCACGTCCTTGGGCAGGCCGGCCGCCTTGCGGACGAGGTCGGCCAGCGGCGCGTAGCGGCGGCGCTCACCGAACGCCCGGCAGCGCACCCGCAGCACCCGCGCGCCGTGCCCGGAGTATCCGGAGGCGAGGCGCTTGACCTCGCCGGCGAACCGGGACTTGCCGATGCCGGCCTCGGCGGTCATCACCATGATCCGGGGGTGGCCGGTGTCGATCGCCTCGGCCAGCCGGCCGGAGAACCGGCCCAGCTCGGCCTCGCGGCCCACGAACGGCGCCTCGTCGCCCAGACCGGACCGGGTGCCCGGCGCGTCGTGCAGGCCGAGCAGCTCGTAGGCCGGAACGGGTTCGCGCTTGCCTTTGAGCCGCAGCGGCCGTAGCTGCCGCCAGGAGGCGACGTGCCGGGTGCCCGCGCTGGTGCGCTCGCCGGCGTAGACGGTCCCCACCGCGGCGGCGTCGGCCAGCCGGGCGGCGGTGTTGACCGTGTCGCCGATGACCGTGTACTCGATGCCGGCCTGCATGCCCGCGACCACCTCGCCGGTGTTGAGCCCGACTCGCAGGCCCAGGGGGGCGCCACCGCCGCGCTCGTCGTCGAGCACCCGGCGGACCGCCCGCTGCATGCTCAGCGCGGCCCGGACCGCGCGCTCGGCGTCGTCCTCGTGGGCCACCGGGGCGCCGAAGACGGCCATGATCCCGTCGCCGGTCAGCTTGTCGACGTGCCCGCCGAACGTCTTCACCGCGCCGGCCAGCGCGGCCAGCACGCGGTCGGTGACCGCGCCGACCCGCTCCGGATCGAGGTCCTCGGAGAACGAGGTGAAGTCGGAGAGGTCGCCGAAGAGCACGGTGACGATGCGCCGCTCGGCCGCGGGCAGGGAGGCCGCGGCCGGGAGCGCGGCGCCGCAGTGGTGACAGAAGCGGGCGCCGGGCACCGCGACGGTCCCGCACACAGGGCAGGTCACGGCGTTTCCCGTCGCTGCCGCAGATAGTCGAGCTGCGCGGCCGCGGACCACTCGGCGGCGAACCGCACACCCGGATCGATGTCCGGATAGACCAGGTCGACGACGGCCTCGGGCGTTTCGGCGCCGGCCGCCATGGCGGCCGCCACCTGCGCCAGCCGCTCACGGCGGTGTTCGAGATAGAAGCGGGCGCGCTCGGCCGTGTCGGTCCGGGCCGGGCCGTGGCCGGGCAACATCAACACTTCGGGGTACGCGCTGAGCAGTTCAAGACTGCGCAGGTAGGCCCCGAGGTCGCCGTCGGGCCGGGCGACCACCGTGGTCCCGCGACCCAGAATGGTGTCTCCGGTGAACATGGCGCGGTCGTCCCCACACTCGATGAGAAAGGACACCGAGTCACTGGTGTGCCCTGGAGTGTCCACCACCCGTATGTCGAGCCCGTTGCCGCCGAGCCACTCGCTCGGGTCCAACGGGTCACCGTGGAGGCAGTACGCCGGGTCGGCGGCGAGCACCGCGGTGCCGCCGAGCAGTTCGGACAGTCGGTCGGCGCCCTCGACGTGATCGTGATGACCGTGTGTGATCAGGATGAACTGGAACGGGCCGTGTTCGGCGATCCGCCGCAGATGTCCCTCGTCCAGCGGCCCGGGGTCGATCACGGTCGCGTAGTCCGCGCCGGGAGCCCGCAGGATCCAGGTGTTGGTGCCGTCCAGCGTCATCGGCCCCGGGTTGGGCGCCCGAAGCAACGTCACCCAACCCGGTAGCCGGTCGGCCTCGGCCGACTCGGGCTCAGCGCCCCCCATGACCCGAATCGTACGTCGGTCCGGGGGCGTTGACGGAGACACGATGTCCGATCCGGTCACCATCGGTGAGCAAATACTGCCGAATCACCGCAAGATCACACTACCTCGGCGATGACCTCGACCTCGACGGGCGAGCCCAGCGGCAGCTCGGAGACCCCGACCGCGGCGCGGGCGTGCCGGCCCTGCTCGCCCAGGACGGCGGCGAAGAGATCGGACGCGCCGTTGATCACGGCCGGCTGACCGGTGAAGCCGGGCGCCGAGGCGACGAATCCACCCACCTTGACGATCTTGACGACTCGACCCAGTCCGACCAGCGCGTCGATCGCGGCGAGGGCGTTGAGCGCGCAGAGGCGGGCCAGCCCGGCGGCCTCCTCGACGCTGACCTCGGCGCCCACCTTGCCGACCTGCGGCAGTTTGCCGTCGACGAACGGCAGCTGGCCGGAGACGTAGACGTGGTTGCCGGACTGCACGGCGGGCACGTACGACGCGACCGGCGCGGCCACCGCCGGCAGAGTCAGGCCCAGTGCGGCGAGCTTGGCGTAGGCGTCGACCGCGCCCTCCCCGGAGACGGGGGCCGGAGTGGTCATGACTTGGGTCGCTTCAGGTAGGCGACCAGCTGCTCGGGGCCGTTCGGGCCGGGAACGACCTGGACCAGCTCCCAGCCGTCCTCGCCCCAGTTGTCGAGGATCTGCTTGGTCGCGTGGACCAGCAGGGGCACGGTCACGTACTCCCACTTCTGCATTGCTGGTGCTCTCCTCACGTCGGATACCGGCACAGCTTAGGACGCGCGCCCGCCCGCCGTTGGCTAGGCTGGGCTGCGAATTGTGTACGGAAAGCGCACATGCCATCACGGAGAGCCAGGAGCGGAGGATGACATGACGCAGGACGCACGGAACGAGCCGGGCGGGCACCCGGAGCCGCCACCGTCGCCCGAGCCGGAACCGCCCATGCCGATCCCGCCGGTGGAACCCATTCCGGCGCCCGAACCGCCGCACACGGCCGCGTTCACGGCTCCGGACCTCGACACCGCCGAACATCCGGTGGTGTCCGGTGAGGTGATATCGCACACTCCCGAGCCGGTGTGGCATCAGCCACCGCCCCACGGCCCCTGGCACGCCCAGCACGAGAGACCCGGCGAGTGGCGGCACGCGCCACCGGAGCACCTGGCCTACCAGCACTCGCCGCCGGCCGAGATCCAGCCGCAGGCCGAGCCGATCTGGGTGGGGTCGCCGACCGGCCGCCTGCCACCGGCCGCCGACCCGCGAGCGCGTTCGACGATTTTCCTCTCCATGGCCTTCGTGGCCACCCTGGCGCTCTGCGGCGGCGGCGCCGTCTCGGCGTATTACCTGCTCAGGGACGCGGACAACCCCGGTTCGCCGGACCCGACCACCGCGGTCAACCGGTTCCTGACCGCGGTCTACACCCAGCAGGACGCGACCGCCGCGCGCGATCTGGTGTGCAGCAAATCCCGCGATGAGGCGAAACTCGCCGCCCGGGTGGAGCAGATCAGCGGGTACGCCGACGGCTACCAGGCCCCGGTTTTCCGCTGGGACGAGCCGGCCGTGGCCGACCGGGACGAGGAGCGGGCCCGGGTCGACGTGCGGATCGTCATGTCGACCGACGACGAGAAGACCGCCGCACAGGATCTCCGTTTCACCGTCGTCCGGAAGACCGGCTGGCTCGTGTGTGAGGTCAACGGCTGACACGTCGCCGTACCGTGGACCCCATGGGCGACGAACACCGCAACTGGCCGGAGCGGCTGCACGTGGTGACCGGCAAGGGCGGCACCGGCAAGAGCACCGTGGCGGCCGCGCTGGCCCTGGGCCTGGCGGCCGGTGGCCGGCGCACGCTGCTGGTCGAGGTGGAGGGCCGGCAGGGCATCGCCCAGTTGTTCGGCCTGCAACCGCTGCCGTACTCGGAACGGCGGGTCGCGGCCACCACCGGCGGCGGCGAGGTCCGCGCCCTGGCCGTCGACCCCGAGGAGGCCCTCCTCGAATACCTGGACATGTTCTACAAGCTCGGCGCGGCCGGGCGGGCGCTGCGCAAGGTCGGCGCCATCGACTTCGCCACCACCATCGCCCCCGGCCTGCGTGACGTGCTTCTCACCGGCAAGGTGAAAGAGGCGACCACCCGGTCGAAAGACGGCGGCCGGGTCTATGACGCGGTGGTGCTGGACGCGCCGCCGACCGGCCGGGTGGGCCGGTTCCTGAACGTCACCGAGGAGACCGCCCGGCTGGTCAAGGTCGGTCCGATCAAGACACAGAGCGAGGGTGTGGCGTCGCTGCTGCGCTCACCGATGACGGCGGTGCACGTGGTCACGCTCCTGGAGGAGATGCCGGTCCAGGAGACGCTGGACGCGATCGCCGAGCTCACCGCGCTGAAGATCCCGGTCGGCCGGGTGGTGGTGAACGGCGCCCGCCCGCCACTGCTGGCCGGCGGCAAGGTCACCAAGGCGGAGATCAAGCGCGGGCTGACCGCGGCCGGGCTGACCGCTGCCCCGGCGACGGTCAACCAGCTGGCCGCCGAGGCGCAGGCCCACCTCACCCGGCGGGAGCTGGAGGAGTCGTTGCGGCTGGAACTGGCCGAACTGGGCCGTCCGATGGTGGAGCTGCCGCTGCTCCCGGACGGCGTCGATCGCGCGGCCCTGGACGATCTGGCGGCTCTCCTCATGCGAGCTTGATCGACGCGAATGTCCGATCAAGACGCACTACCCTGAAATGGTGGCTGAATTGACCGCTCCACGGCTCGACGTCGACGGTCTCCTGGCCGACCCGGCCATCCGCATCGTGGTGTGCTGCGGAGCCGGCGGCGTCGGGAAGACGACCACTGCCGCCGCGCTCGGCCTGCGCGCGGCCGAGGTGCACGGCCGCCGCACGGTGGTGCTCACCATCGACCCGGCCCGTCGTCTCGCCCAGTCGATGGGCCTGACCGAGCTGGACAACACACCCCGGCAGGTCAAGGGGATCGACGTCGACTCCAGCGGCGGCGAGCTGTACGCCATGATGCTGGACATGAAGCGCACGTTCGACGAGGTGGTCGAGCAGCACACCACGCCGGGACGTGCCGCCGAGATCTTCGGGAACCCGTTTTATCAGGCCATGAGCTCGACCTTCGCCGGCACCCAGGAGTACATGGCGATGGAGAAGCTGGGCCAGCTGCGGGCCGGCGACCAGTGGGACCTGATCGTGGTGGACACCCCGCCGTCCCGGTCGGCGCTGGACTTCCTGGACGCGCCGGCCCGGCTGTCGCGGTTCCTCGACGGCCGGATGCTGCGGCTGCTGCTGGCGCCCGCGCGGGGCGGCCGGAGCGTGTTCAGCCTGGTCACCGCCTCGTTCGGACTGTTCTCCAAAGCTGTCCAGAAAATCCTCGGCGCCCAGTTGCTGACCGACCTGTCCGGCTTCGTCGCGGCGCTGGACTCGATGTTCGGCGGGTTCCGGCAACGCGCCGACCAGACATACCGGATCCTTCAGGACCCGCAGACGGCGTTCCTGCTGGTCGCCGCGCCGGAGCGGGACGCCATCCGGGAGGCCGCCTATTTCGCGGAGCGGCTGGTCGAGGAGCGGATGCCGCTCGCCGGGCTGGTCCTGAACCGGATGCACCAGACCGAGCCGGCCGGGCTCGACGCGGCGGAGAGCGAGGCCGCGGCCGACCGGCTGACGGCCGACGGTGACCAGCAGATCACCGCGGACGTGCTGCGGATCCACGCCGGGCTGCTGCGCCAGTCCGAGCGGGAGACCACGGTCGCGGCCGAGTTCACCAGGGCGTTCCCCTCGGTGCCGGCCACCGCGATCGCGGCGCAGCCCGCCGACGTTCACGACGTCGACGGGCTGCGAACGATCGGAACGCTGATCGCCTGATCAGCGGGTGGAGACGAGCACCTTGTCGGCGCCCTTCTCCCGCAGTGCGGCCTCGAACATCTTCCGCCAGCTCGCCACATGCGGGTGACGGCGAAGCAGGGCTCGCCGTTCCCGTTCCGTCATGCCTCCCCAGACGCCGAACTCGATGCGGTTGTCCAGGGCGTCGGCGAGGCACTCGTAGCGGACCGGGCAGCTGCGGCAGATCCTCTTCGCCACGTTCTGCTCGGCGCCCTGCACGAACAACGCGTCAGGGTCGCCACTCTGACACGCCGCCATGCTGGGCCAGTCGCTGATCATCCCCACGGTAAACGTCCCCCCTTGTTTCACCCCCTGACGCCGGCGGCCCCTGTTCCCCCGTGCCATCGGCGTCCGTGTCTCGCCGCACCATCATGCTCTGTAGTTGGGTGATTACGCAACGTTGTCCCTCAAATACGTATAGGCCGGTAGTTCCGGGCATAGCGGTTGTGGCTGGGTGGCCGAACGGGGGTATCTTCGGTGCGAATAGGGAAAAACGCTCCGCCATGAGGGGTGACAGGTCACACTCATATCGGGCGGGGAGAGCCTTCTCGGCGGGCGAGCGCGTGCACGGTTCGCGTACCCTGCTCGGGTGACCTCCTGGTTTCGCAGACGCGATCACAACATCTTCACGAACGCCACCTCGCTGCTGATATGCGGCCTACTGGCCGGCGTGGTCGTGGCCGCCGCGGCGTTCCCGGCCGCGGCGATGACCGGGCTCGCGGCGAAGGCGGGCGGTCAGACGTTCGCCAACCTGCCGAGTGAGCTCAAGGAATTCAGCTCTCCGCAGATCACCCGGGTCTACGCGTCCGACGGCAAGACGCAGATCGCGCTGTTCTACGACGAGTTCCGCAGCGACGTTCCGCTGCAGGACATCTCGCCGTTCATGCAGGCCGCGATCCTGGCCGCCGAGGACCGGAAGTTCAAGGAGCACAACGGCGTCGACCTCAAGGGTGTCGCCCGTGCGTTCGTGAGCAACAAGCAGGGTGGCACGCAGCAGGGCGCCTCCACGCTCACCATGCAGTACGTGCGGATGTCGCTGGCCTACTCGGCCACCAACCCGCAGGAGGTGATCGCCGCTACGGAGGACAGCCCGAAGCGCAAGGTCAACGAGATGAAGTACGCGCTTCAGATCGAGAAGCAGATCTCCAAGGACCAGATCCTGGAGCGCTACCTCAACATCGCGCCCTTCGGCAACCAGGCCTACGGCGTCTACGCCGCCAGCCAGGTCTACTTCAACAAGCGGCCGAAGGACCTGACCGTCGCCGAGGCGGCCATGCTCGCCGGCATGGTGAAGGCGCCGAGCAGCTTCAACCCCACGACGCCGAGCGGCAAGGAGCAGATCACCGCCCGCCGGGACAACTACATCGTCCCGGCCATGCTGGAGATGGGCGCGATCACGCAGGCGCAGGCCGACGAGGCCAAGAAGGCCGAGATCCCGAGCAAGGTCAAGCAGGTCGGCCGCGGTTGCGCCTGGGTGGCGAAGAACCACTGGGGCTTCTTCTGCGACTACTTCCACCGCTGGTGGCTGGAGCAGGAGGCGTTCGGCTCCACGTCCTACGACCGGGAGCGGCGCCTCAAGAGCGGCGGCTACCGGATCGTCACGACGATGGACATCGAGGGCCAGTCGGCCGCCCGCAAGCAGGTCTCGGAGCGGCAGTCGGACTCGAGTGAGAAGGCGCTGCTGCTGGCCGGTGTCGAGCCGGGCAACGGCAAGGTCCGCCTGCTCGCGGCCAACCGTAAGTACAAGCTCGACGACCCCGACAACCCGCAGAACAAGCCTTCGTCGGACCCGAAGAAGGCCAAGGCGGGCGTCCGGGGCACTCACCCGAACACCACGAACCCGCTGCTCAGCGGCGGGGGCGACATCTACGGTTACCAGGCCGGTTCGGTGTTCAAGATCTTCCCGATCATCGCGGCCCTGGAGAACAACTACCCCCTCGGCTACACGATCAAGGCGGAGAAGCAGTACCGCTCCAACTACATCGTCGGCCCCGGTCCGGCCACCTGTGACGGGCACTTCTACTGCCCGAAGAACTCCGGTGGCGCCGGCGGCAAGGTCTACGACATGTGGTCCGCCTTCGCGAACTCGATCAACACCTACTTCATCCCGCTCCAGGAGCGGGTCGGCTCCGAAAAGGTGATCGCGGTCGCCAAGCGGTTCGGTGTGCAGTTCCGCCAGCCGGACGAAGCCAAGATGACCACCAAGGAGGGCGGCGCCAACCAGTTCGGCGCGTTCTCCCTGGGCGTCACGGCCTCCACACCGCTCGACATGGCGAACGCGTACGCGACCCTCGCCGGCGACGGCATGTACTGCTCGCCCACGCCGGTCGAGCAGATCAGCACGCAGGACGGCCAGAACATCGACGTCGGCAAGCCGCACTGCACCCAGGCCACCGACAAGAACGTGGCCCGGGCCGCCCTCGACACGGCACGCTGCCCGGTCGGCGACTCGGCTCAGCTCGGCAACTGCGCCGGCAACACCGCCGGCAACACCCGCGGCATCGTGGACCACCCGGTCTTCGGCAAGTCCGGCACCACCGACGCGGAGAAGACCGCCTCGCTGATCGTCGGCACCACGAAGATCGTCGTCGCCGGCTACCTGGTCAACCCGGACTACCAGGACCACAACGACCACATGAAGCACGACACCGTCAACCCGGCGGTCCAGTACACCGTGCGGGACTACATGAAGGGCAAGCAGCCGCAAGGCTTCAAGAAGCCGACGAGCTCCAAGATCGCGTACGGCGAGCAGCGCTCGATCCCCGGCGTGAAGTGTGACTCGGTCTCCTCGGCGACCAACCGCCTGGAGGACGCCGGCTTCCACGTCTCGACGGGCGCGCCGGTCGACTCCGAGTGCCCGGCGGGGACGGTCGCGAGCACCAGCCCGTCCGGCAAGACGATCAAGAACGGCGCGGTGGTCCTCGAGATCAGCAACGGCAAGGGCGGACAGCCGAATCCAGGCAACAGCGCCCCACCGGGTAGGCGCAACTAGCCAGGAACGCCGAACGGGCGGGAGAGTCACTCTCCCGCCCGTTTCCGTACGTCCCTCTCAGACGAGCTGGCGCCGCACCTCGGCAGCGACCCGGCCGCCGTCGGCCCGGCCCGCCACGGCCGCCTGGGCCGCCTTCATCGCCGGGCCCATCTGAGCCTTGCCGGTGAAGCCGCCGGCCGCGAGGGCCTCGGACACCAGGTCGGCGATCTCCGCGTCGGTGAGCTGCTTCGGCAGGTAGCGGTCGAGGACCTCGCCCTCGGCCGTCTCCTTGGCCGCCTGCTCGGTACGCCCCGCGTCGGCGAACGCGGTCGCCGCCTCGCGCCGCTTCTTCGTCTCCTTGGTCAGCACCGCCAGCACCTCGGCGTCGGAGAGCTCACGCGCCTCCTTACCGGCGACCTCAGCGGTCCGGACCGCGGCCAGAGCCATCCGCAGCGTCGAGGTGGTGAGCTCGTCCCGGGACTTCATCGCGGTGCGCAGGTCATCGTTCAGGCGGTCTTTCAGCGTTCCCATGACCGGAGAAACTACCCTTGCGGGCATGCGTAAGCGCTCCCTTATTTCGGCCGCCGCCACCCTGACCGCCCTCGGCGGCGCGACACTCGCCTATGCCTCCCTCATCGAGCGCAACATGTTCACCTTGCGGCGCTTCGACGTCCCGGTCCTCGAACCAGACGCGGAACCGCTGCGCATCCTGCACCTGACGGACCTGCACATGATGCCCGACCAGCGACGCAAGCAGGAGTGGGTGGCCTCGCTCGGTGGCGCCGACCCCGATCTGGTCGTGGTCACCGGCGACAACATGGCCGACGCGGGCGCGGTCCCCGGTGTGCTGCGCGCCCTCGACCCGCTGCTGTCGGTTCCCGGCGCGTTCGTCTTCGGCTCCAACGACTACCGCGGTCCGGTCTGGAAGAGCCCGCTGGGCTACCTGATGCCCGACCGTGAGTACGTGCAAGGTGTCGACCTGCCCACCGAGGATCTTCGCGCGGCCCTGGTGGACGCGGGCTGGGCCGACCTGAACAACGCCCGCACCACCATCAAGGCCGGCGGCCGTTCCATCGAGCTGGCCGGGGTGGACGATCCGCACATCGAGCGGGACGACTACCCGTCGGTGGCCGGCCCGATCAGCGCCGGCGCTGACCTGCACCTCGGCGTCACCCACACGCCCGCCTCCTGGGTCCTGGACGCGATGGCCGCCGACGGTTTCGCCCTGCTGCTCGCCGGCCACACCCACGGCGGCCAGGTCTGCGTGCCCGGGTTCGGCGCCCTCACCACCAACTGCGACCTGCCCACCTCGATGGCGAAGGGTCTGCACCGCTGGCCCGGCTCGGACGCCTGGCTGCACGTCTCCGCCGGCCTAGGCACCCATCCCACCGCGCCGATCCGCTTCGCCTGCCGCCCGGAGGCCTCACTTCTCACCTTGATCCCGCGCTGACCTGCGGTTCTACCTTTTCGGGATACCGGTTGGCAGGGCCGGTACGGGCTCCGCTAGTATTTACCTCGCAACACCGGGGTGTGGCGCAGCTTGGTAGCGCGCTTCGTTCGGGACGAAGAGGCCGTGGGTTCAAATCCCGCCACCCCGACCAGGTGGTTTGCAGATCGGGCCCGGTCGCCAGAAATGGTGACCGGGCCCGATTTTTTGCCGTCCACCATCAGTGACCGGGACGAGCGACAAACCGGCGGCTCAGCACCTCCCCCGGGACATCGATCGAAGCCGCTTGATGCGCACCCTTTCGCCTGTTTGCATTTTCACATGTCGCGAGCGGCCACTATCAATTGCCGTCTGGACCGATGCTTCATTTCCGACGACAGTTCGACCATTCGCATGGAGTGCGCATTCGTAAACCACGGGGATTGAAAATGCGTAAGTCCTCCAGGCGCGTGCGCACCGTCGTCAGAGCCGGACTGTTCGCGGCGGCATCCGTACTCGTCGGACCCAGCCCGGCGTACGCCACCTCGACCTGCACGACCTCGCTGTACATTGCGACCGAAGGGCGCAAGCCCCATGACGCTCCCGCTCTCAGCAACGGCTCGGTGAACTGCCAGCTCAAGCGGAACAACCGTGGTGAAGCCGTTAGGGCCCCGCAGAACGCCATGCAGATGTGTTACGAAAAGCGGATCGAGGCCGACCGCATTTTCGGCGGCGACACGGAGACCGCACTGAGATCGGTGCAGCGCGCGATCGGAGTGGCGGACGACGGAATCTACGGCCCGAACACGCGTCGCGCTATGAAGTTCTGGAACACGAACGGCTGCAGCAAGCTCTGATTCACCATTCGGCTCCATAATCACCGTGAATGCTTCATGCCTCATTGACGGCGAGGGTTGTCGAGCGGTGATTCGACGAGTCGTGGGGGGGGGGGGGGGGGGGGGGGGGGGGGGGGGGGGGGGGCGGGCGGGGGGGGGGGGGGGGGGGGGCCGCG
>NZ_JASCTH010000039.1:0-22745 GCF_030009775.1 Actinoplanes sandaracinus | reverse complement strand
GCGAGGGTTGTCGAGCGGTGATTCGACGAGTCGTGACCGGCCGGCACCAGAGCGACGGGCCGGCCTGCCACGATCGGCATGTGGAGGATCAGGCCGCGACCCGGTGGGAGCAGGCGGTGTTTGCTCCGTTCTCGCCGCCGCACACTGGTAGTGGGTGTAGTACTCGTTGGCGCCGGTGTGCCGGCCGCCGCCCCCACGAATTTCTTCGGGGGAAGATATGACTCACAAGACACGACTGCGCGCTCTGGCTGTCGCCGGGATCGCCGGCATCGCCGCTTCGGTGGCCATCATGCCCGGCCAGGCGAACGCCGTGCTCAAGAGCTACGGCGCCTGGGTCAACCGCAGCCAGCACACCTGCCTGCGCAACTCCATGGGCGCCTCGATCCTGACCAAGGTCACCCGCAACGCCAACCTCGAAACGCAGCACTGGGACGACCGACCCGGATCTCGTGATGACGACGCGGGAGTGAGCGGCCGTTCGGCCGGTCACTCCCGCGTGCGGTCCGGCCGGGCCGCGACCTCAGAGGGCCAACTGTGGGCCGACCGTGCGCGGGGCCATCTGCTGGGGCACGGCGTACGGCCCGAGCATCGACTCGACGGCCGGGGCGATGGAGGGCCGCTCCGAGAGCTGCATCAGCCGGGTGGCGCGGGCGAGGGAGCCGGTCTCGCCGTCGCGGAAGCCCTCGCGGTAACCGCGTTCGTAGCGTTCACCGCGCCCCAGAGCCCGGCCGAGCGCGAAGCACGACGATCCGGCGAGGGCGAGCAGGAAGAGCATCGCGAAGGGTGTCACAGAACTATCCTTCCGGGCGCAAGCCACTAATTAGGCGAAAATTACACTAATCCGGCATATGATGCGGTAACGAAGAGATCAAGTACGCCAACGGGTGACCGTGAGGGGCGGCGTCCGGCCACCGAAGTCGGCCTGACAAGCTGGGACCTTGTGACAGACTCCAGCGACCTCGCCCGCCAGGTCCGCAGCGTGAGCCGCCTCACCGGTGAATTCACGCTCCGCTCCGGCCGCACAGCGACCGAATACTTCGACAAGTACCAGTTCGAGGCCGACCCGGTCCTGCTCGACCGGCTCGCCGAACGACTCGCCGTGCTCATTCCGGAAGGCACCGAGGTGCTCGCCGGCCTGGAGATGGGCGGCATCGCGGTCGTGACCGCGCTGGCCCGGCACGCGAAGCTCCCCACCGCGTTCGTCCGCAAGCAGGCCAAGCAGTACGGCACCGCCCGCCTCGCCGAAGGCGCCGAGGTGGCCGGCCGTCGCGTCCTGATCGTCGAGGACGTGGTCACCTCCGGCGGCCAGGTGGTCCTCTCCACCACCGACCTGCGCAAGCTCGGCGCGCACGTCGACCACGCGGTCTGCGTCATCGACCGTCAGGAGGGCGGCTCCCAGGCGCTGGCCGCCGAAGGCATCACCCTGCGGGCCCTGCTGACCCGCGCGGACCTCGACGCCGCGGCCTGACGGCTCACGAACTGTCCCACCGGGCGGTCCCTGACGGCCCGGTGGGCGACCCTCCCGCTTCGCCACGCCCCTTTCCGGTACGCGCCTGGCCGCCCCGGGCGAACCCGGGCCGTCCCGCACTACCGCGCGACGTCCCCGGCGATCCGGCCGCGGCGCGCCTGACGGGCAAGTCCCCTCGCACCGGGTGGCGGGGCCGGAAGGATCACGGCTCGCCGTCGGTCCGTGGCGCGGGCTGCGTCTCGTCGCGGACCCAGGCGATGTAGGCGGGGTTGGCGGCCAGGATCGGCAGGGCCAGGACGCACGGCACCTCGTAGGGATGCTCGGCGCCGGCCCGCTCGATGATGCGGCCGACCAGGTCGACACGGGTGTGCAGAGCCACCCGGGCCTCCGGATCGTCCTGGATGGCGCCGTCCCACCGGTAGAGGGAACGGATCGCGGTGATCTGCTGGCCGCACGCCGCCAGGCGGTCCTCGATGAGCCGGCGCGTGAAACCGGCCAGCCACTCCGGATCGGCGGCGGTGATGACCACCTCGCAGATACCGGTGCCGTCGTCACTCACCAGAGCCTCCAGCAGGTTCGTCGCGGTCAGGAGCCGGTGCGCTTGGCGAGCTCGGCGGCGATCAGTTCGGCGATCTGCACGGTGTTGAGGGCGGCGCCCTTGCGCATGTTGTCACCGGTGATGAAGAGCGACAGGGCACGCGGGTCGTCCATCGCGCGGCGGATGCGGCCGACCCAGGACGGGTCAGTGCCGACGGCATCGATCGGCATCGGGAACTCGCCGGCGTCGGGATCGTCGACCAGGATCACGCCCGGGGCGTTGCGCAGCACCTGCCGGGCGCCGTCCGCGGTCACCTCGGAGGCGAAGACCGCGTGCACGGCCACCGAGTGGCCGGTGACGACCGGGACGCGTACGCAGGTGGCGGAGACCTTGAGGGCCGGCACGCCCAGGATCTTGCGGGACTCGTTGCGGAGTTTCATCTCCTCCGACGACCAGCCGTTGTCAGCGGGGTCGCCCGACCAGGGCACCACGTTGAGCGCGAGCGGAGCCGGAAACGGGCCGAGATCGTCGCCGACGGCCTGGCGCACGTTGCCCGGGCGGGAGCCGAGCAGGCGGTCACCGGCGACCTTGGTGAGCTGGTCGTGCAGGGTGTCGATGCCGAACTGGCCGGCCCCGGAGGCGGACTGGTAGGAGGCCAGGACCAGTTCGCGGAGCCCGTACTCGTAGTGCAGCGGGGCCACCGCGATGATCATCGCGGCCACCGTGCAGTTGGCGCTGGACACGATGCCGGCCGGGCGGTGCGCGGCGTCCTCACGGTTGACCTCGGGCACCACGAGAGGCACGTCCGGACGCATGCGGAAAGCCGACGAATTGTCCACCACGATCGTGCCGCGGGAGACCGCGATCGGCGCCCAGTGCTCGGACACGGCATCGGGCACGTCGAACATCGCCACGTCGACGCCGTCGAAAGCCTCGGCGGTCAACTCGGCCACTTCCAGTCGCTCGCCGCGGCAGGTCAGCGACTTGCCGGCGGACCGCGCCGAGGCGATGAGCCGGATCTCGCCCCAGTGGTTACGCCGGGACGAGAGCAGCTCGAGCATGACGGATCCGACGGAGCCGGTGGCCCCGACGACGGCGAGCGTGGGCTGCGCCACGTCCGGCTTACCGGCCGGTACCGCCGTAGACGACGGCTTCCTCGTTGCCACCGAGCTCGAACTGGTCGTGCACGGCGCGGACCGCGGTGTCGAGGTCGGTGTCACGGCAGACGACGGACACCCGGATCTCCGAGGTGGAGATCATCTCGATGTTGACGCCGGCCTCACCGATGCAGGCGAAGAAGGAGGCCGCGACACCCGGGTGGGAGCGCATGCCGGCGCCGATCAGCGAGACCTTGCCGACGTGGTCGTCGAAGAGCAGGCTCTTGAACTTGATCTGGTGCTTGATCTTGTCGAGCGCGGACATCGCGCTCGGCCCGTCGGCCTTCGGCAGCGTGAACGAGATGTCGGTGCGGCCGGTGCCCTCGGTCGACACGTTCTGCACGATCATGTCGATGTTGATCTCGGCCTGGGCGACCGTCTCGAAGATGCGGCCGGCGGAGCCCGGCTCGTCGGGCACGCCGACAATCGTGATCTTGGCTTCGCTACGGTCGTGCGCGACCCCGGTGATGAGTGCTTGTTCCACGTCAGGGTCCTCCATCGAGCCGGTGACGAGCGTGCCTTCTTTGTTCGAGTACGAAGAGCGTACGTGGATCGGCACCTTGAAGCGGCGCGCGTACTCCACGCATCGCAACATCAGCACCTTCGCCCCGCCCGCCGCCAGCTCGAGCATCTCCTCGTAGGTGATCTTCTTGATGTGCTGGGCGTCCGGCACGATCCGCGGGTCGGCGGTGAAGACGCCGTCCACGTCGGTGTAGATCTCGCAGACGTCGGCGTGCAGCGCCGCGGCGAGAGCGACCGCCGTGGTGTCCGAGCCGCCACGGCCGAGCGTGGTGATGTCCTTGGTGTCCTGCGACACGCCCTGGAAGCCGGCGACGATGGCGATGGCGCCCTCGTCGAGCGCGGTCCGCAGGCGGCCGGGCGTGACGTCGATGATCCGGGCCTTGCCGTGCACCGAGGTGGTCAGCACGCCGGCCTGCGAGCCGGTGTAGGACCGGGCCTCGTAACCCAGGTTGTGGATCGCCATGGCGAGCAGCGCCATCGAGATCCGCTCGCCGGAGGTGAGCAGCATGTCCAGCTCACGGCCGGGTGGCAGCGGGCTGACCTGGTTGGCCAGGTCCATCAGCTCGTCGGTGGTGTCGCCCATCGCCGAGACCACGACGACCACGTCGTCGCCGGCCTTGCGAGCGGCCACGATGCGCTCCGCCACCCGCTTGATGCGCTCAGCGTTCGCTACCGATGAACCACCGTACTTCTGCACCACTAGAGCCACGGCGAAACCATTCCTTCGGCGATACGGAACAACGACGCCGGTCAGGGCGGTCGCCACCACACTAGCCGCGCCCGGGCACAGCCTCGACATGTGATCCCACAATCCGGCCAACGTCACGCGACACGCCGGTGCCGCCGGGCCGCCATGCCGGGGGCAGCGCGCGAAATGGGGCGAGAATGTCGCGATGCGTCTTCTCTCCGCGTTGACCGTCGTGCTGCTGGTCGGCCTGGCCGGCTGTAGCACCAGCGACGCCACGCCGGAGACGGCCGCCGGCTCGCCGTCCCCCGTGCCGTCGGCCGCCACCCCGGCTCCCGAGGCCCGTAACGCGCTCGCCGGCCTGGCCGCGCTCGCCCTGGACCGCCAGTACGCGGCCCTCTACACCTTCGAGTCGGGAGGCGCGACCCGCGAGGTGGTCGCCGCGGTGGCGAAGGACGGCACGTGGCGGGTCGACATCCCGGCCGGCGCGCTGGGCGGCACCGCCGGCGTCACGATCATCCGGTTGGCGACCGGTCTCTATCAGTGCACGCTCACCAGCCCCGCCCAGCCGGTCAGCCCGACGTGTGTCCGGGTCGCCGAGCGCGGTGACAAGGTGCCGCGCCGCTACGACCCGCGGGTGCAGCGCCTCTTCCGGCAGTGGCTGCCGGTCTTCACCGACCGCAAGGCGCCGCTGGCGGTCTCGCTGGTCCAGCCGCTGGCCGGGGCACAGGGCACCTGTTACGCCGTCGACTCGGTGACCGCCGCGCTGGACGAGCCGGTCGACGTCGGCATCTACTGCTACTCCGCCGACGGCCTGCTGACCGCCGCACGGGTGGACTTCGGCGTGCTCAAGCTGGTCCGCCACGTGGAGGGACCGCCGAGCCTGCAACTGCCCGGGCCGGAGGCGGGCGGCCAGCCGATGGGCATGTCCAGCCCTCCGCCGCCGGTGCTGCAGCCGAGCGGCCCGACCCCGTCCGCATGACCCCTGTCCTTCCCACGATCCGGGCGAATGGTTAGCCGATCTCAAGGTCGTGACGTAACGTGGCTGGCGACATGTGGCAGGTGAACCTTCTCCTTCGCTGCCGCGACGAGGCCCCATTCCAGGTCGGCACCTCGTCGCGGAGGTGACGCACGCCGCCTGCTCGTCTTCTTCCTGACTGGAGCAGTCACATGTCCACTCCCTTCGAGACTCAGCCTTTCGATACGCAGCGCCCGAGCGCCATGCCCTTTCAGCGCTACGAGTCGTACCAGAAGCAGTTCGCGGTCGATCTGACCGACCGGCAATGGCCCGCCCGGGTCGTCGAGAAGGCCCCGCGCTGGTGCGCGGTCGACCTGCGTGATGGCAACCAGGCGCTGATCGACCCGATGTCGCCCGAGCGCAAGCGGCGGATGTTCATGCTGCTGGTGAAGATGGGCTACAAGGAGATCGAGGTCGGTTTCCCGGCGGCCAGCCAGACCGACTTCGACTTCGTACGCCAACTGATCGAGCAGGACCTGATCCCGGACGACGTCACCATCCAGGTGCTGGTGCAGTGCCGGGAGCACCTGATCGACCGCACCTTCGAGTCGATCCGCGGCGCCAAGCGCGCCATCGTGCACTTCTACAACTCCACCTCGGCGCTGCAGCGGCGCGTGGTGTTCGGCCTGGACCGCGACGGCATCACCGACATCGCGACGACCGGCGCCCGGCTCTGCCAGAAGTACGCGGAGATCCACACCCCGGACACCGAGATCTTCTACGAGTACTCGCCGGAGTCGTACACCGGCACCGAGCTGGACTACGCGCTGGAGATCTGTTCCGCGGTCATCGACGTGATCGACCCGACCCCGGCCCGGCCGCTGATCATCAACCTGCCGGCCACCGTCGAGATGGCCACCCCGAACGTCTACGCCGACTCGATCGAGTGGATGCACCGCAACCTGCCCCGCCGGGACAGCGTGATCCTCAGCCTGCACCCGCACAACGACCGCGGCACCGGGGTCGCCGCCGCCGAGCTGGGCCTGCTGGCCGGCGCCGACCGGATCGAGGGCTGCCTGTTCGGCAACGGCGAGCGCACCGGCAACGTCGACCTGGTCACCCTGGGGCTCAACCTGTTCTCCCAGGGCATCGACCCGCAGGTGGACTTCTCCAACATCGACGAGATCAAGCGCACCGTGGAGTACTGCAACCAGCTGCCGGTGCACGAGCGGCACCCGTACGCGGGCGATCTGGTCTACACCGCGTTCTCCGGCTCGCACCAGGACGCGATCAAGAAGGGCTTCACGGCGCTGCAGGCCGACGCGGACGCCGCCGGCACGCCGATCGACGACTTCACCTGGGGTGTGCCCTACCTGCCGATCGACCCGAAGGACGTGGGCCGCACCTACGAGGCCGTCATCCGGGTCAACTCGCAGTCCGGCAAGGGCGGCGTGGCGTACATCATGAAGGAAGAGCACAAGCTGGACCTGCCGCGGCGGCTGCAGATCGAGTTCTCCGGCGTGGTGCAGCAGCACACCGACGCCGACGGCGGCGAGGTCACCCCGCAGCAGATGTGGGACTACTTCGCGGCCGAATACCTGGTCGAGCACCAGGCCGCCACGAAGTTCACCGTGGAGAGTTACAGCACGGCCACCGTCGACGGCAAGGTCGAGATCGACGTCGAGGTGATCCACCGTGGCGTGCGGCGGCCGCTGGTCGGTGTCGGCAACGGCCCGATCGCCGCGTTCCTGCAGGCCATCGAGCCTCTGGGAATCAACGCCCGGGTGCTGGACTACAACGAGCACGCGCTCACCTCGGGCGGCGACGCGCAGGCCGCCGCCTATGTGGAGTGCGAGGTCGGTGACGTGACCGTCTGGGGCGCCGGTGTCGACGCCAACATCGTCAGCGCGTCCATCAAAGCGGTGACCAGCGCGGTCAACCGCGCACGCTGATTTTCACCCTTGCCGCGTGCCGCTCGTGCTCTCGAGTGGCACGCGGCAAGATCGGGTACGAGACTTGACCCGTGCCCCCACGTAGCTCCGCCCTCGCCACAGCCGCTTTCATCCTCGTCGCCGCGACCGGCTGTGACGTCGTCACCGCCGGCGACCCCGGCGCCCCCGGTGGTTCCGGTTCCGCCGGTTCCGGCTCCGCGTCCGACAGTTCCGCCGTTCTCGGCACCCTCGAGGTCGTCGCGAAGACCGGCTCGATGGCCGGGTACAGCCGGGAGAAGTTCCCGCACTGGCGGGACACCGGCGACAACTGCGACGTCCGTGACACCGTGCTGAAGCGTGACGGCGAGAACGTCAAGTTCTCCGGCTGCAACGTCGTCGCCGGCACTTGGAACAGCCTCTACGACGGCAAGGTCCTGGACGCTCCCACCCAGGTCGACATCGACCACATGGTGCCGCTGGCCGCCGCCTGGCGTTCCGGAGCCGACAAGTGGACCACCGAACAGCGCGGCGACTTCGCCAACGACCTGGACCGGCCGCAACTGATCGCCGTCTCCGCCGGCTCGAACCGGTCGAAAGGCGATCAGGACCCGTCCACGTGGAAGCCGCCCGCGCGGGACAGTTGGTGCTCGTACGCGAAGGATTGGGTTGAGGTGAAGAGCCATTGGAAACTGACGGTGACGCAGAAGGAGAAGGACGCTCTCACCGAGATGCTGGGGACCTGCTGATGGCCGAGGCGGCGCAGAACAAGAGCACGGGCAAGAGCAGCGACATCGTGGCCGGGCCGGGAGGCGTGATGACCGACGAGGTCGGCGTCGTCACCGGTGATCTGACGCTGCGCACCGAACTCGCCGGCGGCGAGGCCGTCCTGAGCGTCCAGTACAAGGACGCCGAGGAGTGGTACGCGGTGACCGGCGGCCGGTCCAAGCTGGCCGACCCCGCCGACCTCGAGGCCGTGCACGCGATCGCGGTGGCGCTGCTGCACCGCCCCGAAGGGTGATGCACCGGCATCTACGATCTCCCCACATGTTCATGGCTGCGAGCGCGATCGCCCCTGAGGGCTCTGAGCCTGGCACAGGGTGGCTAGGGTCGGGCGGATGCGTCTCACCCGCCTGGCCGTCGCCCTGATCGTGGCCCTTCCGCTGGTCACCGCGACCGCGTCGGCCGGCCCCTTTCCCGGGCCGGCCATGATCGCGCTGACCGGCGTCCTTCCGGCGGTGGCCGAGGCGACGCCGGCGCCCGGCGACGACTTCCGGCTCACCGCACAGACCGTGATCACCGCTTCCGGCGACGCCATGCCGGTCGCCGGGCAGCTCGCCGCCGCTCTGCGCCCGGCCACCGGCTTCGGCCTGCCTGTGGTCACCGCAGCCGGCACGGCGGCGATCGCCCTGGTCCTGGAGCCGGGGCACCCGGACGAGGGCTATCGGCTCGACATCCGCGACGCTCGCGTCGAGCTGCGGGCCTCCCGGCCGGCCGGGCTCTTCGCCGGCGTGCAGACGCTGCGCCAACTGCTGCCGCCGGAGATCGAGGCGGACACCCCGCAGCGCCGCCGATGGGTTCTCCCCGGCGGCCACATCAAAGATCATCCGCGGTACGCCTACCGCGGCTCCATGCTCGACCTGGCCCGTCACTTCCACGAGCCCGCCGAGGTCCGTGCCTACATCGACCAGATCAGCCGGTTCAAAATCAACTACCTGCACCTGCACCTGAGCGACGACCAGGGCTGGCGCATCCAGATCGACTCCTGGCCGAGGCTGACCGAGGTCGGCGGCGCGCCCGGCACCGGTGTCGGTGGCGCCGGCGGCGGCTTCCTCACCAAGGACGACTACCGCGACCTCGTGCGTTACGCCGCCGACCGCTACATCACGATCGTGCCCGAGATCGACATGCCCGGGCATGTGAACGCCGCCCAGGTCGCCTACCCGGAGCTGACCTGCGACGGGGTCGCGCCGAAAGCCCGCACCGACATGCGGGTGGGCTACAGCTCACTCTGCGTCGGCGAGGAGATCGCCTACCGGTTCGCCGAGGACGTCATCCGCGAGGTGGCCGAGATGACTCCGGGCCCGTACCTGCACATCGGCGGCGACGAGACGTTCGCGACCGCGCACGGCGGCTACCTGGCCTTCCAGCGCCGGGTCCTCCCGCTCGTGGGCGAGCACGGCAAGACCGCGTTCGGCTGGCACGAGATCGCCCAGTCCCCGGCCGCGGCCGGAGCGGTGCTCCAGTACTGGGGCAAGGAGAACAGCCACCCCGCGGTCGCCACCGCCGTCGCCGCGGGAGCGAGACTGGTGCTCTCCCCCGCGAACCGCGCCTATCTCGACATGCGTTACGACAAGCTCACACCCGGCGGGCTCGACTGGGCCGGCTCCATCGAGGTGCGCAAAGCCTACGACTGGAACCCCGGGCGGCTGCTGCACGGCGTACCGGAGGAATCGGTCCTGGGGGTGGAGGCTCCGTTGTGGTCGGAGACGCTGCGCGATCTCGCCGACATCGAGTTCATGGCCTTCCCCCGGCTCGTCGCGGCCGCCGAGCTCGGCTGGTCGCCGCGGGCGACCCACGACTGGGAGTCATTCCGCGCCCGCCTGGGCGCCTACGGCCCCCGTTGGGCCCGGCAGGGCGTCCGCTTCCACCGATCCCCTCAGATCCGCTGGTCCTGAAGGATCAAGACCCCCGTCGGGTACGCCGTGAGCCGTCCCGCCGACCGGACGGCACCGCAGCCGGGCCCGTCGCGAGAATGAAGAAGGCCGCCCCAGGGCTGACCGGGGCGGCCTTCTCGCGTACCACGCAGAGCTGTGGATCGTGCCTCAGACCACCGGACCGCCGGGGGTCTCCAGGGCGGTCTCCAGCGCTCCGTGCGCGTCCTTCGCGCCGGCGCCGTCAGCGGTGATCTCGGCCTTCACCGCGTGCGGGCGGATCTCGCCGGTCTCGATCTGCTCCGCCCAGTGGCAGGCCACCCGGTGCGTACCGGTGCCGATGATCCGCAACGACGGCCGGTCGTCGCGGCACTTCGTCGGCTGCGCCCACGGGCACCGCGTGTGGAACCGGCACCCGGTCGGCGGGTTCGCCGGTGACGGCAGGTCGCCGGCGAGCAGGATCCGCTCCCGCCGGTCCTCCACCTCGGGGTCCGGCACCGGCACCGCGGACATCAGGGCCCGGGTGTACGGGTGCAGCGGCCGACGGTAGATGTCGTCGCTCGACGCCTCCTCGACCAGGCCGCCCAGGTACATCACGCCGACGGTGTCGGAGATGTGCTTGACCACCGCCAGGTCGTGGGCGATCACCAGGTAGGTGAGGCCCAGCTCCTCCTGGAGATCCCCCAGCAGGTTGATGACCTGGGCCTGGATCGAGACGTCCAGGGCCGAGACCGGCTCGTCGGCGACGATCAGTTCCGGGTTGAGCACCACGGCCCGGGCGATGCCGATGCGCTGACGCTGGCCGCCGGAGAACTCGTGCGGATAGCGCGACAGCGCCCACTGCGGGAGACCGACCGCGTCCAGGGTCTTCGCGATCAGCTTCCGCCGCTCGGTGCGGTCACCACCGATCCCGTGCGCCTGGAGGCCCTCGGTGAGGATCGACTCGACGTTCTGCCGCGGATCCAGGCTGGACATCGGGTCCTGGAAGATCATCTGCATGCGCTTGCGCATCTGCCGCAGCTGCTTGGGCGGCAGCGTGGTCAGCTCGGTGCCGTCGAAGTTCACCCGGCCGCCGGTCGGCTTGGTCAGTTGCAGCAGCGCCCGGCCCAGCGTCGACTTGCCACAACCGGACTCACCGACCAGGCCGTACGTCCGGCCCTTCTCGATCCGCAGATCCACCCCGTCGACGGCCTTGACGTGCCCGACCGTCCGGTCCAGGAACACCCCGCGCTTGATGGGGAAATGCACTTTGAGGTCGTCGACCTCGACCAGCACCTCGGTCACGACGAAACCTCCGCGGTAACGGGCTCGGGGTTGACGCAGCGGTACGCGTGCCGGTGGATGCTCTCGACCAGCGCCGGCGGCTCGCCGACGCACGCGTCCACCCGGCGGTCGCACCGCGGGGCGAAAGCACAGCCGTCCGGCCAGGGCAGGACGTCACGCACCGAGCCACGGATCGCGTGCAACCGCTCGCCGCGGGCGGAGTCCAGGCGCGGCACCGAGCCGAGCAGGCCATGGGTGTACGGATGCCGGGGCTCGGCGAACAGCGGCTTGCGCCGGGCCGACTCGACGACCCGGCCGGCGTAGAGCACGTTGACCGTGTCGCACATGCCGGCCACCACACCCAGATCGTGAGTGATCATGACCAGGGCGGTTCCCGACTCGCGGACCAGACCGCGCAGCAGTTCCAGGATCTGCGCCTGGATCGTCACGTCGAGCGCGGTGGTCGGCTCGTCCGCGATCAGCAGCCGCGGCTTGCAGGCGACCGCCATCGCGATCAGCGCCCGCTGCCGCATGCCGCCGGAGAGCTGGTGCGGGTACTCCTTGAGCCGCCGCGCCGGGTCCGGGATGCCGACCTTGTCGAGCAGGTCGGTGGCCTCCTTGCGGGCGGCCTCCCCCTGCATCCCCCGGTGCCGGCTGAGGACCTCGGTCACCTGCACGCCGATCGGCACGACCGGATTCAGCGAGGACAGCGGGTCCTGGAAGATCATCGCGATGTCCCGGCCGCGGATGTCCCGCATGCTCCGCTCGTCGGTCTTGAGCAGGTCGGTGTCGTCCGCGAACATCGCGGAACCACCGATGGTCACACCGCGCTTCTTCGGCAGCAGCCCCATCAGGGCCAGCGAGGTGACGCTCTTGCCGCAGCCGGACTCGCCGACCAGGCCGACGACCTGCCCGGCCTCCACCGAGAACGACACTCCGTCGACCGCCCGGACGGTGCGCTGACCACGCCGGGCGAAAGTGACGGACAGATCCTTGACGTCGAGCAAAGGCATGGCGGGCCTCACTTCCGCAGTTTCGGGTCGAGGGCCTCACGCATCGCCTCACCGAGCAGGGTGAATCCGAGCGCGGTGATGATGATGCCCAGCGCCGGATAGATCGCCAGACCGGGACGGGCGCCGAGGTACTGCTGCGCGTCGGCGAGCATGACACCCCACTCCGGGATCGAGGAGTCCGGGTTGCCCAGCCCGAGGAAGGACAGGGCGGCGGCCTCGATGATGGCGGTGGCCAGCGTGAGCGTGGCCTGCACGATGACCGGGGCCAGCGAGTTCGGCAGGATGTGGGTGAACGCGATCTTCGACTTCTTCACGCCGAGCGACGTCGCCGCGAGCACGTAGTCGCCACCGGACTGCGCGATCATCGCGCCACGCAGCAGCCGGGCGAAGACCGGCACCGACACCATGCCGACGGCGATCATCACCGTGGTCAGGCTGGCGCCGAGCAGCGCCGCGATGCTGACCGCCAGCAGCAGGCTGGGCAGCGCGAGCAGCATGTCGACGATGCGCATCAGCACGCCGTCGACCGCACGCCCGATGCGGCCGCCGAGGCCGGCCGACGCGCCGGCGATGCCGCCGATCAGCGCGCCGATGGTCAGGCCGATCAACGTCGAGATGACGCCCACCAGCAGCGTCTGGCGGGCCCCGACCAGCAGTCGGCTGAACTCGTCCCGGCCCTGGTGGTCGTAACCGAGCCAGTGCTCGGCCGACGGGCCCGGAATGAGACCCGGCTTGATCACGCCCTCGCGGATGCCCATCGTGTCGGTCGGCGAGTACGGCGCCAGCCACGGCCCGATGATCGAGATGATCACGAACAGCAGCAGGATCGACGCGCCGACGATGGCGCTCGGGTTGCGGCGCAACTGCCGGAACGCCTCGGCCCACAGGCTGACACCGCGCTCGTCCTGCTTGACCGCGGACAACTCGCCCAGCCGGTCGACCTTGTCACTCTTGGTGCTCATCGAACCCTCACCCTCGGGTCGATCAGGCTGTACGAGACATCGACCAGCAGATTCACCAAGACGTAGAAGACGGCAATGATCATGATGAAGCCCATCAGGACCGGATAGTCCCGGTTGGCGATGGCCTCATAGAGGAACGCGCCGATGCCGCTGAAAGCGAACACCGTCTCGGTCAGCACCGCGCCGGAGAGCAGGCCGCCGGTGAGCAGGCCGATCACCGTGACGATCGGCAGCATCGCGTTGCGCAGGATGTGGCGGCCCCGGACCGTGCGCTCGGACAGGCCCTTCGACTGGGCGGTCCGGACGTAGTCCTCGCTCAGCACTTCGAGCACGCTCGCCCGGGTGATCCGGACGATGATCGCCAACGGAATGCTGGCCAGCGCGATGCCGGGCAGAACCAGGTGCCACAGCGCGTCGAGGGCGGCGTCCCACTCGCGGGTCATCAAGCCGTCCAGGACGAAGAAATTGGTGATGCGGGTGGCGCCGAGGGTCGGGTCCTGCCGCCCACTCGACGGGAACATGTGCAGCTCTTCCGAGAAGACCGCCTTCAGCACGTACGCCAGGAAGAACACCGGCACACAGATGCCGATCAGCGAACCACCGACCGAGGCGCTGTCCAGGAAGCTGCCGCGACGCCGGGCGGCCAGATAGCCCAGCGGGATACCGACGCCGATCGCGATGATCATCGCGGTGATGGTGAGTTCCACGGTGCCCGGGAAACGTTCCAGGAACTCCGTCGTGACCTCGCGCTTGGTCGAGATCGAGGTGCCCAGGTCAAGCTTGAGCATGCGTTGCATGAACCGGCCGTACTGAACGAGCAGCGGCTCGTCCAGGCCGAGGTTCGCCCGGATCTGCGCGCGCAGCTCCGGGGTGCCGCGCTCGCCGAGGATCGCGGTCTCCGGGCCGCCGGGCAGGCGGCGCAACCAGATGAACAGAAGAATCGACAGGCCGAACAGCGTCGGAATCAGCTGTAGCAGGCGTCGCACGATGAACCGAATCAAGGCCGCCTCGAGAGGTGGGAGGTCGACAGCGGGCGGGCGTCAGGGTATGACGCCCGCCCGCCGATAGATCAATACCGCGGTGCCGGGTTGCGGCTTACTTGAAGGTCGCCCCGGAGAAGCGCTCGTCGGTCAGCGGGCTCGGCGTGACACCGGTGACGCCCTTGCCGAACACGATCGCCGGCGGCGAGTGCGAGATCGGGACACCCGGCGCGAACTCCGCGACAGCGGCGTTCAGAGCCTTGTACTTCGCGATCCGCTGCGTCGGGTCCGCCGTGGTGTCGGCGTCCTTGAACTGGGCGAACAGCTGCGGGTTGTTGAAGCCCCACTCGTCCTTCTGACGGTCGAACATGGTGCCGATGAAGTTGTAGGCGTCGCCGTAGTCACCGGTCCAGCCGAGCATGTGCAGGTCGTGCGCGCTGCCCGAGGTGGTGGCGTTGAGGTAGTCCGGGCTCCACTTCAGCGGAATGCCCTCGACCTCGATGCCGACCGCCTTCAGGTCGGCGGCGAGCAGCTCGTACAGGTCCTTCGGGTTCGGCATGTACGGCCGGGTGACCTCGGTCGGGTAGTGGAAGCGCAGCTTCAGGTTGCTCGCGCCGGCCGCGGCCAGCAGCTTCTTGGCTTCCTCGACGTTGTAGTCGTACTTCTTGACGTCCGCGTTCCAGCCCTCGACCGTTTCCGGCATGAACTGCGAGGCCACCTTGGCGCCCGGGGGCAGCTTCGAGTCGACCAGCGCCTGCCGGTTGATCGCGAAGTTGATCGCCTGGCGCACCTCGGGCTTGGCCAGCGCCGGGTTGCCCTTCTGGTTGATCGCCATGTAGAGGATGTTGAACGCCGGACGGGTCAGGACGTTGAAGCCCTCACCCTTCAGCGGCTCGACGTCAGCCGGGCCGACCAGGTCGTAGCCCTGGATGTCACCGGAGCGCAGCGCCTGCTTACGGGCGTTCTCGTCGGAGATCGTGCGGAAGACGAGGGTCTTCAGCTTCGCCTTGTCGCCCCAGTAGGCGTCGTTGCGCTCGATAGTCAGCGACTTGTTCGGCTTGTCCCAGGTCTTGAACTTAAACGGGCCGGTGCCGGTCGGGTGCTCCATCGCGTACGACGGGTACTTGATGTCGTCGGCGGTGCCGGCGATGTTCGACGCCTCGTACTGCTTGAGGGCGCCCGGGCTGTGGATCGCGAACGACGGCAGCATCAGTGCCGACGGAATCTTGCTGGACACCGCGGTGAACGACAGGTCCACCGTCGTGGCGTCCTTCGCCGCGCAGGACTTGAAGAGGCTCGGCGGCAGCTCGTCGCTCTCGTTCTTCGCGAAGCCACCCATTACGTCCTGCCAGTACGGCGTGACGTCGGGGCTCTGCATCAGACCGGTCGAGTTGAACCAGCGGTTGAAGTTGACGCACACCGCCTCGGCGTTGAAGTCGGTGCCGTCGTGGAACTTCACGCCGGACCGCAGCTTGAACGTCCAGGTCGTGCCGGCGGCGTCCGGAGTCCAGCTCTCGGCAAGACCGGGCGACGGCTTGGTGCCGCCCTCTTCCGGGCGCACCAGCGTCTCGAAGATCTGCCGGGCGACACGGAGCGACTCGCCATCGCTGGCGAGACTCGGGTCGAGCACCTTCGGGTCACCGGCAACACCGAAGACCAGCGTGTCCTTGACGCTCGTACCACCAGAACCGTCACGGTCGCTCTCGGCACAGCCGGCGGCTGCAAGGATCGCGACTGCGGTAACCGCGATCGCGGCTTTCCGCCTCGATGGACGCATCGTGCTTCACCTCTGCCTGTGGGGGTGGTCAACGCGGTGGAGTGTGCCACCGATGCGACGGACATTAATCGCACGTTGGTTTACCGGGCAGCCGTTGGTATCCAATCGTGTTGTTACAAGGCTGCTTCACGCCGTATCCACCCCGACACCAGCCGTCAGACCGCCCGGCGCCCCTCAAAAGCACGCCCCAGAGTGATCTCGTCCGCGTACTCCAGATCGCCGCCGACCGGCAGGCCACTGGCCAGCCGGGTCACCGCTATACCCATCGGCTTGATGAGCAGGGCCAGGTAGGTCGCGGTCGCCTCGCCCTCCGTGTTCGGGTCGGTGGCCAGGATCAACTCCCGGACCTCCCCCGTCCCCAGCCGGATCAGCAACTCGCGGATCTTCAGATTGTCGGGCCCGATGCCCTCCAGCGGATTGATCGCACCGCCGAGCACGTGATAGCGCCCCCGGAACTCGCCGGTGCGCTCGATCGCCACGACATCCTTCGGCTCCTCCACCACGCACAACACCTCGTTGCTGCGGCGGGTGTCCCGGCAGACCCGGCACTGCTCCGACTCGGCCACGTTGAAACAGGTGGTGCAGAAGCGGACCAGGTCCTTGACCTTGCGTAGCGCGGTGGCCAGCCGGTTCACGTCGGCCGGGTCCGCGGACAGAACGTGGAACGCGATGCGCTGGGCCGACTTCGGGCCCACACCCGGCAGCCGGCCCAGCTCATCGATCAGATCCTGGATGGCACCTTCATACACGGGATCAGAACCCCGGCAGGGAGAAGCCGCCGGTCGCCGGGCCCATCTTCGTCTCGGCCAGCTCGCGCTGCGCCTCCGCCGCGTTGTGGATCGCGGCCACGACCAGGTCCTCCAACGTCTCCACGTCCTCCGGGTCGACGACCTTCGGGTCGATCTTGACCGACTTGAACTCACCCAGACCGGTGATCACCACAGTCACCAGGCCGCCACCGGCGGTGCCGGTCAGCTCGGCCTCGGCCAGCTCGGCCTGCGCCTTCGCCACCTGCTCCTGCATCTTCTGCGCCTGCTTCATGATCTGCTGCATATTCGGCTGTGCACCGGGGCGCATGGCACCGCTCCTCAACTAATCGGTTCGTTGTCCACCGTCGATATGGCGCGGCGGTCGAAGTTACCGCCGCCAGCGTAGCCGCCGCCCTCTCCATGCCCGCCGAGACGCCACCGGACACCACCCCCGCGAGAACACCCCGCATCCGGGCCCGCCGGAGATCCGAAAACCTGGCGGCGCGGCGGCTTCCGGCCGCTGGACCGTGCGCTTGCGGCTGCAGCCCTGAGCCCCGCGGCGCGCCGGGCGGCCCGGCTCGGCTCGGCTCGGGCAACCCGCCTCCGGACCGGCGCCGCCTCGGGACCGGCCGCGCTGAGTCAGCCGCCGCCCGGCCCGAGCCGACGACCGCCCACTGGGGTCGACGCGCCACCGCGTCGAGTCAGCCTCCGCCCGGCCTGAGCCAACCGCCACCAGGCCTGAACCGACGGCCGCCCGCGCTGGGTCGACAGGCCGCCCCGCTGAGGCGGCGGCCGACAGCCGCACAGCGCAAGCCGCTCGGCCAGACGGGCCCGACAGGCGGCGGAAGGTCAGAGTTCGCCGATCTTCTCAGCGCCGAAGGCCTCCCGGAGAAGCTGCATCGCATGCTCCTCACCGCTCTGCCGGGCGGTCTTCTCGTCGATCACGTCGTCGAGCGGCTCGTCACCCGGGTCGAAACCCTCGAAGGCCGCCGTTGCGCCCGGAGGTGGCGGACCGTCGTACTCCGGATCGTAGGGCGCCTCCTCGATCGGCGACCCGTCGGACCAGGTCCGCGCGGCGCCACCCGGCGCCCCGGCCGGTTTGGCCGTCGCCGCACCACCGGCCGGCCGGCCGGCGACCCCACTGCGCGCATTGGCCAGAGCGGCACGCGCGGCGGCGGCGCCGCTGCTGCCGGCCCCTTCAGTCGCGGTACGCGCGGCGGCACGAGCCGCCTCCATCGCCGCCGATCGAGCCGGCGCCGCGGGCGGCCGAGCCGGAGCCGCGGGCGGCCCACTGTCACGCGGCGCCGAGACCGCGGCCCCACCGAACGCCCCACCGGCACCGCCACCCAGCGACGACACGCCACCACCGGATGCCGGAACACCGGGCGTCGGCCCGGCCGCCGGCTCGGGCCGCGAGGCGGCGCCCCCACCCGTGCCGGTCTGAGGCCCGGCAGCCGGACCTCCCACGCTCTCGGTGACCGCGGCGGATGGGCCCGCGTCAGGCCGAACACCAAGCCGAGCCGGCTCAGGCCACGCGGAGTCAGCGCTCGCCCCAGACCCGGCACTCGCCCCAGAATCAACGCCCGTTCCAGAACCGGCAGCCGGCGCCGTGGAGCCGCCACCGCCCGGTTTGGCCGGCTCGGGCCAGGCAGGCTCGTCACTCTCCGCCGAGGGGACCGATCGGACCGCTCCACCCGGTTGAGCGGGCTCCGGCCAGCCGGTGTCTCCAGACACGGAGTCAGCGGCGGCGACCGCCGATGCCCCCGGCCGGGCAGGTTCCGGCCAACCCGTGTCCGCACTCTCCGTCACGGAAGTCGCCGGGGCCGCTCGGCCCGGCCGGACAGGCTCGGGCCAGGCCGCATCCTCGCTGTTCCCCGCAGAGACCGCTGCTGACGGTCCTTCTGGCGAGGCAGACGGCGATCGGCCGGCACTCCCACGCTCAGCCGCTGCTGATGTGCCGGCGTCCTGAGCACGGCGGCCATCCGGCGACACGGCGACGCCGGGTTGCCGGTGATCGTCGCGGCTTACCGGGCCGGCGGGGCGAGTGCGTTCAGGCCAGTCATCGTCGGCGTCGGCGGCGGGGGCTCGCTGTGGGCGGGACGGGCGGGACTCGGTCCGCCCGGTGTTCCGCTCCGGCGCTGACGAGGCGACTGCCGGCGAACCCTGCTGCGGGACGGGCCTTCCGGCTGTTCCGGGGGCCGACCGCCGCCCGGGCTGGTCCCGGCCGTCAGCGGATGCTCCCGGCCGGGTGGCGCCACGAGCCGGATCGGCGTCGTTCGCCTCACCCACCTCGCACCGGATCCGCCAGTCCCCGCCAGGAGCCCGCCGGAACTCCGTCGCGATCGCGTCGCGCCAGTTGAGGAAACGGTCCACGAGCGCCTGGGTCGGCGCGGCGAAGACGACGGTGTCGCCGTCCACCTCGCGGACGCCGATGCCGTACTCCTGCATGGCCCGGACTTTCGCCTGCTGCTGGCCGAGGATCCGCCACGCGTCGCGGATCCGCTCCAGCCGGTCGTCCGGCGGGGATGCGAGACGCGGCTCCGCCCGGACGGGGGCCGGGGGCTCGTCCTCCGGCGGTTCCTCGTCCCAGGGGGGTTCCTCGTCGTAGTGGCCGTCGCCGGTGGCGACGGTCGGCCCGCCACCTTCGGCGATCCGGTTCCAGTCGGGCTCACCGTGGCCCTCGGCCGTGACCTCCGAAACAGGAGCTCCCGGAGCGGGACCTTCGTCGCGGGTGGCAGCGGCGGCTTCACCCGGCGCAGCCCCAGGCGGCTCCGGAGCCGCAGCACCAGGTGTGCCGGCCGCAGCCGGCGAAACGGGAGCGGCGGGAACCGGCGAAACGGAAGGAACGGCAGTAGCCGCAGGCGCGGCGGGAACGGCGGCAGCGGCAGGAGCCGCCGGAGAGACCGGCCGCGCGGCCGCCCCACCCGCCGGCGGGCGGCCGGATCCACCGCGAGCGGCGGCGGCCGCGGCGGCGGCGGCCATGGCAGCCGCTTTCCCACCGCCACCGGCACCACCGCCGATACCGGTACCACCGGTACCACCGGTACCACCACCGGCGGCAGGGTCACGGAGCGCCTCGGCGCCGGAGTCGGTGATGGCCGGACGATCGCCTCGGACGTCAACGGCGGCGGACGGGGAAAGGGTGATCCCCTGCTCCAGCCGCTCAAGGCGCTGCAGCAGCGCGCTGGCCGAGTCGTCGGCGCCGGGCAGCAGCATGCGAGCCGTGACCAGCTCCAGCAGCAGGCGCGGCGCGGTCGTGCCGCGCATCTCCACCAGGCCGTTGTGCAGGATGTCCGCGCAGCGGGACAGGGTGGCCGCGCCCAGCCGGGCGGCCTGCCCGGCCATCGTCTCGAGCTGGTCGGCCGGACCGTCGATCAGGCCTTTGGCCACGGCGTCGGGCACCTGCTGCAGAACGATCAGGTCGCGGAAACGCTCCAGCAGATCGGAGGCGAAGCGGCGGGGCTCGTGGCCGGCCTCGGCGACCCGGTCGATGGTGGCGTAGGCGGCGGCGCCGTCACCGTCGGCGAGGGCGGCGCACATCTCGTCGATGAGGGTGACGTCGGTGACGCCGAGCAGGCCGACGGCCCCGGCATAGGTGACGCCTTCCGCCCCGGAGCCGGCGATCAGCTGGTCGAGAATCGAGAGCGAGTCACGGGCGCTGCCCCCACCGGCACGCACCACCAGCGGCAACACCGCCGGATCGGCGACGACACCCTCGGCGTCGCAGAGCTGCTGGAGGTATGGCCGCAGCACCGCGGGCGGGATCAGCCGGAACGGGTAGTGGTGGGTCCGCGACCGGATGGTGCCGAGCACCTTGTCGGGCTCGGTGGTGGCGAAGATGAACTTCACGTAGTCGGGCGGCTCCTCGACGAGCTTGAGCAGCGCGTTGAAGCCGGCCGACGAGACCATGTGCGCCTCGTCGATCACGTAGATCTTGTAGCGACTGCTGACGGGGGCGAAGAACGCCTTCTCCCGCAGCTCACGCGCATCGTCGACGCCACCGTGGCTGGCCGCGTCGATCTCGATCACGTCGATCGAGCCGCCACCGTCGTTGGCCAGCGACCGGCAGGAGGCGCAGACCCCGCACGGATCGGGCGTGGGGCCCTGCTCGCAGTTGAGCGAGCGGGCCAGGATGCGGGCACTGGACGTTTTGCCGCAGCCGCGCGGGCCGGAGAAGAGATAGGCGTGGTTGAGCCGCCCGCTGCGCAACGCCTGCGACAGCGGCTCCGTGACGTGCTCCTGGCCGATGACCTCGGCGAAGGTGCGCGGCCGGTACTTGCGATAGAGGGCGAGAGCCACTCCTGCCACCTCCTGAAGACCGCGTCATTCTCCGTCGAGGGTCTGACAAGAACAAACGACGTGCCCCGGAAGTGCGGTGCCACAAAAAGTAAGGACCCCCCGTGCACCCGCCAGAGCCCGCTTATCCTTGCTGCCTTCCGGCCCTGGGGAGGTTCACGGGATACACGCCGCACGAGGGGCTACCGAAGAGGGTACCCGGCCACGGCCGGCCACACGCAGACCCCCCTCCCCGCGCACCGGGGAACGGAACGTCTGTATTCTGGCGCACGGAGGATTCGCCTAGTGGCCTAGGGCGCACGCTTGGAAAGCGTGTTGGGGGAAACCCCTCACGAGTTCGAATCTCGTATCCTCCGCCAGTTCTACCAGGCACAACGCAAGGGCCGACCCCCGAGGGGATCGGCCCTTCTGCATGAGCGGTCTCAGTTGTGGTCTCAGTTGCCCGTCAGGCGGCCTCCTCGCCGCCCTTCCCCTCCCCCACCGAGTCGGCCGGTGGGCCTACCGGGGACACCTCCGAGGGCTTCCAGATGAGCCCACCCACCCGCTTCGCGATGTCGGCCCGGATCGGATCGGTCAAGTGCTGGTACCGGGCTGCCATGGCCGTTGTGGCCCAGCCCATGACTCCCATCGCGGCTCGCTCGTGCACCTGGAGGATGAGCAGCACGGTGGCGGCGGTGTGCCGGGCATCGTGCAGACGGCCGTCACGTAGACCAGCGTCGCGGAGAATCTGCTTCCATTCGTGGTAATCGGTGTTCGGATTCAACGGGCGGCCGACCGGGTTCGTAATCACCCACCCTCCCTCCTCCCACAATTGAGCGGCTTTCTTCCGCTCGGCGGCCTGCTCCGTCTTGTGTGCCTTCAGCAGCTCTGGCATCCGGTTGAGCCGATGAACCCGCCACGGTGCTCACAAGACAGCCGGGACGGCGACAGTGCGGCAACGGCGGGCCACCCTCACCTGTTTCAGCAGCTCAGAGGCGTGTAGCGCTCGGTCTTGAAAGCCGGTGTCAGTTCCTGTTCGGGATCAAGGAACCTGCGTGCTGGTCGGCGACTCACTCTTCGACATCAAAGCCCGCTCGATCCCCTGGGTCGGCCGGCGGAGCCTAGGCGACCGGCGATTCGTGGAGCACTTCGGCCACATGCCCGGTCGAGCTGACCCGACGCCCCGTCCGCTCGACAAGAGCCCCGGTCTCAAATGCGGTCTCATTCGTTGCCAACCGATGCCGTTCGATCTTGTCCGACGGCAACCACGTGGCGCCAGCGATGGCCTTGACGTTGCTAGACTCATGCGCCGCGACCACGGCCCGGTCAGTGACCCGCCACAAGAATGCAGAGTCCGGCTGGTCGGCACATCTGCGCCAGGCCCAGCAGATCCGCCAAAATCACCTGTGCCTGCCTGCGCTCGGCTCCCTCGTGACCTTGCACGGCCAATTGGGCGTCCCGGATCAAGTCGGGCAGCAGGTTGCCGAGCACACTGGTCGCCGTACACGCCCGCGCACTGTTCACGAGCATCACCGCCCTAGTAGTGCTTTGTCATGATCCGCGTCGTGGGCGTCGTTTCCGTTGTGGGAACGGGGTTCGGCAGGTGGGGCAGGATCCGAGGAGATGGACCAGCAGGAGCTGCAGGCGTCGGAGTACGGCGTAGAGGGTCATTCCGGCGCATGGGTTTTTGGGTCGAGGCGTTGCAGGGTCAGGAAGATGTGGGCTGCGGAGACGAGGGTGACGTGGTGGTGCCAGCCTTGCCAGGTGCGGCCTTCGTAGTGGTCGAGACCGAGACCGGTCTTGACTTCGCGGTAGT
>NZ_JASCTH010000038.1 GCF_030009775.1 Actinoplanes sandaracinus | reverse complement strand
CTGGTTCAGCGGCACCACGGAAGAAGCCCTCGACTTCGTCTGCGACGTCCTCATCAGCCCTATCATCAACGGGCCCCAGCGAAGCCCCGAGCCGTCAACCCCCGAAGGACTTATGAACTGAAGCACTAAGCACCGCGGGGTCCGGCTTCGCGTTCAGCTTCCCGGCCGGCCTGCCGATCGCGCGCATCGACCACGTGATGGCCCGTGCGCTGACCGTCACCGCCGTCCGGGCCCTGCCCCGCACCGGCAGCGACCACCTGCCGGTCGCGGCTCACCTGCGCCTCTGACGCAGAGTCCGCTGGTGGCGCGGAGTGGGCTGGTGCGCGAGTCAGCTGGTGGCGCGGAGGGTGAGACCGGCGGTGACCGCGCCCGTGCACGAGGCCAGATAGAACAGGACGACGCCGAGGCCGGAGAAGACCGAGGCGCCGAGCAGGACGCCCAGCACCAGCAGCGTCCCGGCGAGCGGGCCGACGACCAGCAGCCAGGCGGCGGCCTTGTGCACCGGCGTCCAGCGTGGCGACATGCTCGCGATGAGCAGCGCGGCGGCCTGGCTGACCAGCGGCAGCACGAACGACCCGCCGACGAGCAACGCGACCGCCACCCGCTCGGACCCGCCCGCCCGGGAGGCCTGATCGGGGTCCGCCCTCGGCGGTGGCGCGACCGGCAGGCGCAGGTGGGTGGGCGTGCCGCTGCGGCGCACCGCCGCGACGAGCTGCTCCGGCGGCCCTAACCGGCCGAGCACCCGGGCCGGCTCGTCGGCCAGGTCACGGCGCATCGCGATGTAGCCGGCGACGGTGTTCATCAGATCGTCGCGGGTCTCCGGCGGCAGGTCGTCGGCCGCCGCCCAGAGCGCGGCCAGATAGTCGAGAACGAGCACGTCGTCGTGGGCCGCCGGTGCCGTCGTCATTGTTCGTACCCCCAGAGTTGGCCGAACCGAAGCTGCGGTCTCCGTAAGGCCGCGGTCCGCGAAGGGCCGGTGTTTTCGAGGCCCTCAGCATTTCGGGCCGGAGCGGCCGGGCACATCGGTCCATGGTGGTAAGTACGCGATGCGGTATCCACCTTTGGTCGTAGGCCGGGAGAATGTGGGGTATGCGCCTGGTCTCCCTGCTGCCGTCCGCGACCGAGATCATCTATGCCCTCGGGCTCGGTGACGACCTGGTCGGGGTGACGTTCGAGTGTGATGAGCCGGCCGCCGCCCGGTCGACGAAGACGGTCGTCGTGGGTGGGCGGGACACCAGCGAGATGACCCCCGGCGAGATCGACGACTACGTGCGGACGCAGATGTCGGCCGGAGGGGACCTCTACACGCTGCACGCGGACGCGCTCGCGGGACTCGACCCGGACCTGATCCTCACCCAGGACCTGTGCCGGGTGTGCGCGCTGCCGTCCGGCCACGTGGATCAGGCTCTGGCGCATCTGGGCTGCCGGGCCGAGGTGCTGTCGCTGGACCCCTACACGCTCGACGACGTGCTCGGCACGTTCGCCGAGGTGGCGCGCGCGACGGGCGTACCGGAACGGGGCGAGGACCTGGTCGCGGGTCTGCGGGAGCGGCTCGCGGCGGTGGGCGCGGCGGTCGCCGGGAGGCCGCGCCCGCGGGTGGCGGTGGTGGAGTGGGTGGACCCGCCGTTCACGGCGGGGCACTGGGTGCCCGACCTGGTGTCCGCGGCCGGCGGGGAGCCGGTGGCCGCACAGGCCGGGAAACGGTCGGTGCGGGTCTCGTGGGCCGAACTGGCAGCGCCGCGCCCGGAGATCGTCCTGGTCACACCGTGCGGCTACCACCTGGACGGCGCGGTCCGGCAGGCGGAGGCGGTGGTCGAGCACTTCCCGGGCGCCGCGGTGTGGGCGATCGACGGCGACGGCCTGGTGGTGCGCCCGGGGCCGCGCCTGATCGACGGTGTCGAGGCGATCGCCGCGATCCTGCACCCGGACGCCGTCCCACCCGCGCCGGCGGGAGCGGTCCGCCGGGTGGCCTGACGCCGGGAGGCCTGGTGGGGAGGGTGTTCGACGCCGGGTGACCGAAGGCCCGGGCGGGCGTCCTACGATCGAGGGCGTAAGGCAGGACATGACGACCGAGCATGTTTCAAAGGCAAGGGTGACGATGGAGACGTTGGAGTTCCAGGCAGAGGCGCGCCAGCTGCTGCAGCTGATGGTCCACTCGATCTACTCGAACAAGGACATCTTCCTGCGCGAGCTGATCTCGAACGCGTCGGACGCGCTGGACAAGCTGCGCCTGGCGAAGCTGCAGGACGGCCTCGAGGCGGACACCTCCGACCTGCACATCGAGATCGAGTCCGACGCCGAGGCGCGCACGCTGACGGTCCGTGACAACGGCATCGGCATGACCCGCGAGGAGGTCGTGGAGCTGATCGGCACGATCGCCAAGTCCGGCACGGCCGAGCTGCTGACCAAGTTGAAGGAGGCGAAGGAGAGCCCCGAGCTGATCGGCCAGTTCGGTGTCGGCTTCTACTCGACGTTCATGGTCGCCGACAAGGTCACGCTGGTGACCCGCAAGGCCGGCACCGAGGGCCACGGCACCCGCTGGGAGTCGGAGGGCGCGGGCACCTACACGATCGACGACGCCCAGGACGCTCCGGTCGGCACGACCGTGACGCTGCACCTGCGCCCGAAGGACGAGGACGACGCGCTCTTCGACTACGCCGACGAGTGGAAGATCAAGGAGATCGTCAAGCGGTACTCCGACTTCATCTCGTTCCCGATCCGCAAGGGCGACGAGGTCCTCAACTCGCAGAAGGCGCTGTGGGCGCGGCCGCGCAGTGAGGTCACCGACGAGGAGTACCACCAGTTCTACCGGCACATCAGCCACGACTGGACCGACCCGCTCGAGATCATCAACATGAAGGCGGAGGGCACCTTCGAGTACGAGGCGCTGCTCTTCATCCCGTCCCGGGCGCCGCACGACCTGTTCCAGCGGGACGCCCGCCGGGGCCTGCAGCTCTACGTCAAGCGCGTCTTCATCATGGACGACAGCAAGGAGCTGATCCCCGACTACCTGCGCTTCGTCAAGGGCGTGGTGGACGCGGCCGACCTGTCGCTGAACATCTCGCGGGAGATCCTGCAGCAGGACCGGCACATCCAGATGATCCGGCGCCGGCTGGTCAAGAAGGTCCTGTCCACCATCAAGGACATGATGACCGCCAACCCGGAGAAGTACGCGACGTTCTGGCGCGAGTTCGGCCGGGCGGTCAAGGAGGGCCTGCTCGCCGAGCCCGACAACCACAAGCCGATCCTGGAGATCGCGTCGTTCGCCACCACCAACGGCTCTGAGCCCACCACCCTCGCCGCCTACGTGGAGCGGATGAAGGAAGGCCAGGAGGAGATCTACTACCTGACCGGCGAGAGCCGCTCGCAGGTGGAGAACTCGCCGCACATGGAGGCCTTCGCCGCCGAGGGCTACGAGGTGCTGATCCTCACCGACCCGGTCGACGAGATCTGGGTCGACGCGGTGCCCGAGTTCGACGGGAAGAAGCTGCGCTCCATCGCCCGCGGCGCCGTCGACCTGAAGAAGGACGAGGAGGAGAAGAAGCCGGAGGGCGACTTCGCGCCGCTCCTCGGATTCCTCAAGGAGAAGCTGGACGAGCAGGTCAAGGAGGTGCGGCTGTCGCACCGGCTGACCACCTCGGCGGCCTGCCTGGTCAGCGACGCCGACGACGTCACCCCGGCGCTGGAGAAGATGTACCGGGCGATGGGCCAGGAGGGCCCGCGGGTCAAGCGCATCCTGGAGCTGAACCCGAACCACCCGCTGGTCGCGGGGCTGCGGGCGGCGCACGAGCGCGGCGCCGAGGACCCGGCCCTGCCGGACACCGCCGAGCTGCTGTACGGCACGGCGCTGCTCGCCGAGGGCGGCGACCTGGACGACCCGGCCCGGTTCGCGAAACTCCTCGCCGACCGGCTCGCCCAGACGGTCTGAGGCGTCCGATCAGCCCGCCGGCACGTCCGGCGGGCTGATCACGGCAGATGCGCGAGCCAGGCGCGCGGGCCGGCGTGTGCCACCCGGACGGCGGCCGTGCGGGACGCGTACCCGATGGCTTCTCGCAGCTCTCGACCCTGCACGAGGGCGACGGCGAGCGCGCCGTGGAACGCGTCGCCGGCGCCGGCGGTGTCGACGGCCCTGACGCGCGGCACCGCGACCTCCCCGGAGCGCGCCGCGCTCATCTCGCCGGGGCGCGCCGCGCTGATCTCCCCGGGGCGCGCCGCGCTGTGCCAGCTCACCGGCGCCGCGCCGTGGGTGATCACGACGTGCGGCGCGGCGACGGCGGCGGCGGTCGCCGCGTCGCTGTCGCCGTCGGCCGCCGGGTGGCGGAAGTCGCCGGAGCAGGCGACGACGTCGGCGTGCGGGAAGATCTCGGCGAAGACCGGGCGCCAGCTTCCGGCGTCCACCAGCAGGCGGCGCGCCGAGCGCGCCGCGGCCACCGCGAGCGCGGGATGATGCCCGTCGACCAGCGTCAGGTCCGCGCCGGGCAGAAGACCTTCGGCCGGTACGGCGACCGCACGGCCGCCCGCGTTGCGGCTGACGATGGTCCGTTCGCCGGTGGTGGCGAGAACCGTGACCGCGGAGACCGGCGGTGGCTCGGGCGAATCCGGCGCCGCGTCGATCAGGGTGACACCGTGCGCGGCCAGGTCGGCCCGGACCAGATCGCCGAGCGAGTGCGAGCCCACCACGCTGACCAGGGTGACCTCGATGCCGAGCGGAGCGCCGAGAGCGGCCGCGGTGACGGCGGCGTTGGCGGCCGGCCCACCCGCGGCGACGTCCACCGACTCGGACTGCACCTTCTCGTCGGCGCCGGGGAACCGGGCCACCCGCTGCACCAGGTCGACGGTGGCGAGCCCGGCGAAGAGCAGCCGCACGTCAGCCGTTGGCGAGTTCGACGAAGAAGGTGCCGATGTTGCTGAAGATGGCGGCCACCCCGTCCCCGATGCCCCGGGCTGTCTCGGCGGCCGGGCGGGGATTGGTGCCGATCCAGAAGACGAGCAGGAACAGCAGGATCCAGCCCAGCACCTTCTTCATCGCCTCATCGATCCTTCGCTGCAGCCGTTCCGGGAAACGCCATCCAAGATCGTGACACAGGCCCGCAACGGCTCGCAGGGAACGCGCCGACCCGCGACCGCATCGCCCGAATCGCCGAGGCGGCCGAGGTCTCGCCGAGCACGTTCTTCCGCTATTTCCCCTCCAAGGAGACGTGGTCCTGGTCGACGACGTCGGCGCCGTGCTGATCGGCGCCGTCCGCGCCTAGGCGCTGACACTACTGCAGAACGGGTCGCCGCTGGCGCGGCGTGACAGCTCTTGCATCGGCAGGCTTGAATGGGGCGCGTTGCTGTCGCCGACCCGTGAGGTTCGCCCATGCGCCGCACCGCCGTACCACTGATCGCTCTTCTCGCTCTGCTCGGCCCCACCGTTCCGGCCGTCGCCCAGGCCGCCGCGCCGGCCGGCTCGATCGTCTGGGGCCCCTGTGAT
Source organism: Actinoplanes sandaracinus (assembly GCF_030009775.1). GTDB lineage: Bacteria > Actinomycetota > Actinomycetes > Mycobacteriales > Micromonosporaceae > Actinoplanes > Actinoplanes sandaracinus. The sequence goes on along the minus strand of NZ_JASCTH010000038.1, from coordinate 94,870 downwards.
CCCGCTGATGAGGCCCCGGAGCGGGTGGTCTGCGCCGAACTCCAGGTGCCGGTCGACTGGCGAAAGCCGGCCGGACCGACCGTCACCCTCGCCCTCGCGAAACTGCCGGCCACCGACCAGGCCCGGCGGCTCGGCCCGCTGCTGATCAACCCCGGCGGTCCCGGTGGGTCCGGCGTGAGCTTCGCCTACACCGCCGCAGAGGCGTTCTCCACGGCGATCACCGACCGTTTCGACATCATCGGCTTCGACCCGCGCGGACAGGCCCGCAGCAACGTGGTGCAGTGCGACAGCGACGCCATCGTCGCCCAGGCCGCGCTCCTGCACCCCGAGGACCGGACCGAGTACGCGGCGCTCCGCGAAACGAACAAGGCACTGGCGAAGACCTGTGAGGAGTTCACCGGGCCCCTGGTCAAGTACGCCGACACCGCCAGCGTGGCCCGTGACATGGACGCCATCCGCGCAGGTCTCGGCGAGCAGAGAATCAGCTACTACGGGGTCTCCTACGGCACGATGATCGGCCAGCAGTACGCCGAACTGTTCCCGGGCCGGATCCGCGCCATGACCCTCGACTCGAACATGGACCACGCGCAGGGTATCGCCGACTACCAGAAATGGGAGTCGCTGGCGATGGAGGACTCGTTCCGGCAGTTCGACGCCTGGTGCGCCCGCACCGAGGGGTGCGCGCTGCGCGAGCGCGGGGCGCTCGCCTATTTCGACGAGCTGTACGCGCGGGCGGAGGCCGGCGAACTGATCGTCGACGGCCACAGCTTCATACCGGAAGCCCTGCCCAGCCTGGTCTTCGGGTACCTCTACGACCCGGCGGCCTGGTTCCAGCTCGCCGACGACCTGATCTACATCGGCAGTGGCGCGCCGGCCCAGCGCGGGCGCGGCGAACCCCGGCCGAACGGCTACCTGCCGGTGATGTGCTCCGACTTCCACTTCGACGTCGGCACCTTCTCGGCGTTGCGAGCCGTGAAGAAGGCGCAGAACCGGCTCGCCCCGCACACCCGGTTCAACCCGCTGGCCTGGAGCGACCTGGCCAGCTGCCAGAACTGGCCGTACGGGGTCACCAACCCGCCGCACCGGCTGCGCGCCTCGGCGAAACTGCCGCCGATCCTGATCGCCAACAGCCGGTATGACGTGGCCACGCCGTACCAGTGGGGGACCAGCCTGGCGAGCCAGTTGCCCAGCAGCACGTTCCTTACCTACGAGGGAGTCGGGCACGGCACCTACTGGCTGAGCCCGTGCGCGCAGGCCGCGATCGACACCTACCTGGTCGAACGGCGCACCCCGGCGAAGGGCGCCCACTGCCCGGCGGTGTTCCCGGACTCGCCGGCCGCCGCGATGGCGGCGTCCGGCCCGGTCAACCCGTTGCCGCAGCTGATCGGCCCGTTCCGCCGCTAGTCCGCGCGGCTGGTTCCCGGCGCCGGAGGCCCTCGCGGGGGCCTCCGGTCCGGCCGGAGCCGGCGGCCGCGCTGACGGCGGGACGCTTTCGGCGTACCCGGAGAAGATCGGCGGCCGTGACCCGCGGGGGCCGCCAAGCATCGGCAGACGTGATTGGAAGATGTCGGGGTGGGGTAACGCGGGCACATGACGACCCTCGCCGCCGCGGCACCGATCACCGATGCGGGGACCCCGCAACTCGTCCTCGCCGCGGTGCTCGGCATCGCCGCGGTCGTCCTGCTGATCGCCCTCGCGAAATGGCATCCGTTCCTGGCCCTGATCAGCGGGGCCGGCGTCCTCGGCCTGGCCGCGGGCGCCGCGCCGGAAGCCACCGTCAAGTCGTTCACCACCGGGCTCGGCACCACCGCGGGCGGGGTCGGCGTCCTCATCGCGCTCGGCTCGATGATCGGGGCGCTGCTCGCCGAGTCCGGTGGCGCCGACGGCATCGTGAACCGAATCGTGAACGGCGTCTCCGGGGCGGCGCTGCCCTGGGCGATGGCCGGCGTCGCCGCGCTCATCGGGCTGCCACTGTTCTTCGAGGTCGGCGTCGTGCTGCTGGTCCCGATCGTGCTGCTGGCCGCCCGGCGCACCGATGTGGGCCTGCTCCGCCTCGGCATTCCGGCGCTGGCCGGGTTGTCGGTGCTGCACGGCCTGGTGCCGCCACACCCCGGCCCGCTGGTCGCGATCCAGACCCTCGAGGCCGACCTGGGTCTCACCCTGCTGCTCGGCCTGATCTGCGCGGTCCCGACGGTGATCATCGCGGGGCCGGTCTTCGGCAACTTCATCGCCAAGCGGGTTCCGCTCTCCGTTCCGGCGCTGCTGACCCCGGCCGGGGACCGTCCGGCCTCGGGCCCCGCGGGCGGCCAGGACTTCGTGGACCGTTCCGATCTCGCCAATCCTGAGAGCCCCGGCGCGCTCGTCGACGAACAGATCGGCAGGCGCCCCCGCAACCCGGGCTTCTGGGCCGCGGTGCTCACCGTGCTACTGCCGGTCGTGCTGATGCTGGCCCGCGGCGTCGCCGAGCTTCTCCTCGAGGAGGGCACCGCGCTCCGCGACGGTCTGGAGGTCATCGGCGACCCGGTGGTGGCCCTGCTCGCCGGTGTCTTCGTGGCGATGTGGGCGCTCGGCAAGCGGGCCGGATTCGACCGCAAGGAGACGTCGGCCGTGCTCGGCGGCGCCCTCCCGCCGATCGCCGGCATCCTGCTCATCGTGGCGGCCGGCGGCGGGTTCAAGCAGGTCCTGGTCGATGCCGGGGTCGGCAACGTGATCGCCGACGCGGCCCGCGACGCCAACTTCAACGCCCTGCTCCTCGGCTTCCTGGTGGCGGTCGGCATCCGCGTGGCCACCGGTTCGGCGACGGTCGCGACGATCACCGCCGCCGGCATCGTCGCCCCGCTCGCCTCGACCCTCCCCAGCACCGAGGTCTCGCTGCTCGCTCTGGCGATCGGCGCCGGATCGCTGTTCTTCTCGCACGTCAACGACGCCGGCTTCTGGATGGTCAAGGAGTATTTCGGCATGACCGTCGGCCAGACCATCAAGACCTGGTCGGTCATGGAGACGATCATCTCGGTGGTCGGGTTCGCGTGCGTCATGCTGCTGTCGCTGATCCTCTGACCCCCCTTCGTCCGGCCGTCCCCCGAACGGCCTATGCGGAGGCGCGGGGCTCGCCGGTCTACGCGCTCGCGGTCCGCGCCCGGAACGCGTGCCGGTACGCCAGCGGCGCCACCCCGAGCACCCCGGACAGGTGCCGCCGCATCGACGCGCCGGTGCCGAACCCGGCGTCGGCGGCCACCCGGTCCACCGGCAGATCGGTGTTCTCCAGCAGGTGCCGGGCGAGGCGGACCCGCTCCTGGACCAGCCACTGCCCGGGCGTCATCCCGACCTCCTCCCGGAACCGCCGGGAGAAGGTGCGGACACTCATCCGCGCGTGCCCGGCCAGCTCGGTCAGGACGATCGGGCGGTGCAGCTCACCGAGCGCCCACTGCCGGGTCGCCGATGTGCTCGCCGCCGCCGGCTCGGGCACCGGCCGGTCGATGAACTGGGCCTGGCCGCCCTCGCGCCACGGCGGGACCACGCAGAGCCGGGCGACCCGGTTGGCCACGGCGCTGCCGTGGTCGCGGCGCACCAGATGCAGGCACAGGTCCACGCCGGACGCGACTCCGGCCGCGGTCAGCACGTCACCGTCGTCGACGAACAGGACCCCCGGGTCGAGCCGCACCGCCGGGAACGCGCGCCGGAACCGGTCCGCCTCGTTCCAGTGGGTGGTGGCGGGACGGCCGTCGAGCAGCCCGGCCGCGGCCAGCACGTATGACGCCGTGCAGATCGAGACGACGCGGGTGCCCGGCCGGATCCGCCGCAGGGCCGCCGCGAGTCGGCTGGGCAGCACGTCACGCGGCACGCCGGGACCGCACTCGAACGGCGGCAGGACCAGCGTGCCGGCGTCGTCGATGGCGGACGCCCCGTGCTCCACGGTGATCGCGAAGTCGGCGCTGGTGACGACCGGGCCGGGGTCGAGGCCACAGGTCACCACCTCGTAGAGCGGCTCCCCACGGGAGTCGGCCGCGGTGCCGAAGATGCGCACCGGGATGGACAACTCGAACGGGTACACGCCGTCGAGGGCGAGCACCACCACACGATGCATGGCCAGATCTTTGCACATGTTGACGATCAGGCCACTCGTTGCGGTGCCGCCCGGGCGGCAGAGTCAAGGCATGCGCGTGATCGAGCAAGACGTCCTCGGCGGTCCCGAGGTGCTGAAACTGACCGAAACCGAACGCCCCGAGCCCGGCCCGTCCGAGGTCCTGGTGCGGGTGCACGCCGCCGGCGTCAATCCGACCGACTACTGGCACCGGTCCACCGGCGGCCTGCTCGGCGGGCCGGTCCGCCTCGGCTGGGATCTCTCCGGCGTCGTCGCGGCCATCGGCCCCGGCGTCACCGTCCACGAGCCCGGCGACGAGGTCTTCGGTATGCCCCGCCTGCCGCTGGCGGCCGGGACGTACGCCGAATATGTGACCGCGCCGGCTCGGCACCTGGCCCGCAAGCCCGCCGCGCTGTCTCACGTGGAGGCGGCCGGGCTCGGCCTGGCCGGGCTCACCGCCTGGCAGGCGCTGACCGACGTCGCCGGGGTGCGGCCCGGTCACCGGGTGCTCGTGCACGCCGCCGCCGGCGGCGTCGGCCACCTGGCCGTGCAGATCGCGAAAGCGCTCGGCGCGCACGTCACCGCCACCGCGAGCGGCGCCCGGCACGATTTCGTACGGGCGCTCGGCGCCGACCAGGTGATCGACTACACCACCACGGACTTCACCGGCGTCGCCCGCGACCTGGACGCGGTCATCGACCCGGTCGGCGGGGAGTACGGCCCCCGCTCGCTGCGCACGCTGCGCCCCGGCGGGATCCTGGTCGCGCTCGCCTCACCGGCCGAGGCCCGGCTGACCGCGGTGGCGCGCGAGCAGGGCCGCCGGGCCCGGTTCATGATCGTGGAACCGGACCGGGCCGGGCTGCTCGCTCTCACCGCCCTCGTCGACGCGGGGCGACTGCGGGTCGAGGTCGACACCGTGCTACCCCTCGAACAGGCGGCGAAGGCGCACGAGATCGGCCAGGCCGGTCACGCCCGGGGAAAGATCATCCTGACGGTCGCGCCACCAGAACACCAGGCAGCGACAGGGCGGTCATGACAGCAGGGAGGTCAGGTATTCGGCGGCCGGGACCGGGCGGGACAGGGCCGCGGCCTGGCCCGCCCACAGGTTGACGAGACTCGCGTCGCCGCGGGCGGCGGCGGCCCGGCGCAGCGGCTGCATGAGCACGTTCTGCACCGGGTAGGCGGGCACCGTCTCCTCCTCGGCGGCCATCTCCCGCATCAACCCATTGACGATCGCTCTCGCGTGCCGCCCGGAGAACAGCCTGGTCAGGGCGGTCACTCGGGCGTCCGAACCGGCCAGTGCCGCCTTGTGCGCCGCGCTCGCGCCGGACTCCACGGTGGCCAGGAATCCGGTGCCGACCTGCACGCCGTCGGCGCCCAGGGCCCGCGCCGCGGCCACACCCCGCCGGTCGGTGATCCCGCCGGCCGCCAGCACCGGGATGCCCACCGCGTCGACGACCTGCGGAACCAGCGAGAACGTGCCGACCAGCGACTCGGTGACCGGCCGCAGGAACGCGCCACGATGACCGCCCGCGTCACTGCCGGAGGCGATCACCACGTCGAGGCCGGCCGCCTCGATCGCCACGGCCTCGTCGACCGTGGTGGCGGTGCCGAGCGTGACGATGCCACGGCGTCGGGCCTCGGCCACCACCCGGGCGGGCGGGACTCCCATGACGAAACTGATCACCGGTGGCGCGGCGGCGAGCAGAGCGTCGATCTGGTCGTCGAAGGGCGGCGGGGGCGCGTACCCCGTGGGGGGTTGAAGATCTAACCGCTCGTAGAGCGGACGGATCCGGTCGACATCGGCGGCCGAGGGCCGCAGCTGCGCCTCACCGGGCAGCGGCACCCACAGGTTGATGTTGAAAGGCCGACCGCGGGGTACGGCGGAGCGCAACTCGCCGACGAGATCGGTGATGCCGTCCGGGCTGAGCTGGTTCGCCCCGAACGAGCCGAGACCACCCGCGGCGCTGACCGCGGCGGCGAGGGCGACCGAGGGCAGGCCACCGAACGGGCCCTGCACGATCGGGTGCTCGATGCCGAGAAGACCGGTCAGGCGATCGCTCATGGTGCTCTCCTTCGCGTCGGTGAACTGATGCGGGCCGTGGCCGCGCGCCGGGAACCGTGCCCGTGCCGATGGGCGTCAATGCGGTTTCCCATCATCGTCTCGCGGTCCCGGCGGGCGCTCAGCGCCGGCACGGCGGCCGACGACGTGCGTCAGTCACGGCGGGGGAGCGGGGTCAGGAGCGCTGTCCCGCGACGGAAGTAGGCGTTCGAGGGTGGCGTGAACATCAGGGCCGTGGCGGTGAGGACGGCCAGGGTGTGGATGGTCCGGCTGACACCGAAGACCAGGTCGGCCGGGCCGCTCTCGGCGAGCAGGCCGGTGAAGGAGCCGCCGCCGGCCAGCCACGCGATCGGATCGGCGACCAGCGAGGACAGGCCGACCACGCCCAGCCCGGCGGCCAGGACCAGGCGGGCCCACCGGCGGCCGGCGAGCATCTGCCAGGCCACGGCGACAGCGGTCACGAAGACCACCGAACGGACGGCGAGACCGGTGGCCATGTCGCCGGGCGGCTCCTCGCCGGTCATCATGAGGGCCGTCTCGAGCACGCCCGCGCCCACGGCGACGAGCCAGCTCACGAACGCGACCCGCACCGTGGCGGGCGTGGTACCGGGAATTCGCATACCCCGATCCTCGACCCGTGCCCCCGGCCCGCGACATCCCGCCACCTCGACCTTCCATGGTGGTGCTGGGTCCACCACGCGATCGCCCGATCCGGCAGTGAGCCGGGCACCGGACCGGGGAAGTTCGAGGACCAGCTCAAATACCTATAGAAGACGGGTATTTCGGGCATGCCCTGCTCGCTCCTACTCCCGTGGCCCGCGACCGCGGGCCCGCAATCGGAACAGGAGCGACCATGAACAACGAGTGCAACGCCGACCTCGTTCTGGAGGGGGGCGGAGTGAAGGGAATCGCGCTGGCCGGCGCTGTATCGATGCTGGAGGAGCGCGGTTACCGGTTCCGCCGGGTGGCGGGCACCTCCGCGGGTTCGCTGGTCGGCAGTCTGGTGGCCGCCGGGATCCGGGGCGATCGGCTGCGCGAGATGATGCAGTCGGTGAGCCTGCGTCAGTTCCGGGACCCGCCGGTCTTCGCCCGGTACGGGCCGCTGGGCGCCTTCATCTCGGTGATGGCGTACAAGGGCTGGTGCAAGGGCGACCGGCTGCGGTCCTGGGTGGCCGAGTGCCTGCAGGAGGCCGGCGTCCAGACCTTCGCCGACCTGCCCCTGGACGACGAGGGCGCGGCGCCGGAGCTCCAGGACGACCCGGACCGGCGTTTCCGGTTCGTCGCGATGGTCTCGGACCTGTCGCAGGGCCGTCTGGTGACCCTGCCGTGGGAGTACCGGGCCCGGTTCGGCGTGGATCCGAACGAGGCCTCGGTGGCCGACGCGGTACGCGCCTCCTCGGCCATCCCGTACTTCTTCCGCCCGGCCCGCTGTCCCGACCAGTTGACCGGCGAGCAGGCCTGGCTGGTCGACGGCGGCATGCTGTCGAACTTCCCGATCGGGGTCTTCGACCGCGTCGACGCCGAGCCCCGTTGGCCCACCTTCGGCATCAAGCTGTCCGGAGATCCGGCGGCGCTGCGGGTGAACCGCATCGGCGGCGTGTTCTCGCTGTCGCGGGCCATGCTGTCGACGATGACCGGCTTCTACGACCGTCTGCAGACGATCCGGCCGGAGGTCGTCGCCCGGACGATCGTCGTGGACACCAATGGGGTGAGCGCCACCGACTTCGATCTGAGCGCATCCGCTTCCGCCCGGCTGTTCGAGAACGGCCGGCAGGCCGCCGCGCTGTTCCTCGACGGCGACGGCCGCCGGCCGGCGTGGGACTTCGAGGCGTACAAGAACCGCTTCCGGCGTCCCCGGATGGCGTTGACGTGACGACCGCGGGCTGTGCCGGCCCGGCTCATGCCGGCGCATCCCGGGGATCGAGCCGGACCGGCTTGCCCTCCAGCAGCGCCGGACCGAGCAGCCGGGCGCTCGCCTCGGCGGCGCGGACCCGGCCGGGCACGGTACGGTCGGCGATCATCGCGCTGACGACGGCGGCGGCGAACGACGTCCCGCTCCACCGCGCGTACCCGTGGAAGATCTGGTCGTGCCGGCCGGCCGGCGCCGGCCCTTCGCCGTCCGGGTCCTCCCAGACCGAGACGGCGCCGCTGAGATAGGTGCTCTCCAGGTCGGTTCCGGGCGCCAGGACCGTGATCCACGGGCCCTTCGCGCTGTACGGGGCGTCCGTCGCGCCGACGGCGATGACGTTCGGGAACGCCGCGGGAAAGGCCGGCCGGTGGTCCTGACCGTCCTTGAGATGGCCGTGGTTGCCGGCCGCGGCCACCACCACCGTGTCGCGGCCGAGCCGCTCCAGCGCCGTGGCCAGCACCAGTGGGCCGCCGCCGTCCTCGGTGTAGCAGACGAACGACAGGTTCAGGACGTCCGCGCCGGCCCGGCCCGCCTCCACGATCCGATGGGCGGCGGTCCAGACGTCGGCGTCGCCGGCGCCGTCCAGCACGGGATGCACGCGCACGGTGGCGGCGGGCGCGTGCCGGTGGATCAGCCCGGCGATGAACGTGGCGTGCCCGCCCTCGGCGTCGGCCGGACGGCCCTCGGCGGCGGCCGCGAACGGACCGGTCCACGCGCCGGCGAGATAGTCGTGGTTCACCATCGCCGTGTCGACCAGCCCGACCGTCACCCCGCCCGGCGTCACCGCCGTCCGGCCGGTGGCCCACGACGGCGGCGTGATCGCGCGGGGCGCCCCACCGCCGCCGTGCGAGACCTCACCGGCCCCGGAGACGCCGGACGGCCTCCGCGGACCGTGGATGCGGCCCACCAGGCGGTTCTTGCCGAGCAGGGGCGTCCAGCCGAAGTAGCGGCTCGCGAACCCGGCGCGCAGATGCCGCAGCACACGGTCGAGCGCCGGACCGCCCTGCTCCGGCTCGGCCGGGCGCCCGGGGGAGACCCAGGTGCGCAGGCCGGCGGCCACCCGCTCGGGGTCGGGCAGCGGGACCAGGGCGAGACCCAGCACGTCGCTGGTCCTGGGCGCGGCGTACCACGGGCCGGCGGTGTCGCCGGAGCGCTCTCGCGCCTCGTCCAGCGCGGTCAGCAACGGCCCGAGGTGCGGCTGGGCGACCACCAGGTGGGTCGGCTCGACGGGGAAGGCCATGAGCACACGCTAGCCATGACAAAATAGGATTTAAACATCTTATCGTGGCGATTCACCGCCAGGAGGCCACTGGTGGTAGCGGAGATCGCGGCGGACGCCGCCGAGGCACTGCGCCTGGCCGCCGTGGAACCCGCCCGGGCCCGGCAACTGGCCCTGGCCGCCCTACGCGCCGCCCGCGCCGCCGGTGACCGCAGAGCCCAGAGCGTCGCTCAACGAGCCCTCGGGGTCGCCGCGATGCAGCTTCGTGACCTCGGCGAAGCCGTCACCCGGCTACGGGAGTCGGTCGCCGTCGCCCGCCGCGCGGGCGCCACCGAACTGGCCGGCGAGGCCCGGACCAGCCTCGCCTCGGCGCTCGTCCTCAGCGGCGCCGCCGGGCCCGCGTTCCGCCAGATCAAGACCGCGTTGCGGGAGCTGCACGGGGTCCCCGCCGCCCGCGCGCAGGTGCAGCAGGCGGCCATCCTGCAGGAGCTCGGCCGGGTCGACGAGGCCCTGAACGCGCTACGGCCGGCGCTGCCGGTGCTCCGCCGCGCGGGCGACCCCCAGTGGGAGGTCCGGGCGCTGAACAACCGCAGCCTGCTGCACATCGAACGGCGAGCCTTCGCGGCGGCCGAGGCGGATCTGCTCACCGTCGTCGACCTCTGCACCCGGCACGGACTCGACCTGCCACGGGCGTACGCCGAACAGAACCTGGGCTGCCTGCGCGCCAGCCGCGGCGAGGTCCCGGCGGCACTGGCCAGCTTCGACCGCGCCGAGGAACACTATCGCCGGCTGGGCCTGGAGGTCGGCTCGCTGCTGGAGGATCGCGCGCGGACGCTGCTGTCGGTGCGTCTGGTCGGCGAGGCCCGGGCGACCGCGGAGGCGGCGGTGCTCGCCTACGCCCGGCAGAAGCGGATCAACCTGCCCGAGGCGCAACTGCTGCTCTCCACCGTGGCCCTGGTCGAGGGCGACCTGGCCGCCGCCGAGGAGGCGGCTCAGCAGGCGCTTCGCGAGTTCCAGCGGACGAAGCGGCGGGAACTGCTCGCCCTCGCCCGGCACGCCCGGCTCCAGGTGCGGATAGTGCGCGACCCCGGCAGCGTGACACCCGGGCAGGCCCGGCGCTCCGCGGACGACCTGGCCAGGGCGGGCTGGCTCGTACCCGCCCTGGAGGCCCGGGTGATCGCCGGACGGCTGGCGCTGCAACGGGGACGGCCCGCCGAGGCGCGCGCCGACCTGATGCGGGCCAGCCGGGCCCGGTCGGCCGGCCCGGTGGAGGCCCGGTCCCGGGCCTGGCTGGCCGAGGCCATGCTGCGCTGCGCCGACGGACAGCGCTCCGGGGCGCTGCGCGCGGTCTCCGCCGGCCTGCGCCTGCTGGAGGAACACCAGGCCACCATGGGCGCCACCGAGTTGCGCGCGCACCTGACCGCCCACCGGGGCGCGCTCGCCCGGCTGGGCGTACGGATCGCACTGGAGAACGGCCGGGCCCGCGACGTCTACCGCTGGGCCGAACGCCGCCGGGGCGTCACCGCGGTCCTGCGCCCGGTCCGCCCACCGCGGGATCCGGCTCTGGCCGACCTGCTGGCCGACCTGCGCGCCACGATGACCGAGATGGAGAGCGGGGGATCGGCGCCGGCTCTGGTCCAACGTCAGGTCGCCCTCGAACGGCGGATCCGCGACCACTGCCGCCAGACCGGTGGGTGCGGTCCGGGGCCGTACCACCGCCGGCACGCCTCGATCGCCGACCTCGCCGCTCAGCTCGGCGACGCGGCCCTGATCGAATACGTGGAACTCGACGACGATCTGTACGCCGTGACCGTGATCCACGGGCGGGCCCGCCTGCACCGTCTGGGACCGCTGACCGAGGTGGTGGACCGCCTGCGTCACCTGCCCTTCGCCCTGCACCGGCTGGCCGGCGAGGACACCACGCCGGCCGGTCTCGCCGCCGCCCGTGCCGTGCTGACCCGCGCCGCCGCCACGTTCGACCGCGTCCTGCTGCACCCGCTGCGCCTAACGGACCGGCCGCTGGTGGTGGCCCCGAGCGAGCAGCTCCGCTCCCTGCCCTGGTCGATCCTGCCGTCCTGTGTGGGCCGCCCGGTGACGGTGACGCCGTCGGCCCGGCTGTGGCTCGACGCCAGCCGCCACGGCGACGGCGCGCCGGGCCCGGTGGTGATCGTCGCCGGACCGGGCCTGCGTAACGCCCACCGCGAGGCCGAGTCGGTCGCACAGCGCTATCCCGGCCGGGTGCTCCTGCTCGGCGATGCGGCCGGCGCCGAGCGCGTCGCCACCGCCATGGCCGGATCACGCCTAGTGCACGTAGCCGCGCACGGCACGCTGCGCTCGGACAACCCGCTGTTCTCCGCGCTGCGGCTGGCCGACGGACCGTTCACCGTCTACGACCTGGAGCAGTTGGAACGTCCGCCGCAGCACGTGGTGCTGGCCGCCTGCGACGCCGGCCGGGGCCAGGCGGTCGCCGGTGAAGAGGTGCTCGGCCTCACCACGGCGCTGCTGGGCCAGGGCACGCCCACCCTGGTCGCGCCGGTGATCCCGGTGCCGGACGGCCAGACGGTCACCCTGATGGAGGCCTACCACGCCGGGCTGTCCACCGGACGCTCACCGGCGGAGGCCCTCGCGACGGCTCAGCAGCGCACCCGCGACACCGGCGCGCCGGAACTCGCGACGGCGGCCGGTTTCGTGTGCCTCGGCGCCGGGCTGACACCCCTCAGATTCTGATCCAGTCGGTGACCAGGTCCACCGTGCCGGCCCGCACCCGCAACCGGACCGGTTCGCCGTCCGGCGGGGTGAAACTCAGACAGCCCACCTCGTCGATCTCGGCCTCGGCGTGGTGACCGCGGGCGCCCTCGACCGTCAGGCGCCCCGGCCGGGGCGGGACCAGCTGCCCCACCACCGCATCGGCCTCGCGTTCCAGATGGACCTCCGCGGACGGCCCGGTGAACCGCACCGTACGGCCCCCGGCCGACTCCGAGCGCAGCTCCGGCCCGGCACGTAGCAGCGAGTCGTACGTCAGGGCGGCCAGCTCCAGTTCCTCGTCGATGCCTCGCCACGTCCAGGCGGCGTCACCGGCGGCGCGCACCCGCCCGGTCAGGTGACCGGCCTCCCGCAGCGCGCTCGCCATCTCCCGCAACATCGCGTCGTCATCCCAGCTCTGCATGGTCATGGCCCCGTGCTCCCTTCTCGCTGTCGCCGGCCGGCGACTCCAGCCACCCGGTGATCTGCGGGCATGCGCGCAGCCGTTGCAGGGCCCGTGCCCGGGTCGGGCCGATGCTGCCGATCGGGATGTCGAGCCGGTGGCTGATCTCGGCGTACGGCAGCGGCGGATCCTCGATCAACAACAGGAGCAGGTCCCGCTGATGCTCCGGCAGCTCCGCGAGCCCCGCCAGCAGCGCCTGATGCCGGGCGGCGCGGACCAGGTGCTCGTCCGGATCGCCGGGCGCGGCGCCGGCCAGCGGGGCGAGCCCGGCGGCCGGCGAGCCGGCGTACGCGGTGCCCTCGCCCACCGGATCGAACGGCCTCGTCCGCCTGCTCGCCTTGATCTGGCGCAGACACTCGTTCCGGGCCGTCGTGATGATCCACATGGGGAGCGCCCGTGGCTCCTGGAGACGGCCCAGGTGCTCCACCAGTCGCAGCCAGACGGTCTGGGCGACATCGTCGAGGTCGGGGCCGCGCATCCGGAAGCCGTACGCCACCGAGGCCACGAGCGGCGTGTACCGAGCCACCAGGCTCTGCCACGCCGCCTCGTCGCCACCGGCGGCGGCGGGCACCAGATCGGTCAGGTCGAAGCTTTCGTTCACACAGTTGAGGATCAACTATTCGACGTGTTGATACCGATTCGGGAGAGAATTTCCGCCGGGCAGAGCGCCGTTGACGCCCCGGCCGGCAGCCGAGGGCGTCAGCGGGCCGTCCGCCCGGCCCCGGCGGCGAGGACTCGCCGGTGACACTGCCACCGGCGGCCGTCACGACGGCGAAACCCGCGGTGAACACCGCGCCCAATATCAACGTCACCGTGAGCAGGTAGCACGGCAAATGGGCGTACGGGAAAGCCGGCCCGCTCACGAGAAATCGACCCAGGTGGCGAGTCGCAGCCTATTCCGGTGAGGGCGACGACCGGCGAGCGAGCTTGATCTTCATTTTCGGGGCGATGACCGATACCGATTAGCGATTCCACCGTGGAGACGATGAGAATCGTTTCTTCGGGTGCGCCGTTCTTTGAAACCCTTGTTACCCTGTGGCCTGACCCGAGCGGATCGGCGCTGGTCATGGGCGGTGCGCAGAAAGACCAATATATCGCTTATGCTTCTGGGAGTTGATCGATTATGGGCGACGAAATGCAGGGCGCAGTCTTCGGCGGTCCGCTGGAACGGCTACGTCAAGCCGCCCGAATCGACCTGCCGCGACTGGCGGACGAGTACGCGCAGATCCGCAACGCGTGCGAGACCACGTCGAGCTATGACGACAGGCTCGGCCGGCCCGGCTACTTCGGGTCACCGGCCCTCGAACACACCTGGATACAGCTGCGCGACGTCGTCTGGACGGCGGCCGGCGAGACCAGCGACAACTTGTGGGAGCTGTCGCAGGGGCTGGAAACCGCGCTCAACCGCTTCGTTCACGAGGGCGACACCGCAGCGCGCGAGATGCGCGAGGTCCGGGGCCGGCTGCAAGGCGACAGTTCTCCCGGCAACGACGAGTGGACGGTCGGCCACGACGCCGGCGACTACCCGAGATAACGGGCATCCACCAGCCGCGCGGTGCGATGGGAGGTCTCACGGTGGCGGAGTTTCCGCAGAGTCTCGAACTCGCGATCAGCAGTCTCGTCAACACGCTCGTGTACAAGGTCATGACCCGTGAGGGCGACACCGACGCTCTCGAGGAGTTCGTCCAGGTCACCGGAATCCCGTACGCCAGCGACGTCGAGATCCGGAACTACGCCACCCGGAAGGCGCAGGAGATCTGGGGTCCCTACCTGGAGCTTCCCGCGCCCTCATCGTTCGACGGGGCGATCGAGGCTCTGCGCGGCGCGCACCAACGGCTTACCAACACCGGGGTCACCAGCATCGAGGACGCCGAGTCGTTCAGCCTCGGGGCCTTGGTGCCGGACTTCATGGCGGACTTCCGGACCAACCAGGCCGGCTGGCGGGGCGCGACCATCGACGCCGTCCGCAGCGGCTATCTCGACCGGTGGGGCGGGATGGTGTTCCTCCAGGCCAACACCATCGCGCTTCTCTGGCTGGTGTTGAGGGGATATCAGGAGCAGGTCAGGCAGGCGCAGAACGACGTGGTCAAGCTCGTCAACCTCGCCGAGGAGGTCATCGCCGCCTACGACCCGAAATCGCTGTGCGGGTCGACTGACAGCAAGAATCTCACCTTCAACATCGCCATCGGTGTGCTGAGCGTCCTGTCCGCGGGGACCGGTGCGGCAGGGATGGCCGTCACCACCGTCGTCGCCGCTGTCGGCGCGGCCGGCCTCGGCGTGGCCAAGGACAGGTACGAGCCGGATGCGCCCCGGGACACGGACATCGGGGGCGACAGCGTCGCCGCGATCTGGCAGAGCATTCTGGACGGGACCGAGAGACTCCGCCGGCAATTCGAGGCGTCGGAGAAGGAACTGCGCGACATCATCGAGAGCTTCCACAGCGGAGTCCTCAACGGAAGTATCCGTGTCGGAAAATCCGGGCAGGGTGGTACGCAAGATGTTCCGGCTCTGGAGTTGCTCCGGTCGAAGCCGCTGGGTGTGGGCACCGGCAACCTGGAACGGCCGCGGATGGGGTCGGACAACCCCGATGCGGCCCATTCGCCGCAATATTGATTTGCATCGGAGGGAGAGGCGCCATGGCCGCCGTCGCGGATGATCTGAACGCGATAGTCGTCACCGCGACCTCACCCGATGGGCGCATCGAAGGGCGGGTGGAGTCGCTGCAGCACATCACGTTGCGGTTCGTCCAGGACAGTTACGAGCGGTACTACCGGCACCGTGGCCCCGAGTCGCTGGCGCATCAACTGGGGCGCGGCGCCACGTTGATGGCCGCGGCGTATCAGAAGGCACGGCGGGCGGTTCTGCGCGTGCACGACTTCGAGCGGTACAGCGCGCTGAGGCAGCCGTTCTCGTCCCGGCATCGGGAGTACCTCGAACGGGGCGCGAAACTCACCGCGCACGGCACCTCGCCGGACCGCGAGATCCAGGTGTCGGCGGTCGGTCTCATCGACTTCGACGTCAGCATCGCGCCCGGTGTGCTGGAACGCCATGAGGCGCGGAGTTTTCTCCAGCTCGCCGGCGCCGCGATGAACGACCTGCGAGCCGACCATCAGCGAGCGCACACCGCCCTGCGGCACGAGCTGTACCTGAGGTACAAGGACAGGGAACGGTGAATCACACTCCGCGACCGCGACGACGGCGCCTGCTCTCCGCCGCGCTGGGTGCGGCCTGCCTCGCGATCTTCGCCGGCTGCACCGGACCCCCCGATGACAACGACCCGCCGGAGCCGTCGTCCAGCCCCGACGCGTCGGCACTGCGCGACCACATCGTCGATGGAGTCGCCGTCGAGGATCGAGGTTTCGCGACCTTCCCGGTACCCGGTGGCGACGGCACGAGACGCATCGTCGGCGCGGCGGCGGTCTTCCGGAACGAGACGGACCAGCCGATGAGGATCCATGTCCGCTACCGATTAGTGGACGGCACGGGCCGGGGGTGGCGTTCCGAGAAGCTGAACGACTGGCAGGCGATCGTCAGCGCGGGCTGGGCCTATCTGCCGGCGGGGCAGACCGTCGAACTCGGGGACGTCGACCAGTTCGACACCGAGGAGGCGGGCCGGGTCGCGCGGATCGTGCTGGACGTGATCGGGGAGGGGAAACCGGCGCCGAGGTCCGTGCTGCTGCCGGCGAGGATCGAGTCGGTGCAGCACCGGCCGACCCCGAAAGACGAGTGGGATCACGTGTCGTTCGGGGTGGACAACCCCGCTTTCGGCTTCGAAGGCCCGAACTACGGCATGGTGTTCCGGTCTGCCGACGGACGCCTGATCGGCGGATGGTTCGTCGACCGCGCCCACTGGGGGGACATCGAGTCGGCCCTGCCGGACAACGAGACCGACGAGTACCCCCCAGGCGCCAGCCGCCACACCCTGCCCGCATGGCTGCCGCCGGACATCGCGCCGAACGGCGTGACCATGTACGTATGGCCGTGACAGGCCGGCAGCCGATCACCATTCGGGAGGTTTTATGACTGCCGAGATGGTCGCGCCGGCCTGGATGCATGAGCAGGTCACGGCCGAGCGATACGCGACGTGGACAGAAGAACAATGCGCGGGTATCGAGATCGTGGACGGGATGGTCCTCGTGAGGCCGAGCGCCTCCAAGCGGCACAACCGCCTGGCCAGACTTCTGGCCAACGCCCTGGACGCTGCCGCGGCCTTGATGGGATCCGGCGAGTGGCCGGTGACCCGCGGGCGGGGGCTGAATGCCGGAAGCCGGTGACCCAACCCCCGCCGCTAGTGTCAGGCGTTGAGTTTGTCGCGCCAGGTCAGGAACTCGCGGAGGTCGCTGAGGTCCGGGGCCGGGCCGCCGGTGTGGACGGTGAAGAGGCGGGCGCCGAGGTCGTACATCTTGTCGCGGTCCTCGATCTTGCCCATGACCGAGATCTCGATCTCGGCGGGGTCGCGGCCGATGTCGGCGCAGTGAGCGCCGAGGATGCCGAGTTTGCGTTCCAGGGTCTCCGGGTCGGAGAAGCTGTGCCAGATGTCGGCGTGTTTGGCGGTGAGGCGCGGGGTCTTCTTCTCGCCGCCGCCGCCGATGAGGACCGGGATGTCGCGGGTGGGCGGCGGGTTGAGCTTGCCCCAGCGGGACTCGATGCGGGGCAGGGCGGTGGCGAGGTCGTCGAGGCGGCTGCCGGCGGTGCCGAACTCGTAGCCGTACTCGGTGTAGTCGCGTTCGAACCAGCCGGAGCCGATGCCGAGGATCAGCCTGCCGTCGCTGATGTGGTCGACGGTGCGGGCCATGTCGGCGAGCAGTTCGGGGTTGCGGTAACTGTTGCAGGCCACCAGGGCGCCGATCTCGGCGCGGGACGTGGACTCGGCCCAGGCGGCGAGCATGGTCCAGCACTCGAAGTGCAGGCCGCCGGCCTCGCCGCTCAACGGGTAGAAATGATCCCCGTTTGTTCTGCCACCACATCCAGTCACACGACAAGTTCCCATGGTGTGGAACCTGTAGAACAGCTTAGCGGGGAGAACGGAGACGGGATCTCTGGTCGGGGTGATCGAAATAGAACCTGATCGCCTGGTACGCCGGTACCGCATTGGCGCCGAGCCATGAGGTGCGGGCGACAAGGAAGGGCAGGAGACCTCCCTCGAAGGTATGGAGGCGTCCGGTGTGGCGGCGTTCGCGGGTGCCGTCCATGGGCAGCGCCTTGACGGTGATCCACGGGCGGGGGCCCTCGCGGGCCTGGACGTCGACGACCGCGTCCCAGGGGACGAAATGTTCGAGGACCAGGGAACGATGGTAGATCCCGGAAGGGGTCAGCACGATGATGCCCGGAGCGAGGCGTAACAGGGTGAGGAGGAACCAGCCGACGAAGACGGCGAAACCTCCAGAGACGACCGCCAGCACCCAGCCGGTAACACTGCCGCCGGCGGCCGCCGCGACGGCAAACCCTCCGGCGAGCAGCACGACCAGCGCCAACGTCACAGTGAGCAAGTAGTAAGGCACGCGGGAATACGGGAAGGCCAACCCGCGCTCGCCCCGATCGTCGACGCCGGTCACGGGAGGCTCGGTCGCTGGCCTAGGGCGACGCAGACCCGTGATGCCGATGGCGGTGACATGGCCGACGAGGATGGCGGCCAAGCCGAATCCGATGGATTCCATGACATCACCGGTAACCGCGGCAGCCACCGAGACGACCGCGATGAGGCCGCTGATCAGAGCGAGGAAGGCCGCTGCCAGTACGCGGCCGACGGAGCGGTGAGGTGCCGGCCATCCGGTCGGTGGGGCGGATTCCAGTGGCATTCGCGTGTACGCCTTCGTGAGTCGGATCAGAAAATGCTGTTCCAGACCTTCTTCGCGTTGTTGGCGACGGCCTCCCCGGCGTCGCCGACTGCCTCGCCAGCGTTGCCGACCCCGTTTCCGATCGTACGGAAACCGTCCTCGATCGCCTTCTGTGTGCCTTCCGGGAGGCGATCATATGCGGCGTCGAGCGCTCCGCTGGTCGCCATTCCGACGATGATGCCGGCGCCGGCCCCGACGATGGTGCCCACCGGGCCGCCGATCGCCGTGCCGATCAGCGCGCCGGTCCCGGCGGCGGCGAGGGCGCCTCCGACCCCGCTGATAACGGCCTTTCCCACCGGTTTGCCGGTGTGGATGTCATAGCCGATGTCTGCGGCGGTGATTACCAGTCCGGCGATCGGAATTCGCGCACCGATCTTCGAGCCCGCCCGGGCGGCCTTCCGCTCGAACCCGTCCGCTTCCAGGAACTTCTTCCAGGAAAGATCGTTGAGCGCCTTCGACTTCGGCGTTCCGCCGCGTTCCTTCAGGTACTCCTTGATGGCGGCGTCGGACTCCGCCTTGAGCGCCTCGCTCGCCTTGCGCAGTTTGCTGACGTGCTGTGCGGCGAACCCGCCGATGACGCCCTCGTTGACGAACCCGGCTGCGACGAGAACCGGCTTCTTCCGCAGGTCGTCCAAAGCGTTGTTCAGCGTGTCCCGGCCGAAGGCGCGGAGTTCGTGAGCCCAGTTCGCCTGTGCCTCTGCCTGCGCGTAGGTGTTGACCTTGGCCATATGCGCGTTGTAGGCCGTCACCTGCGTGTCGTACATCTGAACCTGCTCAACGGCAGAGCCGGCGGAGGGCGTCGCGGGCAGTGGAGGGCCCATCCCCGGGTCCAGGATGGTGTCGCCCGCCAGAGCGAGGCCGCCGTCACGGGCGATGTCACGTGCGCGCTCCATGCCCATCTGGGCGGTGGTCAGATCGTCGGCGTAGGTGTCGAGTGACTGTGCGACACGCTCCGCATCGGCGCGCAGGCCGTCCGCTTGCCGTCCTCCGGAGTCCATGTTGCTGCGGAAGGCCGGCCCCGCATCGCCGGTCCAGCCGGCCTCAACCTCGTCGCGGACAGCGAATAGCTCAGTGACTGACTGGTCGACTGCGGTGGCCAATGAGCCTCGGATCCACGTCGCCGACGCTCGGATACCGGACGGTTCACCGGGGATGTGGGTGTCGATCGGCATCAGTACCCCCGAAGGGAGTCTGCCGCTGCCTGGTTCCGGGCTGCGTAGGTCCGGCGGGCCGCGTCGGCCTGCTCGCCGGCGCCCATCATTCCGAGGGCGAGGTTGGCGGCGCTCTCGGTGAGGTGCCCCATCGCCGCACCGATGATCCCGGAGACATCCCCGGCGTCCGGCATGGCGGGGACTGTTCGCCCGATGTCGTCGAGGGCGTTCGCCGACCACGTGAGACGTCCGGAGATCGTCTCCAGAGCCACGAGATCGACCGCGAGTTCTTCTGCCATCAGATCGCATCCCCCACGTGCCGGAGTTCCTCGGGGATGTCTAGATCGAGAAGAACCATTTCGAAACCAGTGGAGAGGCGGACCCGTTCGAGGTCCTCGCTGGCCAAGATGGTCCATGGTTGAGCGGGCCCGCAGTGGGCGACCAGGCGGTCCATCGCCGAGTAGACCAGAAGCGCGAGCCGGCCCTCGCGGGTCTGCCGTAGCTCGATCGTCATTTCCCCACTGCCCTGTTCCTGGCCGAACTGCATCGGAGCACACGGGACGTACACGATGGGCGGGAAGGTGTGCGCCGGATCGATCATTCCCCGTAGCAACCGTTCGGTGTCCGACGCATCGCCCTCCGAGAGACCCGGCATCGGTTGCTGACTACGAGCATCTGACATCGAGATGCCTCCTTGCGAAGGTGACGGATCAGCCGCTGAGAGGGTCGCTGCGGGCTCCCTGTTCCGATGTACACCGGCGATGTCAGCCAGGTTCAATGCAGGCGAGGAGCAGATCGATCGGCCACGGCTTCGTGATCACGCGGCAATCCAGCCCGGCTTAAGGGGTGATGCCGCAACCGAGACGCCAGCGCCCGGCGCTGAGAACATGCGGTCGGCCAGCCCAGAACGCGGGGTTCCGGGTTGGCCGACGGGAATGACCTTGTTCGAGGTCAGGCGAAAGGTCCTGCGGTAGTCCGTCAGGGACTTGCCAGTCCCGTTCTACGCGTTGCGCTGGTCGCGCCAGGTGAGGAATTCGCGGAGTTCGGTGAGGTCGGGGCTGGGGCCGCCGGTGTGGATGGTGAACAGGCGGGCGCCCAGCTCGTACATCTTGTCGCGGTCCTCGGTCTTGCCCATCACGGAGATCTCGATTCCGGACGGGTCGCGGCCGACGTCGGCGCAGTGATCACGCAGGATGCCGAGCTTGCGCTCCAACGTCGAAGGGTCGGAGAAGCTGTGCCAGATGTCGGCGTGCTTGGCCGTCAGACGAAGCGTCTTCTTCTCGCCTCCGCCGCCGATCAGGACCGGGATGTCGCGGGTCGGCTTGGGATTCAGCTTTTCCCAGCGGGACTCGATGCGAGGCAAAGCGGTCGCAAGGTCGTCGAGGCGGCCGCCGGCGGTGCCGAACTGATACCCGTACTCGGTGTAGTCACGTTCGAACCAGCCTGAGCCGATACCAAGGATCAGGCGGCCCTCGGAGATGTGGTCGACCGTGCGGGCCATGTCAGCGAGGAGTTCGGGATTGCGGTAGCTGTTACAGGCGACGAGAGCGCCGATCTCCACCCGGGACGTGGATTCGGCCCAAGCCGCAAGCATCGTCCAGCATTCGAAGTGCAGTCCGTCCGGTTCGCCACTCAAAGGGAAGAAGTGATCCCAGTTGAACAGGATGTCCACCCCGAGGTCGTCGGCCTCGGACGCGGTGCGGCGGATGGTGGCGTAGTCCATGTGTTGCGGCTGCAGCTGCAGCCCGATGCGAACCGGCCTATCGATCATGCATCCGAGACTACGTGCAGGTGCCGTCGAGCCTCTGGCCGATCGTGGCGAACTCGCCGTCGACGAACGCTTTCGGATCGGGCTGCCCGGCGCCCTCGGAGAGGGTGGCGGCGATGCTGTCGGCGGCCTTGCGCTGGGCCGGGTCGATCGCGGTCGCGCCCGCCGCGGTGACCTGCGTGGCCATGTCGGCGAGAACGCGCCGCATCTCTTCGGCGCCGCCACCGGCGAGCCGGACGATGCCGTCGGTGAGGACCTTGTAGACCGCGGTGCAGACGTACTCGGGCCGGCCCACGGAGGCGGACGGCGCGGGCGCGATGCTGACCGGGACGGGCAGGGATCCGGCCGGGACCTCGATCTCGATCCCGTCGCATCCGGAGGCCAGGCCGGCCAGCGCCGCGACCATCGCGACGGTCACGGCGGCGCGGCGGCGGTGCGGCGCGGTTCCCCGAGGCGCTGCTTGACGAGGCACGGTCATTCCCCTCCTTCGATGGCGTACGGGGAGCATAATGCCCGCCGCGACTTTTGCGGATCTCGGAAGTTAGCTACCTACGTGGCAAACATCCCCAAAAAGGCAAGAAACGCGGTACGCCGTGCGATCATCACCAGCCTCGCGACGGTGCTCGTCGCGGCCGGTGGCACGGCGTTCGCGGAGATCGTCTCGTCCCAGCCGGCAGCGTCCCCCTCGTTCAACGGCCCCGTCCACGCGGTCGCCTACCACGGCGACACCGTGTTCGTCGGCGGCAACTTCACCAGCGCCGTCGTCAACGGCAAGGCCCAGCCCCGGACCCGGCTCGCCGCGTTCGACGCGCGTACCGGCGAGTTGCGGGACTGGAAGCCGGTCGCCGACGCCAACGTGCGGGCCCTCGCCGTCGACGAAGGAGTCGTCTACGCGGCCGGCGACTTCGACACGATCAACGGCGAGACCCGGGACGCGGTCGCCGGCATCGGCATGGCCGACGGCGCGGTGACCCCGCTGCGGCACACCGTCCTCGGGCAGCCGAACGCGATCGCCACCGGCAACGGTCGGATCTACCTGGGCGGGCGGATCACCGCCGTGGACGGGGTGCCGCGCGCCAACCTGGCCGCGTTCACCGCCGGCAGCGGGGCCCTCGACCCGTGGGCGCCCACCACCGACGACACCGTCAACGCGCTCGCGGTCACGCCGGAACGGGTCTACGTCGGCGGCAGCTTCCACAAGACGAACAACGTGCGCTCCACGCTGCGGCTCGCGGCCGTCAACCCCGTCACCGGCGTCCTCGACAAGGGATTCGCGCCGAAACCGGTGTCCCAGGTGTTCGCGCTGGCCGCACACGCCGGCGGGGTGTTCGCGGCGCTCGGCGGGCAGGGGGGACGGGCGGTCTCCTACACGCCGGAAGGCCAGACCCGCTGGACCCGGGTCTTCGACGGCGACGCCCAGGCGATCACCCTGCTCGACGACGTCGTCTACGTCGGCGGCCACTTCGACAAGGCCTGCACCACCACCAACAACGGGGCTCGCGGCATCTGCACCGACGGCTCGGTGGCCCGCGGCAAGCCCGCGGCCGTCGACGCCGACGGCAACCTGCTCGAATGGGCGCCGCAGGCCAACGGCGTCGCCGGCACCCGGCAACTGGCGGCCAGCCCCCGGCTAGGGGCGGTCAGCGCGGTCGGCGACTTCACTCTCGTCGGCGGGGCCAGCCGGAAACGGTACGTCGAGTTCACCGGCGTCGCGCCGCGCGTCGAACGGGCCGCGGTCGACGACGTGGCCGCCTACAACTTCGACACCACGATCGCCGACGGCACCTTCGACGACGGATCGGGGCACGGGCACCTGCTGCGGGCGGTCACTCGCCACGGCGGCGCACCGCGGATGATCGCGCACGACGCCGGGCAGGCCCTCCAGTTCCCGGCCAAGTGCGCCGGCGACGCCTGCCCCCGCCTGATCCTGCAGGCGCAGGACACCGCCGACCTCAACCCCGGCAACAAGCCGCTGCGGTACGGGGCCGGCGTGCTGCTGTCCCCGGCGGAGACCGGCCGCGGCGAGAACATCCTGCAGAAGGGCTACTCGAACGGCGGCGGCCAGTACAAGCTGCAGGTCGACGGGCTGTCCGGCAAACCGAGCTGCGGCATCAGCGACAAGACCGGGACCACGGTGTACGTGGCCCGCAGCCGCACCTCGGTGGCCGACGGCAAGTGGCACAGCCTGGAGTGCCGGCGCACCGGACCGACCCTGGCGATCCTGGTCGACGACCGCCTCGAAACGGTGACCGCGCTGCCGGCCGACCTGTCGGTGGAGACGGACCAGCCGTTCACCGTCGGCGGCAAGGGCGTCGGCCAGAACAACGACCAGTTCCACGGCACCCTCGACGACGTCTGGGTCCAGATCGGCTGAGGTCGCCCGCGGCGGAGAACCGGGAAACGAGGGCTTCGTGAGGTGGCGCCGGGTCTTCGCGGCGGAGCAGGCACCGTGTGCCGGTCGGTGGGCCGGCACACGGTGGACCGTCGGCGCATCGAAGGTCATCGTCGCAGGCGTGTTGTGCGGGTGCAACAGCCCGTTCAGGTACCGCTGGGCAGGCGTGTCGCGACGACCGCTCCGGCCGCCAGGATCGCCGCGCCGGTCAGCACCGCGGGGACCACACCGTCCACGAAGTTCTGGCCGCTCGCGAATCCGCCGTACGTGCTGAACACCGACGACAGCGCGGCGACGCCCACCGCCACCCCGAACTCGCGGATGGTGTTGTTGGCGCCGGACGCCATGCCCCGCTGCTGCGCGGTCACGCTGGCCAGGGCGATCGTGCTGATCGGCGCGAAGGTCAGGCCCATCCCGATGCCGGCCAGCACGAACGCTCCGACGAAACTGCCGTAGCTCGCGTCCGGGGTGGTGGCCAGGCCGACCCAGAGCAGGCCGGCGGCCAGGAACACCTGTCCGGCCACGACCAGGTTGCGCATGCCGAGGCGGGCGCCGAAGATGCCGGCGAGCGGGGCGACCACCATCGGGGCGGCCGTCCACGGCAGGGTCCGCAGCCCGGACTCCAGCGGGCTCAGGCCCTGCACCACCTGGAAGAACTGGGCGAGCAGGAAGACCGAGCCGAAGGCGCCCGCGGAGAAGGTCAGGGTCACGATGTTGACCAGGCCGAACGAGCGGGAGCGGAACAGGCTCAGCGACAGCATCGGGGCGCGGTTGCGGGCCTGCCAGAACAGGAACGCGGTGAACAGCGCGGCGCCGGCGCCGAGCATGACCGGCACCCGGCCGGTGGTCCAGCCGCGGTCGGGGCCGTCGACGATTCCCCAGATCAGCAGCAGCATGCCGGTGGACGAGAGCACCAGGCCGAGCGGATCGAGGCGGCGGGCACCGCCACGGGACTCGTCCAGCACGACGGCGGCAAGTACCAGCGCGACCACGCCGATCGGGACGTTGACCCAGAAGATCCAGTTCCAGGTGAGGCCGTCGACGACCACGCCGCCGACGACCGGACCGACCGCGACGCCGAGGCCGGTGATGCCGCCCCAGATGCCGACCGCGGCGTTGCGCAGCCGGTCGGGGACGGCGGCGGCGAGCAGCGTG
This sequence comes from Actinoplanes sandaracinus, assembly GCF_030009775.1. Classification (GTDB taxonomy): domain Bacteria; phylum Actinomycetota; class Actinomycetes; order Mycobacteriales; family Micromonosporaceae; genus Actinoplanes; species Actinoplanes sandaracinus. The sequence continues at coordinate 70,091 of NZ_JASCTH010000038.1, read as the reverse complement.
AGGGAGAGCGGGGCGATGGCCGCGCCGCCGATGCCCTGGACGGCTCGCGCCGCGGTGAGCTGCCACGGCTCGGTGGCCAGCGCGGCGGCGGCCGAGGCGACGGTGAACAGGGCGATGCCGGCCAGGTACATCCGGCGGCGGCCGAGCCGGTCGCCGAGCGCGGACGCGGTGAGCAGGAACGCGGCGAACGGCAGCGTGTACGCGTTGACGAACCACTGCAGGTCGGCGATGGACGCGCCGAGCTCGGTGCGGATGACCGGGAGGGCGGTGCTGACGACGAGGTTGTCGAGCGCGCCCATGAAGGCCGGGATGCCGACGGCGGCGATCACCAGCCCGAACGGTCTGGTCCTTCTCTGGGGTGGAATGCCGGTGCTGAGGGTGGTGGTCACAGACTTCCCCTGAAGTTGTTATCGACTGATAACTAAGGACGGTAAGCATCGACTGATAACCTGTCAACATGGTTCGGACGCGCCTCACCGCCCAGGAACGCCACGCCCAGCTCGTCGAGGCCGCCGTCACCGCCTTCGCGCAAGGTGGTTACGCGGGCACGACGACGGATCAGGTGGCCCGCATCGCAGGGGTCTCCCAGCCCTATGTGATCCGCATCTTCGGCTCGAAGCAGGAGCTGTTCCTCGCGACGATGCGCTACGCCGGCGACCGGGTGCAGGAGAAGTGGCGGGCCGCGGCCCAACAGGACCCCACCCTGGGAGGGCTCGGCCGGGCCTTCAAGGACCTGCTCGGCGAGCGGGACCTGCTGGTCGTGCTGCTGCACGGTTACGCCGCGGCCGCCGACCCGGCCATCGGCGATACGGTCCGCCAGTGCTACGGCGACCTGTTCACGCTCGTGCGGGAGCTGACCGGGGCGTCCGCCGAACAGGCCCGGGACTTCTTCGCCGGCGGCATGCTGGTCACGGTGCTCGGCGCGATGCGGGTGCTCGGCCCCGACCCGGTGCCGCCCCAGCCGTGGATGACCGACCTGCTCGGCGTCCTGCCGTACGCCGAGGGTTAGGTCGTCACATGTTGTGGCGGGTGTAAGCGGGCGCCCGCCAGCCCAGCATCGCCTCGGTCATCCGGATCGCGTCGGCGGCGGCGCGCACGTCGTGCACCCGCATGATGCGTGCCCCGCGCTCGATGCAGAACACCAGCGTCGCCAGCGTGCCGGCGAGCCGTTCGGTCTGCGGCCGGTCCAGGGTCTCGCCGATGAAGTCCTTGTTGCTCAGTGCCGCGAGCGTCGGATAGCCGAGGCCGGAGACCTCGTCCAGCCGCCGGCACAGCTCCAGCGAGTGGTGGGTGTTCTTGTTCAGGTCGTGGCCCGGGTCGATGATGATCTGGTCCGGGCGGACGCCGCGCGACAGCGCCAGGTCCACCTTCCGCCGGAGGAAGGCGACCACCTCGGCGGTGACGTCGCCGTAGCGCGGGCTCGGGTACGCGGTGCGTGGCGCGGCCAGGCTGTGACAGATCACCAGCTGGGCGTCGGTGCCCACGACCGCGTCCGCCATCGCCGGGTCCCGCAGGCCGGACGTGTCGTTGACGACCCCGGCGCCCGCCCTGATCACCTCGGCCGCCACCTCGGGACGGAACGTGTCGACCGAGACCACGGCCAGGTCCCGGGCCGCCTCGACGACCGGCAGCACTCGGTCCAGTTCCTCGGCGGCGCTCACCTCGGGGCCGGGGGCGAACGGCACACCGCCGATGTCGATCCAGTCGGCGCCGTCGGCGGCCGCGGCCCGGACCGCCTCGGCGGCCTTCTCCAGGGCGAACGTGCGGCCCTTGTCGTGGAACGAGTCGGGGGTGCGGTTCACGATCGCCATCACCACGACCTGGCGGGAGAAGTCGTAGGTCCGGCCGCCGATCACGCGCTTGTCACTCACGAATGGCGACCCTAACAAAGCCGTCCTGGGCGCCGAGCGGTACGCCGTACCCCCGATCAGCGGTTTTATGGGTTTCGGAGTTGACGTCATTCATCACATCGGGAGGTGAATCGACCGTCGTTAACGGGGTAGCAAGGGGCGTGAGCGCAGCGACCACAGCGGCCTCAAGAACGCAACCCCTCGGAGGAATCCATGAGTGACGTCTCAAGCGCCGGTCGCGTGCCGGATCCCGCGTACCCGATCGACGTGCCCTCGCAGCCGGCCTACCCGGCCGACGTGCCCTCGCAGCCGGCCTACGGGTCCGGCCCCGCCACCGGCGGTCAGACGCAGGAGCAGTCGAAGCCGCGTCAGGTCGCCGAGCAGACCAGGACGGCGGCCGGCCAGGCGGCCGGTGACGTCAAAGAGACCGCCAAGGAGCAGGCGCAGCGGGTCGGCGCCGAGGCGAGGAACCAAGCCCGCACCGTGGCGTCGGAGGTTCGCGACAAGCTCACCGAGCAGGCCCACGCCCAGAACGGCCGCCTCGTCGGCAGCATCCGGCAGACCGCCGACCACCTCGACGAGATGCGCGGCGCCCGCGAGGACTCGCCGGCCGCCGCCGTGGTGTCCCGGATCGCCGAGGGTGGCCGCCAGTTCGCCGACTACCTCGACCGCAACGGCCCCGACGGCGTGCTCCGCGAGGTCGAGGACTTCGCCCGCCGCCGGCCCGGCGCCTTCCTCGCCACCGCGCTGGCCGCCGGGTTCGTGGTCGGCCGGCTCGGCAAGAGCGTCGCCAAGGCCGACTCGGGCGCCGACGCCGACAAGCCCACCAGCGACACGTTCACCTCGGGCTACGAGACCCCCGGCTACGCCACCACCCCGCCGGCTACCAGCGGTCAGGACACCGTCGAGACGGCCGGCTACACGCCCGCGGCCACCGGCTCCGGCTACGTCACCCCGGCCACCACGCAGTACACCGCCACCGGCACCGGGACGCCGGCCGTGACCGAACGGACCGACCCGGAGTTCCGGTCATGACCACCCCGTACCGCAACGAGCCCGCCGACCCGGTCGCCGAGACCTCGATCGGCGACATCATCGGCAACATCAGCGACGACCTGTCGCAGCTGTTCCGCCAGGAGGTCGCGCTCGCCAAGGCGGAGATCCAGCAGGAGGCCACCAAGGCCGGCAAGGCCGCCGGAATGCTCGGCGGCGCCGGGTTCGCCGGCTACCTGGCCGTGGTGCTGCTCAGCTTCGCCGTCGTCTTCGGCCTCAGCAACGTGATGGATCCCGGCTTGGCGGCGCTCATCGTCGCGATCATCTGGGGCGCGATCGGTGCCGTGCTGTTCGTCAACGGCCGCAAGAAGCTCAAGACCGTGGACCCGGTGCCGCGCCGCACCACCGAAACTCTGAAGGAGGACGCCCAATGGCTGAAGAACCCGACCGGCTGAAGCGGGACATCGAGAACACCCGGGCGTCGCTGACCCGCGACGTCGACCTGCTGGCCGAGAAGACGAGCCCGCGTCAGGTCGCGAAGCGACGCTGGACCGCGGTGAAGGAGAAGGTCATGGGCACGACGGAGGACACCACGTACGCGGCCCGCCAGCAGGCGCACCGCGTCTCGGACAAGGCTTCCGAACTGACGGACGCCGCGAGCCAGAAGGCGTCGGCGCTGTCGGATGCCACCGGAGAGAAGGCCTCGGCCGCCGCCGACCGGGTTCGGCAGGCCCCGCAGGCGGTCGCCCGGCAGACCCAGGGCAACCCGCTCGCCGCCGGCATCATCGCCTTCGGCGTCGGCCTGCTCACCGCGTCGCTGATGCCGGTCACCGAGGCCGAGCGCCGGGCCGGACAGCAGCTCAAGGAGCACAGCGGCGACCTCACCGACAAGGTCAAGGACGTCGCCGGCGACCTCAAGGACGAACTCGGGGGCACCGTGCAGCAGGCCGCCGGCCAGGTCCGCGAGACCGCCCGGGACGCGGCGCAGACCACCAAGGAGACCGCGCGTTCCGACGCGCAGGACGTCCGCCAGCAGGCGCGCCACGCCGCTAACTCCTGACCGCGGCGTCATGACAGGCCGGCCCACGGGCCGGCCTGTCACGTTTGTCTCGGCGCGGCGCGGGAATCGCGACCACCATGAGACTGGGATACAAGCTCGCCGCCGAGGCGTTCGACCCGAAGGAACTCGTCCGCCAAGCCGTCCGCGCCGAGGAGGCCGGCTTCGACTTCGTCGAGATCAGCGACCACTTCCACCCGTGGCTCGAGGCGCAGGGGCACTCGCCGTTCGCCTGGAACGTGCTCAGCGTGATCGCCGCCCGCACCCACACCCTCGGGCTCGCCACCGGGGTGACCTGCCCCAGCGTGCGCTATCACCCGGCGATCATCGCGCAGGCCGCGGCGACCCTGGCGATCCTCTCCGACGGGCGGTTCACCCTCGGCGTCGGCTCGGGGGAGCGCCTGAACGAGCACGTGGTCGGGCAGGGGGCGTTCGGCAGCGTGCGGCAACGACACGAGCGGCTGCGGGAGGCCTTGGAGATCATCAACCTGTTGTGGCAGGGCGGCTACCAGTCCTACGAGGGGAAGTACCTTCAGCTCGAGGACGCCCGGATCTTCGACCTGCCGCCGACGCCGCCGGCGATCGCGGTCGCCGCCGGTGGCAGGACCGCGGCCGCCCTGGCCGCCACGCACGGCACCGGCCTGTTCGCCACCGAGCCGCGGGCCGACCTGGTCACCACCTTCACCGAGCAGGGTGGGCGTGGGCCGAAGTACGCGGAGATGCCGGTCGCGTGGGCGCCGACCGTGGACGAGGCCGTCAAGGAGGCGCACCGGACCACGCGCTGGGCGGTGACCGGCTGGAAGGTGATGGCGGAACTGCCCAACCCGGTCAACTTCGAGGCCGCCTCCGCCACCGTCACCGAGGACGACGTCCGGCGGTTCGTCACCGCCGGCCCCGACCCCGAGCCGTACGCCGAGAAGTTCCGCGAGTACGCCGACGCCGGCTATGACCACATCGTCCTGATGAACGCCGGCCCCGACCCGGACGGCTTCCTCGACTTCTTCGCCAAGACCCTCCGCGACCGGCTCATCCGATGACCGACCGGCTCTCCCCGCGCGACGCCGTCCGGGAGCCCCGGCTCCCCGCCGGCGACGGCGTCCGCGAGGACGGTGGCCCGGAGACCTCGCGGGTCACCGTGGTCGTCGCGACCCGGGATCGCGGCGATCGCCTCGCCGAGACCATCCCCGAACACCGGGCGCACGTCATCCTGGTCGACAACGCCTCCACCGACGGCAGCCCCGAGGCGATCCGGGAGGCCTTTCCGGCCGTCGAGGTGGTCCGGCTCGCCGAGAACCGCGGCGCCGCCGCCCGCAACGAGGGCGTCCGCCGAGCCGCCACCCCCTATGTGGCGTTCGCCGACGACGACTCGTACTGGACCGAAGGCTCTCTCGCCCGGGCCGCCGCCCTCTTCGACGCCCATCCGAGGCTCGGCCTGCTCACCGCCCGCGTCCTGGTCGGCCCTTCCGGCCGGCCCGACCCGATCTCCGCGGCACAGGCCGCCGCCCCGCTCGGCGCCCCGCCCGGCGCGCCCGGCCCGTCGGTCCTCGGCTTCCTGTCCTGCGCCGTGGTGGTCCGGCGCTCGGCGTTCCTCGACGTGGGCGGCTTCGAGCCACGCCTGTTCGTCTACGGCGAGGAGGCGCTGCTGGCGATGGACCTGGCCGCCGCCGGCTGGTGGCTCTGTTACGACCCGTCCCTGGTGGTCCGGCACTTCCCGCTGCCCGCGGGCCGCAACCGCGCCGCCCGGCAGCGCATCGAAGCCCGCAACCGCCTGCTCACCGCCCTGCTCCGCCGCCCTCCGGGCGTCATCGCCGGCACCCTGGCTTCCAGCTTCCGGGAATCGCCGCCCGCGCTCTGGGACGTCGCCCGATCCCTGCCGTGGGCGCTCCGGCACCGTCACCCCCTGCCCGCCGAGGTCGAGGCCGCCCTCACCCATCTGGCCGCCCAACCCTGATTTCGTACGGCTACCGAACCCCGAGCCGTGGCCACCACGCGAGGCGGCGCCGCACCGGCCCGCAGCGCGGCCACCGGGCTGCGGCGTGGTCACCGCCTGTCGCGTGACGCGGGCCGTCACCCTTGCGGGGGACTTCGGTGGATCGCCGCCCGCCGCCAACGCTAGCCTCGCCTGGTCGTCGACGTTGCTCACGGGGGGCAGCCAGACGGCCGTTGCTATGTTTGCGGCCTCCGAGCAGGGCTTGGCACCATCAGGCTTCACCAGCGCATACCTCACTTGCACGCGGCTCGGCGCGGGCTCGATGAAGGGTGCGGGCGTTGCACTGGCTCCTTTTCGTTCTGGCTCTGGCGTTCATCCCACTTCTGGCGCTGTTCGCCTGGCTCGGCTTCAACCTGATCCTGGTCAAGTGGCACGGGTTGCGGGCGCTCGACAAGACGCCGCAGATCTACCGGCCGTTCCGCCCGCAGGAGTGGACAGTGCGCAGGCTGCCGGTCGACCCGGCGCAGCCGCCAGCGGATCCACAGGCGACCAACGGTCTGCCGCCCGCCGTCTGAGGGGCCGCCGGTCTCGGCGGGAGACGATGCGGACCCACGGGGTGTGACCGCGCACCGCGAGCGGATAGCGCTGTCAAGAGCCCGCTCTCGCACTTCTCGGCCGCTGGTCACCAGCCGGTGGGGGGCGCCTCCAGGTGGAGCACTGTGGTCACGGTCATCTCGTCGAGGAGTTCCGGGCCGTACCCGAAGCCCTGCCCGCTGCCGCGGCGCGGATGCGCGGCGCCGCCCGGAGCCCCGCCGAACACCGCGTTGACCTTGACGGTGCCCACCGGCAACTCCCGCCACGCCCGCTGGGCGTTGCTCATCGACGGCGTGAGAACCGAGGCGGCGAGACCGTACGGCGAATCAGCGGCCCGGCCCAGCGCCTCGTCGAAGGAGTCCACCGTGGCCACCGGGGCGACCGGCCCGAACGTCTCCTCACGCATCACCGCCATGTCGTCGCTGCAGCCGGAGAGGACGGTCGGCGGGTACCAGGCGCCCGCGCCTCCGGGGATCTCCCCGCCGTGGACCAGCGTGGCCCCGGCCCGCAGGGCGGTCCGCACCTGCTCGTGCACGGTCTCGCGCAGCCTCCGGTCGACCAGCGGCCCGATCTGTTTGCTCCAGGTCTCCGCTTCCGCGGCCAGCGCTTCGGTGAACGGCCCGGCCACGTCGCGGTGCACGTAGATCCGTTCGACGGCGACGCAGATCTGCCCCGAGTTGGCGAACGCGCCGAGCGCCGCCTGCCCGGCGGCCCACACCGGGTCGACGCCGGCGTCCACGATCAGGGGGTCGCTGCCGCCGTTCTCCAGCAGCGCTTTCGCCCCGGTCCGGGCGCAGGCCGCGGCGATCGCGCGGCCGGCGGCGGTGGAGCCGACGTGCGCGACGACGTCCACGTCTGCGGCGGCCAGGGCGGCGCCCGCCGGCCCGTCGCCGTGCACCGTGTTCAGGACGCCCGCGGGCAGGTGGGGCGCGATCAGCCGGGCCAGCCGCCAGCCGGTCGCCGGGGTGCGCTCGCTCGGTTTGTACACGACCGTGTTGCCGGTGACGAGGGCGGCGCCGAGCAGTCCGCAGGAGACGGCGACCGGGTCGTTCCACGGGGTGATCACCGCGACCACCCCGCGCGGCCGGTACGCCATCAGGTCGATCGCGTCGTGGTCGCCGGCCAGGCTGCGGCCGCGGTGGGTGGGGCCGAGTTCGGCGTACTGGCGCAGGGTGCCGACGCCGGCGGCGATGGAGTCGCGGGCGCCGTCGACCGGCTTGCCCATCTCGGCGGCCATGATCTCGGCGAGGTCGCCGGCCTCGGCCTCGATCGCGTCGGCGGCGGCGTGCAGGGCGCCGGCGCGGGCGGCCGGCGCGGTCCGGGACCACTGTGGCGCGGCGCGGCGGGCCGCCGCGACGGCATCGCTCACGTCGGTGTCGGAGGCGACGGGCACCCGGCTCACCGGGCGGTCGTCGCGCGGGTCGCTGACGGTCAGAATCTGTTCGCCGGCGCGGGAAGACCAATGGCCGTCGATGAGTTGTTCCACCTCGTACATGTGGCCAGTCTTCCCGCGCTGCATCGCATGAAACCTTGACGTGCAGCAAATATCTCCTCAAGGGAGATGCCGATCAGTGCAGGTCAGCGGGCAGATTTGGGAACGTGTACCTCTTTCAGGAGAAGTCGATGATCATGTGAGTAAGTGAAAAATTACGGGGTATCCGGCCCGCCATGCGTGTTCTCGGGATCAACGCGATCTTTCATGATCCGTCGGCGGCTCTGATCGTCGACGGTCGCGTCGTGGCCGCCGCCGAGGAAGAGCGGTTCAGCCGCCGTAAGCACGGCAAGCGGCCGGTGCCGTTCTCGGCGTGGGAGCTGCCGGAGCTCTCCGCCGCCTGGTGCCTCGAAGAGGCCGGGCTGCGGCCGGGCGACCTGGACGCGGTCGCCTACTCGTTCGACCCGGCGCTCTGCCGGGACCAGGCCGACCTCGGTCTCGCCGACCCGTGGGACCACTTGCGCGCCGACTACGCCCGCCGGGCCCCGCAGTTCCTGGCCACCGCGCTGCCCGGCCTCGACGCCGACCAGGTGCGGTTCGTGCCGCACCACGTCGCGCACGCCGCGTCGGCCGGGCTCAGCGTGCCGGAGGACAGCGCGGTCCTGGTCCTCGATGGACGCGGGGAGTCGGCCAGCCACCTGGCCGGCGCCTACCGCGGCGGCGTCCTGGAGACGTTCCGGAGCCAGGAGCTGCCACACTCGCTCGGCCTGCTCTATGAGGACCTGACCCGGCACCTCGGGTTCATGCACTCCAGCGACGAGTACAAGGTGATGGCCCTCGCCTCGTACGGCCGTCCCAAGTTCCTCGGCCTGTTGCGTGAGCTGGTCCGCGCCGACGGCGAGGGCGGGTTCACGATCGACCGGATCGACTGGGACGCCCTGGCCAAGGCCCGTGCCGCCGACGGCGAGATGACCGAGGCGCACGCCGACCTGGCCTCCAGTGTGCAGGTGCGCCTGGAGGAGGTGCTGCTCGACCTGGCGCGGTGGACCCATCAGGCGTCCGGCGGCCTGAAGACCCTGACCATGGCCGGTGGCACCGCGCTGAACTGCGTGGCCAACGCCCGGATCGCCGCCGAGGGCCCGTTCGAGCGGGTCTGGGTGCAGCCGGCCGCCGGCGACGCCGGAACCGCCCTCGGCGCGGCCCTCGCCGTGGCCGGGCGCAGCATCCCGTTCGGCACCGCCGCACTCGGCCGGGGCTGGAGCGACGACGCGCTGGAGGCCGAACTGCGACGGGCGGCGGTGCCGTACACCAGGCCCGCGTCGATCGCCGCCGAGGCCGCCGCCGTGCTGGCCCGCAACGGGATCGTCGCCTGGTACCAGGGCCGCAGCGAGTACGGCCCCCGTGCGCTCGGGCACCGCTCGCTGCTCGCCCACCCCGGCGACCGGGACACCCAGACCCGGATGAACGACGTCAAGGGCCGTGAGCAGTTCCGGCCGATCGCCCCGATGGTCCGGGCGGAACGCTTCCACGACATCTTCGAGGGCGTCTACCCGAGCCCGTACATGCTCTTCGTCCACAAGGTGAAACCGGACTGGCGCGACCGCATCCCGGCCGTCACACACGTCGACGGCACCGCCCGCGTCCAGACCGTCCACACCGACACCGAACCGGTGGTCGCCGCGATGCTGGCCGAGTTCGAGCAGCTCACCGGCTTGCCGGTGGTCGTCAACACGTCGCTGAACACCGCCGGACGGCCGATGGTGGACACCCCGCGCGAGGCCCTGGAACTGTTCGGCTCGGCGCCGGTCGACCTGCTGGCCCTCGGGCCGTTCGCGGTGCACCGCGCCCAGGTCTACGGGAGCGCGCGTTGACCGCCGTCAGCATCGTCGTGCCGACGCTCGGCCGGCCGAGCCTGGCCGCGCTGCTGCACGCGCTCGGCCCGCTGCCGGACGGCATGGAGATCCTGATCGTCGACGACCGGCCGGACCGGCGTGCCCCGCTGGAACTTCCGCCCGCCACGCCGGCCCGGGTGATCCCGGGCCGCGCCGCCGGCCCGGCCGCCGCCCGCAACACCGGCTGGCGCAACGCCACCCGCGAATGGGTGGCGTTCCTCGACGACGACGTGCTGCCGGAACCCGGCTGGACCGCCCGCCTCGCCGCCGACCTGGGCGAAGCCGCGCCGGGCGTGGGGGGAGTGCAGGGCAACGTGGACGTCCCGCTGCCCGAGGGCCACCGGCCGACGGACTGGGAACGGGTCACCGCGGGCCTCGCCGACGGCGAGTGGATCACCGCGGACATGGCCTACCGCCGCGCCGCGCTGGCGCGCAGCGGCGGCTTCGACGAACGCCTTCCGCGCGCCTTCCGCGAGGACGCCGAACTCGCCCACCGGGTCCGGCGGGCCGGGTGGGAGCTGTGCCGCGGACGCCGCCGGGTCACCCATCCGGTGCGCCCGGAGAACCGGTGGATCAGCGTACGCACCCAGCGCGGCAACGCTGACGACGCGCTTCTGCGGCATCTGTACGGGCCGCGCTGGCGCACCCGGCTCGGTGTTCCGCCCGGCCGCCGCCACCGGCACGCCGCGATCACCGCCTGCCTGGCCGCCGCGCTGGCCGGCGCCACCGCCCGCCTGGTCACCGGCCGTCGCGGCTGGACCGTGGCCGTGGGCGTGGCCGCGGCCGGCTGGGCGGCCGGCACCGCCGAGTTCGCCGCGGCCCGCATCGCTCCCGGCCCCCGCGACCACCGCGAGGTCACCACCATGCTGCTGACCAGCGTCGCCATCCCCCCGGTGGCGGTCACTCACTGGCTGCGCGGCTGGCTGCGCTGGCGCGGCGCCGAACCGCTGCCCGAGGTTCCCACCGCCGCGACCCGCGTCTGTGCCCCGACCTCCGGCGTGACCCTCCCGGGTGGCCGAGCCGTTTCCGGCAGCGCGCGAGCCGGGGTACGCCGGTGACCGCGCCCCGCAACGCCGTCACTCCGAACACCTCCGCTCTCCACACCGAGCCATCCCACATCGAGCCGCCCCGCGCCGCGCCCCTCTACGACGCGGTTCTCTTCGACCGGGACGGCACGCTGATCGTCGACGTGCCCTACAACGGCGACCCGGAGAAGGTCCGCCCGATGCCCGGCGCCCGCGAGGCCCTCGACCGGCTGCGCGCCGCCGGGCTGCGCCTCGGGGTGGTCACCAACCAGTCCGGCCTGGCCCGCGGCCGGTTCACCGCCGACCAGATGACGGCCGTCAACCAGCGGATCGACGAGTTGCTGGGGCCGTTCGACACCTGGCAGGTCTGCCCGCACGACGATGCCGCCGGCTGCCTGTGCCGCAAGCCGGCCCCCGGCCTGGTCACCGCCGCCGCCGCGGCGCTCGCCACCACCCCGGGACGCTGCGTGGTGGTCGGCGACATCGGCCGCGACATGGAGGCCGCGCTCGCCGCGGGCGCCGCCGGGATCCTGGTGCCGACCGGTGTGACGCTCCCCGCCGAGGTGGCCGCCGCCCCGCACTGTGCCGCGGATCTGACCGGGGTCGCGGATCTGATCCTGCGGCGCCGGACGCTGCTGACACCCGCACCGCGCGCGGGCCGGGCCGGCACGGTCCTGGCGGTCCGCTCCGACTCGGCCGGGGACGTGCTGGTCACCGGTCCGGCGATCCGGGCGCTGGCCGCCGGCGCCGACCGGGTGGTGCTGCTGTGCGGGCCGCGCGGCCGTGCCGCCGCGGAGCTGCTGCCCGGCGTCGACGAGATCGTCGAGTGGCGTCTGCCGTGGATCGATCCGGAACCCGGCCCGGTCGGCCCGGACGACATGCGGGCTCTCACCGAGCGGCTGAAACAGATCAGCGCCGACGAGGCGGTGGTCTTCACGTCGTTCCACCAGTCCGCGCTGCCGCTGGCGCTGCTGCTGCGGATGGCCGGGATCGGCCGGATCACCGCGATCAGCGAGGACTATCCCGGCTCCCTGCTGGACGTACGTCATCGCGTACCCGATGACCTGCCCGAACCGGAACGTGCGCTGAGCGTCGCGGCAGCGGCCGGGTTCGCTCTTCCCGATGCCGACGACGGGCGGCTCGCGGTGACCGCGCCGGGCCGGCCGCGCGGCGGCTATGTCGTGGTGCATCCGGGCGCGAGCTGCCAGGCGCGGTCGAGTCCGCCGGAGAACCTGCGCGCGATCGTCGCCGCCCTCGCCGGCGCCGGGCACCGGGTCGTGGTGACCGGCGGGCCGGGGGAGCGGCGCCTGGCCGCCCACGTCGCCGCGGGCGTCGCCGAGGACCCGGGCCCGATGTCGATGTCCGCCCTGGCCACGCTGCTGTCCGGCGCCGACTGCCTGGTCGTCGGCAACACCGGCCCGGCGCATCTGGCCGCGGCCGTCGGCACGCCGGTCGTCAGCCTGTTCGCGCCGACCGTCCCGTTCGGGCGCTGGGGGCCCTACCGGGTGCCGGTGGTGCGCCTCGGCGACGCCGCGGCGGCCTGCCGTGACACCCGGGCGACCCGCTGCCCGGTGCCCGGCCACCCCTGCCTGTCCGGGATCCGGCCGCACGACGTTCTCAGCGCGGTGCGCCGGTTTGGCGTCACCGCCCATTCGAAGACCTGCGAGGTTGCCGCGTGAACATTCTCCTCTGGCACGTCCACGGTTCCTGGACCACCTCGTTCGTCCAGGGCAAGCACCGCTACCTGGTGCCGGTCAACGACGCCCGGGACGAGTGGGGCCGGGGCCGCGCGCGGACCTTCGACTGGCCGGACAGCGTCGAGGAGATGCCGCTCGACCACATCCGTGACATCGACGTGGCGATCGCGCAGCGGCCGGACGAGCTGGACCTGATCCCGCCGCACGTGCCGGTGATCTATGTGGAGCACAACACGCCGAAGGGCGACGTTCCGCACAGCCGGCACCCGCTCGCCGACCGCGACGACGTGATCATCGCGCACGTCACCGACTTCAACGACCTGTTCTGGGACTGCGGCGCCACCCGCACCACGGTCATCGAGCACGGCATCGTCGAGCCGAAGGCCCGCTGGACCGGCGAGCTGGAGCGCCTGGCGATCGTCACGAACGAGCCGGTCCGCCGGGGCCGCGTCACCGGCACCGACCTCTTCCCCCGCTTCACCCGGGTCGCCCCGGTCGACGTGTTCGGGATGGGCGTGACGGGACTGGACGGCGTCACCGTCCACGACGACCCGCCGCAGCACGTGATGCACGCCGAGGTGGCGAAACGGCGGGCCTACTTGCACCTGTGCCGGTGGACCTCGCTCGGGCTGAGCCTGATCGAGGCCATGCAGATGGGCATGCCGGTGCTCGCCCTGGCCACCACCGAGGCGGTCGCCGCCGTCCCGCCCGACGCGGGAGTGCTCGCCACCCGGGCGGACACCCTGGTCGAGGCCGCCCAGTGGCTGATGGACGAACCCGACGAGGCGGCCCGGCTCGGCGCCCGGGCCCGGCAGGTGGCCCTCACCCGGTACGGCCTCGACCGTTTCCTCGCCGACTGGGACCGACTGCTGGAGGAGCAGACATGCGCATCGCGATGATCTCGGAGCACGCCAGCCCGCTCGCGGCGCTCGGCGGCGTCGACGCGGGCGGGCAGAACTCGCACGTCGCCGAACTCGCCGCCGCGCTGGCCGGGCACGGCCACGACGTGCGTGTCTACACCCGCCGCGACCACCCGGACCTGCCGCCGGTGGCGCCGATGAGCGACCGGGTCGATGTGGTGCACGTGCCGGCCGGCCCGGCCCGGGCGCTGCCCAAGGACGAGTTGCTGCCGTACATGGGGACGTTCGCCGAGTTCATGGCCGAACAGTGGCGCGACGAGTGGCGGCCCGACGTGGCGCACGCCCACTTCTGGATGAGCGGGCTGGCCACCCTCGACGCCGGCCGCGCCCGCGGGATCCCGGTGGTCCAGACGTTCCACGCCCTCGGCTCGGTCAAGCGCCGCCACCAGGGCCGGGCCGACACCAGCCCGCCGGGCCGGATCGGCTGCGAACGGCACCTGGGGCAGGCCGTCGACCGGGTGATCGTGCAGTGCCGCGACGAGATCGGCGAGCTGCTGCGCCTCGGCGTGCCGCGGTCCAAGATGGCGCTCGTGCCGTCCGGAGTGAACATCGAACGGTTCTGCCAGCGGGGGCCGGCCGTGCCGCGCACCCCCGGAAGGCACCGGATCCTGACCGTTGCCCGGCTCGTCGAACGCAAGGGCGTGGAGGACATCATCCGGGCCCTGCCGGGGGTGCCGGGCGCCGAACTGGTGGTCGTCGGCGGGCCGCCGGCGGCGGAACTCGGCGGCGACCCGTACGCCCGCAAGCTTCTCGCCCTGGCCGAGACCTGCCGGGTCGCCGACCGGGTGCGGCTGGCCGGAGCGGTGCCGGCGCCCGAGATGCCCGCCTGGTACCGCTCGGCGGACGTGCTCGCCGCGACGCCCTGGTACGAGCCGTTCGGCCTGACGCCCCTGGAGGCGATGGCGTGCGGGGTGCCGGTGGTGGCGACCGAGGTGGGCGGGCTCGCCGACACCGTCGTGGACGGGATCACCGGTGACCTGGTGCCGCCACGTGAGCCGAAAGCCCTGGCCGCGGCGCTGCGCCGGCTGGTCGGTGACGACGTGCGGCGGTTCTCGTACGCGGCCGCCGCCGCCGACCGGGCCGCCGTCTCCTACTCGTGGCCCCGGGTCGCCGAACGACTCGCCGCCGTGTATTCGACCGTCGCAGACCTGGAGGTTGTCGCGTGAATCCCCTCGACGCCCACTTGGCCGGGCTGGCGCAGGCGCTGGTGCCGTACCGGTCCGAGGCCGGGCGCCTGGCGCACTGGGGCGCCACCCTGGCCCGCCATCTCAGTGCCGGCGGCCGCCTGCTGGTCGCCGGCAACGGTGGCAGCGCCGCCGAGGCCCAGCATCTGGCCGCCGAACTCGTCGGCAAGCTCCGGGAGGACCGGATGCCGCTGTCCGCGATCGCCCTCACCCCCGACTCGTCGGCGGTCACCGCGATCAGCAACGACTACGGCTTCGAGGAGGTCTTCGCCCGCCAGGTCCGGGCGCACGGCCGCCGCGACGACATCCTGATCGTGATGTCGACGAGCGGCCGCAGCCCCAACCTGGTCGCCGCGGCCCGCGCCGCCGAGGAGACCGGCATGCGCACCTGGGCGATGGTCGGCGAGCGCCCCAATCCGCTCGCCGAGATCTGCCAGGAGGCGCTGTGTTGCCCGTCGCCGGACAGCCAGGTGGTCCAGGAGCTGCACCTGGTCTCGGTGCACCTGATGTGCGAGTACGTGGACCGGTACCTGCTCCCTTTCGAGCGGGACCGCTCCGACTGGGAGGAGATGGTGCGGGTATGAGGCTGGTGATCGTCGGCGACACCCTGCTCGACCGGGACGTGCACGGGACGGTGAGCCGGATCGCCCCGGACGCGCCGGCTCCCGTCCTCGACGAGGAGTCCGTGCGGGAGCGGCCGGGCGGCGCGGGTCTCGCGGCCCTGCTCGCCGCCGGCCACGGCCACCAGGTCGCGCTGGTCACGGCGCTGGCCGCGGACGCCGCCGGGGCCCGGTTGAGCGAGCTGCTCTCGGCCGCCGGCGTCGAGGTGTACGCGCTGTCGCTGCCCGGTTCGACGCCGGAGAAGATCCGGTTGCGCGCCGGCGGTCAGGTGATGCTGCGGTGGGACCGTGGTGGTGAGCCGCAGCCGCCCGGCGACGCCCCGGCCGCGGTCCTCGACGTGCTGCGGGACGCCGGGGCGATCCTGGTCAGCGATTACGGGCGCGGGGTGGCCCGACATCCGGCGCTGCGGGCCGCCATCGAGAAGTCGAGGGCGCCGGTGGTGTGGGACCCGCACCCGAACGGCCCGCCCCCGGTGCCCAACGTCCGCCTGGTCACCCCGAACGAGGCCGAGGCCCGGCGGCTCTCCGGCGACGCCGGGAAAGGCCTGGCCGGCGCACAGCGGGCCGGGCACACGCTGCGACAGCGCTGGCAGGCCGGCGCGGTCGTGGTGACCCGCGGCGCCGAAGGGGCCGTGCTCTGCCAGGGCAGCCCGGCCCCCCTGGTGGTGCCGGTGCCGCAGGCCTCGGCCGGGGACACCTGCGGGGCCGGCGACGCCTTCGCGGCGGCCGCCGCCGCCGCGCTGGCGGAGGGCGCGCTGGTCTCCGAGGCGGTAGCGGCGGCGGTCGCCGCGGCCACCGCCCACGTCGCCGGACCGGTCGAGGTGTCCGAACCGGGGCGGGAGCGCATCGGCGCCGACGAGGCCGGCCGGCTGGCCGCCGACGTCCGCGCGCGCGGCGGGACGGTCGTCGCCACCGGCGGCTGTTTCGACCTGCTGCACACCGGCCACCTCGCCACCCTGAAAGCCGCCCGCTCCCTCGGGGACTGCCTGATCGTCTGCCTGAACAGCGACGACTCGGTCCGCGGCCTCAAGGGCGAGGGCCGCCCGCTCACCCACCAGGACGACCGTGGCCGCCTGCTCGCCGCCCTGGACTGCGTCGATGCCGTGGTCGTCTTCGACGAGCCCACCCCCGAGCCGGTCCTGGCCTGGCTCCGCCCGGACGTCTGGGTCAAGGGCGGCGACTACGACTCCGTCCCGGAGTCCGAGCTGCTCCAGCGCTGGGGCGGCCAGACCGTGATCGTCCCCTACCTGGACGGCCGTTCCACCACGAAAACCATCGCCGAAGCACGCAGCAGGAGGTAGCAGTCGCATGGACGCAGTCATCGTCACCGGAGGATCCAGCGGCCTGGGCGCGGCGGTCGTCGACGCCGTCGTGAAGGCCGGCGGCCGCCCCTTCGTCATCGACCGGCAGCCGCCCCGGGACGGCGTGGAGTGGATCGAGTGCGACCTCGCCGACACCCGGGCCGCCGAACGTGCCACCGCCGAGCTGATCGAGCGGGCCGGCGGCTCGATCGACGGGGTCGTCACGGCCGCCGGCATGGACGTGCCCGGCGCCCTCGCCGACGTCCCCGGCGAGACCTGGGACCGGATCGTCGCGATCGACCTGCTCGCCACCGCCGCGGTCATCCGTGCCGCGCTGCCCGCGCTCAAGCAGTCGCACGGCGGTGTCGTCACCGTCTCGTCGACGCTGGGCGTCAAGGCGGTCTCCGACGCCACCGCATACTGCGCCGCCAAGTTCGGTGTCGTCGGCTTCACCCGG
This sequence comes from Actinoplanes sandaracinus, assembly GCF_030009775.1. Lineage (GTDB taxonomy): Bacteria > Actinomycetota > Actinomycetes > Mycobacteriales > Micromonosporaceae > Actinoplanes > Actinoplanes sandaracinus. The sequence continues at coordinate 53,139 of NZ_JASCTH010000038.1, read as the reverse complement.
GCGCTGGCCGCCGAACTGGCCGGGCAGGTCAACGTCACCCTGCTCATTCCGGGCGGCATGCGCACGAAGTTCTTCGACGAGCGCGACGACCGGTACAAGCCGGGACCGGACGCGATCCTCAACGACCCGGCGAACGTGGCCGCCGCCATCCTGTTCGCGCTCAGCCAGCCCGCCGGCTGCGCGGTCCGGGAACTCGTCGTGGCGGCGGAACAGGAGAGCTCGTACCCGTGATCCTCGTCCTGCGCGCCCTCGGCGTGGGAGACCTGGCGACCGCGGTGCCCGCCCTGCGCGGGCTCCGCGCCGCCTTCGGTGGCGAGACGCTGAGCCTGGCCGCCCCCGCCTGGCTGACCCCCCTCATCCTCACGATCGGCGGCATCGACCGGATCGTCCCGGCCCGCGAACTGGAACCCCTGGACGCGGCGCCCGCGATGCCCCGGATCGCCGTCAACCTGCACGGATCCGGCCCCGAATCGCACCGGCGTCTGCAGGCGCTGCGGCCCGGCGCGCTGTGGGCGTTCGCCAGCGGGCCCGCCGGCCACCACGACGGCCCCGGCTGGCACGACGACGAGCACGAGGTGCGGCGCTGGTGCCGGCTGGTCCGCTATTACGGCGTGGCCTGCGACGAGACCGATCTGGACCTGGCGGTTCCGGACGCCACGGTCGCGGCGGGCGCGACGCTCGTCCATCCCGGCGCGAAATCCCCGGCCCGGCGCTGGCCTCCGGACCGCTTCGCGGCCGTCGCCCGCCGGCTGTCCGCGGCCGGGCACCGCGTGCTGATCACCGGCTCCCCGGCGGAGAGAGATCTGTGCGTACGGGTGGCCGAACTCGCCGGCCTGCCGCACGAGGCGGTCGCGCGCACCAGCCTGACCGAACTGGCCGCCCTGGTCGCCGGGGCGAGACTGGTGATCTGTGGCGACACCGGCATCGCGCATCTGGCCACGGCCTACCGCACGCCCTCGGTCGTCCTGTTCGGCCCGGTGGCGCCGCAGCGCTGGGGACCGCCCGCGGGCCGCCCGTACCATCGCCCGATCTGGCACGGAACCCGCAGCGAGCGGGGCGATCTTCCCGGCCCGGTCCATCCCGCCCTGCTCGCCGTGACCGAGGACGAGGTCCTCACCGCGGTGGACGAGGTCCAGCATGCGGCTACGGCGAAGTGACCTGCGTGAACCCGGCCTGTCGCGGCGGCCGGCCGGGAAGGGCTTCACCTATCTGGACCGCGCCGGCGAACCGCTGCGCGACGACGCCGAGCGGAAGCGGATCGAGGGACTGGCCATTCCACCGGCCTGGAAACAGGTGTGGATCTCGCCGGATCCGCGCGGCCACATCCAGGCGACCGGGATCGACGCCGCCGGCCGCAAGCAGTACCTCTACCACGCGGAATGGCACGAGCGGCAGGCTCGCGCCAAGTTCGACCACGCGGTGGAGGCGGCGGAGCGGCTGCCCGCGGTCCGTGACCGGCTCTGCGCCGACCTGACCGGCCGTGGCCTGCGACGGGAGCGGGTCCTCGCGGCCATCGTGCGGCTGCTCGACATGGGCACGTTCCGGGTCGGCGGTGAGGAGTCCGCGGCTCGCGAGGACGACCCGACGTTCGGCCTGTCCACGCTGCGGCCCGAGCATGTGCGGACCAGGAACGGCTGCGTGCTGCCGGAGTTCCGGGGCAAGTCCGGGGTTGAGCACACGGTGACCGTCGGCCGCCGAGTCGCTGGCCGGGAGCGGGCCGCAGCCTACCGCCGCGAAACGGAGGAAAGCCGTCTCGCGGGCCATGCGGGACGTCGCCGACCTGCTCGGCAACACCCCGGCGGTGGCTCGCGCCTCCTACGTCGATCCGCGGGTCCTCGAGTCGTACGCCGACGGCGAGGTGATCGACATCGGCCCGGACGACCCGCCGGAGAAGGTCGAGGAGGAGGTTCTCGACCTGCTCACCGATGATTCTGCTTGACTTGTCCGAGTGGGCGACTGGGAAGTACGGCTGATCGGATCCGGCGGGACGACCGAGCGGGAGGCCGCCGGCATCGCGGCGTTGTTGCGCGGCCTGGTGGCCGACGGCGCGGCCCTCGGCTGGGTGGCCCCGCCGTCGGCCGAGGAGGTCGGCGCCCTGATCGCCGATCTGGTCGCGGGGGTGCCGGCCGGTGACACGGCGAGCGCGGTCGCGGTCGCGTTCACCGCCGGCGGCGATGAGGAGGTGGCCGGCTTCGGGTACTGGCGCCGTTACCGGCGGCCCACCCACCGGCCCCACGCCGACCTGGAGGAACTGGCCGTCGCTCCGGGCCGTCAGGGGCTCGGCCTGGGCCGGGCGCTGCTCTCCACGCTGATCGCCGCGGCCCTGCGACAGGGTGTCGAGGTGCTGACCCTCGACGTGCGCGGCGGCAACACGCGCGCCGAGGCCCTGGCCCAGAAACTCGGCTTCCACCAGTACGGCCGCCTGGAGAACTTCGTGGCCGTCGGCGACGCCCGCCACGACAAGCTGTTCTACGCGCTCGACCTGCGCGAACTGCGCGGCCCCGCGGCTTCTTAGCGGGCCCGGATCACCAGTCCATCCAGCCGTCCAGGCCGGGTTTGCGCATCATCGGCGATGTCGGCGAAGTGCATGGTGTCGTCGATGTCGAGCGGCGCCTGGGCCATCCAGTCGCCCCCTCCGGTGACGGCCATCTGGAGCGCCAGGATCGGGGTCAGCACCGCGGCGCCGAATCGCTCCTCGGGGGCCATCTGCCGGTCGAACCGCGGTTCCGGCGCGAGGTGCCCGTCCGGGAAGATCACCGGTACGCCGAGCGCGCTGTAGTCGATGTCCTGGTGCACCAGGTCACGGGCCGCCCGCTGCCGGGTCAGGCGCATCGCGTTGACGAACGCGAGCCCTGTCGAGCTGGGCCCGTCGTAGATCTCGGCGATGACCGCCACACACGAGCGCAGCCGCTGCCAGATCGCCCAGTAGTAGTCGGCCAGCCACGACGGTCAGCGCAAGACAAGGCCGTCGAGCATGGCCGCCGGGCCGCCACCGAACGACGTGAGCCGGCGCCGGAGGGGGCCGGGCAGGCGAGGGAGCAGCCGCATCGCCTGCGCGGTCGTCCACACCTGCGCCCGGCTGCGCGGCACGATCGCGTCCAGCACCTTCGGGCCGACCGCACGGCTGTGCCGGACCGGGGCGGCGAGCGCGGTCTCGTACCCCCGCAAGGCCTCTCGCAGGCCGCCGGCCGTGACGTCGCGCAGCTCGGCGGCGAGCACGTAGGCGCCGGCGGTGGCCAGGCTGGTGCCGCCGCCGACCGCCGGGCCCGGGCCGTAACCGGCGTCGCCGACCAGTGTGACCGGCCCGCGTGACCAGCTCTCCATCCTGACCTGCGAGATGTCGTCGAAGTAGAAGTCGTCCGCCGCGGCGGCGTGCTCCAGGACCGCGGCGATCCGCGGTCCGAGCGCGGCACCGACCAGATTCTTCAAGATCTGCTTCGGTACGGCCGGGTCGCGGCGGTCGTGCGGGATCTCCTCGGGGACACGGGCCAGGAACAGCGCGCGGGACAGCCCGGGAAGCAGCGTCGGGTAGACGGTCGCGGCCAGGCCGGGCGCGGCGAACGCGGCGACCGTCGGCCCGGTCCCGAGCACGTCCGGCAGCGTGTAGACGGCCAGGTAGGCGCCGAGGAAACGGCGGTAGTCCCGCTCCGGGCCGAAGGCCAGCCCGCGGACCCCGGAGTGCAGCCCGTCCGCGCCGACGACCAGATCGGCCTCGACCGTGCTGCCGTCGGAGAGCAGAGCGGTCGCGCCGTCCAGCCTCTCGATCACGGTGCCGAACCGGTAGTCGACGTCGTCCCGGGTCGCCGCGTGCAGGATTCCGGCCAGGGCGCCGCGCATGATCTCCACGTGCCGGCCGGAGATGCCGGCGGCCAGGTCGGCGGTGGCCACCGTGATCGGGTCCCGGCCCGGCCGGAACAGGGTGATCGTGTCGTTGGCGGTGCGGGCGGCGGTCACGTGTGCGAGCAGGCCCATGCGCTCGATCACCTCGACGGCCGGGCCGAACAGGTCGACGGCGTGGCCGCCGTCGCCGGCGCGCGGGCCGGCGGCGCGTTCGACGACGGTGACCTGCCAGCCGTTGCGGCGCAGCCAGTAGGCGAGCACCGGGCCGGCGATGCTGGCGCCTGAGATCAGTGCGTGCACGTGCCCTCCCTCGTTTGTTTACCTATCGGTAAGTAAACGACTGGCGTGAGCCGTACGTCAATGTGCGGTTCGCGGTGGCTCACTCGCGGCGGGCGACGGCGTCGACCGGTGCGGTTCGCGGTGGCTCACTCGCGGCCGGCGATGGCGTCGACCGGCGCGGCCCGCATCGCGAATCGGGTGGCCGCCGTGATCGAGCCCCAGGAGAGCGCGATGGTGAGCGCCACGAGCGCGATCAGCCCGGTGGGGGAGACGCGGGGAACGGCCGAACCGGTCAGCCCGAGACTCAATCCGGCCAGTGGCGGGATCGTCGCCAGCAGGCCGAACAGCAGAGCCGCGAAGACGACGATCCTGGCCTCGCCGTTCATCATCGCGCGGACCTGGTCGCGACCGGCACCGATGAGCCGCAGCGCCGCGAACTCGCGAGCCCGCGCCGCCGTCGCCATCACCAGGGTGTTCACCACCGCGATGGCGATGTAGCCCAGCAGCAGGGTCTGGAACAGCAGGTCGAGCGCCCCGCCACCCGGCCCGCCGGATCCCGGTCCGGCCAGAAGGGCCTCCCGGCCGCCCACCCGGACCGTCGGGTAACCCGTGACGGCGTCGCGCAGCGCGCCGGCGAGCGCCTCCGGATCGGTCCCGTCCGCGGATCTGATCAGCACCGCCGCGTCGACCCGGAAGGTGGTGTGGGCGACGACCAGGTCGTGAGGCAGCACCACGTCCCCGAACCCCAGGCCGTTCTCGTAGATCGCCACGACCCGCGGCTCGATCATCGTGCCGTCGCCGAGCCGGAGCTCGACGGTCGCGCCGGGCCCGGTCCGGAGGGTCTGCGCCGCCACCCGGCTCAGCGCCACCGTCTCGTCCCGCAGCCGCGCCATGTCGCCGTCCAGCACCGCGAGGTCCATGGTCTCGGAGAGCCGTTCGGGCGTCACGCCCTGCGCGGCGTAGACCCTGGTCGCGGTGCTGTCCTCGGACGGGAACGTCAGCAGCACCCGGGTCCGCGCCACCGGCGTGGCCACGGCGACACCGGGCACGCCGCGCACGACGTCGACGATCTCCGGGGACATCCCGGCGCCGGACGACGCGGTCAGCACGTGGTCGGCCCGCAGCCCGTCCTGGAGTTGGTGGCTCGCGGCAGCCGTCATCGTCGAGCCGCCGAACAGTTGCACGGCGGCCAGGGCCACACCCATGGCCAGCGGTGTGGTGGCCGAACTGAGCCGCCGCGAGCCGGCCCGGACACCGGCCCGGGCGAGGAAGCCGCCGGCCGTGGACCCCCGGTTCAGCAGCCTCCCGAACAGCCTGACGGCGCCGTCGAGCAGCACGGGCCCGAGACACCCGAGCGCCACGACGAACAGCAGAACCGCGCTCGCCGCGGTGTCGGCGGCCGAGTCGCCCGGCGGCACCACCTGGCCCAGGGCCAGCAGCAACCCGAGCGGGACGAGCGCGACGCCGATCGTCAACCGGAGCCGGCCGAGTCCGGCGGGTTCGACCGCGGCGTCCCCGAGCGCCTCGACCGGGCCGGCCCTCGCCACCCGGCGTGCGACCAGCCTGCCGGCCAGCCGGGCGCTGATCACGCACGACACCAGCGCGGCGAGGACCGGCCACGGCCCCACCCGGACGGCGAAGTCCGGGGGCATCGCGCCGGCGAGGACGAACACGCCGCGCATCACGAACGCCAGCGCCACGCCGGGGATCGCGCCGGCCACGGCGCCCACCGACGACACCAGGGTCATCTCGGCGTCGATCATCGCGTGGATCTGCCGGGGCGTCGCGCCGACGGCCCGCAGCAGGGCCAGCTCGCGCCTGCGCTGCCGCACCGACAGCGCGAGAGTGCTCGCCACCACGAACACCACGATCAGCACCATGGTCCCGCCGAACGACGCCGCCGTCTCCACCACCAGGCCGCGAGCGTCGCCCACATCCAGGAACTCCACGTCACCGCGCCCCGCGCCGGTGTGGGCCACCACGCCCGGCACGGCGGCCGTGATGCGCTCGGCCAGCTCCGCCGGGACGACACCGGGCGCGGCGAGCACACCGACGGCGTCCACCCGGTCCGGACGTCCGGACAACTCGATCGCCCGGGCGTCGGTGAAGAACACCGCGGACTGCCGGTCCAGCCCGTCCCCCGGCGCCGTGGCGAGGCCCACCACCCGGTAGGACGACGGGACCGAGCCGACCACCAGCCGCACCGTCGCGCCGATCGGCGCCCCGCCGCGCGCGGCCAGGCCGGCGTCCAGCACCACCTCGCCCGGCGCGGCGGGGGCACGGCCCGCATGTGCATGGAACGGCCCGAGCGCCGCGGCGGACCAGCCGTGCCCGAGCACCGGGAAGCCGTCCGGCCCGCTCACCGCGGCACCGTCCGGGCCTAGCATGCTGACTCCGACGGTGACGTCGCCGACGGCGGACCGGACGCCGGGCACCGCCGCGACGGCGGCGACCGTCTCGGCGGGCAGCGTGACACGCTCGCTGAAACGGGCCTCGGAGCTCTCGTCCAGCGGGAACGACTGCCGCGCGCCGAGGACTACCGCCGCGCCCGAGTACCGCTCGGGGGGCACGCCCGCGCCCAGCCCCGACGCCAGCAGGATCCCGCAGGCGGTGATCACCGCCGAGCCCGCGGCGACCGCGATGAAGGAGCCGGCGAAACCGCCCCGCCGGCCCTTGACCGTGCTCCACGCCAGAGCCAGATCCCCGGCCGCCGGCGCCACGAGGCGGACCAGCCGCCGCATGCGGCGGATCACCACTCGCCCAGGTGCGTCATGCGCGACGCGACCTGCTCCGGAGTGGGCCGGGCCAGTTCTCCCGCGAGCCTGCCGTCGGCCAGGAACACCACCGAGTCGGCGTACGACGCGGCCACCGGATCGTGGGTGACCATCAGCACGGTCTGCCCCATGTCGTCCACGACGTGCCGCAGCAGCTCCAGCACCTGCCGGCCGGACCGCGAGTCCAGCGCACCGGTCGGCTCGTCGGCGACCACCACGTCCGGCCGGGTGATCAACGCGCGCGCCACCGCCACCCGCTGCTGCTGACCACCGGAGAGCTCGTTCGGCCGCCGCTCGCCGTGCTCGCCGAGACCGACCGCGGTGAGCGCCCGGCGCAGTGACGCGTCATCGGTTCTCCGGCCCGCCAGCCGTATCGGCAACGTGACGTTCTCCGCCACGGTCAGCGAGCCCAGCAGGTTGTAGGCCTGGAAGACGAAGCCGATCCGCTCGCGCCGCAGCTCGGTGAGCTCGGCCTCGCCGAGGCGCGTCAGCTCGACGTCGCCCAGCCGGACCGAACCCGAGGTCGGCCGGTCCAGACCGGCCGCACAGTGCAGGAAGGTGCTCTTGCCGGAACCGGACGGCCCCATCACCGCGGTGAACGTGCCACGGCGCAGGGCGACGCTCACGGCGTCCAGCGCCCGCACCGCGCCTCCCGCCGAGCCGTACACCCTGGACACCGCGTCCAGGCGGATCGCGTGGTCAGCGGACACGGCGCTGGCCGGTCTCATGCCGCTCAATCTCATGCCGCCCGACGCTACGAGTCGTCGCGGCGCGAACCGCTACCCCGCACCACCGGATATCAGGTACAGCTGGCTGTAGTGCCGGGGCGTGCGGCCATCGGGCAGACTGGGCGCCGTGTCGCCGAATGTGTTGGCCGAAGGCCATCCTGTGACGTCGGTCCGGCGGTGGGCGGGGGTGTGGCGCGGCGGCGTCTACCTGCTGGTGTCGTTGCTCTCGGGGATCGTCACGGTGCTCGCGTTGCCGGTGCTGTGCGTGCCGCGGCTCGCCCGGCCCTGGGCGGACCGGCACCGTGACCGGGCCGGCCGGCTGCTCGGGCTGCCGACGGCGTCGCGGTCCGCCCCGCGAGCGGCCCACCGCCTGGCCGGGGCCGGCCCGTCCACCGGCCGCGATCTGCTCTGGCTGCCGGTGCACGCCGTGATCGGGGTGGCCATCGGCCTGCCCGCGCTGCTGTGCGTGGGCAACGTCGTGACCGGTGTGGTCGTCACGACACTGTGGTGGGCGTTCGCGCCGGAGGACCGGCCACGGCCGTTCGTCGATGTTCCGGTGACCGGCTGGGCGACCGCGCTCACGCTCGGCCCGCTGCAGATCCTGCTGCTCCTCGCGCTGGCGTACGTCTGCTTCCCGCCGATGGCCCGCGCGCACGCCCGGATCTGCCTGGCGGTGCTGTCGCGCTCGACGGCCGAACAGCTCGCCGACCGGGTCGCCGTGCTGACCCGCACCCGGGCGGACGTGCTCGACGCGCACGGCGCGGAGCTGCGCCGGATCGAACGGGACCTGCACGACGGCACCCAGGCCCGGCTGGTGGCCATCGCGATGCGGCTCGCCGTGGCCCGGCAGGCGCTGTCCGACGATCCGCGCGACGAGCGGTTCCTGGAGGAGCTGCTCCGGGACGCACACGAGGGAACCGAAGAGGCGATGACCGAACTCCGCGGTGTGATCAGCACCGTCTATCCGCCGATCCTCGCCGACCGGGGCCTCGCCGGCGCCCTGACCGCGGTGACCGCCCGCTGTGGCGTGCCGACCCGGCTGTCCATCGGCGACATCGACCGGGTGCCGGCGGCCGTGGAGGCCGTCGTCTACTTCGCCGTCGCCGAGGCGCTCACCAACGTCGTCAAGCACAGCCGGGCGACCACGGCCGCTGTCCGGGTGAGCCGCACGGCGGGCCGGCTGTCGGTGGTGGTCACCGACGACGGCACGGGTGGCGCCGACGACCGGCGGGGCACCGGCCTCGCCGGCATCCGGGGCCGGGTGCTCGCGCTCGACGGGCTCGTCGACATCGACAGCCCGGCCGGTGGGCCGACCACCATCACCATGGAGCTGCCGTGCGGGTCGTGATCGCCGAGGACAACGTGCTGCTGTCCACCGGGCTGGAACTGCTGCTCCACCGTGCGGGATTCGAGATCGCCGCCATCGCCGGCGACGCGGCGGCGTTCCTCACCGCCGTGCGGGACCACCGGCCCGACGTCACCATCGTCGACGTCCGGCTGCCGCCGTCGTTTCGCGACGAGGGCATCCGGGCCGCCTTGCAGGCCCGCCGGGAGAGCCCCGGCCTGCCGGTCCTGGTGCTGTCGCAGTACGTCGAGCAGCAGTACGCCGCCGAACTGCTCTCCACCGCCGTCGGCGGCGTCGGTTACCTGCTGAAGGACCGGGTCAGCCGGGTGGACGAGTTCATCGACGCGCTGCGCCGGGTCGCGGGCGGCGGCACCGCGATGGACCCCGAGGTCATCGCGCAACTCGTCCAGCGCGTGGGCGACCCGATCGCCGCCCTCACCCCTCGGGAACGCGAGGTGCTCGCCCTGATGGCACAGGGACACGACAACGACACCATCGCGGGCCGGCTCGTCATCACGGACAACGCCGTGCACAAGCACATCGGCAACATCTTCGCCAAGCTCGGCCTGGCCGTGAGCGACAGCGGTCACCGCCGGGTCCTCGCCGTCCTCACGTACCTCAGCGCGGTGGGCTAGCAGCTAGCCGCCGGCGGGTCGGCTTACCGTCCGGTAAGTAGAATTTCGGCGTGCCCCGTGCCAGGACCACCGAGACCGCCGACCGGATCCGCAGCGCCGCGCTGGAACTGATCGCCCGCAAAGGCGTCCACCAGGTCAGCCTGCGGGAGATCGCCGAGCGGGTCGGGATCACGAAACCGGCGCTCTATTACCACTTCGCGTCGCGGGAGGAACTGGTCCGCAGCCTGGTCCAGCCGCTCATCGACGACGTGGAGGCGACGCTCGCCCCGTTCGGCGCCGACGCCGACCCGCGGGAGTTGCTCGGGGCGTACTTCGACGTGACCTACCGGCACCGTGACATCACCACGATGATCATGCGGGAGCCGAGCATCCTCGCCCTGGTCGACCTGGCGGCGGCGGTCGGCGACTGGCGCCGCCGGATGGTCACCATGCTGGCCGGGCCCGATCCGTCGTTGCCCGAGGTGGTGCGGGCGCAGATGGCGATCGGCGGCCTGGGGGACTGCACGGTCGTGCTGCCCGGCGCCGACCCGGCCGGGCTTCGCGAGGCCGTCCTGGACGCCGCGTGCGACACGCTCCTCATCGGAGCCGGGGGACGCCCGGCCCGGACAGATCCGCGAGTGCCGCCGCCCGGCCGGTGACGGCCATGCCCAGCGCCTCGAGCGGCCCGGTGACCAGCGCGCCCTCGCCCGCTGACCAGTCGTCGTCGGTGGCGGCCAGCCGGAGCCCGGTCAGGCGGCCGGGCGGCGCCAGCGCCGGGGCGGCGCCCGGCGAGGTCAGGTAATCGAGCAGGAGACGCCAGTGGCCGGCCGGCACGTCGGCCGGCAGGCCCAGCGGGCGGGCGATGTCGCGCAGGTGCACGCAGGTCTCGGCGAACGGGCCCATCGGCCCGACCCGCGGCGGGTTCACCCGGTCGCGCGCGTGCTCCCGCAGCAGTGCGATCAGCTCGCCGCGCGGTTTCTCCGCCAGGCGGCGGGTGAAATGGTCGACGATCCGGTCGGTGTCGCCGCGGTAGCGCAGGGCGGTCAGGAAGAACCGGCCGAAACCGATCAGCATGGGTTGGACGAAGTGGGCCGCCAGGTGGTGCACGGTCCACCCCCGGCACAGGGTGTCCGCAGCCCACGCGCGGTCGTCGAGGCCCTCCAGGAAGTCGGCGATCATCAACCGGTTCCCGCTGGTCAGCTCATAGACGTCGGCGTTCACGCGGACCGCGCCTCGGCTCGGACGTCCCGGTTCAGCGCGCCCAGCACCCGCAACGCGGTCGCGATCTCCTCGTCGGTGCACCCGGGAGCCATCCGGCCCAGGCGGTCGAGTTCGCCGGTGCGGATCCGGGCGAAAAGCTCCGACCCGGCCGGGGTGGCGGCGATCAGCACCGAGCGGCGGTGCGCGGGGTTGGAGCGCGGCTCCACGCAGCCGAGGGCGATCAGATCGTTGACGTGCCGCTGGATGCCCTGCCGGGCCAGGTCGAGGCGGTCGGCGATGTCGGGAACGGTCATCGGGCCGTGCCCGGCCAGGATCTCCAGGACGGCCCGCATGCCGACGCTCAGCCCGTCGCCGCGCAGCGACGCCTCGACCACGCGGGCCGAGTTGAGCACGAGCGGCCGGACATGCCGGAGGACTTCGTAGAGCATCGCGCCACGGTCAGACATGACAACAATGATGTCATGTCTGCGCGCGTCGATGCCACTACGGGTTCCGCCCACCGCCCTCCGTGGCGGCCAGCCTCAGCGGCGGCCGCCCAGGCGGTGGCGAGTCCGTCGGCCGGCTTGGAAGGCCGCTCCCCGCAGATAGAACCCGCCGACGATCAAGGCGATGATCAGAACAATCCACAGCCAGGTCATCCGGCCTCCCTCGTGTTTCGAAGATGCCTCCCCTTGCCCCATCTTTCAAGATCTCACTCATGCCGTGCCTCGATCAGCGTCCGGGTCGAGTGGGCGACGAAGGCGCCCCGCTGTCGGATGTCCTGGTCCAGGAGCCGCTGGCGATGCCGATACCGGCCGACGCTGAAGTCCGGCACCCACCACACGCACCTGCGCAGGATCCAGACGACCGCGCCCACGTCGAGGAACTCCATCCGGCAGCGGGCCGTCCGCAGGTCCACGACCGTCAGGCCGGCCGCCCGGGCGTCGGCGGCCTCCCGCTCCGGCTCACGTGCCAGGCGTTCCCGCGGCGGCGGCCCGAGGAACCACTCGATCAGCTCGAACGCCGACGCCGGCCCGACGTGCTGCGCCAGGTAGGTGCCGCCGCGCGACAGCACCCGGGCGATCTCGGGCCAGTCCGGCCGCACCGGATGCCGGCTGCCCACCAGCTCGAACTCCCCGTCCGCGAACGGCAACGGCCGGCCCGGCGCGACCTCCACGATCTCGGCGCCCCGTGGCCCGAGCAGCCGCCGGGCCCGTTCGGTGTTCGGCGGCCACCCCTCGGTGACGACCATCCGCGGCGGGAGCACCGGCATCTCCGCGATGATCTCCCCACCGCCGGCGCCGACGTCCGCCGCGACCGCCTCGTTCACCAGATGCAAGCCCGTCGACGATCACCGGTCAGGCCGCGGGCAGGCGTACCTCGAACTGGCAGCCCCGGCCGGTGTTGCGCACGCCGACCCGGCCGCCGTGCGCCTCGACCAGGCCGCGCACGATCGCCAGGCCGAGCCCTCCGCCACCGCCGGAGCCGTTCTCTCCCGGTGTGCGGGCGCGTTCGCCGCGGAACGCGACGTCGAAGACCCGGTCCAGGTCGTTGTCGGGGATGCCGCCGCAGGTGTCGGAGACGGCCAGCCACACGCTGTCGCGCTCGTGGCCGGCGGTGATGTGCACGGTGCCGTCCTCGGGCGTGTACCGGACCGAGTTGATCAGCAGGTTGCTGACGATGCGGGCGAGTTCCCGTTCGCCGCCCCGGACCAGAGGCCAGCCGCTGTCCGCGGCGACCAGGTGGATCCGCCGGCTGGCGGCGAGCGGAGCGATACCGGCGATGGCGTCGGACACCACCTCACGCAGCGGGACGGTGGTGGGTACGAGTCGCAGCGCGCCGGCAGTGATCCGAGACAGTTCGAACAGGTCGTCGACGAGCTGGGTCATGCGGTCGGTCTCGACCCGGATCCGCCGGTGGTAGTCGCCCACGGTCGCCGGGTCGTCGATGATGCGGTCCTCCAGGGCCTCGGCCATCGCGCGCAGCCCGGCGAGCGGGGTGCGCAGGTCATGCGACACCCAGGCGACGAGCTCCCGGCGGCCGGCCTCCAGATGCCGCTCACGTTCCCGGGCCGCCTGTGCCCAGACCGCGGAGGCCGCCAGCCGGCTGCCGAAGACGGCGCCCACGGCGAGGCTGATCACGGCGGACGCGCTCACCGTGACCAGCACGACCCACAGGTCGTGCGCGGACAGGAACATGGCGCGGGCGACCGTGACGACACCGGCGACCACGGCGAGCACGGTGACGGCGAGCAGCACCACCACGTGGACGAGGATCGAGCGGCCGCGCAGCAACCGCAGCGTCCCGGCACCGGCCAGGCCCACGACGCCACCGGCGGCGAGGGCGTACAGCCCGATCAGCAGCGTGTCGCTCACCGGCGGGCTCCGTCGTCGAGTGGGTCGTAGCGGTATCCGACGCCCCAGACGGTGCGGATGCGGGCCGGTTCGGCCGGATCGCTCTCGATCTTCTCGCGGAGCCGGCGGACGTGGACGGTGACCGTCGACTGGTCGCCGAACTGCCATCCCCAGACCTTGTCCAGCAGGTCGGCGCGCGTCCAGGCGCGGCCGGGGTGAGCCATCAGGAAGACCAGCAGGTCGAACTCCCGGACCGTCAGCGACAGCGGCGCCCCGGCCAGCTCGGCGATGCGGCGTGCGGTGTCGACGGTCAGGTCGCCGTCGCGCAGACGCGCGGGGTGGGAGTGGTTCGCGGCCTGCCCGGCGCTGCGGCGCAGCACCGACTGGATCCGCAGGACCAGCTCGCGGGGGGAGAACGGTTTGGTCACGTAGTCGTCGGCGCCGACCTCCAGCCCGAGGACCCGGTCGGCCTCCTCGCCGAGGGCGGTGAGCATGATCACCGGCAGGTCGGGCAGTTGCCGGCGGATCCGGCGGCACACCTCCAGGCCGTCGATGCCGGGCATCATCAGGTCGAGAACGACCAGGTCGGGCCGGTGGGCGCCGATCGCCGCGAGGCCGCCGGCGCCGTCGGCGGCCAGCAGGACCTCGCAGCCGGCCTGTTCCAGATAACGGCGCACGACGTCACTGACCGTCGAGTCGTCGTCGACGACCAACACCCGATGTCCCATCCCAGCCACGCTACTGACCGTCGCATCACCGAGCCTCATCCCCCGGCCTTTCGAAACTCTTACGGCCCGTCGCCCGCCGAAGCGGCGGCACAGCGGCCCCGGCGGCGATGACGAGCAGGACGACGGCGAGATTCCGGCCGTACGGCGACGGCAGCGCCGACGGGTTGTCCGCCGGACGCCCGAAACCGAGGACCAGCGGCAACGCCACGAAGATGAGCGCGGCGGCGCTGACGGTCGCGGCGATCACGGCCGGACGGCGGCGCGACGGGACGTAGCGGGCGATCACCGCCCCCACCGCCAGGACGGCCGGCATCACGATGATGTCGTGGCCGATCAGCACACCGGCGAGGAAGAGCAGCACACCGGCCGGCGCGAGATCGGGATCGGTGAGGGCGCCGGCGGCGGCGTACCCCATGATCAGAATGCCGGCGACGACCAGCGCCCCGCGCGCCCTCATCGTGACTCCAGCAGGGTGATGCGGCCGATCCACTTGGTCTGCAGCACGCCGGGCCGGTTCGGGGCGATCAGCCGGGCCGGATAGCCGTGATCCAGGTGCAGGGGTTCGCCGCCCAGCCGCAGCGCGACCAGGGTCAACGGGTCACGGGTGTGCTCGGGCGCAACGGTGGTGGCACGGTACCGGCCGCCGGCCTGCAGCGATTCCACCAGGACGGTGGCCCGTTCCGGGTCGGCCCCGACGAGCGCCACCAGATCACGTAACCGTATGCCGGTCCACAGTCCGGACGCGCTCCAGCCTTCCACGCAGGCGATCGGCAGTTCCGCTGTGTGCTGGGGGAGGGCGTTGAGGGCGGCGAGGTCCAGGCTCACGCGCCGGCCCGGTCCGGCGACCTCCAGCTGGTACGACGGATCCGTCACCAGCGACACGACGGCCGCGCCGGCCGCGGTCGTGTTGACCGGCACACCCTGCGGTCCCACATCGGGGAGGCGGGGCGCGAGCACGGCGAGGCCGGACAGCGGCCGGAACGTCTGGCCGACCGTGGTCAGGGTGATCAGCGCGGCCGCGGCCCCGGCGGTGCCGAGCAGGTTCCGCCGGCTCAGCCGGTCCTGGTCCGCCTCGGTGGTGGTGCGGGCGAGCGCGGCACGGACGGCCGGCAGCTGGACGCCGATGTGCACCAGCATCGCGCCGACCACCAGCCACGCGACCCAGTAGTGGCCCGCCGGGAAGTAGAACGGCATCGGGGCATACCAGCGGGAGACGTTCAGAATTCCGCTGACCACCTGGAACAGTGCCGCGGCGACCAGCACCGCGACGCTCGCGCGTTCCGCGGCGTGAGTGACTGACCGGAACGGCGGCCACGTGAACAGACGCGGATAGACCGACCACAGTTTGACCCCGAGCAGCGGCACCGTGGCGAGTCCTGTCGCCACGTGGACGCCTTGGGTGAAGGGGTAGAGAGTCACCGGTCGAGAAGGCCACCGGAACCACGTCGGTGGGTGCTGGATCACGTGACTGAGCAGGCCGGTGAGGAAGCAGACGGCGAACGTGGCGCCGAGCGCCAGGCCGAGTTGGCTGGTGAGCCGGGCTGACCGCGATCGCGAGGGGAACGCTCCGGGGCGCATCGGTCCTCGGCGCGGGGGCGCCTGCAACCAGCGGGCGATCCGCCGGAGAACCGCTGACCGGCCGGTCACCGCGGCGTCAGGGTGGCGAACCACCTGTCCGCCTCCGTCCAGGTGTCGAGCACGCTCATCGCCGAGGCGGCGGCCAGCGCGGCGACGTTGCCCAACGGCACCGACGCCCAGCGCAGAGGATTGCCGGCCCCGCCGGGAGTCTGCACCGTGGCCGTCCCGGACCACGCGGGCGTGCCGGGCGCCGCCAGCTCCGCGTGCAGCAGCCCGTCGGGGGCCAGGAGCCGGCGGCACCGGCGCAGCAGCCGGTGCGGATCTCCGCCGATGCCGATGTTGCCGTCGGCGAGAAGCAGATGCCGCCAGCGCCCGATCCCGGGCACCGGGTCGAAGACGTCGCGTTGCAGCGCGGCCGCGCCGCGGCTGCGGGCCAGGCGAACCGCCGCGGCGCTGATGTCGATGCCGAGGGCGGGCCGGCCGTCGGCGGTCAGCGCGCCGGTGAGCCGCCCGGGACCGCAGCCGACGTCGAGGGTGGGGCCGGTACAGCGCTCGAGCAGCGCGGGGTCTCCGGCGATGGCGTCCTGGCACCAGGCGACCGGGTCGAACCGGAGCACGCCGCCGCTCGCGTGCCGGGCGGTGAACGCGGCGGGGATGCCCGCCGCGGCCCGGTTGATGGCGGCGTCGAAGACCGCGACGGCGCTCACCGGGCAACCGCTTCGGGCGACGGCACATCGGCGGCGACGGCCCGGGCGAAACGGCTGTCCGCCGGGCACATCGCGGCCACCGCGCGCGCATCGGCCACAGTGTCCACGTCACGCAGCCGGGGCAGAAGGTGTACTCGCAGACCACGTCGGGACAGGGCGGTCAGGGTCTGCCGCCCGGTGGTCGCCGTGGAGGTGGGGATGGCACGGAGGAGTTCGGCATGGCCGGAGTCGCGCAGGCCCAGCGCCCACCAGCCGCCATCGTCAGCCGGCCCGAGGGCCGCGTCCGGGCCGCCTGCCGTGCCGAGCAGCCCCAGTGCCTCGTCCAGGTGCCCGGCGGTCAGCTGCGGGGTGTCCATACCGACCAGGACCGCGGCGGCGCCGGGTGTCCGGGCGTCCGCGAACGCGTTGGCGAGGCGCTCGCCGAGCGGGCCGCCGCGCTGCGGGAGCGCCGCCCAGCCCGGCGGGGCCGGGTAGTCGCCGTCGACGACGAGGATCCGGGCGCCGGCAGCGGCCGTGGTGATCGTGTCGAGGGTGTCGGCCAGGGCCGCGGCGGCGATCCGGGCGGCCTGAGCCGGGGTGCAGGGCGGGCAGAGCCGGGTCTTGACCCGCCCGGGGATCGGCGCTTTGGCCATCACCAGAACCTGGGCCGCGCTCACCGGGCCAGCACCGCGCTCATGTCCCGGACGGCGCGGGCGGTGCCGAGCAGGGTGCCGGTCACTTTGGAGCGGGTGCCGGCCGCCCGCGGGTGGTAGTCGACGTCGACCTCGATCACCCGCCAGCCGGCGCGGCCGGCGGCGATCAGCAGCTCCAGCGGATAGCCGAAGCGGCGGTCACGCAACCCCAGCGACAGCAGGTCATCGCGGCGCGCGGCCCGGATCGGCCCGATGTCGTGGATGTTCAGGCCGGTCGTTCGGCGCAGCCGATGGGCGAGGACGGCGTTGGCGGCCCGGGCGTGCAGCGGCCACACCCCGCGTGCGGCCGGGCGTCGCCGGCCGGTGCCGAGCCGCGCCACGCCGGAGAGGACGGGGGCGGCCACCCGGACGAGCTGGGCCGGGTCGAAGGAGCCGTCGGCGTCCATCACGCACACCACCCCGTCGTCCGGGTCGGCGGCCAGGACGCCGGCGTGCACCGCCGCGCCGTACCCGGGCTCCGCCACGCTGATCACCTCGGCGCCATGGGCGCGGGCCACCGTGGCGGACCCGTCTGTCGAGCCGTTGTCCACCACGATCGGCCGGTAACCGGCCGGCATCCGGGCCAGGAGGGCGGGCAGGGCCGGCGCTTCGTTCCGGCAGGGAAGAATCACATCGGTCATGCTGCGGACGCTAAGTCGCGGCGGGCCCGGAAATCCTTACGTGGCGATGACGAAGTCTTACGAACCGCTGACGGCTCACCGCGGCCGGGGCCCGCCGCCTCGTAGCGGCCCTACCGTCGGCGCCGTGACTCACGTACTCGTGACCGGCGGAGCCGGTTTCATCGGAACCCATGTCGTAACCGCCCTGCTCGGCGCCGGTCACCAGGTGACCGTCGTGGACTGCGGCCATCCCGGCGCCCACCGCGCGCCGCTGCCGGACACCGTGGCGGGAGCCCCGCTGCGCCGCATCGACCTGCGCGACCGGCCGGGGGTCGCGGGCGTGCTGGCCGGCGTCGACGTGGTGATCCACCAAGCCGCCATGGTGGGACTCGGGGTGGATCTCGACGACCTGCCCGAGTACGTCGGCTGCAACGACCTCGGCACCGCCGTGCTGCTCGCCGAGATGGCCCGGGCGGACGTCGGGCGGCTGGTGCTGGCCAGCTCCATGGTGGTCTACGGCGAAGGCGCCTACACCTGCCCCCGGCACGGTGTGGCACGCCCCGCGCCGCGGACGACGGCGGACCTGGCCGCCGGCCGGTTCGAGCCCGCCTGCACCGTCTGCGGCGCCCCGCTGGAGCCGGGCCTGGTCGACGAAGAGGCGCCGCTGGACCCGCGGAGCGTGTACGCCGCGACCAAGGTCGCCCAGGAGCACCTCACCGCCGCGTGGTCCCGGCAGACCGGCGGCACCACCGTGGCGCTGCGCTACCACAATGTGTACGGACCGGGCATGCCCCGCGACACGCCGTACAGCGGCGTCGCGGCGATCTTCCGATCCGCGCTGGAGGCCGGGCGGGCGCCGCGCGTGTTCGAGGACGGCGGCCAGCGCCGGGACTTCGTGCACGTCCGTGACGTGGCGGCGGCCAACCTCGCCGCGCTGCACGCGACCGGCGACCGGGCCGGCTGGCGTGCGTACAACATCGCCTCCGGCCGCCCGGCCACCATCGCTCAGATGGCCGGCGAGCTCGCGCGGGCCGCCGGCGGCCCGTCTCCGGTGGTCACCGGCGAGTTCCGGCTGGGCGACGTGCGCCATGTGGTCGCCTCGCCGGCGCGGGCGGAGGCCGAACTCGGGTTCCGGGCCGCCGTGGGCCTCGCCGACGGGGTCGCGGAGTTCGCTTCCGCGCCGCTGCGCGGATGAGCGTCGAGACGCGCCACCGGCCGGCGCGCGCCGACCTGATCGCCGTCACCATGGCGGGCGGCCTGTTCGCGGCGGCCGCCGTCACCGGCGGTGTGCTGCACATGCTGGGCCGCCCGGTGCACGCGCCGGCCGCGCCCCTGTTCGCGCACTGGCTGCCACACGTCGGTCCCGGCACACCGCCGGCCCTGCTGGTAGCCGTGCTGGTGTGCTGGCGGGGTCCCGCGCTGGCGGCCCAGCTGTCCTGGCGGCCGTTGCTCGCGCTGTCCTACGCCACCGCTGCGGCGTGGACGTTCTCGCTGGCCCTGATCGACGGCTGGCAGCGTGGCATCACCGAGCGGCTGACCACCGAGCACGAGTACCTGCACGAGGTTCCCGGCATCACCGACATCCCCGCCACGTTGAGCGTGTTCACCACCCGGATCCTCGACTTCCAGCCGGACTCGTGGGCCACCCACGTGTCGGCTCATCCGCCGGGCGCACTGCTCGTGTTCGTCTGGCTGGACCGCGCCGGGCTCGGCGGCGGCGCCTGGGCCGGTGTGCTGTGCATTCTGGTGGCGGCGCTCGCCGGGGCCGCCGTACCGCACACCGTGCGGCTGCTCGGCACCGACGAGGCGGCCCGCGCCGTGCTGCCGTTCGCGGTGCTGTTCCCGGGGGCGGTCTGGTTCGGTGTGTCGGCCGACGGACTGTTCACCGGTGTGACGGCCACCGGAATCGCGCTGCTGGCGCACGGCGTCATCCGCGGACGTGCCGTGGGCGCGCTCGCCGGTGGCGCCCTGCTGGCCTTCGGCTGCTACCTCTCCTACGGGCTCGTCCTGATGGCCCCGATCGCGCTGGCGGTCGTCGTTCTGGCCGGGCCGCGCCGGCGCGTCGCTGGCTGGGCGCTGGTGGGGGCGGCGCCGGTCGTGGCCGCGTTCACGGCCGCCGGCTTCTTCTGGCCGACCGGCTATCACCTCCTCATCGAGCGCTACTACCAGGGCATCGCCAGCGATCGTGCGTACGGCTATTGGGTCTGGGCGAACCTCGCGCTCATGGCCGTCGCCGCCGGCCCCGCGGCGGCCGTGATCCTCCGCCGTGCGGTGCCGGCCGGCTGGCGGACCCTTGCCACGGTGCGACCGCGTGCGGACAACGCCACCTGGGTGCTGACACTCGCCGCCGCGACGGCGATCGTCGCCGCCGACCTGTCGGGCTACAGCAAAGCCGAGGTCGAACGCATCTGGCTGCCGTTCGCCGTATGGCTGATGACCGGCGCGGCCCTGATCCCACCGGCCGGCCGCCGCACGTGGCTCGCCGCCCAGGCCGTGGTGGCCCTGGCGATCAATCACCTGTTCCTGACGATCTGGTAGGCCCGGCCACTTCTTACCGAACGATGACGTGCCCCGCTCACGTTGACCGTTCGCCGCCCGAGGGCCCGTATCCGATCACGTCGACACATCACCGGATCCGGCCGTCACAGCTTCAAGGAGATCCCCCATGAAACGCAGAAAGACCTGGACCCCGCTCGTGGAGTCACGGCCTGCCCGGCTCGCCATGGCCGCGGCGGTCCTGGCGGCGACCGGGGCGCTCACCGTCACCTTCGTCTCCAGCGGCGGCAAGGGCACCGCGGACGCGGCCACCAACCTGGCGCAGTTCGTGCCGATTCAGAACGTGCGGCCGAACGTACGGGAGCCGAAGCCGGCCGCCGCCGCGTCGACGGGCCGGTTCACCGTGGACTGCGGCACCAACGGCAACGGCAAGTTCAGCCCGGACAACCCGGTGGCCCAGCCCGGGATCAAGAACGGCGCCGAACACGTCCACGACTTCGTCGGCAACCTGGCCATCACCGCGGACTCCTCCAACGCCGATCTCGACGCGTCCGGCACCACCTGCCGCAACGGCGACAAGTCTTCCTACTTCTGGCCCGTCGTGCGCATCGACAAGGCCGTCCGCAGTGGCAACCAGGTCCAGCAGGCCCTCGCCCAGACCCAGCCGATGGTCGTCTGCCCCTCGGTCCGTGACCGGCTGCCCGCCGTCCCCACCAGCACCCGCACCGGCATCGACCGCCTCCTGACCGAACTGGACCGCCTGGAGACCGCCGCCAACCAGCGGATGACCGCCAGCCGCGGCCGTATCGACGCCGCCCTCAACAAGCAGGTCCTCGACTCGCTGCGCGACCGCCGCGCCACCCTGATCACCAGCATCGGCACCACGATCACCGCCGCCGGCGGCAACCAGCCCGGCATGGTCTCTCTGGTCGACTGCGACGTCAGCTACGACGGCATGCACGCCTCGATGCACGGCGCCACCCATGCCGCGAGCGTCACAGCCGGCCAGGCCGCGAACCCGCGGATCAAGTGCCCCACCGTCCGGGACCGGCTGCCCGGCGTACCCGATCGGGCCGTCGCCGAGGTGAACCGCAACCTCGACGAACTCGACCGGCAGATCTCCGAGGCCAACGAACGTCTCGTCACCACCCGCGGCCAGGGCGGCGCGGCCTTCGTCGACAACGCCATCCTCGGCCCGCTGAAGGCCAAGCGCGTCGCCGTGCTCGACCGGATGGCCATCGCGATCTCCAGGCAGGCTCCTCGCCCGCAGGGTCTTGAGGCGCTCGCCGGCTGCACCCTGAACCAGGCCCCCGCGTCCCCGGCTCCCAGCGCGCCCGCCAGTCCCGCCGCGCTGCCCGCGCCGGAGGGCCCGGACTTCGAGCTGCCCGGCAACACCGGTGGCATCGTCCGCCCGGCGAAGGTGCTGATCGAGTACCGCGGCAACCCGGTGAGCAAGGTGGTCCCGATGCCGAAGTTCCTGCGGGCGCTCACCGGCGACGCCAAGCCCACCAGCCGCGGCCCGGCCAACGCCCGCGCCAGTTGGACCTGCTCCGGCTTCGCCGACCGGCTCGCCGACAAGTACCCCATCTGCCCGGCCGGCAGCCAGGTCCAGCGGGTGCACGACTTCCCCGGCTGCTGGGACGGCAAGAACATCGACAGCGCCAACCACCGCAACCACGTCGCCTTCGCCGACAAGACCACCGGCGCCTGCCCGCAAGGCTTCCAGGCGATCCCGCAGCTGCGGACCACCATCTCCTACGACATTCCCCGCGACGTGCAGGTCAAGGGCCAGTACGCCCTCGACTCCTTCCCCGAGGAGAACCACAACCCGTTCTCCGACCACGACGACTTCATCAACGTCAACTCCGCGCAGACCATGCAACGCATCGCCACCTGCATCAACAAGGGCAAGAACTGCAGCTGACGCCGTACGGGTGGGAGTCCTCGGACTCCCACCCCGCGGCGCCCACGGCGACGCGCGGCTCAGGCGTCTCCGCGCACCAGCTCGGTGATCCAGTCGACGGCGACCTGCGCCTGCGCCGGCTCCGCGGAGTAAAGGCCGTTGACGACGAGCCAGATCCGGTCGGCCAGCAACCCGCTCCCGCCGGCGCCGGTGACCAGCCGGTTCACCTGGGCGCGGCTGTCGGCCAGATAGGCCTCGGCGACGCGGGCCGGCTCGTCGGTCTCGCCGGGGAACTCGGTCAGGTAATTACGGAAGGGGCAGCCGCGGTACCCGGGCCGCTGGACGCTCTCGGCGACCTCGGTGACCAGCGAGATCAGTCGCTCGGCCGGGTCGGCCGACCAGCGCAGCGCCTCGGTCACCGAGCGTTCCCACTCCCGGCGGGAAAGCGTGAGATACGCCGCCGCCAGCTCGGCTTTGCTGGGAAAATGCTTGTAGAGCAGATTCTTGCCGCACCCGGCGGCCTCGACCACCTGGGCCATGCCGACGGCGCGGACGCCGTGCTCGTAGAAGAGCCCGGCGGCCGCGGTCAGGATGGTGTCCCGTGTGCCGGGTGCGGGCGTCCGTGCCATGATGCCCACCTTAAAGGACCGATCGGTCCAATCCGATATTCTTCCTTTTTAGGGCCATACCGGTGGGTGCGCCCTCACCTCGACGATGCGAGGCCGAGGCTTCGTGAGGCCGGCGGAAGGCCGAAGGCCCACTCCACGGTGACCGTCACCGTCAGCCGCTGCCGGCCCGGCTCGATCGGGACCGTGAAGTCCGCCATCGCCATCTTGTTGTGCTCGCCCTGCCCCCCGAAGAATCGGGGAGTCTCCTCGCTGACCTTGACGACCCGGCCGAGCGGCCGGCCCGCCTCGCGGGCATACAGTGCGGCCTTGCCGCGGGCATCAGCGAACGCCTTCTTACGTGCTTCGGCGAGCAGCGCGGTGTCGTCCTCGATCGCGAACGACACATCGTTGAGCCGGGCCGCGTCACCGCCCGCCGTGATGCCCGCGGACATGATCGCCCCGGCGCGCGGCAGGTCCCGGATCGTCGCCGTGAGACCTTGGCTCACGCCGTACCCGATGATCTTCTCGTCGTCGTTCTGTCGCGAGGTGATGGTGACGTTCTGCGTCTGAAGGTCGGCCCTGACCACCCCGGCGCCGGCGAGCGCGTCACCCATCCGGGCCGCCGCCACATTGGCCTTGCTCACGGCCTCACCGACGGTGGACGCGCTGGTCTCCACCGCGAAGTTCGCGATCAGTGTGTCCGGCTCGCCGGCGACCTCACCGGTCCCGGTGACCGACACGCTCTCCCGGAGCGGGTCGGTGGCCGCCGAGTCCGTCGGGGCGCCGGCCGAGGCGGCTGCGGGGCGGCCGTCGAGCAGCCATGACGAGTTCGCGACGAGTGTTGCCAGTACTACGAGCGCGGGCACGGTGACACGTGGTTTATTCATTTCCCCACCTTTAAGGCTGTATTCCCCCTATCTAAGGCTTTTGGGCCTTCGATCGATCCGGTATTCCGCACATCTACGTCGTCAGAGCGAAGAGCCGGCGGCGCGCTACGCGCATGCCACGCAGCGGCGGGCGAACGGGCGAGCGGCGAGCCGCTCCTCGGCGATCGGCTGCCCACATCCTTCGCAAATGCCGTAGGCCGCCGCGTCCACCCGGCGCAGCGCGTCGTCGACTTCGGAGATCCGCTCCCGCGCGGCGGCCAGCAGCGCGGTCAACTGGGCGCGTTCGAACCCGATGGTGGCGCCCTCCGGGTCGTGTTCGTCGTCGGCGTTCGAGTCCCGCGACGCGGCGAACAACGCCTCCAGATCCCGCGCCAGCGTCGCCGCCTCGGCCTCCGCGCTCGCGCGCAGCCGCAGCAGCTCGTCCCGGACCATCCGGGCAGCCTAGCGATTTCCGGCAGCCGGTCACCGCGACGCCCGGTCCTCCAGGCGGCCCTTCTCCAGATCGAGCACCCGGTCCACCAGGTCGAGACCCTCCGCGCGATGCGCGAGGACCAGCACGGTACGACCGGACGCCGCGTCCAGCAGGTCCGCCATCAGCTCCCGCGCTCCCGCCTCGTCGATGCCCTCGGTCGGCTCGTCCAGGATCAGCAGCGCCGGATCGGCGAGCAGAGCCCGCGCGGTCGCCAGCCGCCGCCGCTGACCACCGGAGACGGTGCTGCCGCCGGTGCCCAGCCAGGTTTCCAGGTCCATCCCGTCCAGACCGACCCGGCGCAGGACCGCCAGAAGCTGCGGGTCGGTTGCGGCGGGCGCGGCGAGACGCAGATTCTCTCGTACGGTCGACGCGAACACGTGCCCCGTCTCCTCCCCGACGAGCACCGCGGTCCCGCTGACCTCGACGGTTCCGGCCCGCGGCGTCAACAGCCCGGCGAGCACGGCGGCGAGCGTCGACTTCCCGCAACCCGACCGCCCCATGATCGCCGTCCGCGAGCCGGCCGGCAGCCGCAGTTCCAGCCCGTCCAGCACGGGCGTCCTTCCCGGGTCCCATCCCGCCGTCAGCCCGCAGGCCACCACCGCACCGCTGCCCCCACCTCGCACGCGAGCCGCGGCGCTGGCCCGGTCGTCGCTGCGGTGACCTGCCCGCCGGCCGTCCGCTGAGGTGGCGTCGTGGTCTGGCCGCCGGACTTCCGCTGGGCCGGCGGCGCCGTGGCCGGGCCGCCGGATCGCCGGTGAACGGTCCGTGGTGAGGGTGGCCACCCGCCGCTCGGCTCCGGCGGCCCGCCGCCGGGCGATCGCCGCCTCCGGCAAGGCGACGACCGTCTCCCCGAGCACGATCACGCCGAGCAGCAGCACCGCGCTCCACTCCGCCGGCAGGCCACCGCGCACCAGCACGACCGCCGCCCCGGCGGCCGCCACGCCCCACCCCAGGTGGGCGATCGCCGACGCCAGTCCGGCCTCCCTCGCCGCCCGCGCCTCCAGGTTCGCGAGAGTCCGGCTCCTCTCCGGGGGTACGCCCGGACGACCGCCCCCACCGGCCAACTCCTCGACCCCGTCGACCGTCTCGACGACGGCGTCCCGCAGCGCGGCCCGCGCCACACCGGTGGCCGCCTCCTGCCGCGCCGCCTGCCACGCCGCGACCGCCGGTGCGAGCACTCCCGCGACCAGCAGCCCGACCGTGAGCGGAACCGCGACCGCCGGCGCTGTCCCGGCCACCACGACCAGGCAGACCCCGGCGGTGACGGCGGCGGACACGGCCGGAAGCCGTCCTCGCAGCAGCCCGTCGGTGGTCGCGTCCACGTCGTCCACCAGACGGGTGAGCAGGTCGCCTCGCCGGTGCAGCCCCGGGCCCGGGACGTGCGGGATCAGGTCCGCATAGACCTTCGCCCGCCGCCCACCGAGCCGTGCGAACGCTACATCGTGCGAGACGAGCCGCTCCAGGTAGCGCAGCAGCGGCCGGGCCACCGCGCTGCCCCGGACCAGGACGACCGCCGCGGACAGGCTGAGCACCGGCGGCATCGACGACGCCCGGACGAGCAGCCACGCCGCCGCCCCGGTCAGCAGGATCCCGGCCAGCGACGACCCGGCCCCCAACCCGGCCGCCACCCACGGCTTCCGCAGCCGCCCTGACCAGCGGCTTCCCGTCCCTTCCACCGAGGCGCCGCCCGGGTGGCCTGTACCGTCCGGAGCTCCGCCCGCAGGGCCGGTCGTGCCGGCGCGGGGCCGAACCGGGCCGGCGGTGCTCGTGCGAGGCCGATCCGGGCTCGCGGTGTGGTCGGCGACCCGCATCGCGTGTCGGCCGTCCTCGGCGTCGTCCGGGGCGGGGAGCGTGACGGCGGCTCCGGCGTGGGCGACGGCCGGAACCATCAGCCAGGACGCCAGCTCTCCAGCGTGCCCCGCGGTCGCGGTGACGGCGTTCGGCGGCGGGCAAGCCGGGGCCACGGCCGGCTCAGCGGTTGCGCCGGAGAAACCCCGCGGCCAACCGGGAGCTCCGGGCATCCCCGCCGCGCGGACGAGAGCTTCGGGCGTGTCCGTCGCGCTGTCGAGCGGCGCGGATGTGTCAGCCGTGCTGGCGAGCGGCGGGGGCGTGTCCGTCGTGTTGGTGAGCGGTGGGGTCGCGCCCGTTGTGTTGGTGGGCGTTGCGGGTCTGCCCGTCGTGTTCGTGGGCGGCGGGGGTGTGTTCACCGTGCTGACGGACGGTTTAAAGGTGTGCGTCGTGTGGGTGGGCGGTTCGGGCATGCGCGCTGTGTGGGTGACGGCGGTGGGCAGCGCGGTGCCGGTGGGCGGCCGCAGGTGGGTGATGCGGTCGGCGGCGGCGAGCAGGGCCGGCCGGTGGGCGACCACGAGAACGGCGCAACCCAGCGCGGCGAACTCGCGCAGGCGGTCGATGACCAGGCGTTCGGCGGCACTGTCCAGGTGGGCGGTCGGCTCGTCGAGGAGCAGGGTCACGACCGGCGCGGTGTCACGGGTGCGGCGTTCGGCGACCGCCCGCCCCGCCCGGTGCAGCAGGACAGCGAGGGCGAGCCGCTGGCGCTGGCCCGCGGAGACACCCGCGACCTGCTCGCCGAGCGGCGTCGCGGCGGTGACCTCGCGGGCCAGCCCCACGGTGTGCAACGCGGCGTCGACCTCCGCCGCGGTGGTGCCGACCGGAAACGCTTCGGCGACGGTACGGGCGTGCGGCAGCGCCGGCCGCTGCGGCAGGTGGAACGCGCTCCCCACGGCGATCGCCCCCGCTTCGGCCGGATGCAGCCCGGCCAGCACCCGCAGCGCCGTCGTCTTGCCCGCTCCCGACGGGCCACGCAGCGCGACCAGTTCACCTGCCCGGACGGACAGGCTGTCCAGCGACAGAGCGTCCTCGGTGGCGCCCGGGTAGCGGGCTCGCAGTCCGGCCGCCCGCACGCCCCACTGACCGGCCGCCGCGCTGGTGAACGCGAACGACGAGCCGACCGCGCCGCCGGCCAGCAGACCGTCCGGGTCCCACGCGATCTCGTCGTCCCATACGAGGGCGGCAGGCTCGTACCGAACTCCTGCGCCGTCCCCTGACGACCGAGACTGACCAGCGTGGTGCGCCGCCCTCAGGCGGCGAAGCCCCGACTCGAAACGGGCGGTTCCGGTGCGGCGGCCGTACCGGGGTCGCGTTCCGGCTGTGCGGGTGAGGCCGTCGTCACCCAGATCGTCTATGGCGTGGTCCCGGGAGCGGCGGTCGTCGAGTTCGCCTCGAGCTTGGTGGTGGGTGGGGTCGTCGAGTTCGCCTCGGGCGTGGTGATGGGTGTGGCGATCGTCGTCGAGGTCGTCCAGGGATTTGTGGTCGGTGAGGTGGTGGCCGACGTCGCCTTGGGTGCGGTGGTGGGTGAGGTGGTGAAAGTCGGGGTCGCCTTGGGTGAGGTGGTGGTAGTTGAGGTCATCGTGGGTGCGATGGTCGGCGAGGTGGTGGTAGTCGAGGTCGCGTCGGGCGTCCTGGCTGGCGAAGCGGTCGCCGGCGATGCCGATCCGGGTGTCCGAGCCGGTGGAACGGTCGCCGGCGATGCCGATCCGGGTGTCCGAGCCGGTGGAACGGTCGCTTGTGATCGCGTGCCCGGCGCCGCGGGTGGTGAAGCCGTCCCGATCGGTGAGGATCTCGTCGACGTCGGCGATGACCGCGCCCGCGTCGGTGGAGGCGTGGTAGCGGGCCGCCATCTCGCGCAGCGGGCGATACGCCTCGGGGGCGAGCAGGATGACGAGCAGGGCCGGGCCGAGTTCCATCGACCCGGCCGCGACCCGCAGGCCGGCCTGGACCGCGATCAACCCGACCGACAGGGTGCCGACCAGGTCGAGAGCGGTCGACGACAGGAACGCCACCCGCAGCACCCGCAGGGTCGCCCGCCGATGCCGGTCGGTCAGATCGGCGATGACGTCGATCTGGCGTTCGGCACGGCCGTACATCCGCAAGGTGGAAAGCCCGCGCACGACGTCGAGGAAGTGACCCGCCAACCGTGCGTCCGCCGCCCAGCGCCGCTCGGCGCGGGCCTTGGTGGCCCAGCCGATCAGGGCGCCGAGCACCGGGATCAGCGGCAGCGTGACCAGCGTGACCACCGCCGAGGCGGGATCCACCACCGCCATGATCACGACGACGAGCGGTGGTAGCAGGACGCCGAGGATCAGCGCCGGCAGGTAGCCGGAGAACCAGGGGCGCAGCGCGTCAAGCCCCGTGCCGAGCACGGTCGTCAGCCGCCCGGCGCCGTAGGACGCCACCCAGGCCGGGCCGCGCCCGACCACCCGGTCCAGCAGCGAACGCCGCAACTCGTCGGTGACCCGGGCGGCGGTACGCTGCGCCACCACCTGCTCGCCCCACGCCAGCCCGGCGCGCGCGGCGAACGCCCCCGCCAGCAGCACGATCGCCCAAGCGAACGTTCCACCCAGCGCTCCACCGACCGCGCCACCGAGTGTGCCGGCCGCGCCGTCTGTGCCGGCCGCGCCGGCCACCATGCCGGTCACGATTCCGCAGAGTGCCACCGCGATGGCGATCGTGGCCGCAGCCTGTCCGATCCCGATCAGAGAAAGCAGCGCGATGCCGCCACGGCTGGCGCGGGCATACCGCAACAGCCGGGGATCGACCGGCCCTCTAGCTACCCGCCTGCCGCGCTGCTCATCTTGGCCTTCCCGGATTCCACGCTCCTGGCTTCCGCGCTGCCAACGTCGGCGCCGTTGGTGTACACGCGCGTCGCTACGTTCCACCGCGATCGTGGTGCGTTGACCACCTGTTCCGGTGGTTGGCGCGTCAAGGTCGCCAGTGGCGGTGGCGTTGCCGCGCTTCTTGCTTTCGTGCTGCTCGCCCTGGTGTGCACCGTGTCGTTCGGCGGCGATCTTGGTGTGTTGGCCACCGGGTGCGGTGGTTGGCGCGTCAAGGTCGCTGGTGGTGCCGCGTTGCTTGTTTTCGTGGTGCTTGCTTTGGTGTGCCGCTCGCGGTTCCATCGCGATTTTGGTGCGTTGGCCACCTACTCCGGTTATTGGCGCATCAAGATTTGCGGCGAAGAAGGCGGTAGTGGCGGCGTCCGGAGTGGTGGTGGGGGTGGTGCCGGTGGCTGGGGTGGTGGGGTGGTCGGGGGCGGCGGTCATGAGGGGACCCGGTCGCTGGCGATGCGGCGGCGGAAGACCCAGTAGGACCACGCCTGGTAGATGAGGACCCCCGGCAGGATGATGACTCCGGCGACGGTGATCAGGCGTAGCGCTTCGGGTCCGGCGGCCGCCGAGGCGCGGGTGAGGGACCACGCCGGGTCGAGGGTGCTGCGCAGGACCACGTCGCCGTGGGTGGTGAAGACGGCGACGACGGTGGCGGCGACCGCGGTGGCGACGGCGGCGAAGGACGTGGCCTCACGGGAGCGGCGTGCCTGCAGCCCGGCGATGAAGACGATCGCCGCGGCGGCAAGGGTGAGGCGGCTGCCCGTACCGATGCCGATGAGCAGAAGCGCGACGGCGCCGAAGGTGCCGGTGTGCCGGGCGACGTCGCGTGCCCGGCGGCGGACCGGGCCGGTGGTGCGCAGAGCGAGGAACGTGGCGCCGAGCAGGATCGCCGCGCCGACGGCGGCGAGGGCGCCGAGGCCGGCGGCGGGGGTGAACAGCGGGCCGAGGCTGCGGCTCAGACCGGTGCCGGTGACCTCGCCGTCGGCGCCGAGGGCGAGGCCGTCGACGAAGACGCCGAGGACGGCGCCCCAGAGCAGCACGATGCCGCCGGAGCTGGCGGCCAGCAGCAGGTCGCAGCGGCGGCGCCAGGTGGCGGAGTCGTGTTTGCCGCGGAACTCCAGGGCGACGCCACGAATCGCGAGGAGCAGCAGGATCGCGACCATCGGCAGGTAGAGGGCGGACATCAGGGCGGCGTACCAGGCCGGGAAGGCGGCGAAGGTGACGCCGACGGCGGCGACCAGCCAGACCTCGTTGCCGTCCCAGAACGGGCCGACGGTGCGGATGGCGGCGCCGCGTTCGTGTTCGTCGCGGCCGAGGACCGGGGCGAGGATGCCGACGCCGAAATCGAAGCCTTCGAGCACGAAGTAGAGCACCCAGGCGAGGACGAGCACCGCGAACCAAGACGTGATCATGGGAGGTCGCTCCAAACGGGCGAGAACTGGCGAGCGAGAGAACGGGCGAGCGAGAACTGGCGAGCGCGGAGGGTGGGCGGGAACTAGGGCACTAGGGAGCGAGGACGGTGGCCGGACTGGTGGGCGAGAACCCGGCCGGTGGGAGCTAGTAGGCGGGCACGGGCTCGGCGTCGGCGACCGCCTCCGGGGCCGGAGCGAGTGGCTTGCGGGAGAGGTGCACGACCAGGCGGTACCAGGCGACGGCGAGCAGTCCGTAGATCAGCGTGAACCCGATCAACGAGACGATCACCTCGGCGCGGGTCAGCCCGGGGGAGACGCCGTCGGCCACCGTGGAGATGCCGAACGCGAGCCACGGCTGCCGCGCTGTCTCGGTGAAGATCCAGCCGAACGTGTTGGCCGCGGCCGGGAGCACCGGGCCGAGCAGCACGAACCGGCGCAGCCAGCGCGGTGTCCCCTGCGCCGGCTGGAGCAGGCGCGGCAGGCGGCGGGTGAGGGCGAACCGGCCCCACCGCGCGTCGGGAAGAGACCACAGGTGGTACGCGGCCAGGATCATCGCGAGCACCCCGGCGCCCATCATGAGCCGGAACGTCCAGAACGCGACCGGGATCATCGGCACGTAGCTGCCCGGCCCGTACTGGGCCACATAGGCCGCCTGCAGGTCGTCGATGCCCTGCACGGTGCCGCCGAACGACCCGGTTCCGAGGAAGGACAGCAGCCCGGGGACCTCGATGCTGAAGAACGGCCGGTCGTGGCCGAGTTCCCCGATGGCGAAGACCGAGAACGGCGCGGCCGTGGTCGTCTCGTAGAGGGCTTCGGCGGCGGCCATCTTCATCGGCTGGACCGCGGTCATCACCTTGCCGAGGTGGTCGCCACTGATCGCGGTCACCGCCCCGCCGATCAGCATGACCCAGGCTCCGACCCGGGACAGGGTGCGGAACGCCGGGTCGGCGGCGACCCGCCAGATCCCGATGGCCATGAGCAGCCCGCCGCCGGCCATCGCGGCCCCGCCCATGGTGTGCGGGAACGCGGCCAGCAGGACCTCGTTGGTCAGCAGTTCGGTGAAGCTGGTGAGATGCGCCCGCCCGGTGGACTCGTCGAGGGCGTACGCCACCGGGTTCTGCATGAACGAGTTGGCGGCCAGGATGATGTAGGCCGACAGTAGCGTCCCGACGGCGACGATCACGATCGTGGCGGCGTGGATGCGCCGGGGCAGGCGGTCCCAGCCGAAGTACCACAGGGCCAGGAACGTGGCTTCGAGGAAGAACGCGAGCATCCCCTCGATCGCGAGGGTGGGACCGAACACGTCGCCGTAGAAGCGGGCGAACGCGCTCCATCCGAGTCCGAACTGGAACTCCTGGACGAGCCCGGTGACCACGCCGATCGCGAACGTGACGATCAGCAGTTTGCCGGTGAACTTGGTGAGGTGCAGGTACTTGTCACGGCCGGTGCGCATCCAGGCGAGCTGGAATCCGGCCGCGGTGGCGGAGAGACAGATCGACACCGGCACGAACAGGTAGTGGTAGATCGTCACGACCGCGAACTGAAGCCGGGTCAGGTCGAGCACGTCCATGCCGCCTCCAACAGAGAACTACGACGCTTCGTAGTAGATACTACGACCTGTAGTACGACGTATTGAAGTAGAGTGGCTCACATGGCAAGGAACGACCTTGAGCGCGAGGTCATGACGAAACTGTGGGACGCGGGTGAGCCCCTCACCGTCCGGCAGGTGCACGAGCTGCTCAGCCGTGACCGTGACCTGGCGTACACGACGGTCATGACCGTCCTCGACCGGCTCGCCAAGAAGGGCCTCGTCACCCAGCAGAGAGCGGACCGCGCCTACCGGTACGCGCCGGCCCAGACCCGCGAGGAGATGACCGCCGGTGTGATGCTGGACGCACTCAGTGCCACACCCGACCGTGATGCCGCCCTGGCGTACTTCGTCGGCCAGTTGCCGCCCGAAGCGCTGAAGGCGGCCCTCGAAAAGGTCCGTAACATCGAGCGGTGACCGCCCTCCTGCTCGGCGCCCTCGGGCTGACGCTCTCCCTGGCCGTGCCGAGACTGCTGGCGAACGCCCGGTGGCCCGACCGCGCCCCGGTCGCCGGTGTCCTGCTGTGGCAGTCACTGACGCTCACGGCCGTACTCTGCGCTCTCGGTGTGGTGCTCGCCGCCCCGGAGGAGGTGGCCCGCGCCGCCGGGGCCCGCCACCCGGAGACCGTCGCGGCCCTGTTGTTCTCACTGGCCGTGGCCGCGACCATCGTGATCCGGCTGATCGTGTCGCTGGTGCGGGTGAGCTCCCGGGCCCGCGCCCGGCGCGCCCGGCACCGCCTGCTCGTCGACCTGCTCGACCGGGTGGAGCGCCATGAGGACCTGGGCGGGGGAGAGGTGCGGGTGCTCGACGGCCCGCTGCCGCTGGCCTACTGCGTGCCGGGGCGCGATCCGCGGGTGGTGCTCAGCGACGGGGTGCTGCGGGTGCTCGACCGGGAACAGGTCGACGCGGTGCTCGCGCACGAGCGGGCCCACCTGCGGCACAAGCACGAGCTGGTGATGGAGTCGTTCACCGCGTTCTACCGGGCGGTGCCGGGGCCGCTGCGTTCGAAGGCGCCGCTGGACGCCGTACACCTGCTGTTGGAGATGGTGGCCGACGACGCGGCGCGGCGCCGGACCGGGCCGCGGCCGTTGCGGGCGGCGCTGGCCCGGCTGGCCGACGCGGTCCCCCTCGCGGAGGAGGTGACCGCCGACCCGGAGGGTGAATCCCGGCGTCGCAGGCTGGCCCGCCTCGACGGCCCGGGCGGCAGCTCGGCGGCCCTGACGGTGGCCGGGACGACCGCCGCGACCGGCCTGCTGGTGTTACCCACCGTGATCCTGGTGGTGCCCTGGCTCGCGCGGGCGCTGAACACCTGGCCATTTTAGTGACGCTGGGTATTGTCCGCCGTACATACGGTTCGGCCCCCTGTGCGACCTTCATTTGCGGTCTTGATCCGAGTACGGTGGTGCCCGGTTCGCCCAGCCCCCCATCGTCCATCCGGCCGATCTGGCGAACCACCGCCTAATCGCCTTCACGGCGAGCCGGGGAACCGAGCACCTGGGGTGAAGCCGCGGCGACGCGGCCGGGCAGCCTACCCGCGGCGAACCCGTCAGCTAACCCGGTCGGCGGCTGAGTGGGAAGAAAGGACAACGCACTACGTGAAACGGATTGGCTCGCGCCGCGCCGGCTTCATGCGCGTGCTGGTGTGCGCGGTGGCCGCGGCCGGCATCCTGGTCACCGGTCCCGCCGTCGCCCACGCGGAGCCCTCCCCCTCGGACATCGAGAAGCAGATCGACGAGGAGTGGAACAATCTCGAGCCCGTCATCGAGGACTACAACGGCACCCACACCAAGCTGATCAAGCTGCGTCAGCAGCAGAAGCAGCTGGCGGCGACGCTCGCTCCACTGCAGAAGCAGGTGGACGCGGCCATGGTGGAGGTCCGGGGTCTCGCGATCGACGCCTACATGCAGGGTCCTCCGGGCGCCGTCAACGCGATGATGCTCACCGGTTCGCCGACGGGCCTGGCCGAGAAGATGACACTGCTCGACCAGCTCGCCCACAACCGTGAGGCGTCGATCGCCGAGGTCTCGAGACTCCGCGACAAGTACGCCGCCGACAAGGCCACCGTCGACCAGCTCGAGGCCGAGATCGCTGTCCGTGACACCGATCTCGGTACGAAGAAGACGGCGATCGAGTCGGAGATCACGAAGCTCCAGAAGCTCCGGATCCAGGCGTACGGCAAGGCCAACGCGGACGACGGCGAGCTGCGCACGGGACCGTGCCCGGTCGCGTACACGAACGACAAGGGTGGCCGCGCCGCCCAGAAGGCGTGTGACCTGATCGGCAAGCCTTACGTCTTCGGTTCCAACGGCCCGAACACCTACGACTGCTCGGGTCTGACGCAGGAGGCGTGGGGGGCGGTCGGCGTGCGCCTGGAGCATTACACGAAGGATCAGTGGGGTTCCACCAAGTCGGTGACCCGGAGCGAGTTGAAGCCGGGTGACCTGGTCTTCTACTACTCCGATGTGCACCATGTCGCCATCTACATCGGCGGCAACACGGTGGTGCACGCGCCGAGCACCGGTGACCACGTGCGGATGGCCACCATCGATCGCGGGCCTATCGCCGGCTACCGCCGGCCGGCCTGACGACTCTCCGCCGGGAGGCCGCCGTCGTTCGCGACGGCGGCCTTCGTCGTTCGCGACGGCGGCCTTTCTTTGTGCGGCGTACGCGTCACCGAGCCGCATGATGGTCGAGCAGCCGCCGCAGCAGGCCGGTCAGCTGCTCCCGCTCGGCCGCCGACAGCGGGGCCAGCAGCTCGTCCTGGATGGCCGCCGCGCGTTCACCCAGCTCGGCCGCCCTCTCCCGTCCGGCCGCGGTGAGCGAGACGACGTTGCGCCGCTTGTCGGCCGGATCCGCCGAGCGCCGCACGAACCCCGCCGACTCCAGCTCGTTGAGCGCGCCCACCAGGTCGCTCAGATAGATCCCGGTGCGCCGCCCGAGCGCCGCCTGACTGGCCGGCCCGCCGGTGACCAGCGAGTCCAGCAGCCGGTAGTGGTAGCCGCGTGCTCCGGCCGCACCGAACCCCTCGGTGACGAGCCGGTGCGCGTGCGAGGAGACCTGGCTGAGCAGCCAGCTGGGCAGATGATCCACGTGTCGAGCCTAACATTGGACGCACTAACGTTAGGGGCTCTAACGTTAGTAACATGAACGAATTCCGGGTTCGTGTCCCGCAGTCCGATCTCGACGACCTCACCGAGCGCCTGGCCCGCACCCGCTGGCCCGCCGACGCCCCGGACGACTACGGCATCACCACCGGCCGGGTCCGTGCCCTGGCCGCACACTGGCTGGCATTCGACTGGCGCGCCCACGAGGCCGAGCTCAACGCGCTGCCGCAACAGGTCACCGAGATCCACGGCGACCGCGTCCACTTCGTCCACGTGCGCTCCAGCGACCCGAAGGCCCTGCCGCTGCTGCTCACCCACGGGTGGCCCGGCTCCACGGTCGAGTTCCTGGACGTCGTCGGCCCGCTGAGCGAGCACTTCCACGTGGTCGCGCCGGCGATCCCCGGCTTCGGCCTCTCCGGCCCGGCCACCGGGGCCTGGGGCGCGCGGCGCGTCGCCGAGGGCTGGGCCGAGTTGATGTCCCGCCTCGGCTACCACCGCTACGGCGCCCAGGGCGGCGACTGGGGTTCCGGCATCTCCCGCCTGCTCGCGGCGGTGGCGCCCGATCGAGTGGTCGGGGTCCACGTCAACTACCTGCCCACACCGGGGTCCCCCGACGGCCTCGGCCCCGCCGACCAGGCCCGGCTGGCGAAGACGATGCGGCTGGCCACCAACCGCCACCCGCACCAGATCCTGTTCGCCGCGACGCCGCAGACCCCGGCCTACGCCCTCAACGACTCGCCGGCGGGCCTGCTGGCGTTCATGGCCGAGAAGTTCGACACCTGGGCCGACCCGGCGACACCCGTCCCCGACGACCGCGTCGTGGCGAACATCGGCCACCACTGGCTCTTCGGCACGGCCGGCTCGGCGGCCCGCCTCGTCAAGGAGAGCGGCCTCGACGGACCGCCACCGCCCTGCCCGGTGCCGCTGGGCGTGGCCGTCCTGCCCGGCGACATCGTGCAGTCGGTGCGGCCGCTCGCCGAGCGGCGCGACACCATCACGCACTGGACCGAGTTCCCCCGTGGCGGGCACTTCGCCGCCCTCGAGGTCCCCGAGCTGTTCACCGCCGACGTGACGGCCTTCTTCCGCACCCTCACGAACCGCTGACCGGCCGGGGTCTCCGGCCGGCCGGCGCCCCGGGCGGTCAGGCCCGGTCGGTCCCGCTGGGCAGCGCCGCCGGGAGTCCCTGGGTGCCGTCGAGATCGTGTAGTTGCTGGTTGACGTGCTCGCCCAGCGCCGAGCGGTAACCCACGGCGAGCTGCCCCAGGCGGTCTATCTCCTCCAGCACCTGGGCGCGGTCACGGGCCAGGCCGTCCATCGCCTCGGTGTGGTGCCGCTGAGCGTCCGCCTCGATCGTGACCGCCGTGTGCCGGGCGTCGCCGGTGACCTGGTCGGCGCGGGCCTGCGCGTCGGCGAGCAACCGGTCCGACTCCTGCTGGGCGTCGCGCACGTGCTCGTCGGCCGTGCGCTGCGCCATCATCAGCACCCGGACGTCGCGCTCGTCGCCACCGGCTCCGGCCGGGCCGTCCTGCCGGCTCGCCGCCGCGGCGCCGGCCGTCCGCGCCTCGTGGCGCGCGCGCTCCAGCTGCTCCTGCATCCGGCGCGCCTCGTGCTCGGCGCGGGCCAGGCCCTCCCGCATCTGCCCGAGGCGGATGGCCAGCTCGGCGGCCTCGCCGTCCAGCACGGTGGTCGGCGGCTCGCCGCCACCACCGGTGCGGCGGAGGCGCTCGTTCAGTGCGCCGTTCTCCTCGATCAACCGGATCAGTTCCTGCGCGGCCTCGTCAAGAAGCGCGTCCACCTCCTCCTCGTCGTATCCCCGCTTGCCGATGGGCGGCTTCCGGAAATCCATGTTGTGGATGTCTGCGGGAGTGATCGCCATCATGACCTCGATTCCCACCGGGCCCGGTCGGGCGACCCGGCGTTGTTTGACGACTGCACCAACGCTCGCGGGTACCTGCCCGGTACGGCGGCTGCCGAACCTCTGATACGAACGGGTGCGGGCGAATCGTATCCGCCCGTGGCGAACCGGCCACCGGAAGTGATCTCGGATCCGTCGTGCGGGCGATGCCCGGACACCGCATAACGGCAGGCCGCAGCCCCGGACAGCGGCCGGTCGAGTTCTCTACCACAGGCGGCGGGGCATAATCGCTTGTCATGAGCGATGCCTTGATCAACAGCCTGGCCGCCGCGGTGCAGGCGCGTCCCGACGACCTGACGCTGCGGCTGCACCTGGCCGAGATGCTGGTGGCCGCGGGCCGGGGCGCCGAGGCGATCGGGCACGCCGCTCACCTCCTCGCCCACGAGCCGGGCAACGACGCCGCGCGGCAGGTGATGGCCCGGGCGCTGGGCGGGCCGGCTCCGGCCGTGCCCGCCCCGGCCGAGGATCGTGAGAAGCCGGCCGTGGCCGGCGGATCGGGAATGGACTGGGCGGCGCTGGAGGAGCAGTTCGGCGACGTCGTGCCGCCGCGGTTCGCGCGCGCCGACGGCGAGCCCGACCCGGTGCGCGGGCACGAGGACCGGGCCTTCGACGTCGAGCGGACCACGGTCACGCTCGCCGACGTCGGCGGGATGGCCGAGGTGAAGAAGCGGCTCGAAGTGTCGTTCCTCGGCCCGCTGCGCAACCCGAGGATGCGCACCCTGTTCGGCAAGAGCCTGCGCGGCGGGCTGCTGCTCTACGGGCCGCCCGGGTGCGGCAAGACGTTCCTGGCGCGGGCGGTCGCGGGGGAGATGGGAGCGGCCTTCATCTCGCTGAGCATCACCGACGTGCTGAACATGTGGATCGGCAGCTCCGAGCGCAACCTGCACGACCTGTTCGAGTCCGCCCGCGGGCACGCGCCGTGCGTGCTGTTCCTCGACGAGATCGACGCGCTCGGGCACAAGCGCAGCCAACTGCAGTCCTCCATGCGCACCGTGGTCAACCAGCTCCTCACCGAACTGGACGGGGTGGACGGCGGCAACGACGGGGTGTTCGTGCTGGCGGCGACGAACGCGCCGTGGGACGTGGACTCCGCACTGCGCCGGCCGGGGCGGCTGGACCGGACCGTGCTGGTGCTGCCGCCGGACTCCGCGGCCCGGGAGGCCATCCTGGAGTACCACTTGCGGGACCGGCCGGTCGCCGGGATCGACCTGGCCGCGGTGGCCGCCGCGACCGAGCACCACTCCGGCGCCGACCTGGCGCACCTGTGCGAGACCGCCGCCGAGTACGCGATGCGCGACTCCATCGCCACCGGGGAGATCCGCATGATCAACCAGGCGGACATGCTGGCCGCCGCCCGCGAGGTGCGCCCGTCCACCGACGCGTGGTTCGCCACCGCCCGCAACGTGGCGATGTTCGCCAACGAGAGCGGCGAGTACGACGACCTGGCCGCCTACCTCAAGAAGCGCAGGATCCGATGACCGCCGCCGCGTCCAGGCGCAGGACCCGATGACCGCCGCCGCGCCCGGGCGGGGGAGGCGGTGACCGCGGCCGCCCGGGCCCGGGCGCTCGCCGACGTCGGCCGGCTCGGCCAGGCCGAACAGGCCGTCCGCGCCGGCCTCGCCGAGACGCCCGCCGACGCTGAGCTGCTCAGCCTCCTGGCCGGGCTGCGGCGGTTGCAAGGTCACCACGACGATGCCCTGGAGAGCGCCGCGGCCGCGGTCGCCGCCGCTCCCGGCCACGCCGCCGTGCACATCGAACAGGCCGAGTGCCTGCTCGGTCTCGACCGCTGGGACGAGGCCCTGGCGTCGGCGCGCGAGGCGGTCCGGCTGGCACCCGGCCGGCCGGAACCACACCGGTCGCTGGCCCGCTGCCTGATCCTGCGCCGCGACCTCGGCGCCGCCCGCGAGGCGGCCACCCGTGCGGTCGAGCTGGCGCCGTACTCCGTACCCGATCTGATGACCCTCGCCGAGGTGGAGCGGACCGCGGGCCGCCGGGACGCCGCGCGCGAGGCGACGGCGCGCGCCCTGGCCGAGGATCCGGAGGATCCCGACGGCCGCTGGACGATAGCCCTGCTGGACGCCGAGAAGCTGCGGGTCCGGGAGGCCATGCTCGGCCTGCGGAGGCTCGCCGCCGACCACCCCGACCGGTACGGCGCGCCCGCCCTCACCTGGCCGATCCGCGGTCTGCTCGCCGGTCTGCGCCGCGGCCTGCTCGCCGCCGTCCCGCTGACCGCGGCCCTCGCCGGGCTGGGCCACTGGTGGCCGCCGTCGCTGCTGCTGGCGCGGGGCGCCGCCGGGGTGATGGCGTTCGTCACGATCTCGCTGGCGGCCCGCGTGCTGATCCCGGCCGGCCGCCTGCCGTGGATCTGCGCCGGCCTGCTTCCGGCGCGCCTGCGCCGCGCGGTCGGCGCCGGCCTGGTCGCCGCGGGCGCGTCGGTCCCGCTTCTTGTCTGGTACGCGACCAGCGCCCCCTGGACGGCGCTGGCGCTGGTGGCGGGCGCCCTGGTGGCGTCGCTGACCGCCGGAGCGGTGGAGCGTGCCGCATCACGTCCGGCCACGTGAATCCGGCCGCGGACCGTCGTCCGTGCCGGTCGCCCGGCCCCCACCCCTTCGACGTCATCGGCCGGGAACGTAGGCTGTGTGCCCGTGATCGACCTCGCTGACTCGCCGGAACCGGAGGCGCCCTCGCCTCCACGCCCACACCGGCTCGTGCTCGTCGCCGGCCTCTCCCTCATGGCCGGCGCGGGAGCGGCGGTGGCGGTGCTGCTGTTCACCGGCTGGCGGCCGACCCCGATCCATCAGTACGAGGTCACCGTCGTGCTCAAGGTCGAGACCACCGTGGAGCAGCGCAACGAGATCAGCGTGGCGCTGGAGAACATCGTTCCCGGCGACGGCGTGCGCCTGGTCACCCGGGAGGAGACGTTCGAACAGCTCCGCACCGCGTGGGAGTCGAGGAACAGGGACCTGCCCGATTCGGTGACCCCCGCCACCATGCGGGAGCAACTCAAGATCTCCACCAGCGGGCGGAGCCTCGACTGCGGCTCGCTGGACGTCCTGCAGGACGACACCCGGGTCGACGACCTTCTCGTCTCGCGGGTCAACGGCGACAACGGCCAGAAGGCCTGGATCGTCTGCTGATGACCGCCCCGGAACTGGAAGGCCCCGTGAGCATGACCGACATCGTCGAATCGGGCGAGCCGTCCGCGCC
The DNA here is from genome assembly GCF_030009775.1 of Actinoplanes sandaracinus. Classification (GTDB taxonomy): domain Bacteria; phylum Actinomycetota; class Actinomycetes; order Mycobacteriales; family Micromonosporaceae; genus Actinoplanes; species Actinoplanes sandaracinus. Next base: position 13,427 of record NZ_JASCTH010000038.1, on the reverse strand, counting down.
CGCTGTGCGCCGGGCCCGCCCGGTCCGTCTCGCCGGCGTCTGTGCCCTGGTGGGCGCGATCGTGGCGGTGGCGGTGCTCCTCGTCGCCGGCTGGCGGGCGATGCCGGTCAACCGGTACGAGGTCCTGGTGTTCCTGGACGCCGAGGCCACCGCCGAGCAGCGGGAGACGATCCGGGTGGCGCTGAACGACCTGCCCTACAAGCAGAACGCGCGGCCGCGAACCAAGGCGGAGTCCCGCGCCGAGGTCAAGAAGCTGTACGCCGCCGCCGGCGACTCCCTGCCGGAGACGGCGAGCCCGGAGTCGGTGGCCGAGTCGCTGATGGTGCGCACGTCCGGCCGTGCCTTCGACTGCTCCCCGCTCGCCGCCGTCACCGGCCTGCCCGGTGTGGCCAATCTCCTCGTCAACGAGTACCGCAAGGGCCGGCACCTCTCCTCGATCGCCTGCTGACATGCGGGCGGTCCTGTTCGATCTCGACGACACCCTCGTCGACCAGGAGACGGCGGCCGGCGCGGCGGTCGTCTCCTGGGCCGCGACGCTCGGCATCACCGGGCCCGGGGTGGCCGCCGATTGGGCGCGGATCGCCGAACCGCACTACGCCCGCTACCAGCGGCGCGAGATCACCTTCACCGGGCAGCGCCGCGAACGGGTCCGTGAGTTCCTGGCGGCCTCCCCGGCCCGCCACCCGGGCGCCGTTCTGACCGACGAGGAAGCGGACGGCTTGTTCGCCGGATACCTGGAACGCTACGAGTCCGGCTGGGCCGCCTTCGACGACGCCGTGCCCGCGCTGCGCCACGCCCGCGCCACCGGCCTGACCGTGGCCGTGCTGACCAACGGCGACGAGGCCCAGCAACGCCGCAAACTCGACCGGACCGGCCTCGCCGCCGAGATCGACGTGCTGGTCGCGTCGTCGGCGCTGCCCGCCGGCAAGCCGGACCCGCGTGCCTTCCGGGCCGCCGTCGACCTGCTGGGGGTGGACGCGAGCGAGGCGCTGATGGTCGGCGACTCACTCGACAAGGACATCCGCGGCGCCCTGGCCGCCGGCCTGCCCGCGGTGCTCCTCGACCGCCACGGCGTTCACGCCGGCGCCGGGGTGCCCACCGTGCGGACCCTGCTCGACCTGGCCCCGCACCTCGGCCGGGCCTGACACGAAGACGGGAGCCCCCGCCGCGACGCGGCGAGGGCTCCCGGGTGGAACGCCGGCTACGCTACTTCTGAGCGGCGGCCGTGTAGAGGGCCTCCGGCGTGACGGCGCCGGCGAGCACCCGGCCGTCGTCGGTCAGCAGCACGCTGAACAGGGAGCCGCTGAGCAGCTTGCCCGAGCCCCACGAACCGCTCACCGGCTGGAGGATGCCGAGGAAGTCGTCGAGGACCGCGTCGGCGCCCTCCGGCGTCTTCGCCTCGCCGGCCTTCGGCTCTCCGGCCTTCGGCAGTTCCGGAGCCTTGCCCACGACGATCGAGGTCCAGCCCTGGCCGACGACCTTGTAGGCGTCGGACTCGGCCGCCTGCTTGACGGCTTCCTCCGCGGCCTTCTCCGCCTTCTCGGCCTCCGCCGCCGAGTGCTTCAGCGCGTCGGCCGGGATGGCCTCCTCGGTGATCTTCGCGCCCGGCGGCGGGTTGAACGTGAACTGCGAGTCGGCCGGCACCGCGAAGGTGATCTGCTCGAACGCCACCCGGAACGCGGGCTTGGTGTTGTTCTTCGCGTAGACGTCGACGCGCAGCGGGATGTGCTCCTCGGCGTCGATCGCCAGGCGCACCTGGCCGACCAGCGAGTTGGTGTCACGCGGGCTGATCACCAGCTCGTACGCGTCCCGCCCGGCGACCTCGGCCGCGCCGGTCGTCTCCACCTTGGTGGTGTCGTCGATCGCCGCCAGTGCCGCGTCGGCCGCCTCCTGCGGTGTGGACGGCAGCCCGCTCGGTGTCGCGTCCGCATGCGGAGCCTCGGCCGGCAGCTTCAGGTGGGTGCCGGTGTTCTCGGCACTCGTCCAGAGCCACACGTCGGTGCCGTTGCGGATCACGTCGGTCTGGTTGCTCGTGCCGAGCAACGAGAACCTCATCTTCTCCTCTCCCGCGTACCACACGCGGGCGGTGTTGCTCCCGGCGATCAGGCTGGTCAGGTTGCCGCTGCCGCCCGCCGCGTTGCCGAGCAGCCCCGCGATGCCCGGCAGCCCGAGATCGGCGCTCTGCACCACGGTGCCGGAGAACGCCTCCGGGTCGGCGCTCTGCAGGTCGACGAGCAGTTGTGCGGCACTGCGCTCGGGCAGCGCCGGGTCGGCGTTCGCCACGATCGTTCCGGCCGCCGCGCCGCCCCCGATGACCACGATCGCGGCTGCCGACGGGATCAGCCAGCGCAGTGCCGGCCTGGACCTCAACACGGACACGATGTCCACCTCCCGAATCTCTGAGGCCCATCCTGCTCCCGCACCGCTGTGATCCGGCTGAGAAAGCCCCCTAGGGGAGCATGGGCATATAGCTTAAAAGCTCGTATAAGAGACAAAAGGATCGAGAGACCGATGACCACGTACGAGGGCCATGAGCTGCCCAAACCCGGCGAAGAACTGGTCGACCAGGGGCTCGCCTTCGACCTCGGCACCATTCGCCGGCGCCAGGTGTTGCGGGCGTTCGGCCTGGGCGCGATGGCTCTCGGCCTCGGCGGCTGCGGCACGGACCGGGAGACCGCCACCACCGCCGAGACCAACACGGCGATCGGCGAGATCCCGGACGAGACCGCCGGGCCGTACCCCGGCGACGGCTCGAACGGCCCCAACGTGCTGACCGAGAGCGGCGTGATCCGCAGTGACATCCGCACCAGCTTCGGCGACCTCACCGGCACCGCCGAGGGCGTCCCGATGACGCTGACGCTGACGATCAAGGACCTGGCGAACTCCAGCGCGGCCTACGCCGGGGTGGCCGTCTACGTCTGGCACTGCAACCGAGCCGGCGAGTACTCGCTCTACTCCACCGGCGTCACCGAGCAGAACTACCTGCGTGGCGTTCAGATCGCCGACGCCAACGGCGAGGTCAGGTTCACCAGCGTCTTCCCGGCCTGCTACTCCGGACGATGGCCGCACGTCCACTTCGAGGTCTACCCGGACCAGGCGAGCATCACCGACGCGTCCAAGGCGATCGCCACCTCCCAGGTGGCGCTGCCCAAGGAGATCTGCGACGAGGTCTTCAAGCAGACGGGGTACGAGGCCTCGGTCACCAACCTCACCCAGATCTCCCTGGACGACGACAATGTGTTCGGCGAGGACTCCGCGGCGATGCAGCTGGCGACCGTCACCGGCAGTGTGACGAGCGGGCTGGCGGCCTCCCTGGAAGTGGGCGTGGACACCACGACCACCCCGACCGGCGGCCAGCTCACCGGCGACGGCGCGCCCTCCGGAGCGCCCGGCGGTGGCGGCCCGAGCGGTGGCGGCCCGAGCGGTGGGCCGGGCGGGGCGCCGCCGTCCGGCGGGATGCGCGGCCCGAGCGGGACGCCGCCGAGCTGAGCCGCTGACCTGAGCCGCTGAGACCTCGCTGAGAGCCGGTCGGAGAATGTCGGAGCGGCATGCCAAGGTGTGGGGGTGCGGGTGCTGGTGGTGGAGGACGAAGCGCGGCTCGCCGCGGCGTTACGGCGTGGCCTGCAGGCCGAGGGTTTCGCGGTGGACATCGCCGCCGACGGGCAGGACGGCCTGGAGATGGCCCGCCACGGCGGATATGACGCGATGATCCTCGACGTGATGCTGCCACGCCTGTCCGGTTATCGGGTGGTGCGGCAACTGCGCGCCGAGCGGCACTGGCTTCCGGTGCTGATGCTCAGCGCTAAGGACGGGGAGTATGACCAGGCCGACGGCCTCGACTGCGGCGCCGACGACTATCTGACGAAGCCCTTCTCGTACATCGTCCTGCTCGCCCGTCTCCGGGCCCTGCTGCGCCGCGGCGCGCAGGCCCGCCCGGTGGTGCTCGCGTTCGGTGACGTGGAGCTGGATCCGGCGGAGCGCCGCGTCCTCGTCGCGGGCGCCGAGGTGACCCTGACCACCCGCGAGTTCGCCCTGCTGGAATACCTCATGCGCCGTCCCGGCCAGGTCGTCTCCAAGACCGAGCTGCTGGACCACGTCTGGGACGCCGCGCTGGACACCGCGCCCAACGCGGTAGAGGTGTATGTCGGCTATCTGCGCCGCAAGATCGGCCGTGAGCGTCTGGAGACCGTCCGCGGCGCCGGGTACCGGCTCGCCATCGTCGCGGCGGGCTGATCGTGCGCCGCCGCCTCCGTGAGCTCAGCCTGCGGGCCAGGCTGCTGCTGGTCTCCACCATGGCGGTCGTGCTCGGCCTGTCCGCCGGCGGTGTGCTGCTGATCGTGGTCCTGGGCTATGCGCAGGTCCGGGCGGAGCACAGCGAGGCGATGGCCACCGCCCGCGGCGTGGCCGCTCTGATCGACCGCAACTCGCTGCCCCGCCTGATCGCCGTCGCGCCGAACGTGCAGGTCCAGGTCATCGACGAGGACAACAAGGTGGCCGCGGTGTCCGCCACCGCCCGCGACCAGCTCGTCCCGATGCTCACCCCGGAGCAGCTGGACGGCCTCGCCGACGGGCACGAGGTGCCGATCGCCGGCTACCTGATCGGCTACGAGGGAACCGCCAGCGTCGTGCAGCTGACCGCTGGGCCGCCGACCGCCCCGCTGCGCATTTTGGTGGCCCGCTCCACCGAGGAGATCGCCCAGAGCGTTCACGTGCTCCGGATCACCCTGCTGATCCTCTATCCGCTGCTCGCCGCGCTGCTCGCCGCCGTGCTGTGGCGGGTGCTCGGCGCGGCTCTGCGCCCGGTCGACGCGCTCCGAGCGGGCGCCGAGGAGATCACCGATGGCACGCGGGCCGGCCGGCTGCCGGTCCCCGACTCCCACGACGAGGTCCACCGTCTCGCGGTGACGCTCAACGACATGCTGCACCGCCTCGACGCGGCCCGTGCGCGGCAGCGCGCGTTCGTCGCCGACGCCGCACACGAGCTGCGCAGCCCGCTCACCAACATGCGCACCGAGCTGGAGGTGGCGCAGCACCTGCCGGACGACACCGACTGGCCCGCGCTCACCGACGACCTGCTCGCCGACGTGCAGCGGCTGTCCCGGCTGGTCGACGACCTGCTGCTGCTGGCCCGCTCGGACGAGGGCGTGATCACCGCGCGGGTCGAGGAGATCGACCTCGGTCAGCTCGTCGGCGAGGCCGTGCAACGCTATCCCGGAGTGGAGTTCGACGAGCCGGGAAAGCCGTTGCCACTGCTCGCCGAGCCGGACGCGCTGGCCCGCGTGGTGACGAACCTGCTGGACAACGCCTGCCGGCACCGCCGGGAAACAGTGGCGGTCGCCGTCGCCGAGGACGGCTCCGACCTGCTGGTCGTCGTCACCGACGACGGTCCGGGCATCCCCGAGGAGGACCGGCAGCGCGTCTTCCAGCGGTTCACCCGTCTCGACGACGCCCGCGCCCGCGACGCGGGCGGGTCCGGGCTCGGCCTCGCCATCGTCCGGGAACTGGTGCGCCGGCATCGCGGCGCGGTCACCCTCGGCGACGCTCATCCCGGCTTGCGCGTCGAGGTGCGGCTGCCGAAGCCCTGATCCCACAGCGGCCTCTTCCCGCCCGGCCCGCCCACCCGGCGGTGGCCGCTGTAGCGCGGGCGGCAAGATCAAGCTTTACTACCGGGGTGAACGGATCTCGTGTCTACGCCCGGCTCTGGCATGGGCTCCTCGCCGTCGTGGTGCTCGGCTCGCTGGTGACCCAGATGGTGCTGACCGCGCAGGGTTCGCCGGGTGCGGACGGCGTGGTGCAGCCGGCGGTCACCCGGTTCGTTCGCCTGTTCAGCTACTTCACGATCCAGAGCAACATCCTGCTGCTGATCGTTTCGGTGACCCTCGCGCTGAATCCCGATCGCGATGGCCGGCTCTGGCGGGTGATCCGCCTCGACGCTGTGCTGGGAATCATCATCACCGGCCTGGTCTACGCGACGGTGCTGGCCGGCGTGGCGAACCCGACCGGCGCCGGCCGGTGGTCCAATCTGGGCTTCCACTACGTCGCGCCGTGGTGGGCGCTGCTCGGCTGGCTGTTGTTCGGGCCGCGGACGCGGATGGACAAGCGGACATTGGGGTGGGCGGTGGTGTGGCCGATTTTGTGGATCGGTTACACGTTTGCCCATGGTGCGGCGACTGATTGGTATCCGTACCCTTTTGCCAGCGTGACCGATCTTGGTTATGGCGCCGCGGTCCGCAATATGGTTTTTGTAGTTTTGATTGCGGTTCTGTTCGGGGCGATCCTGTGGGCCTTGGATCGGCGCTTGCCAGGCGGGCACTCGGTCACCGTGTTCTCCGTGCCACTTGCGGAGGTCGACGAGGCCGTAGCGGGCGTTGATCGGAGTTCTGCCGGCGCCGCAGGCGTCGGCCGTCTGGAATAGGACTACTGGTCCGGCGGAGGCTTTGGCCTTTTGGCCTGGCCAAGCCTGCCGGCAGGTTGTATGGCATCAGAACGAAGTACCGCGTGAGCCGTGGCTCGCTCTGTAGGACTCGATCGACGGATCCGGTGGTCTGTTTCAGTTCGTCACTTCAGGCGTCACCTCGCCGACCGGGCCAGCGCGAATATTCGTGAGAACGAGAGCCACTTGTTGACCATGGCCGAGGAGGCGACGAGGTCAGCACATGGCCGCCGAGTCACTCTCCGTAGATGTCGACCGCGATGACCCAGGATGGCGCGACGCGCGCTCGTGCCGTGTGTGCCGCCACGAAGTCGCTGAGATGACTGATTGGCTCGGGCGTGCGATGCCTGGCGGTTCTCGGCCTCGACGACGGACGGCGGGTACCGCCTGGCGCGTACGCTGATTTGTCTTTCGGCAGTGTCGGGCGGCAGCCGCAGCCCGTACCGTCGCCTCGGTGAAGCGCGCAACGATCAAGGTGGCGGTGGCAGCCGTTCCGGCTGTCACCGCACGGGCTGTCGACCCAGGATTTCTTCTGACGGGGTCGGCGATCGTGTTTGCCGGTCTGAGCATGGTGAGCGTGTGGTGGGCGCTGCCGACCGTGGTTACCGCGTTCCTGGCCGGACGGCGCCCGGGGCGGACGGGTCCGACAGTGCTCGCGCTGGTGGCGGTGCTCGCGGCCGGTGTGGTGGTGTTCTCGGTCGTGCCCGGCTGGCTGCCGCTGGCGAGCCGGTTCCTGATTGTGGTCGTTGCCGCCACGATGTCGCCATGGTTCGCGGGACGATTCTGGCGCCAGTATCAGGATCTGGCCCGGGCCGGCTGGGAACGGGCCGAGCAGGCGCAGCGTGAACAGCGGCTGGTCGCCGAACAGGCGCGGCTGCGCGAACGGGCGCGGATCGCCCAGGACATGCATGACCTGCTCGGCCACGACCTCAGCTTGATCGCTCTGTCCGCGGGCGCGTTGAAACTCGCGCCGGACCTGCAAGAGCACCACCGTAAGGCCGCCGCGGATCTCAGGGTCCGGGCCGCGGCCGCGGTGGAACGACTCGGCGAGGTGATCGGCGTCCTGCGTGAGCAGACCGACAACGCCCCTATGGACGCCCAAGGCCCCGATCTCGCGGCGCTGACGGCTGCGGCGTCCGCATCGGGGCTGGTGGTGGAGCTGCGTATCGATGGTGAGGCAGGCGATCTGCCGCCGATGGCCGAGCGGGCCATGCACCGGGTCGCGCAGGAGGCGCTGACCAATGTGGCCAGACACGCGCCTGGAGCGACGGCGATCATTTCTGTGACGCATACGGTGGCCGAGACGGCGATCGTGGTGGAGAACGGCCCGCCATCGTCGCGTGCTGGCCTGCAGTCCCGGCCTCGCGGCGGCGGCGGGCGTGGCCTGGTCGGTCTCGCCGAACGAGTGCGGCTGGTCGGCGGCACTTTCGAGTACGGCCCGCACCACGGAGGTTTCGCCGTCACCGCGCGGATCCCGCATAGCCCCGTTTCACCGCCGGCGGCCCCTCGGACCGACCGGGCGCTGCCGCAGGAACATCGCCGCGCCCGGCGGCGTGTGGGCCGGTCGTTGGTCATCGCGGTGATGGTGCCGCTGGTCACCGGTGCGCTGCTGAGCGGGGCCCTGGCAGGATGGGAGACGTTGTCCGCGTCACAGGCGGTGCTGGAGCCGGGCGACTACGCCCGCCTGCGTATCGGGCAAGATCGTTCCGAGGTGGAGCGTCTCCTGCCGCGGCGGCAGACGGGCCACCGACCGCTGACCGCCGAGCCGACAGGAGACGGCACGACGTGCGAGTACTATGCGATGACGGCCGACCGGTTCGACTCCCGCTCCGGAGACGCCTACCGGCTTTGCTTCCGGGACGACGTCCTGGTGTCACGGGACACGGTCACTCCATGAGTGCCCGATGATCCGGGTCCTGATCGCCGACGACGAGCCGATGATCCGGGCGGGGCTGCGCGCGGTACTCGCCACGGATCCGGACATCGACGTCATCGCCGAGGCCGGCGACGGGCACAACGCCGTGGAGCTGGCGCGGCGGCACCGTCCGGCGGTGGCCGTCCTCGACATCCGGATGCCCGACATGAACGGCATCGAAGCGATGGCGGAACTCCGCAGGACCGTACCGGCCACGCGCGTGATCATGCTGACCACGTTCGGGGAGGACGACTACATCCTGCAGGCGCTCGGCGGCGGCGCCGCCGGCTTTCTGATCAAGTCCGGCGAACCCGAGGAACTGATCACCGGGGTACGCGCGGTGGCCGACGGCGCCGCCTACCTGTCACCGAAAGTCGCGGCCCGCGTCGTCGCGCACCTCGCCGCGACGGGCGCCGGCACTCTGGCCACGCGACGCTCCAACGCCCGGAACCGGGCCGCCGCCCTCACCGCCCGGGAACGGGAGGTGCTGGCGTTGCTCGGAAACGGACTGTCCAACGGGCAGATAGCCCGACGGCTGCACGTGGTGGAGGGAACGGCAAAGGCCCATGTGAGTTCCATCCTGGCCAGGCTGGGCGTGGACAACCGAGCCGCGGCCGCGGTCGTCGCCCACGAGGCCGGGATCGCTGCTCCACCACCTGCTCGACAACGATGACACCACCTGCTGGACAGGCGACATGAGCGCGAGCAGGGTAGCCGCCACCACCGCCCCACCGAGAATCGCACCGGCCAGCACATCGTGTGGGTAATGAACCCCCACCAGGACACGCAGCAACGCGGCAGCCCCGGCCAGCGGCAACGTGACCACGACAAGGCGCGGCCACAGCACCGCCAACCCGACGGCCAACCCAGCCGCCAGGGTGGCGTGGTTGCTCGGGAACGACCAGTCCCCGGCCTCGGGACAGTCGGCGATCAACTCGACCCCCGTACGCAGCGCACGGCACGGCCGCTCCTCATCCACCACCAGCTTGATCGCTTCACTGACGGCGTACGCCACGACGGTACCGAAACCGGTCAGCACGGTCCCGGCGATCCCTCGCCCGTCCCGGCGGCGCATCGCTGTCCACCACATCCAGGCCAGCGACATTCCGAGGATCACCAGAGTGCCCTCGGTGGCCACCTCCAGGAGCGGGCCGAGCCACGACGACGCGCCCGCCACCGCCGCGGTGACCGATCGATATCCGGACGCCGAGGCTCCGCCGGTGACCTCCACTGCCCCGACCCGGCCCAGCCCGCCCGGAGCAAGCCAGGCGACCATCGCCGCCGCCGATCCCAGGATGCCCAACGCGCCCAGCAGCCGGATCTTCTCTCGTGTTCCTTGTTCCATGGGGACTGACCGTAGAAACGAAAACGACCGGCAACCCGAGCCGAACGGCAACACCGCACCCCCGACGATCGTCAGGGTTGACCGCTCCGCAGCGAGCAACGCGGCAGACAACGCAAGCAGTGGAACTCCGGCCCATCACCATGCGTAAGCGGACCCATTCTCGAAGACACACGCGGTAGACCGAACCGGACGGTGGCGCCGGAACTCGGGACATCGAGAACGATGGCCCTTCCTGCCGTTTGTGCTTGGTCATCACTCGCGCGGTTCTGCAGAGTGGTCGGTGTCGCTGCTGAGCGCTGGTCTTGGTGCCGGCGGGCGCGGCGGTGATGGCGCCTCGCTCAATGCGGCGGTAGTTGCGGAGCGCCTCAGCTCCGCGCCTACGGTGTCGGATTGCTGGTAGACGATTTCTGCCTGCGGCGCCGCTGTGGGCCATGTTTGGATCAAGTAGCTCTCGGTCGGTTCGAAGGCGACCGCGTCCGGATGGAGATCACGGCCGGCGGCATGGACCCGGAATCGATACGTTCCCGGCCCATTGGTGGTCAGCGCGGGCAGCGGCGGCGGGTCGTCCATGAGGGCTCGTACGACAACGTCGCCGGTGCTGGCGTGGAAGTCGGTTTCGATGACCTCGTCCCAGTCGCCGGTTTCGACGTGCGCCGGGAGCGACTGTCTGACCTCGACGGTCACGGTCACGCGTCCGCTGCTGGCTCCGGTGGTGATGGCCGCGGCGTCAGGGGTGACGGCGATGAGCCCGTTGGCCGTCGTTCTCGATGACCCGGTTGTTGATGTAGAAGCTGTTCAGCAGGCCACCTGCGCGGGATGTTGGTCTGGAAGATGGCGTTGGACTCGACGTCTCGACCCACCGACAAGACGGTGGGCGGCAGGGTCCACGTGGAGGTGAAGCAGTTCCCCTGGCAGCGGGCGCTGTCGGGGGTTATCACAGTGCCGACGGCCGCGTTCAGGATCGAGTACGGGTACACCTCCAGTTGCTGGCACCGCCTCGTCGCGACGCTACCTGGCCAGTTCGGCATCGAGACGCAACGCTGGGTGCAGGTACTGCGCGGGCGCGGGCGCCCCCGCCGTCGGGCAGTGCACGGAGGGCCCGGCTGCTCGGGCGAGAGCACCCTTGAGGGGTGTGAGCCCCGGCCATCGGGATTGGCGCGACGGTAGGTCAGGACGGGCTCTCCGGGCTGTCGGTGGAAGCGGGGTCCTCGCGCTGATTGCCGTCCCGTTCTTCAGTCTTGTCCAGAGTGCGTAGAAGGTCTGAGGTGATCGGAATATCCGGAAAGGTTATGGAGATCGGCGGTATCCGTTGAAGTGAAGGGACGCGGGAGGGTAACTCCCCAGGTAGCCGCGTTTGGTCGTTCATATATGCGTCCTGGACCTGCTCGCGGGTGAGGCCGTGGACCGTGGTGAGGTCGACACTGTCTAGTGCCCTGAGTCGTTAATACGGCCGCAGTAGCGGGCGATGGAGTCGAGGATCTGGTCGGCGGTCTTGGTCCAGACGTAGGGCTTGGGGTCGTCGTTCCAGGTCTCGATCCATTGCCGGATGTCGGTGTTGAGTTCGCGGACGCTGCGGTGGGTGCCACGTTGCAGCTTCTTGGTGGTCAGCTCGGCGAACCAGCGTTCGACGAGGTTGAGCCAGGAACTGCTGGTCGGGGTGAAGTGCAGGACGAACCGCGGATGGGCGGTCAGCCACCGTTTGATCGCCGGAGTCTTGTGGGTGGAGGCGTTGTCCAGCACGACGTGTACGTCGAGACCAGCGGGCACCTGTTGGTCGAGGGTGACCAGGAACTTCTTGAACTCGATCGCCCGGGTGCGGGCGTGCAGCGAGCCGATCACCTTGCCGGTGGCCAGGTTGAGGGCGGCGTAGAGGCTGGAGGTGCCGGCCCGGACGTAGTCGTGGGTGGCTCGTTCGGGGGTGCCGGGCATCATCGGCAGGATCGGTGCGGTCCGGTCGAGGGCCTGGATCTGGGATTTCTCGTCCACGCAGAGCACCACGGCGCGTTCGGGCGGGTTCAGGTAGAGGCCGACGACGTCGCGGACCTTGTCGATGAACTGTGGGTCCTTCGACAGTTTCCAGGTGTCCTGCCGGTGGGGTTGCAGGCCGAACGCACGCCAGATCCGCGAGATCGCGGTCTGCGACAAGCCGACATGTGCGGCCATCGACCGGGTCGACCAGTGGGTGGCGTCCTTCGGGGAGGTCTCCAGGGTCGCGGTGATCACCCGCTCCACGTCGGCGTCGGCGATCGTGCGGGGCCGGCCGGGACGGGGCTCGTCAACGAGGCCGTCGAGACGGTGGGAGGCGAACCGGTTACGCCACTTGTGAATCATGTTCCGGGAGACCCCGAGCCGGTCAGCGACCTGCACGTTCGTGTCAGCCGGATGCTCAGCGCAGGCCAGCACGATCCGCGATCGGGCGGCGAGTGCCTGGGCTGACGACGGCCGACGCGACCAGGCGAGCAACTGCTCGCGTTCGTCGTCGGTGAGCACGATCGGGACGGCTACCGGAGAAGGCATCCACCACACGTACCCACCGACATCGATTTAACGACTCAGGACACTAGGCGGGCCCCCACCAGTACGGCTCCGTCGAGCTTTGTCTTGTGCATGATCGCGTGATCGAGATGGGCTTCATTCAGGAATGCGTCGGTAAGGTCCGCGCCGGTGAATCGGGCACCCTGCAGGCTGGCTTTGCCTAGGTCGGCCAGGGACAGGTCGGTCTCCGAGAGTCGTGCGTGGCGCAGTATGGCTGCCTGAAGACGCGCGTGACGCAGCCGGGCACGGAACAGCTCGGCGCCGAGCAGGTTGGCATGGGAGAGGTCGGCGCCACGCAGGTCGGCATTCTGCAGGATCACGCCTGGTAGCCGCATCCCGCGTAACCCGGCGCGGCGCAGCCGGGCGTTGGATAGGTCGACGGGCAGAGGCTCGTCGCGGGTGGGACGTCGGCCCAGCACGGTGAGCGCGGCCTGCACATCGGCGGCCGGCCGCGCCCAAGTGGCCCACTTGTCGTCCGCTGGCTCTGCCGGCATGTCGCGGGTGTGCTCGCGGATGAACGCGGCGAGCACCTCCACCACGGTGGGATGGTCGCGCTCAGACTCGGCCATCAAATGTTCTAGCGCGTAGATGCCGCCGAGGCGTTCGGTGAGCTTCTCGGAGGCGAGTTGGGCGATGGCTTTGGTGTAGCGGTCGGTGAACTGTGCGCGGCGGGTCAGGTAGAAGGTGCGGGCGGTGAACGCGGCGCCGGTGAGCAGGCCCACGCCGCCGACCGCGGCGAGCAGAGTCTGCCGGGTGGCGTTGCGGGCGTCGGCCTTGTCCTTGCCCTGGAGATGCTTGGCCGGGGTGGCCCACCAGGCGACCGGCCCCAGCAGCAGCACGAGTACCCCGGCGGCGGCGAGCACAGCCAGGGGCACCCAGACGCTGGGATGCCGAGCCATGCGTTGCAGCCGAGAGAGCGGTTGCCTCATCAGGAGAGGATAATTTGGGGTTCCCGGTCGACCCAGGCCATAACTTGGTCATTCGCCGGCTCTACCCCTACAAGGCGCCCTGCGTCGCTCAGATCGGCACGCTGCTCCACGGCCAGGTGCACGCTGCTCCACGGCCAGGTGATTGTCAAGCCCCGGGTTTGATGGAGAGTTGTTTAGCTGGTTTCCAGGGGTGCGGTGACCGGTCGGGTCATCGCGTGTAGGTCCTCGTATTCGGCGGGTGGGACGTGGCCGAGCTCGCCGTGCAGGCGC
>NZ_JASCTH010000037.1 GCF_030009775.1 Actinoplanes sandaracinus | reverse complement strand
GGCAGGCGCATGCCATGAGTGAGTCACACCGAACCTGCGGTGGACAGCCGCGAGCGAGCGATCCCACCGGTCACCTCGACCAAGCCTGGCCGGGCTGCGGTCGTAGATCAATGAAACAAGTAGCCGCTGACAAAGCGTGCTGAGCGCCGTGCGAGCGGTCGAGGCGCTGGGCGGCCGTCATCGCTCGGGGAGAACCTCACGAAGTTGTATCGCCGCCCGGCACCCTGCCAGGGTAGGCGTCGCTGGGGGCGGAAAACGGTCGCCGGATCGGGAATGCGCCCCTACGGTGGGGCGCGATGAGCGGTGACGGGGAAACAATCGAGTACGAGACGGCCGGCACACTGTTCGGGGCGTTGCAGCGCGGGCTGGGACGGGGTGCGATCCGGGCGGCTACCGAGGCCGGAGCAGCGGAAGCCGTTTTTCGGTGCGTGAAACGTGATCAGCGATGGGACACCCAGGTCGAGGACCGGACCGTCTACCTGGCTCGGCTGGTTCGTGATCTCGAGCTCCCGTTGGCGCCGTTGCTGGGGCTGCTCGGCAACCCGCCCGGTGCCGACGGTTACGGGCGCGATGAGACGTTCGGCAACGTGCTTAGCGTCCTGACAGCGCTGGGCACGGCCGGGAACGACGAGGCCGTCGAAGGCCTGCGGCTCTATGTGGCCGCCGGGCCGCGCTGGGCCGAGGTGCTGGAACAAGTAGCAGAGGAGTGGCCCCGCGACTGGTGGGATGGTCTGCTCACGGTCGCCCGGCACCGGATTCCGGACGCCGGTGACAACATCTGGTGGGGCGGCCGGCCGTGGACCGACTGGGCGGCGGCGGACGAGGCGGTCGAGGCGCGGTTGGCCGTTTGGGAGGCGGGGTACGCGGCGGCCCGGGCCGCGCCGTACCGGCTTGGTGCCGGTGGCATCGCGGACGCACCGGCCGAGCGTCTGCTGGCCGCGATCCGTGCCGATGGTGGCCCGTGGCTGTCGGCCCTGATGGAACTGAACCGTCGCGGCCCGGAGCCTGCCCTGCTGCCGTTGCTGGACATGCTGGCGGAGCGGGCGGAGTCACCGGGAGCGCAGTACGCGGCGGTGGGCAAGGCCGTACGCCTGCTCGGGCAACGTGCTCTGCCGCACGCGCGGCGTTGGGTCGCCGGCCCGGAGCATCCGCTGGCCGACCAGGCGGTGCACGTCCTGGCTGACCACGGGGACGTCACCGATGTGCCGGTGCTGCTCGCCGTGTGGGAGCGGCTGGCGCGGGAACCGGAGCAGCACTGCGGCTACGACGTTGTCGCCGAAGGACTCGCGCGCATCGGCGGACCGACGGCCGGGCGGGTGGTGCCGTGGCTGCGCGAGCGGTGGGTCACCCCGCACAGTTATGAACGGGCCGCCTACCTGCGGGCGTTGCTAGCGCTCGACCCAGAGGGCGCGGACCCGCTGCTCGTCGAGGGCCTGTGGGACTGTGAGAAGGCGGTGCGGACGATCGCGGCGCAACGAGCCGGGCTCACACCCGTGGTCCGGGACCAGCTGGCCGCGCTGCGGGACGACCCGATCGAGGAGAAGGCGGTACGAGCGATCGCTGCCGCCCGTCTCGCCTGAAGCCGGGAGATGAAACGGCGACTCACCGAGGCTTCGGGACCCGGTGAGGCGCGCCATCATCGGCCCCCGAAAGTTGCCGGACCAAAGCAACCTCAGCACTGGACATGCAGCGCGAATCCGGTTCGCGGAGAGGTCACGACATGACCGGCAAGAACATCCGGATCGGCCGCAGGTCGGGTGTAATAGGAAACGTTCGAACGATCAGGATCGCCCACCAGGAGATGACAACGGTTAGGTTGTGCCAGCTGGACTGGTCGCCGCGGTTGCTGCCGCCGCGGGGCAAAGAATCACTGTTGCCGATGCAGTGCACACTGCTATCCGACAATGTCCGCTCCGGACACACCGGTCGGTCGGCATGACGGTGGGTCCGCGGGTCCGCCGGGAGGTTCGGGTGCCACCGTCTGCCGCGCCCTCGTCAACCGGCGATGAGGAGGCCACACCTGTGCACGGCACCGACGACATCCACGACCCGGCCGCGGCGCCGCCGACGTCCGCGCAGGCGGCGGTCTACCGCTGGCTGGCGGCCAACGACTGGAACGCCGACGTCGCACGGGCGGCGAACGATCTGGAACTGGATCCGGCGCAGGTGGATGCGGCACTCGACTGGGTCGTACGGATCGGCCTGGTGCACCGCGACGTCACGCTGCCAGGGCGATTCGTGTCGGTGGACCCGGACGTGGTCACCGCGACCGCAACGGCCCGGCTGGAGGAGCAGCTTCGGGCGAGCCAGGCCCGGCTCGCCGAGATTCGGGACGGCTTCCGCGGATTGCGCGGCGACTACCTGGCAAGCGTCCAGCGCACTGCCGGGGCGGTGGAGCTTATCCCGCGCATCGAACAGGTGCGGGTAGCTCTCAATCAGGCCTCCGACGCGTGCCGACGGGAGATGCTGACCAGCCAGCCGGGCGGCAACCGATCGTCGGAGGCGCTCGAGGAGGCGCTGGCCCGTGACACCCGGCTGCTGGGGCGCGGCGTGCGGATGCGCACCCTCTATCACCACACGGCGCGCTTCAACGGGCCGAGCCAGGCGTACGTTGCCACGGCGTCCGCGCTCGGCGCCGAATACCGGACCGCGCACCAGCTCTTCGGTCGTCTGATCATGTTTGACCGGGAGGTCGCGTTCATTCCCGACGGGCACGGCTCCTGGGGTGCGGTGGTGGTCCGGGAGCCGTCCGTGGTCGACTACCTCTACCAGGTCTTCGAGGGCGCCTGGGACGCGGCGCAGCCTTTCTCCGACCCGTACACGGCCGGGATGCAGATCGTGGCCCGAGAACTCGACCGGACGATTCTGCGGCTGCTGGCCACCGGCCTCAAGGACGAGACGATCGCCCGGCGGTTGGGCATGTCGCTGCGGACCGCCCGCAAGCACATCGCCGACATCATGGAGGGCCTCGGCGCGCAGAGCCGGTTCCAGGCCGGGCTGCGGGCTGCCGCGGCGGGTCTGCTGGACGACGAGGACCGGAGCGCCGCCGATCCGGGAGCTTGTACCGCACCGTCGTGACCGCCGGCGATGCGGCGAACGACCGCCTGTCGCGGCCCTATGACCCGGATCAGCCAACGCAAGACACCGCGCCGGGGGTCCGGCCGGCCGGATTCAGCCCGCGCGGGACACCGCGCGGGGGCCAGCACGTCGCCCCGAAGCGGCCGACGTGCCGGACAGCCTGTCGGTGCGCCGGTCGCTCTCAGCCACCCCAGGCGCTGTCGTCGTCGTCGCCGCCTCCCCCGCCGATACCGCCCTCGTTCCCGCTGCCGGTGTCACCGCCGATCACGACTCCGGTCTGGTTCCCAGCACCGGCAATCGGCCCGTCGGCACTCAGCCATCCGCGTGGTGCCGGCTGCCAGGCCCCGGCGGCGCCGAGAGCGAGCAGTGCCGCGAGCACGGCTGCACTGGCGACGAACTTCATGTTTCCTCCATACCTTGGACGGCTCGACACCCATGGACGATCGTCGGCCGGTCGCGCGCGGGCCAGAGCGGTGGGCCCTCAGCAACGTGCGGTGCAGCAAAGGGACCCCCGAAGAAAGGCGGCAAAACAGCCCGCAATCCGACTCCCGCCGGCGGGTGTCGTAATTGCTCGACGTTCGCTTTGCTGCAGCGCAGCAAGGTGAACCCGCGCGCGGCTGGCCGGGGCCGGTGGCCGGCGGGTTAGCTCCGACGCAGTAACGGTTCACTGCTTCGTGGAGGAACCCATGCCCCAGACCACTGTCGTCGTTATCGCCGACGACCCGATCATCAAACAGGGGGCGGACGCCTACCTGCGCACCGTCGCCGAATTGCGGCTCACCGACCAGGACGCTCTGCCCACCGCGGACGTCGTGCTGGTCTTCGCCACCCGAGTCACCGAGGGCACCATGAACGCCCTCCGCCGGATCGCGGTCACCAGCCGCAACCCGGACATGCGGATGATCCTGGTCGTGCACGACATCGGCGAGCCGCACGTGTTGCGGGCCGTCGAATACGGCATGACGACGCTCCTGTTGCGCCCGGACAGCGACTACGGCCGGATCGTCGAGGCCATCACCGATCCCGGGCACGCCGTCCTACCTCGCCGGGCCCTACGGTCGGTGTGCGACCACCTGCGCCGAACGCACGCGGGCGGCCGGTCCGCGCACGGCTTCTCGGAACGTGACATCGCCATTCTGAAGATGCTTGCCGACGGCGCCGCCACGGCCGAGATCGCCGATCGACTGCAATACTCCGAACGTACTATCAAAAATGTCATTAATGCGTTTATGAAACGTCTCGAACTTCGCAACAGGGCACACGCTGTTTCGTACGCTCTCCGCGCTGGTCTGCTCTGACACTGCCAAGATGGTGCCCGGCCGATCATCGGCCGGGATTTTTCAGGGCACTGTGGACTGCCCTGTTTCCCCGGAAACGCTGCACCTTCCCCCCGCCTTCTTGCCGCCCCGGCACGGAATGCCGAAACCTACCGGGCAGAGCCGGGAAGGCCGGTTCGGATTTACCGGAAGGAGTCCGTCATGGACCAGAAGGTTGACACCGCTATCGAAGAGACCACTGTGGCCGTCGCCGACACCGAGGCGTCCGCCGACATCGTCGAGGAGACCTCGGCCTACGAGGTCATGCTCCTGCAGAGCATCGACATGTACTGAGACCGGCCGCGCCTAGCGGCGTAGCGGGCATCCCGCAGGCGGTTCCGGTCCGGTCGGACCGGAACCGCTCCCTACCGGCCAACACCTCCGATCGCCCGAGGAGGGCAGTTCCGTGGAGATACGACTCAATCCGGCTGTCCGGATCCATCCGCCGTCGCCGGTCACCGGCGAGCGGTGGCTGGCCGAGGACATCCTCGCCCGTACGCGCTTCACCGTCTCCCCGGCCGCGGCCGCCGCGCTGGTCGCGTCCGTCCGCCCGCAAGGGGCCGACGAACTCGCCGGCACCCTGGCCGCGGCGGCCGGCGACGAACGCCCACTCGCCGACTGGCAGCGGCTGATCGCCGGCCTGCTCGGCCGAGGCCTGCTCCGGGACGCCGCCGACACCGACGAGGAGTTGGACTGGCTGGTGGACGTGCGCCGTCGGTGGAGCCGGTACGGCTGGCACGAGTCCGTCGAGTACCACACGCTGGCCTTCGACTATCCGTGCGTGGACTACGCCACCGGGGCCGGTTTCCTGGCCGACCGGGACCGGATGCGCCAATACCGCGCCGACGAGCCGGAGACCGAGCGCTTCAAGCTGGACTACGCCGATCACCCCGCCGTCGACCTGCCCGATATCGACGACGACCTGATCCCGGCCACCGCCCGCGACTACTGGGCCGGCGAGATCAAGCCGGTGCCGATCGATTTGGACGGCGTCCGCCGGGTGATCGCCGCCGCGTTCGGCATCACCGGCTGGATCGTCCGCCGGTCCGGGGCCCCGCCGGCGCTGCGCCGCAGCAGCCCGTCCGGCGGCGGCCGGCACCCCAGCGAGGGCTACCTGATCGCGCACGACGTCCCCGGCCTCGAACCCGGCTGGTACCACGTCACCATGCAGCCGTTCGGCCTGCGGCGTGTCGGCGACCTGCCGGTCGACGACCAGAGCCTGTCCCGGCTGTTCCCCAATGCGGCCGGCCGATTCCCGGTACGCGCCCGAGCGCTGCTGGTGGTGACCTCGGTCTTCGAACGCAACATGTTCCGCTACCGCGAGCCGCGCACCTATCGAACCGTCCACATGGACGCCGGCCACATCGCCAAGTCGTTCCTGACCGCCGCCGGCGCGGCAGGGCTGTCCTCGGCGATCTTCTACTGCGACGCCGGCACCGAGATCGAACGGTTGCTCGGCCTGGACGGCCTCACCGAGGGCTACATGCTCACCGTCGCGCTCGGCGACGGCCACGAGGAAGACCTGCGCCAGCTGGTCGGAAGGGTGACAGCATGACCTCCACTTCCCCCGCGTCCTGGCCGGTCGGTGTCGCGCTGCGGCCGCCGGTGGACCTGGAGGCGGCCACTGTCGAGCTGGCCGACCAGGTCACCGGTCGCCGGTTCCAGTGCCGGCCGGAGGCCCTCGCCGCGACCATCCTGTCCGGCCGGGTCCCCGCTCCCCTCGACCAACTCGGCGACCGGACCGCTCTGGTGCCCGGCCTGCGGCACTGGCTCCGCCGTGGCTGGCGTCCGTCCGACGGGGCCTATCTGGCGTCACGCCGTTGGTCGTACGCCGACACCGCAGACCCGGGCAACCGGATCCGGGAACAGACCGTGGCCGGATACCTGGCCGCCGGAGGGCAGCCGCCGGCCGAGCAGCTGCCCGACGGGCCGGTGACGGTCCTCGGCCCGCCCGCCCCTCCCGGCGAGCAGCCGGTCACCCAACTGCTGAACCGGCGGCGCACCGGCCGGGTCTACCGGTCCGAGCCGGTGCCGCTGGCCGACTTCTCCGGCCTGCTTTGGTACGGGTTCGCGCGGGTCCGGTACCGCCGGGAGCGCAGCGACCCGGGCATGCCGCTGTCGCTGCTGGACAGTGTGGGCTCGGCGTGGGACATCGCGCTGGCCGTCTACGGCGTCGACGGCGTCGAACCGGGCATCTACCGCTACGACATCCTCCGGCACGAGCTGCGGCTGGTTCAGGCGGGCGACCACCGTGCCGCCATGGTCGACGTGCTCCAGGGCATGCACTCACCGGAGACCGCCGGGTGGACCCTCGGGCTGGTCGCCGACTTCCCCCGCTACCAGTGGCGTTACCGGCACGAGCACGGGCTGCGCCGGCTGTGGATGGAGGCCGGCATGATCGGCCAGGAGCTGCTCCTGCTCGCGAGTTCGTACGGGATCAGCACGCTGGTCACCCCGGCTCAGAAGGACCGGCCGTTCCTGCGGCTGCACGGCTTCGACGACCGCCGCTACGCCGCCGTCTACACCCTCACTCAGGGCCTGTCCCGCGGCCGGGCCGGCGTCGGGATCAACGGGCACGACATCGAGCAGGTGCCCCGGTGAGGACCATCGACGAGCACCTGCGGGAGCAGCTGCTGGCACCCGAGTACCACACCGGGGTCCGGCTCTCGCCCGACGGCCAGTCAGTAGCCGTGATCCGGACCACCGCCCGCGGGCCGGAGATCGTCCTGGACGACCGGCTGCTCGCCGCCGAACACGACCAGACGGTTACCGACCTGCGCTGGGCCGCGGACGGGTCCGCGCTGTACTACCGCCGCGCCCTGCGGGGAACCGAGAAGTGGCAGCTGGTGCGCCTCGAGCCGGGCGGCGCGGCCGAGGTGGTGCCGGCGGCCGGGCCGGTCGCCGAGTTCTGGACCGCTGGTGACCGGGTCGCGTTCGCGGCCGGCGGCGTGCTGCACGTCAGCGCGCCGGGCCGCGAACCGGACCAGGTCTCCGCGGACCGGTATCACCGCTGGCTGGTCGACCGGGAGCTGCGCCCGCGCGGCGGCATCCGGCTGCAGCCGGACGGTGGTCTGCACCTGGTCGTGGACGGCGCGGTGCGGCTCGCCCTCGGACCGGACGACAGCACGACGTTCGCCGTTGTCGGGTTCGCCGCCGACGGCCGCACCGTCTACCTGCTCTCCGCGCACGACGCGCCGACCCGGCGGCTGCTGGCCCTGGAGTGCGCGACCGGCCGGCAGCACACCGTCTTCGCCCATCCCGATCTCGACGTCGAGGGTTACCCGATCGGCGGGCCGGGCGTCTGGTGCGACCCGCGCACCGGCGAGCCGGACATCTGCCAGACCGTCGGCCAGCGGCCCCAGCTGCACGGGCTGGGCCGGCCCACGCCGGTGTTCGCGGTCGGACCGGACGAGGCGATGCTGCTGCTGGACCGCAGCACCGACGACAGCACCTGGCTGACCGTGCGAGTCCGGTCCGACGGGCCGATCCGCTACGAGCTGGTCGCCCCGGACACCGGCGCCACCCGGCCGCTGCTGGTGAACCGGCCCGGCCTGGCCGGCCGGCGCCTGCCCCGCCTCGACGACCTGCACGTCACGGCCGGCGACGGGGTCTGCCTCCACGGATACGCGATGCGCCCGCTGGACACCACCGGGCCGCTGCCCACGGTAGTGATCGTGCACGGTGGTCCGGCCGGTCGCGACTACTTCCGCTTCCACGCCCTGGCGCAGTACGTGGCCGCGCTGGGCTTCCAGTCCCTGCACGTCAACTACCGCGGCTCCCGTGGCTTCGGCACGGCGTTCCGACGGGCCGGTGACGGCGAGTGGGGCGGCCGCATGCAGCAGGACCTGTACGACGCGATCGCCGACGGGGCGCGGCAGGGCCTGGTCGACCCCGACCGGGTGGCCCTGCTCGGCGCCTCCTACGGCGGGTACGCCGCCCTGCTCGCCGCCTGCACCCGGCCCGACCTGGTCCGTTGCGCCGTCGCCTTCAGCCCGCCCTGCGATCTCGCCGCGCTGGTCGGCGACACGCCCGCGTACTGGCGGCCGTTGGCGGCGACGCTGCACCGGCACATCCTCGGCGACCATCCAGCCGACGCGGACTGGTTGCGCGGCCGCTCACCGCGACACCTGCTCAGCCCCGACGCCGCGCCCATGCTCATCGCCCACGGCGCCCGCGACCCGCGGGTGCCGGTGGCCCAGGCGGAAGACTTCGTGGCCGCCGCAGACCGAGCCGCCGCACCGGTGACCTATCTGCGGCTGGACGGCGAGGGGCACCACGTCACGACCACACAGAGCCGGCGCGTGCTGTTCCGCCGGATCGAGGAATTCCTGGAGGTCCACCTTGTCCACGACCACCGTACGGCCGCGCCTGCACCTGCAATCGCGGTACACCCGTAACCAGGCGTACGGGCGCCCGCCCCAGGTGACCGGCATGCCCGACCTGGAGCAGAACCGCCTCGGCATCTTCTGGCGCCCGATCATCGACATGGCCGACAGCCCGTTCGCGCCAATGCGGCTGCGGCTCATCCAGCACATTTCGGGGTGGCTGG
This sequence comes from Actinoplanes sandaracinus, assembly GCF_030009775.1. Taxonomy (GTDB): domain Bacteria; phylum Actinomycetota; class Actinomycetes; order Mycobacteriales; family Micromonosporaceae; genus Actinoplanes; species Actinoplanes sandaracinus. The sequence goes on along the minus strand of NZ_JASCTH010000037.1, from coordinate 92,148 downwards.
CCGAGCCGGCGGCCGGCCACGTCTCCTGGTTCGCCCGGATCGGCTTCCCCGAGTTCCGCCGGCAGGTGCTGGCGCACGCCGGCCTGACCCGGTACGCGTGCCGCACGCCGGCCGGCCTGCCCGCCGAGCTGCGTACCCCGCAGTGGCAGCTGCTGGTCGACCGGCTCGACGACTACGACCGGCTCGACGACGGCACCCGCGCTCTCGTCGTGTTCCACGTGGCCCAGCTGTCCTTCTGCGAGTACGCCGCCGACCTGGCCGGCGTGGTCCGTCCGACCGGCGACCCGGCCCGCGACCGATTGGCCTACGAGGTCGCCCGGGTCACCGCGCGCGTGCCCGGCCGGGTCCGGACCGCGTTGAGCGTCTTCGCCGAGCTGGCCACCACCGCAGCTGATCGCCGGCTCGCGCTGGCCGCCTGCGCGCAGGGCATCAGCCACGCCATTCGCGGCGGCGACGACACCGAGCTCGCGGAGACCTTCACGACGTACGCCACGGCCCTGCACGCCGGCGACCTCGACGACTGGCACGGACACCTGGTCCGCAGCCGGTACCACCGGGCGGTGGCCCTGCTGCGCCTGATCCAGCGACGTCCGGTGGAGATGCGGGCCGAGGTGACCACCGCGCTGTACCACGGCAACCTGCTCTACACCGACGGTCTGGGCGGCACGGACCGGCTGGTCGCCGACGAGAACCGCCGGATCATCCTGGAGTCGCAGATCAAGGCGGCGGCCCGGGCCGCCGGCGGCGAGACCACCGCGCAGCTGCGCGGGTTCTGCGAGGCGCTGTACGCGCTCGACCCGTACTGCCAGAACGCGCTGCTGGTGATCGGCGACGGGTATGCCACGGCCGGCCAGTTCGCCGAGGCCGCCGGCTGGTACACGCGTGCCGGCGAGTTGGGCACCGCGGGCGGCGCCTACGGCTGGTACCGGGCCGGTCAGTGCTTCGACCTGCTCGGCGACGTCGGCAGCGCGGTCAACGCGATGGGCCGCTGCCTGGAACTGGACACCACCGCCGTCGAACCGGGCGCGTATCTCGCCGCCCGCCAGAAGTAGGGGCGAGCCGTGGAGACGACCGACAACCGCGGTCCTGCCCGGCAGCTCACCGCAGTAGGCCTGCCGCTGCTCATCGGAGCGGTGTCCGCCTCCCTGTCCGGGATCATCGACACCGCCATGATGGGTCGCTACGGCACCACCGACCTGGCCGCCGTCGCCGGCACCGCCGCGGTCTTCGACGTGTTCGGCAACGTCGCGATGGCCTCCATGATCGGTTATCAGATCCTGGCGCCACGGTTCGCCGGCCGGCAGGACCCGGCCGGGATCCGGCGTGCGCTGCGCGCCACGGCCTGGTGGTGCGGCGGCCTCACGCTGCTGCTCACCGCGCTGTGCCTGAGTGCCGGCGGCTGGCTCGCCGGGCTGATCGCCGGCGGCGACGCCCAGGTGCAGGCGATCGGTGCGGACTATCTGACGGCGCGGGCGCCCGCGATGGTGCTGCTGGTGCCGTTCGCCCTGTTGACGGTCAGCTTCAACGCGTACGGCGAGACGCGGTGGCCGGCCACGGCCGGCGTGCTGGTCAACGTGGTCAATCTCGTCCTGGACGCGGCGCTGATCTACGGCCCGGGCCCGTTGCCCCGGCTCGGCGCGACCGGCAACGGCCTGGCCACCACCCTGGCCTCGGCGGCCGGCCTGGCCTTCCTGATCGTCTGCGCGCGGCGGCAGGGCCTGTTCCGCCGGCTCGCCGAGCGCGGCCCGGACCGGCCACCCGCCGACTTCGAGACGTCCGTACCGAAACTTGCCTGGCCGGCCATGGTGTCGACCGGACTGGACTACGCCATCCTCGCCGTGTTCTTCGGCGTGCTGGCTGCGATCGGCACCACCGCGCTGGCCGGCGGTCGCATCGCGTTCGAACTCATGGTGTTCCTGTTCGGCGTCGGCATGGCGTTCGCCGCGGCCGCCCGCATCCTGGTCGGCCGGGCGATCGGCGCCAGCGACCGGCACACGGCCTGGCTGCTCTGGCGGGCCGGCCGGCGGATTCTGCTGGGGTCCGGCGTTCTGGTCGGCGTGCTCCTGCTGCTGGCGCCGCGGATGGCGGCCGGCCTGTTCACCTCGTTCCCGGCGGTGCGCGATCAGACCGCGGCCGTGTTGCCCCTGCTGGCGGCGGCCCTGCCGCTGATGGGGTTGACCCTGGCCAACCTCAGTCTGATCCGGGCCCTGGGGCATACCCGCTGGGATATGTACGCGAACCTCACCGCGGCCGCTGGCATCCAGCTGCCGATCGGCTGGTGGTGCTCGTCGTTCGCCGGGCTGCCCGGCGCCTTCGTCGGCGTGTTCGCCTACTGGCTGGCCCGCGCCGTCTTTACCGGCGTCATCTGCCGCCGGCTCACCCGCGGCTGGCGCACGACGGCCGCGCAACCCACAACCCCCGGCACCGAAGTGGAGACCACCCGATGAACGACTTCCCGATCGACATTCCGGCTGCCAGTGAGCGGGCCCGTAAGCGGGCCGAGGCCGGCGGGTTCAAGATGTCCTCGGATCCGCGGACCGGCGCGCTGCTGCGTACGCTGGCGGCCAGCAAGCCGGGCGGCAACATCCTTGAGGTGGGCGCCGGCATCGGCGTGGGAGCCGGCTGGCTCCTCGACGGCATGGACGCCGACGCGCGACTCACCTCGATCGAGGTGTACGGGCGCTATGCCGAGGTGTGCCGGCAGATGCTGGCCGGCGACGACCGGGTCGAGGTCGTCACCGCCGACGCCACCGAATGGCTCACCGGCTACGACGGTCCGCCGTTCGACCTCGCGTTCGTCGACACCACGGTGACCAAGTTCGAGCGGCGCGACACCCTCTACCGCAACCTGGCCGACGGCGCCATCGTGGTCGCGGACGACCTGCTTCCGCAGAACAAGTGGGCGGCTGCGCATCCGGACCGGGTCGAGCGGTTCCGCAAAGAGATCATGACCGAGCCGAACCTCGTGCCGACCCTGCTGGATTGGGCTTCCGGCCTGGTCATCGCCACCTACCGCACACCGCGCGCGGCAAGCTGAGCGGCGGAGCTCCCGCCATGACCGTCGTCAGTGGTCGCCCCGTCGACGCCGCCGACGTGCTGCGGCGTGCGATGCGCCGGCACCCGGCCGGAGTCACCGTGGTCACCGTGCCCGGCCCGGCCGGCTTCACCGCCACGTCGTTCGTGTCGGTGTCGCTGCGCCCGGCGCTGGTGGCATTCTTCCTCGACGAGTCCGCCTCGGTGGCCGGCGCGGTGCGCCGGGCCAGCCACTTCGGTGTTCACCTGCTCCATCAGGGGCACACCGAGGTGGCGCAGCGCTTCGCGCGCTCCGGGGCCGACCGTTTCGCCGGACGGGCCTGGCACGCCGGCCCCGCCGACGTGCCGCTGCTGGACGGCATCGACCACCTGGTGGCGCGCACGGTGTCGGTCTGGCCGGTCGGCGACCACCTGCAGGTGGTCGGTGAGGTCGTCGGTGCGTCCACCTATCGACCGGCCGCGCCGCTGGTCTACCACGACGGCGGCTACGCGACCGCGGCGCCGTCCGGGCAGCCAGCAGCCTAGAACGCATCCGACGGATCATGGTCGGCTCCGGTCCGGTTTCGCGCGGAGCCAGATCATGCCCCTTGTCGAGGTGGAACTGCCCCGACCTGGCCGCCGAAGCCGTCGACCGCCGGATCGTCGCGGCGATCTCGGCGTCTACCATCCGCCGGATCCTGGCCCGCGACACGATCAAGCCCTGGCAGCACCAGTCCTGGATCTTCATCCGCGACCCGCGGTTCGCCGTCAAAGCCGCCCGCGTGCTCGGCCTCTACGCCCGAACGTTCGACGGTGTCCCGCTCGGCGATGACGAGTACGTGATCTCCAGCGACGAGAAGACCAGCATCCAGGCCCGCTGCCGCCACCCCACCCGCCCGGCGTCGCCCGCACGATCCGGGTCAACCATGAGTACCAGCGCAAAGGGATCGCAGAGAGATAACAAGCTGCGCTGCTGCCCGCGCCAGGCCACCGTGATCGTGCAGGCAATCCTCGTCCTGGACCACGTCGAAACCAACCGCTACGCAGGATGAAAAAGGCTCAGTGGAGATCCTGATACCCGGGCTGAACTCATCCACGGCGTACTCCCGTCAGATGGCTCTCGGCAAACCATCAGCCCGGTCGCGGCCGGCTTGCAGGAATTATTGCCGACGAATCGGCGCGGCTCTTTCCCCGTTGGTCTCAACTGCGGCGGCGCTGGCGCTGGCGCTCGTATGCGGGAACGCGTCGGCGAAACAGTCCACGAAAACGGAATCCGACTACGCGGTGGCCTCAGGGGCGGCCGAGCTGATAGCCCAGCAGCAGACGGGTGCCGGTGGCGTCGGTCGTCGCCTTGCAACTGGTGCGGGCCCGCCGGATGATCCATAACCCGCGTTTGTCGAGCAATCCGGCGTCGGGAGGACGGACCGGCAACCTCTCGTCGGGAAGGCCGGGACCGTGGTCGGTGACTTCACACCACAGGTGCTCGCCGGACCGCCAGCACAGCAACTGACCGCGGCCGCATCAGCACGGCGGCGTGGCGGGCCAACGCGCGAAGTGCTTGGCGTTGCTGCGCCGCAAGGACTCGCGGCTGGGTGTCGATGACGCAGAGGCTGCCGACGTGGTGTCCGCCCTCGACCGCGATAGGGACGCCGGCGTAGAACCGCACGGCCGGGTCCCCGGTGACGGCGGGGTTGTCGGCGAAGCGGGGGTCGGCGGTGGCGTCCGGTACCTCAAGCACGTCGCGGCCGCTGATGGTGTGCGCGCAGAACGACGCGTCTCGGTTGGTCTGCTGCAAGCTGGGGCCGACCTTGGCCTTGAACCACTGCCGGTCGGCATCGATCAGGCTGACCAAGGCCATCGGCGTGCCGCAGATCTGTGAGGCCGGTTCCACGACCGCATCGAAATCCGGATCCGGTGGGCTGCCGAGGACCTGCAAGTCGTGCAGCGCCGCCAACCGTGCGGCCTCGCCGTCGGCCGCCGGTGCCGGCACCGTTTACTCCCCCGTGGCTCACCGCATCTTCTTGGTTGCCCAGTTCAGCAGAGACACCAGCACGAAGGAGAGGAAACCGGCGACATTCCCCGCGCCGATAGCAGCGGGTCGGCGTGGCGGTGGCAGCCACCCCGCCCACCGGCGGTGTCGGCGGCCACGAGATCCGGTACGGGGACGACGCCGGAGGCCGCGGCCACGCCAGCGTGGCCGCGGCGGCGCGGACACCCGGCCAAATTAGGCCGTAGCCGCGCTTCCCGGCCATCACCCGGGCGTTCTTGTGCTCCCGGCCGGCCGGGGACCTCGCGCTCGGTTCGTCGATCCCGCACCTGCTTTTTCTCAACTTCGTAGCGGGTTTTCCGACGAGACAGAGAGGGACCGTGCAGCGAGCAACGGCGGATGCGGAGGATCGATGCGATATCGGACGCCCTCGGTAGCCTTGGCCGCCCTCGCCCTGTCGGCGTTTTGGGTGCTCGTGCATCTGATCGGTGTAGGCGGGTGGGCTTTCCAGTTCTACGGGTATCGGTTCTCGGCACCTGTGCTGCTGCTGACGTCGGCCTGGCTGTCTTGGCGGACTGCCCGGCTGGCCACCCGTCCCGGCGCGCGGCGGTTCTCGCTGCTGGCTGCGGCGTCCTGGACCACGACGGCGTGTGGCTCGACGATCGCTCTGGCGGAGTCGCTGGTTACCGGCTCTGCGACATATCCGTCCGGTAACCCGGTGGTCCAGCTGATCGACGTGGTGGCGCTGAGTTTCGCGCTTGTCGCCCTGCTCAGCGTGCCGGTCCGATCACGCTGGTCGGCGAGCAACGTCCGGCTCGGCCTCGACATGGCCATCGTGATGGTCACCGCGGTGCTTTTCTGCTGGTACTTCTTCGTCCAGCCCGCCCTGGGCGACGACGCCCGCGGGTTCCTCACGGCGATGATCCTGATCCGGACCTGCGGCATCCTCGTCGCAATCTTCGCCGTGGTCCGGCTGCTGCTCGGCGGGGTGGCCGAGATCAGCCGCCTCGCCCTGATCACCTGGATGATCGCCGGCGTCTTCCTCGTGGCGGTCAGTGTCCTGCAGCGCACGCTGCCCGGCCCGCACCTGCATTTCGCGCTGGCGCTATGGGCGCTCTACCTGCATCTGCTCACCAAGGTCGCAGTGGCACAGCACCGGAAGGTCACCGGCCACGGCGAGGCGACCGCGAACACTTCGGCGCCGGTGCAGCGGCCGAACAGCCTGAGCCCGTACATCGCGGTGGCGCTCGGCTACGCGCTGCTTGTCGTCGCCCTGACGCGCGGCCTCGACAACCGCTCCTGGCCGCTGGTCGCCGGGGCCATTCTGCTCACCGCCCTAGTCGTGGCCCGGCAGATCGTCGGCCTGCGCGACAACGGCCGCCTCGTCGTGAAGATTGACGCCAGCATGCAGGCGCTGCGCGAGGCGATGAACCGCGAGCAGGTGCTCAACGACCTCGGCACCGGCCTGCTCACCACCACCGACTCCGCGCAGGTGCACCGGCTGGCCGCCGGGGCCGCAGCCACCCTCGTCGCGGGCTGCCCCGGCGCACGGGCGGCGATCGTCCGGGTCACCTCCGACGATCCGGACACATGGACGGTCCTGCACGCGGCCGGAGCCGGCGCCGAGGTGGTGGCGGGCGTCCGGCTGGCCTCCGATTGCGTGCCAGACGAACTGCTGGCCCGCCTCGCCGACGGCCAGGTGATCTCCGGACCAGGACTGACCGCGCTCGGTGTGGCCGGTCTGGACACCGTCGGCGGGCGGCCCGTGACGCTATTCCCGCTGCTCAACGGCGCCCGGTTCTTCGGCATCATGACGGTGAGCGCGGACGGTGAACTGCCCGAGGATGTGCTCAAGTCACTGCAGACCCTGCGGACCCAGGTGTCGCTGGCGCTGGGCAGTGTGGCCCTCACCGAGGAACTCACTCGCCGGGCCACGCACGACATGCTCACCGGACTCGGCAATCGGGCACTGCTGCGGGATCGGCTCACCGCGGCGCTAGCCCGGGCACGGCGCAACGGCAGACCGACCGGGGTGCTGCTGCTCGACCTCAACGGCTTCAAACCCATCAACGACACGTACGGCCACGACGCCGGTGACCTAGTGCTGCAAGAGGTGGCGCAGCGGCTGCGCGACTGTATGCGGACCGAGGACACGGTGGCCCGACTCGGCGGTGACGAGTTCGTCATCCTCGCCGAGGACCTGCTCGACGTGTCCGGTGCGCTGACCGTCGCCGACCGGGTGGTGCAGGCCCTGAACGAGCCGATGACAGTGAACGGGCACGAGCTGCGCACCCCGGCCAGCATCGGGATCGCACTGTCCTACGGGCACAGCGGGCCGGACGACGTGCTGCGCCACGCCGACACCGCGATGTACGTCGCCAAGCGCCGCGGCGGCGGCTGCTACCACGTGCACGAAACCGTGGACGAGGAGACTGCCATCAGTTCCGCATAGGGATGCGATCGTGAACGAGCAAACGCCGTCGAGGATCAGCCGCGCCCGTCGGCCGTGTCCGCACAGCCGGTGCCGCTGGCCGAGAAGGCGACCACGGTACGCAACCTGGTCGCCGTCCGCCCGGCAACGCACCATCCCCAACCCCTGGCCCGCACCCGACAACGCCTTGATGACGGCAACCGTGGAGAGCTCGTTGCGCGGAGACGCGAACGGCAGGTTCGGCGAGCGGCCCGGAGAAGCGGACCAGCGGAAACGCAGCAACCGCGCTCCAAGCCGTCTCAACTAACCGATCCCGGACCCAGCAGCACACGCCCTGGACGTGATGCGCTGGCTCACCGAACGGCGCGACAACATCATGAGTAGGTTCGCGTACGAACCCCGGCTTCCTCACGGAGCCGGGGCTGTTCGCTGTGAAGACACGGTTCGGGCACGGGCGCTGCTACGCCGATCTCATCTCGGTGTGGTGTTCAGACTGCACAGATCGCAGGAGTCGCCACGGCGCAGCGCATCGAGGTCCGCCTGCGTCGCCAGCCGGGTGTCGCTATGGCGTTCGGTGTCCACCGATGCCCCGGTCATCGGCCCATGATCGAAGTCATGCCACATGAACCGGCAGTCGTACTCGGTGGGGCCGTACGAGATCGGATGGCCGCACCGGGTGGCGTACAGCACCCATCCGCCCACGTAGCCAGCAAGATTCGCCGGATCAGTCATACAGATCTTGGCAGAACAGTCCGCCGTACAGCTCCTCACCATGCTCGTCGGTTTTCGGGCGGTGTTATTCACATGCCCTCGGCGATGGTGGCGGTGACCTGTAGCCAGGCGCTGCGGCTGGCGGGGGTCAGGGCGTCGTAGCTGATGGGTCCGCCGCCGACGAGGGAGGGGTCCGTGGGGTACGTCGTGCACAGCCCGGGTGAGCTGCTGGAGTCGTCTGGCAGCTGTAGCAGCGGGAGCGGGCGCTCGCTTCAGCAATCTCCGCGATGCTGGGTACGACTACCGGCTTTCGGCAAAGTGGCCGTATCGGCGCCGTCAGTACGCATAGGTGGCCGTGGCCCTCGTGTGACGACAACCCATGCCGCAGTGCTTGACCTGGAGCGCACTCCAGGTGGAAGCGTGGTCGCCGTTGATCCACGGAAAGGACACCACGGCGATGACGGAACGCGGAATGATCCTCGGTGCCATGTACTTCGGTACGCGACTGGACGAAACCTCGTCCATGAGACTGCTGGACCGTTTCGTCGACCAGGGCGGCACCTGGATCGACACGGCCAACAACTATGCGTTCTGGGCCGACCCCAGCGGTGCCGCCGGGCAGAGCGAGGCACTCATCGGGCGGTGGCTGGCCGCCCGGCCCGGAATGCGCGACCGGGTGCGCATCAGCACGAAGGTCCGGTACCGGCCGACCGTGCCGGGCCGCTGGCCGGAATCCGCCGAAGGCCTGTCCGCGCCGGTGATCCGCCAGGCGGTCCAGGACAGCCTGAAACGGCTCGGCACCGACCGGATCGACCTGTACTGGGCGCACGGCGAGGACCGGACGGTGACGCTGGAGGAGACGGTGGTCGCCTTCGGCGACCTGGTGCGCGACGGCACGGTGGCCCGGCTCGGCGCTTCCAACCATGCGACGTGGTACGTCGAACGAGCGCGGCAACTGGCCCGGCAGCAGGGGGTCGAAGGATTCACGGCACTGCAACTGCGGTGGTCGTACGTGCAGCCGCGCCCCGGTGCCGTACTTCCCGACCAGGGACACCGGCTATTGACACCGGAGGCACTCGACTACGCCCGGTCCGAACCCGGCCTGGCCGTCTGGGCGTACACGCCGCTGATTAACGGTGCCTACACCCGCGCCGACCGGCCCCTGCCCGAGGCGTACCGGCATCCGGGAACCGAACGCCGCCTGGTCGCGCTGGCCGAGGTGGCCCAGCAGCTCGGCGTCACCCGCAACCAGGTCGTCCTGGCCTGGATGGCGACCGGTAACCCGGCCGTCACCCCGATCGTCGGCGTCAGCACGGCCGCCCAGCTCGACGAAGCGCTCCGGGCCGACCGGATCACCCTCAGCGACAATCAACGCCGCCACCTGGACGAGGCCCACTGAGCGCCACCACCGGGCCCCGGCACCTCGTCAGTGGTTCTCGTCCCGGGGTGGCTCGCAGCGTTCGGGCGCCTGCGGTGATCCGGATATCTGGATCGTCGCGGAGGGCCTGAGCGACTCGATTTTCCCGGCCTGGGGAGGCAACCCTCAGAAGCCTCCCGCCGTGTCCGATCAGACACTGCGGGGGTGACCGTGCGACACCTGCGTCTGCGCATCGCCGCGGTCATTGCCGCGGGTGTGTTCGTGCAGTTGATCGTCCCGTTGATGCCGGCACGCGCTGCCGTCGACGAGGTGCTCGCCGCGTCGGCCGCTGTTGCCTCGCCGGCCGCGTTGGTGCCGTTGGGCGCGGCGGGTTCAAGAGAGTCAACGACACCCTCGGACATGCGGCGGGAGACGACCTGCTCGTCGGGGTCGCCGACCGGTTGCGGGCAGCCGTCCGCTCCGGCGACACCGCCCAGGTCCTTATGGGGAAGGCACGGCTACTCGCGCTCGCGAACGCCGTAGACAGTTGAGCCGCCGCCCCGCCCGGGAACCGGCTTCAGAAGTGACCCCACATCCGCTCCCAGAGCCGGGGAAACCGTCGACACCAGGAGCGCGGCCGGTTCCGGCTGACCAGTACGGCACTCGCGGGGAAGGCACGGGAGGCCCAGGCTCATATCGCACCGCCGTCAGCCGATTGAGGGCGGCGGGTCGACATGCCCGGGATTCGCGACGCGGACGGGACAGACGTGGCGTTCCCTCGTGACGGATTCATACCGCAAAGACCTGACTGGAGGCGTGCTATGGCTGATCTTCCGCCGATCGGAACACCGGTGTACCTGGTCCCGGGTGAGGATGTCAGCTATCGCTCCCGTGTGGAGTTCGTGGACGGGGACAGGTTCGCCGTGGCGGCGCCGCTGGAGACCTCCGACCGGGATGCCCTGCAGCCGGGACAGCGATGCGAGGTCTTCTGGGCTCGGGCGCGAGCCCGCATCCTCGTTCTCTGCGAGCTGGTGGAGGTCATCGACAGCGCGCCGTCGCGGTGGGTTCTCGCCGCCACCGGGCAGACGCGTGAGGGCAACCGCCGCCAGTACGTGCGTGGTGGCGGGGGCACCGCGGTCGGGCTGCATCCCGGGTCGACCAGCGGGCCGGTGCAAGGGCGGCTCATCGACATCAGCGAGGGTGGTCTGCGGTGCTGGACGGCCAAGGCTGCGGACATCGCGGCCGGCGATCGGATGCGGGCGTCGGTATCGCTCGGCGCCGGCGAGGTAGAGGTAACGGGCGTAGTGCATGCCGTCCGTGAAGCCGTCGACGAGGCGGGATACCACCTCATCCTGCGGTTCATCAGCAGCGAACCGGTGGCGCAAAGGATCCGGCAGCACATCTTCGCCTGGGAAATCGCGGAACGGCGCCACGCCCAGGGGGCGTAGCTAACGAGCGACCAGGATCAGAAAGTTGATCAATGGTTGAGGGGTGGTCCTGGTCTGGTCTCGCACGGAACCAGATCGGTCTGTGGCTGCTCTGCCGGAGAACCTTCCTTGATCTGGAGGCAACAGTCTCCGGTAGGGCGGCTTTGGCGAGCGTGGCGCCCTCCACTGGGTCGCATAAAGTCACCATCATGTAACCATCTGTCTATGTAAGTAGATTGAAATGAGTGTGCAATGGGTTCGATGGTCGCCGACAGGGCGATACGGGGGCCACGGGGGTCATGACGTGAACTGATTCTTCAGGGAGAACCGATGCGGGCGCAGTTAACCGATCACCCCCTGCCCGGGCCGGCGACGCCGGCCGAACCCACCGAGGTCGCACACCACCTCGACGAACCCGACTGGCCGGCCCCGGCACACGTCACCGTGACCCTGTCACTGCCGGACCCCGACAACGCCCCGCCCTGGGTGCTGTCACTGTCAGCCTGGCTGAATCAGCTCGCCGGGGAACAACCGGCTGGCGAGCGCGGCGAGCCCGCCCGCACCGAGCAGCCGCAGGCGACGCTCACGCCGCTACCCGACCTGATGCTCAACCCCGTCGCCCGCACCGCGCGCCTGGCCGGCCACCCGGTACGGCTGACCCGGCTGGAGTTCGACCTGCTGCTGTTCCTCATCACCCACAGCGGGCAGGTCTTCACCCGCGCCCAGCTGATGCAACAGATATGGGGAACCCCCGCGGGCAGAGGCGAACGAACCGTCGACGTCCACATCCGGCGGCTGCGGGTGCACCTCGCGGGGAACGGGCCGGCGATCACCACCGTCCACGGGATCGGCTACCGCCTCGACCACAGCGACCGCGCCACCGTCACCCCGAGACGGCCAGCGACCCGGGCGTAGACCAACCCGCCTCCCCCTGCGGCTAACGGTCTCCCGCTGTACGGAAGTGGAACAGGTGTTTCACCCCTGGGCTCAGAGGGCTGAGCAACGACCGTCGGGGATGGTGTCGCTGACCTCCGTCCACGTGGGGCCTCGCGCAGATCGGCGTACGCGACGATGCAACCTTCGGACAAGACATACATGATCACGCCCGGCACAGGCAGGGACCATCCGCAGTGATCTGGCCCGGGCTGCACGCCATCATCGATGACCAGCCGTCGATCTCCGGCGGGCTCCGTGTAGCACTGTGCGGTCCGGACCACGTACCGGCGGCGTGACCGTTCGAGCGATATCGGCGGGCTATGAGCCGCGCGTGAAGCCCCGCGAACGAAACTTGACGACGCCATGTGGACTGTCGGCAGGGTGCGTTCTTTTCTGAGTGAGCTTCCGGTTGGTTGATCATGCGGCGAGGCCGGTCGAGTCAGCTCGTGCCGTGAACCCGGATGACGTACTTCCCGCGGACATGGTTGTCACGCATGGCGTCGATCGCCTTCGGAGCGTCGGTGAGGTTGAAGATCTCCAGGGCGGGTGCGCGCAGGGTGCCCTCGGCGGCGAGTGCGGCGAGCCGGTCGAGGGTGCCGTGCGGAGCCAGGTCAGCCATCACGTTGACGGTGTCGATGCCCCGGGTGGCCAGGTCTGCGCTGTCGGCGACCATGACCGTGGAGGCCACGCGGCCACCGCCGCGCACGTGCCGGGTCAGTGCGGCGAAGACGGTCGGGTCCTGGGTGACCGCGTCGATGAGGGAATCGATCCCGTCGGGGTAACGGTCGCTGAGCGCGAGCGTCAGGTCGGTGCGGTAGTCGAGGATCTCGGCCGCGCCCAGGTTTCGCAGGTACGGCTCGTCCTCGGGCAGGCCGGTGGCGATGACATGGGCGCCCTGGCTCGCGGCCAGTTGCACGGCGTAGCCGCCGATACCGCCGGTCGCGCCGACCACGAGGACCCGGTCCCCGGCGCGGACGGCGACCGCGTCCACCGCCCCGACGGCGGCCAGGCCCGCCAGCGGCAGCGTCGCCGCCTCTGCCGGCGGCAGGGTGCCCGGCCGGTGGGCGAGGTGGCGGGCGGTACTCAGCACGACGTACTCGGCGATCGCGCCCTCATGCAGGTGGCTGACCTCGAACAGACCGATCACCGCGTCGCCGGGGGTGAATCCGGTGACCTCGGCACCGGTCTCGACGACGACGCCCGCGAAGTCATGGCCGAGTGTGATGGGGAAGATGTGTTCGAGGTGCTCTGTCATCTGGCCGTCCAGGACGAGCAGATCCCAGCGTGACAGGGTGGCGGCTTGTACCTTGACGAGAACTTCGTCGGGGCGGGTGACGCTCGGGGTCGGCATGTCGGTGACCGTTGCCGGCGTGCCGAAGTCGGTCATGACCAATGCGCGCACCGTGGCTCCCCCGTGAGAACGATCCGTCATCAACCAGCCTTGACGACCGATCCGCGGCTGTCTGCCAAATTGATCTTTTGCGACCCTGCACCGCCAGGCCGACGACGGCGGGTTCACGGTCCTTCGAGACTCCGGCAGCTGCGCGGGCGGGCGAGCCAGTCCTGCCGGATGGCGCCGGCACGGCGAGCCGGTGCTCGTCGTCGCCGGCCAGCGGCTCGATGTCGCGCAACGGTCTGGAACAGGTAAGTCGCATGAAGTGCCTACGCTGACGGAGCGCCGGGTTGACGGCCCCATGTCGTGAGGTTCTCCCCAAGCGATGGCCGCCACCCAGCACCCACACGATTCGGACGGCGAGCTCTCAACACGCGTTATCAGCGGCAAATGAGTACAGGCCCGCCGGGCCGGGCAACGGTCGCGAGTTTGATCCGGACGGTTAGCGTTCACTGCGTGGTCAGCCAAGGACGTGCTCTCGCCGTTGCCGCCGTCTGGATCGTCCTCCCGTTGACGATGGGCGCGGCGATGCTCAGCCTCGCCTCTCCCCAGCGGGACGGATGGAACGCAATAGTGCCTGCGCTGGGACTTGCGGCGACCATCTACCTGACGCCATTGGCCTTACTGGCAGCCGGCATATGGATTGCTCGACGCGCCAGTAAGGCGCGATCCGCTGTCGGCCTCGGAGCACAGGCAGGTTTGATGGGACTGGCCACGACCGCCTTAGCCGTAACAATTCTCATGGCCTCTCACTGGAACTGACAAGCACAGTGCAGCCGATCGCAAGCCAGTGACCTGCTCGAGCGCGGGGGCTGACGCCCGATGACAGACGCGCTGCCCCTCCCCCACATCGTCGGACACACACTACTTTCGGCATGTGATGGCACCAGCAGATGTGAAAATCAACGGCGGCGGATGCGGAATGCCGCCAGCCGCAACTGGTGATGTCGCCTCGTGATCCGTCCTGCCGGGCGTCGCTACCACAATGATTTTGAGCGCATCTATATGTGACGCAGGCGCTCCTGGATTAGCGGTGGCTCGGCGAGTGCCGTACTGCAACGCACCCGTCAACCACCCTGCACAGACATCAGCCCAGAACTCTGCCGGCCGAGCGAAGCCGCACCATCAGATGAGAGTGGTCATCGGTGACGGTGATCCCAGCGGCATCCGACGGACACCTTCGGGGACCGGCGTGACGATCTAGCGGAACAGACCCACAGGACCGGACGGTCGCCGGATACTCGTCGACGGGGCTGGCCGTCGGTTGCCGGGTGGAGGACGCGGGTGCAGGAAGAGGAACTGTTTCGTATTGGTGATGCGCTGCGCCGGATGTGCGGGGAACAGAACCTGACGTGGGTTATCGAAGCGGTGGACGCGGCGGCCAGGGAGGGCTTCACCGAATCGGTTAACCCGGACAGCAGCGCCTATCCTCGTGGCGACGACGACAGCTGGCCATACCCATTCTCGTGGCAGCCGGCGCCGCGCGGTAGGCCACAGGTCGAGATTCGTGAACGCGCCTATACCACCCAGGAAGAGGTCCTGCTCCTGCTCGACGCCATGCTTGCGATCTACCGCGACCTCCCGGATCTGTGTGCTGAGACCATCGCTGTTCTCCGCAGAGGCTGGGAGGGGCGAGTTCCCATCCCTGACTCGGTGGTGTTCATCGACCCGACGCCGGCGACCACCGAGTTCGACTCCCCGTTCACCTTCAGGCGAGCGGAGCTCGACCGGTCAACCGAGTTCGCCCTGGAGGTGGAGACCGAGGAGGAACAGCGTAGGCGGCAAAGAGTTGTCGACTCCTTGCTCGCTCTACGCGGCGAGGTGCTGCGATGACGCCACGAGTAGACGAGTTACTCGCTGAGATCAGAGCGGCGCTGCCGCCGGTCACGACGCCGTTCACCCGTGCCGACCGGGCCGACCGCGTCTACGAGGGATACCTGTTCGCGCAGGTGATCGCCGCGGCAGCGGAATGCGGCGCTGAGGTGGTGTTCAAGGACCGGGATGGCGACGAGGTCAGGGACCTTGTCTTTCGCGGTGCTCCAGGTTCGTTGTACACATGGAGCCGGTTCACCTACGCGGTGCTGTACCTCGGTCAAGCGCGTCCGGTCGAGGTACATCTGCGGGTCAAGGTTCAAGGCAGAGTCCTTGCCTGCGAGTCCGATGTGCTGCTGATCGACATGCAGGCGGCCTCTGACAGCCGGGACAAGAAGAAGTTGCCGAAACCCTCGGGATGCGTCCTGACGGTGGAAGGCAAGCACTACCTCGGGCCGCTTCCCCGCGATGAGGTCATGCAGTACCGCGGTGTACGCAGCGAGTTCCCGTCCACCATGACCAGTCTGTTCGTCGCGAACTCCTTCTCCGTGCCGGCGAATCAGTGCTTGAGCGGGTTGAAGCAGCCGTACGAACTCGGCGTCATGCCCCGCACCCGGTTTCAGCAACACCTCCGCTCCCAGATCCGCGAGGCGCTGCGACGCCATGTCATCAAGTTCGACTTCAGCCACCGCATGTGATGACTGATGGATTCGAGAGGTTGCCTCGTAGTCGGGGTGGTCGAGGTCGCGGCCGATGTAGGGCGACGGAGACCGATCAGGCAGGCCGGCAGAGGCGATTTCCGGTCGAGCGCGGTCCGGCCGGCGATGACCGCGCCGGGGGCCAGGACGGACTTGTGGTCGCGCAGCACTTCCTGATCGCTGATCTGGGCGTAGATGAACGCCATGGAAACCGAGGAGTGGCCCAGAACCTTCATGATCGTGTGCAGCTTGGCACCGCGTTCGGCGAGTTGGGTTCCGACGGGTGTGCCGGAAACGGTGGGCGGAGATGGTGCCCCGCACTCCTGGCCCGCCCTTCTTTGCCGCCCAGGCCGGACGGCGATCTCCAGCTTCACCACGGTCGCGGGCGCGTCGGTCAGGCGCCGGGCGGCCAGCCACTTGTCCGCCACCGCCTGGATCCGCGGCGATAGCACCAGCGGCTGTTTCCGAGGGCTACGGTGCCGGTCGAGGCCTCACACTTGAGCAGAACCTCGCGGGACGGCTCAGAGGCCGGCTCGATGTGGGACGGGCGTCGTCCCTCGGCAGGTGGCCGGGCGTACCGCGCCCGAGGGAAATAGCATCGGACGACGTCACGGACGGCGACTTCGCCGGGCGATCCGACGGTGACGCGGCCGCCGCCACCGTCTTTCGCTCGGCAGGGGGTTACTGCTGCTTACGCCCCTTGATGAAGCTCGCCACCAGGTTGATGACGGAGGCCGTCAGGTTCAGCAAGCCACCGAGGACGTGGTGCGGACCGAGCCAGTCGGGCATGACACTCTCCTTTCGTTCGTTGTCCGATCAGCCTGCCGTCCGCCGGACGGCGCCGACAGGTTCGCGGCCGTCCGCGCTGTCCTTTCCTCGACGGGGACAGCCGCACTACCTCTGAACCGCACGGATCGGTTCGCGGACAGCCGATGACGGACTCGCGGCGGGACAGTGGGAGGGTGACGATGACCACCGAGTACTCCAGGTTTCTCAGCGCACTGGCCGCAATGGACAGCCGCTGCTCGCCCGGAAGGACGGGCTGCCACAGCCTTCGGTCTGTCGCCGAGCGGACCCAGAGCAACAAGAACAAGATCGCAGCCCTTCTCCGGGGTACGGCAGACCCGGACACCGAGAAGTTCGCCAGGGACCTGCTCGTCGCCTTCCACGCCGAGGGCGACGAGATCGACGAGGGCCTCGCCTGCCTCGCCCGCGACCGCGCGGCCGGGACCAGCGAATTCGCCGCCTATCTCGCCGTCGCCCGCCGTCCGTCCGAGGTCACCGTCCCGTACGTCCCGCAGTCCGTGGTGAGCTGGAATGACGGCAACTCGGCACCCCGCTCGACGGCCCGCCCGGCGACGGACGTCTTCATGTCCGAGCCTCTCGTGGCCGTGCTCGGCGAGCCCGGGGGCGGTAAGTCGGAGCTTCTTCGCCTGCACGAGCGCGACGTGGCCGCACGGTGGGCGGACGGGGACCGGGCCGAGCCGCTACCGGTGGTGATCCCGGCGACGGCACTCAGCGGCACTCCTGAGGACGTGGCGGGTGCGGCGGCGCGCGCGTTGTCGTACGCGCTGGAGTTGCCCTCGTCCTTCTTCCGCGATCCACCGGCGCCGGGCAGACGATGGCTCGTGCTGCTCGACGGCCTGGACGAGATCACCAACGTGCAGTCCCGCCGGCGCGTGCTGCACGCCGTGGTGCGCTGGATCGCCGAGCGGCCGGATACCCATCGGCTCGTCGTCGCCACCCGGCACCTGTCGCGTGACGAGTCGCAGATCTTCGCGGGTGAGCGGGCGCACTTCTTCGAGCTGCTGCGCTTCGAGACCGCGGACGTCCGGCGGCTGGCGGCCGACTGGCTCGGCGACGACCGGGCGGACGGGCTGATGACCGCGGTCGGCGACGCCGGGCTCGGCGACCTGGCCCGGATCCCGCTGATCGGCTCGATCCTGTGCCGGCAGTATTTGGACGATCCGGAGGCCCCGCCGGCACGTACGCGCGGGGCGATCTACGACCAGTTCATGATCCGGCTGATGGCCACCACGCCGTACACCGCCACGAGTCCGCGCGATCATGTCGGCGACCGCTCGGAGACCGGCCAGTCGCCGGCCTGGCACGGCCCCGAGGTGGAGCAGCGGATCCAGCGGCTGGGAACCCTGGGCCCGGTCGCGCTGCGCCGGCTGCTGCAGTGGGTGGCGCTGCGGCGCCGCAGCGACACCGATCGGCGGGAGGCCGGCCGGGTTCGTTCGTTCCTGGACGTGGCCCTGGAGCACGATTCGGTCGAGCCGCCCGCCGGAGTGCCGGTCGACTGGTGGCGCCGTGCGGTCGTCGCCTGCCTGCGGCGCAGCGGTGTGCTGCGGGTGGAGGCCGGCACCCTGGAGTTCGCTCACCCCACGTACGAGGAGTTCCTCGCCGCCTGCGAGATCTGCGCGGACCCGGGGCGGGGCCTCGTGGAGCTGCGCCGCATCCTCGGCGACCACCGCCTGCGGCACTGGCCGTGGCGCCCGGTCCCCGGCTACGCCCGCCAGTTCGCCTGGGGCCGCCGCATGTGGACCAGCATGGCCCCGGAGAACACCTCCTACTTCGGATTCCTGATCGACCGGCTCGCCGACGCGGCCGGCACCGACCTGACCGAACTGACCCGCGGACAGGGCGTCGACGGCTGCATGTACCTGGCGACGCAGAAACAGCTCGGCACGTACCTCCCGGCCGAGGTCGAGCAGCGGGCGGTGGCGAAACTTCGACAGCACATCGTGGTCACCCCACGCGACCGGAGCCGGTCGCAGATCGACTTCGACGCGGTCAACCAGATAGACCCGAACTCGGTGCCGATGGCGGAGACCATCGCGGCCTTGGCGATCGACGACTCCCGGGTCGGGGCCGCCGAGGCGCTGCTGGCCTTCACCGACACCAGGGAGGAGGGTCTGACCGCACTGCGCGAGCTCGCCGACGCACCCCGGCTGACCAGCATCGGAGGCCGGACCGTGGCCGCGGTTGCCCTGGTCAACGCCGGAGACGAGTCCGGTCTTACGCTCCTCGAGCGAATGATGCGGGATTGTTTCCGGGACGACGATCGCCTCAACATCGCCTGGCGGCTTGCCGAACTCGACGCGGAACGCGTCATCCCGCACCTGCAGGAGTGGGTCGGGAAACGCCTACGCGGCAACACCTGGCCGCCGCTCTGGTACCAGGCCGGCCGCATGCTGATCGAGCTCGATGAGGTACGCGGAGTCGCCGCGTTGGCAGGGATCGCCGGCGACGAGGACGCCAAGATCGACGACCGGCTCAACGCGGCCGGCGTGCTCGCCGCGCGCCGCCACGCTGTCGGCGCCGAGTCGCTCGCCATGCTGGCCCGCAACCCACGCGCCAAGGCCCGTCACCGGATCTCGGCCGCGGAGTCGCTGGTGAAATGCGGCCAACCGGAGACCGCGGCCACGATCTTCGCCGGCCTGGCCGGGGACGCGGCCCTCAAGTCCCGCTTCCGCCGCACCGCGAGCCGCCGCCATCGAGAGCTCAGCAACGCCGAACCGGGAGTCCCGACGCCACGGTGAGCCGCCCTCCGGTGGCGGGCTTTCGGGCCGGTGGCCAGGAAGGCCTCGACGTCGTGCCCGTCGACGACGGCCCGGTCGCTCTTGCCGCCCGGCGAGGTTTCGCGTTTGACGGTTTTGCCCACGTCGTAGCGGGTCGCGCGGCTGTGGTTCTTCGATCCCCGCGGCCGTCCGGGGCCGGGGCGCGCGGGTTTCGGTGCTGCGGCTGGTAGAGCCGATGTCGGGCGCAGGTTCCGAAACCCTTGCCTGACCCGGGCTGGGGTGAGCCGCTCGGGCGGTGCCGGTAGTTCCCATGGGCGGCGTAGATCGCTGGCCAGGGGTCGGGCCAGTCGTAGTGGGATGTGGGCGGCGATCATGATCCATGTCCAGCGGTCGACTGCCCGCGGGTCGCGTAGCTTCGGCCTGGTCCAGCCGAGCGTCTGCTTGAACAGGCGGAACGTGTGCTCCAGATCGAAGCGTCGTAGGTATGCCTGCCAGATTCGGTCCACATCCTGAGGATCCGCGCCGGTGCCCGACCACCACAGCCACATGGGTGGCGCGTCGCGGTTACCGGGCAGGTATTCGACCTTCAGCCGGATGAGGGTGCCCTCGACGATCGGTAGCGTGCCCTCGTGATCGAGCCAGGCGGCGCGGTGGGTCAGTCGCGGGTGCAGCCGGTCCCAGGCTCGGGTTTCGGCTTTTCCGTAGCTGGTCGTCTCGTTGATCGTGGTGACAGTCGAGTCGGGCCAGGTGGCGGGGTTCTTCAGGTCGAACTCGCCGCCGTGCTTGGGTGGCCGGCCGCCGTACGGGTGGTGTTCCTGGGGCGGGGCTGGTAGTCGCAGGACCCGGTCGGCGCGGATGCGCCCGGCCACCTCGACCGGCAGATCACTTAGCACCCAGGCCAGCCGGGTCACGTCATAGCCGGCATCGCAGACGATCAGGATGTTCGGGTCGCCGGGTTTCTGCTGGCCGCAGGCGATCAGCCGGTCGATCACGTCACGTAACTGGCTCGCGGTGACCGCTGTGGAGTCGTCGGCGGGGCCGAGACGTACCAAGTCCAGCATCGCTGTCCAGGAGGTGCGTCCGGGTTCCAGAGCCGCAACGAAGGAGTATGGCCAGCCGGGGATGAACTGCGCGGCGCTCTTGGCGCGCCCGTGCACACGGCAGAGCGCCGCGACCTCTCGAACCTGGACGAGATCGTCTGGACCGCTCTGCGAGGATTGGGACGATGACATCCGACGACGCCGTACGCGCGATGGTCGATCGCCTGAGCGCGATCAACTGGGAACGCCACGGGCACCGCTGCTGGTCGAAGGCGGCGCTGCTGAAGGAGTACTTCCGCCGAGCCGCACTGTGGGCGGACGCCTACCAGTGCGACACTCCCGTCCCGTTCTTCGACATCGCCGCCTGCGTCGACCCGGGTGTCCGCGCCGACCAGGCTGCGATCGACGGGTTGCTCGCCAAGGTGGACGGCGGCTGGGATGTCGACCATGTAACGCCGTACATCCTGCACTGGGCGGCCCTGCGTCGCACGGGCTTCGTCTTGCCCGCCGATTTGGACGACCCGTTCGAGCCGCTGGTCCTGCTTTTCGAACGCGACGGCGGTTTCCACACCGAGAACGGCGAGGTGGACCTCGAGTACCTGTCGGTCTCCATGCGCCGCTGGCGCGCCCGGGCCGGCAACCCGCCGATGGCCAGCTTTGCCACCGGCACCCTCGACGAGATCGATCGGGCCGGCTCACTCGCCCAGTTCGGTTACGTCATGGGCCCGGACGGCAACTGACGGAACCAGAATAGAATGACGCCATCGAGAAGGGGACCTATGAGCTTCCCTGTGCTGCCGGAACGGCCTTTACCAACGGTAGGCGAGATGAGCAATGTCGAATTGGCTCGGCTCGCTCGTGACAGTAACCGGTTCCGCGGCAGAGCCGTCTATGAATTGGCGGACAGGGCGGCCGCTGGCGAGGATGCTGCGACCATCCTCGGCCAGTTGACGACCCTCTCCGCGCTTCGCGAAGACCGCTTCCACCTGGTGTCGATGGCCTGGGCCGCGATCGTCGCACTGCTTCAGACACAGACGGCCCACGCTCGGCGGGTGGCTTACGGTTCGTTCGCCGCCTTGCCGGAGCAGGAGCAGGAGAACTTCCTCGAATACCTCGGCTGTGACCGGATCGAAGATGCATGAGCGGCGGAGTTTCTTCGAGATGTCCAGGATGCGGTCGAATGCAGGGTGCCCGATACCCCGCTTCCGAGAGTGCTGACGGAAGGGTGGACGCATCTGATCATCGGCGGGAGGGGAAGGTCTGAGATGGCCGACGCACGGGTTGAGTTGGGTGAGCAGGGGTGGCGGTTCTTCAGTGGGCTGCATCGGTTGCTGCTGAGGCTGGCCGGCCGGGTGCCGGACGAGTGGCTGGACGAGATGCGGCGGATGCTCGCCGGCGGTGACCTGCCGCAGGTTCCGGACGCGGTGATGGGCTCGATGGTGGAGTTCGGCGAGCCGTTGACCGCCGGGGACGTGGCGCTGATCCGCGAGATCGTGCTTGCCTTCTTCGGCCGGGACCCGGTCGCCGTCGACCGGGTGCGGATCGTGGACGAGGTCCCGGTCACCGGCCACCGGTTCTTCCCGGCGCCGGCCGAGGTGCTGGCGACGGACGCCGCGCGGATCCCGCCACGGCTGGATCTGACCGGTCGTCCCGGCGACAACCTGTGGGAGTTGCCGCCCGCTCTGGCCGCCCTCGGTGACCTGGCGACGCGGTTGACCGACATCCGGGACCGGTCGCAGGTGGGCGCGTCGCGTCTCGTCGAGGACGTGCTGTCGACCTCTCGGGCCTGGCGGTTCGCGCCGGGCGACTCGTACGCGGACGGGGTGCGGGTGATCCTGGTCGAGGTTGTGCCGTACGCCGCCGCCTGGGACGTCGCGGGGCAGGTCCGGCGCGACCTGGAACGGCCGGGCGCGGCCGCCCCACAGATCGAGGTCTTCTGGGCAGGAGAGAGCCTGCCGCCCTATCACCAGGCAGCGCTCGCCGGGTCGGCGCTGCTCTGGCAGGCCCCCACGGGCCGGGTATCGGACAGGTAGGGTCCCGGGGTGACTGTGGAGACATCCCCCGGTGTCGACACGACGCATTTCGCTCGCCTGCGTCCCGGTGAGACAGTGGCCGATGCGTCCTGGGTGTTGCGCCGGGTCGTCTCCGCCGCCGGCTCGGTGGACGAGCTGCTCGGGCGGGACGGGGTGTGGCGGCCGTCGGACATGCTGGCCCGCACCGAGCGGGGTGAACTGCCGGGAACATTGAAGCGGATGTCCCACCGGCTCCCGGCGGCGACGGCGAAAACCTTGCGGTCGCACTACGGGGCGATCCGGCGTGCGCTGGACCGGCAGCAGGCGGGCGATTTCCTGTTGCGGCTGGCGCGGCCGGGCACCGGGACGGCGTTCGGTGCGTTGGATGCGGAGGCGCAGGCCGAGGTGGTCGCGTTTCTGGCTCAGGCGCCGCTGGTGGTGCCGGGGTTCCGCACCGACGGGATGTGGGTGTGGCCGGAGTCGATCGCCCAGGAGGTATTGGCCACCGGGGCGCACCCGGAGGATCGGTTCTACTGCCACATCGAGTCGCGGCACTTCTTCCTGCCGGAGATGCCGGCGCCGAGCGTGATCGAGCGTGCCCGGCGGCTGTTGGAGTTGGCGGCCACAGCTGACGGCGCGGCTCGGGTGCAGGAGACGAACGTGCCGGGGCAGCCGCCGCCACCGACGCAGGAGGAGCGACTGCGTGCGGTCGGGTCCTGGCATGCGGACTGGGAGCGCAAGCATGCCTCGACGACGCCGTTCCGCCCGGAGCGGCATGCGCCGGATTCCGGCTACAACCTGCACCACGTCGACGTCGATGCGTCCTCCGAGGCGGACTGGGAGTACATCAGACGGTCCCGCGAAATCATGGGCCTCGACCCGGAGACCGGCCTGAACATGGAGATCTGATCGGATCATCGAGGTGACTTCGCTGCGGCTGTTGACGTTCAACACCCTTTTCAAAGGCGAAGTCCGGGTACGGCTACGGGCAGCTTGACGAAGGATGCGAAGAGACGGTACGGCGGCCAACGCAATGCCCTCCAGCTGGCGCAACGATGCGAAACAGCAGGAAACAGATCTTCACGGAGACCGCCTCGAGACCGACCGGGCCCAGCATCAAGTCTCACCGTCCACCTGTGCCTGCCCCAGGTCGTGGGCTCTGCCGGCCCGACGTTGAACGAGGTCAGCCTTGGAAGCGCAGAGCCGAGAAGTCGACGGTGAACCGAATGCCAGCGACCGTGCCGCAAACCTGGTGGAGCGCGTCAATGAACGCCGACTGGAGGTGGTCCCGACCGTCGGCGCCCGCAGGTTCTCGGCGTGACTCACCGAACCTCTGGTGCAGGTGTTCCCAGCCGTAATCGGCGGTACGTCCAGCATGGTCGTATAGCCAGATGACCAGTTGGGTTCGCAGATTGCTGCCAAGGCTGGCGATGATCGCGGCCGCTGGAACCGTCGTCTGATGTACGCGGGCGAACTCGGTGAACGCCTTGCTTAGAGGACGTCTGATTGGTGTAGTTAGTGAGTTATGTGACTTTAGCTGTATCGCCAGGTTGGGGTGGTTTCGGCGGTGAGCCGTTTGGCGAGGTTGTCGATCATCGCCAGGGTGATCATGCTGGCGGAGTTCTCGGGCCGGGCTTCCACCAAGAGGTCGGGCACCGACACCCCGAGGTCCAGGCTCTTACTGTGCGCTAGAGGTGCGAGGGCGCCGGCCACCTCCGTCGCGACCGCCCGCAGCGGGACTGCCCGGCGGTGCAGGCGCAGCTTGCCGGCCTCTGCTTTGGCGAGCTCAAGGACCGCGTTGATCAGCTCCAGCAGGTGCTGGCCGATGGAGCCAGTTCGCCGGTCAGCCGGATGCGCTGGTCGAGCAGGTCGGCGCGATGTGCCAGCGCGGCTTGCAGCTCCAGGTTGGCGGCGCTCAGGTGGTCGGCCCGGCGGCTCAGCTCACGGTGCGCCCGGTCGAGGTCCTGGTGGGCTGCCGCGAGCCTGCGGTAGAGCTTCGCCGTTTCGGCGAGCAGTACCAGCAGCACGACCCCGGAGGAGACCAGCAGCGTGACCCGGGCCGCGTAGTAGCCCACCGAGTAGCGGTTCGGAGCAGCCAGGAACAGGATCGCGGTGGCCATCGACGCACTGATCGCCACCACCACCCGCTGCTCCACCGCCGGTCGGTGGCGTAGACAATCGCCCATCGCGTTAGTAGTGCTCTGATCCGCGGGGACCTTCTGCGAGGTGGGCAACAGGGTCTGGGTCAAACACGGCGCATACCGTCGCGGGCGGCCGCCTCGACCCTACTCCTTGTTCAGCTGTCCACCCCTGCGTCGGTGGGCGATCACCTCACGGGGCAGCAGCGTCCCCGCTGCCCATGCCGGACAGCGCGACCCGCTGTCACGTACCGGGCTCGGCCACCTTGGTGACCACCGCGGCATCCGCACTGACCAGGTCAATCGATGCTCATATGCGTCAAGTCCGCCGGAGATTCGATTCGATACATCAGTACGCCTTCATCGATGCTCACGCTTGCTACGGTGGTTGCATGCCGCGTCACCTGAACGTTGCGTACCTGCTGACCCTGCTAGCGGTCACGGTCTTGGGGTTCGCTTGGGAAGGCCCCACGGCGGTAAAGGCCCTGGTAGGTGCGGCCGCCATGATCCCCGTTTGTGTGGCCATCCTCGTGGCCGAGCGACGACGGCGCGCGGGCCGGGCGGCCAGCACAGGGCGTGGGTAGAAATGGGGCTTTCAGGCCGGGACTGCCCTGACTGCGGTCGCAGTGTCCGCGAGCCGTTCGAGGAGACGATCACAGGACGCGAGGTTTGCCCGGACTGCGCGAACGCCCTGTTCATGGGCTCTGCCGCCGGGGCGATCACCGGTGATGTCGGGTCCGAGTACGGGGTGTGAGCGATGCTCATGCGCAAGGTCCGACGCTCCGGCTGAACGCACGCAGGCCTGTCCGTCAGCGATGAGGGCGTGAAAGATTTCGCGGGCGAGGTAGCCCTTGATGCAGCGGATGATCTCGCGTTTGGTTTTGCCTTCGGCGGTACGCCGGGCTGCGTACTCGCGGGTGCGTTCGTCGTAGCTGAGTCGGCCCAGCACCAAGACCTAGAGAGGGCGGTTGGCGTCACGATTACCGCCGCGGTTGAGTCGGTGCCGGTTGGTCTTGCCGGACGACGCTGGGATCGGCGCGACCCCGCATAGGTGTGCGAACGCGGACTCGCTGTGCAGCCGTTCGGGGTTGTCACCGGCTGCGGCCAGCAATGCCCCGGCAGTGTCGGCCCCGATGCCCTTGATCGCCATGAGCTGCGGCGCCGCCTGCTGGGCGAGCCGCTCGATCTCGACGTCGAGCGTGGTGATCCCAGCCGTGAGCTGTTGATACCGGGTGGCCAGGGACTTGAGCGTCAGCTTGCTGGCCGCCTCGACCGCGGTGATCTGGCCAGGACGGCAGCGTGCCGCGGCGTCGATGAGCTTGGCGTCGTCCGGTACGGCGCGAGGATCGCGTGCGCGGCGTGGAAGGCCGCCAGATACCAGTCCAGCGGCCGGGTCACCGCTGCCGACCGGTCCGCGGCCGGCTCGTCCGCGGCCAGCCGCTCCCGCGCGTGGCGGGCGATCAGGTCGTGCATCACGTACCGGTCCGGCGCCGGGCGCTCCACCAGGTGGGCGTCGGCCAGCGTCCCGAGCACCTCCTCGATGCCGTCCGCCGCGCCGGCCAGGGCGGCCGTGGCGCCGGTCGCGGCAACCTGGCCGGGCACGAGACTGAGCAGCCGGAAGAGCCGGGCGGCGGGCGGCGGGCGGCGGGCAACTTGAGGTACGAGAGGTCGCACGCCAAGGGAGGCAACCCGGCCGAGCACCCGGTCCTCGGCTGCTCCACCAAGTCGAATGCATCTCGGCCCCGGACCCGGCCTCGCCCAATACCGCACCACCCGAAGGCCCCGGCAACATCCACTGTCCCGTGGGCCGACCACACCAGTACCCGACATGCCGCCTGCCGCGCCCCCAGTCGGGCTTACGCTGAAACTTCAGCGCTTCCGGGATACCGGCACTGGCCAGGACGGAGGGGTGTCAGAAGTGAGCGCGAAAGCCGACGGTCCTCCTCGTGCGCAGCTGGCGGCCCCGGAGCGGGAACTGCTGGCCGAGCTGGAGGCCTACGGCGTTCTCGACGGTGACCGCATCGCGGACCTGGACGCCATCGTCGGCATTGCGGCGACCCTGTGCGACGTGCCGACCGCGGTGATCAACATCCTCACCCCGGACCAGCAGCTGCAGATCGCCGCCATCGGCTTCGAACCCCACGCGTGCCGCCGCGAGGACTCCATGTGCGCCATCACCGTGGTTCAACCGGGCCCGGTCTACCTGACCGACGCGTCCACCGACCCCCGGTTCGCGAACAACCCGTTCGTCACCGGCGTCCTCGCCTCCATACGGTTCTACGCCGCCACCCAGCTACGCGGACCCTCCCGGCACGTCCTGGGCACCTTATGCGTGTTCGACACCGCTCCCCGCACCCTGACCGCCAACCAGAAGGCCCGCCTCAACGAACTCGCCGCCCTCGTGATCGATGTCCTGGAGTTACGCCGTCACACCCAGGAGCTGGAAACCAGCCTTACCGAACGCGACCAGGTGATCGACGAGCTCGGCCGGACGCGGGCAGAGTTGGAGCGCTCGAATCAGGCGCTGCACCGTTTCGCCGGCACCGTCGCCCACGACCTGCGAAGCCCGCTGATGAGCATCACCGGCACCGCCACGATCCTCGCCGAAGAAGCCCATGACAGCGACCCCAACGCGGTGGAGGCCGATGCCCACACCATCGCCCGGGCGGCGGGGCGGATGGACACCATCCTGCAGGACCTCCTCACCTACGCCAGCGTCGGCGGCCGGCCCCGACAAGCCCGGATCGATCTGGCCAGCCTGGTGACCGCGGTGACCGAAGACCTCCGCACCACCATCACCGGCGCGCACGCCACCATAAACACCGGTGACCTGCCCACCGTCGACTCCGACCCGACCCAGATCCGGCTACTCGTGCAGAACCTGCTCAGCAACGCGCTCAAGTTCCGCCATCCCGATCGGTCCTGCCAGGTCAGCATCGACGCCGCCGCCGGGGCGGACCAGTGGCGGCTCCGCGTCGCCGACAACGGCATCGGCATCCCCACCGAACACCGCGACGACGTCCTCCGGCCGTTCGTACGGCTCAGCCACGACGCCCCCGGACACGGCATCGGACTGGCCACCTGCGCCGAGATCCTGCGCACCCATCACGGCCGGCTCACCATCACCGACACCCCCGGTGGCGGCACCACCTTCACCGCCACCTTCCCCACCCACAGCAACGACCCCGACGACCGCACCCCGGCCCCGTCCTGAAGCCGGTGCCAATGGCCGTCGGGACCATCTCAAGATCCGGATAGGTCGTGTCAGGTTCGCGGGCTGTGACACCGTGGAGGTCTCAGTTGTCGTGGTCGAGGATGCGCAGGTCCGGTGGCACGAGGGTGGTGCTCTCCATCAGTTCGCGGATGAGGTTGTGGTTCAGCGTGTTCCCGATGGGCTCACCGACCTCCTTACGGGTCAGGCCGGAAACACCGTTGCCGCTCAACCGGTTCCGCACCTCGGTGACGACGCGCTCGACCTTCTTGTGGTTCCAGTTGTCGTCTGGCCGGATCTCGTTGAGGTGTTCCGCGACCTGACGCCAGGACAGAGGAATCGGGTGCCGCTCGTGCAGGAGGTACCGCTGGGCGAGCGCGACGACCACGCGCTTCTCCACGGAGGTCAGGTGCCACGTGCGCGGAGGCCTGGTTGGTGCGTGGTGGTCGGCCGGTGGTCGGTTGCCGTGCCTGGGTTGCACGTGAACTTCAAGCAGGTGCAGTCGTTCGTGTGATCCGCGGACGAACAGCGGGGTGTACCCCGTCTGCAACGGGATCGGCTCGTCCTGCCGGAACAACAGGCGAGATTCGGGCAGCCGCAACGGAAGACGACCCAGCGTGCTGATCCACCACCGGTCACCGCGACAGGTGAGCGCCCCGTGCTCCCTGCTGATGCGCAGGTCGTCCTCGCCGACGCAGACGTGCACATCCGGTCTGCTCCGTCCGAAGAGGACGGTCCGCCCCTCCTTAAATCCGACGGTCGTGCCGCCGGTCGCCGCCAGCACGTGCAGCATGCCGGGTGCGACGCTGATGGGGACTCCGAGGGCGAGGCTGTGGTGGTTCGCCGGGAGCTCGTTCAGCCGTTCTTCTGGCATGTTCGCCTCCTGGCACCTCGTGTGAGCAGCGCACCCGTCAGCCTGTCCGGGATCCGCGGGAGGGTTCCCGCGTTACCGTGGCGGGAAGAAGGCGGTGGCCAACCGGGTCGTGAGCAGGCACCGCTCGTCCGGCGACAGGCTCCTGCCGACAACAGTGGCTTCCAACACCTCGTCCTTGTCATAGCCGTATGCGTCCACGTAGGTGAAGTTGTGCGCTTCGACCTCACACGTGTCGTCGCCAGGTGCGTCTCCGGGATAGGAGATCACGGAATACCGGCCGTCGATCGTCACCTTCGTCGCGCTGGACTTGACCAACGGCTTCGCCCGGGTGAAGCGCAGCCGGTAAACGATCCCGTCGGCGGTACTGGTCCAGGTGCACTTCCAGCGGCCGAAGCCGACCTCCGGGTTCCCGCGGTCGATCCCGGGCCGATCGGGGAACGACGGCGAGTCCTTGGCCCTGCAGGCGTCCGCCCTGCTGAAGGAGTCCGGCCGCAACGTCGGGTTGCCGGGTCGGCGCTCCGGAATCGGTCCTCTGGTGATCACCGCGTCGGCACTCCGGACGGCGACGTCGGCCATGACGCACGCGTCGGCGTCGATCAGGTTGGCCCTGGTCACCTCGATCCGGATCTCGTAGCGGTCGGGTAACAGCAGCCGGCGCCCGCAGGACCCCTCACCCGCCGGTTCGTCGACGAGCCGGTACCGCCCCTTGTCCTGTGCCTGCACGGGCGACTGCTCGCCGGGAGTGCTGTCGATCAACGCCAGGAGGTTCGCCTCCTTCCTGTCCTTCTTCACGATGACGTTGCACTGGTTGAACCCGGAATCGTCCGAGACCAGGTTGGGATTGCCGAACGGCTCCAGAGCCGCGTCACGGATCAGCGAGCATGGATCGGCGGTACGCTGGTCGGCACCGAGCACAGGCCCCGTCGGTGTCCCGGGCTCATCGATGAACACGATGCAGCTCGCCACCACCGCGACCGCGACCAGCACCCCGGCAGTCACGAGAAGCCTGCGGCGCCCAGCGAACCTCGAGCGGGGTGCGCGCCGGGTTGCCCGCACGCCGGCGATGTCCGCGAGGATCTCGTGTGCCTCGGCCGCGGTGGGACGTTGTCCGGCGTCGACCCGCAGCATCCGCTCCAGCACCGGCGCGAGCGGGCCACTCCTGCGCGGCGAGGCGATGGCACCGTTGGCGGCCCGTCGAAGGCGCATCCGTATGTCGTCGGTCGTCGACCCGACTGGTGACTCGCCCTCCACCACGGCAAACAGCGTGGATGCCAGCGAGAACACGTCGGACGCCGCCGTGGGCGCGGCACCGTTGGCCACCTCCGGCGCCACGTACCCCGGTGACCCGGTGAGCAGACCAGGGCAGGTCACGGTCGCGTCACCCGCGGCGTCGCGAGAGATGCCGAAGTCGGCGAGCTTCACCTCGTCGTCGGAGATCATGAGGACGTTGCCGGGCTTGATGTCGCGGTGCAGGATTCCCTTCGCGTGCACCGCCGCGAGCGCATCGGCGATCTGCGCGCCCAGCTTCGCCGCCTGCCGAGGTGCGACGACGTCCAACTCGGCCATGCTCCGCGCCGGCACGTACTCCATGACCAGCCAGCACTCACCGTTGTCGTCCAGCACGTCGTAGATCGTCACGACGTGCCGGTGGTTCAATTGGGCAAGCAGCTTCGCCTCGCGCTCCAACTGCCGGAACCGCTGCGGGTCCCCGTCCCCGGACAGGGCTCGCTTCAACGCGACCGGCCTGCCGAGGCGTTCGTCGGTGGCCCGCCACACGACTCCGCCGCCCCCGGAGCCGATCTGCTCTTCCAGCCGGTACCTGTTGGCGACAACTCGCTCCGTCTGCACGATTCGCTCTCCCCGCATGGCCTCGTCACATCGTATCCAGTCAATATCTCTCCAGGCTTCCGCAGGGAACCAGCCGGCCCTTCGCCGCACGCCGGGTGCAGAACGTTTCCGGCCCTCAAGACCCTCGCCGCTGAAGGTTTCTCCGTCGACCGGCCACTGCATCAGACGCCGACCCCGCGGAACAAGGTCACGTTCGAACCGCGGCCTGCGGGACCGAAGAACAGCACGAACTCATGGCGAGCGACGCGAAACAGGACGGTGGACACAAGGCCGACGTCAACATCCTCGACGTGGTGTGGATGTCGGAATTCGCCGGGTGGCCGTCCAGGTTCGGGGCCGACGGGGCCGCAAGGGCGACCGGGAGTGGGAGTTGCGCAACCGGCTGACCCGCTCCGCCGCCCAAATGCACGCCCTACACCTGGACCCCATGATCGACGACTTGCACGCGCTGCCGGCGGGGATCGGGACACCGAATCCGACCAGCGCGAGACCTGCCGCAATCCACTTCAGCGTGTACGCGGGGCGTGCTTTTATCAGAATCTTGGCGAGCACACGCATTAGACCCGAGAGTGTAACGACCCGAATCCACAGGACCATCCGAAAGAAACCGGGCCCAGAGAAGAGCGAGACGGGGTCGCGAACGTCGAACTGAATGCTCCCGGGGCGAAGAATCCGCTGAGGAAGGCCCAGGCAAGCAGGTTGCCGGGGACGGTTGTGGCGGCGCGATGTTCCGCAATGTCACTCAAGAGGAGAACGAGTACATATACCAACGGCGCCATGTGCCAGAGCGGAACTCTCTGGCACATGGCGCCTGGGCGGGGTGCGCCGACACGCGACGCACCCCACGACACCGACTGTTCAGCAAAGCCTGCCCGTGTAGTAGGCGTTGCTCACCACGCTGGCCGGGCCGAGTCCGACAGTGCCGGGCCGGACACAGATGAGGGAGCCGGGGCCGGTCCTGGTCACGACTTTCACCTGCACGACCGTGTACACACTGCCCGTGCAGTGGGTGTAGAACGCCCAGGCCCGGCTGTTGACCCAGAAGCCGCACGCCCTCGCCTGCACGTCCTCCGGGGCGGCTGCCGACGCCGCGGCCGGTGCGGCGGCCCCGCCGACGAGGCCCGCGACGACCGTCGCGCCAATGAGCAGCTTCTTGAGGCCGTTTTTGCCTGTCATGGAAATCCCTCCGATTTAGCTGACCGGCCACAACGGAACCGGTTCGTGATCGACCAGAGGACTGTATGGCCGACCCGCCGGGAGGGGTCCCGGTACTACATTCCGAGATCTTGCGGAAGTGGATCACCTCGTCGGCGATCGTGACGGTTCGACTTCGTGAGGTTCTCCCCGAGCGATGGCAGTCGCCCCGGCACGTCACTTCACACGACGAGCGCTCAGTGCGCTTATCGGCGGCATGTGAAGGC
Organism: Actinoplanes sandaracinus; assembly: GCF_030009775.1. GTDB lineage: Bacteria > Actinomycetota > Actinomycetes > Mycobacteriales > Micromonosporaceae > Actinoplanes > Actinoplanes sandaracinus. Next base: position 60,316 of record NZ_JASCTH010000037.1, on the reverse strand, counting down.
ATCCGCTTAGTCGGGGCCGACCAGGAGGACGAACACGCGTGCCAGCCCAAACTGGCTGGTACGTGGCCAATCCAGCGCGGCCAGTGCCGCCGCGGACGGTTCGTGCTTCTGGCCGTTGATCCGGACCTCGCACTCAGTGAAGTCACCGCCCTGACCAACCAGCATGCGGATGCCGTTGAGATGTGGTCGGTCGAGTCCGGCAGTGATGACGGGCGCCAGGGTCGACCAGGGCATCGCTTCGGCGAACCACTGTTGCTTGTCCTGCGATCCGTCGACGGACCACCCGGTGACACTGCCGACGATGGCGTGCCACCCGCTGAAACCGCCCTGCTCGCCGGACCTGAAGTGACCTGCTAGTCGTCCTTGCTGCTGAACCATCTCGAGTACCGTCACCAGGCAGGTGTCAATCCACGCCTGGATCGCCTGACGGGCCGCCTCGACCGGATCAGTCGCGATGCCGACCGTGCAGTCGACGATCGTTGGCACATCCAGCCGGTCCGCGTTCAGCAGGATCTCCAGGTCAAGGTGCCGGTAATCGTCGCTGTCCGCGGGAAGAACCCGAACGCCCAACGACCCCGATCTCAGCATCGGCCCATCAGCCAGCCGCCACGTGCCACCCACCTCGGCAAGCATCGGCGCTGCGATCTCCAGTACACGCTCGGCCGAAAGAGGCGACGGCAACGGGTCGATCATGGTGAATCAGCGTACCCGCACCGCTCACGTAGGTGCTTGCACGAAGAAGCCCGTTGACGGCGGTTCCTAGGATCCTTGTGTGCTGAAGTCACGCGTGACCCGGCTGCGAGTCTTCTGGACGTTCTTCCTCCTTCTGACCGCCTGTGTGACCGTGGCATTCTCGTGGTCCACGGTCAGGGACTCCCGCGGCTCGAACGCGGATGCCGAGGTCGTGAGGGTGGAGAACCGCGGCCACCGTGCCTTTCTCAGGGTTCGCTTCACCGCCCGCGACGGGCAGCGGTGCGAGTCAGATTTGTACTGGTCGCAGGGAGCGACGAGCTTGCGTGCGGGCCACCCGGTAACGGTCCATCATCCCAGCGGGAACGCCTGTATCAACGTGCGCAACCCCCGGAACCAGGGATCATGGCTGGGCGTGGTCGTGGGAGCGCTGATGTCCATCGTGGCCGGGGTCGGAACGTATGTCGCATGGTGGCAGCCCTACATCCCGCCTCCCCGATACGCCGACATGCCATAACGGCCGCTTCCAGCGCCGTGGAATCCGAGTTTCACCAAGGACAAGGTACGGACGTTCCTTCCACGACTCGGTCAAGACGGCCAGGTTCCATCAGACGTAGGCACGACGCACCTTCAGGCACCGAGCCGGCAAACGCACGCTCATCGGCACGAGCGCGCGCCGGCCTCCGGCGGAGGCCGTTACCATGGGGTGGCCGTCTTTGTTCCCGCAGAACCCGAAGTCAAATCACGAACGGCGGCTGCCGTACCGGAAGAATGAATGGCACCTGATGCCGGACGAAGACCTTGGCCGGCTGCGGTTGCCCGCTGCCGGAAGACCGATGCGGCCATCGGGCGAAACAGGCGCAGCACGTCGATGATGAACCGCCGCCGGGTCACGCCCAGAACCCGCAGCGCACTTCCATGGTCGAGGGCGACCACGAGTACCGCTCCGAGCATCAGTACCCCCCACCCCCCGGCTGCGGCGACCCGACCGGCGAGCGGTGTCCGGGCGAAGCTCTGACGCAGGCGATCGAGGTGGAACGGCACATGCCGTTTCTCGTCGGCGAGGATCCGGGCGGCCACATCGGCCACGTAGGCGTCGCCGGACCCGTCGCGGAGCGCCCGGTAGTAGCGCAACGCCACTACTTCGGCCAGCATCAGCGTCAGCAGCTCCAGCCGAAGGCCGCCACCGCGGCGTACGAGGACGAAGACGGTGTCGGTCCAGTGCCCGCTGATCGGGGCCGCGCCGGCGTAGCGCAACACGTTCGCCAGCCGGGCCGCGTGGCTCTGCTCCTCGGCCACGAAGAGCCGGACTGCGGCCAGGTAGACCGGATCGCCGGCCCGTGTCGCCGCCGCGATCAGGCCGGTCCCGTCGCCGTCCTCGCCGGCTTGGAATCGCTGGATACTACGGATCAGTGCCCGGTGGAGGTGCCCGCCGAGCGGCTGCGGTTCGGTGCGCACCGCCTGGCTGCGGGCGTGCTCCTCGAACGTCACGAGATGTTGACGGTAGTTCATGGGGGGATCTTGTGCCCGCGGGCCGCCGCTTCGGAAGGCGCGGCGCAGAACCTCCACACGATCTCCCCCGCCTCTTCGCTGGGAGGCGTCCGCCCGAAAGCTCTCACTCGAGAGCGGCGAGAACGAACGTTGCGATAGAAGCTGCCGTCCATCACCTTCTGCGCGCATCGGGAACGCACTCTCTTCAGCACGAGCGTGTGCTGTCCGACGTAGCAGGACCGTGACTCTGTAGCGCCCGGTCGGCGGCAAGAGAGTGCGCCCGTCGCGGACTGTTCGGCCCGAGCCTGCAGGGCGAATCACCGCATCCGAGGGTGCACCGGCGCCGAGGTGACGGTTCAGGGCGCCTAGGTATCAGCCAATCGATCGTATGGCTCCGTATCCGAGCAGTACCAGGACAACGCCAAGGCTGATGTACGACAAGATTCGCAGCATCGGACGTCGTTGTGGTGCGCGCAGCAGCACCGCGGCGGTGGTCAGCTGCCCGACGAGGACGGCCAACGGGGCATAGATCAACAGCCCGGTCCCGGTGGAGCCGCGGAAGGCAGGTACTGGGTACAGCGTCTGCAGCGCGGAGTCGATCGCGCCGGGCCACGGGCCCTGTGATGAAGCATCTCCGACGACGAAGTAGGACAGGTAGTCCAGGATCTTGTACCCCAGCAGCGCCAGCAAGATGAGAGCCGCGCCGCGCAGGACCGACTCCCACCACTCCAGCGGCGTGGGCCAGGATGCCGACCGGAACCCGGACAGGAACCCGCCGGGAACGGCTCCAGCCGCGGCGCGCAGTTCGGCCGCGTAGTCCTGGGGCTGCTCGACAGTGATCTGGTCAGGATGTTCCCGGAGGTGTTCCTGCAGGTCGGCGATGAGCTCACGCCGACGACGCCACGGCACGTCCAGCAGGAGGTCGTCCACCGCTATGACGTAGTTCCGGATGGCTTCCGATGACACGGATGGGTCTTCGCCGGCAGATGCGGCGGATGGCTCAGCGCTGCTCACGTTCATTCCTCATCTCCAGGAGTCGGTTGACGACGCGGGCGAGCCGTGACCACTCTGCGTCGGCGGCGTCCAGGTCGGCTCGGCCTTTCGGGGTGATGCTGTAGTACTTGCGGGCGGGGCCGCTGGCCGACGGCTCCAGCCGGGCGGTGACCAGCCCGTCCTGCTCGAGGCGGCGTAGCACCCCGTAGACGGATGGGTCGCCCAACGGTGTGAGGCCTTCGCCCCGCAGGCGTTCCAGCAGCTCGAGGCCGTACAACTCGCGACGTGACAGCGCGGCCATGACGGCGATGTCCAGCACGCCCTTGAGTAGTTGACTCGATCTCACCTAGTCTGTATAGCATAGAACCGTGCATCGCACACAACCTCCACGTCGCGCCGCCACGGGGGCGGTCGCGGCGTGGAGGGCGTATCGACGCGGGAACTGGTGTCCTGGTCAGCCCGATGGCGGAGGACTCAGATGGAAACAGGCGGCGGAGCAAACTTTGACGATCGGCCTTCCAGCTCAGCGTGCGGGATGACGGCAGGCTGCTCAAGGCCCGGATCGCGCGTAAGGGTATCGAGTCCTCGCCCCGGCTCGGCCGGCATCGCTACGTCATTGAGCGTTGCCTGGAGTGGGTCACCCGGTTCCGGCGTCTGGTCCGCCGCTACGACCGCAAGGCTTCCCACTTCCGCGGATTCCTGCGCCTGGCCTGGCCTTCGACGGCGCCGGAACTGTAGGGCAGAGTGAGTCCGGCGGTGACCGCGGCCGGCAGACGCTGGTGCCGCCGGCGGGGGTGCGCGCAGCCCTGGTGCCGGCCGCGGTGATCGGCGGTTGCGCCGGGCTCTACCCGGCCATACGCGCCGCACGCCTCTCCCCCACCGAGGCGCTGCGCACGATGTGAAGAACGGGTACGGCCATCAGCGAACTCGGTCGGGTGCTGGAGGACTCCCGGGTCTTACTCGGCCTCCGGCGCCGTCAGGTATCCGGCGTCGAGCGTCTGCAGCAGCCAGACGACATGGGGGCGAGGGCCCCGCAGCCGGCAGTCTATCCCCTGGTCCGAGGCGAGCCGGTGGATGGCGGCGAGCACACGGGCGCCGGCGCAGTCGCAGAAGTCGACGCCGGCGATGTCCATCGTGATCAGCCGGGCCCGCGTGATGACCACGAGATCACGGAGCCGGGCGTAGAGGCCGGGCCCGGTCCCGCAATCGAGGTCGGTGCTGATGGTGATGGTCAGCCGGTCCCCCTCCTCCGTCGTGACCACCCCGGACGGAAGCGGCGTGGCGCCCGGCTCCTCACCTTCGTGAACGCCCAACATCATCACGGCTCCTCCACGTCCGGGCACGGCGTTCGGACTCGCGCCGGTGTCCCCTGAAGGATCGGACGTCGGCGACGGGGCGCCTAGTACGTTCTGTGCACATCCGGTGACTGCTGTGCGGAGAACGAAGCTCACGCGCCGCGCAGGACGGCGCTGGGCAGGACGCCGTAGGTGGCGCGATACGTCGCGGTGAACCGGCTGTGGTTGGCGAAGCCCCAGCTCGCCGCGATCGCCGACACGGTCGCGGTGGTGGGGTCGGCGTCAATGAGGGCCTGGCGAACATGATCCAGGCGCACCTGGCGCAGGTAAGCCGTCGGTGTGGTGCCGAGGTGGCGGCGGAAGGCCAGTTGCACCGCGCGGATGCTGACGTTGGCGGCCGCGGCGACGTCGGCGACGCCGATGTCGCTCCCGGCGTGACTGTCGATGTAGGCGACCGCCCTGCGCACCGTGGGGGTGGAGGCGTCGCGGCGGTCCTCGATCGTCGGCTCGGTGAGCGCCGTGTTCGGGAAGGTGGTCAGCGTCGCGGCCGCGAGCAGCTGAGCGGCGCTGGTAAGGACCAGCGGTGTGGCGACCTCGGGGTCGCCCAGCAGGTCCGCGACGTAGGACCGGGTCGCCCACCAGTGAGCCGAGGCCGCCGGCGACACGGGGTCGAGGCTGGTGAAGCTGATCGGTCCGCCGCGCCGGCCCGGCGCGGTGGCGGCGACCCGGGCGAGCAGCGCCGGGTCGATGACACAGTTGGCGATCTCTCCCGGGTACCAGCGGCAGGTGTAGAAGGCGTCCGGATGAGCCGCCAGGAACAGATCTCCGACGTCGTACCGCCGCTCGTCGAGACGGCAGGTCCGTTCGATCCGGGCGGTGGTGACCCGGGTGACCACGACGGTGTGCATCGGGTCGACCGCGAAGGTGCGGTCGGCGGGTTGCTCGACGACATCGATCGCGAACGTCCCGGCATCCGTACGCCGGTGACGCAGGAAGCGGCGCTGGTCGGCGCTGCGGATCCGCATGCGGGTGCCGTAAGCGCCGGCGAGGAACAGCTCGATGGCGTGCGGATCGGCCGACTCGAACGTGGTGGTCCGCGGGGCGGTCGTGCTCGTCGCCATCGGTACCCCTTCAGGCGCGCAGCGTACGGCCCGGTGATCGGCCGAAGACTCTGCGGTACTCCACGGCGAAACGGCCCGGGGCGGCGAAACCCCACCGCCGGGCGATCGCGGCGACCGTGTCCCCGCGCGACCGGTCACCGGCCTGGAGGTCGCGGTGGGCGCGCTCCATGCGGACCCGTCGCAAGTACGCCATCGGGCTGACGCCCCGGTGCCGGGCGAAACCCGCTTGCAGGCCCCGCACGCTGATGCCGGCCGCCGCCGCGACCTGCTCGAGGGTGAGCGGTTCAGCGGCGTACGCGTCCAGATACGCGATCGCTCGCCGTATCGCTGCCGGGGTGATGCGGCCGGGACCGGCGGCGTAGTCGACGCTCATGGTCGTGTTGGGAAAGACAGCAATCGCCACCGCGGCAAGGGACTGCAGCATGCTCTCGCGCAGCAGCGGATAGGCGATGGCGGGTTCCGGCCCGTCGAAGGCCCGTTCGAGGTATCCCACCGTGGACACCCAGTGCCGGTTGTGGGCGGCCGACAAGGGCGCGGTCGCCACGAAGCGGAAGTCCACCGGCTCGACGCCGAGCCGGCCCGCGGCCCGGGTCACCGCCGCGATCGGGAAACGGACCATCTGAACGTCGACCCGGTCCCATCGGATGGGTACCGAGGTGCTGGTCGGCAGCAGTACCGCGGTGCCGGGCGCGACGGGGCGGTAGTCGTGGTCCTCCCGGATGGCGTAGCGGCCCGCGGTGACGACCAGCGCCGCCACCTCGCCGAGGGCATCGACGGTTCCCTCGAGGGTTGCCCAGTTCCGCACGCGATCGACACCGCACCCGCCGACCGCTGCGGACTGCGCCCGGAAGACGAAGTCCGCTCGGTGGCGCACCAGTTGTGGCCGGTACTCGACATAGTCGCGGCTGAGAAGTTCCTCGGCCACCGCCAGGTCCTTCGTCTCCATCTCGGCACGCCGCACCGGAGTGTGCGTCAGCTCCACGGCAGCTCCTTCAGATGTCAACGCTAGGCCGGCTGTGCTCCCTCGCTACGCTTCTACCCTGGGAACGACCACCTATGTCGATCGATACCGATGGTCCCTCGATCGGACCACCGCAGGGCGGTGAAGGCCGCCTTCGCCGCCGAATACGGCCCGTTGCGCGTGCCGAGGCCGTCAGCCGCCGATGAGCCGAGGCCACCACGCAGGCCCTGCCTTCCACCGTGAGGATCGCGGCGGCGGCCGCGCCGTCGATCAGCGGCCCGAGAGTGATCTCGGCGGCAGCGAACCCGGTGGCCGCAAGCCGATCCTTCGTACGTCGGCCGGAACTCAGTTGAGGCCGTTGGCCTCTGCCCTGGTTTGCCGGCACCGCCAGATGCGGTCGGTCAGCCGCAGGTGAAGTACGGCGTTGGCCGCCGCCAGGACTGCCGCACGAGGTGCGGGCCGTCGGTGGCGCCGCCGGTCCTACGAGGGGGCCGCCGAGCGCTGAGCCCGTCGTTTCGGCTCCGGACGTCAAACAGCGCTTCGCGCGGGTGTGGATACGGGTGATTGCTGCGACCCGGGGCTTGTGGACCCTTCACGACGGGCGTCCGGAGGAGAAGACTTCAGAAGTCATGCACCACGCGCGATGACTTCACTCCTGAGGGTTTCGCTATGGATACCGGAGGAAACGCGGAGGTTTGCCCCCCGGGTTCAGCGAGTCGTCGCCCCGCCGCCAGAGACTGGCCGGACTCGCTCAAACCGCACCCGGCTCAGCCATCCCGGGAAGTCGCTGAGCACGTACAACTCGCCGTGCACGTCGGTACCGATCGCGGTCGGCTGGGTGGGGAAGTTGCCGATCGTGGCCGTCTCGTAGCCGCCGTCGCGCTTGGGCCGCACGGCGAACACACGAGGCGCGCAGTAGTCGCTCGCGACGTAGGTTCCCCACGCCTCGGGGGTCCGGGACCCTCGGTACACCACGCCGCCGATCACCGAGCAGCTCTCCGTGAGGAAGTGTTCGTACTCGAAGACCGGGTCGACGTACCGCACGCCGGGCCGGCATTGCTCCGGGTCGAAGACCGGGGTGCCCTCCTTGCAGGACCAGCCGAGGTTGGCCCCGCCCTGCCAGGGACGGATGTGGTTGATCTCTTCGATCAGGCCCTGGCCGACGTCACCGACCCACAGCGAGTTGTCGACCGGGTCGACGGAGAACCGCCACGGATTACGCAGCCCGTAGAGCCAGATCTCCGGCCGCGCGCCCGGCGTCCGGACGAACGGGTTGGTGGAGGGTACGCAGTAGGGCTTCGCCCCGCAGGTCCGGTTGACGTCGATCCGCACGATCTTGCCGAGCAGGGTGCCGAGGTCCTGACCGGCCTTGAACGGGTCGTTCGCGTGGCCGCCGTCGCCGGTGGACCAGTAGAGGTAGCCGTCGCGGCCGAACGCTACCTGTCCGCCGTTGTGGTTGCCGTACTCGGCGTGCTCCTGGGTGAGCAGCACCTGCAGCCGTTGCGGGGCGCCGATGGGCAGTCGCGCCAGGGTCAGCGCGCCGGCCGGCAGGCTCGTGTAGGCCACGTAGAGGATCCCGGTCCGTGCGAAGTTCGGCGCGGGCGTGATACCGAGCAGGCCGCGCTCGTTGTCCGACGTGTCGACGCGGGCGGAGAGATCGAGTACCGGCTCGAGCGCCAGGCCGGTGTCGGGGTGGTAGGCGCGGATAGTGCCGTTCTTCTCCGCGATCAGCATCCGGCCGTCCGGCAGCCCGGTGATCGCGATCGGACGCCGCAGACCGGAAGCCACCTGTTCGGACACCACGGTCAGCTCAGTGAGTGGCACCGGACGGCTGTGGGACATGCCAGCCGCGGCGGTGGCGGCCACCGACACCGAGGTCAACGGCAGCGCGGACAGGGCCAGAACGAGCAGGCCGGCCAGCATGGTGGCCGTGCAACGACGCCGTTGCGACATGGTCGGCTCCTTGAGCAGAGTGGCGGACGCAATACGGGAGCGCTCCCACGCTACATCGAACTTTGACAATATTTAAGCCGTCGTCTTGCTGAGTTCCGATTCGCTACCCTTGGTCACCACGCCCTCAGAAAGGGTCAGCGACTCCACGAGCGGGAGCAGCGCCAACCCGGTGACCGCTATCACCGTGCGCGTATCCGAAGTGTTGATCTCGAACACGTCAACCCCGACCGCAGAATCTCGCGCTGCGACTGATGCCCCAACATCAGCACGAGCGCCTGGTGCACCGGATCGTCCGGGTGGATCGGCCCGCCCGCCTCCGGCAGCCTGCCTGCGGGCTTCGGGCCGGTGGACGGCGGGTCAGCACGCCCCGCACAGCGGACCGCCGTGCGGGGCTAGAAGCATCTCACTGGCATCCCGATTAGGGGCCTCGGATGGCTACGGCCCGCCCGAGGAAAATCCACCCCACCGTGCTTGACGCCATCGTCGTGTGCGATCTGACAATCTGCGCGGCCAATCGCCGGTAGCGTCAGACACGTTGCCCGTATCGGCCCATTCGTAGGGTACTGGCGATGCGGCGTACTCGTGTTGCTGCGCCAGCGACGTGCCACGGGGCCAACTCCTGACCAGCCGAGCGCCGTGGGAGGCGGGCAATGGCCGGCGAAGAAGCCCTCGGCCAGGACTACGTGTTGCACGAGATCATCGGGCAGGGCGCCAGCGGCGTGGTACGGCGAGCGACCCATCGCGACGGCGGATCACCACTGGCAGCGAAGGTCTTCTGCCCCGAGCTGGCCGCCGACCGGCGGATCCGCACCCGGTTCCTGGAAGAGGAGGCCGTGCTGCGCACCCTGCGGCACGACGCGATCGTCGCGGTGCACGATCTGATCCTCGACCGCGGCCGGCTTGCGCTGTTGATGGAGTACGTCGACGGACCCGACCTGCGCCGGTACCTGGCTGATCAAGGCGGCACGCTGCCACCGGTGGACGCTTGCGCCATCACCGCGGACCTGGCCGCCGGGCTGGCGGCGGCCCACGCCCAGGGAATCGTGCACATGGATCTGAAGCCGGAGAACATCCTCGTTGATCCGCACACGCAGCCACCCTCGGTGAAGATCAGCGACTTCGGTGTGGCCGTCTGGTTGGTGGACGCGGGCTGGACTTCGACCTCCATCGGCGGCACCGCCGGATACCTGGCGCCGGACATCCGCGACGGCGGCCCGGTGACCGCCGCGGCGGACATGTTCGCCCTCGGCGTATGCCTCGTCGAGATGCTCACCGGTACCCGCCCTGAAGGCACCGAGGCGCCCTGCGTCGCCGACGTGCCGGATCCACTACGGGCCCTCGTACGCCGATTCCTGGCCGGCGACCCGCGGGACCGACCGACCGCCCGTGCCGCCGGCCCCCTGCTTCGCGAAGCCCTGCCCGCTCTGGCGGATTTGCGGGCTCTGCCGCCCGTTTCGTCGTCGCGTTGGGCTGCGGAGACCGTGCTGCGCCGTCGTTCACCGGAAACCAGCAGACCCGAGGAAGCGTCCGGTTTCCGCACCAAGCACCGGCGCATGACGATATGGGCGGCCGCCGCAAGCGGCGTGCTCCTGCTGGCTGCCGGTGCGATGGCCAGATTACTGGCGACACGAGTCGACCGGCCGCTCAAGGAGGGACCGCCGGCCGCCTCGGCGCCGGCCAGTCCGCTCGTACCGTCGACGCCTGCGCCGACGCCGATCGCCACTCCCGGCGTACGGCTCGGAACGCCGCTGCCGTCGACCGCCTCACCGCCAGTGGTTGCCGCGTATCAGGGCTGCCCGGCCGGTTACGTGTGCCTCTATCCCCGGGACGCCGGCTGGAACGACGGACGTCCGTCGCACATGTGGTACCGGTACGGCGCCTACGATGTCGAGGAGGAAGGCGTCCACTGGTTCTTGAACAACCAAACCGGTGGGGCCGTCGCTCGTAACTGCCGCAGTTCCCATGGCACTGACTGCCGTGGCGCTCAGTTGGCCGCTACCTGGTGGATGTACAACTACGACGGATACAAATCAGTTCTTCTCGAGCCATCCTGATCCTTGGCACGGCACAGGCGTGCCGTCCGGTATCGCGGAGTCGCGGCGCAGAGCATGCCGTTGTCACTACGGTGGCCCTAGAGGCTACGGCGCCGTTGCGGCAGCGAGCGACGCAGCGACGCAGCCATGGGACAGACGATGTCCTCAGGTTTCCCCGACGGGACGCGGCGACACCGCCGGTAAGGACCGCTGCGGCTTTGTGACACGGGTGACATGCGAGGCGAGTCGCCCGGTGAGGTGACTCATGCAGATCGTTTTCCGGGCCGACGACGGTGACCACGAGCTCGACGTGGAGCTGCGCAATCCCGATGCGACGCTCGGCGATCTTGTCCGAGCGGTGCGGGGAACACCCGTGCCGCCGTCGGTCGCCGTTGATGATCGGGTGGTGCCTTCCTCCTGCTTGGTGGTCGAGTCCGGGTTGCATGAGGGCGGCATCCTGACAGCGCCACCGGACGAACCGTCCGGCCCGGCGGCGGCGAACGAGGCGGGGTTCGAACTCGTTGCCGTCGCTGGTACGGAAGCCGGACGAGTGTTCCCTCTGGTGGCCGGACGGTCGTCGCTGGGCCGTGACCGGGCCGGCACGATCGTGCTGGACCATCCGACCGTCTCCCGGCACCACTGCGAGATCGAGCTCGCCGAGTCGGGCACCGGCACGATCGTCGACCCGGGATCCGGCAACGGAACACTCGTCGACGGGACCTACTTGCGACCGGTGGAAGCCGCCGAGGTCAGCCCAGGGTGCGTGATCCAAGCCGGTGCGCTGGGCTTCACCATCCGCCCGGTCGCCGCCACCGACCGGCCGCGTGGCCTGGACCTCAGGCGCCCGCCGGGCCTGGGGGGCACGGTCTCGTTCAACCGGCCTCCACGACCGGCCAGAGCGCCGATACCCGGGCCGATCGAAGTGCCGACCGAACCGGGTGAGCCGGCGAAGCCCCACTTCAGCGTCGTGTCGTTCGTCGGCCCGCTGTGCCTGGCCGTGCTCCTGATGAGGGTCAGTGCCGGGAAACTCGCGCTCGCCCTGGTAGCCGTACTGAGTCCGTTCCTCGTCGTCGGCATCTACCTGGAGTCGCGTCGGCGAAGCCAGCAGGGCGCCAAGCGGGACCGCCGTCGCTACGAAACCGAAGTCGGCGAGTTCGAGCGCCGCGTCGGCGAGACCGGGGTGGCCGAGCGTTCCCGGCTGAGGGAGCTGTGTCCCGACCCTGGTGAGATTCTCCGCCGTGCCGCTCTGCCGAGCGTGCGACTGTGGGAGCGACGAACGCAGCACGAGGACTTCCTGCGGCTTTTCGCCGGCCTGGCCGACCTGCCATGGCAGCCACCGGTCACGAACAGCGCCGCCAAACTTCCGCCGGAAACGGCAACGGCGCTGGAATCCAGCCGGCTGCGGGCCGCGCCGGTCTGTGTCGATCTGTCCCATGGCGGTGTCGTCGGCGTCGTCGGTGATCGCGCTGCCGCGCTGGCCACCGCGCGAAGCCTGGTCTGCCAGGCGGCCGTCCATCAGGGGCCCGCCGACCTGACGATCGGTGTCTTCGTCGACCCGGGCCGGGAACCGGACTGGGAGTGGTGCAAATGGCTGCCGCACACCCGCGGCACCAGCGGCGGTGACAGGTGGTTGTCCGCCCAGCGTGACACCAGCGACACGCTTCTCCGCGCGCTCGCCGGCGGCGCCGGGACAGGAACCGTGCTGGTCGTCCTCGACTCTGACGTTCTCACCGAAGGCAAGAACGCGCCCGCCCGGGATCTGCTGAGCGCCGCCGACGACCGAGGACACCACGCCTCGGCCGCGGCCACGGTGCCGGTCGCGGGGATCGTGGTCTCCTCCTCCGCGGACCGTCTGCCGGCCGCCTGCAACACCATCATCGAGGTCCTGAATTCAGACGGCGACGCTATCGTCCGCCGACCCGAGGAGGGCGCCGAGATCGGCGACGTCCTCCTCGCCGGTCTTGCGGTGCCGACCGCCCGCACCTGCGCGCGCAACCTCGCCCGGTTCGAAGACCCCGAACTGCACCAGCCCGGCGCCGGACTACCCGACAGCGTACGGTTGCTGCCGCTGCTGGAGATGGAACGAATCGATGCCGAGTCGATCCGCAAACAATGGCGGCTCACCGGGCCCACCGCCGGACCGGTGGCGCCACTGGGCGTCACCGAACGCGGCGTCTTCAACCTCGATCTCGTCCGTGACGGGCCGCACGGTCTCGTCGGTGGCACCACCGGCTCGGGCAAGAGCGAACTGCTGCGCAGTCTGGTCGCCGCGCTGGCCGTACGCATCGATCCGACGCACCTGACGTTCATCCTCATGGACTTCAAGGGCGGCGCCGCGTTCGACGAATGCGCGCGACTGCCGCACACCGTCGGCATGGTCACCGACCTCGACGAGCAACTGGCCGAACGGGCATTGCAGTCCCTGGAAGCCGAGGTCCAGTATCGGGAGCGGACGCTGCGCGCCGCCGGAGCGGACAATCTGCAGGAGTACCTCGCGCTTCATCTCCCGGAGCCTCTCCCCCGGCTGGTCGTCGTGATCGACGAGTTCGCGACGCTGGCGAAGGAGAACCCGGAGTTCCTCTCCTCGCTCGTCAGCGTCGCCCAGCGAGGTCGCACGCTCGGCGTACACATGATCCTGGCGACGCAGCGACCGGCAGGCGCGATCAACGACAACATCCGGACGAACACCAACCTGCGTATCGCCCTGCGCGTGCAGGACGCTGCCGACTCCGTCGACGTCATCGACAGGCCCGACGCGGCGGCACTGAGCCGGCACCTGCCCGGACGGGCCTACATCCGGCTCGGCCCCGGCGAGATCGTGCCCATCCAGACCGCCCTGGTCACCTGCGTGACCGACGAGAACGCCGACACAGCCGTCGACGTCGCGCCCTTCGTGTTCGGGCCGGCACTCCGCCCGAAGATCGAGGAGGCGGGCAGCGCGGTGGACCCGGCCGGCAACCCGGAGCCGCAAAGGTCGGACCTGGCGCGTCTCGTGGACGCCGCCATCGCGGCCAACCGGGCCGAGAACATCCCGCCGCCCCGGCGTCCGTGGCCGGAGCCGCTGCCGGCGCACATCGACGTCGCCGACCTGGTAGCCGCTGCCGTTCCAACACCGGGTGCGGCACGGGCCGTCGTAGCGCTCGCCGACGATCCCCGCCGGCAGACCCAATACCCCGCGGGCTGGGACCCTGTGGAGGGCAACCTGCTGATCTTCGGCATCCCCGGCAGCGGTACGACGACGGCCCTCGCCGACCTGGCGCTCAGCCTCGCCACCGTGCTCTCCCCGGAGGAACTGGAGGTGTACGCGCTCGACTTCGGAGCCGGCGACCTCAAGGCGTTGGAAGGACTGCCCCACACCGGATCGGTGATCCTCGCCGATGACCGCGAGCGGCAGGTACGGCTGGTCCGGCACCTGCGCGCTGAGCTCGACCGCCGGCGCGGCGGAGCACCACGCCGACGGACCCTCGTCCTGATCGACAATCTCTCCGCCATGCGCGCCGAGTTCGACGACACCGAAGGGCTGGAACTGATCGACGAGGTGACCCGCGTGTACGCCGACGGGACGGACATGGGCATCTCGTTCGCGGTGACGGCGGACCGGCTCAACACCGCCCCCAACGCCTGGATGTCGGTCACGACCCACAAGTGGTTGTTCCGGCTGCCCGACCCCTACGACTACGTGTCCGCCGGCCTGACCCGCAAGAACGTTCCGCAGCCGATACCGGGGCGGGCCGTCATGGTGCCGAGCGGGCTGCAGATCCAGTTCGGGCGGCCCACACCGTCGCTGATGGCAGCGGTCGCCGCCGTCGCCGCGCGGTACCCGCAAGCGACCCGCCTGGCGAGCCCGATCGGCATGCTGCCGGCCGAGGTGTCGTTCGCGTCGCTCGGTGCGATCAGCGACCTGACCAGTGAACCGTGGCGCATCCCGATCGGGATGCGCCAGTCCGACCTGGGGGTCGCCCACCTGGAACTGTACGAGGGTGATCACGCTCTGGTGACCGGGCCGGCGCGGTCCGGGAAGAGTCTCGCCTTGTGGACCATCGCCGCATCGCTGCGCACCGGGCAACAGGGCGGCGAACTGCATCTGGTCGCTACCGGCGGGCGCCGGTGCCCACTGCGGGAGTGCCCTGCATTGGACCGCTTCGCGACGGCCGGCGGTGAGGCTACGGCAGTGTTCGCGTCCATCCGAACCGTCACCGGCCCCGTAGTAGTGTTGATCGATGACGCCGAGAGCTTCGACGACGCGGACAGCGCGATCGCGGGCCTGTTCTCCTCTGGCCGCCCCGACCTGCATGTGATCGCCGCGGGACGCTCCGACTCGCTGAGGACGCTGTACGGGCACTGGACCTCGACCGTCCGGCGCTCCAAAACAGGACTCCTGCTACGGCCGAACGTCGACCTGGACGGCGACCTACTCGGCGTAACCCTTCCCCGTCGCACCCCAGTCCGAATGACCATCGGACGCGGCTACGCTGCGAACAACGGTGAACTCGACATGATCCAGGTCGCAGCGCCGCTTATCGGGTACCGACCACCGATTAGGCTAGAAGACCACTGAACAATCCCGGTTTCCTCCAGGAGGCAGGACAGAGGTGACGGGGAAGGTTTCTCAAGTGGCCGTCTGGCCGCCGTAGGTCACCGCGTTTGAGGACTGCGAGGATGCCTTCCCATCGTTGGAGCGATCTATGGCGGGTTGTGCGGTCAGGGAGGCGCTGGTCTGGGTGAGCCTCAGGCGAGGGCCCAGCCGGTGGGCTGCCAGGCGACGCCGCGGTTGAGCAGGCGGCGCGGGTTGAGGTCGGCGATGCAGGTGCGTGTAGCCACCAGGCGTTCGCGGTGGTGCCGCGGTATCGCAGTTCCAACAGCGGGCTTTTGCTCCGATCAGCCGGCCAATGGAGCGTTCGACCATCGGCCGGTAGTAGCCGGCACCGAAGATGCCGGTGCGTTTGCCGTCAACCGGCGGGTTACCCGGTCGGGCAGATCACGGTTCCGGCCAATTCATCAACGGTGAGCTCGTCGATCGTGTATCCACCGGGCGCGGCCGAGCGCAGGGGCAGGGTGCAGGTTTAATGATCGCCGTTCGCCCGGCCTCGGCCAGGGTGGCGCGGGCCTCACCGGTCTTGTAAGCGGTGTTTCCAGAATCTGGCACCTGCCGAGGCGATGATCATGTCGTTGACCAGCCAAAAGCGTCGCGGGCGTTCTGGTCGTCCCAGTCATGGGCATGACACCGCGCGGCGATGACCTTGGCACGCCCGGAACCTCCCGGCCGACCCGGAGCATTGCTGCGATCAGCTGGGCGAGTCCAGTAGAGCAGGCCTGTCAGACGCTGGCCGAAAAGATCACCCAGAGCGAAGCTCACGCTGGGGAACACGAGAATGCTGCTGCACCCGGCCCCGAGGAACGGGACCGGGACCGGGACGCCAGTCTTCCGCAAGTTCCGCGCGCAGAGTCCCCGATACTTCGATCGATTCGCCCAAGCGTGGAAGCGCAAAGGCCATCGTGCTGGGAATGTCCAGATCGACCCGCAATTGCGGGTCGGTAGCTAGGAGCACTTCCTCGCCTACTGAGGCGACAACTTCACCTGTCGCGCGGTACTGGACTCCTTCTAGCTGCACCAACTCCGCCGCATCTTTCGCCAACGACTTGCCGATAGATCCGCTCCGTTCAAGCCACAAATCAATGCGAACCACGTCGCCGATGCTGATCTGCCGCCATAACTCCCCGCTATTCATTACCACATGGCACGTAAGTAACGTGTTCGCAACCTCACCCTCCAACTGCCCTTCGTACTCATTAAATTCCGCCCACGGCTCAATCTTGCTTACCCTCATATCGTACATAATATGAAGAGTCATGAGAGTTTGGTGAATTTCTTGAAGTCCCCATTTTGGAATGTAGATATCCGACCCTTGTACTTCAGGACAGAAATGCCTTTCTGTCCAGCCGACCAAGGCGGAGATGATCCATCCTTTGCAACGAAGTACGCCGTCTTTTCACCTAGCACTCGAACCCCCTCCGGCGGCACGTTGGCCACAAGGCCATCCAGCGCGGTCGTGACTTCTGTTATTACATTCGGATCATTCACGTCGAAGGGCCCGCGTCCAGTGTACTCTTCGAGCTTCGCGAGGCGGTTGGTCTTGCCAGGCCCACCAGATCCGCTAGCGTAATCAATGATGTGTGTGACACCCTGGTTTTTACCGGACGCATCCACATTCCATCTGTCCAGCGCCCTTAATACATTGACCTGCTGCGCTGGCGTAAGTTTCGCGATGTACTTCGCGCCAAGCCCTGTGGTCTCCAATTTCCTAACCACCGCGCTTGCCGCCTTGGCCGCCGCGCCGGCCCCCTTGGCCGCCTTGGCCGCCGCGCCGGCCCCCTTGGTGCCCAGGACCGCCTCGACGACGCCGAACACCACTTGGCCGGATGCCCGAGCGGGGTCTTCCTTCCAGGTATCCCACGCCAGCAGCGATTTGCCGGTGTCCACCAGGGTCCTGCCGAGTTCGCCACGCTTGAGCCCGGGAAGGTCAGTGAACTCGTTTACAGCCGTCGTCAACGGGTTGAGCGCAAGTGCGAGTTTGCCCAAACCGATCCACGACGTACTGAACGTCTCCCAGTCCGTGAAGTTCACCATGCCATACAGGCTCTTGACGGTTCCCCAGGCGCCGTCGACCCAGACGCCCTTCAAGTAGCTCGTCACCAGCCTGTTCACGGTGGAGAGTGCCCCAGGAGCCCTCCCGGCTATGTCATCCCGCTCTGCCTGAGATACGGGTCGACCCCCGAGATGGCGATCCTGCGTGACCACTGCGAACAAGTCCGCAACGTCGTGGGCACGTTGCGTGAATCCGTCGAGCGACTCCCCGGCAATCTTCCGGCCGTTATCGCTGAGCAGTAGGCCTGAGGAGCCAAAGACGCCCACGGCGACGGTGTCCCAATTGTCTTGTAGCCAGTTGGGTGCCTCGCGTTCCCAGAGGTTGTGTCCCATCTGGTCGCGGTGCTTGCGGAGTTCGGCGTCGCTGACGGGCCGCAGGCCGAGGGGGTCGACAAGGTTGATGGGGTTGTTGCCGGCGTAGTGGTAAGGGTTGGCAGCCCAGGAGGTACCGGGCACGGGCGGACGTGGGTCCGGCTGCAGGAACGAACGGGTCGCAGGGTCGTAGACCCGGTTGCGGAGCCAAATCAGCCCGCCGAATTCGACCTCACCCCGGTAGCCCAATCGCGGCGCCGCGGTGGCGACAGTGCCCGATGGAGTCGGGGCGGCCGCGCCCCAGGGATCGCGCGCCTCGCCGATCGTGCCCTGCCAGTCGGGCGCCAGCCAAGTAATCTCCTCGGCGCCGGCCAACCCCCAGGGTGAGCCGTTGCCGATCACTGCTTTCCCGCCCATCCAGCACAACGGCGTGAGCGGATCCGCGGTGTCCCACAGCAGCGGTGTCCCGTTGACCTCAGCCAGTTCGCCGAGAGCGTCGACAACGGCTTCAGGCGCGAATTCGTCGGCGTCGTCAGAGCCCACGCTGTCGTCGCTGTCCGAGCTGGCTTCGGTCTCCGACACCCGTCGGCCTGAACCGTCGTACTCATACGTAGTCACGACGGACGCCTGTCGCCGGGAGATCAGCTGCCCGGCGACATCGTGTCGGTACTCAACGGTCCCGGCCGGAGAAGCCTCGTGCACGAGCCGACCGTTGGAGTCGTAGGTGAAGGCGAACGCGCCGGCGGGGATGGCGGCGGATGT
Source organism: Actinoplanes sandaracinus (assembly GCF_030009775.1). Classification (GTDB taxonomy): domain Bacteria; phylum Actinomycetota; class Actinomycetes; order Mycobacteriales; family Micromonosporaceae; genus Actinoplanes; species Actinoplanes sandaracinus. The sequence continues at coordinate 42,059 of NZ_JASCTH010000037.1, read as the reverse complement.
CATCAGGCCGGCAGCGTCGTACGAAAAGAGTTGAACATCGCCATCTATGGCCCCGGAGGCGACGCGCCCCAGCGCGTCGCGCGTCAGCTCCGTCACCCGCCGCTTGCCGCCGGTCTCGACTTCGTAGCCCGTGAGCTCGCCATTGTCGTAGCGCCAGCGGGCACGCATGCCGTCGCCCGTGGCCCCCACCAGTCGCCCCGACAGGTCACGCTCCAGCTCGACGGTGCCCAGCGCGGGGTGGTGTAGGCCGGTGACGAGACCGGCCGGGTCGTAGGTGTACGTGGTCTCGGTACCGTCCGGGTAGCCAATCTCGGAGCGGTCCCCATCCTCGTTGTAGCGCCACCGCATGGCGAGCCCATCGCGGTGCCGCTCGACCAGCCGCCCAGCAGGGTCCCAGCACAGTCGGTGGCGGAAGGACCCGGGCTCGTCGATCACGACGGCCCGGCCGAGCGCGTCGCGCTCGATCGTGACCGGCGGCCGGCCCACCGGGCCGAACGCGCTGACCCGGCCGGCGGTGTCATAGGAGCACCGCATCCGGTTGCCGGCTCCGTCGACGTGCTCGGTCAGCCGCCCTGCGGCGTCGTAGGTCAGGGTAGCGGTCCGGCCAAGGGCGTCGGTCTCGGCGACGATCCGGCCGGCCTCGTCGTAGCGGCGGGTGACCGTGCCGCCCATGGGGTCGACGATCTCGATCGGCCAACCGCGTTCGTTGTAGGAGTAGCGGGTGGTACCGCCGTTCGCGTCGATCGCTTCGACGAGCCGTCCCGCAGGGTCATAGCTGAATCGGCGGAGGCCCGCGACCCGATCGGTGATCGACACCACGCGGCCCGCGGCGTCGTACCCGTAGCGGGTCGTCCCTTGACCCGTGGTCGTCGACTCCACTAGCCGGCCTGCGGCGTCATAGCTGAAACGTTCGACATCTCCCCCGGGTGAGACCCGCTCGGTGAGCCCGCCGTCGGCGTCATACCGGTGCTCCCAGCGCCGACCCGCACCGTTGATCCGGGCGGCTAGACGGCCGCATCGGTCATACTCGTACTCCACCACCCGGCCCGACGGCGACGCGACGCGACGGATTCGTCCGGCGAGGGTGTACTCGGTGCGGGTGATCGCTCCGGTAGGGTCTTCCACCGTGGTCGGCCGGCTGCATCGGTCATAGCTGGTGCGTGTCTGGCTACCGTCCGCACGGCGGTGAGCAAGGACGCGGCCCAGCGGATCAAGGTCAAAGGTGCTGGAGAAAGCCCCATCACTGACGGCAACAACCCGACCGGCCAGGTCCAAGGTGGTTGTGTGGCGCGTGCCGACCGGGTCGATGCTGTCGGTCAGGTTGCCGTTGACGTCGTACTCGCGCAGCCACATCGCACCGGCCGGGTCCGCAAGACTGGTCAGACGGGACAGCTCGTCGTAACCCAACTCCCACTTCGCGCCGTCCGGGGCGACCATCCCGATCAGGTTGCCGAAGGTGTCGTAGCGGCTGCTGGTGGCGTGACCGAGCGCGTCGACGAAGGCGGCCGAGTTGCCGTGCTCGCCGTAGTGGATCTCCTCCCGGGCGCCGGTCGGGTCTGTCACGCTCGTCATCCGCCCGCCTGGGGTGTGTCCGTAACGCCAGACCGCGCCGATCGGGTCGCGTCGTTCGAGCGGTTTTCCTTGTGCCTCATAGGCGAAGGTGGTGCGCCAGCCGGAGGGGGTGATGGTGGCGGTTATCCGTCCGGCGGGGTCGCGGTCGAAACGGGCGGTCTGCCCGTCGGCGTCGGTGGCGGCGACGACATTGCCGTCTCGGTCGAACGCGAATCGAAGCTCGACGCTGTCTGGGTCGCTGATTCGCTTGATCAGGCCACCGGCGACGGTCAGCTCCGTGACTCCGCCCTCTGCGTCGACGATTTCCGACGGGGTGCGCTCCTCGCCCTCGTAGCGGTACCGCGTGACCGCGTCGGTGGATGCGGCGACCTCCACGACCCGGTCCGCGTCGTCGTAGGAGAAGGTGAACTCGGCGCCGGTGGGCAGCACCCTCCGGACCAGGCGGGCCCGGCCGTCCCACTCCTGCACCGTCACCGCACCGTTGCGTTCGGTCACCGCGACGGGGTTGCCCCAGTCGTCGTAGTTCATGGTGAACCGCTCGCCGTGGCCGTCGATGACGGCGAGCAGCCGGCCGACCCGGTCATGGATGTAGGTGTTTGTGGGGCCTCCGACGTCGTCACTGGTGACGGTGACCCCACCCGGCAGGTAAGCGAAAAGCGTGCGCCGACCGAACCGGGACCGTTGCTCGATCACCCGGCCGACGGCGTCGTAGGTGTTGACCGCCTCGGCCACGCCGTCGGCGTCGGTCACCGAGACCAGGCGGCCGTTGTCGTCGACGTCGTAGCACCTCGTACCCGTCGCGCCTTCGACCTCCACCAGGTGTCCAGCCGGGTCGTAGCGGTAGGAGACGCGGCGGCCGTCCGAGCACGCCAGCGAGGTGATACGCGCACCGTCCCAGGCCACACTGAGGCGCTTGCCGGCCGCGTGCGTGAGTTCGACGAGCTGCCCGTCGTCGTCGTGCCGCAACCAGATCGCCGTGCCGGGCCCACGGTCGGCGCGCACCGGCAGCCCGGCGGCGTCGAACTCCCATCGTCCCCCGCCGAACCACTGCAGCACCCACCCGGACGGCAGCGCCTCCACCAGTGCGTTGACCCCGAGCACCCGGCCGTAACCCGCCCCCATCCGGGGAAACACGGCCCGCTGACCGTCCGGTCCTTCGTACTCCATGCCGTCGGGGCGGGGACGCAACCTCGCCGTCGCCCACGACGACCAGCCGGGACCGAACGGACCCGCACGGTCCGAGCGGCTGTTGTACGTACGGGTGAACCGCATTCCCTCCACCAGGCCGGTGAACGACAGGTCGTCCTCCACCTGGATGAAGTTGCCGCTGGCGGTGTTGACCGGGTCATTGGTGTAGCCAGTGGTCGGAGGCATGCCGTAGGCCACCGGATCGTCGAAGGTGACCGACGCCCGGCCGCCGCTCAGTCCGGCGCCCCGCAGGCTCGCCTTGATCGCCGCATCCGGCAGCCGGGACATGTTCCCGCTGCCTCCGGCGGCCTGGAACGCCGCCGCGATCTGCACCACCCATTGCGCGTCGACCTCGTTGAGGTCGAGGTAACGATCGAGCCCCCGCAGCAACGAGTCGGCATCGAAGTGTCCCCAGCTCGTTCCTGCGAGGAACTCGCGGTAGACCGCGATGAGCTTCGTGTGGTGCCCGCGCAGGGCCTCATCGGAGGCGCGACTCTTCGCGGCGAAGGCGTTCAGGTCATCGGGGCGAGCCGAGCTGATGGGCATGTCGACTACTCCCGGCCTCCGGCGACCGGCGCCGGCGCGGTGAAGTGGGGCTGCTTACCCGGGGGAGGGGCGGGCGGTTTGTCGCCCTCGCCCGTGAACAGCTCCTCGACCTTCTCGAGGAATCCTTCATTCTTCTCCCGCGCCGCCCACTCACGAGCCCGTTTCCGATTGTTCTGCTCCTCGCGAGCCAGCCCCGCCAGCTCATCCACCTGATTTGCGGCTGCCCGCATCGCCTCGGCCAGGCGCTGTGTGTCGCTCGTGCAGGTGCGCAGACGTCTGGTGAATTGCTCCGCGTACACGCCCCGCCATTCCCGTTTCGCCTCTCCGGCGATCGTGTTGCGCTGCGAAACCTGTCCCTCGAGGATCGCCGCGGTAGCCTGGAACTCCGCCGCGAGACGCTCTGCGGCAGCCCAGGCAAAGCGAACATCGTCCTCGATCGCTTCCATTTCGGCCATCACCCCTCCCGAGCCGGCCGGAGCCCTCACAGAGTGCTCGCGCGGCTTACCGATTCGTAAGTCCGACTGACACGGACCAGGGGGGCCAGTACGGTGAATTTGCGCTGAATACGTATAGGGAGGGAGAACGGAAATGGCAACCCGTGTACTTTCTACTGAACAGGCCAAAACCGCCATCAGTCAAATGCAGGCTATCATCAGCGGCGGACTGGCCGAGCAGATCACGAAGCTTGACGGTCAAGGTCAGACTCTTTCTGACTCGAACGTCTGGGATGGGCCCCTCGCGGAGCAGTTTCGCGGCCAGATATGGCCGGATACGAAGAAGGCTTTGGACCGGGCGCAAGAAGAACTCGGGCAGTTACGGGAACAGCTGAACAAAATTTCGCAGAACATCATGGCGGCTGGTGGTGGTGGCTGACGGCGGCATCCCCGTGCGGTTGAACCTGACCTTCCAGTACGGAGACAGCAGCCGTGGTCAGCAACAGGCTCGGTGCCGAGCGTGAGGGAGGCGTCCGTGGCGCAGGAGGAGACTCTTGGCCGGGACTACGTGCTCCACGAGGAGATAGGCCGCGGGGCGATCGGGATCGTCCGCCGCGCCACCCGCATCGACGGCGGTCCGCCGCTCGTCGCCAAGCTGCTTCGTCCCGATCTCGCCGACAACCGCGCGCTGCGCAACAGCTTCCTTCAGGAGGAGGCGGTCCTGCGTGGCCTGCAGCACGAGTTCATCGTCGAGTTGCGTGAAGTCGTCTTCGAACGCGGTCGGCTCGCGCTGCTTCTCGAGTTCGTCGACGGACCCAATTTGCGGCGTCACCTGGCCGAACAGGGCGGCACGCTGCCTGCTGCCGACGCCTGCGCCATCGCCAGTCAGGTCGCCACCGCACTGGCCGCCGCGCACGCCCAGGGCGTCGTTCATCTGGATCTGAAACCGGAGAACGTCCTCGTCGAACGAAACAGCCGGCCACCCAGGATCAAGATCACCGACTTTGGCGTGGGAGCGCTCGTGCTCGAGGCCGGGCACCGCGGCACCATAGGCGGCACCCCGGGATACGTAGCGCCGGAGCTGCGTGCCGGGGGATCCCCCACAGCAGCCGCCGACGTCTTCTCGCTCGGAGTGGTCGTAACGGAAATGATCACCGGCGCCCGCCCGGAAGGCGCCGACGGCGCCGATGGGCTTCCCGATCAACTTCGTACCCTCGTCGTGCAATGCCTGGCCGAAGATCCGCGAGATCGGCCGACGGCCCGCACCCTGGCCGCACGGCTGCGCGCCGCCACTGCGCCGCTGACGGGAAGCCCTGCGCATGCCGCCACGGCACCGGCGAGCCCGGGCGAGCCGACCAGAATCCGCCCATCCGCCGCGGGCGCCCGTCAGCCGGCCCCACGCGCGGATGCGCCGGCACGCGAAAGAGGCCGCGGGCCATTGATCACTCTGACAGCCGGCCTGGCCACCGCGCTTGTCCTGCTCGGCCTCAGCATGAACGCCACCGGGAACGATCCGGCACGGCGTGCGGAGACGGCGGCCGCACCGCCGCCGGTGGTGAACTCACCGACGGCCCTGGCGACGACGGCCACTCCGGGGCCGGAGCGCGCAGCCTATGCGGGACGGGTGAACGGGAACGACGCTGCCATCTCGATCGCGGTCCGCGGGGACAGGGCCATCTCGTACCTGTGCGACGGCACCCGGCTGGAGGAGTGGCTGCGGGGCACGGCCTCCGGCGGGCGGCTGGACCTCACCGGACGAAACGATTCACGGCTGCAGGCGACCTACGACGACGACGCGACCGTCGGAAGCGTCAGTGTGAGCGGGCGGCGGTTGACATTCGACATCGCTCAGGCGAAGCCGCCGTCGGGGCTGTACCGCGCCACCGCGAAGATCCGCAACGCGCGGATCGTCGGTGGGTGGATCCTCCTGCGCGACGGCAGCCAGGTGGGCATCGTGACCAATAACGGTGTCCCCGCACCGGCTCCCCGCCTCGACCCCTCCACCGGCACAGCCACCGTCGACGGCATGCTGGTCACCGCCGAACCGATCGAAGGCGGCGAATCCTGACCCCCGTCTTCGGACAGGAGAGAGTGAATGACCGCACCACCGCACGCCCGCTCGTCGCCGAGCCTTTCCGACGCCGCGAAACTCCTGATCCCGGTGGCGATCGGCAGCGCCGTCGCTGTGACGCTCGGCGTGTACGCAAGCCTGCACCGCCCCACCGGTGTCGCCGTGACCATGCTCGGCGTTTCCAGCCCACTGGCCGTCAAGGCCTGGCTCGCCTCGGCATCGGCCTTGCTCGGCGCGTTCCAACTGGCAACGGCATCGGCCATGTATGGCCAGCTTCCACGCGTGACCGCGCCCCCGTGGACCGGCACCGCACACCGCTGGTCAGGGCGGATCGCGTTTCTCCTGTCCATACCCGTCGCGGTTCACTGCCTCTACGCGTTGGGCCTGCAGAGCTCCTCTCCCCGGGTGCTGCTGCATTCCCTGCTGGGCTGCCTCTTCTACGGTGCCTTCACCGTCAAGATGCTCTTTCTGACCAAGCAGGGGCTCACCGGCTGGGCGTTGCCCACGGCCGGGGGGATCGTCTTCGCCGCCCTGACAGCGCTCTGGCTCACCTCATCACTGTGGTTCTTCACCGCCGCGCCGTGAAGGGCCGACCGGGCTCGCGGCAAGGACTCAGGTCAATTCGCGTCCTGGCGCCCTCGCTACCCCCACACATCGGGCACCGAATGGTAGAGACCTTGGTACGAAACCGGTTGGGATAACCCATCCGGCCCCCGAAGCCATCGGGACGAAGCTGAGATGAATCAGCAGGTGAGGGGTGCGAGCGAGGCCGGGCGGGACCCCGAGACGATCGGCTTGTTTCGACATGGACGACGCGAGGTTCGCCGTCTGGCCCACAGTCGCCGCAGTCGAACGCGATCATGTCGTGGCCTGCGGAAGGGCAGTCAGGGAAGTACACACCGATCGAGATAGTCCCTTCGGCATCCACTGCGTCGGTGGATCGAGGCGGGGTGCGGTAGGGGTCAGCCCACGGTTCTGGTGTCGTCGTGGCTGGGTGTGGTCGGGCAGTCGCGTAGGACGCTCCAGCCGAGCATTCCGGTGAGCTGTTCGATTCTGTTTCCGACGGTGACGCCGTTGTCGGTGATGTGGCAGGAGTGCATGCCGTTGTCGTGGCGGCTGTTACGCATCTTCAGGACGTTGAGAGCCCGGTCGATCTGTGTGCAGTGTTCGATGTAGCGAATTTGGACCACATTGTGGAACAGGTACATGAGTCCGACCAGGGGGTCTTCCATGGGTCCGAATGTTCTGGTCTCGCTGGTGACCCAGAGGCAAGCGCTGGCGGTGCGGACGATGCCGACGAGGCTGCGCAGGTAGGCGGGGAACCGTTCGGCTTCCCGGGCGGCGTGTGCCATCTCGGCCAGGCTGTCGATGACGACCCGGGCGGTCGTGCCGTCGGCGAGGCCATGGCGGATCACGGAGGCCAGAACGTCCAGGTCGAGGTTGCCCATCGGTACGTGGGAGATCACCAACTGGCCGCTGCTGCGGGCGGCCTCGAAGTCCCAGCCGAAGGTGTCTGCCATGTCGACCAGTTGGTCCCCGGGGTCCTGGAAGCTGATGTAGAGGCAACGCTCGCCTCGGGCCAGGCCCTCGGCGACGAAGTTGAGACAGCTGATGGTCTTACCAGCGCCGGAGGGACCGAGCACGAGGGTGGCAGCAGCGTGCGGTATCCCTCCACCCATCAAGGCGTCCAGACCGAGAATCCCGGAAGGGACTCGTTTCCCCTTCGGCGCTACCGTTTCGGGCAGGAACGACTCGACCCGGGGATACACCTGGAACCCGCCGGCGGTGATCTGTACGGTGTGCGTCCCGTTCAGATGGGTGGCGGCACGCATCTTGACCACGCGCAGGCCGCGCCGGTCGTTCGGTTCGCGGGACTGGTGCGTCAGCTGCACGATGCCGTCGGCCAGGGCGAACTCCACGCCGGTCTGCATGTCCTCGGGGGTATACTCACCGAGCAGGAGCAGTACCGCTCCGCTGTGGGCGACGCGGCTGGTCAGGTCGTAGAGCGCCATCCGCACGGCGTGATCGCTGACGAAGTCCCGCAACATCTTGGTGCTGTCGATCACCACCAGCACCGGCTGATCGTCGAGGGCCTTGCGGACCACTTCGTCGATCAGCGGTCCCAGGTCGGCCTTGCCGGTGTCGCGCAGCATGTCGCCCAGGTGCACGTACTCGATCTTCGACCCCAGAGCCGCGGCATCGAAAAACGGAAATCCGCTCAGGTGTTCGATGAGTTTGTCATGCGGCTCCGACAGGGTCGTATAACAGACGGCCTTGTGCTCAGCGGTGGCGTTGGCGAAACAGATCTGCTGGGCCAGGATCGTCTTCCCCGCCCCGGGAGGCCCGGTCAGGACCACCACCGAGCCCGGTTCCAGGCCGCCGCCGAGGATCAGGTCGAGGTCCGCCAGCCCGGTCGACAACCGCTTCACTGCGCGTCACGTCCTTCCCGGAGCAGACCTTCGGCAAGCTCAAGCAACTCGGCGTGCCGGCACGGCTTGGCCAGCACGGCGTCGGCGTCCGCCGCCAAGTGTGAGTCGCCGCTGACCACCAGGACCGGAATCGCGGTGGTCACGGGGTCGGCCCGCAGCGCTCGGATGAGTTCGACGCCGCTCATCACCGGCATCATCATGTCGGTCACCACCAGATCCGGCGGCGACTCGCGCACCGAGGCGAGAGCCGCCGCACCGTCACCTGCTTCGGCAACCTCGTGACCGGCCCGCGCAAACACCCGCCGCAGTATGAACCGTAAATCCGGCTCGTCATCGACCACCAGAATCCTGCCCACCGAACCCATCCGTTCACCAGAGCAGCCTCAGGCCCCCGACCATCGTCAGGATACTGGAATAAATAGCAATCGTAGGTAGATCATGCTATAGCGGATAAGCCAGATGATTGACATACACGGTTTCGGTGGTGAAGCGTTTCGGCTGGTCGCGGGCGGTTCGTCGCGGCCCGAGCGCATAGCCGGTCACATTCCGATGAAGCTCACTGTTTCTGTCATATCCGCCCGCCCGGTCCGCAGCCGTGGCACGCCTTCCTTCTCGAATCCCACCGCGACACCGCAGAACAGCGAGAGCCCGTCGCCGGGCCCGACTATCCGGCTGACAGTCTCGCGAAACATCGTCCACATCACCTGCGGACAGCTGTGCAGCCCTTCCGCTCTCAACAACAGCATGACCGTCTGCAGGTACATCCCCGCGTCCCCCCACTGCCCGGGCCCCATGGTCCGGTCGAGGTAGCAGAACAGTACAACCGGCGCCCCGAACGCGTCCGTGTTCAAGGCGGCGATCTTCATGGGCCGGGCGGGGTCGTCCCGCTCGATCCCGAGCGCCGCGTAGCGCTGCGCAGCCGCGGCGACAGCACGGTCCCGATACGGCGAGACCAGATCGGCCGGGTACATCGGATATTCCCGCTCGTCACCCGGGTCCCCGGCCCGCGCCCTGGCCGTCGCACGCCGCTTCAGCTCGGCCAAGGGCTCACCGGCCACGACATACACATGCCACGGCTGAAGATTCCCGCTCGACGGAGCCCGCGCCGCTGCCGTCAGCACTCGTTCGAGCACCTCCTTGGACACCGGCTCATCGCTGAACGCCCGCACAGCGCGGCGACTGTCCACAGCTTCGTACACGTCCAACGCCGTCTTGTCCTCTCAGTTGAGCCGCCGCCGACGCCCCCGGTCGCCAACAGGCTGGTGACGGCCCCCGGCCCCGGCATCCTCGAAGATCAGCCATACCAGATCACCGGGAACATTCTCTGCGGCCCGACTTGGACGCCGCTGAGGGACTCTCAGCGTGGGCTCAGGTACGCCGCCCTGCCGGTCCTCGCCTGCAAGGTGTGCCGCTGACGACGCCGGGCCACAGGTGCGGCGGTCAGGCCGCGGCCGCGATGGCGCCGCCGGCGGTGGCGACGCCCCACGCTGCCCTTGCCGGCCTCCGGGACCGGACCGGTTGGTAGCGGGGTCAGCCCGCCCGCCTTTTGACCCGGAGACCTACCGCCTGCGTCATGCCGTGGAATGCGGCACCAACCAGCTCAAACAACACCGAGCCTTGGTCACCCGGTACGACTCGCCGTCCGCTACGAAGCCACCCTCACCATCGCCGCTATCAACCAATGGCTGCGAGCACTACGCACACGGCCTAGGCGCCGAAGAACGTGTCTGGTCGGCGCCGATCGGCTGGACGTAGACCTCGCCGAAGCCTGCGTCGACGTACTGCTGCACCGACTGGGCGTGCTGGTCGAGGTCGAGCCCGACCGGCAGCGGCGAGTGCCGCTGGACCGTCCGCAACTGCGTCAATCGCGCACGCGCCGGCCCATCCGACCTGCGCACCCTCACAGCGCTCGTCCGCCGCGACGAGTTCCACGCGACAGTCCGCGACCACGCCGGCGGGCAGGACTTGGCCGGCGTTCCGGCCCAACGGTTCCCCGTCGACCGCACCGTCCGCTACTACATCGCCCGGCCCACCGGCAGCTGATCCGGGCCCGGCTAGAGCGTGTTTCGTAGTGCTCGCAGCCATTGGTCGGTAGCGGCGATGGTCAGGGTGGCTTCGTAGCGGACGGCGAGTTTGATGCCGCACTTCCACAGCGTGCCGCAGCCGGTAGGCCTCAAGGGCGAAGGCTGGTGGGCGTCCCGGTTGGCCTTGGACGTGTACGCATTGTCGGCCAGCACGACGTCCGGCCGGGCTCGTGGCCGACCGCCGCCGGCTCGGGGACACGCACCTTCGCGAGTACGGGGATGAATTGCGGGCTGTCGCCGCGTTGTCCGGCGGTCACCACCGCGGCCATCAGTTCGCGGCCTTGTTCGCAGGCCAGATGGGTTTTGGTGGTCCATCCGCCTCTCGGCCGGCCGAGCCCGTGATCTGCCGGCTCTGCCTGCACACCGCAAGGTGACTCTTTACGCGCCGTGCCGTCACGGCGGGGCCCCGCGGCCCGGGCACGCCACCGCCGATGACGGTGTCCGCGCGTGGATCAGAATCAGTTCACCTTGGTCAACGACTTTCCCGATCACACCGTGCTGAACACGGCATTGACATCGCTCACGGGCGGCCGCGGGGTCCGCGTCCGCGGGCGCGCGTCACTGCGCTGCCGTTCTGACCGTGCGGGCGCGGTAGTACCGGGCCTGGCGAAGGTTGTGGCCGCAGGACTCGTGGCAGTACCGCCGCGCGCGGTGACGCCGGACGAAGAGCATCGGGCAGCCGGGCCGGGCGCAGATGCGGACGTTGCCGATGTCTTCGCCGCCGAGGAACAGGATGCACCGGCTGGCGGTCGCGGCGACGAGGACGTCAGGGAGAGGACCTTCGTGGGAGAGCGTCCAGCCGGGCCCTTCGCTGCCGGCGCTGGCCTCCAGGATGAGGTGGGCGCGGGCGCGACGCGCCGATGCGTGCAGCGTCTGCACCGCCGTCGCGGTCTCGGGCCCGTACGGCGGGCGGGCCGGGCCGCGAACCGCGGCGGCGTGTTCGAGCAGCGCGCGGACGGCGTCTCGGACGCTGCGCAGGTCACGGGCCAGCTCGGCCGAGACCTCCCGCGGGAGCGTAAGCCCGGCCGCTGGCTGCGCGAGGGAGAACCAGGAACGGACTGCCGGCGGCGTCGCCAGAAAGTCCAGGTGCTCGTGCGGGCTGCGGTACAGAGAGTTGGCGAACTCGACGGCGAACTCTTCGCCGAGCAGCGGGAGTTCCTCCTTCGCGGCCGGCTGGGCTACTGGACCGCTCACGGGCTCCTCCGTCACGTCATAGTCCTGGCCAGCAGAGGCTTGCCGCCGCTATGCTGACGTCATATTGAACCATTTACCGTCAGCGAGATGGTTCCCGGATACGCCGAAGTCAACCCTTGGGAGAGGACGTGCAGGACACCGCGGGCGCGAGCGCACCGGAGTCGTCCGGCCCGTCGTCGACCCCGGTCCTGTCGGGCGGGCTGTCACGGCTCGTCCCGGTGGGCCAGGAGCACACGGCGGATCTGTGCCGGATAAGGGCACTCCCTGAGGTCCTGCGCTACTGGCGGAAACCGGACCCCGCATCCGGGTGGCCGCTGGACGATCCGGACGTCGTCCGGTTCGCCGTCGTCGTCGACGAGCAGGTCGTCGGCCTGATCCAGTACTCCCAGGAGGACCATCCGGACTACCGCCACGCGAGCCTGGACATCTTCCTGGACCCCGCGGTCCACGGGCGAGGCGTGGGGCGAGACGCGGTCGCGACGCTCGCCGCGCATCTCGTCGACGACCACGGGCACCATCGCCTGGTGATCGATCCGGCCACGGACAACCACGCGGCGATCCGCTGCTACACCGCGGTCGGCTTCCGTCCGGTCGGCGTCATGCGCCGCTACGAGCGCGACGCCGCGGGCAACGGCTGGCACGGCGGCCTACTCATGGACCTGCTCGCCGAGGATCTCCAGCGTGGCCCCGTGGTCGCGGGGCCTGGCTGACGCCTGCCCCCGCACGGCCAGCACCACCCACAGACCCACCCGCCGCGCGGCCCGTCCTTCGGCGGCGGCCGACCGATGGAGAACGACATCGACACGCCTCGCACCGCCCACACGGCAGACCTCACCGAGCAGGAACTCCTGGCGGTCCGCCGGCTCCTCGACGGCGCGTTCCCTGCCGACGAGGCGTACACCGAGCACGATCACGAGCACGCGCTCGGAGGCGTCCACGCGATGCTCTGGGAGGGCAATGAACTCGTCGCGCACGGCTCCGTCGTCATGCGACGGCTGCTGCTCGAAGGCCGGGCGCTGCGGACCGGGTACGTCGAGGCCGTGGCGGTACGGGCCGACCGGCGGCGACGCGGCCACGGCCACGCGATCATGGCGGCCTTGGAACGCGTCATCACGGGCGCGTACGACATCGGAGCCCTGAGCGCGAGTGGGATGGCCGGCGACTTCTACGCCTCCCGAGGCTGGCTGATGTGGCCGGGGACGGTATCCGTACTGACGCCCCGCGGCATCGAGCGCGCCGAGGACGAAGAGGGCGGCATCTACGTTCTGCCTGCCGGCGTGCAGCCCACCATCGGCGGCGACCTCGCGTGCGACTGGCGCGACGGAGAGCCTTGGTGACCCTCCACACCGCCAGCGCCTTCGTGCCACGCCGGCCTGCCACCACGTCGACGCTCGACCAGGTCAGAGAAGCCATCCGGAGGAGAAGCCACCGACCGACATCACCCCGGCCAGGCCCTCGAAGGGCCATCCCGGCCAACAATGATCGACTCTGCCGGGCCCAGTTTCACCCGCAGGGCCGCAACGGTCCGCTCCGGACAGCCAACCGGGTTGCAGCCATCCGCGAATCTCACCCAGCGTGACATCCATGAGCGTCGGCCGGCTTGGAAGGACCCTTTCCGAACCTTCGGCCGCAGCCGATATCCCCGGATCGGACACATCATCAGCCCTGACGCACCGTGACAATGAAGCCGTCGCCGACGGAGATCCGCATGACACGGGTGTCGATCATCTTGTTCGTCTCGGTGAGTTCGGTGTGTGCTACGTACTGGGCGATCAGAGCCGGACGGTGCGGCTGGTCGCTGCGCCGATGGTGTCGGTAGCCGTGACCACGACGCGGTACGTCTTCCTGGCGGTCAGCCTGCTGACCGTAGCGCTTGCGGCGGCGCGGTAGGTCTTGACCGTTACCCACGTCTTGCCGGAGAGACGCTGGATCCGGACGGTCTGTCCGGCCGCGCCGGTGATTTGCACTCGGATCGCTGTCTTGCTGTGGCGAGTGGCGTTCACCGCGGCGCTGGCTGTGAACGTCGACGCGGCGGAGGTCACGGCGGTGGTGGTCGTGGTGGCGGGCACCTTGAGGTAGACGGCGTAGCGGCCTTTGACCGGGTAGGGGTCGCTGATCACCGTTCCGCTGGAGGAGGTGGTTCGGGTTTTGCAGCCGGCCGGGTCGCAGACGTGGACGGCTTTGCGGGCCCAGGCCTTGCCGTGGGCCTTCACGGTGAAGGTCACGCGGACCTTGGTGCCGTAGCCGACCGTCTGTGCTTTCACGTTTGCTGTGATCACTGGCTTCACCAGCGCCGGCGTGGGCGCGGTGGGGACCGGCGAGGGCGGTGCGGGCGGCGCGAGGGTGGGAGACGTGCTGGGCGGCGGGGACGGTGTCTGGGCGGGAGTGGTCGGGGCGGGCGTCGGTGTCGCGGTGGTGGAGGGCGGCGCCGCCGGAGGCGTCGACGTCGCAGGCACGGTGGTGGGGCTCGGTGACGGTGCCGCCGTGGTGGGCAGCGGGCTGCTCGATGCCGGGACGGTCTCCCGCGGAGCGCCCGGGACGACCGTCCCGGTCGACGGGGACCGCGTCGGGCCGGTGGTGGCCGGGAGGATGGCGGCCAGTGCGGCGGCGGCGTCGACCCGGCCGTAGCCGTAGTCGCTGTCCTTGCCCGCGGTTCCCAGGTCGACCGCGGAAGTCTGCATCGCCTGCTGGACCTGGCCCGGGGTCAGCGCCGGGCGATGGCCCTTGAGGAGCGCGGCGAGCGCCGCGACGTGCGGGGCCGCCATCGAGGTGCCGCTCATGGACACGTACGCGTTGCCCGTGGCGGTCGGGTACGTGCTGATGATGTCGCTGCCCGGGGCCGTGACGTCGATGTAGTCGCCCCGGTTGGAGAAGCTGCTGTACTCGTCACCGGAGGTGCTCGAGGCGACCGCGATGACGCCTTCGTCGGCGGCCGGGTACGAGGTCGGGCTGCCGTCCGCACGGCTGTTACCGGCGGCGGCGACCACGACGACACCCTTGCTGCGGGCGTACGAGATCGCGTTGCTGACCGCGGCGCTGGGCTGGGCGCCGCCCAAGGACATGTTGATCACGTGGGCGCCGTGATCGGCGGCGTAGACGATGCCGGTCGCGGTGTCGGACATGTAGCCGGCGCCGTGGGCGTCGAGCGCCCTGATCGGCAGGATCTTCGCGTGCGGGGCCACCGCGGTGACGCCCGCACCGTTGCCGGTCACCGCGGCGATGATGCCGGCCACATGGGTGCCGTGCCCGTTCGGATCGGTGCTGACACCTTCCACATCTGCGACGAGGTCGATGCCGGGCAGAATTTGGCCGGCCAGGTCCGGATGGGCGGCGTCGACACCACTATCGATCACCGCGACCGTGATACCGGTGCCGGTGGAGGCCTGCCACGCTGGTGGCACGTTCATGGTGGTCAGCGACCACTGCCGGCTGCGGAAGACGTCGGTTCCGGCCGGCACGCCGAGAGCGGACACCGGCGCGTCGAGTTCGACACCGATCGCCCCCTGGGCCTGCTGGCCGGCGGTGACCGCTGCGATGGCGCCGGCTCGGTCGGTGGCCTGCCGGACGGTGACCACGGGGCGGCCGGCAGCGTCTCGGGCGGTGCTGAGGACTCGCGCCGGCTGTTCGGCGGAGACGATCTGCGGCACCAGTCGTTGCGGGTCCTCGGTGAGCCCGTACGTGACGGGCTGCCAGCTGGTGGTGCCGGACGGCAGAGCGAACGCGGCAACGGCAGCCAGCACACCCGTCGCCAGGGCACCGACGGCGTAGCGGCGCATGTGAACCCTCACTTTCGCTGTGTCTTCCGGTCGTTGGACTTCCTTGTCGGCCGGCCAGCACGATCGGCAAGAAGATCACGTGTTGCAGATGGGTTGCTGTGCGGCCGGTGGGGACAGCCGCGTGCCGATCTCGCTGCTGACCTACTCCGCGGATGCAGTGACCTGATCGCGATGGCGGACGTGACGGCCGCGCGAATTGTCCGTTCGATCGGGCTGGGAACTCGTCGTCGCGGTCACCGCATCGGCGATTGGCCGAACGGGACCGGATCCTCGCACCAGACTCCGACGACTTCGTCAGCAAGCCCTACGACCTACACCAACTCGTCGGTCTCGTCATCAGCCACCTGACCGCCCGGACGCGGACGGCGTGAATCACACTCAGCCCGAACCCTCGGACACGGGACTGCGCAACCTGCCGTCGGCATCCACCTTCGCCGGCGCGGCGTCGGCTCTGCGCCGCGGCTCCGCGGTATACGTGGCGTGCCGATTCTTGCCGGCCGCCTTCGCCTCGTACATGGCCAGGTCGGCGTGCCTGATCAAGGACTCCGCGTCGTCTCCGTCGGTGTACGCCGCGATCCCGATGCTCATGCGCACCTGCAACGTGACGCCGTGGGTGTCGACCGGCGGCTGCATGGCGGCGATGATGCGGTCGGCGGCCTCGCGTGCCGTCTCCTGATCCGCCGACGGGAGAAGCACCGCGAACTCGTCCCCGCCCAGGCGTGCCACCAGCCAGGGGCGGGGTGCGGCGTCCCGCAGACGCCGGGCGACCTCGATGAGCAGCTCATCTCCCGCCGCATGACCGAGCGTGTCGTTGACCGGTTTGAAACCGTCCAGGTCCAGGAGCAGCACCGCGGTGTCGTGCCGCGCGCAGGCGACGGACACCTGTTCGTAGAAGAGCGCACGGTTGGCCAGGCCGGTCAGTGGATCATGGGTGGCCTGATGCTGCAGCATCCGACGGTGCTCACGCAGGGAGTCGATCAGGTCCGCGTTGGCGCGGAAGGCGAAAATCTGCCGGCCCACGACCACGGTGGTCACCAGGACGGACCCGATCACCAACGCGGTGTTCTGGCGCCCACTCACGGTGTGGCTCAACAGCAGGACGTCGATGGCCGCGACCGCGACGTACGGCATGACGCTGAAGGTACTGCGGCGATCCGCCGGGACGGCGACCGCGGCCGGCGGTTGCAGGGCCGCCCAGACCACGAGAACGCCTTCCACCGTGCTGATCAGCGGGCCGACACCCAGCCAACGGGCCTCGTTCTCCAGGATTCTGGTCACCGCTGAGCCCAGTGCCCCGATCAGGACGAGCAGGCCCAGGGCCTGCAGCGACCGGATGGAGACCGCATCGGTGCCGGAGAGCATGAGCTTGACGACGGCCAGGACGGCACCCAGGCAGATGACACACACCAGCAGAGGGCCGATCACCGTACGCAATTGCGGATCCGACCCGATCATGGGACGGACCTGGAACTCCCACAGCACGGTGGCCGCCACCACCATGATCGTGGCGGCGTCGAGGCCGAGGCGGACCGCCTGACCACGGGCATGGTCAGCGACGGGAAGGCGCAGCAACGCCCAGATCGTCAGCAGCAGGGCGACCGCGACGAAACTCGCGGCCACGACCAGGTTCGCCGTCGTGGCGCGCACCGCGCCCGAGTTGACCGCATTGATGAGGCAGGCACCCGGGGTCACCAGAGCCGTGCCTACGGCGATCTGCGCCCAGAACCGCCGGCCGGCAACGGTCACCGCACCGGGCCGGGCGATCCGCCAGGCCGCACATGCCCCGAGGACCAGGGCGAAACCACCCGGGACCCACGCGATGTTCGGCAGCCATCCGGGGGCCAGCGCCTGCACGACCAGCCAGAGCGCACTGGCGCCGCACGCCGCGAGCAGACCGGTCGAGATGAGGCGCCGGTCGTCTCGCGGCACAGAACGGTGTACCGCTCCGCCGTCTCGCACCCTCGCCACCCCCCTGATCTCAATCGCCTGACCTATCGGCGCCGCGCGAACCGGAATGAGAGTCAGGAGGGTGCCAAGCAAGGAAGCGTCACATGAGATGCGGCTGGTCAGCACGTCGACCGGTCGCCGGGACCGCGACACCGCCCAGGGCGGCCACGATCGGCAGCACCGCCCGCCGCGGATTACGCAGCTCGCCATTCACGAACTCCTGCCTGAGCCCATTACCCACCACGACGAAGAAGACCGCCAGCAACCCGTCAGCCGCCCACTGCCGCACCGAGAGATCCAGATGCAGACCGGCCGGGCCGAACCTCACCGCACGCAACGATTCATAGGCGCCGGCCCACGGCGAGTTCGCCCACCCCAACGCGACCATCGCGAGAACAACCAGCAACACGCCACGACCAGCCGCTCCCCCAGGCCACGACCGGCCCGGCGCGCGTCCGGCGGCGAAGTGTCGATGCTCATGACGCCACCACCGGCGAAACAGCGAACGGCCGCACAGCAAGCCGTGCACAGCACGATGTCATGAAAAACCTTCCAGCAAGCAGAACCAGCGGTCACCGGCCCGAACGACAGGGCACGGCAACGCCGGAAAGAGAAGAGGGCTCCGCCCCGAACAGGGTTCGGTCAGACGTGCTTACGCACGCGACCCCGCGCCGGCACCCACGCAGCGCCCACCGTCAGCAAAAGACAGCGACAAGAAAGGCCCGAACCGCGTCTCTGCAGCTCAGGTCCTAGGAATTCGTGCGCCCGAAGGGACTCCAACCCTGACTTCTGATCCGTAGCTTCGTTCGCCTTGAGAATGGACCGTTGATGAGGGTCTCCGGCCCCGTCATAGCCGCCGTCAAGGGCGGATACCGGCCGCACCGAGTACCGCGGCGAGTCCGGCCGGGCTGCCGGGCCGGTGCCGGTGCAGCGCTTGCGGCCCAGCGCGGCGGGCCACGGACCGCAGCGCCAGCGCCACGATGATCGCGTCATCGGCATAGCCGATGACGGGGATGAAGTCGGGAATCAGATCGATCGGTACGGCGAGGTAGGCCAGCAGCAGCCACAGCCGCACGCGCACGCCGCGAGGCAGACCGGCATCGCCGGCAAGCCGCTCGAGCAGGCGCAAGAGGTCCGGCAGCAGCCGCAGCATCCGGGATCGCGACCCGACGCACCATCTCCCTCGGCCCGTTGATGCGAGCTGAGCAAGACGGTGTGCCCATGTCGTGGGCAGCGACGACGGCGGTGCGGTATTCGCGTTCCATCAGCGGATCAAGACCGCTGGTCGGCTCGTCGGGCGGCGTTGACTGGGCCGCGGTCGAGTGATCCGGATTTCGTGACGCCTTGACGCATGAGTGCTGGCCCACTTCGCGGAAAGTGGGCCGGCATCCAGCGGAGACCGTCAGTACCAGCGCGGCGTTACCGCAGCATCGACGCCAGCCGGTCGGCGACCAGCGCGTCGAACAAGCCGGTGGCCATCATCCAGTCGTCGTTGTAGACGGTGTCGAGGTATTTCTCGCCGCCGTCGCAGACCAGCACGACGATGGTGGTCTGCGGTCCTGCGGTCTGTGCCTGTTCGAGGGCCTTGTAGATCACGCCGCCCGCGGAGCCGCCGACGAGGATTCCGTAACGGCGAGCCAGGAAGCGGCAGGTCTCGAAGGCCTCCGCGTCGGTGACCTGCACGCCGTCGTCGATCAGGTCGTAGTCGATGAGGTCGCCGATCTCCGCGCCTTCGGGGGTGCCGGTGCCGGACTGGTAGTACGGTGCGCCGGTCGCTCCGAAGACCACGGATCCCCGCGGCTCGACACCGACGATCCTCAGGTGCGGGATACGTTCCCGCAGGCTGCGGCCGGTGCCGCACAGTGAGCCGCCGGTGCCGACGGCGCCGTACAGATAGTCGATCCGGTCGCCGAGGGCGTCGGTGAGTTCTCGGGCGACGGGCTTGTAGCTGTTGGGGTTGCCCTGGTTGAGGTGCTGTGCCGTCCAATAGGCGCCGTGCTCGATCGCCAGCCGCTCGGCCAGGGCGTCGCGTTCGGCGGTGGCCAGGGCGTCGTCGTCCCCGCCGACGTTGACGAGTTCGGCGCCGTACGCCCGCATGGCTCGTTGTTTGTCGGCGCAGGAGTGGTTGTCGACGACCGCGCTGAACTTGTACCCGCGTTCGGCGGCGATGAGCGCCAGGCCGATCCCGGTGTTGCCGGAGGTGGATTCGACCAGCCAGCCGCCCGGTTTGAGCAGGCCCTGCTCCTCGGCCTCGTCGACCATGTTGCGAGCTATCCGGATCTTGGCGCTGCCGGTCGGGTTGTACTGCTCCATCTTGAGCAGCACGGTCGCCATACCGTGCCTCACCGCCAGCCGGAGCAGGGGCGTGTTGCCGATCAGGTCGGAGATCTTGTCCGTGATCACCGTTCTCGCCTTCTGCAGATCTCGAGCAGCCGATGCACGAAGAGGTCGTTCTCCTCGGGCGTCGACAGCGAGGCTCGAATGAATTTCTGATATCCGGGCTCGCGCCACGCTTTGACGATGATCCCGGAGCGGTGCAGTTGCCGGACGACGTCGTCGGCGTCGCCTCCGGTGTCGATGAACAGGAAGTTGGCCGCCGACGGTGCCACGCGCAGCCCAGCGCCGCGCAGCCGGGCGGCGAGTCTGGCGATCTCCACGCCGGTGCGGCGCACGGTCTCGGCCAGGTGTGCCCGGTCGCCGAGAGCGGCGACGGCGGCGTCCTGGGCCAGTTGGTTGACGTTGTACGGGGTACGGACCCGGTCGAGTGCCTGGACCAGGGTGGAGTGGGAGGCGATGCCGTACCCCACCCGGAAGCCGGCGAGGCCGTAGGCCTTGGAGAAGGTGCGCAACACGATCCACGGCCGGTTGTGGTCGCGCAGCACCTCCACTCCGTCGGGATAGGCGGGGTTCGGGCGGGCGAACTCGCAGTACGCCTCGTCGAGCACCAGCAGTGCCGACTGCGGGGTGGCGGCGACGATGTGGTCCAGTTCCGCTCCGGTGAGCATCACGCCGGTGGGGTTGCAGGGGTTGGCGAGGAAGACGAGTTTCGGGGCGGCTGCCAGCGCGTGCCGCCACGCGGTGGCGTCGAAGCCGAACTCGCCGGTGACCGGGACCTTCTCGACCCGGGCGCCCATCATGCGCGGGAAGATCTCGTGCAGGCTGAAGCCGGGCGCTTGGGTGACGACCAGGTCCCCGGGGTCGAGC
This sequence comes from Actinoplanes sandaracinus, assembly GCF_030009775.1. Classification (GTDB taxonomy): domain Bacteria; phylum Actinomycetota; class Actinomycetes; order Mycobacteriales; family Micromonosporaceae; genus Actinoplanes; species Actinoplanes sandaracinus. The sequence goes on along the minus strand of NZ_JASCTH010000037.1, from coordinate 21,614 downwards.
ACCGCCTGGCAGAGCATTTCCAGGATGTTCTCCGAGCCGTTGCCGATCACGATGCGCCCGGCCGGCACCGCGAGGGTGCGTCCGATGGCCTCGGCCAGGCGTTTGGCGGTGGGATCGGGATACCGGGTGGTGGCGGCGAGGCGCCGGTGCACGGCGGCGGCTACCGCGGGTGAGGCCCCGAAGGGGTTCTCGTTGTTGGAGAGCTTGATGACCCGGGTCGCGCCGCTGGCGCGCGCCACCTCGTCCGGGTCCGCGCCGGGATCGTAGGCGGGCAGGCCCGCCACCTCCCGGCGCACCAGGGACTCGGTCGCGGATGGTTCACGGACGTGGGTCATGACGGACTCGGTTCCGCGGCGAGGTGACCCGTCGTCTGCCGAAGACGGTCGACACGCCTGAGGAAGGCGAACAGCAGGATGCCGGCGGTCGCCGCGAGCCCGATGGCCTGCCCGATCCAGACGCCCCGCACGCCCCAGCCTGCGCTCACCCCGAGCAGGTAGCCCGCCGGCAGCCCGATGAGCCAGTACCCGACCAGAGAGATCCGGAACGGTCCGGCGGTGTCGCCGACGCCGCGCAGGATGCCGTTGCCGATGTTCTGGCCGGCGTCGAAGATCTGCATGACGGCGGCGATCAGCAGCCCGGACGCGGTCAGCGCGATGACCTCGGCGTTCGCGGCGTACTCGGCCGAGATGAACAGCGACACGATCGCCTCCGGGATCAGCAGGTACGGGATCGCCACGACCAGCGTCGCGATCACACCCCAGGCCAGGCCCAGCAGTCCCAGCCGGCGGGCGCGGGCGTAGTCGGCATTGCCACCTGCCTCACTGATGTGGACCGAGGCGGCGTGCGAGAACCCGGCGGAGATCATGAAGACGATGTAGACGAGCTGGTTGAGTACGGTCTGCGCGGCGAGAGCCTCAACGCCGAGGGTGCCGATCAGCAGGGTGAGCACGCTGAAGAACCCGGCTTCGGAGGCGTAGGTGCCCGCGATCGGCAGCCCCAGACGCCACACGGAAGTGACCGCTTCACCGGGCCAGACCCACCGGCCGGATCCTTGCAGGTACGGACGGAGCGCGCTGTCGCGCCGGACGACCACGGTGAACGCCAGGAAGGACAGCAGGAACACCGTGACGGTGGCGATCGCGACGCCGGTGAAGCCGAACGCGGGCAGGCCGAACTTGCCGTAGATCAGCACGTAGTTCAGGCCGATGGTGAGACCGACGGACACGATCGTGATGGCCAGCAGCGGACCGGGCCGCTTCAGCCCGGTGGTGAAGTGCCGCAGGTTCTGGAACCACAGGCACGGCAGCATGCCGGGAGCCAGGATCATCAGGAAGTCGCCGGCCTTCGCCACCACCGCCGGGTCCTGACCCAGCCGGACGAGCAGCGGCCCGATCGACAGCAGCGCCACACAGAACACCACACCGCTGACCGTGGCCCCCAGGAAGCCGGCGAACAGCAGGTCACGGATCCGCTGCTGGTCGCCGCGGGCGTTAGCTTCGGCGACCAGGTTGCTGACGCCGGTGACGAGCCCGGTTCCGGTGGTGCGCAGTTGGTTGAACAGCGTGATGGCCAGGCCCGCGGCGGCGATCTCGAGCGCGCCCAGGCGGCCGAGCATCACGATGTCCACGGTGGTCAGCGCGACGTACGCGAAGTTGGTGAGGATGAGCGGGAACGCGAGGGTGAGCAGTGCCCGGGAGTTCGTGGTCCACCAACGGGTTTTCCCGGTCACCAGAACGTGACCCTCTGCCCGCGACCGCCGGCGAGTGCGCGATCGGCGATGTAGCGGCCGAGCGCGGCGTCGGTGACCGCCATGCCGCTGTTGTAGGCGAACACCACGTCGCGCGGATCCCGGCGGGCGGCGGCCCGTCCGAGCAGGATGTCCGGCAGTTCGGCGTCGACTTGCGGCAGGCTGCCGTCGGCGGCACGCAGGTCGTCGCCGGTGGCGTGCATCTGTGCGATGTCGGTCGCGATCCGGTAGTCCGCGCCGTGGTACACGTCGGCGTGCACGCCGTAGCCGAGCAGGACGGCGACCGACCCCGGTTTCATCGACTCGCGCCGGACCTCCTCGCGGACGGAGAGGCCGGCGGCGCCGATGACGATGTCGGCCTCACCGGCCGCCTTCTGCAGGTCGTCGGCGATCTCCACGTCGCGACCGCCGGCGCTGTCACGGACCGCGCGCAGCCCGTCGGGGTAGGTGCCGAACACCTGCAGTCGGTCGAGGTCCGGCAGTGCCGCGAGCAGCATCGGCAGCGCCATCTGTCCCTGCACGCCGGTACCCACGACAAGGGCGCTGCGGGCGCCGGGGCAGGCGGTGCGGGCGAACAGCGCGGTGGTGGCCGACGAGCGCAGCGGGCCGAGTGTGACCACGTCCATCAGCGCGATCGGCGCGCCGGTGGCGTCGTCGCAGAGGAAGACGAACGAGTGGAACCGGTAGCTGTCGCGGGTGCGCCGCGGGTCGAACTCGTAGACGGCTTTGAAGCAGACCGTGTCGCTGCTGGCGTCGCGGGCCACCATCGAGTAGCTCAGGGACCGGTGGCCGGGCGCTTCGATGATCGTCTTGACCGGGTTGTCGGACCCGGTCTCACGCAGCGCCCGGTAGGCGCGTTCGACGACCATGATCACCTGCCGATGGTCGAGGTCGAGGCCTTCCTGCTGGGATTGGGGTAGTAGCCACAGCTGTCCGGGAGGGGCGTAGCTGGGTGGCACGATCGGCATCTCCTTGTTCGAGGTCGGCGTCAGATCCGGTCCAGCCGCCAGCGCGGGGGTTTCCCCTCGCCGGCGGAGCGCAGGACGACCTTCAGCGGTAACCGGGCGTCGTGGAAGGGCGATTCGTTGGAGTCCATCTGGTAGCCGGCGGTGTTGAGGTAGACGAGATGGTCACCGCGCCGCACCGTCCGGGGGAACGCGATCTTTCGCCAGGTCAGCAGGTCGCTCTCCAGGCAGGTGGAACCGGCGACACAAGCGGGGAACACCTCGCCGGCAGCGGGGTGGGGTGCCAGCAGTACCGGGTCCGGCAGGTAGTCGCTGTCGAACCACTGTTCGGACAGGCTGAAACTGCTCCCCGCCACGGTGACGATGGCGTAGCCGTCGGTGTCACGCCGGTCGTCGACCTGCTGGACGCGGAACAGGGTGAATCCGGCCTGGTCCAGCAGGGCGCGGCCGGGTTCGACGATGAACCGGATGCCGTCGCGGTCCGCCCTGTCCGCCAGGCTCTCCCGGTCGTTCACCGGATGTCTCATGATCTCGCGTACGGCCTGGCCGGCGGGCTGCCCGCCGTACGGGTAGAAGTCCTTGAACTCTTTGTTCGCGTGGTAGTGACGGGGCTCGTTCTGCTGGAGGAACTCGTCCCACCGTTGTGGATCGACATAGCGCACCGGCAGCCCACCGCCGATGTCGACGATCCCGGCGGCCGGTGAGCCACGCCGCCGCGCGTCGACGCAGTGGCCGATCATCTCGTTCGCCGCCAGCGCGCGCTCGGCGGTGGAGTAGCCGGCGAGGTGGAACGAGAATCCACGCAGAGTGACGAACTCGGCGAGCTCGGCGCACAGGTCCGTGGCGGCGTGGCGTTCCCGCGCGGCCATACCGAACCGGCTTGTGGGCTGACTGTTCACTCGCGTTCGCAGCAGGACCCGGACCGTGGTGCGCGCCTGTCTCGCGGTCGCGGCCAGCCGGCGCAGTTCGCTGAGGGAGTCGACGGCGACCAGACAGCCGTGCTGGACGGCGAGAGCGTGCAGCGTGTCGTCCTTCTCCGGCCCGGAGACGCCGATGCGGTGCCCGGGAACGCCGCCGGACAGAGTGTTGACCAGTTCCGGAGTGCTGGCGACGTCGACGCCGATCCCGAGCGCGGCGGCCGACCGTACGTAACAGTCCGCCTTGTTCGCCTTCTTGGCGAACAGGATGTCGGCGTCGGCGCCGGACTCGGCGAACGCCTCTCGGAGCACGGCGACGTTCTCCTCGAAGACCTCCGGGAGCACGACGTGCAGCGGCGACCCCAGTCCGTCCACCAGGCTCTCCAGCAGGACTTGCTCGGAGTCCAGGAGCGCCGAGACAGCGGGGTGCCGGCGAGCCGTGAGGGTGAAGGGCAGTTCATTCATCGACACCTCCGGATACTGACGGCTGGCCCCACATTCCTACATGAAGTTGGGAATCGTTTTCAAGAGGGGTCACACGAAGCGGGCCATCCATGGCCGCGAGCCTTCAGTTCGATCGAGGCCGGCTGATAGCATCCGCCAGATGAAAATGAAAACGGTTACATCCTGGCTGGCCGCCTCGACGCTGATCGTGCTGACGGGCTGCGCGAACGACGGGTCCGCCGAGGCCGGCAAGACGCAGACGAAGACCGGTGAGGTCACGACGACCTACCCGCTCACCATGAAGAACTGCGGCACGGACGTGACCGTCAAGGCGGCGCCCCAGCGGGCCGTCACACTGAACCAGTCAGCGGCGGAGATCCTCATCAGGCTGGGCCTGGGTGACCGGATCGTCGGCTCGGGATACGAGATCGACAAGGCACCGGACGACATCGCCGCCCAGTACAAGAAGATTCCGATCCTGTCCGCGCCCGGCGCGGAGATCAAGCACGAGGCGCTGCTGCAGGCACAGCCCGACTTCGTGTACAGCTCGTTCGCGAGCATGTTCACGCCCGACCAGTCCGGGGAGCGCGCCGAACTGCACAAGCTCGACGTGCCCACCTACCTCACGGAATTCGACTGCGCCACGCACCAGACCGTGGCCGGCGCGGACTTCAAGCTGCTGTTCGAGGAGTACCGCGACCTGGCCACGATCTTCGACGTGCCGTCCGCCGGCGAGAAACTGGTCACCGAGCAACAGGCGGTGATCGACAAAGCTTTGGCGGCCAAGAAGATCGACGGCACTCCGAAGGTGATGTGGTTCTACTCCACCTACGCGGGAACCCCGTGGGCCGCCGGACCCGGCGGGCTGCCGCAGCACATCTGCGGGCTCGTGGGCGTGAAGAACATCTTCGACGACGCCGAGACCAAGTGGGCCGAGGTGAGCTGGGACGAGGTCGCGGCCCGCAACCCCGACGCCATCATCCTGGCCGACCTGACCCGCGGGGAACCCAACGACACCGCACAGGAAAAGATCGACCTGCTCAAGAAGGACCCGCTCACCAGCAAACTCGACGCCGTGGCGAACAACCGGTTCATCACCATCCCCGGCCGCTACATGGACCCCAGCCACGGCAGCGTGCACGCGGTTCCCGCACTCGTCGACGGCCTGGCCGCGATTCAGTGACCAGCCGCGCATGATGACTATGCCGGTGACGGCTGATCAGGCTCCGCCACGCTCCGGGCGCGCATCGCGCGTCGTGCTGCTGATTCTGGCCGCCGCCGGGCTGCTCGCGTCGGTCGTCGGGGCATCGCTGTTCGGCACCGCGAACCTCGGGCCGCTCGTGGTGGTTCCCCGGGCCGGCGGGCTCGTGGGGCGGGGGGGTTCCCCCCCCGCCGCGCCACTGCCGAGACTGCTGGACGCCCTGATCTGGGAGTCCCGCATCCCGCGGGTGCTGCTCGCCGCCGCCGTCGGCATCGCGCTGGCGGTCTCCGGCACGGTCCTGCAATCGGTCACCAGAAACGCGCTGGCCGACCCCTATCTGCTGGGAGTCTCCTCCGGCGCTTCCACGGGCGCGGTCGCCGTCCTCATGCTGGGCATCGGCGCCGGCGGCCTCTCCCTCTCGGCTGGAGCGTTCATCGGCGCCCTGGTCTCCTTCGGGGTGCTGCTGATCCTGCTCGGCGGGGGCCGCGTCGCCAACCCCGCCCGCGTCGTACTCACCGGCGTACTCGTGTCGCAGTTCTTCGCCGCCGTCACCTCGGTCGTCCTCATGGTCAGCGGCGACGCGAACTCCACCCGCGGCTTCACCTACTGGCTCCTCGGTTCCCTCGCCGGAGCCCGCTGGCAATCGGTGATCATCACCGGTGTGATCGTTCTGATCGGCGTCGTCGTGGTCCAATTCTTCGCTCCGGCGCTCGACGCCTTCACCTTCGGCTGGGACTCCGCCGCCGCGCTGGGTATCAACGTCACCGCCGCCCGGATCTGGCTGATGATCCTGACAGCCGTCATGACGGCCGCCGCCGTGGCAGCCTCCGGCGCGATCGGCTTCCTCGGACTACTCGTTCCGCACGCCGTCCGCATCATGGCCAGCCCCATGCACCGCGGCCTGCTGCCCCTGTCCGCACTCGTCGGCGCCACCTTCCTCATCTGGGTCGACACGTTCGCGCGCACCGCCTTCTCACCCCATGAGCTCCCGGCAGGCGTCATCACCGCACTGCTCGGCGCACCCGCCTTCGCGCTGGTGCTACGGCGGGTGGCGTCCTGATGGGCCGGATCACCGCCACCGGCCTGTCGTGGTCGGTCAAGGGTCACCGCCTGCTCCACGACATCCACCTCGACGCCCGCGACGGGCAGATCGTCGGGCTCCTCGGCCCCAACGGCTCCGGCAAGACCACCCTGCTGCGCCTGCTCGCCGGACTGCGTCGCCCCGACACCGGCACCGTCCGATACGACGGCACCAACCTGCGTGACCTCAACCGTCGCTCGCTCGCCCGCAGACTCGCCGTCGTCGAGCAGGACATCTCCACGCATGACCACGTCAGCGTCCGCCAGGTCGTCGAACTCGGCCGCACGCCCTTCCGCGGCCGATTCGACGCACTGACCACCCACGATCAGCAGATCATCGACGCGGCGCTGGAGCGGACCAACATCACGGACAAACAGCACCGGAGCTGGCACACCCTCTCCGGCGGCGAGAGACAGCGCACCCAGCTCGCCCGAGCCCTCGCACAACAACCCCGGGAGATCCTGCTCGACGAGCCCACCAACCACCTCGACATCCGTCACCAGCTCGAACTCCTGGAACTGCTGACCACTCTCGAGATCACCTGCGTCATCGCCCTGCACGACCTCAATCTCGCCGCCCGCTACTGCGACCACATCGTCATGCTCGACCACGGACGGGTCGTCGCCGCCGGCACCCCGGACATCGTGCTCACCGCCGAGCTGATCGCGTCGGTCTACGGCGTCGACGTGCTCGTCGACCGCGAACCCACCACCGGAGTCCTTCGTGTCACCTATCTGGCTCCGACGGGCATCGGCCAGCCGGTGAACCAGACCTGATCGAGCCGGCTCGAACGCTCAGGACCGCATCAACGCGTACGGGACCGGCCGTGCCCCAGCTACATGAAGGATTTCCCGACGGATGGGCAGAAGCCCTCAACGGACTGATGCCGGTGGGGTGGGGAGATCCTCTGTCCGGTCGGCCCGCCGGGCCAGCAGTGCCGGGTCGTGGCTGACCAGTAGGACGCCCATACCGGTGCGCTGCTGCTGTTCGGTGATCACCGTGGCGACGAGCGCTTGGGTGGAGGCGTCGAGCATGGTGGTGGCCTCGTCGCACAGCAGGTAGCGGGGTTCGTGCGCCAGTGACCGGGCCAGGCACGCGCGCTGCAGCTGGCCGTCGCTGACCGCGTGCGGGCGCCGGGTCAGCAGGTCGGCGGTGAGCCCGGCCCGGTCGGCGAGCTCGGCCACCCGGCCGGCGACGTGCTCGCGGGGACGCCGGAGCGCGCGCAGCGGTTCAGCGATCAGGTCGGCCAGGCTCAGCCGTGGGTCGGCGGCGGCGCGGGGGCTCTGGAACAACACCGCGATTCTGGTACGGACGTCGGCGGGCACCCGGTGCCGCGCGCCGTCGATGCGGTCGCCGTCGAGGCTGACGTGCCCGGCGTCCGGGGTGTGCAGCAGCGCGAGGACACGCACGAGGGTGGACTTGCCGCTGCCGGACGGACCGCGCAGCCCCACCGTCTCCCCCGCTCCGATGGACAGTGACACGTCGTCGAGAACGCTGTGTCCGCGGTAGCCGGCCCGGATCCCGGTGGCGGTGAGACTCACGCGACGGCCTCCGAGACGAGTGGATGGTGGCAGGCGACCGGCCCGCCGGGCCGGCTGGCGCACGCCGTGTCGGCCCGCGGGCAGCGGGCGGCGAAGGCGCAGCCCGGCGGCAGCGCGGTGAGCATCGGCGGGTGCCCGGGGATGGGGGTGAAGGCGCGGTCCGGCAGGGCGTCGAGCAGCGCTGCCGTGTACGGATGGGCCGGTGCCGCGAAAACGTCGGGGGCGGGCCGGTGTTCGACGATCCGGCTGGCGTACATGACCGCGACGGTGTCGGCGACGCGTTCGGCCGCGGCGAGGTCGTGGGTGATCAGCAGGACCGCACCGCCGTTGTCGCACCGGCGGCGCAGCAGGTCGAGGGTGTGGTCGACGAGCGGCCGGTCCAGGCCGGTGGTGGGTTCGTCGGCGATCAGCAGCGGCGGGTCGCTGGCCAGGGCGAGAGCGGTGACCAGCCGCTGGGCCATGCCGCCGGACAGCTCGAACGGATACCGGTCCAGCGCGTGGGCGTCGAGGCCGGCGTCGGCGGCGACGGTGTCCGCCAGGCCGGGATCGCGGCGGTGGGCACGCAGGGTTTCGGCGAGCAGGCTGCGGCCGGTGCGCACCGGGGTGAGCGCGGTGGCCGGGCTCTGCGGGACCAGGCCGAGTCGCCGGCCGCGGATCTCACGGGCGAGGCGTTTCTCGCCGCAGCGGAGCACGTCGACCTCGCCCATCAGGGCTCGGCCGGTGACCTCGGCGTTGCGGGGCAGCAGCCCGAACAGCGCGTGGGCCAGCACCGATTTGCCGCACCCGGATTCGCCGACGACGGCGAGCAGTTCGCCCGGCCGTACGCTCAGGGTCAGGTCTGTCACGGCCTGGACCACCGCGTCGCGCAACCGGAAGCGCACGCTGAGCCCGTCGATCTGTAGCAGGGTCACAGGTTCAGCTCCGCTCGCACTCGGGGATCGAGCCGGTCGCGCCAGCGGGCGGCGAGCGCGGCGATGGCCAGGGTGACCATGACGATGACGGCGCCGGGGACGATGCTGGCCCACCAGGCGCCGGTCAGCAGCGACCGCTGCCCGTCGTTGATCATGTTGCCGAGCGACGCCAGGTGTGGCGGCAGGCCGAGGCCGAGGAACGACAGTGACGTCTCGTGCCAGACGGCGTGCGGGATCATCAGCGTGGTGGCCAGGGCGATCTTCGGCAGGATGTGCGGGAGCAGGTGCCGGCGCAGGATCCGGGCCCGGCTCGCGCCGCCGGCGATCGCGGCGTCGATGAACGGCCGGGTCCGCAGCGACAGCAGCTCGGATCGGACGATGCGGGCGGTCGACAGCCAGTGGGTCAGCGCGATGGACAGGATCACCGCGCCGAGGCTGGGCCGCAGCATCGCCACGATGAAGATGCCCAGCAGCAGGTGCGGCAGCGCCGAGATGGTGTCGACGACGCGCATCAGCAGCCGGTCGGGCCAGCCGCCGAGCAGCCCGGCGATCCCGCCGACCAGGCCGCCGATCACGGTCGCGACGACGGCGGCGACCAGACCGACCAGCAGCGAGACCCGCAGGCCGTAGAGGCTGCGGTGCAGCCCGTCACGGCCGAGGTCGTCGGTGCCGCCGGGATGGGCGAGCGACGGCGGCTGGGCGATGTTGTCCAGGGCGATGGCGCTCTGGTCGAGCGGCCACAGCAGCGGCGCGGCCAGACCAGCGAGCACGGCGCCGGCGAGCACGAGTGCCGCGAGTGTCGTGCCGACGTGGCCGGACCGTAGCCGCAACGTCCGGCGGCGCGGGCGGGCAAGGGCGAGGTCAGCCATCGATGCGCACCCTCGGGTCGGCGGCGGTGTAGGCCAGGTCGGTGGCGAGGTTCGCCGTCAGCACCATCGCGGTGGTGATCAGGGTGATCGCGGCGAGCAACGGGAAATCGCTGCCCAGTGCCGCCTGCACACTGACCGCGCCCAGCCCGGGCAGCGAGAACACGGTCTCGACCAGCACCGACCCGCCGACCAGCTCGGGCAGGTGGGTGCCGACCAGGGTGAGGAACGGCAGCAGCGCGGTGCGCAGCGCGTGCCCGAACAGCACGGTGCGCCCGGCGAGCCCCCGGGCCCGGGCGGCGAGGACGTGGTCGTCGCGCAGGCTCTCGGCGACCGAGTCCCGCACGAACAGCAGGAACCACGGTGTCTGCGAGACGGCGAGAACGGTCACCGGCAGCACCAGATGATGCGCGACGTCACCGACACCGGTGCCGGTGGCCCGCACGTCGGTCAGGCCGCCGGCCGGGAACCAGCCCAGTGCCAGGGAGAACACCGCGATCGCGGCCAGAGCCAGCCAGAACACCGGCATCGACTCGACCGCGTACGCTCCGGCGCGCAGCCCCCGGTCGAGCAGGCCCCCACGCCGGTACGCGGCGATCGTGCCCAGCAGCAGGCTGCCGGCCAGCACCACGGCGAGGGTGATACCGATCAGCAGCAGCGTCCATCCGGCGCGGGCGCCGATCACCGCGGCGACGTCCTCGTGCCGGGTGGTGGACCAGCCCAGGTCGCCTTGCAGCAGGTTGCCCAGCCAGCGCAGGTACCGCACGGGCAGCGGGTCGTCGACGCCCCAGTTGGCGCGCAGCTCGGCCATGTTCTCCGGGCTGGTGGTGAAGGCGGCCGCGCCCGCGTACTGCATGGCCGGGTCCATCGGGGAGGACGCGCCGAGCAGGAACATGCCCACGCTGGTCGCGAACAGCACCGGGACGGCGACGGCGAGCCGCCGCCGAATCAGCTTGATCATGTACGGGTCCAGGTGTTGATGTTCCACCAGAGGCTGTTGGCCACGTCGTGCTCATGCGGCTCGACACGCGGCGTGACCCCGGCGACGTCGTCACCGACCACGTAGGTGTGCTGCAGGTAGGTGAGGAACACCCACGGCACGTCGGCGGCGAGCTGCTTCTGGAACGTCGCGTACGCGGCCTTGCGGTCCTCGATCGCGGCCTGGTCCCGGCCGTCCTGCAGCGCCTTGTCGGTCACGGCCGACGTGTAGGAGCCCGGGTTGAAGAAGCCCTGCTCGGCGAAGTGCGAGCGGAACAGCTTGAAGGAGACGAAATCCGGGTCGTACGGCGTCCCGAACCCCATGATCAGCGCGTCGGACGTCATCCGGGGGGTGATCGCGTCCCAGGTCAGGCCTTCCGGTCTCACGTCGATACCGATCTTCTTGGCGTCCGCGGTCACCGCCAGGGCCAGTTCCTTACGCAGGCTGTCGGTCGCCGGGTACATCAGCGTGAACGCGGCCCGCTGCCCGCCCTTGGCCCGGATCCCGTCCGCACCGGCCACCCAGCCCGCCTCGTCCAGGATCGTCGCGGCCGGGGTGGCGGCCGGATCCTGGGTCACCGCGTATTCCGACGTCGGGGGAATCGGCCCGTACGCCGGCTCCCCCGCACCCGCCAGCACGCCGGCGACCATCGCCGCGCGGTCCACACCCGCGTTCAGAGCCCGGCGGACCGCGAGATCGCCGGTGACCGGGTTCTTCATCGGCAGCATCACACCGCGGTAGTCGGCGGTCGGCACCTTGACCGTCTTGGCGAAGCCGGCGGCCTGCTTCGGCGCGAGCTCGACCGCGTCGAACTCTCCGGCCCGGGCCCGCTGCGCCCGCACGTTGTCATCCGGCACGAACGCGACGACCACGCCCCGGTTGGCCGGCTTGCCACCCCAGTAGGCGTCGTTCGCGGCCAGTTGCAGGCGATCACCAGGCGTCCAGGACGTCACCCGGTACGGGCCGGTGCCGATCGGCCGCTGGTTGAACGCGGCCTTGTTGATGTCCTGGCCGGTCAGCGCCTTCGCCGGCACGATGCCGAGGGTGAGCCGCTGCAGGAACGGCGCGTACGGGTACTTGAGCGTGAAGACCACGGTGGACGCGTCCGGCGCCTCGACCTTCGTGAGCATGTCCAGGTCGGAGCGCAGCGTGGAGTCGACCGTCGGATCCAGCACCGACTCGTAGGTGAAGACGACGTCCCGCGCGGTCAGCGCGGTCCCGTCGTGGAAGCTCACCCCACTGCGCAGCGTGGCGGTCACGGTGGTGCCGTCCACCCGGGGAAGCTCCGCGGCGAGAGCCGGGACGAGGGCGTTGTTTCCGTCCCGGGCGACCAGGCCGTCGAAGATCAGCGAGGCGCCGTCGGACCCGTACCCGAGGACCGGGTTCAGCGTGTCCGGCTCACCGGAGGTAGCGACCACGAAGGTATCGCCGGCCGCACCCGATTCGGCAGTGGACGCCGCGGAACAACCGGCGAACAGCAGCGTGGCAACAGCGAGGACGCCGGCCAGGAGGGGAACACGAGAGCGAGGTCGCGACATAGTCGCCATGATTACCTAATTGCCAATGACTGGCAATAACTTGGTTGATCTTGTAGTCCGCGACACCCTCATGTGCCGGCCGATGCCCACACAGGGCGTGGCGATGACGATCACCGGAGCCGGGAGGAGCCGCCGGATCGGCTGTGGTTAGGGTGTGGGCGCCGTGGTGTTCGGGAAGCCGGTGTGATGCCGGCGCGGCCCTCGCCACTGTGATCGGGATTGCCGTCGGCCCTCGTCGTTCGCGAGGTCACTGGGTTCATCGCCTGGGAAGGCCGGCCGCCGGCAGCTGTACCCGTCAGCCAGGAGACCGGCCACGGCACCGAAAGACCCGTCCACGAGGTGTTGGAAGGCGGTCCCGCTGTGCGGTTCCCCATGTCCTGGCGCGTTGCCGTGCCGTTGTCCCTGGTCACCGTCCTGCTCGCCGGCTGCTCCACCGCCGGCGACCCAGCGGCCGCACCGTCGGCGTCGGCCGGCCCGGCCGCGGTCACCAACTGCGGAACCCCGGTCACGGTCAGCCGGCCACCGGCGCGGGTGGTGACGATGAACCAGCCGGCCACCGAGATCATGCTGGCGCTGGGTCTGCAGGACCGGATGGTCGGCACCGCCTACCTCGACGACGAGATCCTTCCGGACTACGCGGCCGCGTACGCGAAGATCCCCGTCCTGGCCAAGGAGTACCCGGGCAAGGAGAAACTTCTCGAAGCGGAGCCGGACTTCGTCTACGCCGCGTTCAGCAGCGCGTTCAGCGACGAGGGCGTCGGTGACCGCGCCGAGTGGCAGAGACTCGGCGTCGGCACCTACATCTCCCCGGCGGGCTGTCCGAAACAGACCCGCCCGGCGAAGCTCGCGATCTCGGATGTGTTCGCGGAGATCCGTGAGATCGCCGCGATCTTCGGGGTGAGCGACCGGGCCGAGGCGTTGATCGCCGGACAGCAGGCCCGCATCGACAAGGCGGCCGGCAGCACCAAAGGCGCACGGGTCGTCTGGTGGGACGGCGGCAGCGACGCGCCGAGCGTCGGCGCCTGCTGCGGTGCACCCGACATGGTCATGACCGCGGCCGGCGTGACCAATGTGTTCGCCGACGCGACCGGCAGCTGGGCCGACACCGGTTGGGAGACCGTCATCGAACGCGATCCGGACGTCATCGTGCTGGTCGACGCGTCCTGGGATCCCGCTGACAAGAAGAAGGCGTTGCTGGCCGGGCACAGCACCCTCAAGGACCTTCCGGCGGTCAGACAGCAGCGGTACGTGGTCATCCCGTTCTCCTCCACCGTTGCCGGGGTCCGCAATGTCCGCGGCATCGAAGCCCTGGCGCAGGGCGTCGCCGCCCTCCCGGCCAAGGCCGGAAGCTGACCACCGTCACGGACCGGCCGACGGTGCGCCCCGCGCGGGTGCGCACCGCCGGCACGGCCGCTATCACGCTGACTCTCGTGGCCGGGCTGCTGGTCTCAGTGGGCGCTGCGGTCACGGTCGGCCCGGCGGACCTGTCCATCGGTACGGTCTGGGCCGTCATCGGCGAGCACCTCGGTCTCGCCCAGGCTGATGTGTCGGTGCTGCGCGACCACATCGTGTGGGACCTGCGGCTGCCCCGGGTGCTCGCCGCCGCGGCCGTCGGCGCCGGGCTCGCCGCGGCCGGCGCCGTCATGCAGACCGTCACCCGCAATCCGCTGGCTGACCCGTACCTGCTCGGCGTCTCCTCCGGGGCGGCGCTCGGCGCGGTGCTGGTGATCGTCGCCGGGATCGGCGGTGGCATGGTCGCGGTCAGCGGCGGCGCGTTCGCCGGCGCCCTGGCCACCTTCGCGGTCGTGGTCCTGATCGCCGGGCGCCGAGGTGCGCTCTCCCCGGCCCGGGTGGTGCTGACCGGCGTGGCCATCGCGCAGCTTTGCGCGGCCTGCACCTCGTTCGTGATCATCTGGGTGGGCGACCCGAACGCCACCCAGAGCATCACCTTCTGGCTGTCCGGCTCCCTCGCCGGAGCCACCTGGGCGAAGCTCGCCTGGGCGATCCCGGCACTGGCAGCCGTGCTGCTGCTCGTCCTGACGCAGGCCCGCACCCTCAACGCGTTCGCCTTCGGTGAGGAAGCCGCGGCGACACTCGGCGTCGACGTGACCCGCACCCGGTGGCTGCTGCTGATCGCGACCGCGCTGCTGACCGCCGTACTGGTGGCGATCAGCGGCGCGATCGGCTTCGTCGGGCTGATCCTTCCGCACGCCGCGCGGTTCCTCGCCGGCCCGGACCACCGCCGCCTGCTGCCGGTCGTCGTCCCGGCCGGCGCCATCTTCCTGATTTGGGTGGACACCGCCGCACGGACGGTGTTCGAGCCGAGGGAGCTGCCGGTCGGTGTGCTCACCGCACTGCTCGGCGTCCCGGCCTTCCTGATGCTGCTGCGCCGCCGGGAGGTTCGCGGCTGATGCTCGAGATCACCGACGTGTCCTGGGCTGTCCCGGCCGCCCGCATCCTCGACCACATCACCTGCACCGTGCCGGCGGGCAGCCTGGTCGGGCTGCTCGGCCCGAACGGCTCCGGCAAGACCACCCTGATACGGGCGGTCGCCGGCCTGGTCCGCCCCGACACCGGAGCCATGACGATCGCCGGGGACCACATCGCCGGGCTGCGTCGCCTCGCACTCGCCCGCCGCATCGCGCTGCTCGCCCAGCACGCCGACACCGACCTGGACCTGACCGTACGCGACGTGGTGCTGCTCGGCCGGATCCCGCACCGCCGGTCCCGCTGGTCCGACACCGCCGACGACCACACCGCAGTAGCGGAAGCGTTGACCCGGGTGGACCTGGCCGGGTTCGCCGACCGCACATGGCTCACCCTGTCCGGCGGGGAACGCCAGCGCGCCCAGCTCGCCCGAGCCTTCGCGCAGGAACCGGAACTACTGCTGCTCGACGAGCCGACCAACCACCTCGACATCGGCCATCAACTGCAACTGCTCTCCCTGGTACGCCGGGCGAAGGTCACCACCCTCGCGGCACTGCACGACCTCAACCTGGCCGCCATGTTCTGCGACACGGTGGTGGTGCTGCACCACGGCCGGGTCGTCGCCACCGGCCCGCCCACCGAGGTGCTCACCTCCGGCCTGCTCGCCGGCGTGTACGGCGTCGACGCCGAGGTGCGGGTACACGACGGCCGCACCGTGATCTGCTACCGGCCGCCGTCATGACCCGCCACGTGCTGCTGGTCGCCCGGTCGGTGACCCATCACGGCGGCCACGACGCGGTCCACCGGCTGGCCGCCACCGTCGGGGCCGCGAGGGGCGTACCCGTGCGCGCGTGTTTCCTGGACGGCGCCGAGCCGTCGCTGCACGCCGCACTGGACACCGCGGTCGCCGAAGCCGCGGGCGAC
Organism: Actinoplanes sandaracinus; assembly: GCF_030009775.1. Classification (GTDB taxonomy): domain Bacteria; phylum Actinomycetota; class Actinomycetes; order Mycobacteriales; family Micromonosporaceae; genus Actinoplanes; species Actinoplanes sandaracinus. The sequence goes on along the minus strand of NZ_JASCTH010000037.1, from coordinate 6,073 downwards.
GTGCTGCTGGTGCCCGCTCACCTGCCGCCGGACCGCTATCTCGACACCTGGATCCGCCGGGCCATCGCACACTGGCGGCAAACCCGCGGCGACGACCTGCCGATCGCCGTCACCGCGCCGCTGGCAGGCCAGCCTGCCCTGGCCGACGCTGTCGCCCAGGCGATCGCCGGCGCGCACGCGCCGCTGACCGGCAACCCCGGACCGTTCCGCAGCCCATCCTGGTCGCAGATCACCCGGCACCGCAGGCACGTGCTGGTCTGCCGCGGGCCGCGCTGCACCGCCTACGGCGCGGGCGACGTCGCCGCCGCGCTCGGCGACCGCCTCGCCGAGCACCGGCTCGGCGACGACGACGTGCTGGTCACCGCCACCGGCTGCCTGTTCCCCTGCAACCTCGGCCCGCTGGTCGTCGTGCACCCCGATGACACCTGGTACACCGGCGTCGACCCCCACACGGCCGTCCGGATCGCCGACGAACACCTGCGCGACGGCCGGCCCGTGGACGACCGGCCGAGCCGACCGGCCGGCTGAACCCGTCTCACCACAGCAACCGGGCGCGCTCCCAGCCGGGTATGGCGGATGGCCTGCATCAAGGTGCGGCGTAGTCCGATCGCGTCCGCGGCGTGGAAGATGCCGTACGGGTGGATGACGAGCGTGCCGTCGGCCGTGGTGGCCGTCATCGCGTTACCTTCCGTCACCCGGTGTGTCTCCGAGACGTACGTCATTGCCGCGGATAGGTGTGTCATGGTCCGGCGAGCCCGGTCGGTCGCCGTGCCGGTCAACCGCTGGCTCGTCGCTTGCGGGTCAGGTGACCGACCGCGCGTCATCGCGGGGCGGATGAACGCGACGCTCGCGTGAGAAACGGTCGCCCGGTCGGGTCTGTCGTCCGCCGACGACCGATCCCACCGCTGGAGATCATCGAATCCTCATGGTCGGTCCGAGATGCTGCTCATGCGGGTCGTGGGGCCCGCCGGACCGAGGAGACGGCATTGACTGAGCAATTCGTGGACATCACCGACGACGAGGTACGCCCCGCCGGGCGTCGGTGGCTGGCAGGAACCCCGGGCTGGGCGCTCCTTCTGCTCACGGCGGTGACCATCGGGCTCACGCTGATCGCATGGGCGGTCCCCGGCGGCTGGTGGCGGGCACAGCTGGCCGCCGGGGCGGCGTGGGGAGTCCTCGGGCTGCTCTGGGCGGTTCGGCTGGGATTCGGGCTGGTGCTCGCTCGTGCGGAGGTACGGCGGCGGTGGCCGCGATGGGCGGTCGTGCCGTTGGCCGTGGCGGTGACCGCGGCGCTTCTGGCCACCAGGACACCGATACGGATCGGGGTGGTGCTGGCCGGTGACGACATGCGGACGTTCGCGCAGCGACCGGGATCGCCGCAGCCACAGCGGGTGGGCCCTTACCGGGTCGCCGCCGCCGAGCACCTGCCCGGCGGCGGGGCGCGGTTCCTGCTCCGTGATTCCGGCTTCCTGGATCCGTCGGGCTTCGCTTTCAGCCCGGTCGGCCCCCCGCCGATGCTGGGAGAGGACATGTACACCCCGCTCGGTGGCGGTTGGTACGTCTGGACCCAAAGTTGGTGATCGCTGACCGTAGGGTAGGACCGGTGCGGGTGTTACTGCTGGAGGACGACCGGGAGCTGGCCGGGGCGGTCGCGGGGGCGCTGCGCCGCTCGGGGCTCGCCGTCGACGTCGCGGTGACACTGGCGGCGGCCGACGAGGCTTTCGACCTGACCGCGTACGACGCCGCGATTCTGGACCGGACCCTGCCCGACGGTGATGCGCTGGACCTGGTCCACCGACGCCGCGGGCAGGGCTGGCAGGTGCCGGTGCTGTTCCTGACCGCCCGCGACACGGTCGCCGACCGGGTCGCCGGATTCGAGGTCGGCGGCGACGACTACTTGGTCAAGCCGTTCGCGGTGCCGGAGCTGGTGGCCCGGGTGCGTGGTCTGTGCCGCCGTTCGGGCACGACTCGCCCTGCCGTGATCGAGGTGGCGGACCTGCGGATCGACTCCGCTCGCCACGAGGTCCTGCGGGCCGGGGTACGGCTGACGCTCACGCCGAAGGAATTCGGCGTGCTGGAGTTGCTCGCCGCCCGGCAGGCGACGGTGGTGACCCGCACCGACCTCGTCGAGCACTGCTGGGACGAGATGGCCGACCCGATGTCCAACGTGGTCGACGTGGTCGTCGCCCAGCTGCGCCGCAAGCTCGGGCCGCCGGCACTGCTGCACACGGTGCGCGGGGTCGGGTACCGGCTGGACGCCGGATGATGGGCCCGGCGCCGGTACCGGTGATTCGATCGCTGCGCCGCCTGCGCCGGTTGTTGACCGCCTGGTTCACCGCCGTGATGCTCACCGCGCTGGCTGTGCTGCTTGTCGTCGTGGCCGGCGGCGCGGCGCCCGAGTACGGACCCGGCAGCGGGCTCACCGGCTTCGTCGCCGTGCTGGGTGGCCTCGTCGTCGCCATGCTCGGGGTCGCCGCCTGGTCCCTGCTGGGCCATCTTCTCGCACCGGTGACCCGGTCCCTGCAGGCACAGGAGTCGTTCCTGGGGGCAGCCGCTCATGACCTGCGTACCCCGCTCGCGACCCTGGCCGTGCTGCTCGACACTGTCCGGCACGGCGGCGCTGAGCGCGAGGAGGCGCTGGACCGCGCGGTCCGGCTCGCCGCCCGCAGCGGCGGTATCGTCGACGATCTGCTGCTGCGGGCCCGGCTGGCCGCCGGCACCCGGGCCTTGGAACCGCAAGCGGCGCGCCTGGACCAGCTCGTCGAGGGCGTCCTGGCCGACCTGGCCGACACCGACCCGACCGTGACCGAGGATCCGGACGGCTCGACGACCGTGACCGTCGACGTCGGCCGTCACCGCGTCACGCTGATCGCGGCGCCGACCATCGCCCACCTTGACGCGCCGCTCGCCGAACGCGCCGTCACCAACCTGGTGCGCAACGCGCTACGTCACGGGCACCTCCCGGACGTGCCGGCCGCCGTCCAGGTGACCGTCGCCTCCGCCGATGACGTCGCGACCGTCACCGTCGCTGACGACGGCCCCGGGCTACGACCGCCGGAACTACGTGCGGGACTGGGCCTGTCCCTGGTCCGCTGGGTCGCCCGCGTCCACGGTGGAGCCCTGCTGTTGGGCACCGGCCCCGCGCCCGGCACCCGGATCCGACTGGCATTCCCGTTGGGCGGGGCGAGGCCCGCTCATCGGCTATGAGCGGATGCCGGGCACGGTGCCCCACGATCACCTACGTGGCTAAGTCATTTCCTGCGTTTCTCGGACTCCCCGTGGCGACGCTGACGTGCAAGCATTGTCATATGGATAAACAGGCCGCTGACCTCGACAGCCCTCAGAGTCGCTCCGCCCGCTTCGGCAGGCTGCCAGCGCGCGTCCGCCCGGATGCCACCGTGGAGATGGTCGAGACCTCACCACCTCAGAGCAGGCCGCAGGCAGCGGGCACTGAAGAACAACGTCAGGTGTTGCTCGCCGGCGGCTGATGGCACCAACACGCGCTCATCGGCTAGTTCAGCACGTCTGACAGTCCAGAGACCTATCACGGAGCGTCACGGCCCGGCGAGTCGTCCGCGCACGCTCGGCGGCAGAAGAGGTCATCGGACATGAAGCTGACCTTGCCGGACATCGACGATGACGAGAGCTGGCTATTCTGTGTCGATGTCGACCGTGATCGTTTTTGAGACCCACTCGTGGAGCGAGGACAACGACCGCGGTATCGCGACTGGTTGGTTGCACGGCCGGTTGTCAGCACGAGGCCGGATCCTGGCGGCCGAGCTTGGCCAACGACGGCGCGACGATGGCATTTCAGCTGTTTTCGCATCAGACCTGGGCCGTGCGGCCGAGACCGCAGCGATTGCCTTCGAGGGCAGCGCCGTTCCCATCCTCCATGACTGGAGGCTTCGCGAGTGCGACTACGGATCCAGCAACGGCATGCCGGCGGCTCAGCTGCACGAGCATCGCGAACGTTACCTCGATCAGCCGTATCCAAGCGGTGAAAGTTGGCGGCAGGCGGTTGGGCGTGTGGGCCGGTTCCTGACCGATGTGCCGACACGATGGGACGGCCAGCGAATCCTGGTAATCGGGCATGTCGCTACCCGCTGGGCACTGGACCATCTGGTCGAGGATGTTCCGCTGGAGAAGCTCATGGCAATGGACTTCGGATGGCGCGAGGGCTGGGAGTACCAGCTTCCCTCTTCTGGATGACTTCCCCGCCACGACAACGGATGTTTTTGGGTGGCGTTCCACCAGTCATGAACGAACTCTCATCGGCTAGTTCCGGTAGCACGGCGGCGCCTACGCAGCGTGGCCGAACTCCGGGGGCTGGCGCGCACGATCGGCGGCAGATCCGTGTGGCTGCCGAGCGCTTGCATCCATCGACATGGGAGCATCCGCCTATGAACAGCTGGGCTCGGCCACTCGACGGCATGAACGCGCTGGTTGTCGGAGGCGGTGGCGAAGGAATCGGGCGGGCGATCTCGCGTGCGTTCGCCTCGGCTGGTGCGGCTGTCGCCATCGCCGACATTGATCCCGACCGCGCACGAGATGCCGTCAAGGAGCTGACCGGATCAGGCACCCGCGCTTTTGACCTCGCCGGGGATGTACGGTCCCGATCGGCCATGAACGACTTCGTCGCCGCCACCGTCGCTGAATTCGGCCGGCTCGACACCCTCGTGACCGTCGTGGGCGGCCAGCTTGCGTTTGTGCCGGCGGTACGGCTTCACGAGATGAGCGACGACGACTGGGATCTCGCGTACGAGATGAACCTCGGTTATGTGGCGCGCGCGGCCCGCGCGGCAATCCGTGCCTTCCTGGTCCAGGGCCAGGGTGGGTCCATCGTGAGTGTCGGTTCAGTAACCGGGGTCATGGCCGCGCCGAAGCAGGCCGGCTACGGCGCGGCCAAAGCCGGCCTCGTGAGTCTCGCCAAGACCGTCGCCGCCGAGTACGCCGGCGACGGGATCCGCATGAACATCGTGGCTTGCGGCGCCATCGCAACGGCGGTAGCAAACTCCGCGCAACCCGCCGGCGACGTGCCCGAGATTCCGATGCGCCGGCTCGGCGTACCTGACGATGCCGCCGCGGCTGCCGTCTATCTGGCCTCACCCCTGTCCTCCTACGTGACCGGACAGAGCGTCGTCGTCGACGGGGGCGTCACCGCGCGAGGCCCGTTCTCTGCGTGATGTTCCGGACCGGTCCCCGAGAGTCACGGCTCGGCGAGTATGCGGATCGTGGCTTGACCATCCGTGTTCTGGGCCGACAACACGCGACTCGCCCGCGATCGCATCGCGACCGTCTTGGAAGCAATCACCTCGGCTGACGGGGCGGTGCTGGTGCCCTGCGCCGGAGGCCGGGACCGGACAGGGATGATCTCCGCGATGTTGTTGCACATCGCCGGCGCGACGGATGAGGCCATCATCGAGGACTACACGGCTGGGTGGCGCGGCGCAGGAGCGTATGCGGGCCACGGCTGGGTCTACGACCCGGACCAGGAAGCTGGCAGCAGCATCGGCACGGGCCGACGAACCTGGAGGAGGAGTTGGAGCATCAGATAGTCGACAGGATGCCCGCCCTGCGGGAGTGGATCGCGACGTTCGACAGCGCCTGTCTCTTGCAGCCCGACGACCTATATGCCCTCAAATCGCGCTGCTCTGGGCCGGAACGTGAACACGCACACCAGGTACCTCGAGCAGGATCGGACGCCGGACGATCGCGAAACACTCCGCAGCCTATTCAGGCTGCAAAGGCAGCGTTGAGGTTAGGCGTGTGACCCCTGCTCAGGCAGGTTGCACGCGCTCAGCGGCAGAAGAGGACGGCTGACCTAGCCAGGAAGCAGTGACCGGATCAAAAATCTCGGCGACATAGCCGATCAGCACGGCGTCGGTGACCGCGCTATTCGGTGGAGGACATTCCTCGAGGCGTGCATACTTCGCGGAATGGTTACCTCGGATGTGGCCTTGGCCTTGCAGTGGCTGGCTGAGGCGGCGATTACACCGCTCGGTCCCGGTCGGTGGCTGGATAGTGAGCCGCCTGTGGTGGAGATGACGAACGACGAGGTGGCTTTCTCCTGCTC
>NZ_JASCTH010000036.1 GCF_030009775.1 Actinoplanes sandaracinus | reverse complement strand
CCCGCCTGACGTGACCGATGTTCATCTTTCATTCGATCGAGTGATCACTATCTATCGCGAACCCGCAGAACGATCTCCAAACGGACCCAACGCATAGATCAACCTAAACAGTTCATGACCGGCCTCTGAGCACCTGAGCACCTGAGCACCTGAGCACCTGAGCAAGCCTCCGCCAGCCGCGCTCGGAAGCCCACCAGCAGAAAAAGTTGACACCCGTAGCGGGTGTATCCAACACCCGCTACGGGTGTCAACTGTTCGCATCATCCATGCCTCCGCCAAACATGGATCATGACAGCGCTCGGACGCCTGCGTCGAAACACAGGGGCAGAGCTCCGGTAGCGGCCAGACTTCCCGATCACCGCCAAGACTGCCGTGGCTGACGGCAATCCGGTCGCGGTCAGAGTCCCGGTAGTAGACGGCGACCGGCGGTGGCGGGTGCGGCGAACGGCGAACGGCGAGCGGCGAACGGCGAACGGCGAACGGCGAGCGGCGAAGCAACCCGTGCCCGACATCTACGGACCAGCGAAACTCTGTTACCCGATGCGGTGCCTGCAAGCCGCCGGCCACGAGGGTCTCAGCGCAGGGCCGGATAGAGGAGGCCGGTGGCGCAGGCGCCGACCAGGGCGCCGGCGAGCACCTGGGCGGTGGTGTGGTCGCCCAGTCGCACCCGGGACCAGCCGACCGCGGCGGCCAGCGGCCACGTGAACAGCAGCGCCCAGCCGAAGACGACGGTGAAGGTGACCGCGGTGCCGGCTGCGACCAGCGAGTGGATGGAGATCTTCCACCGAGCGAACAGCGTGATCGGGATGGCGACCACCAGCGCCGCCGCCATGCAGCCGATCAGGGCGAGAAGGTCGCGAGGCGCCCCGGCGGCGGCGAGGGCGAGCGTGCCGGAGGCGGTGGAACCGAGACAGACCAGCATCGGCAGAGTCCGTTGGTCGCGGACGCCGACGTGGCGATCGGTCCAGGCGCCGCGCCGGACGCCGTGCAGGATGTAGGCGATCGGCAGGAAACTGGCCGCGGCCGCCGCGATGACTCCCATCACCAGCGCCGACACCGGCGAATCCGCGGACGCCCACGCCACCGCGAACAGGACCGTGGCCACCAGCACCGCCGGCGACAGGATCTCGGTGAGCAGCCGCGCCACCCGGTCCGCCGGCGTGACCCGGTCGATGCTTGACGTCGCCATGACGTCGATCATCGCAAATCGAGCCGTAAGAGGTACGTGGACGGGCAACCAGCGGAAGTCCCCAGCGACTGCGCTGATCCGAAGTCGGCAACTCACGCATGCGAGCCGCCCGCCACGACCCGGACGGGGGCGGCGGTATCTCGAACATGAGCGGCCGGGCGCCCCACCCTAGGATTCCCGATCATGATGCGTGCGCTGATTCTCACCGGCCCCGGCAAGGCCGAGGTGCGGGAGGTTCCGGTTCCGGTCGCCGGGCCCGGGCAGGTCGTCGTGGAGGTCGAGCGGGCCGGGGTCTGCGGCACCGATGTGGAGCTGTTCACCGGTGAGATGAGCTACCTGCACAGTGGCGTGGCGTCCTATCCGCTACGGCCGGGGCACGAATGGTCGGGCACCGTCCGAGAGGTGGGCGAGGGCGTCGACAGCACCTGGACGGGCCGTCGCGTCACCGGCGACACGATGATCGGTTGCGGTCACTGCCGGCGTTGCCTTGCCGGTCGCCACCACGTCTGCCCGGACCGTCACGAACTGGGGATCCGCGACGGGCTGCCGGGCGCGCTGGCCGAGCGGGTGGCTTTCCCCGCCGCCTACCTGCATGCGCTGCCGGACACCGTGGACGCTGCGGCGGGTGCGCTGATCGAGCCGGCGGGCAACGCCCAGCGGTGCGTCGACGCCGCCGGCCTCGACGCCGGAGAACGCCTGCTGGTTCTCGGCACCGGCACGATCGGGCTGCTCACGGCCATGCTCGCCCGAGCTCGGGGCTTCGAGGTGCATCTTCTCGGGCAGGAGTTGGAGTTCGCCCGGTCGCTCGGGTTCGGTGACGTCTGGACCCGCGAGACGCTGCCGGGCCTGCCGTGGGACGCGGTGGTCGACGCCACCAACGCGCCGTCCATGCCGCGCCTGGCGACGGAACTGGCCGAACCCGGCCGCCGGGTCGTCTGTATCGGTCTTTCGGGAACACCCAGCATGGTCGACAGCCGGGACGTCGTGCTCAAGGACGTGACGGTCGTCGGCATCCTCGGTGCGTCGGCGGGGCTGGCCGCGGCCATCGCGGCGTTCGCTTCCGGGGCCGTTGATCCGCGGCCGCTGGTGGCGGCCACGGTCGGCTTGGAACAGGCCGCCGACGTGCTCTCGGGGCGACGCCCGGCCGCCGCCGGCCGGGGGCCGAAGATCCTGATCGACCCTCAGCTCTAGCGGGCGGTTCCACCAGAGCCTTTCGGACCCGCTACAGCTAGTAGTCACCACCGAACGCAGAGAGTATTCGAACGAGGTCGGGTACACAGCGGACCCCTCGACTCGCCTCACCGCACGATACGCGTACGTGGTCCGGACGAAGGTGCCTGACCGAACGGTCAAAGGCGCTACGCGGAGCTATCAAAGCGGCCGACAACTACATAGCGTAGCTATTCACTTGGGGACCCGCCCGAAGTGGATGGGAGCAACGATGCGCACGGTGGCCGCCTTGCTGGGCATGCTTTCGCTCGCCTGCGGAGTCACGTTCATCGCTCCACCGGCGCAGGCCGCACCCTTGCCGTCCGCTGCCACGCAGTCCGCTGCCACGCAGTCCGCGCCGGCACAGGCCGTGCGACGGACGGTCTACCTGACCTTCGACGACGGACCGAACGCCAAGTGGACGCCGCGATACCTCGACGTGCTCAAGAAGTACGACGCGAAAGCCACGTTCTTCACCACGGGACGCAACGTCAAGGCGTACCCGGGGATCGTCTCCCGCATCGACCGCGAGGGGCATCTGCTCGCCAACCACACCTGGAGTCACCCCAACCTGACCCGCCTGAGCAAGGCCGACGTGAAGCGTGAGCTCACCCGCACCCAGAGCGCCCTCGGCCGCCACCGGACCGCCTGCATGCGCCCGCCCTACGGGGCCACGAACACGTCGGTGCGCCGCTGGACGAAGGAGGTCGGCCTCAAGACGGTGCTCTGGGACGTCGACAGCCGGGACTGGGAGAACTCGCAAACCTCGACCAGCATCTACACCCGGGTGACCAAAAGCGTGCGGGACGACTCCATCGTCCTGATGCATGACGGTGGAGATTCACAGCGTGCTTCGCTGGCGGCGCTGACGAGGATCCTGCCGAAGCTGAAGAGCATGGGATACGCGTTCGAGGTTCTCCCGAACTGCTGAGGAGGTTGCGGAGGCACTCCCGGTCTTGGACGCCTGTAACGCATGGTCCATGCCGTCGGTCATCGACCGGGCCCGGCTGGTGGCCGCAGAGCTGGTGGCGAATGCCGTCGAGCATGCCGGCACCGATATCGTTCTCGTGGTGAGCCGCCGCGACACTGGCGTACACCTCGCGGTGAGTGATGGCGATACCGAACTGCCTCACCTGGCAAGACCAGGCGATGCGGAGCCCACCGGAGATGACCGCTCGCGCGGCTTGGGTGTACGAATCGTGGATGCCGCGACAAGCGTCTGGGGCGCCCTGCCCACCTCCGGCGGAAAGGTCGTCTGGGCGATCCTCAGAAAGGATCCCTAGGCGGTGTCCCAGCCGGCGTCGGTCTCACGCGCCGATCGCCTCGGCCGCCAGCCGGTAACGGCGGGCCTCGTCGCGGACCTCCGCGTCGGGGGCGCCGCGCTCGCTGGTCGTCGCCAGCCGGAACAGCAGCGCCCGCGCGACGGCGGCCACCGGCACGCCCGCGGCCGCTGCCAGCGACGGCGGCATCCCGTGCCAGCAGAGGGCGTCGGCCACCACGACTCCTTCCGCGTAGGCGGGCGGGCGCCAGTAGGGCGACACGTCGATCACCGCCGGCGGCAGCCCCGGCGCGAACAGGACGTTGCCACTGAGATCGCAGTGCACGACCTGCGGCGGGCCCAGCGGCCCAGCCAGGCCGCGCAACCGGGCCGCCACCTCGGTGAACTCCGGCCGCAGCGGGACGGCGAGCTCCTGCCAGGCGACCCGGTCGGCGCGCGCCCACCAGTCCTGCCGGGTGCCGGTGAAGCCGGGCCGCCGAAGGTGCGCCAGCGCCCGGTGGAACGCCCGGCCGGCCTCGATGATCCCCAGCCACGTCTGCTCGGCCGTGTAGTCGGGTGGCTCTCCCTCGACCCATCGGGTCGCCGACCACCCGGCATGGGACCAGGCGCCGTCACCGGTCCGCACCGGCGCGGCGACCCGGAAGCCCTCCCCCGACAGACCGTCGAGCACCTCGCCGAGCCACTCGTGGACCGGGCCGCTCTCGGGTTTGAGCACCAGGTCACCGGCCCGCCACGAGGTGCCCTGGCCACCGGGGAGCGGCCGGGCCGGTCCGGGCGCGCCGAAGGCTCGCAGCACGCCGGGCGGCGGATCAGCCACGGGCGGTCAGCACCTCGACGGAGCGGAGGTCGCGGCAGGCGGCGTGGAGCGAGGCGATCTCGGCGAACGCGTCGCGGCCGAGGGCACGATAGGCGCCGACGAGCAGGTCGAGGCCGGCCTGCCGGTGGTCGTCGCTGTCGAGCCAGTGCAACTCGCCACCGACCGCGAGGGCGAGCGCGGGCATGCCCGCGGCCAGGTCGCGATGGGCGCGGGCGATCCACTCGGCGGCCTGGACCGGGTCGTGCTGGAAGGCGTGGAGGCGGGCGCCCGAGTCGGCGGCCTGTGGGTCTCCGCTGTCCGGCGGCAGGACGGGCAGCAGGGACACCGCGAGGAACGACCGGGGCTCCGACCCCCATCGGGGTGGCCCGTCCTGCCGCAGCGCCTCCTCGTCGGCGGACGCGAACCAGTCGAGCGCCCCGGTCAGCGCGGCGACCCGGGCGGCCTCGTCCTCCTCGTCGCCGTAGTCGCCGAGGAAGCGGTCCACCCGCTCGCGCAGCACCCCGAGCAGGCTCGGCGCCGGGGACGCCCAGGTCTCGGCGGAGTCGCGGGCATAGTTGTGGGCGATCACGGTGGGCAGCTCGGCCGGGTCGTCGAACCAGAGGCCGAAGTGCAGCCCGTCGCTGTCGCCGCCCATGACGGTCACGAACTCGGCGGGATCGCACCGGAAGCGGGCGTGCAACCGCTCGTCGAGCCCGTCACGGCCGCGCAGGTCGAGGCCCCCGTCGCGGAAATAGTCGGTGACGCCCCACGGTGAGAGGCCGATCTCGGCGAGGGCGTCGCCGTCACTGGCCGCGAGAGCCGCGAACACCGCGACATGACGTGGCAGCCGCAACCCCCACACCCGCCGGACCCGCTCCGCGACCAGCGGAAATCGGCGCGTCATCGTGGCCAGCGCGGCCTCTCGCGTCATCATGGCGAAATCCTAGAATCCGGGTACGACACAATGACGCCCGTGCAGCTCTCCATCTTGATCGCTCAGGTCCCCACGGTCGGGGACGTCGCCACCAATCTGGCCACGCTCCGGGACGTCCTCGATGAATCCCGCCCCGGTGATGTGGTGGTGACGCCGGAGGGCCTGCTCTCCGGGTACGGCGAGGATCTCACCGGAATGGACCCCGCCGAGGTCCACGAGGCCGTCGGCACGGCGGCAGACCTGGCCGTACGAAAGCAGGTGCACTTGTTTCTGGGCTCGCTGCTGCCGACCGCGACCGGCTGGTGCAACGCCGCCCTGTCGCTGCCGCCGGCCGGCGAACCCTGGATCTACCGGAAGATCAACCTGGCCATGAACGAGCGGGGCCCGCTGGAGCCCGGCGACCGTCTGGAGACCGTCCCGGTCGGCGGCACGACCGCGGGTGTGCAGCTCTGCCGAGAGATCCGCTTCCCCGAGCAGTGGCAGTATCTGGCGACGGCGGGCGCGCGGTTCTTCGTCTACATGACCAACGCCGCCAACCCGGACGAGCCAGAGGACGCCTGGCGCAGTCATCTGATCAGCCGGGCCGCCGAGAACCAGCGTTTCGTGCTCGCCGCCAACATCGCACACCCGGATCAACACTGTCCGAGCATGGTGGTCTCCCCGCGGGGCGCGGTCCTCGCCGAGCTGGAACCGGGGGTGACCGCGGTGCTCAGGCACACGATCGACGTCACGGAATCCGGCGACTGGTACCTCGGCCAGCGGCGGCGGGACGTCGTCTCGCTCGCCTACCACGGGCCCGCGACCATCTGAGATGCCGGTTCCGGTGACACGGTCAGCGGCGCCGCGGACGTCCCCCGGGGCGAGCAGCGCCCGGCCGGTCCGTCGGAGATGCCAACCTGGAGGCGACTGGCACTACCGCCGCCCCGGCACCTTCGCCATGTCGAAGACCTGATCGGCGGGCGGCGTCGCGATCTCGCCGAAGGTCGCGCCGAACTCGCTGAGTGTCGTCCTCGAGCCCTTCAACCCGACGATCTGCAGCGGATACGGCTCACCGCCCGCCGATAGGAAGAACTCGTTGCCGGTCGCCCGCGAGCCTGCTGACGGTCTTCGCGTCACCACCGAAGATCTTCACCATCGCCGCCGCGTCCGGTTTGACGTAGGAGCGCCCATCCACCACCAGCGTCCTGACCGTCGCGCCCGCCCGGGTCAGTGTCCAACGTGGCACTCGTCAGTAGGCCTTGGCCTGCGATTCGGCACTCTCTCGTTCGGCGATGGCGGCTTGGATGCGACGCAGTGTGCGCAGAGCCTTCTTCGCCGCGGCGCGAACCTCTCCGTCGAACACGGTCACGCCACGGTCGCCGGCCATCAGCAGCTCCAGCGTCGGCACCGCCCGGTCATCGCCCGTCGATCCGAGCGCGACGGCAGCCCAATACCGCTGATCCGGATCCGGGCTGTCGGCCGCGGCCAGCAGCCGGGGTACCACCTCCGGCGTGAACAACGCCAGCGCGCTGGCGATATAGCCGATCCGGGGGAACCGCCGGTTCTCGAACTCGTACCAGAGTGCCTCCAGCGCCGCGTCGCCGCCGATGCGGGCCAGGGCGTCGGCGGTTCGCTGGCGAAGCCAGTCGGCCTCGTCGCCGAGCAACGGTCGCAGCGAAGGCACGACCGAGGCGTCGCCGAGGCGGCCCAGCGCGGTCACCGTCTCGCCCCGGACGATCCACTGTGTGTGGTCGAGGAGCGTCATGAGCTGTGGCACGGCGGCCCGGACATCCATTGCCGCGCAACCCATCGCGGCCCATGCCTGACAGTTGTACCGAGTGTCGGCGAGCGCGGCGAGCAACGGCTCCTGCAATCCGGCGTCCGCGAAGACGGCCGCTTGGTTCATCGCCCGCGAATACAGCGACCGGTGAAAGTCCCGATAGTCACGGACGAGCGCGTGCAGCGCCGCGATGGCTGATTCATCACCGTGGATTCTGGCCCGATCGAGCAGTTGGTACACATGTGCTTCGCGGGTCTCGAGGCTTCCCGATCGAAGGCCTTGCAGGTCAACGGGATTCACCGCCCGACCATACGCGCCACCGTTCCCACGGCCGATCACCGCCATCCTGATCGCCTGCGTGAGACGGCCGGGGTCGCCTTGGCAGGGATATCCGCGACGGGACGTGGGTGACGGGTGGTGGGTGGCTCAGGGTCAGCGGCCGCCGGTGAAGAACCGTGCGGGAACGGTCAACCGATGCCCGGACCCGTAGACGATGGTGGCGTCGTCCTTGCCCCACTCCACGACCACGGAGCTGGCGTCCACGCCGGTGGCGTCCAAGCGGACCCCGTGGCCGTAGCCTCCGCTGGGGTCGCGGCCCATGACGATCTCCCAGTGATCGGTGCCCAGCGGGGCGTGCACATGTTTGAGGACCGCCACGTGCCCACCGTCTTCGCCGTAGTGTTCGGTCGCCGTCATGGTCTTCACCGTCGTCACGCGCGGCCACGTCAGCACAGCCACGCCCGCGACGAGAACGACGGCGAGCGCGAGGATCAACCAGACGCGTCGGCCCCGTGCCTTGCCGGCGGGGGCAGCGGCCATATCCATCGCGCCATCGTCGCCGCACCTGTCAAGCCTTGGTGGAAGCAGGCATCCCAGGGTCCGAGACAGCTTCTGATCTTGCGATTCCACCGGATCGGAGCCGATGGCCGGGACGGCTTGGCCGGGACGGCCTGGCCGGTAGCCGTACGAAATCGAAGGTTTAAGGGTTGACCCAGATCAGGCAGTCGTGGCGGGTGTCGTGTGCGGGGTCCTCGTCGGCCCAGGAGCGGCAGTGGCCGGGGATGCGGCGGTCGAAGCGGTAACCGGCGCGTTCGGCGACGCCGACGGACGCCGGGTTGGTGGGGTCGATCTCCAGCCACAGGCCGCGGAAGCCGGCCGAGGTGAGTGCCCAGTCGGTGAGGAACCGGAGGCCGGCGGAGGCGAGGCCCTGACGGCGATGCCGTGGCGGGACCCAGTAGGCGACTTCGGCGATCTGGGCGGGCTCGCACATCAGGCCGAACGCGGCGAGCAGCCGATCGTCGCGGAGGATGCCGTAGGAGGCCAGCTCACCTCCGTCGGGATCCCACTCGCGCAGGGCGTTCCCGGCGTCGGCGAGTGTGTAGGGGCCGACCGGTCGTGGACCCCAGAGCGCCGGTGCGGTCTCCTCAGAGGTGGCCTCGACCACCAGTGGCGCGTCCGCCGGGGACAGCGTGCGCCAGCGCAGACCGCCGGGCATCGCGGCGTCGGCCCACAGCGAGGTCATCGGATCAGCCGGCATCGGGAGAGCGGTGACGGCCGGCTCCGGGGAGCGGGCGGCGGCCGGCGAACCCGAGGTCGGCGCGGTGGTACCAGGTGATGTCGGTGTCGCCTTCGAGCCAGCAGAACAGGACGGACACGCCGTCGAGTTCGCCGGGGAAGTCGACCAGCAGCGGGGCCATGCCCTTGAGTTCGGCGCCGGTCTCCTGGACCTCGGTCATCAGTTCGTTGAGGCGGGCCTCGACGGCTTTGCGTTCGGGCAGGCCGCCGAGTGGGGTGGGTTCGCCGCCGGGCACGAGGGCGGCGGACAGTTCCACCATGTCGGCGCGGAGGGTGATGATCTGGTCCAGGACCGGGCGGAGGCGGGCCACTTCGAGGCGAGCCTCGGGCAGTGTGAACAAACCCATGGCGCAGAGTGTGTCATCCCCCGCGAACCGGCCCGGCGGTGGCCGCCTGACCGGGCGCCTCCCGGTAAATCGGTTGGACCCGCCGCCTGCCACCGGGATGATCGCCTGATGTCCGATTTCTCGATCAAGCCGGTGCTCACCGGCGAACGGGTCGTCCTGCGGCCGTTCGCCGACGAGGACGTCGCGGTGTTCCTGGAGGCGCTAACCGACCCGGAGATGGCCCGGCTGACCGGCAGCCCCGCGGACGGCTGGCCCGGCGAGGAGCGGACCCGGGCCTGGTATGCCACCCGCAACGCGCAGGACGATCGGCTCGATCTGGCGGTGGTCGACCGGGCCGGCGGGGCCTGCGTCGGCGAGGTCGTCCTCAACGAGTGGGACCCCGGCAACCGGAGCTGCAACTTCCGCACCCTGCTGGCGGCGGCCGGCCGGGATCGCGGCCTCGGGACCGAGGCGGTGCGGCTGATCGTCGGGTACGGCTTCGAGCAGCTCGGCCTGCACCGCATCTCCTTGGAGGTGTACGCCCACAATCCGCGGGCCCGGCGGGTCTACGAGAAGGTCGGTTTCGTCGCCGAGGGTGTGCTGAGGCAGGTGCTGCGCGACGGTGACGGCTGGGTGGACGCCACGGTCATGTCCATCCTCGCGCCGGAGTGGGCCGCCCATCGGGGACGGCCGGGCGCCACCTCAGGGTAGGGCGAGGACGCAGAACTCGTGGCCCTCCGGGTCGGCCAGGACCGTCCATCCGACGTCGCCCTGGCCGAGGTCGAGATCGGTCGCGCCGAGCGCCCGAAGCCGGGCCACCTCGGCCGCCTTGTCGTCACCGGGACCCGGCAGCAGGTCGAGGTGGACGCGGTCCGGCACGGTCTTCCCGCCGGGCGTGCGGAGGAACTCGAGATAGGGGCCGGTGCCCTGGGCGGAGCGCAACGCCGCCAGCTCGTCGGTCACCTGATGCGGTGTCCAGCCCGTCGCCTCACCCCAGAACCGGGCCATGGCCCGCGGGTCGGCGCAGTCGACCACCACCGCGGCGATCGGACCGGTGTCGCGGTAGATCTCCCGAGGCTCCAGCACACAGAACTCGTTGCCCTCCGGGTCGGCCAGGACCGTCCACGCGACGTCGCCCTGGCCCACGTCGGCGGGCGTCGCGCCGAGCCCCGTCAGGCGATCGACCAGCTCCGCCTGATGGGCCGCCGAGGTGGTGGCGAGGTCGAGGTGCACCCGGTTATTCGTCGTCGTCTTCGGGTCCGGGACGGCGACGACGTCGATGCCGACGGCGACCGGGTCCGGCCACACGAAGTCGGGGCCGGGGCCGGCGTAGGTGGTCTGCCTGCTGAAGACGCTCCAGCCGAGCGCCTCCGCCCAGAACCGGCCGACCGCCGCGTGATCAAGCGCCTTGATGTTCACCTGGACCGGTCGTAACGCCATGCCGGCGATCCTATGCGCCGCTTCGCCGCGGCCTCCACGGTGTCGCGAAGCGAAACCGGAGCCGGCCGGCGCGAGCTCCGCCCCGCGAGTTGCGCCCGCGCGAGTTCCGGTTCTCGCATGGATTGAGCAGCGTCGACGCGCGTGTGACCATGACCGTCGGGGACCGTTGCGAGAGGAGTCCTGGTGGGGAGGGTTTACTACCGGAGTTACGACGCCGAGGTCACCAGTGACGTGTTCATCAGCGACCCGGGCGGGGAACCGCGGACATACGCCATCGCCGAGATCGGGCGGGTCGCCGTGAAGACCGTCCCGCGCGGGTGGTGGGAGGTCTGGCGCCGTAAGGAGACCTATCTGCTGGAAGCCGAGTTCCGTGGAGGGACGGTGACCCTTTACCGGAGCGAGGAGCCACGCGTCTTCAACATGGTCTCCCGTGCTCTGCGCCGGGCGCTGGAGGAGCGGCCGGGCCGTCACTGGGCCTGAGGATCGCGACGAGGAAGTCGGCGGCCGGAGTGAACGGGCGCAGGTCCCAGGTGCTCAGCAGCAGGTCGGCGGTCAGGCCCGCCGTGGCGGCGTCGGCGAGGAAGTCGTCGAACGCGTAGCCGCGGCCGGCGCCGAACCCGACGACGGCACGGCCGCCCTCGGCGAGGTGGGCGGCGAAGCGGCGCAGGATCTCGGCCCGCGTCGAGGGGCCGGCGAAGGTCATCACGTTGCCGGCGCAGACGATCGCGTCGAACCGCTCGGGCAGGTCGAGCTCGCTGAGGTCGCCGACCCGCCAGCGTGGGCCAGGATGCTGCGCGGCGGCCTCGGCGATCAGCTCGGGGTCGAGGTCGACGCCGGTGACGTCGTGGCCGGCGGCGGCGAGGTTGCCACCGACCCGCCCGGTGCCGCAGCCGGCGTCGAGGATGCGGGAGCCGCGGGGCACCATGGCATCGATCATGCGGGCCTCACCGGCCAGGTCGGCGCCACGGTCGGCCATCTCCCGGAACCGGTCGATATACCACCGGGAGTGGGACGGGTTCTCGGCGATTTTCTGCAGCCAGAGGTTGTCGCTGACGGTCATGCGCTGAAGTCGACCTTCTCGGTTTCGGCGGTCGCGGCGGTGCGACCGGGGGCACTCTGCCACTGCCAGTACAGGTTGGTGTGGGCGATGACCTTATCGGGGATGGGAGCGCCGAACGCCGAGAGGTCTTCGGTGGTGTGCGCGTCGGTGACCAGGGTGACGTCGTAGCCCCGAAGACGAACCCGCCGCGCGGCGTGGACCGGATGCAGGCGTCGGTCGGGGCGCCGGCCGGTCAGTGTCGTCATGGTCCCCACCCTAGGACGGGGGTGTGACAACTTTCCCCGCCACGGCCTGGTCCGGCGAGTAGAGCGCGACGAGTTCGGCGCCGAGCCGGGCCAGCTCGGCGCGCACCTGCGGCGGGTCGAGCACCTCGGCGGCCGCACCCCAGCCGGAAAGAGTCCGGGCCAGGTCGCGGGCGTCCGGGGCGGCCACCCGCACCCGCGCCCGCCCGTCGGCGCCGGTCTCCAGCACCTCGCAGTGCCGGCCGAAGTGGTCCCGCAGCACCCAGACGAACCGCTCGTCGATCATCAGGGTCGCCCACATCCGGGCCCGTTTCTCCTCGACCTCGCCGACCACCTGCTCCCAGGCCTGGTCGAGGTCGAAGTCCACCGGGCGTTCGAAGCCCTGCCCGGTGATCGTCACCGCGCTCATCCGGTCGACGCGGAAGGTGCGGCGCCCCCGCTCGGTCCCGGCGACCAGGTAGAAGACGTCGTTCTTGCCGACCACACCCCACGGGTCGGCCTCCCGCTCAGTGTCGCGGTAGGCGAACCGGATCCGCGCCCGCCGGACCACCGCCTCCTGGAGGAGGCCGACGACCTCGGGCGGCCGCCGCTCCCGCTCACCCCACCCCGCCGGGTCGATCAGGGTCGCCGCGGCGGCGGCCCGCGCTTCCGTCCGGAACGGGGCGGGCAGCGCCCCCATCAGTTTCCGCAATGCCGACCGGGCGTCCCCGGACACCGCGGCCGGGCCCACGAGCAGGAACAGCGCCCGCGCCTCGGCCTCCGACAGCCCGCTCAGGTCGGTTCGGGCCCCGCCCACCAGCGTCCAGCCACCGCGCCGGCCCGGCTGCGGATAGACCGGAACCCCGGCCGCGGAGAGCGCTTCGAGATCGCGGCGGGCCGTGGCCACCGACACCTCCAGCTCGGTGGCGATCTCCGCGGCGGTGACCCGGCCGCGGGTCTGCATCAGGAGAAGGGTGGCGACAAGCCGGTCCGCACGCATGCCGCAAGATTCGCAGAAAAAGTGCTCAGAAGGTGAGCACTTCAAGCGGCAGTATCGAACTCACGAAGGCAGGCACCACGAAGGGACACCGAGATGCTCCGCGGATTCACCACCGTCACGTTCTTCGCCGACGACATGACCGCCGCCCGCGACTGGTACACGAAGGTCTTCGAGTCCGAGCCCTACTTCGTCCGGGAGGCGGCCGGCGAACCGGCATACCTGGAATGGCGCGCCGGCGACTATCAGCACGAGTTCGGCCTGCTCAACAGCCGGTTCGCACCGCACCCGCCGGCCGGGCGCCCGGCCGGGGCGGTCATCTACTGGGCGGTCGACGACGTCGAGGCCGCCTATCGGCGACTGCTCGACCTGGGCGCCCGGCCACACGCCGAACCGACCGAACGCGGCCCGGGTTTCATCACCGCCTCGGTCACCGACCCGTTCGGCAACATCCTCGGCGTCATGTTCAACCAGCACTACCTGGACGTGCTGGCCACGTCGTAACCCGACGCGCGGTGGAAGCGTTCCCACCGCGTACCGTGCACGACGTGCCCGAGATCCGCCCCTACCGCCCCGCCGACCGCCTCGCTCTCTACGACATCTGCGTGCGCA
Source organism: Actinoplanes sandaracinus (assembly GCF_030009775.1). GTDB lineage: Bacteria > Actinomycetota > Actinomycetes > Mycobacteriales > Micromonosporaceae > Actinoplanes > Actinoplanes sandaracinus. The sequence goes on along the minus strand of NZ_JASCTH010000036.1, from coordinate 87,986 downwards.
CCGCCGACGCCGGCGGTGACGCCCGCGGTCACTACTCCACCGACGACCTGATGGGCGACCTGTTCGCCGGCCCTTACGCCCACCTCGATCCGCACTTGGCGTTCGTCCTCGACGACGGCGGCGACCCGGTCGGCTACGTCGTCGGGACCGCCGACACCGCCGACTTCGCCCGCCGCTACCGCGCCGCGTGGATCCCGCTGCTCGGCGACCGCTACCCGGTGCCCCCTCCCCCGCCGCGCACCCCGGAGCAGGACATGATCGCCCTGCACCACGACCCCGAGCGGATGCTGGTTCCGGGACTCGACGGCTACCCCGCCCACCTGCACATCGACCTGCTGCCGGCATATCAGGGCCGCGGCTTCGGCCGCCGTCTCATCGACCGCTTCCTGGCGACGGTCGACGCCCCCGGCGTCCACGTGGGCATGGTCACCGCGAACGTCAAGGCCCGCGCCTTCTACGACCGCCTCGGCTTCACCGAACTGCCGGTCCCCGACCCCGGGCCGCTGACCTATCTGGGGATCAAGACCACCGATTTCGTACGCCCGTAGCCGCCCCCGACCGCACCATCGGCGTCCCGGGCCTCCCCCGCGACGCCCGGCCCTCTCCCGGCCCCACGGCGACCACCGGGCCGCAGCCTGGGCGCGGCTCCACCGCGCCTACCCGATCTCCCGGGCCCGGGAGATCCGGTGGCCGCCGACGGCGCGGAGGAAGGCGGCGGTGATCGACTCCAGGGTGGGGACGGCCGGCGCCGTGCCAGGGATCCGGGTGACGGTGGTCGTGTCGCGGATGGCGCTCAACGCCAGCAGGAGCGCATCACGGAAGCCGGCGTGGCGGGCATAGGTCGGCATGGCCATCTCGGCGACCTCGACCACCCGGCCGGTCACGGCGACCAGCGTCGACGCGGTCTTCTCGGCGGTGTCCGGGTGGGTCCGGGCGAGGACCAGGAGTTCCGCGACGACGGCGAGCACCGGGGAGCGGTAGCTGTCCCACACACGCCGCAGCAGGTGCCGCGCGCGGTCCCGCTCGGTCGCCCCTTCGACCGGCTGCGAGGCCTCGTCGAGAAGCCGCCCGGCGAGACGGAGGATCGCGGCGTCGATCAGGGCGGCCTTGGTGGGGAAGTAATGCTGTTGGAGGCCCTGGCTGACGCCGGCGAGCTGGGCGACACCCCGCGTGGTGGTGGCCGCGAAGCCCACCGTGACGAGGCTTTCGAGAGCCGCGTCGAGGAGCGCCTCGACGGCTTGCTCGCGCCGCGCCGCTCGCGTTCCGCCGTCCTGCGTCACGGGGACATCCTACCTTCCCAAGTCAGGTGACTTGGTTTAGCGTGGCGACACCGGCCACACCCGCAGCAGACCTGCCCGCCACGCCATGGCCACACCCGTCTCCTCGGAGGACCGCATGTCGGGAGCTGGACTCGCCCGCCTCAGCACGATCTATCGTCAGGGCGCCCTCGGCCGCCGGCCGGTGGTTCCCGCCGACTTCGCCGAGCTGGAGCGCCGGGCGCGACGGGTCAGCAGTGCCCGGGCCTGGGCGTATGTCGCCGGTGGCGCCGGCGAAGGACGGACCATGCGGCGCAACCGGGAGGCCTTCGACCGGTGGGCGATCGTGCCGCGGATGGCGTCGGGAGCCGCCGACCGGGACCTCTCCGTGGATCTGCCGGGCGGCCGGCACGCGGCGCCGGTGCTGCTCGCGCCGGTCGGGGCGGGCGCGCTGATGGGCGCCGGCAGTGACGTGCGAATCGCCCGGGCCGCCGCCGCGACCGGTACCGCCTACATCTTCTCCAACCAGGGCTGCACCCCGATGGAGGAGTGCGCGGCGGCGATGGGCGACGCGTCCCGCTGGTTCCAGCTCTACTGGAGCAAGGACGAACGACTGGTCGAAGGCCTGATCGCGCGGGCCGAGGCGGCCGGCGCGGGCGCGCTGGTCGTCACCCTGGACACGACCGTGCTCGGCTGGCGGCCGCGGGATCTGAACCTGGGCTCGCTGCCGTTCAGCCGGGGCCAGGGGATCGCCCAGTACACCTCGGACCCCCGTTTCCGGGAGATCGTCGCCGGGCGCGCGGGGCGGCCCGCGCCGAAACCGGAGGTGACGCTCGGCGCCGTCCGCACACTGCTGGCGATGACCCGGAACCATCCCGGCCGGTTCTGGGGCAACCTGCGCTCGCCGCTGCCGAGGGCTTCGGTGGAGACGTTTCTCGACATCTACTCCAATCCTGGCCTGAGCTGGGAACATCTCGCCACGCTGCGGGACCGGACCAGGCTTCCGGTGGTCCTCAAGGGCATCCTGCACCCGGACGACGCCCGCCGCGCCTTCGACCTGGGCGCCGACGCGGTGGTCGTGTCGAACCACGGCGGCCGTCAGGTCGACAACGCGATCGCCTCGCTGGACGCCCTGGTCACCGTTCGCGAGGCGGTGGGCCCGGCGCCGACACTGCTGCTGGACAGCGGCATCCGCAGCGGCGCCGACGTCTTCACCGCGCTGGCTCTCGGCGCGAACGCCGTGCTGCTGGGCCGCCCCTACATGTACGGCCTGGCGCTGGCCGGGCAGCGCGGCGTCGAGGACGTGATCCGCAACGTGGTCGCCGAGCTGGACCTGACCATGGCCCTGACCGGCACCCCGAACATCGCCGCGATCACCCGCAGCCTGCTGGTCGCGGCCTGACCCCGCCCGCCCGGCTCGGCCCGCCATCTCAGGCACAGGCGGCCGGTCACCTCAGCTTGTGTTTTAACCTCTGGCGCAGCTACGTGTTGGGGTTACAGCGGGCGGTCGGCTGATGCGCCCGGCCGATGAGCAGGGCGAACTCTGCCGGCGAAGTGACGCACTGTCGATCTGAGAGCTCGTCTCGGCGTCGTGAGGCGGAGCAGCCGAGGTTTAGGTACACGCGCTGGTCAAGCCCTCGTCGCGCCGGGGTACCTAAACCTCCATCGCGCCCCGGGCAGGAGGCTGGTGCGAGCGAAACGGGCCCTGCGAGCGGCGCGACCCACCTCGTCCATCAGCAGAACCGTTACTGTGCGTTACGGCCGCCACGATGCCATGCCCGCTCGAACAGTATCCGCTTCTGCCGAATTCAGTGTGTTGTCCGCTCCGGCTACTCGGGCCAGTCGGCGACGATGACCAGGGGAACCGAGTCCGGTGACCGGTACTCGTCTCCAGGGAAGTATTCGATGTGCTGATGGCGGTTGATGCTCCGGTCATCGGCGGTCATAGCCTGCTCGGCTACGCCGTCCAACGCGTCCCAGACGATGTCGAGAAATTGGCGGCCGCCGGAGAAGTGCAGCGTCGTCACGCCTCGCAGGCTCACGAGCAGCGGACCGCTGGAGACCTCCTGAGACACCGATCCGTTGGTGATCGCAACGTTCCAGGTCTCCGCAGGCCGGCGAAGATACTGGCTGAGGGCGCGGAGAGCGGACGGGGGACCCGCAAGCTGGAGTTCCCCGTTGTCGACCGAAAGGCGGCAATGCCTGAGCTCGTCCATCCGGGCATTCTTGCTTGCCCGCCTCATCGGCCATGTCGGGCCTTCCCGACGTCCGGATCTGCCGCCGTCCGTGCGCGCCGACCGTGACCCACCGTAGCCGCCAGCTGAGGCGCTGAAGTCGATCTCTTGCCGATGAGCGGGCGTTGTCCTGGATCGGAAGGCGTTGATGAGCCTCGGGGTGGCAGTGGAGGTTAGCCGCCCGTCTTTACTGAAGTGCTTGCGTAACTTTGAGCAGATCTTCGGGCGGAAGCCCGCCCAGCCGTCGAGCCGCATCTTCGTTGTCGCAGACCAGTACGTCACCGTGCATGGACCAGTTCCCCCCGCGGTCTTCGAGCAGTTGTCGAGCGGCTTCCACAGCTGTCTCGCGGGGACACGCGGCATTACCGACGGCCAGGAGTGCGTGGGCCACCTGCTCCACCATGTCAGTCATAGAATCGCCGTCCCCCAAGGCGCGCACCAGCAGCAGGAGGCGCTGTGCCGGTGACCCCAGGCTGCCCCGTTCGACCAGCCTCTGTGCCTCCGGCCAGGACAAGCCAGGTCCGTAGGAGTGTGCCGCGACAGCTGCCACGGCGATGCAACGGCCGTCTCCGGGCAGGACCATGAAGTCGTGACCCTCCGTCTCGTCGATCACGTACCAGATCGCCAACGCGAAGTCTCCGGCTTGGGTTCCGAGCCTCAGAACCGGCCAATTCCCCGTCCGCTCGATTTCTCTCCACAGGTCGTTCATCTGGTCGAAGACGCCCTGCTCGCCGCCGAACAAGGCGTCGAGGAGTTCCTCATCAGCTCCGTCGTACAGCAGGCTCGCCCAGAACTCTCGCCGTTCGAGCAGCCAGGATCCGTCAGACAAGAGTTCCGGTTGCAGGACCTCAGGGTCGATGCCGTCGAAGCTGTTCAGGTAGCCGACGGCCTCGTCATGATTCAACACGAACTAATGATCGCAAAGCGGTTGCCAAGCCGAACGTCCGCTTCTGCCGCATACAACGCGCGGTCCGCACCCGCTCCAGCCCTGCCCGAGCCACGGGCCGTCACCCAGCGTAGGCAACACCAGTACGCCACGATCTCGTCTCTGGGGGCACGGATCTGCGCCGGAGGTTAAACGCCAAGCTCAGGCCGAGGCGGCCGGCCGGCGGAGCGACCGGCCGCGGGGTGGTCGTGCCGACGCCGTGATCGCTCCGGCGCTCGCCGCGACGAAGGCCGCCAGCACCACGGGAATCCACAGTGCCGTGGCCAGCCCGACGACCGTCGCGGCCGCGCCGATGGCGATCGGCCCCAGGAGGAAGCCGACATAGCCGATGCTCACCACGGTCGACAGCGCCTGCCCGGCACGCCGCGGGTCGACTCCGGCGGCCGCCGAGAAGAACTGCGGGGCGACGCACGACAGCCCGATGCCCAGCAGCCCGAACCCGGCGACTCCGGCGACCGGATGGTCCACCAGCAGGCCCGTGCCGAGTCCCGCGGCGGCGATCACCCCGCTGGCCCGGACCAGCGGAACCGGCCCGAAACGGCCGGCGAGCCGGTCACCGAGGATCCGGCCGGCGGTCATCATGATCGCGAAGGCGGCGTATCCATACGCCGCGAAGCCCTCCGAGGTGCCCAGGTCGTCGCGCAGGTAGACGGCGCTCCAGTCGGCCGCCGCGCCCTCCCCGACCAGGGTGCAGAGCACCACGACGCCGTAGAACACCAGCAGCGTGCGGCGGCCGCCCGGCTCGGGATCGCCCGCGCCGGCCCCGGCGGCGGGCGCCGGATCGGACCTCAGCACCCACCGCGACGCCCAGGCGGCCAGCACGAGCACCGCCAGCCCCACACTGATCAGCGTCGAGCCCACGCTGACGCCGGCGTGAGCGAACAGGCTGCCCACGATGGCGCCGAGGAAGCCGCCGATGCTGTAGACGGCGTGGAACGACGACATGACCGGCCGGCCCATCGCCCGCTCCACCTCGGCCGCGCTCGCGTTCATCGCGATGTTGAGCGTGCCGTGCACGGCCCCGAAGGCGAACAGCGCGACGGAGAGTGTGACCAGGCCGTCGCTGATGCCAGGCCCGGCCAGCAGCACGCCTTCCAGAACGGCGGCCGGAACGAGGACCCGTGAGCTGCCGAACCGGTCGGTGAGCCGGCCGATCAGCGCCATGCCGGCGATGCAGCCGGCCGCGAAGGCCAGCAGCGCGACGCTGAGCCGCCCGTCACCGAGACCGAGCTTCTCCTTGACGGCCGGGATGCGCGCGGTCCACACCCCCAGAGCGGCGCCGAACAGCAGGAAGACCAGGGAGGTGGCGATCCTGCCACGGCGCACGGCGTCCATGGGCAGCACAGTAGACGGACCCTCTGACAGAATCGCCGTATGTCGGTCGGGAGGTCGGTGGCCGTGCTCCTGCTGCTGGTGGCCGCCGCCGGTTGCACCTCTCCGGAACAGCGCGCGGTCGATCCGCCGCCGCCGTCGGCGCGGGCGAGCGTTGCGCCCGGTGGCCTCGTCGCCGGCTGCGAGGACGCGGTCGCCCAGGAGCAGGACCCCGGCAGGACCTATCGCGTCGCCGCGGGTGTCGTCGCCGTTCCGTCCGGTGACCAGGTGCTGGAGCCGCTAGAGCAGGCGTCCGGCGCGGGCCCGGCCCGGCTGTTCGCCAAATGGGGCCTGCTGGTGCGCTCGGGCTCGACGGTCGAGCTGAGCCTGCCGCCCGGGTGGGGAGACCGCGCCCGGATCAATTGGGGTGACAGCGGCGCCGAGCCGGCCACGGCCATCACCGTGACCGCCTGCACGGCCGGGCCCGGCGAGCGCCCGTGGTCGGTGTTCACCGGCGGCACGTGGGTGGCCGAGGCGGACTGCGTCCCGATCCGCATCAGCACGGGGACGGAGCAGGTCACCGTGGAGTTGTCGATCGGCGCACCGTGCCGCCGCCCCGGCGGCTAGAGCACGGCGACCGGAGTGGCCTTCGTCGCCCTGGCCTGCGACGATACGAACTTGTACGATCGTACTTGTACATCCGTACAAGTAAAGATCGAAGGCTCCCCGTGCACTACCTCTTCCTGGCCGTCGCCATCGCCGCCGAACTCTTCGCGACCAGCCTCATGAAGACCACCGAAGGCTTCACCCGCCTCTGGCCGACCCTCGCCGTGCTCGCCGGTTACACCGTCTCGTTCGTGCTGCTCGCGCAGGCGGTCAAGAGCATCCAGGTCGGTGTCGCCTACGCGATCTGGTCCGGCGTCGGCACCGCCGCGATCGTCGCCATCGGCGCGGTCTTTCTCGGCGAGCCGCTCACCACCATTAAGGTGGCGGGGATCGCCTTCATCATCGCCGGAGTCGTGATGCTCAATCTCAACAGCAGCGGGGCCCATTGACCGCGCGCCGCCCCCAGCGGGCCCGGGATCCCGAGGCCCGCCGCGCCGCTCTGGCCGTCGCCGCCATGGAGGTCATCGCCGAGAACGGGGTGGGCCGCACCACGCACCGTGCCGTGGCGGCCCGGGCCGGACTGCCGCTCGGCGCGACGACCTACTACTTTCCGACGCTCGACGATCTGATCGCGGCCGGTCTGCGGCACGCCCTCGACGGCCTGCAGGCCGACCTGAGCGCCTGGGACGATCGGCTGCGCGCCGCTCCCGACATGGCCGAGGCGCTGACCGGCCTGGTCCAGGAGTACCTCGCCGATCGCCGCCAGGTCCGCATCGAGTATGAGTTGTTCGTCGCCGCCGCCCGCGACACCGCGCTGCGCCCGCTGGCGGAGGCCTGGCTCAACGACATCCCGGCGACGCTGGTGGCCACGGTCGGCGCGGACGCCGCGCGGGACATCTGCGCCCTGCTCGACGGCTGCATCCTCCAATCCTTGGTCAGCGGCACCGAACTCGACGCGCCCCGCCTCACCGCCGCGATCCGCAGACTCGGTTCCTGAAGACCTTTCTCCGGGCCGCCCCGGCCGCAGCCGGATCTGCCCGGTGGTCGCGCAGCGGCCGGAGTGGGCAGCCCCTCGCGCGGACCGCCACGGATCGCCGGTTCGGTAGCCGTACGAAATGGTGTCAATGCGGGAAGGCGGCCTGCGGCGCGGCAGCCATCAGCTCCGCGCACTCACCCGGCGGCAGGGGTCTGGCCATGAAATATCCCTGCCCGTAGCGATATCCCATGTCCCGGAGCCGGATCAGCTGGGCCTCACTCTCGATGCCTTCGGCCACGGCTTTGAGCTGCAGGTATTCGACCAGCTGGGCGACCGCGGCGGCGACAGCCAGGCGACCGCGGTCAGCGCCGTCGGCGATGCCGTCGACGAACGACTTGTCGAGCTTCAGGACGTCGACGGGGAAAGCGCGCAGCAGGCTGAGCGAGGACTGCCCGGTGCCGAAGTCGTCGAGGGCGAGGCGGACGCCCATGTCGTGCAGGGTACGCAGGGTGTCGGTGACCTGCGGGCCATCGGCCACCGACGACTCGGTGACCTCGATGATCAGGTTCGCGGGGCAGAGGCCGGTGTCGCTGAGGACCGCCGCGACCTCGTCGACGAATCCGGTTTCCCGCAGTTGGCGGACGGCCACGTTCACATTGATCGCCTCGACGGCGTCCGCGCCGAGGGCGGCCTGCCATCGGGCGAGCTGGGAGCATGCTTCGCGCAGCACCCAGGCCCCCAGGGGAACGATCAGCCCGGACTTCTCGGCGACCGGGATGAAGTCGGCCGGTGAGACGAACCCACGGGAGGGGTGCTGCCACCGCACCAGCGCCTCGGCGCCGTGCATGCGGCCGGTGACCAGGTCGTAGACGGGCTGGTAGAGCAGCCGCAACTGCCCGCCGAGGATGGCGTCGTGCAGTTCCCCGGCGAGACGGGCGTGGGCGGTCATGTCGTGGCGCATGCGGGCTTCGAAACGGACCCAGGACGCCTTGCCGGACTCCTTGGCCGCGTACATGGCGATGTCGGCGTTGCGCAGCACCTCGTCGGCGGTCTCCCCCGGCTCCGCGATCGCGACGCCCACGCTGGCGTGCAGCAGGAACTGCTGCTGCCCGGCGAGCACCGGCCGGCCGACGGTGGCCTGGAAGCGGGTGGCGGCGGCGTCCGCCGACGCCGGATCGTCGAGGGGCAGCAGGACCGCGAACTCGTCGCCGCCGAGCCGGGCGACGCACTCGCCGGGCCCGACGCCGTCCGCGAGGTGCCGGCCGACCTGGCGCAGGAGCTGGTCGGCGGCGGACGGACCGAGCGTGTCGTTGACCATTTTGAAGTCGTCGATGTCGATGAGCAGCGCGGTGGCGGGCTGTTCGGTGGCGAGGCGTTCGGTGAGGGCCACGACGAAGCCGGTGCGGTTGGGCAGGCCGGTGAGGTTGTCGGTGAGGAGCAGGCGTTCCAGTTCGGCCTGCTGGCGGCGGATCCCGCGCAGAGCGAGGGTGTTCTCGCGGAGGCTGAGAAGCTGGCGGGCGACGATGATGGCGGCGATCAGGACGGCGCCGATGATGACGGCGCGGCCACGCAGGTCGAGGTCGCGGGCGGAGACGATGATGACCAGACCCGCGGTGACGGCGACGGCGAGGAACTGCAGCGGATCGGCGAAGGACCAGCGCAGCCGGCGCGGCGGGGCGGACAGGACCCGGCCCTGACGGTAGGCGGCCAGGCAGATCCCGAGTCCGACGAGCGGGTATCCGAGGACCGACAGCAGCAGCATGCCGAGCTCGGTGCCGCCGAGGAACAGCACCACCGCGACCAGCCCGACGGTCGGCCCGAACGCGAGGATGCCGAGGGCGGCCGGGTCGACCCGGCCCTCGGGGCTGACCGCGGCCTTGCCGAACACCACCAGCGCGAGCAGGCAGCCGACGCCGACGATGGCGGCCGCGGCGCCGGCGGTGGCGGAGGTGCCGGCCGGGATCGCGTGCAGCATGAAGTACCCGAAGAAGACCGAGCCTGCGACGGTGACGGCGGCGCCGTCGAGGAGTAGTCGCGCCCAGTCGAGGCGGCTGCGCGGGGTGACCGGCACGTGCCGGAAGGCGAGCATCGCCAGGGTGAGGCTGGCCAGGGTGGGCACGGCCTCGTAGAGGGGCATGCCCGGTTCTCCGCTGGCGCCACGGATCATGGCGCCGATGGTGCTGGGGATGAAGACGGCCGCGGACCACGCCCACAGCCGCCAGAAGCCGCGGATCGGGTCGACCGCCGCGGCGAGGCGGCTGACCCGGTAGCAGGCGAAGGCGGCGCCGATCAGCACCACGGTGCCTCCGACGTTGCCGGTGACGCGATCCTCCGGATCACGCAGTCCGAGCCAGGCGGACACCGCGGCGAGAGCGACGAGAGCGACGATCAGGGGTACGGCCAGCACACGGTCCCGTGACCGCGGACCCGCCGCGTCGTCGGATCCCCTCATCGGTGCCGGCCTCTCGCCCGTCGACGTCTCCCCGGGGTCAGATCGGCCGGAATCCGGATCAACTGAGCGACCTCCCGTTCGTGAGGACCAGCGCGACGGTGCCCACCGGTGGCGGTGGATCCCGATCGGCTGATGGCGAGAATGCGGCATCGAGGACGGCGAGGCCGCCTGAGCTGAGGTTTGCGCGCGTTCGGCATGATCATCCGCGTGCCTATGATATCGATCGCCATCGGGCCGGTGCTGCTGCTCTGGCTGATGGTCGCCCGGAGCCCTCGCGCCCGCTGGACGGTCGCGTCCGCGCTGGCGGCTCTGATCGTGCTCGGCGGCACGCTGATCGAAAGGTGGCCGCAGGCCCGGTGGGAGATTCTGCTCGCGTGCCTGGCGCCGGCGGTGGCGCTGGTGGCGAAGGGGCGCAAGCGGGTCCGGGCCCGGCTGGCGGGCGGCCTGCTCACCGGCTGGATCCTGGTGGCGCTGGTCGGTTCGGCGGCGATCCTGTGGCCGCGACCGTTCTTCCCGTCGACGGACACGGTTCTGCCGCTGCCGGACGGGCTGCGGGTCACCGTCGAACCCTACGACGACTCGGACTGCCGGTCGGGGTCGTGCACCCGGCGGCTCACGGTGGCCGGCCGGGACGGCCAGCCGGAGGCCGACCTCTACGCCGAAGTCAGGGGTCATCTGGCGGCACGCGGCTGGGGTCAGGGGTGCCGCCCGGTGGGCTGGCTGCTGGACCGGTCCACCCAGTGCGTCGGGGTCTCGGTACGCGGCCTCACCGTGGTGATCGCCCTCTCCGGCAACCGCGACGATCTGCGTGACCTGACCACACCACCATAGAGGGGCCCGTATCCGTGGAAATCGGGTCAGCTCGTCACATCGAATTTGAGGTACGTACCCGGGAACGGTTACCGTCCCCGCCCATGATCTCCGTTCGCGTTGCCACCGCAGTGCTCGCCGGCGTCTCCCTGTGGGGTCTCGCCGCCTGCGGCGAGGAGAAGACCGCCACCACCACGGCTCCGGTCGCCACCAGCCCGGCCGCCAAGCCCGCCGCCTCGACCGCGGCCACGACGGCGCCGGCGGCGAAGGCCGGCTCCGACAAGGAGCTCTGCCAGGCTGCCGACAAGGCGGAGAAGGACATGAAGGCGGCGATGCTCACCATCACGCAGACCACCGGTGGCGAACTGTCGGCGGCCGACGCCAAGGCGATGCTGACCGGCTTCTCGAAGTCCCTGACCACGGCGGCCGCGGGCAGCGACAGCAAGGTCGCGAAGATCATGACGACGATCGGCGCTCAGGCCGCCAAGGCCGCCGCGGCGAAGGACCCGGGAACCGCCGCCGACACCCCGGAGGCGGAGAAGTCCGGCAAGGAGCTCATCGCGGCCTGCAAGGCCGCCGGCGTCACACTGAGCTCCTGAGACGGCGCCGCTCCTGAGACGAGCGACGGCCCGGCGTGCCATGCACACCGGGCCGTCGCTTGTCCGCGATCAGGCTGTCCCTGGTCAGACAGCGGAGAAGAGCGGCGTGCTCAGGTAACGCTCCCCGGTGTCCGGCAGGACGACCACGATGGTCTTGCCGACGTTCTCCGCTCGCCAGGCCAGCTCCCGCGCGGCGTGCAGCGCGGCGCCGCTCGACACCCCGGCGAGGATCCCCTCGGTCCGGGCCAGGTGGCGCCCCGCCTCCCGAGCCTGGTCCACGGTCACCCGGAACACCTCGTCGTAGATGGTCGGGTCGAGCACCTCCGGCACGAACCCGGCGCCGATGCCCTGGATGCCGTGCATACCCGACGGACCGCCGGACAGCACCGGCGACTCCTCCGGCTCGACCGCGTAGACCCGCAGCTCGGGCCGTTTCTCCTTGAGCACCTGGCCGACCCCGGTGATGGTGCCGCCGGTGCCGACCCCGCCGACGAACAGGTCGATCTGACCGTCGGTGTCGTTCCAGATCTCCAGCGCGGTGGTGCGGCGGTGCATGTCCGGGTTGGCCGGGTTGTCGAACTGCATCGGCAGCCAGGCCCGCTGCTCCTCGGCGATCTCCAGGGCCTTGGCGAGGGCGCCCTTCATGCCTTCCGCCGCGGGCGTCAGGACGAGTTGCGCGCCGTACGCGAGAAGCAGCGCCCGCCGCTCCGCGCTCATGCTGTCCGGCATGGTGAGGGTGAGGCGGTAACCGCGCGCCGCCGCTACCAGCGCCAGGCCGATGCCGGTGTTGCCGCTGGTGGCCTCGACGATGGCCGAGCCGGGCCGCAACTCCTCGGTGGCCTCGGCCGCCTCGATCATGGCGAGGGCGATCCGGTCCTTGACGCTGCCGCCGGGGTTGGCGGATTCGAGTTTGGCGATCAGTTTGGCCGGCAACCCGGGTTCGAAACGGGTCAGCCGCACCATCGGGGTCCGGCCGATCAGCTCGGTGACGTCGTTATAGATCATTTCCTCGCTCCTGAGTTGATGCCGGCGTTCGGTGTTGCGGGAACAGTCTCCGCGGCCGGGGCACGCAATCGGGCTCCGGCGGGCACGTCGGCCACGACGAGCGCGAGCGCGCCGATCTCCGCGTCGTCCCCGATGCTGACGGGCCCGAGCACGGTGGCGCCCACCCCGAGGGTGACCCGATCACCCACCCGCGGGTGACGACGGGTGCCCTTGGCGTCGCGCTGCCAGCCCCGCCCACCGAGGGTGACCTGGTGGTACATGGTGACGTCGTCGCCGATCCGGGCGGTCTCGCCGATCACGACCCCGGAGCCGTGGTCGATGAAGAAGCGCTTGCCGATCACCGCGCCGGGATGGATCTCGATGCCGGTGAACAGCCGCATCACCTGTGACACCAACCGGGGCAGGAACGGAATGCGGGCCCGGTGCAGCAGGTGCGCCGCGCGGTGGCCCCAGAGCGCCCACAGCCCGGGATAGAGCAGCACCTCGGCCACTCGGATCCCGTACAGGGCGGGGTCGCGCCGGCAGTAGGCGCGGATGTCGTCGAGCACAGGGGGATCCTTGACCAGGGATGAGCGGCGGACGTGGGCGGGGTCTCTCAGCTCACGTCGGCGACCTCACTCATGCGGACCAGACTATCCGCTCCGGCGACGGGCCGATCAGGGCCGAAGGGCTCGAAACGCCTCCCGTCAGTGCAGTAACGCGCGGATCCCGTTCGCATAGGTCTGCCGGTCGATGCCGCCGAGCAGGATCCGCTGCAGGATGTACCCCTGCACCAGGCCGAAGATCGCCGCCCCGATGCCGGCCGGGTCGGCGTCCGCCGGGATCTGGCCGGCGGCCTGGGCGTGCTCGGCCATCAGCACCACCCGGCCCCGCACCCGGCCGTAGATCTCCGCGACCAGCGCGCCCACCTCGGGATCGTGGACCGCCTCGCCCCACACCTGCACGGCGATCCGCACCGTGCCGTCCTCCACCACGGCCGCGTCGACCAGTTCGAGCAACCGCTCCAGGACCTCCGGGATCGGCGGCATCGGATCGAGCAGGAGCAGCCCGTCCAGCACCGCCGTGACCGCGGAGATCTTCTCCCCCGCGATCGCCGTGATCAGCTCGTTCTTGCTCTTGAAATAGCGGTAGAAGGCGCCGACCGACAGGCCGGCTTCCTTGATCACGTCCTGCATCGACGTCTGATGGAACCCGTTGCGCACGAAACACCGCGCGGCGGCATCGAGGATCTGCTGGCGGCGGGCGGCGAGGTGGGCTTCGGAGACGCGTGGCACCCCAGAACCTTAATCATTTCGTACGGCCATGAGCAGCACCGCGCCTCCCCCCGCGAGCGGCGGCCACTCACGGCCGCTGCGCCGCCACCGGCCGATCCCGGGTCTTCGGCTGTCGCGCCGGCGTCAGTTGCGTGGGCTGTTCGGGCAGAGTCCCGGGAACTGCTGACAGATCTGCGTCTGCTCCGGCTTCTCGGGCGGCGGCTCCACGCCGTTGGCGGCGGGATGCTTGGCGTCACCGGTGCGCTGCCGCTCCGGGAACTTCGCCTCCTCCCACTTCATCGCTTCGGCGGCCTCGTTGAGGAACTGCTGCCAGACCTTGGCCGGTGTCTTGGAGCCGAACATGCTGTCGCCGTTGCTCTCCTTCAACGCGACAGGGTCGGCCTTCTCACCGACCCAGACGGTGGCGGCGAGCTGGGGGATGCCTCCGACGAACCAGCAGTCGCCGTTCTTGTCCGACTCCCGCTGCCCGAGCTCCCAGGTGCCGCTCTTGGCCACCGAGTCGCGTCCGTTCCTCAGCGAGTTGCCGGTGCTTGCGGGGATCTCGGACATGACGCCGAGCAGGTCGGACATCTGGTCCTTCCCGAAGACCTGCTTCCCCTTCAGGTTGTCACCGAGGGTCTTCCGCTCGCCGGTCTGCTGATCGAGCCAGCTCACCTCCTTGACGAAGTGCGCGTCGTACTGCGTGCCCACACCGACGATGGTGGCCACGGCGGCCGCGTGCTCCAGGGGGACTATCCGGAACTGGCCGAAACCCGCCTCCGGGGAGAAGTTCTTTTTGATCGAGGCCGCCGGCGCGGTCGTCAGATCGATCCGCTCGCCGCTGTTGGACCACATGTACCGGACTCCGGCGGCTTTAGCCGCCCCGATCACCTTGTCGACACCAAGCTTCTCGGTGATCCAGTAGAAGGGGAAGTTGTAGGACTTGATCGTCGCGGTCTGCAGATCACAGTTCTTGATGCCTCCGCCGGAAGTGCACACCCCGCCGGGATCCTGACCCGCGTTGCTGATCGCCTTGCCGTCGGTGCGCCGCAACTCCCCGTTCCAGCGGGTCTCGAACGATATGCCGTCGCGCAGACCGGCCGCCAGAGTGTAAATCTTGAAGGTCGACCCGGCCGGCTGGCCGCCGTTGTCGATGACGCCGTTGCCGTCACCGTCCATGTATCCGCCGAAGTCGGTGCCGACCGGTGAGTCGCCGCCGTAGTAGCCGAGCACCCGCCCGTTGCGGGGATCGATGCCGATGACCGCGGACTGGTAGTCCTTCGAGACCTTCGCCATCGGCGATTGCGGATTGGCACGCGATCCGGCCGCCACCGCGGCCTTCTGCACCTTCTCGTTGATCGTGGTGGTTACCCGCAGGCCACCCTTCTCCCACATCTCATCGGTGACGCCCTTCTCGCGCAGCTCGTGCCGGACGTGGCGGACGATCATGCCGTCGGGGCCCTCCTCCGCGCTCGCCGATCCCTTGCCGGCCGCCTTGCCCTTGAGGATCGTCGGGTATTTCCGCTGGTCATACTCCTGCTGGGTGATCCAGTTCTCGTCGAGCATGTTCTTCAGCGTTTCCTCCCAGCGGCCTTGCGCGGCAGTGCGGTTGAGGTCCGGGTCGTACCCCTGATGGCCGGTCTTGGCGTCTGGATACGGCTGCTTGATGATCGACGCCAGCACTGCCGCCTCGTACACGGTGATGCGGTTCTTGGGGTCCGCGTCCTTGTCGACGCTCTTGCCGAAGTAGCCCTGCGCCGCCGCCTCGACGCCGTAGCGGCCGCGGCCGAGGTCGACGAAGTTGAGGTAGAAGCCCATGATCTGGTCCTTGTCGAACTTGGATTCCAGTTTCCGGGCGATCACCGCCTCGCGCAGCTTCCGGCTGTAGGTGATCTCGTTCATCTCGGCGACATGCCGGGCGTACTGCTGGGTGATCGTCGAAGCGCCCTGCTTGTCCTCGCTCGTGACGTTGTTCCAGGCGGCGCGGGCGATGCCCTTCATGTCGATACCGTTGTGCCGGTAGAAGCTCTTGTCCTCGATCGCGACGACGGCGTGTGCCATCACCTCATTGATCTTCTGGTACGGCAGGTTGATGCGCGCCTCGCCCCGCTTGGCCAGAACCTTCTTGGCGCCCCCGTCGTAATAGATGATGTTCATCTGGTCCTCGGCCCTGGGTTCCGGCGCGGTGACCCCGTCGAAGAAGAAGGTGCCGCCCACGATGCCGCCGCCGGCCAGGATGACCAGCACCGCCGACACGGCGGCCAGGATGTTCCCGCGACGGCGCTTCTTGGCCGCTTTGCTCTTGCGCGGGCGTTGACGGCCCTTCTTGACGGACCGGTCTTCTTTGGAAGATCCATCGCCGCCGGCCACGTCCGGCTCACCGGCCCCGCTGCCGGGCGGCACCGCCCGAACAACGGCGCGGGCCACCGCACCGCCCACGGCGGCGCGTCCCGCCGGCGTGCCACCGACCGAGGCACGACCGGAGGCACTGGCCGCCGAGGCCGGTCCGGCCGGCTGCCGGTTCGTGCCGGGCGCGGGCACTCGCGCCCGGGCCGCCTGTGAATCCTCGTGCTTGCTCATTCCTCACACCTACCGGTCGGGGGCGCGCCCGGAGTCCCCACAGGGATCCGGGATCTGCACCACGAGCGGACCATCCTGGTTATGGCGCAGGTCAGCCGCCGGTTCGGTGCACCAATCACCGGAGGCGCCCTGAGGGGCCTCCATCGGCCCCGTCGCGGCTCATCGCTCCAAGATCCAACAGGGACGATGGGCCCCACACCGTCGAAGGGCCGCCGCACGGCACGTTTTGGGGATTCCTCACAAGAATCACATCAGCACCTGCCGAACCCTCCCGCGCAAGACGGCACGCTCGACGTCGGCGCGCGGCCGGTTGCGGCTGTCGTCGGCCGGCAGAGCGAGGCTGAGGTCGAGCCGCGCGGACGCGATCCGCCGTGGCCGGGCACCTTTCCCGCTCCCACCCGGCGATCACCTCATGGGCCACCCGTTCAGTCGTCGGGTCGCCGGCCCATGCCAGGGTGGTCGCCGCGTAGCAGTGAGCTTTGGCCGGGTCGTACTGATGATGATGTTCCGGGCGATCCGGCACCGGACGCTGCTCAGCCATCCGTTCCACCCGGCGCGGCGCGTCTCGGGGCGCCGCTCACTCCGGTATTTCGAGGTTGGCGATGACGGTTGGCCGAATCACCTGGTCAGCAGGCCCTGCTAGCGTCAGCCGCACACTGATGATCAGTCGGAGGCCGACAGGAATGACCCCCACGTTCCCCGAGACCCGCCTGCTGGCGGGCGATCTCTTGCTGCGGCCCTTCTCCGCGATCGACATCGAGGAAAATCAGATCGCTTGCGCGGACCCGCTCGTCCAGCATTGGCTCCCCCTGCCCCGGCCCTACACCCGCCAGGACTCCGCTGACTGGTGCACCAAGATCTCCCATTCCCTGCGGGAGACCGGAGACGGGATCCACTTCGCGATCGTTGACGCGAACACCGACCGCCTCCTCGGCGCCGTCGGCCTGAAGAAGACCGACTGGCGCGGCCTGGTCAGCGAGATCGGCTACTCGGTCGCCCCCTGGGCTCGCGGCCGAGGCATCGCGGCCGAAGCCACGCGGACCATCGGTCACTGGCTGCTGGTCGACCACAGCTTCCAGCGCATGGAACTCAAGGCCGCCACCGGGAACCTGGCCTCGCAGAGGACCGCTCTCCAGGCCGGCCTGCAACGCGAAGGCATCATGCGCAATGCCGGCTTCATCCACGCCGGCCGCGTCGACCTGGTCCTCTTCTCGCTCACGCCGGACGACCTCAAGTCGCGGTACGACGGCGATCCCACGCAGTCCGTTCAACGGCGACAACCGATCATGAACCTCATGGAGGACCAGCAGGCGCCGCGGCCGGCCGAGGGTGAGGGTGAGGCGAAGGTCATCACGCTCTGCGGCTCTACCAAGTTCGAGGCTGAGTTCGCGGAGGTCAACCAGCGGCTCACGATGGAAGGTTGCGTCGTGATCAGCCTCGGAATGTTCCGCCTCCCCGATCTTCCGGACTACGACTGGACAGCCGACAGCTCTGACCTGAAGGCGCGGCTCGGCGGCGTGCACTTCCAAAAGATTCGCATGGCTGACGAGGTGTACATCGTGGATCCGGGCGGCTACGTAGGTGAGTCGACCCGACGGGAGATCGCCTACGCGGAGTCGCTCGGCAAGCCGGTTCGGTATCTGAGTCGCGAGCGCTCGGCTCGAACGGGAGACCGCCCCCAAGAGTGAGTCCGACCGGGCGGTCCGCTCAGCGGCCAGGTCCGGATAACGGCTGGCGGTCCGGTGGCTTGCCGCGTCAGGGTGAGCCGCGGGTTCGTCCCACGCACGCCCGACCATCATGTCGACCACCGCGTCCACCTTTACGGCGGATCGAGACGGCCAAGCCGACGACACGGTACGTGATCGCGGGGCTGACAACAGGAGCGAGACCGAAGTTCACGAGGCGGCACGCCGATGCACGGACCGCGGCAGACCAGGACGCTGCCGAAACCGCGAGACTTAAGATCAGAACATGACAATCGTCCATGTTTTCGTCTCGACCGGCCGGTTCGCGTCGGAGAAGGAACTGCGAACCTTCATCGAGCCGACATACACCGCTGAGGGCGATGCGGTGCCGTCGCGATTCATCGAGGAAATCGGCCTCCACGAGTACGAGCCTTTCACCATCGAGACGACGCACGCCGGTGAGGCAATGCCCGTCCGGCAGTTGCTGCGCGACGCGTCGTGGGCCGAGGAATGGCTCATCAATCTCGACCCGGAACTGTGGGCAGACAGCGGCGTCTGCGTCTTCCCGCCAAACGTGATCGCCGCACCGCGCGATTCCTCACTGGAGTACTGCGGCGCCTTCACCTACCTGCCGTAGCCGAATCGAATCAGGTCACGGCGCTCGCCCGACACGCCCAGACGGCGGGAGGAGAGCGCATCTGAGTAGAGGCGCCGGCATTCGTCGTGATAACTTTCCTGTCATGGGTGTCGCGGGTTGGCTTCTGCTGGGCGGGATCGCGGCGGGCGTTACCCTAGCCGGTGTCGGAGCATGGATGCTGATGAGGAACCGGACACCCTCATTGCTGGGCATGGCTCTCGCGCGTGATCCGTCCGCGGGAAAGCATCTGATCTGGATGGGCCTCGGCCTCGTCATGGCAGCGGCCGGTCGACTTGCAGACGGCGCTGGGACGCTGATCCTAATCGTGGCCGGAGCAATCGCTCTAGTCATAGGCATTGCCGGCTACGGGCAGGAGCACACTTACCGGACGCCAGGCGACTAGCGAGGCTGGCAATGCCTTCTGGTAGGCCTCGGTAACGACGTGTCGGCTGCTATGCCAGGACCGGCTCGTCGCGGACGGTGAGGGTGACCTTCTGCCCGGTCACGCGTTCGACCTGGTGGATCAGGTTATGTCCAACGGCCTTTCCGATGTCCCACGCGGCAAGCCGTTCGACCGGTTGAGCAGCAACTCGGTTGCGGCGTCGCCGATGGCCGTGGCACGGTGCGGGTCCTGACCCCTTCCGTTCCGAGGCCCTGGTGACGATCTATTTTTACGGTGCCGACGAGGTTCCGTATGGCTGCTTCTCGAACTTCTCCGCGCACGGCTTCGACCTGGACGGCCGCTGGTGGCCAACGTCGGAGCATTACTTCCAGGCGCAGAAGTTCGCCGGTACCCGCCATGTCGACCTGATTCGCCGGGCGGCCACGCCACTGCGCGCCGCGCAGTGGGGTCGCGATCGGTCCCGGCCGCTGCGCCGTGACTGGGACCGGGTCAAGGACGACGTGATGCGCCGGGCGGTTGCGGCCAAGTTCGCCGCCCATGCCGACATCCGCGTGGTCCTGCTGAACACCGGCGACGAGGAGATCGTCGAAGACACCGACACCGACCATTACTGGGGACGTGGCCGGTCCGGGGTCGGCAGGAACATGCTCGGCCGGATCCTGATGCGCACCCGTACCCGGCTTCACGCCGACCAGGCACACACCGGCGACAAGGCTCATGGCGGCGTCCGCTGATTGGCCTATGTGGAGCTTCGCCTCGGCCGTGCGAGACAGTGGCCGGGGCAGCAGCGGCTCCGCGATCCGGGTCGCGGCTGCCCCGGCGGAGTCACTTCTTGACGTACTTGCGCAGCGCCTGGGTGAGTGACCTGCCGCTGACCTCGGCGTAGATCGTCCGGTCCGGACCGACCCGGACGCTGTACGGGCACTTCTTCTCGTCGCCCGTCATCACCTTGTCGTGGATCTTGACTCCGGTCGCCGCCTCATAGATGCGCAGCTGCCAGTCGGCTCGCATCAGAGAGACCGTCTCGGGCGCCGGATCGCCGTATTCGCACTTGCGGAGCAGCGTGCCGGTGCTCACCCGATCCAGGCACGCGACCAGCTGCACCGTACTCGGATCGTCCGAGCCCCAGATCGCCGTGTCCTGCTCCGTCAGGCCCTCGTCCTCGAAGAAGTAGCTGCCGTTCCGGACACGGATGTCCGACCCGTCACCGGTCTCGACGAGCACCACCACCGGGTGCGGCGCCTTGCCGGAGCGTTTCGGCGACTGCGGGTAGAAGATGTCGTCGTTGCACACCCGGTCCAGATCGCCGATCGTCTTCGCCGGGTACGTGCTGGGGCCGGGCCCTTCCGAGCCGGATTCCCTGCTCCCCGTGGCGCCGGCGTCTGGGCCGGAACCGGTCTGCGGCTTCGACCAGATCTGCGCTGACGGGTCGGCCGCGGCATTCGTGTCGGAGGCCCGCGTGACCAACCCGCGGACCACGCCGCCGCACACGACCAGCAGCAGCAAGCTCATGGCCACGGCGGCGATCATGCTCGCGCGGCCCTGCTTGGCGGTCGGCGGTGCCGCCGGCGCTGTCACCGGCGGGCCGAACTGCTGCCCGCTGGGCAGGAATGCGTACGGCTGGACCGGCTGCCCTTCAGGGGAGGACGCGTACGGCGGAGACGACGTCGCGGGCGGTCCGAAGGGGTGTGCCGCCGCTGCCGGATCGACCGCGGGCCCGGGCCACGGCGGGGATTTCGGGTCCGGCCCGTAGGCGTTCGGTCCGCGGGTGCCTTCTTCGCAGAGCGCGACGAGCAAGATGATCGGCCCCGCGATCGGAAGGAGCGACCAGCAGATGTACCAGCCCGACCGGCCGGTGTCGTGCAGGCGGCGCGCCCGGATGGCGAGCGACGGCAGCAGGGTGGCGAGCACGTAAACGGCGAAACCGACACCGATCGCCAGGCGCACGGCGTAGTACCCGCCGTCGCTGTTCAGGGCGATTGCCAGCGCGCCACCGAAGAGGATGGACCCGACAGCCGCGTCGGCCAGCGTGAACATCCAGAACTCGGCCCGGCGGGCCCGGCCATCGAACCGCGCGTATTTCCGCAGGCCGACAAGATACCAATGCATTTAAACTCCTCGAAAGACGCGTCAGCCTAGGAGTTGAAGATCGATGAAGGCAAACCGGTATTGGCTTCCACCGGCGTGAAATGAATCATCTTCGCCGCCGGAAACCAGGCACTGCCCCGGGTTCACCCGACCGGTCAAGCCGAACGTGCCGGCGCGGCGGAGCCCGCGCTGGCGGACCGCCTGCTGAACCGGGAACTGGGCATTCCGGCTGCGTCGGGACACAGGGGCACGCCCGCTCGCTCCACCGAAGGCTACTCACTGTGCGCGGTCACCCTGGACCACAACCCCGGCCGGCGGCAGACCCCGGTATGTAGGAACACCAGCTACCGTCGGCTAGCCAGCCGGCCTGAGGGAAAAGCGGCGGACAAGGGCGGCAGCGGTACCCGAGGTGCACGATCGGCACCCGGCATATCAGCCCGCCGGATCCGCAAAGAATCGGTGAACCGCAATCTTCGAACGCACCCATCTCGGCTGCCAAAATCGGGTACTCCTCCAGCACGAAGCAGACGGGCCGACAGCTGCGACGGACGGTCGACGACGAGCCGTTGATCGCAGAACAACTCGGCGCGCGGTGAACGCTTTCGAAGAGGTTGCCGCGGCCGGGGACGCCGGCACCTGATGGCCGGCTGAGCGCGCCTCAGCGGATCCACAGCGGACTCTTCGCAGAATCCGGGGGCCAGCAAAAAGCCGTCGCTCCGGGAGTCGCCATGTCGGATCCTTCCACGTCTCAACAACCGTCGGCCGCGATCCGCTGGGCGGTGGCGTGCGGCATCTTCCTCGCCGCGGAGTCCGCTTTGCGCGTGTTCTGGATCGCGGGTGGGCGCTGGGGATACACCGCCTGCGACCGGACCGATTCCGGCGACGTGGCGGGTGGGTGCGGGGCGGACCGGGTCGCGGTGCTGCCGTTCTGGCCGGGGTGGGGAGCGCTGGCCGCCGGCGCCGTGCTCGCCGTGGTCGTCGGGTGGGCGCTGCGGTCCCCCGGCCGCGCCGCGGCCACCGCCGCCTGGGTCGCGGCCACGCTGATCACGGTCGCCGCGTTCCCGCTGCACCTGCTCTTCGAGATTCCGGCGGCGCTCGCGGGGCGTCCTTCGGACTGGCGCGACCTCGGCGCCCGGCTCGCTCTCGTGGCCGGTGGCGTGCTGTTCGCCGGGCTCGCGAACGCCTGCGGCCCGCGGCGCGGCCCGCGGGCTCCCGGATACCGGCCGGTGCCGCGGTGGACCCGCCGGTGGGCGTACGCCGCGGTCGCGCTGCCGGGGATCGGCTGGACCCTGCCGCACGTCCTCTGGGTGCTCGGTGTTCCGTTCGGGATGTCCGGCCAGAAGCTGGCCGACGCCCAGCGGGACCTCGCGACGCCGACCGGAGTCGCGATCGCCGTGGTGCCGCCGCTGGCCGGGCTGCTCGTTCTCGGCCTGGTGCAGCGGTGGGGGCAGCAGTTCCCGGACTGGGTGCCGGTGCTCGGCGGCCGGCCGGTTCCCCGGCTGCTGGCGGTGATCCCGGCCGGGCTGGTGGCGATCGCCCTGGTCACCTACGGCACGCTGAGCGCCGCGGTCCTCGCCGGCCAGCTGATCTCGGGCGCCCATGAATGGGCGGACGTCCGCGAGGGGTGGGCGGCGACCGCGACCCTGCTGGTCTTCCTGGGCTGGGGGGTGGCGCTGGGCGTCACCACCGCCGGCTACGCCCGCACCACCGGCGGTGGCACGGGCCGCACCGGCGAGACACCGGCCCGGCCCGGGCCGTCGCCGGTCAGGAACCCTGGCTCACGGGCGTGAGCCGGCGCAGGAAGGCCGCCTGGATCTCGCCGTCGAGGAGGTCACCCGCGCGGGCGAGGAAGTCCTGCAGGTGAGGAGCCGCCAGGTTGGCGGCGTGGTCCTGCCGGCTGCGCCACACCTCGTGGAAGTGGAACGAAGCCGGATCGTCGACCTGAACGTGCAGGTCGTAGGTGATGCAGCCCGGTTCGCTCACGGTGGGGGGCACGAGCGCCGTCAGCGCTTCCCGGAGCTCCTGTCCCGTCCGGCCTTGGCCCGCAGCCGGGCGACGACGGTCAGGTTCTCGTGATTCTCGAATGACATCAGTGTGGTGCTCCGGTGGTCAACGAGGCGTACGTCCAGCTCGCCGCCGAAGGTCACCTGCGGAGCCGGCGGGGTTCGGGCACCCGGGTCGCGGCCGGCTGACCCCGTCTCGGGCGGCGTGGGCGGCCGACCGGATCGCCGAGGCCGTCCAGGAGTGCCGTCAGCCGGAGACCAGGTCGCGGGCGCGCAGCTCGGTGATGCGGTCCGGCGGGACCGGGCGCGACCAGAGGTAGCCCTGGCCGTACTCGTAGCCGAGCCGGCACAGCAGGTCGCGTTGCTCCTCGGTCTCGATGCCCTCGGCGACGGAGGAGAACTCCAGGGCCGCGGCCATCTGGCTGACCGCGGTCGCCACCGCCGCCTGCCGGCCCACCGTGGTGATCGACTCGACGAAGGAACGGTCCAGTTTGAGGCTGGTCACCGGGCAGGTGAGCAGCAGTCCGAGCGACGACGCGGCGGTGCCGAAGTCGTCGAGGGCGAGTTTCAGGCCGAGGGCCCGCAGCGCGACCATCGTCGCGTGGGACTGCTCGTCGTCGAGGACGGCGGTCTCGGTGACCTCGATGGTGAGGCCGGCGGCGGGCAGGCCGAACTCGGCGAGGGCGGCGGAGACGTCGGCGACCAGGTTCGCGTCGCGCAGTTGCGGGCCGGCGACGTTGACGCCGACCGACAGCGGCACGGCGCCGGGGAAGACACGGCTCCATTCGGCGGCCTGACGGCAGGCCTCCCGCAGAACCCAGCGGCCGATCGCGACGATCTGGCCGGTGCGCTCGGCGACCGGGATGAACTCGGTCGGCGGCACCAGGCCGCGGACCGGGTGGTTCCAGCGGATCAGTGATTCGACGGCGGTCAGGGTGCCGTCGGAGAGCCGCACGATCGGCTGGTAGACCAGGGTGAACTGGTTCTCCTCGATGGCCTGGTCCAGCTCCCGGATCAGGACCGCCTCAGCGCTGATCCGGGCGCCCATCTCGTCGGTGTAGGCGACCCACATGCCCTTGCCCCGGCGTTTCGCCTCGTACATGGCGATGTCGGCGTTGCTGAGCAGGATCGACGGGTCGTCGCCGGGACGGGCGCCGGTGACGCCGGCGCTGGCCCGGGTGACGAGGGTGTGCTGGAGCAGGACGATCGGTTCGGCGAGGTGGCGCAGGATCTGCTCGGCGACGGCGCCGGCGGCGTCCGGGCCGGTGCTGGGCAGGAGCACGGCGAACTCGTCCCCGCCGAGCCGGCACACCAGGTCGCCGGCGCGGACCGCCTCCGTCATCCGGGCGGCGACGATCACCAGCAGGGCGTCTCCGGCGGCGTGGCCCATCGTGTCGTTGACCGTCTTGAAGTCGTCGAGGTCGATCAGCAGCAGCGAGGACTCGCAGTTCAGCAGGCGGGTCAGTTCGGCGCTGAAGTGGGTGCGGTTGGCCAGCCCGGTGAGCCCGTCGGTGGACGCCTGCTCGCGCAGCTGCGCCTCCTGGTCGCGCAGCTCGCCGAGGGCGACGTCGAGGCGGCCGATCAGTTTCATGTTGTCGTGGAAGGCGACCAGCTGGCGGCCGGCGACCAGGCAGGTGATCACCACGACGCCGATGGTGGCGCCGACCAGCTGCGAGGACGCGACCTCGGGCAGCATCAGGAAGAACACGACGAAGGTGACGGCGATCATCCCGTACGGCAGAAGGCTGTAGGGGCGGCGCTTGGCGCAGGACCGGGGGTCACCGGACCGCACCACGATGACCTGGATCCACGGGCCGATGGCGATCAGCACCGACGGCAGGAGGCGGATCACGTAGACGTACGCGTGATCAAGGGTTTGGAAGTCGCCCGGCAGGAACGTGCTGACGCCCTGGACCATGGCCGCGGAGACCATCGGCCAGGCCGCGATCCGTGCCATCGGCGGATTGTGGATCAGCGCGACCTTGGTCGCGGAGAACGTCGCCACCAGCACGAGCGCCGCGGTGACGCTCGCGGTGACCCGGTCGGTGTGGCTGCCGTCGAGCGGGTTGAAGGCGAAACACCAGGCCACCACGCCGCCGCCGACGAGCACGGTGGTCGCGTCGAGCCAGAAGACGAACTTCTCGCGGACGGTGCGCAGGCCCTGCGGGAAGATCAGGCAGGCGATGACGTTGCTGCTCATCCCCACCGCGAAACACACCGTCTGCACGGCGCCTCCGGTGAGCGAGGGCTCACCCGGAGAGATCAAGATCTGCAGGCTCTGGTACGCGTCACCGACGGTGAACGAGGCCCCCGCGAAGCTGATCATCGTCCAGAAGCGGCGGTAACGCGCGGGGGCGAGCCGTCGCAGCCGCCATCCGCCGATCGCGAGAGCCGCGTCGAGCGGCACCTGGAAGATCCAGTAGACCTGGACCTGCCGCTGCGCGTTCCCGTCGAAGAGGAAGAACAGTGCGCAGCCGAGCAGCGTGAGCCCGATCAGGCCGCGCAGCACCGGGTCCCGGCGCAGGTGCTCGACCGGCCGCCCGGCCAGTTGCGTGCCGCTCAACGATCGTCCTCTCGCCCGGGTGCTCCCCGCGACAGATCGGACGACGCGAGCCGTTTCCAAGGGTTCGCGGGAAGAGCGGCGCCAGGCCGCCATCCCCGGGGTCCGGGCTCACGCAAGATCATGAATACCATTCGCCCATGGGTTCACGGGTGAACGTGGCGGTCAGGCAGGGCGGCGACTGGACTCACTGCGGGAGCAACGGACTGGGTTACAGCCTCGGCGCCTACCTGGCGCTGGGCCCCGGGCCGGCGCTGGCCGTCGTGCGCAGCCGGTCGCTTCCCGTGTGGGACCGCCGGCAATGGCAGCTGGAGTCCACCTGCGAAGGGGCCGCGCTGATCGACCTGGACGCCAGGGATTTGCTGTTCTTCCTGGACCTCGGCTACGAGCAGCGGCTCGCCGTCCTGGAGGCGTACGGCCGGACCTGGGCGGGATGGACCGTCCGGTGGGCGTACAACGGGCTCGCCGACGTCACCGACGCGCTGGGGGTGAGCCGGGACGTCCTGCAGCGTGACCCGTGGGACGGCACCGATCTGTTCCGGTGGCACCGCCCCGGGCCGGACGAGGAACTGGTCCTGCGGCAGATGATCACGGTCGGTGAGGTGGCGTACGGGCTGGATCACCACGCGGTGGACCCGTGGGAGATCGGCCCCGCGCTGCTCGACCAGATCGGCGACCTGCCCCGGGTGACGACCCTGCCCGAGATGCCCCGGGCCGGTCTGCACCTCGATCCGGTGGCCCGGACCGCGGGGGTGTGGTCGGTGGCTCCGGTGCGGAACCTGACGGAGCGGTTCGCCGGACGGTGGCCGGGCTGGACGCTGGAATTCTGGGAGGACCGCTACCGGGAACACGCGAGCCGATGCGCGGGCGTCTTCGAGTTCCCGGACCCGGCCGTCGCCGTGGAGGAGTCGGTCCATGACCTGGTGGAAAACGTGCTCCACCACTGGCTGCGGGCGATGCCCGAATTCCGGCAACGGTGGCCGGCGAAGGAGGAAGCCGACTACGACCCCTACTACGGCACGCGCGACGCCGGCCTGACGATCGCGGACCTGCAGCGGCTCTGCGGCGCGCTGCTGGGCCCGGACCGCGATCCGGTGGACGTGGCGGCCCGCGCCCGGAAAGAGCTGCGCATCACGTGACCGCCTCTCCCGCGCGAGCAGGCGGGAGAGGCGGCGACCGGTTCGGTCAGGGGCGCATCTCGTAGGCGCCGACCAGGGCGAGGACCTGCTGCCAGACGGCGGCGTCCCGGGCCTCGTCGGCCACCGGGCGGCGGATGTGGGCCAGCGCCCAGTCCGCCTGCTCGGTGGTGGTCGCGGCCTTGCCGTGCAGCTCGGTGGCGTACGCCGAGAAGTCGCGGACCAGGATCGCGAAGATCTCGTCGAGCAGAGGCTCGTCGAGACCGGTCAGCTCGGCCTGCTCCAGGATCAGCTGGCCGTAGACGATCAGCGCGAACAGGTGGCCGACGGCGAGCAGGAAGTCCAGGTCCTTCTGCTGCTCCTCACTCGGCGCGTGGGCGCGCAGCAGGGCGCAGAAGCCGTCGGCCTGCTCACGGAAACGGGCCACGTTCGCGACCGAGGCGTACGTGTCGTACGCGGTCCGCCAGTCGTGGAACTGGATGGCGCCGAGCCCGCGCGCCGGGCCCTGCCGGAACAGGAACTCGTCGTCGGCGGCGTCATGCCGGGTCGGCACCGGCGCGTACTGAGCCGGCTTGAACAGGTAGTTCGGCATGAACTTCAGGATCAGGGCCAGGTTCACGTGCACGGTGCCCTCAAGCTTCGGCAGGCCGCGGACGTCCATGGCTGCCTTGTCGAAGTAGGTGTCCGCCTCGAAGCCCTTGGCCGCGATCACGTCCCACATCAGGTCGACGACCTTCTCGCCCTCGGTGGTGACCTTCATCTTGGTCATCGGGTTGAACAGCAGATAGCGGCGGTCGTCGGGCCCGGCCGAGCGGAAGTAGTCCACGGCCCGGTCGCTGAAGAGCTTCATCGCGACGAGACGGGCGTACGCGTCGGTCAGCTCCCGCCGCACGTGCGGGAACGCGGTGACCGGCTTGCCGTACAGCATCCGCTGGTGGGCGTGGGTGACGGCCTCGTACATGGCGTGTTCGCAGATGCCGATCGCGGCCGTGCACAGGTTGAACTTGCCGACGTTGACCGTGTTGAGCGCGGCGTCGAAGGCGGCCCGGCCGGTGTGCAGCACGTCCTGCTCCCGGACCGGATAGTCCTTCAGCTCGAAGGTGCTCACGTACATCTGCTTGTTCACGACGTTCTTGATCAGGTGGTAGTTCTCGTGCCGGCTGTCGGCGGCGAAGAACACGTAACCGTCGGGGCCCTCGACGTCGGCGCGGCGACCGAAGACCGAGACCAGCCCGGCGACGTTGCCGTTGCCGATGTAGTACTTGGTGCCGCTCGCGGTGAAGCCGCCGTCGGCGGTGGGCGTCAGGATCATGTCGGTGGCGTAGATGTCGGCGCCGTGGCTGCGCTCGGACAGCGCGAACGCCATCACGTGGCCGTCGTCGAGCAGGGCGGCGGCCTTCTCCTTGACGGCCGTGTTCGCGCTCTGCCAGACCGGGCCGAGGCCGAGCACGGTGACCTGCCAGGTGTACCAGTAGTCCAGGCCGTAGAAGCCGAGGATCTCGCTGAGCGCGGCGTTACGGGCGGTGTCCCAGCGCTTGTCCGGGTTCGATCCCCCGTTCGCGGACGGGGTCAGGAAGGTCGCGAACAGGCCCTGTTTCGCCGAGAACGCCAGGAAGTCGTCGTACCAGGTCCGGTCGATGTAGTTCTTGATCAGGGTGTTCTTGCCGCGTTCCTCGAAGAAGGCGACCAGCGCGCGCAGCAGGCGGCGGCTCTCCGGGTCGAGGTGCGCGGGGTCGTAGGTGTTGGGGTTGAAGAGCACAGGAGGTTCCTTTCTACAGTGCCCGGAGCGTGTCGAGGACGTCGTCGAGCCAGTCGAGCAGCATGCGTTCGTAGGCGATGCCGCCGCGCAGCACCGCGTGCTGAAGGCGCTGACCAGCATCAAGTGATGAAGTGTCGGGGAAGTCCCGTTTCTCGCCGTTCAGGTAGCGACCGAGAAGCGCCTCGTGCTCAGCGCGGTAGCGCTCCACCTCGGTGATGAGCGACGCCCGGCCGGCGAGATCGGTGAACGCCGCTCCGCGGATCTTCACGGCCAGTTCGTGCCGCACCGCCTCGGGCTGGACGGGCGCGCGCAGCCACTCGACGAGCACCGCGCGGCCCTGGCCCGCGACCGAGAACGATCGCTTGTCGGGCCGCCCGTCCTGGCCGACCTCCTCCGCGGTCACCCAGCCGTCGCCCTCCATCCGCTTGAGAACGCGGTAGATCTGCTGGTGGGTGGCGGTCCAGAACCGGCCGATCGAGCGCTCGAAGCGCCGGGCCAGCTCATATCCGGACCCGGGCTGCTCCAGCAGGGAGACCAGGATCGCGTGCTCCAGCGCCATCCCCGCATCATGCTATGCAACGAGTTGCATAGCAAGCGGACCTCCGGATGTCCGGATGTACGGTCGTCTCCGCCCCGGCCGGCCCTGGCCGACGGGGCCCAGCCTGGTCCCAGGATGCCGCCCGGGGCGACGCCGTGCTGGCCGACGGCGAAAATCGCCGCCCGAGCAGGTCACCCGCCCCTCTGCCGCTCGCCGGCGGTCAGCGGGTCGCGCCGGCGGTTCAGTCGCCGGCGCAGGTCGTGGAGGTAGTAGTCCTTCACCCCGTCGCGCAGCCTGCCGGGCAGACGGGGGTACACCACCCTGGCCGTGCCGAAGAAGGCGTCGAACAGGCGCTGCCGCGGCGCCGACCAGGAGAAGCCGTACTGGGCGCGGATCGGCTCGGGCAGCAGCCCGACGGTGACCAGCCGGTTGAGCGGCCTGGCCGGACGCAACACGATCGGGATGTTCCTCGGCCTCATCAGCGCGGCGGCGATCTCCCGCGCCTCGTCACCGACCCGCAGCGTGTCGACCGTGCGGTCCCAGTACGCGGTGAAGGCGGCCCGGTCGGCGGGCCAGGCGTCCTCGGGGCAGCCGATCGACGTGGCGAGCACGCTGTACTGCCGGAAGCATTCGTCGAGCTCAGCGGGCGTGAGCGGCCCGAACACCCGCTGGTAGAGCAGGACCGCGGTGTCGTAGAGGGTGGCGTTGACCCACACCTGCAGGCCCGGGTCGTCGGCGCGGTAGCCGGGGCCGGTCACCTTGCGGTGGATGGCGGCCACGGCCCGGCTGATCGCCCGACCCTCCGCCACGGTGCCGAAGAGCACGCCGAACACGTAGCTCATCGTGGTCCGTAGCCGGTCGAGAGGACGTTCGGCGAAGTCGCTGTGGTCGTAGACGCCCTGAGCGACGCCCGGATGTGCGATCTGGAGCAGCGTGGCACGGCCGCCTCCGGCGAGCAGAAACCCTTCGCGGGCCACCCGCCGGATGACAGCGCTGTCGTCGAAGAGGCCGTCGTCCATGCGAGGACCGTAGGCCAGGGTTAACTTCTTGGGAAGGCAGCGCCATCCCCAGCGCTGTCACCACTACTCCGGACACGGGAATCGCGGTTCACTTGTCGCGCCTTCCGGCGGGCTCAGCCGAAGGCTCTCCGGAACGCCTCCACCGTCTCCACGGCCGAGTCGGCCCGCCACATCGCCGCGTCGCCGGGTACCGAGAACGACTTCCACAGTGAACGGACATAGAGATCCTCGGCTTCCTCCGGCGACCCGATGAAGATGGTCCGCACGGCGGGCCCACCGGGACCGCCCGCACCCGCCGGAGCCCGAACCCCCAGAGGGCCTCCGGAGTCGGCGTCGTCGGTCACCACGATCAGGTTCACCCGCCGATCGGAGGGCATCGTGCGCCGGATCCGTTCCCGCACCCCCTGCACCGCGGCGGCCAGAGGTGTGTCCCCGGCCGGGCGCAGGCGTGCCAGCGCGTCGCTCACCCGATCCCGGACCTCACCGGCCGGACCGACCGGCACATGCTCCCGATATCCGGGATCGGCCGCGCCGGCGGTGCCGGAGAAAGACCACAGGCCCAGACGATCGTCGCCGGTGAGCCGCATCATGCCGGCCCGCATCGCCGCGTGCATGAAGGCCATCCGGGCGCCACCCATCGAGCCGGAGGCGTCGACCAGCAGGATCGCGGTCACCGGCGGGCGCACCGAATCCCACATGCCGGCAACGGCCTCGGTCGTCGCCGGCGCGAGCCACACCGCGCGGGCCGGCCCGAGGCGATAGCCGAGCCGATGGTCGTCGGCCGAACCCAGCGCTCGCAGCAGGAAATCCCGGAAGCCGGTGGCGACGCGTCGCTGCTCGGCGTCCGCCGAGGACATGACCACGTAGGGCAGGTCGACGGACGGTCCCGGATCGGTCAGGGGGACCACCGCCCACCGAAAACGGGGCCGATGCGGGCACCACATCCCCCGGTCGGCGTCCCGCACGACCGCCGCGTTCGTGATCATCACCGTGACTCCGTGCGGTGCATCGGCCTCACACAGGGCCGTGGACGGCTCCTGCGTCACGGTCGCGCCGGCCAGCACCTCGCGTACCCGGTGACGGGTATCGGGCGCCGCGAGGTCGGCTGCAGTGGGCGACCGCCCGAGGACGGCGCCGGTGATGCCGTGCAGGGCGGCCAGGCCGGCCACCGACCCGGTGGGATCCGGCACGGCCACGGTCAACGGTCCGAGACGCCCGCCGGTGTCGGCCTGCCACCGGCCGGGTTCGACGAGATGATCGACGATCTGCGGCCACCCGGCCGAACCGAGATGCGGCAGCGCGGTCTCCGGCACGGCCAGGACCAGGGAATCGTGGGTGAGACGGGGCAACCCGTCGACCGCGGACGGGTCGGCGAGAGCCGCGGGCTCACGGCGGCGCAGCAGGTCCACCGCGACCGACGAGGCGGGGATCCACACCTGGGCCTGGCGTGGATCCGGCGCTGCCAGCGGATCGCGGGCGCCGGCGACGAGCCGGACCTGGTTGCAGACGGCGCTGCGCGAGCTGTTGTAGACGGCGACCAGCCGGGCGAGCGCGTCCGCCTTCTCCGGCGAGGCGACCACGGTGATCGAGACACGGCAACTCGCCTCGGCCAGCTTCGCGCCGACCGTCCTGACCGCGTCGGGGACCACGGTCAGGCCGGTGACCGCCAGCAGGACCACCCCGGCTACCGCTGTCACGGTGGTGGTGCGGCGGCGTACCACCGAAGGATGTGATCTCGGGGTGGGTGAGGCGGCGGGCGGGTCGCCGGACAGGTGGAACCGCAGGCGTTCGTGGCGGAACTGGTATGCCGGGCCGTCCCGGCGCAGGATCTGCCGGTGATGGGCGCCCTCCAGGAAGTGGGTCAACCGCCAGGGCAGCCGGCCGCGGGCGGCCAGCCACAGCCGGGCGGCCGTGTAGGCCGTCCACGGGGCGCCGGACCCGAACGCGGCCAGCACCATCACCGGGACCGCCGCCAGTCCGGCGGCCAGGGCTGCCGCCGCGGCCGTGCTGCCGCCGCCGAGGCCGGTCACGCCGCCGCCGAAGAGGCCGACCGCGGCCGCGGTGACCACGCCCACCGCGAAGCCCGCCCCGAGCGTGGTGACCAGCAGCGTCTCGCGTTCGACACGCAGCGACGAACGGAACGTCGCGGCGGTGGCCTCGTCCGGTTCGGACCCGTCGGGGACGCTCAGCCATCGTCCGGCACCGATCGGGACACCGATCACGAGCGCGCCGCCGACAGCGGTGGCCACGGCGACGGCCAGCGCGAACGGCAGCACCTCCAGCAGGCCCCGCTCCGGTCGCCACCGCTCGATGCCGGCCAGGACGGCGATCACCACGGCCACGGCGATCGCGAACGGCGACGCGGTCAGACAGCCCTCGGCGATCCGCCGCGGTAGCGAGCCGGCGCGGCGGCCGAACCGGTGCGGGACGATCCGGCGGCCCGCGGCCAAGCCGTTGCTGATGATGCCGAACACGGTGCCGCCGACGACGCCGAGCAGCACGAGCGGCCCGAGCAGGCCGAACGGATCGGCGCCGGGCGGGCCGCTCAAGCCGGCCCATCCCCCGGCGTCGCCACCCCCCGTGCCGCCGTCCGCGTTGGTGCCGTCCGTGATGCCGCCGCCGGTCAGCAGGACGATGGTTGCTCCCGCGGCGAAGATCATGCCGCTGGCGAGGCCGTCCCGCAGGGCCGCCGTGATGACCGCGAAGGCGCCGGACGGCTCGTCGCCGCGCGAGGTGCGGGCGGCACGCAGCCCGGCGAGGACGCCGAAAGCCAGGCCGGTCACGGTCGCATAGGCGGTCGCGGCGCCGATCCGGTAACCGGTCAGCGCGGCGACGCCTGCCCCGGCCGCCGCGCCGAGGGCCGCGACGACGCCGCCGACGACCGCGATGATCACGACAGGGTGGACCATGGCGGCGATCGTCCACCAGCGCAGATGGGTGCCGCGGGCGAGCAGGCCCAGCCAGCGGCGAGGCGTCGGGCTCGGGTACGCGGCCCGCGCGAACTCCTCCAGCAGGTGCCGGTCGACCGCGTCCCCCGCCATGTCGAGCAGTCGCCGCGGCTCGGTCGCCGGTGACCGGTAGACCGAACGGGCCAGCGAGATCATCAGTGGGGTGGCGAGGGTGCCGGCCAACTCGCCCCCGGGATCCTCGCGCAGCCGGTCGGCGACCGGCTGCCAGCGCGTGCTGCCGCGGACGTCGCTGTCGGCGAGAAAGGCGAGGGCGTCGTCCGGCGGGACCGGCTCGATACGGACGACAGCGGCATTCGACAGCGGGCCCTCCCCGGCGACCGCCTTCTCGTACTCGTCGACACGACAGGTGACGACCAGCCCGGGCAGGATGGCGGCGACCCGGTTCAGCTCGTCGAACGCCGCGGCGAGGGCGGGTCCGGGCAGTTCGTCGAGGCCGTCGAGCACGGGCAGGACACGTCCGGCCGCCACCAGAGCGCCCGCCATGCCTGGGTATCCGTCGTCGATCCGGCGCGTGATCCAGTCGTCGAGTGGAACCCGAGTGTCCCAGGCCGGCAGTGCCAGCAGCACCGGCACCGGATCGCCCGGCTCGGCCAGGTCGATCGCGGCGATCGTGAACAGCGTGGCCAGACTGGACTTGCCGGAGCCCGGCGGGCCCAGCACCACCAGCTGGCCGGGGCGGGTGCGGCGGACCAGCGCGACCAGGTGCCGGGCGGCCGGGGCGCCGCCGTCGAGGCGGCCCGGTCGCGGCGGTGCGACGCCCGCGGCGGCCGGGCGGGACGGAGTCCAGCGCAGGCGCAACGCCCGCGGGTGGTGCAGGCGGCGGACGCCGATCTCGTCGAGCCACTGCCGGCGGACCTGGGCGGCCAGGCGGCGGGCCGTCTCGTCCTCGCCATCGGCGCCGGCCGCCCGCGCCGTCTGCGGTGACGTCCGGAAGCTCAGGAACGCGACCGTCACGGCGACGATCAGGCTTCCCACGCTGGCCAGCTCG
This sequence comes from Actinoplanes sandaracinus, assembly GCF_030009775.1. Taxonomy (GTDB): domain Bacteria; phylum Actinomycetota; class Actinomycetes; order Mycobacteriales; family Micromonosporaceae; genus Actinoplanes; species Actinoplanes sandaracinus. The sequence goes on along the minus strand of NZ_JASCTH010000036.1, from coordinate 54,173 downwards.
TCGGCGGTGGAGAGCGCGCCCTGATGCCGGACGAGGACGTAGCCGAGACACGCGGCCGCCGCCACGCCGGTGACGGCGAGCACGAGACGGCGTCCCGGCAGCGTCGAGGTCGGCCGGGAACGCACCGGGAAACGGTAGCGGTCGGCCGGGCGGGGTGGATATCGCTCGAAAGCGGGTCCTGCGTTCCCCGCCGGGTGACGCGCTAAGTGACGCGCTGGGAGACCTGGCGCCCGCAGAGCCGGTGGACCCGGCGGTGTGGGTTCCGGCAGAACCGGTAGCGGAGCGCAGCCCGGCGGTCGCGCTGTGGCCTCGACCCGCGGCGGCCTCGCGCGGGAGGCACGGGACGGCGCCGGGTGCGGTTGTCGTGGGCGGAACCTCGTACCGGCGCGGGGTTTGATCAGTCGGGCTGGTCCAGGGGGATGCGGATGGTCTCGATCCAGGCGGGTGGGGAGACGGTGCCGGAACCGACCAGGCCGGCGACGACGCGGACGCCACCGGGCCGCGTCTGCGGCCACGGGGTGTAGCCGTCGGTGAGGACGATGATGATGTGTGGCCGTTCCGGGCCGCGGAGGGCATGGTCGATGCCCACCCGCATGTCGGTGCCGCCGCCACCGGAGAGCACGATGTCACCGACCGTGGCGGTGCGACGGACCGCGTGCACGTCGGCGTCACAGGCCAGGACGGTGACGCGGTTGCGGCCGATGCCGACGACCCGGAGCACACCGGCGACCTCGCCGAGGACGGCGCGCAACTCGTCGTCGCCCATCGAGCCGGACGTGTCGACGACGACCGCGACCCGGGGCATCGGGCGGCGCAGGCTGGGGAAGACCACGCGCGGTACGGCGGCGCCGCGCCGCGACGGGCGCTGATAGGTGTAGTCGACCGCGCCGGAAGCCCAGGAGGCTGCTTCCCGGACCGCCCCGGCGAGTGCCCGCCGCCAGTCGACGACAGGCTCCAGGATCTCGTCGGCCCAGCGCCGCCAGCCGTCCGGCAACCGGCCCCGGGCCTTGGCGTGGGCGCGCAGCTCCTGAGCGGTCTGGCGGCGGATCGCGGCGGCCTCGACCGGGCTGACCCGGGCGGCGTCGGAGTTCTCCCACGGCATCGCCCGGCCGTGCGCGCCCGACCCGCACTCCGGGTGATGCGGGGTGGGCGGGATGGCGGGCAGGTACTGCTCGAACATCTGGCCGTCGGGCAGGCCGAACATCGCCGGTCTCAGCGCGTCGGACGGCAGCGCCGACAGGTCGTCGTTGATCTCGCAATCCTGGGCGATGTTGACGCGGTGGTGGTCGTGCCGCAGCTCGGGCGCGACCAGAGCGGCCCGGCCGTGGTGGTCGCGCAGCAGGTGGGCGGCCTCGTGCACCCAGACGGCGGCCAGCTCATGGACCGGCGTCGCGTCGACGAACGCGGGATTCACGTAGCAGCGCCAGTGCCGGTCCACGCCCATGGTCGGCACGCCGTGGGTGGGCACGACGGTGAGGCTGTAGAGAGCCGATGCCAGGTAGGGCTGGGCGCCGGCCGCCTTCAGGCGCGCGGCCAGCAGTTTCGTGCGGTCCAGGACCCGGGCGGCGTCCTCCGGCGCGTGACCGGTTCCCACCTCGCCGCTGGTTCCCGGTGGCAGTGGCTCAGCGGCGGCACCGCCGGCGGGCTCACCCGGCGGCTCACCGGTGACGCCGTCGGCGGGCGCAGGCCGCGACTCGCCGGCAGGCGCAGGCCGCGGGTCACCGCCGGGCGCAGGCCGCGGGTCACCGCCGGGCGCAGGCCGCGGCTCACCGCCGGGCGCAGGCCGCGGCTCACCGGCGGGGCCGCCCTGCACGGGGACGGCCGGGCGGGCGGTGGCGCCGGGGGCGAGGTCAGGAGCCACCGGTCAGCAATCCGGACGCGGTGAGCACGCCCAGGAAGGCGTCGATCGAGGCCGGCACCGGCCAGTCCGGGTCGCGCATGCGGGCCAGGTCGAACGCGGCCCGGGCGGCCACGTCGGGCACCCCGGCGTCGACCGCCTTGGCGAGGACCGTCCAGCCGGCCTCCCACCGCTCGCGGGTCACCGACGCCTCGATCGCGGCGACCACCGCGGTGAGGAAGGCGAGCTGGCGGTCACCGCGCTCGGGCAGCGTGAACGCGGCCGGGTTGGCCAGCACCCGCTCGGGATCGGGCAGGTCGAGCTCGTCGAGGTAGGTGGTGAGTTCCAGCCCGGCGCCGTCACCGACCGCGCCGATCACCGCCGTGGCCAGGGCCTCGCGGCTGGTCCCGGAGCAGAAGTGGAAGACCAGCAGGCGCAGCACCATGTCCCAGGTGCGGGGCGAGGGCCACGCGCCGCCGCGGGCCTCGGCGTCGGCCGGCAGGTGGTGGGTCAGGCCGGGCCGGGCGGTGAGGAAGCCGGCGATCACACCGCGGGCCCGGGCCAGGGCGCCGGCGGCCCGCTCGGGCACCACAGCGGGGACGCCGATCTGCGGCCAGACGCCGGCGAGCCCCCGGGCGACGACCCGGGGATCGTGTGTCCAGTGCAAATGGACGAACCGGTTGGCCAGCGGCGGGCTCAGGTGCCAGCCGTCGGCGGCACTGGCCGGCGGGTTCGCGGCGGCGACGATGCGCACCTCGGGCGGGAGGGTGAGGCTGCCGACCCGCCGCTCCAGCACGACCCGCAGCAGGGCGGCCTGCACGGCGGGCGGAGCCGACGACAACTCGTCGAAGAAGAGCAGGCCACGGCCACGGCGAGCGAGCCGGACCGCCCAGTCGGGTGGCGCCATCGGCACACCCTGCACGGCCGGGTCGTCGCCGACGATCGGCAGGCCGGCGAAGTCGGACGGCTCGTGGACGCTCGCGATCACCGTCTCCAGCGGCACCTCAAGACCGTCGGCGAGCTGGGCGAGGGTCGCCGACTTGCCGATGCCCGGTTCGCCCCAGAGCAGCACCGGCAGGTTCGCGGCGACACAGAGCGCGAGCGCGGCGGCACGATGGTCGGTGACCGGTTCGGTGCGGGTCGCCCCGATCCGGCGCAGCAGCGCGTCGGCGGCGTCGAGTCCGGAGGTCATGCCTTCTCCCTGACATAGGCGATGGCGGCGGCCCACTCGGGCGCCAGGTCGTCGCGACTCTCCATGACGCCGCACTGGTCGAGCACGGACATGCGGTTCCGGTTGACGATGTGCGGGCTGGCGCCCGCGTCGACCAGGGCGGTGACCATGGGAGTGGGCCAGCGCCGGGACACCGCGAGGAACAGCGGGGTGTTGCCGTCCCGGTCGCGGGCGTTGACGAGGAGACCCTCGGCCAGCAGGCGGGGCAGCACGCTCACGTCGAACCGGCCCAGCTCGTGCAGCAGGGTGCGCCCGGCGCCGTCTCGAACGTGTGGGTCGAGACCCGCGTCGAGCAGGGCGAGCAGCACGCGGGTGCCGCCGTGGCGCAGCCGCAGCCAGAGGTCGCGCCGGTGGGCGCGCAGCCGTTTCGGCAGAGAGCCGCCGTGACGCCAGTGCTCGGCGACGGCGAAACAGCCGGTCACGGCCCCACCGAGAGCCCGCAGAGACAGCTCACGCTGCCGCTCCTCCCGGCTGTGCTCGTGCAACTCGAGGCGGGCCGCGCGCACGCCGACCCAGTGCCAGACGCCACCGCAGCGGACCCGGACCAGGTCCTCCTCGTCGAAACCGGCGGTGACCGGCGAGCTCACGGGGCCGCCCGGATCGTCCGGGGTCAGGGCCTCGCGGACCAGCGGGTGCAGGCCCTCGGGGCTGATCAGGCCCAAGTGCAGGAGGTTGAGGTCGATCGGGGCGCACAACAGGCCGAGATGCAGGCAGGGCACCGCCCGGAACGGGTTCGGCTGCAGCCTGCCCAGGGACAGCTCGACCACGCGCACCCCGTCGCCGTCGACCTCCAGGCGCACGTCGCTGCGGCGGTAGGCGTCGGACCAGAGCGCCCAGGACGTGCGGCCGAACTGGGCGGCGACCCGGCGCACCTCGCGGCCGGCGAATGTCGGATCGACGCGCCGCAGCAGGTGGAAGTCGCCCGGCGACCTGACGCCGAATCGCCACTCCGACGTGGCCCAGGCCTCCGTCCAGTCGGCGGAGGGGGGCAGGCGGACCGCCCGCGCCACCTCGCGCAGCTCGCCGGCCCGGCGCGCGTCCCACAGGTGGGGCGGGAGGGGAAAGACCACGTCGCCCTCGACGTCACCGGCACGGACCGCGTCGAGGGTGAGCCGCTGGGCGTGCTCCGCCGACGGTGGCGTCCGCACGACGAGCACCACGGTGTCCGCGTGGACCGGGCCGTCCGGGGCCAGGACGAACGCGCGGTCGGGGTCGAGCATCGTCGTCCCGCCGAGCGCGCGCGGCAGGTGCCAGCGGAGCAGATCGGGGGCGAACCCGGCGAGCATCTCGGCGGCCGGGCCCGGCGAGGCGAAGGTGACGTCGACCGCCGCGGCCGCGCAGGCCGCCCGCCAGTCACCGCGCTCGCGGGCCTCGGTGCACTCCGCGATCATCCAGCCGGGGACGGCGTAGCGGCGCACTCGCTGCCACTCGCGCGGGGTGATGGCGTCCCAACCGCTCCACCCGCTCACCGGCGCACCCCGTGCCGCCGCGGCCCCCACGCGATCATGCCGCCTCCCCCGTGCTGATGCCGTGCGGCGAAGCCGGCCGGATTCGAACCGGCGTCCTCCTGGTTGATGCCAGGCGCGACGACCTCTGCGCTACGACCTCGCCGCGCCGGAGCATACGTGAGCCCACCGACATTTCCCGGTGGCGACCGGTCAGGCGCGCTTACGCAGGTACGCCACCGCGTCCTCGAAGTCGGGCTCCAGGTCGTCCCGGTACTTGATCAGGTCGTCGACGTGGTCGATCACCGTGTCGTGGTGCTGGTTGGGCAGGTAGGGGTCGGCGCCGGCGTCGACCAGGGCGATGATCAGGGCGCCGGGGCCCCGGTGCACGACCGTCACGTACAACGGGGTGCCGCCCTCCTTGTCCCGGGCGTCGACGTCGAGACCCTCGGCCAGCAGGCGGGGCAGCAGCCGCCGGTGGTCGAAGGACCGGAGCCGGTGCATCAGGGTGCCCCCGCCGCTGTCGCGCACCTGGGGGTCCATGCCGGCGTCGAGCAGGTCCAGAACCGTACGGGTACCGCCGTGGATCATGCGCTGCCACAGGTCCTCGCGGTGGGCGCGCAACCGCCGTGGCAGGCGGCCGGGAGCCCCGTACCAGGCATGCTCGACCGCGAAGCAGCCGGAAACCTCGCCGCCGAAGGCGCGCATCGCCCGCTCCCGTTGCTGTTCGGCCGGGGTGTGCGAGCGCAGGTCGAGCCGGCCGAGCCGGACGTCGATCTCGTGCCAGTCGCCGCGGCAGCGGACCCGGACCAGTTCTGTGCCGGTGGGCGGATACGGCTCGGCGACCACCGGCGGCACACCGGGGAAGAGCGCCTCCCGGACCAGGGGGTGCAGCGCGCCCGGCGCGAGGTGGCCCCGCCTGATCAGTTCCAGGTCGGCGTCGAACCGGGTCAGGTCGGCGTGCAGGCGGGGCACTTCCGGCGCGGGGTCCCGCGGGTGGCCCGAGCTCCAGCCGGCGCGGACCGCGTCACCGTCCACGGTGATCTTCAAGTACCGGTAGGGGCCGGCCCAGAGCAACCAGGTCGCATGCCGGAACCGGGCCGCGAGCCACCGGGCGTCGTGGGAAAGTCGCAGCGGATCGATCGCGGCCAGAACCCGGTTCCGATCGGCCTTGGACCACTCGTCGTCCTGCCCGGCGGCGATCTCGACGCCCGCCTCGCTGAAGGCCGCTGCCGCCGAGAACGCTCCGCGCACTCGCTCGGCTCGGGCGGGCAGGTCGTCACCCGCGCCCAGCGACTCCGCCGGCAGGCCGCCGGCCGCCGGGGTGAGCAGGGGAAGGCGTTCCGCCGAGCCACCGAGCGCGGCCCGCAGGCCGCCCGCGTGCCGGGCGTCCCAGAGGTACGCCGGAACGGCGACCGAACTCACGCGGCCCACGCGCGCCGCGGTGAGGGTGAGCCGCTGCGATCCGAGCACGGACACCGGCGCCCACACGGTGAGCAGAACGCCGTCCGCCGCGACCGGTTCATCCGGCACCAGGAGGTACCGCTCGTCGTTGGACAGGGTGGTGAACCCGCCGAGCGCCCGCGGGAGATGCCATCGCAGCAGGTCAGGAGCGAGATGCGCGGCGAGTTTCTCGGCCTCGGCCGCGACTTGCGGGGCGAAGGCGACGTCGATCCGCCCGGCCTCGCAGGCGGCCCGCCAGTCCCCGCGCTCCCGGGCCTCGGCGCACTCGGCGATCATCCGCGCCGGGACCGCGTAGCGGCGGATCCGCAGGCGGTCGGGCAACGACAGGCGATCGCCGATCGTCACCGGTACACGCTCACGATCGCGGTGATGTCCTCGTGGGGCGGGGTCGCCGACCGCGGGGCCAGCCGGCGCATCCGCCGCGGCACGCCGCCGTTGATGCCCAGGTGGCCGAGCCCGCCGCCGGCCGCGAGCAGCAGCCGGGCGCCGCGGCCGGTGATGCCGGTGAACCGCAGGTCGAGCCGTTTCAGGGCGCTGCCCGGCAAAGCTTGCGCGAACAGGGCGGCGCCGGTGTCGCCGACCACGTTGGGGAGCCCGCCGAGCGCGCGCTCGGACGGCGGCCTGGCCAGGTCGAGGGCGACCCAGGAGCGCAGGTTCGCCGTCAGCGGGGCGACGTCGGTGATGCCGTTGCCACCCAGGCCGAGCGTCATCGCGTACCCCGCGAGGTTGTCCGCCAGCGCGGCGGCGCCGTCGTCGCCGAGGTGGTTGACGGCGAGGAACAACTCGCGGACGCCGCCGTCGCGGACGAGCCTGGTCAGCACCGGTACGGCGTCGCGGCGCAGCCCGTTGCCGCCGAGGAAGAGGCGCTCCAGCACCGGTGGCCGGCCGGCCAGCGCGTCGGCCAGCGACTCCAGACCGGTGACGGTGAGCCCGGTATTGACCAGGTCGAGCGTCCGCAAGCTGGTGTTGTGCGGCAGCGCGGCCGCGAGTCGCGCCACTCCCGCGTCGCCGATCGGGTTGCGCTTGAGCCACAGCGCGCGGATGCCGTCGTCGGTGGCGAGCCGGTCGGCGATCGCCCCGGCCCCGTCCGCGTCGATGTGGTTGCAGCCCAGATAGACGGTGCTGATGCGGTGCCCGGCGGTGAGTGCCCCGGCGACCGCACGGGCGCCGTCGGTGCCGAGCCCGTTGGTGCCGAGCAGCAGGTGGGTGGCGTGCGGCGAGCCGGCCGCGACCTCGGTGACGCGGCCCGCGAGCGCCGGTCCGAGGCCCTGTTTGCACAGGTCGACGCGGCCGTCCGGGCGCAGCAGGCCGCGGGCGAACTCCTCCGGCCGGGTGACCGGGGCGGGCGCGGCGAGGCGGCCGAGGATGCCGTCGAAGTCGCCCGGGTCGGCCGGCCCGCGGTCGGGGTCGGTGATGGCCGGGCATCGCACGACGATCTCCTCAGCCACCGCTGTCTCCCCCCGCTCGTCAGGGCCGGAGCATACGGGACCCCTGGTGGGGGCACACCCGCGTCAGGCGCGGGCGGCGACGGTGGCGAGCGGCAGCCCCGGGTCGAGGGCGCCGTACTCCAGGCTCCGGTCCGGGCCGAGGCGGGCGGCGACGAAGGCGTCCGCGACCACGTTCGGTGCCTGGCGGATCAGGACGGCGCCCTGCAGGGCGAGGGCCAGGGCCTCGACCACGCGGCGGGCCGTTCCGGCCGCCGCCGACGGGTCCGCCGCGACGCCGGCGATCAGCTTGCGGGTGAGAGCGACATGAGCGTCGTACGCCGGATGCACCCCGAGCGCGGACGCGAGTTCGGTGTCGACGGCCCGCACGGAGTCGGGCTCGCGGGCCATGGCCCGCAGCACGTCGAGGGCGATCACGTTCCCGGAGCCTTCCCAGACCGCCATGACCGGTTGTTCCCGATAGCGGCGGGCCAGCGGGAACGACTCGGTGTACCCGTTGCCGCCGAGGCATTCGAGGGCCTCGTACGCGTGGTTCGGCCCGCGCTTGCAGACCCAGTATTTGCCGACCGCGGTGGCCAGCCGCCGGAAGGCCACCGACTCGTCGTCGTCATGGTCGTAGGCGGACGCGAGCCGCATCGCCGTCCAGGTGGCGGCCTCGGCCTCCAGTTGCAGGTCGGCGATCACCGCGGTCATCGCCGGCTGATCGATCAGCAGCGCGCCGAAGGCGCTGCGGTGCCGGGCGTGCCACGCGGCCTCGGAAACGGCCTGGCGCATGCCGGCGGCGCTGCCGAGCACGCAGTCGAGCCGGGTCTGCGCGACCATCTCGATGATCGTGCGGACACCGCGTCCCTGCTCACCGAGCAGCCATCCGGTCGTACCGTCGAGCTCGATCTCCGATGAGGCGTTGGACTTGTTGCCGAGTTTGTCCTTGAGCCGCTGGATCCGGAAGACGTTGCGGTCGCCGCCGGGCAGCACACGCGGCACGAGAAAGCAGGACAGGCCGCCGGGCGTCTGGGCGAGCACCAGGAACGCGTCGGACTGCGGGGCCGAGCAGAACCACTTGTGCCCGGTCAGACGCCACGTGCCGTCGCCGGCGTCGACGGCGCGGGTGCTGTTGGACCGTACATCCGATCCGCCCTGTTTCTCGGTCATGGCCATGCCGAAGATCGCCGACGCCTTGGCGTCGCGCAGCCGCGGGTCGTAGGCGCGCGAGTAGACCCTGGGGAGCCACTCGCCGGCCAGCGCGGGAGTGAACCGCAGCGACGGGACCACCGCGTGGGTCATGCTCACCGGGCAGGCGTGCCCCGGTTCGATCTGCGCGAACAGCATGAACGTCGCGGCCCGCGCCACGTGCGCGCCCGGCCGCGGCTCGGCCCAGCAGCTGGTGTGCGCGCCGTGCTCGATCGCCGCGCCCATGATCCGATGGTAGGCGGGGTGGAACTCCACCGCGTCGACCCGGTTGCCCCATCGGTCGTGGCTGCTGAAGACCGGCGGGTTCGTGTCGGCCAGCGCGGCGTCGCGCTGGAAGTCGGCTCGCCCGACCAGTGCGCCGACCTCGGTCAGGTGCGCGGTCGCCCACTTCGCGTCGTAACGCTCGACCGCCTCGGCGAGGGCCCGGTTGATCGCGTACTCGTTGAGATCGACCCGCGGCGGCGCCTGGTTGACGACGTCGTGGGTCATCGGAGTTCCCCGAGGAATACCCGCGCGACATCGCCGGCCGCCGCGCGCGCGGCCCGCAGGGCGGCCTGGTCGCGTTCCAGGCGCGCCGGCAGCGGGTCGTTGAGCCGCGGCGTCAGCGCGACCGTGCTCAGACCGTGCGACCAGCCGTCGCGGACCTGCTGCAGCGTCTCCCGGTACCGGTGCGGGCGGCCGCGGTAGGCGGCGGCGAGTTCCGGGTTGAGCCGGCGCAGGTACCGCTCGACCACGACGTCGGCCGCGCCGTAGGCGGGCTGTGTGCCGGCCGGCCGGGTGGCGAGCACGATGGCGTGGGTGGCGCCGCGGGCGGCCGCCGTGACGACCGGCACCGCCTCGACGATACCGCCGTCCAGCCAGCGGCGGTCCCGCCACACGACCGGGTCGCCGGCGAGCAGTGGCAGCAGACCGGACGCGTGCAGGCAGTGAATCAGGTCGTCGCGGTCGGTGAAGTCGGTGAGCGCCTCGGCCCGGCCGGTGTCGACGTCGGTGGCGACCATCGCCAGCCGGCCGGCCCAGTCGGTGCCGACCGCGGAGCCGATGTCGAGCAGGTGGTCGACGTGGCTGACGATCCGGGAGCCGTCGATCACCGGCTGGCCGCGGACGATGCGGCGGACGTCGATGAACTCGGGTGAGGCGAACACCTCGGCGTACGACTCGGCCATCGCCCCGGCGGCCCCGACGGCGAGGGCGGCGGCGTTCACCGCGCCGGCCGACGTGCCGACGATCATGTCGACGGACTCGAGGACGCCTTCCTGTTCCAGGACGGCGGCCATCGCGGCGGAGACGATGCCGCGCATGCCGCCACCCTCGATGACCAGGGCGACGGTGGCGCCGTCGTCGTTGTCGCGGGTCCGGCGGCGCTCGGCGAGGACCTGGTGGATGGTGGGGGTGCCGATCCGGCCCAGCCGCCTGGTGGCCTTCCTGGTGGCGGTGGCGGCCTTCTCCGCCTGCGCCACCGTCCCCTCCCGATGCGCCTCGGAGGTCTCCTCCGGCGCCACGATCGTTCCCTGGGCCACCGCCACCAGGGTCTCGGCGCCGTCTTCGGCGATGGCGACCAGTTCGCAGCGGCAGGCCGCCCGGCGCCCGGCGGCACGCATCACCATGCCGTGCGCCCGCAGTGTGCTGCCCCGGGCCGGGGCGAGGTAGTCGATGGTCAGCCCGGAGGTGACCACGTCCGGGCCGAGGGCCGCGCCGCCGGCGAACGCCAGCGCGGTGTCGGCGGCGTAGGCGAGGATCCCACCGTGCACGGCGCCGTGATGGTTGGTGATCTCCGGCCGGATGTCGAGTTCGATGACGGCGCTGCCGTCCCCCTCCTCGGTTCCAAACGACACCAGGCGGGTCCCGAACATCCGGGTGACCGACTGGTCGGCCAGAACTCGCTGTGCGGTGGCCAGGGCGGGCGACAGACTCACGGCATTCCTCCGGCCAGGGAATTCGACAGATGTCGTACGGGCTTGCGCTGCGCGGGCACGTCGGTCACGCCGAGCGCGCGGAAGCAGAACGACCGGATCCCGTCGGTCACGCCCGCCTGCTCGTCGGGCGACGGCTCCGGGCTGTCCGGCCGGATCCACCCGACCAGTGCCTCGGAGACCGCGCCCATGACGGCGGACGCGGCCAGCCGGGCGTCCTGCGAGACGAACTCCCGGCAGGCGAGTCCATCGCGGATGATCTGCTCGCCCAGGTCGGTGTAGGAGCGGCGGTAGACCAGCCGTTCCGCCTCGACCACCGGGCTGACCGGCTCGAACAGCAGCGCCCATGCCATCCGCCGGCTCTGCAGGGCCCGCCCGCTGAAGATCCGGATCAGCTCGGCGAGCCGGTCCGAGGCCTGCTGTCCGGCGTCGCACACGGCGTCGCGCACCAGGTCGATCTCATGGCCGGCCGCGCTGCGGAACACCTCCGCGAGCAGCCGGTCCCGGCTGTCGAAGTACGAATACACCGATCCGACGCTGGCCTGGCAGCGGGCCGCGATCGCCGCGACCGTCGCCGCCTTGAATCCGTCGGCGGCCACCAGCGCGCGGGCCGCGCGCAGGAACCCGTCCCGCTTGTCTTCCGCGTTTTTTCTGGTCAACGCGGTCTGCCGATAGGGCATGCGAGGCCCTCCAAGGTCTGAATCCGGATTCAACCGAAGGTAAGGAGTGAATCACGGTTCAAAACAAGCCCGCAAGCAGAGGTGTCGGGGATCGCTGCCCGGCCGGTTGATCCCCCGCCGAGCCGGGCATGAACTGAGGCATGACTCTGGCGAAGAAGCGCTCCCGCCTGATCACCGTCGACGGCGTCGTCTACCGCTGGCGGGTCCGCCGCCGCCCGGCCCAGCAGGGCCCGCTCTCGTTCGCGATCGAACGGGCCGACCGCCGCGGCACCGTCCTGATCGCCACCGCGGGGACCCGCCCCGCCGAGTGGGTCGGCACCGCGTCCCCACCGGCCGTGCCCTCGATCGTCGCCGGGCTGATCCGCCGCGCCCGCGACGAGGGCTGGCAGCCGGAGCAGCCCGGATCCGCCTTCCCGCTGACCGTCGGTCCCGAGGCCTGAGCCGCCGCGGTCACCACTGCCTGACGGATCACGGAAGGGATCGCGCCGGAAAGTGGTGACCGCGGGGTTCCGCGTCAGCGGTAGTTGAAGAGCGGGGGCAGAACCAGGACCACGGCCCACGTCCACACGGCGAACACCGGCAGGTAGGCGGTCTGCCAGCGCTCGACGGCCGCGAAGGTGCCCCGCTTGCGGACGAAACCCGTCAGCAGCCACGCCGACCAGGCGAGGTTGGCCAGCAGCACGATGTTCTCCCCGAGCGCCGCCACGTTGTTCGGAGTGGTGCCGTACTCGGCGATGCGGCCGGTCATCGTGAACAGCACCAGCGCGTCGATGACCAGGGCGCTGCCCACGAGGACGAGTTGCAGCACGTCGAACGTGCCGGGCGGCGCCTGCGGGTCACGGGCCGAGATCGAGTACAGCAGCAGGCCCAGCACCACCACGAGCAGCAGGTCGAACATCACCAGCGTGTCCCGGTTGACGTCGACGCCCCGGCCGTTCCAGCCGACGGTGACGAGGAAGGCCAGCAGCACCACGGCGAACAGCGGGGTGAACAGCCGGGTGAGCACGGGCGCGATGTTCTCGATGACGCCCTGCTTGGCCTCGACGAGCCACCCGGCGACGACCGTCGCGGCCACCAGACCACAGGGGGTCAGCGTGGTCCAGATGAACTCGCCGGCCTCCACGCCGATGGCGTCGAACGTTCCGCCCAGGAAGGCGATCAGCACTCCACCACCGAGGGCGATGAGCACGATGTAGACGAACCATTCACCGCTGAACCGGATGAAGTCCATGCGCCGCCGTGACGATCGCAGGTCGTCGCCGACGTAGGCGAGACCGACCACCATCCACAGGGCCAGGGGCAGGTGGGCGGAGGTGAGGCCGACCGACTGCGAGTCGTCGGCGACGGGGTAGATGTTGGCCCCCACGGCGCCGAGCGTGAACATCGCCACCAGGACCGCGCACAGCCCGGCCCCGGCTCGCCGCCGCCACGCCAGGAAGCCCGCCAGCCAGGGAAGCGCGAAGAGGGCGAAGTTGACGGAATAGAAGGTGCCGTCATCGTCGTAGTGCTTCCCGAACAACTCGGGAACCTTGATCGAGACGGCGGCGCCGGCCGCACAGACCAGCATGGCGATCAGGTCGCTGCGTGACCGGCTCTTCCGCACGCCGTCGCCGTCGTCGCCGGTGAACATCAGCTGCTTCCACAGCCGTTCGGAGTGCTCCCGGGCGAACTCGCGGGACAGGTCGTCCAGGCCGCCCATGCGCTTGACCGCGATGAGGAACGCCTCGTCGGAGCGCAGGCCCAGCGCGACGAGCTCGTCGACGGAGTCGCGGAGGTGGTCCTCGAGCTCGTCGGCGTCGGACGACACCAGCTCCGGGCGGCGGCGGACGTACTCGCGCCACCGCGTGAACTGGTCCTCCAGCTCGTCCTGACCGTTCGTCACCGTCACGCGTTGCCCTCCAAGCGAATAGTCAGCGGCCGGATGTCGCCGACGCTGGGCCAGACCTGTTTGAGCGCGTCGAGGACCGTCTCCCACTGACGGTGTTGCTCGGACAGCTCGGCCAGGCCCTGCTGGGTGATGCGGTAGTACTTGCGCCGGCGTTCGCCGGCGGCCGTCTGCCAGCTCGATTCGACATGGCCGAGGCGCTCGAGCCGGTGCAGCAGGGGATAGAGGAAGCCCTCCGTCCAGTCCAGCTCACCGCCCGACAGATCGCTGATGCGCCGCAGGATGGCATAGCCGTAACACTCGCCCTCGGCGAGAATGCCGAGCACGATGGGCGTGGCCGAGGCGGCCACGAGATCCTTGGTCACCCGCATGGGCGCCCTCCGTCCAATACCTAGAAGAACAATGCATAGTAGATCTAGGCAACCGGCGCCGCAACGGCCCCCGGAGGCTCTTCTGTCATGCCGCCCGGGCACGTCGGTGCGGCGCGGGCCGGCCGCCCGGCCCGCGTGCCGCTGAGCGCGGTCAGCTGCGGTAAGCGAGAACGAGCTGCAGCTCGAACCGGCGCTGCGGGTCCTCCAGGTCGTCGCCGAGCAGCTCCCGCAGCCGGTTGATGCGGTAGCTGACCGTCTGCGGATGCACGAACAGCTCGGCGGCCACGGCCGAACGTGATCCCCAATGCCGCAACCAGCTGCCGAGGGTGATCAGGAAGGCTTCGCGCTGGCTCTCACGCAGCCCCGCCAGGGGCGCGAGCCGGCGGGCGGTCAGGACGGCCAGCGCACCGGGCTCGCCGCGCAACGCCAGCGCCGCGAAGTGGTCGTCGACGAAGACCGGCTCGGGACCGCGGGTGACGAATTCGGCGGTGCGTTCCGCGAGCCGGACCGCCTGCGGCACCTCGGTCCAGGTCAGCACCGGCCCGACGACAGCGCCGCGGCCGTCCAGTGCCTCGGCGAGGACGGCACGCTCGGAGCGCGGCCCGGCACGCAGCAGCAGCACCGCGTCGCGCCCGCGTTCGGCGACGACCCCGTCCGCGCCGAACCGGAAGCGGGCGTCGCGCGCCTGGTCGGGTGGCAGCAGAACCGGCACGATCATGTCCAGGATCGGCCAGCCGATGCCGGTGGCGGTCTCCCGCACCACGTCCGGCGAGCTGCCGCCGCTGAGCAGCAGGTCGGCCACCTGACGGCGGCGCCGGTCGCCTTCGCCGGCCTGTTCCCGCAACTGGCGGGCGAGGCCGTCGGTGAAGGCGGTGGCGAGTTCGTCGATGAACGCGCTGGCGGCGTCGGACAGGTCGATGACCTCGGCGACGCTGACCGGGCGCTGCTCGGCGAGCGCCTGCGTGGCGGTGCGCAGCAGCAGCCGCGACGCGACCCGCAACAACGCGAGCAGGGTCTCCGGGCTGCGGTTCTCGCGGGCCTCGGCCGCGCCGAGCGCCACGAAGACCTCGCGGATGCGCGGCGGCAGGGCGGGTTCCCCGGTCCCGGCCAGATCGAGGAACCGGTCAAGAGCGACCCGCACGGCGGTACGCACGTCGCGCTCGAACTTCTCCCCCGCTCCCGCCCCTGGGCTTTCCCGGACAGCGGCCGCGATCTCCTGAACGGCCGCCGGGAGACGGGGCCGCATGGCGAGGGCGAGGTCGGCGGGCAGGTGCCGCCAGGGCGTCGTAGTCATCGGCTCTGATTTTGTCACGCGGTGATAAGTGAGCCACGGATTCTTGCTGGTTCGCCGATGATGCTTCGTCCCCGAGTCGGGACGACGATGGTTCAGGTAGGACCCCCACTCTCGTCGCTCGGCCACCGATCTGAGGACCGCCCGTGAAATACCGCCTCTCCCGCCAGCACGTCGTCGACATGTGCCAGACCATGCTCGAACGCGGCTATCTGAAGGCGACCGAGGGCAACGTCTCGGTCCGCATCCCGGGTCACCAGCTCTACGCCGTGACGCCCAGCAACTACGACTACGACAAGATGCGCGTCGAGGACATCTGCATCGTCGACTTCAACGGCAAGCACGTCCCCGACCCGGGCGGCGCCGGCGGTCTGATCCCGTCGATCGAGTGCGGCATGCACGCCAACGTCTATCGCGAGCGCCCCGACGTCAACGCGATCGTGCACACCCACCAGCCCTACGCCTCGGCGCTGGCGTTCCTGCGCAAGCCGATCCCGGCGCTCACCGACGAGCAGGTCCGCTTCCTCGGCAAAGAGGTCGCGATCATCGACTACGCCCCGTCCGGCACCGGCTTCCTCGCGAAGAACGTGCAGAAGAAGGTGGCGAGCGGCGACAACGCGTTCATCATCGCCAACCACGGCGTGGTGGCGCTCGGCACCGACCCCGGCCGGGCGGTGTTCAACATGGCGCTGCTGGAGAAGGTGTCGATCGCCTACCTGATGGCGCTGACCAGCGAGGCCGGCAAGGTCTACACCATTCCCGACACGATCCGTGAGATCGCGTTCAGCAAGCTCCGCAAGGACGAGAAACGGATCGCGGCGCAGATCACCGAGGCGGTCGAGCCGATCCGGGTGGCCGACGACGAGGAGCCGCCCACCAGCAGCGCCGTCGAGACGCCGGAGGAGTTCGCCACTTCCGCCGAGCTCGGCTATTCGATCAGCGAATATCTCGACGTGGACGACACCCTGCGCCGGCTCAAGGCCCTGGTCGCCCAGCCGCTGCGCGGGTTGCGCCATGACGCGCTGCTCGACGTGCTCAACTACTTCGACACCAAGTGCACGGCGTCCAAGGAGATCACCGAGCGGGCGAAGAAGCTCATCCCCGGCGGGGTCCAGCACAACCTGGCGTTCAACTACCCGTTCCCGCTGGCCGTCGACAAGGCCGAGGGCGCCTACCTCACCGACCGCGACGGCAACGTCTACATCGACTTCCTCCAGGCCGGTGGCCCGACGATCCTGGGCAGCAACTACGGCCCGGTCAACGAGCGCGTCGCCGAGGTGATCAAGGAGTCCGGCCCGGTGACGGGCCTCTTCCACGAGTACGAGCTGAAACTCGCCGAGATCATCAACCGTTACATGCCGCACATCGAGATGTACCGGTCACTGGGCTCGGGCACCGAGGCGGTCATGGCGGCGGTGCGCGCCGCCCGTGCCCACACCGGCAAGAAGATGGTGATCAAGGTCGGCGGCGCCTATCACGGCTGGTCCGACACCATGGTCTATGGGCTTCGCGTGCCCGGCAGCTACCGGATGAACGCCAAGGGCATCCCGTTCGGCGCGACCGGCCGCACCCGCGAGGCGTTCCCGCACGACCTGGGCGCGCTCAAGCGCAAGCTGATGGAGAACCGGCTGCGCGGCGGCACCGCCGCCGTGGTGGTCGAGCCGCTCGGCCCGGAGTCCGGCACCCGCCCGGTGCCGAAAGACTTCAACGCCAGCGTCCGCAAGCTGTGCGACGAGTTCGGCGCGCTGCTGATCTTCGACGAGGTGGTGACCGGTTTCCGCACCGGCCTGGGCGGCGCGGCCGGCTACTTCGGCGTCACCCCCGACCTGACGGTGTTCGGCAAGGCCGTCTCCGGCGGTTACCCGATGGCCGGTGGGGTCGGCGGCCGCGCCGACGTCATGGCGGTGTTCGGCTCCGGCCTCGACGGCAAGCACGGCGCGCACATCCAGGTCGGCGGCACCCTCTCGGCCAACCCGCTGTCCTGCGCGGCCGGCTATTTCGCCATCCAGGAGATGGCCCGCACCAACGCGCCGGTCATCGCCGGCAAGGCCGGTGACCGGCTCACCCGCGGCCTGCAGAAGCTGATCGACAAGTACGGCCTGCCCTACGTCGCCTACAACCAGGGCTCGATCGTCCACCTGGAGTCCAGCGGCGTGCTGATGCTCGACATGCGCAACCCGGTCAAGCTCTTCAAGGAGAACAAGGGCCGCAAGAAGCTGATGGAGCAGATGGGCGCCGCCTATGCCGCCCACGGCATCATCACCCTCGCCGGCTCGCGGATGTATACCTCGATGGCCGACACCGACGACGTCATCGACGACGCCCTCGCCCGGTTCGACCAGGTCTTCGCGCAGGTCGAGGGGGTCTGAGTTGGCCCCGGTCCCAGGGCAGGCCGTGCCGCCGCAGGTGCTCGCGATCGACCTCGGCACCTCGGGGATGAAGGCCGCGCTCGTCGCGGCCGACGGCACGGTGACCGGCTGGGCCGAGCGGCCGGTCCCGCTGGTCGTGCTGCCCGGCGGCGGCGCCGAACAGGATCCGGTGGCCTGGTGGGACGCCCTGGCGGAGGTCGTCGCCGACCTCGGCCGGGCCTTCCCCGATCACCTGCGCGCGGTGACGACGATCTGCTCGTCGACACAGGGCGAGGGCACCATCGCCGTCGACGCCGACGGCAGCCCGCTGACCAGGTGCATCAGCTGGCTGGACATGCGCGGGGCGCCTCATCTGCGCAGGCAGTTCGGCGGCTTCCCGGCGAAGGACGGCATCTCGATCCTGAAGATCGCCCGCTGGCTGCGCCTCACCGGCGGGATGCCGTCGGTGACCGGCAAGGACCCCGCGGCCCACATGCTGCTGATCCGGGACGACATGCCGGGCGTCTACAGAAAGACCAAAACCTTTCTGAACGTCCTCGACTGGATCAATCTGAAGCTCACCGGCCGCACGGTGGCGACCGTCGATTCGATCCTCACCTCGTGGGTCACCGACAACCGGAAGGCTCCCGCCATCCGGTACTCCCCCGCACTCGTCGCGGCCAGCGGGATCGACGCGGACAAGTTTCCGCCGATCGTCGCCTGTACCGAGGTGATCGGCACGCTGGCCCCCCACGCTGCCGATCACCTCGGTCTCCCCCGCTCGGTGCGGGTGGTGGCCGGCGCGATCGACAACACCGCCGCCGCGATCGGCGCCGGCACCATCGCCGACAACGAGCCCCACCTCTATCTGGGCACGTCGTCGTGGATCGCCGCGCACGTGCCGCGCAAGAAGACCGACATCACGACGGGCATCGCCTCGATCCCGTGCGCCATCCCCGACCGATACCTGATGACGGCCCTGCAAGCGACCGCCGGCGCCAACCTGACCTGGCTCCGCGACAAGATCGTGGAGTTCGACGACCCGCTCGTCAGCGCCGGCCACGTCAGCCGCGACGAGGGCACCATCTTCGACGCCTTCGACAAGATCATCCCGATGGTCCCGGCGGGGGCGAACGGCGTCCTCTACACGCCGTGGCTCTACGGCGAGCGTGCTCCTGTCGACGACCGCAGTCTGCGGGCCGCGTTCCTGAACATCTCCCTCGAGACCACCCGCTCCGACCTGCTGCGGGCCGTCTTCGAGGGTGTCGCCCTCAACACCCGCTGGCTGGCCCAGGCGGTCGACAAGTTCCTCGGCGAACCGGTCTCGTCGATGGTCATCACCGGCGGCGCCGCCCGCTCGGACTCCTGGTGCCAGATCTTCGCCGACGTCCTGGGTGTCGAGATCCGCCGCGACGCCAACCCGGTGACCGTCAACGCCCGGGGCGCCGGCTGGATCGGCGCGGTCGGCGCCGGCATGATCTCGTTCGCCGACATCCCGGCCATGACCCACAACGATCATGTCTTCACGCCGGGCCCCGACCACGCCCGCTACGTGGAGTCCTACGCCATCTACCAAGACCTGCACAAGCGCCTGGCCCCGGTCTACCGCCGCCTCAACCGGCCCGACTCCTGACCGGCCGCCGCCGGCCCTTCGACCGGCCTGGAGCGGTCGGCCGCCACCGATCGCTCCAGGCCGCACCACTCCGATGACCGACGCCCTCCGGCCGACCGGTTCTTCTCGATCGGCCGATCGGGCCGCCACGATCAACCTGGAGCCGCGGCCGCGCCTCACCCGGCCGGCGACAGCCACCCTTGTTACCGATCGGTAAGAAGCGCCGCACTCCCTACCGTGATGATCGGGATCCCGTCTGCCCCGCGGCCGCCACCGGCGCGGGGTGGTCTACCTGATCGGAGTCTGATGATCCACCGCACCGCGACTGATCCGACCCTGCGCCGTGGCATCACCCAGCGGCGGCTGGGCCGCCGGGACGCGCTGCGGATCGGCGGGCTGTCCGCGCTCGGCGCGGCGCTGGCCGCCTGCGGTGTCGAGGGCAGGGGCCGGGTGGAGGACACCGCGACCTCCGAGCTGGCGACCTTCTGGCAGGGCCGGACCCAGAACGGCAAGGTCGACTTCGCGAACTGGCCGCTCTACATGGACCCGTCGAAGCCGGAGCTGGCCGAGTTCACCAGGAAGACCGGGATCCAGGTGAACTACCAGGAGGTCATCCAGGAGATGGGGCCCTGGTTCGCCAAGGTGCAGCCGCAACTGTCGGCGAAGGAGCCGATCGGCTTCGACCTCATGGTGATCACCAACGGGATCCAGTTCGGCCAGTTCCGCGCGGCCGGATTCCTCGCCCCGCTCGACCACGCCAAGCTGCCGAACTTCACCACGAACGCGGCGAAGAAGTACACCGAGGAGTCGTTCGACCCGGCGAACGTGTTCAGCGTGCCGTGGGCGTCGGGCATCACCGGCATCGCCTACGACCCGGCGAAGGTGAAACGGCCGATCACCAAGCTGGCCGACCTGTGGGACCCGGAGTTCAAGGGCAAGGTCGGCATGATGTCCGATCCTTCCGAGCTGGCGAACTTCGGCCTGCTCGCCTCGGGCATCAAGCCCGCCGACTCGGGAGAGCAACAGTGGCGCAAGGCCGCCGCGAAACTGCAGCGGCAGAAGGACGCCGGCATCGTCCGCAACTACTACGAGCAGGACTACCTCGACGCCCTCGGCAAAGGCGAGATCTGGATCTCCCAGGCGTGGTCGGGCGACATCTTCCAGAAGAACCTCTCCGACGGCACGAACCTCAAGTTCGTGATCCCGGAGGAGGGCGGCACGATCTGGACGGACAACTTCGCCATCCCGGTCACCGCGGCGAACCCGGTCGACGCGCTCGCTCTGATCGACTTCTTCTACGAGGTCGACAACGCCGCCGCTCTGGCCGCTTACATCAACTACGTCTGCCCGGTTCCGGCCGCCCAGGACCGGATCCGCAAGAACGCCGCGACGCTGTCCGGCGACGACCGCGAAGCGATGGAGCGGGTCGCCGACAGCGCGCTCGTCTTCCCGAGCGACGCCGACTACGAACGCCTGCACTACTACGTCGGCTTCGACACCGCCGAGGAGCAGAAGGACTTCACCAGGATCTTCGAGCCGATCGTCCTGAGCTGACGCGAGCCGGCCGGCAGCGCCGCCCGGCCGTCACGAGTTCAGCAGCCGCACGGCCTCGGTGGCGACGGCCGGGGAGGTGATCGGCTCCCAGGCGGTGAACAGGCCGGTGAAATAGGCGCGGTGGGCGGCGAGCAGCGACGGATCCTGTTCGAGGACGTCCAGTTCGTTGACGATCGACAGATCCACGAACGGCGTCAGCTGCCAGTCGGTGAGCCGGACGACGGCCCCGGTGAAGCGATCGGTGATCTGGTGGGTGGCGGCCAGGGTAGGCCAGCTCCGGTCGCGGTCGCAGGCGCCGTACAGATAGACCAGCTCTTCGGCGCCCGCGCCGATCAGGCCGCGGAGGGTGTCGCGCTCCTGCCAGAACAGCAGGGCCAGGTCGAACCCGTCGGTGCCGTAGGCGGCGTGCGCCAGCGCGGCGACCTGGACGTCGCTGTCATGGCCGAGATCGGCCAGGCGCTGCTGGACGCGGCACAGATGGGCGTAGAGGGTGCCGCCCGGATGCTTCACGGTCTCGGTGCCGCGGTCCCGCAACCATGCCCGCACTTGCGCATCGACGCTCATGAACCGAATGTACGAGCAAGATCACCGATCCGCCGCCCCGGAGAGTGCCCGCGCCGCCACCATCCCTGCTCTCCGCTGGCCGGAAAGCCCGGCCCCTACCGTGGGCAGGACACATGGCGCCGGGCTTGAAACACTGGGGAGAGTGACGGACAGGTATCTGGTGTGAGGACATTGAAGCCTGATCCGGAGACCCGCTTCCGGGCGCTCTACGCCGGCGCCTACGCCGACGTGCTGCGCTTCGCGCAACGCCGCGTCCATCCGAGCCATGCCGAGGACGTCGTCGCCGACGCGTTCCTGGTGGCCTGGCGCCGCCTGGACAGCGCACCCGCAGACAGTGACGACGCCCGGGCGTGGCTCTTCGGGATCACCCGCAACTGCCTGCTCAACACCCGGCGCGGCATCGGCCGGCAGGACGCGCTCGCGGTGCGGCTCGCCGACGTCACCCCGGTCGCACCGGTCGCGGCCGCCGAGGACGAGGCCGTCGCCTGGCGTCTCGACCTGGCCGCCGCCTGGCGGGCGCTGACTCCGGCCGAACAGGAGACGATCGCGCTGACCGTCTTCGACGGCCTGAACTCGGGGCAGGCCGCACGCGTTCTGGGCGTCACCGCCACGTCGTACCGGCTGCGGCTGCTGCGTGCCCGCCGCGCTCTGCGACGCCACCTCGGCCCGGGCTCGCCCGCGGGCACCCTGACCGATCTCGGATTCGACCCCGCCACCCGGATGGAGGCCCGGCCGTGAACACCGACACCCACGTCGACGCGGCGCTGCGTTCCCTGGACGCCGCCGGACACATGACCCCTGAGCAGCACGATCGCGCCGCGGCCACGCTGGAGACTATCTTGTCCACGCCGCCGGCGACGGTGATCCGCCCACGGCGGCGGACGGCGATCATCGTCGCGACGGCGGCGGTGGCCGCGGCGGCCGGCGCCGTCACCGTTCTCCCGGACGGGCCGGCGGGCGGGCGGGCGTACGCGTCGTGGACGCCCGTTCCGGAGCCGCTCACCGAGTCGGAGATCGCCCTGATCGGCCCCGAGTGCCGGGACCGCATCGCCGGTGAGCATCTGGACCGCGACCGGGCACGGCTGGTGCTGGCCGAACGGCGGGGTGAGTACGCCATGCTGCTCTACCGGACCGAGAACCCGGACATGTCCGGGTCCTGCCTGGCGCACAACATTGCGGGAGACGACGACGTCGATGATGTGTCCAGCGGCGCGGCCGGCGGTTCGGGGCCGGCACAGACCGTCGCCGGGCGGGAATTCACGCAGGGGGCCATCCTCGACTTCGACGACGCGTCGGTCACCGACGGCGCGGTCGGACCGGAGGTCGCCGGGGTGACGGTCCGCGCGGGCGGCCTGACCGTGCGGGGCTCGGTCGCCAACGGACGGTACGTCGCCTGGTGGCCGGGCCCGGCGATGACCCGCGACCCGTCCGGCGAACCACGCCTGATCATCAGCTACGACCTCACGCTCCGCGACGGAACCGTCGTCGTCGACGCCCAGCCCACCCGCCCGCGCTGAGGAATCCTCCGGGGAGAGCGATGAGTTCGTGCCCGCGAGCCGGTCTGATCGGTGTCAGCACACCGGAACACCGGGAGGACCGATCATGGGCACGATCCACATCGACCTTTTCGCCACGCTCGACCTGGTGGCCCAGGCCCCGGGAGGACCCGAGGAGGACCCCGACGGCTTCGCGTTCGGAGGCTGGCAGGCCCCCCTGTTCGACGATGTGGTCGGCGAGCGGGTGCGGGCCGGCATGCGGGGCCTGGACGCGCTGCTGCTGGGCCGCCGGACCTACGACATCTTCGCCGGGTACTGGCCGCGTCAGGAACAGGGCCCGGACGGCGGGATCGCCACCCTGTTCAACAGCGTTCCGAAGTACGTCGCCTCGCGCGGCGAACCGGAGCTGACGTGGGCGGGTTCGGCGCTGCTCGAGGCCGACCTGGCCGGCGCGGTGCGGGAACTGCGGGACAGGCACGAGCACATCCACGTGATCGGAAGCCTCAACCTGGTGCGGACCCTTCTGCGCGAGCGCCTCTTCGACCGGCTCAACCTGTGGGTCTACCCCATCGTGCTGGGCGTCGGTAAGAAGGTCTTCGACGGTGGCGCGACGCCGGCCAACCTGAAGCTCCTGGAACCTGCGGTCACCTCCCCCACGGGCGCTGTGCTCCTGCGTTACGGCCTCATGCCGGGCACCCCGGCGGTCGGCGACATGGCGAGCGGCGACCGCGACGCCGCGTAGCCGCCGAGGCCCCCCGCCCGGCCGTCGCGCCACGACCCGGGCGGCGGCCGGTTCCGGCGTCACGCCGCCGCCGGCGTCGTCACGGTGCCGAGGGCGCTTGGCGGGACGCGATGATCACGCGATTGCCGTCGGGGTCGAGGACCGTGGCCATGCGCTCTCCCCACGGCTGGTCGACCGGCTCCTGGATCACCTCGGCGCCGCCGCCGCGTAACCGATCGAGCCCGGCGTCGCAGTCCTCGGCATAGACCCACAGCGTGATGCGCTCGTTGGCGAGGACGCCCGGCTCGTCCTGTTGACCGATGCCGAGTTGCGAGCGCCCGAGCCGCAGGGCGACGTAGGCCGGCTCGCCGTCCGCCGGGAACCGGTAGGTCACCTCGCCGCCCAGCAGGTCGCGGTAGAAGCCGAGGCACCGCGCCAGGTCCGGAGTCGTCAAGATCGGAAAAAGCTCGTCGAACACGCCCGACTCCACATCGCTTCGCAAACCCGTGCCATGCCGGCCTTCAGCTCCGCCACCAGACCATATTCGCCGTCGAGGCCCTCGGGTGGCCGTACCCCTCGCCGGTCGTTGGAAGATTTTCGATGATTTCCCGGGGGCGGTGTCACAGAATCGGCGCGTGTTCTGTCTGAGAGGGCGAGCAACGACAACGGAAAGGGAGTCGGCCATGGAAGCTCGTCTGGACCTTCTCAGCAACCCGGTCTCGGGGAAGATCGCGAAGCACTTCGCCGCTGCCGGCGCGGCGGTGAAGGACTCCGGCCTGCCCGCCTCGACACGGGAGCTGGTGCTGCTGCGGGCCAGCCAGATCAACGGCTGCGCGTTCTGCGTCGACATGCACACGAAGGAGGCGGCGCACGCGGGCGAGACCGCGCAGCGACTGCACCTGGTCGCGGCGTGGCGGGAGGCGACGGTGTTCAGCGACGCCGAACGGGCCGCGCTGGAGCTGACCGAGGAGGGCACGCGGATCGCGGACGGCGCCGGCGGCGTCTCCGACGACGTCTGGGCGAACGCGGCCAAGCACTACGACGAGAACCAGCTCGCCGGTCTGGTGGCGACGATCGCGATGATCAACGCGTTCAACCGGTTCAATGTGATCGTGCAGCAACCGGCCGGCTGGTACCAGGTGGGTCAGCACCTGTGACGACGTTATCCGACGAGACGGCGGCGGCCGGCTACCGGCCGCTGCTGTTCTCCATCGCGTACGGGATGACCGGTTCCGTCGGCGACGCCGAGGACATCGTGCAGGACGCCATGCTCGGTCTGGTCAAGGCACGTAAGGCCGGGACCGCGGTGGAGAACGTGAAGGCGTACCTGACGACGGCCGTGACCCGGCTCGGCATCAACCACCTGGGTTCGGCCCGGGTGCGGCGGGAGACCTACGTCGGCGCCTGGCTGCCCGAGCCGATCGTGGTGCCGGCCGGCGATCCCGGCCCGGCCGAGCACGCCGAACTCGCCGATTCGCTGTCGATGGCGTTCCTGGTGCTGTTGGAGGCGCTGTCGCCGGTCGAGCGGGCGGTGTTCATGCTGCGGGAGGTGTTCGGGTACGCCTATCCCGACGTGGCGCGGACCGTCGGCAAGTCGGAGGCGAACTGCCGGCAGATCTTCGCCCGGGCCCGGCAGCGCATCGCCGCGGACTCCCCCGCGCTCGACGGCCCGGCCGCCCGCCGAGCCGAGACCGCCGCGCTCGCCGACCGCTTCTTCGACGCCGCGGCCGGCGGCGACATCGACGCCCTGATGGCCATGCTCGCGCCCGACGTGGTGATGGTCGGCGACGGTGGCGGCAAGGCGGCGGCGCTCGCGACCCCACCGGTCGGGCGGCTCCAGGTGGCCAGGCTGTTCGCCGGGCTGTTCCGCCGCATGCAGCGGATGGGCGTCACCGTGCGGCAGGCGTGGGTGAACGGTCAGCCGGGCGCGGTGCTGCACGACCCCGAGCAGCGGGTGATCGGCGTGATGTCGCTGGAGGTCACCGACGGCGTCGTGCTCGCGGTCCGCTCGGTGGTCAACCCCGACAAGCTCGGCCATCTCGGCCCGGTCTCCGACCTCGGTCTCCGCCCGGCGCACGGTCAAAACTGAGACCCTCCGCCGGTACGGCTGACCGCACTCCAGTCCACAGTGCGGTCAGCCGTAGCCCAGCCATCCCAGCACGGCCGGACAACACGCCCCCGCTACGGCCCGGTCGCGGTCGCCACACCCCGGCCGTAGCGCAGACATCTCACGGCGGTGGGATAGGGCGGCGCGGCTACGGCTACGGCTACGGCTGGGGATGTGATGGGGACGGGGTCGTGGCTTCGTGCGGGCGGCCGGCGCTGCCCGCCGCCGCGGCGAGCAGCAGGGCCACGGCGAGCGCGGACAGCACCCGTACCCCCGTGGTGTGCGCCAGCCCCGCCGCCGGAAGGAACGGGATGACCGCGAGCGCGGGCAGAGCGGCCGCCACCACGACGGACCAGAACCGGAGGGGACGCCGTTCGCGGCGCGGCGGCTCGCCGTGCCAGCGGCGGATCAGGCGACGGCGCCCGATCGCCACCGCCAGCGCCGTCATGGCGACCGCTCCGACCGCGTGCGCCGGGTGTTCGATGACGGGCACCGCGTGTTCCAGCCCGTCGAGGAGCAGGTGGCTGGCGGCGCCGAGAAGGGCCGACGTCACGGTCACCCACCAGGAGTGACCGGAAGTGTGCAGCGCCCCGTAGTCGCGGAGAGCGAACGGCCCGCCGCCGGGCAGGTGCGCGGCGACGACCGGGGCGGCCCGGCGCATCAGGAAGCAGCCGAGCAGGGTGACCGGCAGGCACCAGAGCACCAGTCCGTGCACCTGGTGAGAGAGCGGCCAGACGGGGAGCCCGCTGCCGTCGAAGGCGTACGCCACATCGGGCGCCGCCGAGCCCAGAACCAGGGCGACCCCGTCGAACCAGCGGGGCCGCCAGAGTTTGAGGGGCAGGACCGCGGCGGGATGCGTCGGAAAGGTCATCGGCACCGCCCGCATGCTATCCAACCGTGCCTAGCGCGCCGTTTGCCCGATTCCCGCCGGTAAGGTGCTGATCATGAAGTTGCGTGAGGAAGAGGTCCGGGTCGGCGACATCCGGACACTGGTGCTGCGCCCGGTCGATGACCGAAAGTGGCCAGGCCTGCTGCTGTACACGGACATCTTTCAGCTGACCGAGTCGACGCTGCGGACGGCCCGGCGGCTGGCGAGCGCCGGGTTCGTGGTGGCGGTGCCGGAGATCTATCCGCACGGTCCGCTGGCCGGGGTCGCGCTGGAGTTCGACGACGCCGGGAAACAGCGTGGACTCGACGGGGCGGCGGCGACCACGACGGCCTCGTTCGACGCCGACCGGACCGCGGTGCTCGACTACCTGCACCAGCGCGACGACGTGTCGAGACTGTTCGTGACGGGCTTCTGCATCGGCGGGCATCTGGCGTTCCGGGCGGCGTTCGATCCGCGTGTGGCGGCCACCGTGTGTTTCTATCCGACGGGGCTGCACAACGGCGCTCTCGGTGCCGACGCGGACGCGGGGTCGATCCGGCGGGCGGCGGAGATCCAGGGGCGGCTGCTGATCGTTTTCGGTAGTCGGGATCCGCACGTGCCCGCCGACGCGCGACTGTTCATCCTGAACGAGCTCTACGCCGCCGGCCTGACCGACCTGGAGGCGCACGTCTACACCGGCGGGGAGCACGCGTTCATGCGGGACGTGGGCCCGCGGCACGATCCGGCGCTGACGGATCGGGCGCTCGCCGAAGCGGTCGCCTTCTTCCACGAATCCTGACTGTCCCTACGGCCGGGCGGGCCGGCCTTGTGGCCCTGCCGGCGGCGCCGTGGACGGCGCCGCCGGCCACTCGCGTCAGATCGACGCGGAGATGCAGAACGGGTGGCCGGCGGGGTCGAGCAGCACCCGCCAGCGGTCCGGCTGCGGCTGGAAGTCGGGCTTGGTGGCGCCGATGGCGAGCACCGCGGCCTCGCCGGCCTCCAGGTCGTCGACGCTGAGCTCGAGGTGTGACTGCTTCGGCACGCCGGCGTCGGGCCAGGTCGGCGGCACATACTTCTCGACCTTGACGAAGCCGATGCCGTTGCCGGGGCCGCCCAGATAGACGAACTCGTCGCTGGTGTAGCTGACCTCCATGCCGAGCAGTTCGGTGTAGAAGCCGGCCAGGGCGACCGGGTCATCGCAGTCGAGCGAGAAGCCTACGTACCGGGCGAGGGCCATGGTGGTGTTCCTTTTCTCGTCGTTCTTCGCTTCGTTCGGGGTCGACTCTGCCAGGCATGACTGACACCTTCTGTCGGTCTTGTGTGGCAGTCTTCCGGGCATGCGTGCGAGCCGTCTGTTGTCCGTGGTCCTGCTGCTTCAGGACCGTGGGCGGCTGACCGCGCAGCAGCTCGCCGAGTCACTCGGCGTCTCGGTGCGGACCGTCTACCGCGACATCGAAGCACTGGCGGCGGCGGGCGTGCCGGTCTACGCCGAACTGGGGGCGGGCGGCGGATATCAGCTGGTCGACGGGTACCGGACCAGGCTGACCGGGCTCACCCCGCAGGAGGCCGGGACGATCTTCCTGGCCGGGATGCCGGAGGCCGCGGCCGAACTCGGGCTGGGTGCGGTCCTGACCACGGCCGAGTTGAAGCTGCGGGCGGCGCTGCCGGCCCGGTTGAGCCGGCACGTCGACGAGATCCGCGACCGGTTCCACCTCGATCCGGCGGGATGGTTCCGGGAGACCGAGTCGCATCCGCATCTGGCGGCCCTCGCCGGGGCGGTGTGGAACCGGCGGCGGGCCCGCATGCGTTACCTGCGGTGGCGGCAGCCGCGCGAGGTGGAGCGGGAGATCTCGCCGCTCGGCATCGTGCTCAAGGCCGGAGTCTGGTATTTCGTGGCGCAGGTCGAGGCCGACATCCGGACCTATCGGGTGGCCACGATCCTGGATCTGACGGTGCTGGACGAGACCTTCGAGCGACCGGAGGGCTTCGATCTGGCGGCGAGCTGGGCGCGGTGGGCGGCCGACTTCGAACGACGCCTGCACCGCGACGAGGCCACGGTGCGGCTCTCGCCCGCCGGGATCGAGCGGATCCCGTACCTGATGACGCGGGCTATGGCCCGCAACGTCCGCGACGGTCTCGGCGAACCCGGCCCGGACGGCTGGACCACGGTGACCCTGCCGGTCGAGTCGGTGAAACACGCCCACGCCGACTTCCTGCGCCTCGGCGCCGACGTCGAGGTCCTCGAACCAGCCGAACTACGCGAGATGATGCGGTCCAGCGTGGCCGCGATGGCCCGCTTCTACTCCTGATCGGTGCGTTGCAGCTCGGCCAGCACCTCGGCGGCCTTTTCGTCGCCGTCCTCGGCCCGCGGACGCAGGATCGCGATCGCCTCGTCGATCTCACCCTGTCTGGCCAGCAACTCCGCCAGCAGGAGGGCCACCCCGGAGTCCCGCACGTCGGTCAAGGCGTGCAGCAACGCGATCGCCGTGCCGGTCTCTCCCCGGTCGGCGAGGACGCGGGCCGCCCCCCGGGCGGCCGCGCCGTCACCCGCGATCGCCAGGGGCATCAACTCGGTCACGTCGCCGGCCAGGACAAGCAGGTCCGCCCGCCGAGCCGACGCGGAAGCGACCCCCTTCGCCGCGAGCGTGCGCAGCCCGTCCAGGTTCTTCCGCTCGAAAAGGTGTCGGGACAGACGGTCGCCGGCATAAGGGTCGCCGGTCGTCGCCGCGGTCCAGAGTTCACTGATCCGGTCCTGGCGCACGTAAAGGTCGGCCAACTGTGCCGAGGCGAGTCCGTCGCCGCCGTGTGCCAGGCCGCGCAGGATCGCGACCGCGCCGTCGATGTCGCCGGCCTCCCGCCGGAGATCGGCCAGGCGGCGTCCCACGGCCCAGTCCCCGTCCATGCCTTCCAGGAGGGCTATCGCGTCGTCCCGGCGACCGGCGGCGACATGGAGATCGGCCAGGTGCAGAGCCGCGGACGGATCGCCGTCGGCCACCGCTGCCAGCAGGCCGTCGGCGTCCCCGTGCTCGGCCATCAGGGCGAGCACACGCGCGTGGGCGGCAGGGTCGCCGGCCGCGGCCCGCTCGCGCAACTCGCCGAGATCTCCCCGGGCCACGAGCCGGTCGGCCAGTGCCCGGGAGGCGGAGACGTCCCCACGGTCGGCCCGGTCGCGGAGCTGGTCGAGCCGGCCGAGCTCGACCAGCAGACCGGCGAGGCGGTCGGCCGACCGGACGTCCGCGCGACCGGCCCGGGCCAGGACCTCGACAGCCAGGGCGGTCTCGCCCCGCTCGACGAGGTCCTCCGCCAGCGTCCGGACAGCCGGGATATTGCCCGCCCCGGCCCGGATCTCCAGGTCGTCCCGGCGGACCGAGCCGGCGAGGCGGTCCTGGAGCAGGACGTGCCGGAACTGGTAGACGGCGCCCGGCCGGCGGAGCACCCCTCGCCGATGGGCGTCGGCCAGAAAGGACGTCAAGCGCCACGGCAGCCGGCCCCGCACGGCGAGCCGCACGTGGGTCAGGCGGTATCGCACCCGGGACCAGCCGCCACCGCAGAGCGCCGCGGTCGAACCGTAGAGCGCGGCGGCGGTGCCGCCGACCAGCGCGGGCGGGCTGCCCACCGCCGTCGCGACGGCCGCGAACACGGCGCCGGAGACGATCGTGTGCGCGATGGGCCGGGGATGCACGGTGTCCTTTCGCCACGCGAACCAGGCTGCGAGCAGCGCCCCGCAGATCAACCCGCCGATCAGGGCCGCCGTCCAGCGCGTCGTGATGAAGCCGGTCAGGACGCCGCTCAGGAAACCGGTCCGGAACGGGTGAGGGTGGCCGTCGCCGACCGGGCTGAACTCGGTCGGCGGATGGTCCGCCGGCCACAGGCGTCGCAGCCGGCCCGAAGCCGCGACCGCCACGATGAGGGCGGCCGTGACCGCGGCCCAGTGCACGACCAGGCCGGCGACGGCAGCGAGCGTCCCGGCGAGCAGGGCGGCGATGAGCGCGGCGACGATCACGACACTGCGCCGGGCGCGGTCCGGCCGGGCCGTCAGCATCCCCGGGTCGAACTGCCACCACCGCAGGTCCCGGGTACCCGCCGTGTACAGGTGATAGGCCAGGCAACTCAGCCAGCGTCGTTGCTTCGCGCCGGGATAGGCGGCGGTGAGGAAGGCGTCCATCAACCGCCCGGCGATCACCGGCCGGCTCTGGAGGGTCAGCAGTTCCGCGGGGCTCGTCCCGGGGGACTGATATGCGGTCCGGGCCAGGGACACCATCAACGGCGTCGACAGGGTACGGACCAGCGGATCCGCCCGGTCGGCGCGGCGCAGGCGGGCGAAGACCGGCTCCCAGCGGTCGCGGGCCGACTCCGGATAGGACAGGTACGCGACGGCGGCGTCCGCGGTGACCGGCGCCAGTTCGACGACCGCCGCGGTCGTCAGGATGTGCCCGGCCTTCTCGTACTCCCGGACGCGGCAGGTCACCACCAGCGGCCGTCCGGCCGACGCGTACTCGTCGAGTGCCCGCAGCGCCGAGCCGATCGCCGGGGTGGGCAACTCGTCCAGTCCGTCCAGCAGCGGCAGCACCCGGTTCTGCTCGACCAGGCGTCGGGCCACCGCGAGCGGATCACCGTGCCGGGCGAGGGCGGCCCGCTGGTCCTCGGCGAGCCGGCGGGCCAGGAAGTCCTCGATCGGGTCGGCCGGATGCCAGCCGTTGACCGAGATCAGCACCGGCAGCGGCTCGCCGTCGGCCCGAGTGCGGATCAGGCCGAGGGTGAGCAGCAGGGCGAATACGCTCTTGCCCGCGCCGGGCTCGCCGAGCACGACCAACTGGCGGCGTGGCAGTCCGCGGAACGCGGCGACGATCTCGGTGTTGAGGGTGTCGGTCGCGCCGCTGAGGGGGAAGTCCTGCCAGCCACCGGCCGACGGGTCGCCGAGCACGGCCGGCCGGCCGGCGGCGAGCCGGCCGGTGGACGACCAGTGGACCAGGACGGGCGCGGGCCGGGTCACCTCCCGGCGGACCGCCTCCCGGGCCCAGACCCTCTCGATCGGGGCGAGCAGGTCGGTGACCACGTCGTCGGGTTTCGTGGCGACGGTGGCCCGGCGGCGGGCCACCTCGATCCACAGTGACCCGCCGACCAGCAGGGCGACGGCCGTCCACACCGCCCACGGCCACCACGTCCAGGAGTCGGGCGGGTCGATCGCGTTGGTGGCCATGTTGCCGGTGAGCGCGACGGCGACGCCGGCCAGGAATGTCGTGGTCGGCGACGGCACGCGGCTTGCCCGACGGAATGCGATGACCCAAATTAACTCCCCGCCCGGTCCCGCGTTCGGTGTCGTACCCGGCTGTCAGATTTCTGCCATGCCGACCGGCAGCGATCGCCGCGGTCGTGCGGTGACCGGCGGCCACCGGTCACCGCACGAGTTCCACCGGTCAGGAGAGGGTGCAGGTGATCGGAGACGGCGTGGTGGCGGCGCCGTTGCCGACCAAGCCGAACGTCGTGGACGCGCCCGGGGCGAGGGCGCCGTTGTGCGCGGCGTTGCGGACGGTCACCGCCGGAGCGGCCTGCACACCGTTCCAGAGCGAGCCGACAGTGGTACCGGCCGGATAGGTCCAGTTCACCGTCCATGCCGTACCCGCGGTGGCGCCGGTGTTCTTGACCGTCACCTCGGCCTGGAATCCGCCGGCCCAGGGGGTGAGGGTGCGGTAGGTGGCGGTGCATCCCTGGTCGCCGCCTCCCCCACCGGCGGTGGTCGTCACGCTGCGGCCGGCCGAGGGGGCGGAGACGTTGCCGGCCGCGTCGCGGGCGCGGACGCTGAAGGTGTACGCCGTGGACGCCGCCAGCCCGGTGGCGGTGTAGGTGGTCGCCGACACGGTGGCCACGACGGTCCCGTTGCGGAGCACGTCATACCCGGTGACGCCCACATTGTCGGTGGACGCCGTCCAGGTCAGGGTGGCGCTGTTGGCGGTGACGCCGCTCGCGGCGGGCTGGCCGGGAACGGTCGGCGCCTTGGTGTCGCCGTCGCCGCCGCCGGAGTCGTACCGCTGGCCGAGGCTGATGCCGGTGGTGCTGCCGACACCGCCGAGCGGCACCTGGTGGTCGAGCCCGACGAAACGGCCGTCGTGCTGCCACAGCGCCGGCTTGAGCAGGGCGTACTTCTGCTCGTCCCAGGTCTTCCAGTCGTCGAGCAGCAGCCCGCCGGTGTCGCCGGAGTTGGGATTGAGGACCCAGAACGTCTGGTGCAGCTTGTTCTCGACGATCAGGTCGCGCAGCGCGGTCATCCAGCGGTCCTGGCGCTCGTCCTGGCCCAGCCGGCCACCCCACTCGCCGATCAGCAGCGGCGCGGTGCCGTTCTCGTGCAGGTAGAACCAATTGGGGCGCCACACGTCGTCGGTGAGGCTGGCCTTGTCGAACGGTTTGTCGAACCACGGCTGGTTGAAGACGAGCGGGCCGTAGTCGTGCGGCGAGTAGACGAGCTGGTCCTGGTGGGCGCCCAGGTTGATGGGCTGGTCCCTGGCGCCGCGCAGATTGCCGCCCCACCAGTTGTAGTAGTAGTTCGGCGACAGGTCGGGGTCGGTGTTCGGGGAGTTCCAGGTCTCGCCCTCGCGCGGGTGGACCTCGTTGCCCTCGACCAGGATCAGCACCTCGGGGTTGATGGCCAGGATCCGTCGGGCGGCGGTCTCGGCGGTGTGCTTCCAGTTGTCGACGTCGGTGGAGTTGTCCCACTTGGCGCGCGGGCTCTGGTTGGGTGTCCCGTGCGGCTCGTTCTTCAGGTCGAAGGCGACGACCGTGTCATTGGTCTTCCAGCGCGCCGCCGCCCATTCCCAGCCCTGGTAGAACAGCTCCGGGGTGATCGCGCCCTTGTACCAGACCGGCGGGATGTGGCCGGCGTTGTCCGCCTCGGCGGAGTGCACGTCGAGCAGCACCTTGATGCCGTACCGCTCGCACAGTTCCAGCCAGAACTCGAAGATCTCCAGGCTGTCCATGCCTTCGAGTTCCGGGTTGGCGTAGGTGTTCACGTTCGGCGCGGTGGCTTGCCCGTTCTTCCACTCCAGCAGCAGTTGGGTGGAGATCGGCACGCGGACGAGGTTGATGCCGCGGTCCGCCATCGACTTGGTGATCTGGGTGATGTTGGCCGACCACAGGCCGTGGAAGACGCGTTCCGAGGCGTTGAAACCGAACCAGTTGGTGCCCGTCAGGCGCACCAAACCATGCCGTCTATCGACCTCAAGCTAAGCAGATGCCCGCACACCCAGGCACAGCGGAGCCTAGTCCTGCATGAGGTCCGCCCTTGTCGCCTCGGTGAACGATTACGCATGGCTCACCACCCGCCGCTCGGCATCCTAGGAACCTAACCTGACTGGTCGTGTTGCCGAGTATCCAGATCGTCGTTGCGGTGTGCACCTGATGCGACACGGCTCCAGCGGCCTCAGGACGTTTAGGCCGTAGCCGGTGATGAAGGGGTACCGCCCGCTGGGGCCAGAACATCGCCCCTGTCGACGCGATCAGAACCCTCTCGACGTGCCCGAAGTCAACGACACGGTGGCGACGAGTGCACCTGCGGCTGGAAGCCCTAAAGGGCCGACCACCACAGAGACGAGGGTGGCCCGCCCGGATCCATCGCAACGCGGCCCCGTCGAGCCGGAGCGCATGACGGCCCGGCCCGCCTGAACAACGCCATTGACACTATCGCAGCGCCCGCCTACGCGATTGCCGGGCGCTGCAGGATCCGCCCACTCAGCCACTTTCGTGCCGCAGCACACCGACCCTTCAAGATCGCTCGCCTCATTCAGATCCTGGGCGCCGAGGCACACGCCGGGCTCGACGGGCGACCTAGGTTCGCGGATTTCAGGCTCCCTAGCTGCACTTTTAACATCGATGCCACTCGATTGCAAAATGCGGGCTTGAAGCGGTCATAGCCTATGTGTTGTATTGCTCGGGTCGCGTCGTCAGAAACTTCACCAACGAAGGGACGAATGGATGCACGGGGAGCGACGCTTAGCGAGCATGTTTTTCTCAGCAGTACTAGCGGCCACCATCGGATTAATGGCGAGTCCGGCCTCGGCATCTCCGGGGCCTTCGGACGACAGACCGAGACTGAGCGCACCCGGGCACTCGGATCTGCCGCCCGTGAAACGACCTGCACAACCATCACTCTTCGCCAGTCAGGGGAAGACCTGCTCACCCGCCACCAACAAGTCGTACTCCTGCATCGAGGTGGCGCCTCGCCCCGCCGGCGACATGAGCGCCACGGATATATCAGCAGCCGCTGTCGACTTTCCGGAATACTGCCTGTTGAGTGACGACGGAGTTTCGGTAGCAACCTCGCGGCAAGGCGCATGCCGCATTGTTGGCGTAACGTTCACGACTTACCGGATCCAAAATGGCGCCACGGTGACAACCGGCGTCCTGTATCAGGACGCCTTTCTTCTCACCTACAGCAACCAGAATTCAGACTTCTTCGCATATCAGGTCGGCCTTGCCAGCGTCGGAAGCAGCTGGGGTGACGCGACCAGGGCGACGATGACCGGTACGACGCGGGCGGACGGGCTCTGCGTCACCGCGGGTTCGTCGTTCCCGGTCCAGGCGGTCTACCCGCCGCGCACCATGCGCATCGGCGAGTCGGGCTACACCACGACCGCCACCGCACCGGGAGCATCAGGCATCTGCACCACGTGGTGGGATGTGACCTACACCGTTGCGGGCTACACCCCCGCCAGCATCTCGCTCGGCATGAACGACATCCGCTGCGACAACGCCGTCGGTGGCTACCTGCAGAATCCCGTTCGGGTGGGATGTGTCGTCCCGTGGTACCCGGCCCCGGTCTACTACGACTCCAGCCGCAACCCCACCCTTGCCGACCACGTCCGCCAAGCGCAGGCATCCGGCCTGCCCGGCGGCACGGTCACCGCACCCCTGTACCGCAGCACTGACGCGGCGGTGGAACGCACCAACCGCCGACTCGCCTGCGGAAACCCTCCCAGCATCCCCGGCAAGAACTGCGACGAGTATCCCCTCGCCACCACCTACAACGGATTGTCCGCCGGCGGCAGCCTCCGGTCGTTCCCCGGATGCAACATCAGCGCCCCCTCCGGATCCGGACCCCTCGGAGCGAGCGCATGCATGATCGCCGAAGGTGACAACCACGCTCAGGGCGGCATCATGTCGGGCTTCTACTATTGGGAGCGAGTGCTGGACTGGGATCCTTTCGTAGTCACAGTCCTTTAGAGACGAGTTCGCAGGGCATTTGACGACCTGGCGGCGCGACGCTGCAAGGGCGGCACCGTGACTACGGTGCCGCCCCGTCCGGCTGTACCCGCCACCGCGCAGAAGGGGTTTCGATGGAAAAGACGGCGACCCTGGAGGTTCATGACCGTCTCTTCGCTCTCGCCGACCAGTCCGACATGCGATTCGAGACGGCAGACTGGTCCACCGGGCTGATCGCGCCGATGAACGCCGGTGCCGCGATCCACGCTGGTGTGTACCGCGGGCGCGTCACCGTCACCGCCGTGGCCTCGCGGGAGGAGCCACCGCTCGCTGGCGCCGACCAGTGGGACGACATCGCCGAAGTCAGCGTGAACGCCACCGCCGGAGCACTGCAGGTACATCAACTACAGTACGGCGTGACGGATGCACCGCCTACGCTGCCTGACTTGAGCCTGGACGGGCCAGGCTGGTACCGA
The DNA here is from genome assembly GCF_030009775.1 of Actinoplanes sandaracinus. Lineage (GTDB taxonomy): Bacteria > Actinomycetota > Actinomycetes > Mycobacteriales > Micromonosporaceae > Actinoplanes > Actinoplanes sandaracinus. Next base: position 18,482 of record NZ_JASCTH010000036.1, on the reverse strand, counting down.
GTCCGGGTGTACGCGCACGGCCGCGACGTTCACCACGACGCCTTCGAGGACGACTCCGGAGAGCGATACCGGATCGAATCGTGGCGGCACGCGCCTCTCCCTCCCCTAATCGTCCGGGCGACGTCCCGATGCGGCTACAGCCTCCGCGTTTCCGCACTGACACAGCCTCGGACAACCGCAGATGCGGAGCCGCCCGTCACACAGATCGCGCGCCGGGCGCAACTGCAGACCCGGGCAGCGCTGGAAGACCTTTCGTCACGCCTGCGGCCTGGCTCCGGGAACCAGTAAGTCGCCGCGGCCCCGCTGGCCCAGCGTCGTGCACGGCAATGGGCGGCGAGCGCGATGCTCGCTGCCCGTCCCGCCGTGGACCCAACTGGGCGCAGACGTCAGGCAGCAGGCCTCGCAGCGTGGACGCGATCGCCTCCAACGTCGCCGGAGACCTTCGCTGACGCGTGACCAACGGCGGGTCAACCCGTCGACCTGGCCGGCGAACATCTTGCAGCAGCGTTCTGAGTAGTCGCAGGAGAAGCGCCGCACCGTCAACAAGATCCGATAGAGGTTCCGGCCTGGGGGCGTTTGCGCCGTGCCGGGGTCTTTCGGCAGGGCGGGCGCTACCCGGTCAGCCGACCGGTCGCCTCAGTCAAGGTGCCCGTGGAGATCCGGCAGTAGCCCGGTAGAGCCGGGTCGGCGCCTGTGCCGAGGCAGCGACCACACTCACGACGTATCCGGTGCCAGTCGGGCGCCGGGCGCGTAGTCATGCTGCTGTGCGGTCCGGTAAGGGTCCGCCGATACCTGCGCTGGGGCCGGGCGGATGGCTGCGTTCGGGGTGTGGCTAGTCCCAGAGGGCGCCCTGGGTGACGCGGCGGTGCCAGCGGTCGAGTTTGGCGGTCTGGTCCGCGCGGTTGATTTCGATGAAGCTGTCGCGGCGGGCGACCCACCAGGTGTTGTCGTAGCGGACGAACATGCGGTGCCGGTCGAAGCGGGCCAGCGCGACGGCCTGCCCGTTGGCTTCGTGGGCGCGCATGACGGTGTCGTCGATAGTGCGGGGCGCTCGGGCCGGTGCTGCGTGGCCGGATCGGCAAGAAGGCGGTCGCAGCGTGGGCCGAGTTGGGTGACGAGGTCGCGGTCAAACGCGACATCATCCGCATCGTGGCCGACATCAAGATACTCCCGGTGGGAAAGGCAGCTGAGCCGAAGAATCGTAGCGGCGTCCTTCGACCCACTCGTCGGTTTGTTCGGCGAGTACGGCGCCGATGAGGCGGATGATCGCGGCGGAGGTCAGCGTGCGGGTCAGTTGCGCCGGCCACGAACCCGCCTTGATCCATCGTTCCGACGGCAGGTTGAGCCGCTCGAGCTGCTGAGGACGACCGGGTCGGCGGCCGGCGGGGAGAATCCGCCGCCGGCACACCAGACCTTTCCGGTACGGGTGGGTCAGGACGCGGAGCAGTTCACGGTCGGTGTCGCCGCCGCGCCGGAACCGATCAGGCCGAACGAGGTGCTGGCCCCGGCGGCCAGGGCGCCGTTGTGGGCCACGTTGCGCACGGTCACAGCCGGGGTGCCGAGCACGCCGTTCCACACCGAACCGACGGTGGTTCCGCTCGGATAGGTCCAGTTGACCGACCATCCGGAGCTGGCGGTGGTTCCGGTGTTGCGTACCGTGACCTCGGCCTGGAATCCGCCGGTCCAGGAGCTGATCGTCTTGTAGGTGGCCGAGCAGCCCCGGTCCTCGTCGCCTCCGCCACCTGCGGTGGTGGTGACGGCGCGGCCAGCGGACGCCGCCGAGACGTTGCCGGCGGCATCGCGGGCGCGCACGCTGAAGGTGTACGCCGTGGACGGTGTCAACCCGGTGGCGGCGTAGGTCGTCCCGGAGACCGTGGCCACCACGCTCGCCGCGCCGGAACCAGTGGCTCGCAGCACGTCGTAGCCGGTGACGCCGGTGTTGTCGGTCGACGCCGTCCAGGTGAGCGTGGTGCCGGTGGCGGTCACGTTGCTCGCGGTGGGCTGGCCGGGCGCGGTCGGTGCGGTGGTGTCGCCGCCTTCGCCGCCGTCGCCGTATCGCTGGCCGAGGCTGATGCCGGTGGTGCTGCCCGCGCCGCCGAGCGGCACCTGGTGGTCGAGGCCGACGAACTTGCCGCCGTGCTGCCAGAGGGCCGGCTTGAGGAGCGCGTACTTCTGCTCGTCCCAGGTCTTCCAGTCGTCGAGCAGCAGGCCGCCGGTGTCGCCGGAGTTGGGGTTGAGTACCCAGAACGTCTGGTGCAGGCGGTGCTCGACGATGAGGTCGCGCAGGGCGGTCATCCACTTGTCTTGGCGGGGGTCCTGCCCGAGTCGGCCGCCCCATTCACCGATCAGCAGCGGTGCGGTGCCGTTCTCGTGCAGGTAGAGCCAGTTGGGCCGCCACACGTCGTTGGTCAGCGTCGTCTTGTCGAACGGCTTGTCGAACCACGGCTGGTTGAACACCAGCGGGCCGTAGTCGTGCGGCGAGTAGACGAGTTGGTCCTGATTGGCGCCCAGGTTGATCGGGTGGTCGCGAACGCCGCGCATGTTGCCGCCCCACCAGTTGTAGTAGTAGTTCGGCGACAGGTCGGGGTCGGTGTTCGGCGAGGACCAGGTCTCACCCTCCCGGGGGTAGATCTCCTGGCCCTCGACCAGGACCAGGACGTTCGGGTTGATCGCCAGGATCCGCTTGGCTGCGGTCTCGGCCGTGTGCTTCCAGTTGTCGATGTCGGTGGTGCCGTCCCACTTGGCGCGGGTGGTGTCGTTCGGCGTACCGTGCGGCTCGTTCTTGATGTCCATCGCCACGATCGTGTCGTTGGCCTTGTAACGGTTCGTCACCCACTCCCAGCCTTGGTAGAACAGCTCAGGGGTGATCGCGCCCTTGTACCAGACCGGGTGGATGTGCCCTGAGTTGTCGGCCTCGGCGCTGTGCACGTCGAGCATGACCTTGATGCCGTACTGCTCGCAGAGCTGCAGCCAGAAGTCGAAGATCTGCAGGCTGTTCTTGCCGGCCAGCTCCGGGTTGGCGTACGTGTTGACGTTGACCGTGCCGAAGGTCCCGGCCTTCCACTCCAGCAGAAGCTGAGTGGAGATCGGTACGCGCACGATGTTGATGCCGCGGTTCGCCATCGATCTGGTGATCTCGGTGATGTTGCCTGACCACAAGCCGTGGAAGACCCGCTCCGAGGCGTTGAAGCCAAACCAATTTGTTCCAGTGAGCCAGACTGGATTACCAGCTTCGTCGACGATCTGGTTGCCCTGCACGTGGAGCCAGTCGGACGCTGGCACGGCCGCTGCCGCCCCGGGCGCGGCCACGGCTGGCGCGGTGACGCCGCCGGTCAGCGCCAGGGCAAGCCCGGCAACTGCGGCGGCCAGGCGTCTCCTTGCTTGCCTGTCGAACACGCTCGAACTCCTTCATGGGGGATCGGGGACGAGAATGCGGGAGCGCTCCCACGACATCCTGTAATCTCCCGGACATAAAACACAACCCTCAGCCATCAATGAACGTCGAAGTTCCGAAAAGAGGCCTTCTCCCGGCCCTCTGAGTCCCTGCGTACCCGCCCGCCGGCACGGACCATGGACTGCCGGCGGCGACCACCGACCCGGCAATGACCGGGCAGGTGTTCCTACTGCCGCACAGTGGCGCGCCAGTGACTCTGGCGCCGTGGCTGGTCGCCGACCGGTCCCCGGACTCCGACGGGTACCACCTGTTTCAGGTCGCCGGATCGGAAGCCCACCCCAGCGCAGACTCGGCGCTGCGCCACGCCAACGCGACCGACCCCGGAGGCCCTCCCCTACCGCCACATACGGCAACCTGGAGGGCGCTCGCCCCATTGGGAGCGCTTCCAATTTAACGCTTGTCGATTGATGGGTCTGCGCGTAGCGCGCGCTATGGGGAAGGCGGCTGAATCAGGTCGGCGAGAAGGGTCTCGATGAGGCTCTCCTCGTATGCGGCGACCCCGTTGGCTCCCATGACCTGTTGCAGCGTCGGGCACTAGGGTGTGGGTGGCAGGGCGTCGGCGCGCAGGTGGATGCGGTCGTCGGCGGGTGTGTCGGCCAGGTCGGCCAGGTAGTCCTCGGTGTTCATCCGCCAGGGCAGGGCGGTGGTCACTCCGCTGAGCAGGGCGTTGACGTGCTAGAGGCCGGCCTGGTCGAAGTCGGCGCGCACCAGAATCTGCCAGCCGGTGTCCGCGAGGCGGCGGATGGCGCACCCGGATCAGGGCGGTCAGTGTTTCAAGATTGATCTGGACGGTCTGCCCGGCACGCGGTATGCGGCCGTTGAGGAAGCCCATCGCGGCGGCGCGGTCGGCGGCTGCGGCCGGTGCGGTGACTCGGGCGGTGCCGCTGGTCAGCTCGGGGTCGCCGCGCCGGTCGGCGATGTCGGCGAGCTGACGCCACACTCAGTCGACGTGAAGGCCTCGGACGGTTCCGTGACTCCGAGATCACTCGATCGGACTGGGCGGCCGTCCCGGCATCCGACGTTCCGCCGATGGGCGGCGGTCTATGCCGTTCAAGCGAGGGAACCGCGTTCCCGTCAGCTCGTCACGGATCACACTGGTGGCTACCGACGAAACGTCGGTAACGGTGATCCCCTCGACGCACAATTTCATGGATGCGGTTGTCCTTGATGGTCAACACTCGCAGCACACCGGTGCGGCCCGAATCGGGCGCTACAGTCCACCTCGATCGGGCTGCAGTAGACTCTGCCTTCCCAGAATTGCCACTTCAGGCATGTCGAAGCCAAGGACATGTCCGCACCACCGCCGAACGCCAATAGTTACATCACGCGTGCGATCACCAGCAGTTTTACGCGGAAGGTATAGACGGTTCGGACACGTTAACCCCCACCAAGGTCGTTCACGTTTCGGATGGCCTTGGTGGGGGTTAAATGCTGTCTGCCGCTGATGCGGGATCACCACGCCCGGCAGCGAGAGCTGAACAGCGACCGGCCGGCCGGGGCACCTCTCCCCCGCCGCGGCACCGACCTCCACCAGCGGCTGCCCGAGGTCGGCACCTTGCACCGCGGCGCTCGGCTCGGGTTTCGCCGGGCTGGCACCGGTGTCGAGGGTGATGCTGACCGGCGTGCACATCACCGTGATCTTCTCCTGCCGTAACCGCCCGGCGAACTCGGCAGGTCCGAGCGTTTCAGGCTCGAGGCGGGCGAAGTTGGCGTACTGGATGACGGCCTGCGCGAAGGCGTGGTCTTCGCGCACGTACAGCGTCTTCGCGCGATCGGGCTGCGCGTCGCTGCCACTGGTATAGCCGTGCCGGCAGCGATAGCCGGCCCGGCCGTGCACCCACTGCCCCTCCATCCGGCGCCCGCACAACCCACAGATCAACAGCCCGGTCAGCCGGTAGCGGTGCTGACTGCCGTCGTCCGGGACCTCAAGGGCACTCACCTGCTGAGCTCGTAGGAAATCCGGTTCGCTGACCAACGGCGGATGCACCACCGCTGTGGAGATCACCCACTGGTCCCGGCGGTTCCACCGATGCGACGGCTTACGCCCCGGTGGCCTGCTGTTCTTGTCCCCCGGCCGGGTCTCGTGGTGATCGATGCCCTGCCGGTTCCACACCTGCCGGCCGGTATACCGCGGATTCTCCAGGATCGCCGCGACCGTCCGGACCGTCCACGCGGCGCCGCTGCGATGCGGATTCCGGGCCCGATCATGGGCCGAGGGCGACGCAACACCGTTGGCGTTCAACGTCCGGGCGATCCCCGCCACACTGCAGCCGGCCAGACGCTGCGCGAACATCCACCGCACCGTCGGCGCCGTCTCCGGATCCGGATCCAGACGGTGCAGTCTTCTCCCCCACCGGGCGTGCGCCGCGTTCGGATGCGGACCCGCGTCAACGAGGCGGTAGCCGTACGGCGGCCGCCCACCCAGATGCCGACCTTGATCGCGGGCCTGGGCCAGCATCGCCGCCGTCGTGCGGAACCGCGACCGCAGAATCTCGCGGTGCGACTGATGCCCCAACATCAGCACCAACGCCTGGTGCACCGGATCGTCCGGGTCGATGGGCCCGCCGGCCTCCGGCAGCCACACCTGAATGCCGTGCGCGGCGAAGAACGGCATCAGCTCCTCGAATTGCCCGGCGGAGAAGGCCCGTTCGAACTCTCCGATCACGATCGCGTCGAACCGCCGGTGCGGGTCGGCGATCGCCGCGAGCAGGGCTGCGGCCTGCGGCCGCTGTTCCCAGGGCAGGCTCCGTGAGCAACCGACGTCGAAGAAGCTCGCGACGATCACACCATGGCCGGCGATCAGCCGGGCCGCGCTGTCGTGCTGCCAGGCCCGGGACGACAGGTCGTCCTGATATTCCACGGTCGACATCCGCCCGTAGAACGCGAACCGCAACGAGCCAGTCGGCGGCGGTCCGGTCCGTCCACGCACCCGCGCTGCAGGCGGGCTCACCAACCAGGCGGACAACAGGTCGAGGGCTTCGGCAGGCGGCGTCATCACGATCACCCCATCCGGTCCGGATATCTGTGAGATCCGCCTGGGCCGGCCCCGATGACGCCTCATCGACCAGGATCACCTACCGGAGTGACACTGGTCGTCCCCTCCGAGCCGAATGGCAGCCTCTGTGAACGGGGCGGTGGGCAGCCCGCCGCCAATCAGGATGACCCGTCCGTGTCCGGTCGACTCCCCCCTGCGACCGGGTTAGCAGCCCATCGCGGCTCCCTCTGGCGGCGATGGCGTCGTCAACTCCGCGTTCTCCGGCAGCAACGGTGCGGCGTCGCAGTGGTGGATCCGCCGGCGTTCCCGTCCGGCTCGACCATGGCCGCTGCTCTACATCGCGGTTGTCTCATGCATACACTCCGGCTGGGTAAGGCAACCTGCCGATCGATGGTGGTGAGGCATTCGGCGGCGACATGCGTGTCGAGCGCATCGAGATAGGTCGCCGCGGCGAGAGGTGGCAGTTCCTCAACGATGCTCGACTACCCTGCCGGTCATGAGCGCGGACAACTGGTTGGCCGACACCCGAACCTCCTACGACACGGTCGCCGTCAACTATGCCAACCAAATCCGCGACGCCCTTTCTGAGCTCCAGTACCTACGCGCGGCTCTCACGTTGTTCGCCGACAGTGTCCGCGCTGCGGGCGGCGGCCCAGTAGCGGACATCGGCTGCGGGCCCGGACAGATCACCGCCCATCTGCACGAACTCGGTCTCGACGCCTTCGGTGTCGACCTATCCCCGGGGATGATCGCCGTCGCACAGCGCGACCACCCGCACCTCCGATTCGCGGTGGGCTCGATGACGAACCTGAGCCTCCAGGCCGCCTCACTGGCCGGTCTGCTCGCATGGCAGTCGTTGATTCACATACCCGACGAGGAGGTACCGACCGTCTTCGAGCACTTTCATCGAGTCCTGCGCCCAGGTGGATTGTTGCAACTTCTGTTTCACACGGGCGACAGTTCGCGACTGAAGACCGAAGGCTACGGCGGCCACCCGATGAAGATTTACGTTCACCGTCGCCAGCCGGACAAGGTTGCCGCCTGGCTGCGTGACACCGGTTTCAAGGTCGAGGCCCAGTTCCTGCTCAGCAACCCAGACGGCGAAGTCTCACACGCGGTTCTCTTCGCACGTCGCAAGCCTCACGGGTAGTTCAGAGAAGGGATCGGGACCAGGTGATTGCGCCGGAACCAGCCGATCTGCCCCTCGACCCCGCCTTTCTCGTGGGCGCCCTGTAAACCGGGCTGGCAGTAGAACGCATCGACTGAGAAGTGCGATCGGAACGCCGTCCACCGGATCGTCTCGACCCGCTGCCGGGAGAACCCGAGGACCTGCGCGACTGCGGCCCGCAAGTTGTCGTAGCGGATCTTGCCGGCCGGAACACCTCCGAGGGTCGAGAAGGCGTGGACGTGGCCTTCCAGGAACGCCTCGGTCCCACCTGACGCGAAAATTCTGTGAACGGCCTTGCCGGAAAACGACAGCCTCAGCGCGAACAACATGCAGGTCACCGGCTCGCCGCGCAGGTTGATGGTGACCTCGCCGAAGTCGACCTCTGCTTCCTCGCCCGGGCGGTGGGTCTGCGGGAAGAACACGTTGACCGGACCTCGCCCAGCCTCGACCCGGATCTTCGGCTTGCGGTCGGCGACGTAGCGGCGCACCACCGAGTAGGAGACGCCCTGCATGCCGTGCTCGGCGATCAGCCGGTCGTAGATCCGTGTCACCGTGTGCCGCTGCTTGCGGGGTGCGTCCAGATCCGTGCGCAGATCTCGTCGATGATCGGTTTGAAGTCGTCCAGCTTCGACGCCCGCGGCGGCATCGCCTTGCGCGGCTGGGGCCACGCCGACTGCAATGCCGCGCGGACCGTGCGACGGCTCACCTGATATTTGCCGGCCATCGCTCGCACCGACATACCAGCGCGTGTGTCCCGGCGGATCGCCGCGAACAGATCAACCTTCGACATCGGCAGCATCGGTGAGCCCCGTCCAGACCAGCAGATGCTCCGACCGGCTCGGGTGGGGCCGAAACTGGCGAACATCGAATCCACCCGATCGAGGTGGGACCAGAAACTCGTGAACAAAGACCAGGCCAACCTCCTTCCGGTCACGCTCAGCAACCCGAGATCTGGCAGGCGGGCAACGCAACGATCGCTTGGCTGGCTACCCGGGAGAACTGGTCAGTTCAGGCCGACGTCAAAGGCCCTTCAGGACACGATCAAGTGCCGACCGGCCGAGAGGCCCCCAGTTCGACTTCCCGCCGGGCAGCCCGCGGTCCCCGTTCTGGCCCATTAGCATCAGGAACAGGCACTTCATGACGGCCAGCCCACGCGCCCGCCGGACCGTCGCCTCGTCCACCTGGGCGTATCTGTCAAAAAACCGCGAGGCGCCTCCCTCGGGCAACAGCAGCCAAGCAGCCCCGAGGTCCCACGCCGGATCGCCGGCGAAAAGCGCGCCGAAGTCGATAATCCCCGCCAGCGTGCCATCGGCGACGACGACGTTCGCGGGATGCAGGTCACCGTGCACCCATACCCGTGGTCCCGGCCACTCGGGGGCCGCCGCCGCGTCGTCCCACACGGCCCGGATGTCGTCCTCGGCAAAGCCGACGTCGCCAAGGTCCACGGCCCCCAAAAAGCGCTCGAACCCGTCCTTGGAGTTCTTGGGGTGGGTGCCGAAGTCCGAGGCGCCCGGCGCATCGGCGGGCGCCTCCACGTGCAGCGCCTTGAGGAACGCCGCCAACATGTCAGCCGCGTGGTCTCCGCGGTCGATCGTCGTGTGGTCCAGGGGCGTGCCTTCGACCCATGTCATGACCGTCCACATCTTGGGGAAGCGCTCGGACGGCGTACCGCTGCGCACCGGAGTCGGGATCGGAAGCGGCAGGCGTGAGGCCAGCAGTGGCAGCCAACGCCGCTCCTTGAACTGCAGATCGGGGCTTGTGTCCATCCGCTGCATCCGGACGGCCAAGTCGTCCCCGAGGCGCCACATCTGGTTCCCCCAACCGCCCGCCACCTCGCGGATGGGCAGATCGGCCAGATCCGGATGCTGCTCCCGCAGCAAGTCGCAGACCAGATCTTCGCTGACCTCAACCTCGGACTCAATCACGGCAAGTCACGGTACTTGAGCCTCACGACCTCACCGGCGCGGCGGGGCATCGCGGACAGCGACTGCCCCGCGCAACCCCTCGCCCACACGCCGTGCTCTACCTGATCAAAGACATCCTGCTCCAGCACTAGTAGTGCTTTGTCATGATCCGCGGCTCCCGCAGCGACTCGTCGACCCGGTACCGCTTGCCCTCGTAGACGTATCCCCATCGAGGCTTCCCATCCGTGGGAAGGCCGTCACGTCGACGCTTGTCCTGCGCTTCCTTCCAGCTGTCCGAGATCATGTCGGACTGAAGCTGCGCGATCGACAGCAGCTGGTCGCGCGTGAACCGGCCGATCGTCGTCTTCGGGTCCACATCCTCGGTCGCGGCGCGCACGATGCCGCCGACCTCCTCGACCGCCGCCAGGTGGATCTGCGACTCCTTGAGGTTGCGGCCCCAACGCGACCACTTCCAAAGAATCACGTAGGACCAGCGGCCCTCCTAGACCCCCTGAATGACTTCCTTCACCCGCCGCTTGGCGAAGTAGCGACCCGACTTGTCGATGTCCTGGATCTCCGCGACGATCCTGATGCCCTCGCGCTCCGCCAGCATGTCGATCGTATGGCGCTGCACCTCCGGCGAGATCAGGTCATCGCCGCGGCCGCCGACCTTGGAAACGCGGATGTAGGCGACCCCCGTACGTTCGTCTGCCATGCCCGGCTCCTCCCCCATGATCCAATGTAGCCAGGTTTGGCACGACTGACGCCGGTCAGCCAGACCGGATTGCCGGCGGCGTCGACGATCTTGTTGCCGGAGACGTGCAGCCAGTCGGTGGCCGGGGCCGCGGCGGCAGCGGAGGCGCCGGGTGCGGCGCTCACGGCCGCGGCGGTCCCGCCGGTCACCGCGAGCGCCAGCCCGAGGGCGGCGGCTACGGCCCGGCGTTTGCGTTTGGCGATCACTCGAACTCCAAGGGGAACGGGCAGGATGAGGAACGGGACGCTGGGAGCGCTCCCATCGATAGTATTTAATCTTTCGGAAACGAGAACAACCCTTTGGCGGGCGCCGTCTTTTCACTCACCGCGCCACGGCGCTTCGCGGACTTCCGGGGTACGCGAGGACGGCACCCGCCGCCGGCGGGTCGAACGAGAGTGCCGCCTTACGGATTTCGCACTGTCTGACGCCGGGCTGACCGGCGGGCCCCACGGCGCTAGGCCGACACCCAGACTGTGATCAACAACTTCACCGTCGCCGACGATAGCCACCTGGCTGGTTCACGAGCGCGATACATGGCTGCGGCCCCGCCGCCCCCAGCACCGCGAGTGAAGATATTGACGATGCAGGAGGCCACACCGTCTTCCTCGGGGTAAGCAGAGGACAGTGCTGTCAGCGCTTTCTGAAATTTGACCCTCTGTGGATTCGGGAAAGCTAACCCCCCGACCAGCAGTTACGAGCGTTTGGTGCGTGTTTCCCTGGTGAGGAGTTCTCGCCGGTGGCGGGTTCGGTAGGAGTCGCCGGTGAGGGTGAGGGCCTCGGCGTGGTGGACGAGCCGGTCGATCATCGCGGCGGCGACGATGTCGTCGGCGAAGGTCTCGCCCCAGCGGCCGAACGGCAGGTTCGAGGTGACCATGATCGAGGCTTGTTCATAGCGTGAGGCGGCTTTGATGGCCAGCCCGATGGCCAGGTGGGTCTTGCCGATCCCTGGCGGGCCCAGCAGGAGCACATTCTCGGCCTTGGCGATGAACGTGCCGGTGGCCAGACTGGCCGACTATGCCGCCGAACGGCGAGAGCGGATCATCGCTGGCTGCGCGACAGCGGAGATCTCGATCACGAGACGAAGCTCGCGTGGTCCATGATCGCCCGTTTCCGAACGATCACTGACCCACAGCTCGAGGTGGTCCCGCAGAGTGTCAACGCGGCCCGTAAACCCGCCATCAGGGCCGCGACAGCAGAACAACTCGACCAGGCACGCGCCCTGGGCGGCAGCCGCATCAACGCGGCGAAGACCTCGGATCTGACCGACTCCCGGACAACCTACTTCGCGAAACTGATCCTCGACGACGAAACCGCAGCCGACCAAGCCGCGCTCGTCCACCAGCTATGGCGGCATCCGGCCACCCAGGACGCCCTGCGCCGGATCCCCGCCGACGGCTGGCCGCCGGAATACGCCTAAGTCCGTGGTCGACGCCGCGGACGGCGAGGTTGCCGATGCCGCGTTTCAGGTGGGACCACAACATTTCGACGGGGTTGAGGTCGGGTGCGTAGGCAGGCAGCCGGACCACATGCGGCCAGTCCCGGGCGTCGATCATCTCCCGCATCGCGACGCTGACGTGGATGCTCAGGATGTCCCAGATCAGCACGATCGGCCCGTCGAGTTGTTGCTGGGCGGCGTCGATCAAGCCGATGTAGTCGCGTTCGGTGAAGCTACGCCGCTCGCGTTCGACGGCCCGGTGCGTGGACACCTGCGCCGACCAGCCCACCCGGTACATGATGGTCGTGGCAGCGCAGCGTGTACCGGATCCGGAACCCGCGGGCGATCAGGTCCGCCACCCGCGCCAGGGTCCAGCGCTGATCCTCGGTGAAGCCGTGCGCAGCCGGGCCTTCGTTTAACACCGTAGCCAGCTCACGCAACCGATCCTCATCCAGACGGCACCGGCTGCCCGGTGCGCTCTTCGAGGCGAGGGCCTGCACACCACCTTGCCGCCACCGCTGCCGCCTGCCGTACATCGCGGTCGCCGAAACCCGCAGCCGCCGGGCCACCTCCGCTGGCACACCTTCCTCGAGCCATTGCGCCGCTTGCCGCCGCACCTGGATTGTTCACAATAAATATTTCTTGAAATTGTTGCGCGCATAGGTGGCGCACAGCACTCGTAAGTGCGGCGACCTTGGAGCAGTATTCCCATCATTAGAAAACTATTCCCGTCTATGTATGTCAATCACGTCAACGGTTATCCTGAGCGAAGGGTGGATTTTCTACCTCGCGGAAGGTGCCTGTTGGCTGGCGTTTCCCGCCCGGCATTCGCGCCAGAATGCCACTCGGCATGTATGAACAACCGGCCGGTTCGGCTAGCAGGCCAGTCTCCGTCGCCCGCCGATCCGCGACCCGGCAAGTAATCTCCGGCTGCAGCCCGCAGCAGCCGGTTCCATTCAGGAGGGTAGGCGCATGCACACCACGACTCAATGGCGGCGGCGCGTCGGCGAAGGCTTTACGACATTGCTGGCGATCGTGCTAGCCGCGTCCTGCGCCACGACGCCGACCGGCGAGGAGGTCGGCGATCGAGGCACGGCGGCTGCTCATCCGGCGCCCCACTCGCCGCCCCCCGCACCGCCGCTGCGCGCGGGCGAGAGATTCGCCCAGATCCACATGCCGGAGTCGTACACACCGGCAGCTCCCGCGGGCGGCACGGACGAGTACCGGTGCTTCCTCATCGACCCGAAGCTGACGAGCGACGCGTTTCTCACCGGCAGCCAGTTCCTGCCGCAAAATCTCGACATCGTCCACCACGCCATCTTCTTCCGCATCGACGACACCGCCGTCACTGCGGCCCGTAAGAGAGATACCGCCACACCCGGACCCGGTTGGACCTGTTTCGGCGACGCCGACGTGGGCGACAAAGCAACCTGGGTCGCCAGTTGGGCACCCGGTGGCCAGGAGACCCTGTTGAGTCCGGAAGTCGGCTACCCCATGCCCGCCGGCAGCCAACTCATCATGCAAGTGCACTACAACCTGCTGACCGTCGACCAGAAGGGCAAGTTCAGCGACCAGTCCGGCATCCGACTGCGCCTGACCGAGACGGCCCTGACGCCGCTGCACACCACCCTGCTCCCCGCGCCGGTCGAGCTGCCCTGCACCGCCGCGGAGTCCGGCCCGCTGTGCGACCGTGACGCCGCCGTCACCGATGTCACCCGGCGCTTCGGCGACGGGTCCGCTGAGGCTGCGGCAGGGCTGCTCAAGCTCTGCAGCGGTGGCAAACCATCCCCCAGCAACGAGCAGCACTGCGACCACGTGGTGAAGCAGAGCGGCATGCGGGTCTACGGGCTAGGCGGGCACATGCACCTACTCGGCCGCTCGATCAAGGTCGAACTCAACCCCGGCACCCCGACGGCCCGAACTCTGCTCGACGTTCCCACGTACAACTTCGACGACCAGCGGCTGCGAGTGCAGGACAGCCCGGTAGCGATCAAGGCAGGCGACACCCTGCGAGTGACCTGCACCCATGACGCTGAGTTGCGCCGGCAACTGCCGCAACTGCGGTCTCTGCCGGCCCGCTATGTGATCTGGGGACAGGGCACCGCTGACGAGATGTGCCTGGCCATCCTCGTTGGCACGAAATCCTCAGCCTGAAGCGGCAGATGTACGGACATGCCGGCTTCGACCTCTTACGCCAACGCATCCTGCTCGCATCGGCCGATCAACGTGACCACCTTTTCTGCGCCAGAGCCGTCCTTCTTGACACTCCCACATCAGGCCCGGAACCGCGGATGTCAGCGCTGACGGGACGGTGCCGTTCGCGTTACGGACCCTCATTGCGGGGTGCCTTCCCGGGTCCTCGTTTGCGTAGGGTCACGTTGGCGGCGAGGAGCCGGTTCTGGTGTAGCTGACGGCAAGGCCGCCGGCGGGGTTGCGCCAGCCGAGGTGCTCGGCGACTTGAGCGATGGCAAGCCCTTTGCTGAGTTTGTCGAGAGCTTCCTTGCCGTGCCCAGCGGTCTCGGCCGCGTAGCCGGCTTTGGTGAGAATGGATTCGAGGCTCATGAGCATGGTGGCGGAGTCGTCGACGAGCATCACGGTGGTCATGGCGGGTCACTTCCCTGTTGGCTGGTCGGGCCGCTGTTCCCGGTGAGCAGTGGCAGCACCTGTGTTGCGAGGAAGACATCGGTCGACGCTGGCCGTTGACGTTGACCACAAGGATCGCGCGGTCGGTGCCGGGATCCGGGGACCACGGCATGTCCAGCGCCCGGGCCAGGTCGATCACGGGAACCACCTCGCCGCGCATCACCACGACGTCCTGGTGCAGTACCCGGCCCATGTCGGCAGTGGGGACCCGTACGGTCTCCACCGTGTCCATGCCGACTCCACGGCCGGAGAGTTCCGAAACCTGGTCGGCGGTGGAGAATCCGGGGCGGAAGACCAGGTCGACGGCCTCGGTGTCGGTGAGTGACTCCAACTCCTGCTCGGAGATCAGGCCCTTCACGTACGCCTTGTGTTTGACCCTGTCGGGATCGACGCCGCGACCGTCGTCGGTGACCTCGACGATGACCGCGTCGCCGTCCGCCACGACCGCCACGACCGCCAGGGTCAGTCTCGCCGCCGGTGGCTTGCCCGCCGGGGTGAAGCGCAACCGGCCGGGCTCGCCGATGCCGGTTTCATCGCGGAGCAGCTGGATCGCAAGGTGGATCCAGACAGAGCAGGCGTTCGCGCTGGCCCGGCACCGGCCCGAACTCGGGCTGCACGACTCCGAGGACTTCATCATGGCCCCGATCCCGGCGATGCCCAACGCTCGAATTATCTAAGATCGTATATATAGAGGATCGTGTTTATGCCTGCGCTGTCCGGTTACTGGGGGTCGCGCAACGTTCCCCACGGACATGGAGGTCCGCCGATGACAGTCCACCGGTTCCGGGCAATCGCCCTCACCGCCACCGTGCTGACGACGGGGGCGGTCGGGCTCGCCGCGTCACCCGCCCAGGCACAGGCTGTGCCCTGCGTGCAGAAGATCGCCGTGGTCAACAACGGCGGCTTCGTGATCAACTTCCAGCTGACCACCCGCGATGGACAACTGTCCGCCCCCACCGACAACTACCCGATCAACCAGTGGCGCCTCGTCGACCTGGCCTCTACCCCCTTCACCGAGGGCATCGACGTGCGCCCGCTGGTGCACGCCCAGGCCGGCGACGACGTGCCGGGCAACGTCTTCGTCTCGTACTGCTCGAACGGCCAGACCGCGACCTACACCGCCAGCGGGACGACCCTCGACTACTCGGTCACCCTCCTGACCTGAGCACACACCGGCCGGGACGCGCAGACGTCCCGGCCGGTCCTGCTCACCGCCTACCGGCTCTGACCCACTTTTGGTCGTGGTGGGCGCCGCCGCTGGTGCCCAACTCCTAGATGGCCTCCAGAAACCTGATCCGTGATCGAGACGGCAAGTATCCCGCTCTGTTCGACACCGTGCTCGCCGACACCGAGGATCAACGCGTCGTGCTCAGCGGTGTCCGGATACCCCGCAGGAGCGCGGTCATGGAACGCTGGATCCAAACCTGCCGCCACGAGATACTCGACCGCACCCTGATCTGGAACCAGGCGCACCTGCTCCACGCCCTCCGCGCGTGCGGACGACACCACTATCAGCACCGACCTCACCGGAGCGTCGCCACCGCGCGGCCACGGCGATCCGCCGGATCTCGTCCGCGGCCGCCGGGCCGTCCAGGCGCAGGCTGGACAGCAGGCGCGGCGAGGACGGTGACGCGGAAATCCCATGCGGCAGGGGGTATTTGCAGACCGATACCGAGGTCACGTCACGCAAGGTCGCGACGTCTCCCGGCGGGGTGGGGCGCAGGTCCGGTCCGGTGCTGATCCGGTGGCTGGCCGGGCAGCCGGCGTCGTCGACGCGCACCTGGTGAATGGTGGCGGCGATCCGGTCGCGCCACTGCTTCGGCGCCTGGATGATCACCTCGACGCTGTCCCGCCGCACTGTCGTACGGTCGCCCTCGTGGTCGGTGCCGTCTTCGAACAGAAGTAGGTTTGCCCCTTCCCACTGCGCCAACTGATCTACAACCGGGCTGGGATCCCGGCCCGCACCGAGTTCGCTCACGGACGGCGCGGTGGGGCAGGCGGCTCCCGGCACAGCGCTGAATTCCGCGCCACAGCAGTCGTCCTCCTGGCCGCCTCGGCCAGAGAGCGTTTGCTCGCAACGAACTGGCAAAGGGCGCGACAAAGCCTGTTGGTGCAGGTCCCGTGCCCGTAGCATGCCGACATCATGATCGGCATGGCGAACGGTAGAAGGCCTGGCGTGACGCACGACAACGAAAATGGGCCGGAAGATCAGCCGTCGACAGAGTTCACGTTGCTGCGTCCGTTGTTCGTGTTGACCTCGGAGACGGTCGGGTCCGCCGGCCGGCACCGGACCCCCGGCAAGCCGCGTCCCAGCGGCGACTGGGCCGGGCTGATCGAACCAACCGGCACCGCGCCGATCCGTACCATCCGGGCCTGCTCGGCGGCGGCCACCGGCATGGGTGCAGGTGGCCACGCCACAGATCGCGCACGGCGGAGGACGGCGGCGATCGCGGCGGTCGCGGCCACAGCCGTCGCGGTCGCCGTCGGCCTCGTCATTTTCGGTCCCGACCGTGACCGAAGCGCGCAGAATGCCGTCGATGACAGACCGGACGGCATCGTGGCCGGCGGCCTGGGCACCACGGCGTTCACCCCGCCGAGCGTGGAGCCGGAGCCGCCCGTCACGAACAGCCAGCCGGCCACGACGCCCGTCTCCTCGCGGCCGCCTTCCCCGCGACCGCGCGCGGTCTCACCGTCACCGGCAATCGATACGCTCCGGGCTTCCCCATTCGTGGCGGTGGCCGGCGAGAGCTGCCCACAGAGCGCCGATCGCGGATATCACGTGAGCGGCCAGGCCAGCGACTGGTACCACTCCTCCAGCGGTGGATGGACCGGGGACGGCTGCGGGGGACGCGTCGTGTCCGTGCCGATGAGCGGCTCGCTCACCAAGGACGACCGGGACAACGTCATCGTGTGGTGGTTCCGCACCGGACCTGTCCGTACCGGCAATTGCGTCCTGAGCGTCTATGTGCCGGACACCGGAAACCCGAAGGACGCCGCGGGCAAGCCGGCGCACTACCTGGTCCGTGCCGATGATGACATCGATGCGGGCGTCATCGCGGAGTTCGACGTCGACCAGTCGGCCAACCAGGGTCGCTGGGTCGACGCCGGTCGGTACGGCATCACCTCGGGCGAGATCTCGGTCCAGATGGTGACCCGGGGCATCGACTGGGGCAGCGGACGAGAGGACGACCACCTCGGCGTCTCCGCGCTGCGAGCGGACTGCCGGGCAGGCTGACGCCTGACGAGTTTCCCTCCCAAGGCCACGAGCAAAGAAGGAGCATCCGCTGTACGAGCACACCGCCGCCCCGACGATCCGCCAGCACGGATCGGCGCTCCTGGTCGTCGACGGCGACTCCGAGGCGGATCTCCCGGAGCTGCCACAGCTACCCGGCGAAACCCACGTGACCACGGTCGTGGTGCACACCGCCGAACTGCCTGAGATCCCGGTGTTGCGAGCATTGCTCAACCGCGAGTTGGCACCGGGATGCGCGGCGGTACGGCTCGTGCTGCCAGAGGCCGGCGCACCCGGACCAGACGGCTGGTGTGCGGCCCGGCATCTTGCCGAATCGCTGAATCTGCCCGTGATCGCCCCGGACGGTCCGGTGATCGTCCTACCCGACGCGCTGTTCGTGGCCGGCGGAGACTGGCGGACGTTCCGCCCCGGGGCGGCACCCCTCATCGAGGGACCACGACATCCCGCCCCGGCGTGGCAGCGCACGCTGGCCCGGCCACCGCGGGCGGAGTCGCCGCTGCGGGCGACGCCCATCCCGGCCGGACTCTGGCTGCACAGCACTGACGAGGCTGTCGCGCCCGACGATCCGGCCTTCGCCGTGCCGGTCGATCCCGCCTCGGTGTCCCTGGTCATCGGCCGTCCCGGCGGCCCTGGCCTCGACCCGCGGCGAGTGGTCGAGTACATCCGCCGGCTCGCGCCCACGATCGGCGACGAGCCCACCCTCATTCCGTACGGATCCGGCGGCCGCATCGTCGACGAACTCGCGATGCGGTTGGCGGGCGACGCGGTCGCCTCCGTCCGCGTCGACGCCGGCATGCCCGCGGTCCAGGCGGACGGGGAAGTGGTGCGCGTTGTGGTGGACGCCGCGGGTGGCCCGGCTTGGCGGCCCCCGGCGCA
>NZ_JASCTH010000035.1 GCF_030009775.1 Actinoplanes sandaracinus | reverse complement strand
CCGGTGGCGCGGCGGTCGAGCCGCCGCGCCACCGGTGCGGTGTTGCCGCCGGCCGGCCGGGTCAGCCCGCTCGGCAGGTGATCGTCGGCCAGGTCCAGTTGCCGTTGGCCATGATGGTGACGCCGAAGTTGTTGCCGTTACCGTTCGGCCGGGCGGTGACGGCGCCGGTCGTGCCGTTGACCGCGGCGTTCCAGCTGTTCTGCAGGCTCTGGCCGCCGTTGAGGTTGAGCGTGACCGTCCAGTTGCTGGTGCCGGTGACCGCGACGTTCAGATTGAACCGGTCACCGTACTGCTGGCCGGCCGAGAGCGTGGCGTTGCAGTTGCTGTTGTTCGGCGGGGTGGTCGGGTTGGTGGGGCCGCCACCCTCCCGGACCGTGATGTCGGAGCTGCCGCTGCTCTGGTAACCCTCGGTCGCCATGACCTGGTAACTGTGGTTGGTGCCCAGGTTCAGGCCGGCACGGGCCCAGGCGTCGAAGTGGTTGGCCGTGGTGATGGTGCCGGAGCTGCGCTTCTGCTGGCGCACGCTCCAGTATTGGTAGAACGTCCGGATGCCGTCGATCGACGGCTGGTTGACCCGCTGGCTGCGCAGGATGTCGTACGTGCCGCCGTCGGTGGTGACCGTGCCCAGCCGCTGGGCGCCGCTGCTCGGGTTGTAGCTGCCGAAGTTCTCGACGACGTAGTACTCGATGAGCGGGTTACGCGTCCATCCGTACAGGGCGAGGTAGGTGTTGTTGTTGCCCGGGTTGTAGCTGCCCGAGTAGGTGACCGTCCGGCGGGTGCCGGTGGCCCAGCCCTTGCCGCCGACCCAGTTGTTGGTGCTGCGGTCCCACGAACTGGTGTACCGGCCGTCGGCGCGCAGCGTCATGCTCGCGTTGCCGCTGTCTTTCCAGAACGAGAAGTAGTAGCCGTTGTGCGTGCCGGTGAGGTTCGAGGTGAGAGTGCGGTCGGCCTCGGCGTGGGCGACGCCGGCCACCGTCACTCCGGAGATCGCCATCGCTACGGCGCAGGCGGCGCCGACGAGCAGGCGGATGCGGCCACGTCCGGAGCGCTTCGGGCGGGCGAGGTCTGGGGTCATGTCGGTGCTTCCTCCTCAGGAAAGGGCTGCGGGGGAACAGCCCCACGGGGACGACGACCACATCGGGGGAGATGCCGGTGACGAAGACGAGCGTCACCGTGAATCGGTGTCGTTCCTCGTGGCGGATGACGGAATTGAAGTCCGTCATTGCGAGATCGTGGCCTGCTCGCCGCCGGTTGTCAACAACTTCCGGACACATGACGGAAATACCGAGCTCGATGCGGGATCGTCACGGAGAGTAAAAATGCCAGGTCAGCGCGGGAACCGAGCTGCGACGGTGGGGCGGTCGGGCTATCTCCCGCTAGGGCGGAGAAAATTGCGGCTTGATTGTTTCCGAAACTTACGGAGACGGTGTGCCCGCGGTCCGCGGGCACACCGGCCGGCTCAGTATCCGTAGATCATCTTGTAGGCGACCTCCGGCAGGAACTGCCCGGCGGTGGATCCGGCTCCGACCCCGCAGTTGCCGTCGGACTCACCCGGTGTCTTGAGCCACAGCACCATCTCCGCGCCGCCGCCCATCTGGGTCGGTGTGCCGAGCCTGCGGCCGGCCGGGTTGCACCATTGACCGTTGGAGCCGTTGCCGTTGCGGCTGGTGTCGATCACGAAAGGCTTGTTGTGCCCGAAGCGCCGCAGCTCGGAGGCGATTCTGTTGCCGTGATTGCTGTTCTCGCCGGTGGTGAAGTAATTCGAAACGTTCAGTGAGAAGCCGTGTGCGTTCGCCACGCCCGCCATGTTGAGACGCTGGGCCATCGTCGCGGGATCGATCCAGCCGGGATTGCCCGCGTCCAGATAGGCCCAGGTGTGGGGCGCTTTGGTCCGGAACTGGTTCGCGGCGCGCGAGAGCATGCCCACCCGTTCGTTGATCTTCGTCTGGTTCATGCAGTTGAAGTCGCCCAATGAGTCCGGTTCGAGGATCACCACGGCCGGCCGGTTGCCGATCGCGGCGGCGAAGGAGGCGATCCACGCGTCGTACGCGGCGACGCTGCCGGCGCCTCCGCCGGAGTGGCCACCACAGGCGTCCCGGCCGGGGATGTTGTAGGCGACCAGGAGCGGAAGCTTGTCGACCGCGTCAGCGGCTCCGACGTATCTGCTGACCGCACCGTAGATGTCGCCGCTCCAGTTGCCGAACCAGCTGGCCATCGGCTTCTGTGCGATCGCGGTTCGGATCGCGGCGGCGCGTCCGTCGCCGGGGTTGGCGGCGGCCCACGACGCGGGGCTGGACTGGGGATTGACATAGAAGCCGCTGGTCTGGCTGACCGGATCGGCGTGGGCGGCGGGCGCGCCGACCAGGACCGCGGGGACCGTGAACGCCAGCGCGGCGAGCGTCCGGAAAAGGGCAGGTCGTTTCATCAGCAGGTCTCCTGAGCGTCTGGGGGGGGGTTCAGCGGTGTGCTGAGCTGTTCGGAGTCGCGGCTAACCCGGTGCGATGCCCCAAAACTGGAAGCGCTTCCAGATGTGAGAATTTATTAACATCGATTTCATGCTCGGCAAAGCCACAGTGGATGTCAAGAGGGCCGACGGCGTAGCGTTGCCGACGCGAGTGGGCGTGCCGGTCCTGAGGGGAGTGTTTCTGGGACCGCTTCCAGGCGTGGGCGAGCAGGGTTGCCCCGGGGTGCCGGCCGCCCTCAGGCCACCGGCGCCCCGATCATGGGTTGAAGCGCATCGACGCTATCGCCGTCGGTCGATACCATCGGTCAGCGGCGCCTGCGCTCGGCGGGTCGCCGTCAGCCGCACCGGTCACGACGGATAGGAAGGACGCGGCATCGAGATGGTGGCAGCGACACCTCGGCGGCAACCCACTCTCGACGAGGTGGCCGAGCGTGCCGGTGTGTCACGCTCCGCGGCGTCGCGGGTCATCAACAAGGCGCCGCACGTCAGTCGCGCCACACGCGAGGCCGTCGAGAGAGCGATCAAGGAGATGGGCTACCGGCCGAACCGTACGGCCCGGGCCCTGGCCACCCGGCAGACGGGAATCATCGCCCTCGCGGTCTCCCACGACGATCCCGAGCTGTTCGCCGACCCGTTCTTCGCGCAGGTCATCGTCGGGGTGTCCGCGGCGATCGAGGACACCGATCTGCACCTGCTGCTGTGCCTGGCCAGTTCCGGCCGGGGCCGATCCCGGCTGATGAACCTCCTGCACGCGCGCGGTGTGGACGGCATCATGCTCATGGCGTTGCACGGCGATGATCCGCTGACCAGCATCGTGGCCCAGGCCGGCCTCCCCGCGGTCCACGGCGGCCGGCCGTTGCATGGGGAGCCGCAGTGGTTTGTGGACTCCGACAATCTCGGCGGGGCGCGGCTCGCGACCGAGCATCTCATCGCTCTGGGCCGCACCCGTGTCGTCACCATCACCGGCCAGATGTTCACCCAGGTCGGCGAAGCCCGTTACCGCGGTTACCGCGAAGCGATGATCATGGCCGGCCTCGTCCCGCACGGAACGGCGGAGGGAGACTTCACCGAGGCCGGCGGCGCCGCGGCGATGAAGACCCTGCTCGATCTCCATCCCGACCTCGACGCCGTGTTCGCCGCCAGCGACAAGATGGCGGCCGGCGCCCTGCGCGTGCTCAGTGATGCCGGGCGGTCCGTGCCGGCCGACGTGGCGGTGGTGGGCTTCGACGATCTGGACATCGCCGAGCGAA
Source organism: Actinoplanes sandaracinus (assembly GCF_030009775.1). Lineage (GTDB taxonomy): Bacteria > Actinomycetota > Actinomycetes > Mycobacteriales > Micromonosporaceae > Actinoplanes > Actinoplanes sandaracinus. Next base: position 104,543 of record NZ_JASCTH010000035.1, on the reverse strand, counting down.
CCGACCCGCCACTGACCACGGTCCACCAATCGATCCAGGCCCTGGGAAAGGAGATGGCCCGGATGCTCATCGGGCTGATCGGGGGACAGGAGCCCACGTCGATCGTCCTGCCCACCAGGCTGGTGCGGCGCGACTCCGCCTGATGCGGCGGTGCGGTCAGACCCGGTAGACGGCGATGGTGGACTGGAGTTCGGCGGCCATCCGGGCCAGCTCCTGTGCGGTGGCCTGGGTCTGCGTGGCGCCGGTGGCGGTGGAGTTGGCGGCGGTCGCGACGCCGCCGATGGTCTCGGCGATGCCGCTGGCGCCGGTGGCGGCGTCGTTGACGCTCCGGGCCATCTCGGTGGTGGTGGCGGTCTGCTCCTCCACCGCCGCGGCGATGGTGGACGTGTAGTCGTTGATCCGCGAGGTGACTCCGGTGATCTCCGCGATCGCGGTGACGGCCTGCTCGGTCTCGTCCTGGATCGTCGCGATCCGGCGGGAGATGTCATCAGTGGCCTTCGCCGTTTCCTGAGCCAGGTCCTTGACCTCGGAGGCGACCACGGCGAACCCCTTGCCCAGCTCCCCGGCGCGGGCCGCCTCGATGGTGGCGTTGAGCGCGAGCAGATTGGTCTGTTCCGCGATCGTGGTGATCAGCTGCACCACGCTGCTGATCTCGGTGGACGACTGGCCGAGCTTCGCGACGATCTCGTTGGTCCGGGTCGCGGTCTGGGTCGCCTGTGCGGAGACACTGGCCGCCTCGCTGGCGCTGCTGGCGATCTCCCGGATCGAGGCGCCCATCTGTTCCGCCCCCGCCGCGACGGTCTGGACATTGACGGAGACCTCGCCCGCCGCGGCGGCCACGTTGCCGGCCTGGGCGGAGGTCTGTTCAGCGGCCGACGACATCTCGACCGCGACGCTGGACAACTCCTCGGAGGCCGACGCGACGTGCTGCGCGCTGTCACCGACCTGGCGGACCATCCCGGCGATCGACGCGGTGGACGCGTCCAGCGCCTGGGCCAGCCGGGCGACCTCGTCCTGGCCGGTCAGGCCGGTGCGTTCGGTCAGGTCGCCGTCGCGTACCCGGTCCAGGACCTGCACGCAGCGCGCCAGCGGCCCGGTGATCAGCCGGGCGATCCCGATCGCCGTGGCCACGCCGAGCGCGATCCCCACGACGATCAGAGCGATGACCAGGGTCCGAGCGGTCGTGTAGTTGTCCTGCGCGGTGGTCTTCTCCTCGTCCGCCTTGACCACGGTCTGCTCAGCGAGAGTGTCCATCGCCTCACGCATCTGCGCCACCAGCGGCGCGGTCTCGGCCTTACGGACCCTGCCGATCTCGGCCCGGTTGTCGGCCCGGCTCAACGGCAGCAGCCGTTCGTCGACGATCGTCTGGTACTGCTGCCAGGCCTTGTCGAACGCGGCCAGCGCATCGAGGCGGATCGGGCCGAGAGGGAACCGCTTGTAGGCGGCCTCCGCGTCGGCGAGAGCCCGCACGTCCTGTGCGAGGGCCTTCTCGGCGGCGTCCATGGCGGCGCTGTCGGTGGCCAGGAAGTGCTCCAGGGAGTCGGTCCGGGCCCGGTTGAACGCGTTGCGCATCTCGGCGATCGTCCGCAACTGCAGACCGCCGTCATACACGACGTGCGTGCTGTCGTTGACCGCTGACATCTTGACCAGCGAGAACACCGCGACACCCGAGCCGATGACCGCGACCAGCAACACCGCGGTCAGGATCTTGGTGATCACCGAACGATCCTTGATGAACGCGAGCGGCCCGGAGGCTCCGCCTATCGGTCCGCTATCAGACGCCGATGCCACGATGACTCCCGTCAACCCGAGGAGTGTGAAATTTCTGCCGAAGCCCCGATCGGCACTCGCGGGCCAGAACTGAGAACTCCGCCGGTGCGAGTCAGGCCGCCCGGCGTACTCCTCGGGCGATCGTGGCTTGGGGCCGGCGCGGACCGGTCAGTCCGCACGGGCGGTCCGGCATCGCATTGACCATCGCCTATTTATTCGTATAACGTGTGACGTCTGATGGCGCGGTTGCGATGAACCCCCTTCGACGGGGACGCGTTCAGTCTCGGCGCCGTCGATCCAGCCGTGGTCCCGCCGCAGCGGCGCCGGCCGGCGCTGGATCCTGCCCCGAGAGGAAACTCGGCCATGCGCCAACTCATCCGCAACCTTCTCGGCGTCGTGGCGACGGCGTTGGTGATCCTCGCGAGCGGCGGCAGTACGCCGGCTAGCGCGGCCGACGCGCCGTACGACGTCCTGGTGTTCTCCAAGACGGCCGGCTTCCGGCACGACGCGATCCCGGCCGGCACCCAGGCGATCCGGGAGCTGGGCGCGGCCCACAGTTTCACGGTGACCGCGACCGAGGACTCCGCCCGCTTCAACGCCACCGAACTGGCCCGGTTCGAGGCGGTGGTCTTCCTCAACACCACCGGCGACGTGCTGAACGCGAGCCAGCAGACCGCCTTCGAGAACTACATCCGGGCCGGCGGCGGGTACGTGGGCGTGCATGCGGCGGCGGACACCGAATACGACTGGCCCTTCTACGGCGAGCTGGTCGGCGCGTACTTCGCCTCCCACCCGGCGATCCAGCAGGCGACCCTGCGGGTGGAGAACCGGGCGCACGCGGCCACGGCCGGACTGAGCCCGACCCTGGTGCGCACCGACGAGTGGTACGACTTCCGCGCCAACCCCCGGTCGTCGGCCCGCATCCTGTCCACTCTGGACGAGTCGAGCTACTCCGGTGGCACGATGGGCTCCGATCACCCGCACACCTGGTGCAAGACCCTCCAGGGCGGGCGCTCGTTCTACACCGGAAACGGCCACACCCAGGCCGCCTACGCCGAGGCGGGCTTCCGCTCGCTGCTGCTGGGTGGCATCCGGTACGCGGCCGGCCGGACCAGGGCGGACTGCCGGCCGGAAACCGGCTACACCACCCTCTACGACGGCGCCACCACCGGCTGGTCCCAGGCCGGTCCCGGCGGTTTCAGCAACAGCGACGGCACGCTGACGTCGTCCGGTGGTCTGGGCATGCTGTGGTACAGCACCAGGGAGTTCCGCTCCTACTCGCTGAAGCTGGACTGGATGATGCCGGGCGACGACAACTCCGGTGTGCTCCTCGGCTTCCCGGCGGGCAGCGATCCGAACGCGGCCATGAACACCGGATACGAGGTGCAGATCGACGCCTCCGACACCCCGGACAAGACCACCGGAGCGGTGTACGGGTTCAAGCCGGCCGACATCGCCGCCCGCGAAGCCGCGCTCAACCCGCCCGGCGAGTGGAACACCTACGAGTTGCTGGTGGAGGGCGAGCGGCTGCAGGTGCTCCTGAACGGGGTCAAGATCAACGACTTCACCAACCCGGATCCGGTACGGTCGTTGAGCTCCGGCCACATCGGCATCCAGAACCACGGAGCGGGCGACGACGTGTCGTTCCGCAATGTGCGGATCAAGGAGCTCGGTGGCACGGGGCCCCGGGTCGGCCCGATCACCGGAGTCGCCGGCAAGTGCGCCGACGTGAGCGGGGCCGGCTCCGCCGACGGCACGAAGATCCAGCTGTGGACCTGCCGCGGCAGCGCCAACCAGCAATGGACGGTCAGCGCGAACACGGTGCGCGCGCTCGGCAAGTGCATGACCGTCGCCGGAGGGGGCACCGCGAACGGCAGCCCGGTGCAGCTGTCGGCCTGCACCGGCGCCGGCGCGCAGACCTGGGCCCCCGCAGCGAACGGCTCCCTGGTCAACCCTCGGTCAGGTAAATGCCTGGACGCCAACGGCGGCGGCTCCGCCGACGGCACCCCACTGATCATCTGGACCTGCCACGGCGGCGCCAATCAGCGCTGGACTCTTCCCTGACGACATCGCCCGCACACCCCACCGGGGTGCGTCCCCCCGCCGCTTGGAGAAACACGATGACAGAGGTGACCCGAAGGAAGCTTCTCGCCGCCGGGGCGGCCGGGGCCGGATCCGCGCTGCTGCCGGCGGGGTGGACCGCGGAGGCCCTGGCCGCTCCGGCGGTGCCGCCGCGAGTGTCGGCCGCCGGTGACCTGGCACTCTGGTACGACGAACCCGCGGGCGCGGACTGGCTGCGCGCCCTGCCGATCGGCAACGGGCGCCTCGGCGCCATGGTGTTCGGCGACATCGGCACGGAGCGGCTGCAGCTCAATGAGGACACCGTGTGGGCCGGCGGACCGTACGACTCCGCCAACACCCGCGGCGCGGCGGCCCTGCCGGAGATCCGGCGGCGCGTCTTCGCCGACCAGTGGACGCAGGCGCAGGAGCTGATCGACCAGGCGATGCTCGGCAACCCGGCCGGACAGCTGGCGTACCAGCCGGTCGGCAACCTGCGGCTCGCCTTCGGCAGCGCCACCGGGGCCTCGCAGTACAGCCGGACGCTCGATCTCACCACCGCCGTCGTCACCACGACGTTCGTGCTGAACGGGGTGCGCTATCAGCGGGAAGTGTTCGCGAGCGCGCCCGATCAGGTCGTCGTCGCCCGGCTGACCGCCGACCGCGCCGGCTCGATCGGCTTCAGCGCCACGTTCGACAGCCCTCAGCGGACCACGGCGTTCAGCCCTGACTCGGCGACGATCGCCCTCGACGGCGTCTCCGGCGCCATGGAGGGCATCGCCGGCTCGGTGCGGTTCCTCGCCCTGGCCAACATCGGCGTCACCGGGGGCACGGTCAGCAGCTCCGGCGGCACGCTCCGGGTGGCCGGCGCCACGAGCGTCACCGTGCTGGTGTCGATCGGCTCCAGCTACGTCGACTTCCGCACCGTCAACGGCGACTACCAGGGCATCGCGCGGCGCCACCTCAACGCCGCCCGTAACGTCGGCTTCGACCAGCTGCGCGCCCGGCACGTGGCCGACTACCAGGCGCTCTTCCACCGGGTGACGATCGACCTGGGCCGCACCGCGGCAGCCGACCAGACGACCGACGTGCGGATCGCGCAGCACGCGAGCGTGAACGACCCCCAGTTCTCCGCCCTGCTGTTCCAGTACGGCCGGTACCTGCTGATCTCCTCCTCCCGGCCGGGCACCCAGCCGGCGAATCTGCAGGGCATCTGGAACGAGCAGATGGCGCCGTCGTGGGATTCCAAATACACCATCAACGCGAACCTGCCGATGAACTACTGGCCGGCCGACACGACGAACCTCGCCGAGTGCTTCCTGCCGGTCTTCGACATGATCAAGGACCTGACCGTGACCGGGGCCCGCACGGCGCGGGCGCAGTACGGCGCGGGCGGCTGGGTCACGCACCACAACACCGACGCGTGGCGGGGCGCGTCCGTCGTGGACGGTGCCGTGTGGGGCATGTGGCAGACCGGCGGCGCCTGGCTGGCCACGATGATCTGGGATCACTACCTGTTCAGCGGGGACGGCGACTTCCTGCGCGCCAACTACCCGGCGATGAAGGGCGCCGCCCAGTTCTTCCTCGACACGCTGGTCCCGCATCCGGCGTTGGGGTACCTGGTCACCAACCCGTCGAACTCGCCGGAGCTGCCGCATCACACCAACGCCAGCGTGTGCGCCGGCCCAACCATGGACAACCAGATCCTGCGGGACCTGTTCAACGGCTGCGCACGAGCCGCCGAGATCCTCGGTGTGGACGCGGGTTTCCGTACCCAGGTGCTGGCGGCTCGGGACCGGTTGGCGCCGACGCGGATCGGCTCACGCGGCAACGTGCAGGAGTGGCTGGCCGACTGGGTGGAGACCGAACGCAACCACCGGCACGTCTCCCACCTGTACGGTCTTCACCCCAGCAACCAGATCACCAAGCGGGGCACGCCGCAGCTGCATCAAGCCGCGCGACAGACGCTGGAACTGCGCGGTGACGACGGGACCGGCTGGTCGCTGGCCTGGAAAATCAACTTCTGGGCCCGCCTGGAGGACGGCGCACGCGCGCACAAACTCCTCCGTGATCTGGTACGCACGGACCGGCTCGCACCGAACATGTTCGATCTGCACCCGCCCTTCCAGATCGACGGGAACTTCGGCGCCACCTCGGGCATCGCCGAGATGCTGCTGCACAGCCACAACGGTGAGTTGCACGTGCTGCCCTCGCTGCCGCCGGCCTGGCCCACCGGCAGCGTCACCGGCCTGCGCGGCCGCGGCGGATACACCGTCGGCGCCACCTGGAACAGCAGCCGGACCGAAGTCGCGATCACCCCTGACCGCGACGGCGTCGTCCGGGTCCGGGGCCGGGTCTTCGCCGGCGCCTTCGAGGTGCGCGACGAGACCGGTGGCGTCCAGGTCCAGCCGACGCGGCAGGAGGCCGATCTCGTCGAGTTCGCCGGCCGGGCCGGCCACACCTACCGAGCGTCCGCGATGCGGTCCGGGCCGGTGGAGGCCGGTGTGCCGTACCGGCTGCTGGCCCAGCACAGCGGCAAGGCCGCCGACATCAACGGCGCGTCCACCGCCGCCGGTGCGCAGCTCATCCAGTGGCAGGGCGCCGGCGTGCTCAACCAGCAGTTCGAGTTCCTGCCCGCGGACGGCGGCTACCACCGGATCCGGGCGCGGCACAGCGGTCTGGTCCTGCAGGCCGCCGGTCCCAGCGCCGGCGCCGACATCACCCAGCAGCCCGACGTCGGCGCCGCCGGCCAGCAGTGGCGGGTGGAGGACCAGGGCGGTGGGGTGGTCAGGATCGTCAACCGGCAGAGCGGCCTGGCCATGGACGTGTGGCAGGCGTCGACAGCCGACGGCGCGCGTATCTCGCAGTGGACACCCTCCACCGGCGCCAACCAGCGATTCCAGCTCCAACGGGTCTAGGGCGGCGCGGCCGCGCCGGCCACAGCGGTGACCGTCGCTGTCAGACGTCGCACGATTCCGACTGTGTCACACGCCGCGCGCCGGCCAGGGCGTCCTCCGGCGAATGGTCCTCGAACCTGCGGACGGAGCCACCAGGACGACCCTTTCGACGGCGGCGGCTGCTGTACTGTGATGCGGCAGATACCGGCTGGTCGACGGGAGGCATGTCCGTGTACCCACGTCGCCTCGGCCTCCGGCCGTTCGCGATCGTGGCGTCGGTCATGGCGCTGCTGCTGCTCGCGATGAGTCAGCTCTCCTCACCGGGCAATGTGGAACGCACCTTCGGGCCCGCCGTCGACAGTCCGGTCGTGGCCCTCGTGCAGGCGGCGTGCGGGCACCAGCACACCGGTGATCAGACGTCGCCGTACCAGCAACAGCACGGCGACGTCTCGACGCCGACCGCGGCGCCGCTGCTGCGCCCGCCCGCCGACACGACCGGCATTCTGCTGCCCGACCTGCGGACCGTTGCCGTCCTCGCGGTCGCGGCGGCGCCGGCCGACGATGCCATCGCACTGTCCGATGCGGACCCGGCCCGCATGGGTGTGCTGCGCATATAGCAGTCCGCAGCCCGCGTGCCCGGCACCACGCCGGCCCGCATGCCTGATCCGTGCCGCTGAGCGCCGGGTCGCTCATCCCAGCGGTGACGCCCCGGCCGGATGAGCCGCGATCCGGCAGCGCCGGGGCAGCCGGCGTCTCGTCGCCCGGGTGGGCCGGTTAACGGCACCACGAGACGGTCCCGAGACCCTCGGACCCTCCACCGATCCCGGTACCGCCGCGGTGATCCCACGCGCGGCCATCAGTCAATTCACCGTTTATCGCTGAGAAAGGACTCTCACCATGCCGGCGAGCACCTCCAGGACACACCCGCCGCGGAAACCGCACCAACCGGGCGGCGGCAGGACACGGGCGAAAGCGGGCAAGGCCACCCGACAGCTGACCAGGACGCCGGGCATGAGCACCAACCTGAAGGTGACCCTGGGGGTGCTCGGCGCCGCGCTGGCCGTGTTGCTGCTGATCGTGACGGTGAATCTGACCGAGCCGAAGCCGCCCGCGGGCGCCGAGATGGTCCGTGCCGACAGCCATCGGCTGTCCACGGCCGCCGACGGCAAGGTCACCGTGGTCGAGTTCCTCGACTTCGAGTGCGAGGCCTGCGGTGCGGCCTATCCGGGCGTGGAGAAGCTGCGGGCCGAGTACGGCGACCGGATCACCTACGTGGTGCGGTACTTCCCGATCGCGAGTCACCCCAACGCCTTCAACGCCGCGCATGCGGCGGAGGCCGCCGCACGGCAGGGCAGATTCGAGCAGATGTACGTCAAGCTGTTCGACAACCAGTCGGCGTGGGGTCACAGCCAGGAGTCGCGAGCGCCGGTCTTCGCGGAGTACGCCGGCGACCTCGGCCTCGACATGGCCAAGTACACCGCGGACGTGACCGGCGCGGAGGTTGCCGAGCGGGTGAAGTCCGACGCCGCTGACGGCGTGGCCCTCGGGGTTCAGGGCACGCCGACATTCTTCATCAACGGCGAACGGTTCACCGAGCGACCCTCCTACGAGGCGCTCAAGGCCACGATCGACAAGGAGCTCAGCCGGTGACCGTCCTGGAGGTGGACGAGGCCAGGGCTGATCAGCCGGTGCTCACCGACCGGCTGATCGGCTGGATCCTCGCCGTCGGCGGGCTGGTCGGCACGCTTGCCGCGTTCGTGCTGATGGTCGAGAAGGTGGCGCTGCTCAAGGACCCGGCCTACACACCGAGCTGCTCGATCAACCCGATCCTGTCCTGCGGTTCGGTGATGACGACAGCGCAGGCGGAGGTGTTCGGCTTTCCGAACCCGTTGATCGGTGTGGCCGCGTTCCCGGTGGTCGCGGCCACCGGCGTGGCGGTGCTGGCCGGGGCTCGGCTGCCGCGCTGGTGGTGGTTGTCGTTACAGGCCGGGACGCTGTTCGGGGTCGTCTTCGTGCACTGGCTGTTCGTGCAGAGCCTCTACCGGATCGGGGCGCTGTGCCCGTACTGCATGGTGGTGTGGGTGGTGATGATCCTGGTCTTTTCGTATCTGACGCTGCACAACGCCGAACGGGGGCGCCTGCCGGCGCCCCGCCGGATCACCGACGTGTTGCTGATGGTGCACAGCACCGTGCCGCTGCTCTGGCTGTTGATCCTCACCGCGCTGATCGGGGTCAGGTTCGCTGACTACTGGCGCACGCTGCTCTGACTCGCCGTGCGCGGCGGCGGCCCCGGCGATGCCGGGGCCGCCTTCCTCGTCCACTCGCTATGCTCGCGCCCACCGCTGGTTGGCGCCGCTGTGGCAGTTCCAGACGGCCACGGCGGTGCCGTTGGCGGTGCCGGCACCGGAGACGTCCAGGCACAACCCGCTCTGGGCGTTGCTGATCGTGCCGTTGCTGTTGAGGTTCCACTGCTGGTTGGCGCCGCCGTGGCAGTCCCAGATCTGCACCCGGGTGCCGGCGGCCGCGCCGGCCGGCACGTCCAGGCACTTGCCCATCACCTGGAGGGTCGCGCCGTTCTGGGTGAACTGCTGGTTGGCATTGCTGTGGCAGTCCCAGATCTGCAGCTGCGTCCCGTTGGCCGAGCCGCCGCCACCGACGTCCAGGCACCGGCCGGAGGCCTCGCCCCGCAGCCGCTTGCCGGTCGGATCCGGCGTCGGAGTAGTGCTTTGGAACTGTGCGAAGAACCGCCAGACCTCGGTCTTGGTCCAGGTCCGGGCGCCGTCCTCACAGCCGGAGCATCCGTCCACCGGGCCCGGCCCGTGGCCGCTGTCGTATGCGGCCCACTGCACCGGATATCCCGCCCGGCAGGAGTAGAGGGTGGTGACGTGTGCTCCGCTGCCCCGCGACGGTTCGCGCGGGTTCTGGGCGGCACAGCCGTTGTTGCGTACGAACGTGTCACGCAGCGAACGTCCCATGGAGATGTTGAGGACGTTGTCGGAGATGCCGTGGAGGCCGAAGTACGCGATCGGCTGGGTGCCGCCGCTGCACCCGCTCAGTTGCGCGCCGGAGTAGACGGCGACCGCCCGGAAGACGTTGGCCCGGGAGCAGGCGAGCGCATAGCTCATGCCGCCGCCGTAACTGAATCCGAGGGCGAAGCGCTGTGTCGTGTCGACGCAGAGGGCGTTGTCGATCGCCCGGATCATGTCGTCGACGAACGTGACGTCCTCGCCGCCGGAGTTGGCCCAGCCGTTGCCGAAGCCTTGCGGAGCGACGAGGATCGCGCTGTTGTTCGACTGCTCCTGCATGCCGTAGTAGGCCCAGGAGCTTCCGCTGGTGCCGCCGGAGGCGACGTCGTTCATGGTGCCACCCCGCCAGTGGAATCCGAAGATCAACCGGTACGGGTTGCTGTTGTTGTAGTTGGCGGGCACCCGCAGGATGAAGCTGCGACTCCTGCCGTTGCTCTGGATCGTGTGGGTGCCACTGTTCAGCGCCGGGGCCCTGCCGCACCCGGCCGTCGGGGCGAGGGCGGCGGCGTTCGCGCTCGCGGGGGCCGCCGGGATGCCGGTGACACCGGCGCCGGCGAGGACGAGTGTCGCGGCGACCGTGATCAGTGTCCGCCACCGGCGTCGATGGGTGCCTGGTCTCATGGATGCTCCATTTCTCGTGCTGTGGCGTTGGCGGTGGGGTAGGGGGCCGGCTCGGGACTCCCGGGCCGGCCCCGGACTTCTGGACGGTGGTGGGGGATGTGCCGCGGGGCTATGCCTGGGTGAAGCGCCACTGCTGGTTGGTCCCGCTGTGGCAGCCCCATTGCAGGAGGCGTGCGCCGTCGGTTGTCGCGGCGCCGTTGACGTCGACGCACAGCCCGCTGACGACACTCTTGACCGTGTGGACACCGGCGGTGGTGGTCGGTGTGACGAGGAACTTCTGCCGGTTGCTGTTGTCGCACGTGAGCTGCTGCAGGAACGCACCCTGGGCGGTGGAGCCGTTGATCAGGTCGAGGCACTTGCCGCTGTGCAGGGCCTTCAGATACACCGCGCCGTTGCCGGCGTCGACGGCCTGCCATTTCTGGTTGTTCCCGCCGGTGGCGGCCCACTGGACGACCTGGGCCCCGTCGGCGGTGGACGCGCCGCTGACGTCCATCAGCTTGCCGCTGTGCTGTGCCGCGACGGTCCAGGTGCGGCCGGCGACGCCGCCCGGATCGGGTCCGCCGGCACCCACGCCGGCCCCGCCGAAGACGAACGAGTCGACGTCGAACAGGCTGGCGGAGGAGCCCTTGAAGACCATGTACAGCGTGTGGCTTCCGGCGAGGGCCGCGGTGTTGACCGGCGGCGTGGACCGGTAGTTGTCCCAGCCACCGGTGTTGGGCACCGGTGTGGTCGCCAGGAGCGTGCCGGTCGGCGAGCCGGCGCGCAGCTCGATCGATCCGCCGCTGTTCGGCGACGACAGGCGGTAACTGACGCTGGTGATGCCGGACAGGCTCATCGGGCTGAAGGCGATCCAGTCGTTGTGGGAGATGTCGCCGATCCGTTTGCCGCTCTCCGCGGCGGCCTGGTCGACGACCCGTACCCCGGATTGGCTGGTGAAGTACTCGGCCTGTTTGTGTTTCGGCTGCAGGACCGCCTGGGAGTACCCGGTGAGCGGAGCCGCGCCGCCGGCGCCGCCGTCGTCGGTGTAGCGGGCTTTGAGGACGTAGTACAGGTTGGCGCCGTCCGGGTGCCCGCCGAGCAGATCCGTGGCGATGGTGCCCGAGCAGCCCGGATAGTCGGTGGTCTCGTGCTGGTGGTCGTCATGGCCGAGGGCGGGGTTGACGAAGACCTTGGCGCAGTCGACGGGCGCCCCGCCCGGGTCGGAGACGGAGACCGTGTATGAGACGCGGTCGCCGAAGTCGAGCATGCCGCCGTTGGGCGGGACGGTGACGGTGACCACCGGTGCGATGTTCCCGACGGTGATCTGCACGTTGGCGAAGGCCGTCTTGTCGGTGTTGTCGGTGACCTTCAGCTGGGCCGTGTAGTTGCCGTTGGCGGTGTAGACGTGTGACGGGCTGGCCGCCGTGGACGTGGCGCCGTCCCCGAAGGTCCACTGGTAGCGCAGGGTGTCGCCGGGGTCGGGGTCGGTCGTGCCGGCGCTGCTGAACTGGACGGTCAGCGGCGCGTTGCCGCTGGTGGGTGTGCCGGTGGCCTTGGCTACCGGAGACCTGCCGCCGTGGATGTAGTCGATGCGATAGAGGCCCGAGTCGTTGTTGCCGCCGCCGAAGTTCGAGCCCCATTCGAGCAGGTACAGCGATCCGTCGGGCCCGAACTCCAGGTCCATCGGCTTGACGAACCTCGCTCCGGGCAGGAACGGGTTGGTACGGGTGACCGCCGATGCCGAGTCGAGGTGCACCTCCTTGATGTAGTTGCGGGTCCACTCGTAGAAGAAGTGGACGCCGTCGTAATACGGCGGGAACTTCGTCGCGGACGGGTTCGCGGCGTTGTAGCGGTAGACCGGTCCGCCCATCGGGCCCGCCCCGTTGGCGCCGAGTTCCGGGAACGTCGGCGAGGTGCCGTAGCCGTACCAGATGTTCGGGGCGACGACCGGCTTGAGGCTGGTCAGGCCGGTGTTGTTGGGCGAGTTGTTGACCGGTGCGGTGCAGTTGAACTTCGCGCCGACGACGCCGGTGTCCGGATTGAACGGCGCGTAGGGCTGGTTGTTGCCGTGACAGAACGGCCACCCGTAGTTGCCCGGCGTCTTGATGACGTTGAGCTCGACGAGTCCCTCGGGGCCGCGGTTGGTCGTGGCGCCACCCCGGTCGGGTCCGTAGTCGGCCAGGTAGACCCAGCCGTTGGCCGGATCGATCGAGAATCGGAACGGGTTGCGGAAGCCCATCGCGTAGACCTCGGGCCGGGTCTGCGCCGTCCCCTGCGGATAGAGGTTTCCGGTCGGGATGGTGTACCCGCCGCCGGCTGAGGGCCGGATCCGCAGCAGCTTGCCACGCAGGTCGTTGGTGTTGCCCGCGGTGCGGGCGGCGTCCAGGTGGGCCTTGCCCGGCCGCCAGTCCAGCGGGGCGTAGCCCTGCCAGTTGGGGTCGAGATTGGGCGCGGTGTCGTCGCCGGTGCCGATGTAGAGGTTCCCGTCGGGCCCGAACTCGATGTACCCCCCGGTGTGCCCCGGCTCCGGGGCGGTGCGGTCCCGGTACCCCGGGATGTCGATGACGGTGACCTGGCTGGACATGTTCAACGTGTCACCGGTGAGGGTGAACCGGGAGACGCGGTTGATGTCGGTCGAGCTGCCGGACGGCGAGTGGTACAGATACACGTAGCCGTTGGCGGCGAAATTCGGGTCGAGCGCCAGCCCGGTGAGGCCGTCCTCGCCTCCGGTGTAGACGCTCAGCGTGCCGGCGGTGACGGTGCTGTTCGTGGCCGGTTTGAAGATCTTCACCTGGCCGGCCCGCTGGACGTAGAGCACCCGCCCGTCCGGGGCGACCGCGAGGGCCATCGGGTCGGCGGTGTTGTCGTCGAGGGTGCGCTTCTCGAAGTTGCTCCACACGGTGCCGCCGCAGTCACCCGGCTCGTTGCCGGCCGCCCACTTGACGCCGCCCAGGACGTGGTTGCGGAAGCCGGTCTCGCTGTAGGAGGCGATCGCGTGGCCCATACCGGTGGCCCACACCCGGCCACCGCCGGTGTTGCGGCACCAGGAGATCGGGTGATCGGCGCCCATCGCGCGGGGGCCGGGGTTGTAGGTGCGCTCGTCGGCGGTGACCAGGACGTGGACGTCGCCGCGGGGGTTCCGGTCGAAGTTGTACCACTCCTCACTCCGGCTCCAGCGGTCCGGCAGCCCGGCCGTCGACGGATGCTTCTTGTCGGCGACGACGGCGGTGCCCGCCAGCACGCCGGGGGAGTGTTCCGGCATGTGCGCGCCGGCGTTGATGGTCTGATCCCACCACGGGTACTCGGCCTCGATGCCCATGTCGGTCGCGTTGTGGACGGCGACGATGCCCTTGCCGCTGGCCAGGAATCCCTCCACGGCCTGGCGCTGGGCCGCCGTGGTCCACACCATGCCCGAGGTCTGGAACATGATGAGCACGTCGAAGGTGGCCAGGTTGGCGGGTGTGAAGACGTTCGAGTCCTCGCTGTGCACCACCTCGAAGTTGTTGGCGGCGGCCTGCTCGGCGAACATGGCGACGCCGGCCGGGATCGAGTCGTGGCGGTAGCCGGCGGTCTTGGTGAACAGCAGGGCGCGGAACGCTGGGGCCGCTGACGCCGCGGGAACGGCGATCGCGAACGACAGCAGCAGACCCGCGATCGCTCCGATGATCAATGTGCTGCGACGCATGCCGTCTCCTATGTCGGCGGGGATGAACGAGGCTGAGACCACGGGCACGCGGCGCCGCGCCTCGGACGCGCCAGGCGTGCCGAAGGCGTGCGTGTGCCGGTCAGATCGTCATGCCGTCCGCCGTGACGGGCAGTCAGGTCCCTCCGGGACGTGACACAGAGTCACATCAAGTGCCGTTCTGTCCCGTGGTCTGCCGGGCCAGCATGCGACCGTCCATCGCCGGAAGTCAATACGACCGGGATGGGGCCGATTCGATTACACATTTCCGGGGAGCAAATATCCGTGATCCGCGTTGATTCGCGGGATTGCCGGGCGCCGTCCGGAGCATTTACGCTCGCCTGAGATCGCTTCGGGTGACGTTTTCGTCATGGGTAGCGAAATCCGCGAGCGGAAGACCCGCCGTTTCACGTCGTGCGCACACGATTCGGCATTCGGCGGCTCGATCGTTGCTGACTACGTGTGGCAGGAGCTCATGATGTCCGACCCGCTGCTCGCGCTCCGGGGCATCGGCAAGTCGTTCCTCGGCGTACGCGTCCTCGAAGGGGTGGATCTCGATGTCCTGCCGGGTGAGGTGCACGCCATCGTCGGGGAGAACGGCGCTGGCAAGTCCACGCTGATGAAGGTCGTGTCCGGTGTGTACCGGCCCGACGAGGGCGCCGTCGAGCTCGCCGGCGTGCCGCGGACGTTCTCCGGCCCGCGCGACGCCCAGCGGGCCGGCATCGGCATCGTGCATCAGGAGTTCAACCTGCTGCCCGAGCGCAGCGTCGCGGAGAACGTGTACCTGGGTCACGAACCCGTGCGTCGCGGGCTCGTCGACCGCAAGGCGATGCTCGTCCGCACCGCGGCGCTGCTGGCCTCGATCGGGGAGAGCTCGCTCCCGCCCGGGGCTTGCGTGGGGCGGCTGGGGGTGGCCCGGCAGCAGGTCGTCGAGATCGTCAAGGCGCTCGCGCTCGACGCGCGACTGCTCATCATGGACGAGCCCACCGCCGCCCTCGCCGACCACGAGGTCGAGCAGCTCTACGCGCTCGTCCGGCGGCTGCAGCGACAAGGCATCGGCGTGCTGTACGTCTCGCACCGGCTCAGGGAGGTCTTCGACCTGGCCGGGCGGATCACCGTGCTCAAGGACGGCCGCCGTGTGGTCACCGTGGACGCCGCGGACACCAGCGCCGGGCAACTGGTACGGCACATGGTCGGCCGCGAGCTGTCCGGCTACTACCCCGGCCGGGCCGAGCGGGACGATCCCGGCCCGGTCAGGCTCGTGGTCCGTGGCGGGGGCAACCGGAAGCTGCGCGGCGTCGACCTGCGGCTGCGCGCCGGCGAGGTGCTCGGCGTCGGCGGCCTGCGGGGTTCCGGGCGGTCGGCGCTGGCGCGCGCGCTGTTCGGCGCCGCGCCCTTCACCACGGGCCAGGTCACCGTCGACGGCGCCCCGGTCCGGCTGCGCTCGCCGCGCGCCGCGATGCGCGCGGGCATCGCCTACGTCACCGAGGACCGCAAGGGCGAGGGCATCGTCGGCGGCCGGTCGGTGCTCGACAACGCGCTCCTGGCCGGCCGGGCCATCCGCCCGGCCTGGTTCGGCCGCGGCGCCCGCACGGCCCGGGTCCGCGAGCTGCTCGCCGCCGTCGACGTGCGCGCCGCTGGGGAGGACCAGGAGATCCGCTTCCTCTCCGGCGGCAACCAGCAGAAGGTGGTGCTGGCCAGATGGCTCGCTCTCGGGCCCGGTGTGCTGCTGTTCGACGAGCCGACCCGGGGCATCGACGTGGGCGCCAAGTCGGCGATTCACGACCTCGTCCGCCGTCTCGCCCGCGACGGCGCGGCGGTTCTGATGATCTCGTCCGAGCTGCCCGAACTGCTCGGCATGAGCGACCGGATCATCGTCATGCGCGACGGGCGGATCGCCGGCGAGCTGCCCGCGGGCGCGACCGAGGAGGACGTCCTCACCCTCGCCCTGGGCGCCGTGCCGGCGGCGGCCTGATGAGCACCGCGTTGCCCCTGCCGGCCGGGCGGACCGCGCCGGGCGTGTTCGTCGCCCTTGCCCTCACCCTGGCGGCCGGCTGGCTGATCGTCACGATCGACGGCGGCCGGCTGTTCAGCCAGCCGACGATCGTGAGCCTGCTGCATGTCGCCGCCGGTCTCGGACTGGTCGCCGTCGGTCAGACCCTGGTGATCATCGGTGGCTCGCTCGATCTGTCCGTGGCGTACGTGATCAGCCTCAGCACGCTGGTCACGGCGCAGACCATGGCCGGCAGTGACGGAGCGCTGCTGCCGGCCGTCAGCCTGACGCTCGCGGTCAGCGCCGCGATCGGATTCCTCAACGGCCTGCTGGTCACCAAGGCGCGGGTCAACGCGTTCATCGCGACCGTGGGCGTCGGCCTGCTGCTGAAGGGCTTTCTCGACAGCGGCTACGACGGCCCGGCCGGTGAGACCGCGCCCGCCCTCGTCCGGAGCCTCGGGTACCAGCGTGTCGGCCCGGTGCCCGTGTCGTTCCTGCTGCTGCTCGCCGTCGCCGGCGCGGCCTGGTTCGTCCTCGCCCGCACCCGGTTCGGCCACCATCTGATCGCCGTCGGCGGCGACCCGGAGGTCGCCCGGCTCTCCGGCGTGCGCAACGACCGGGTGCTGGTCACCGCCCATGTGCTGTGCGCGCTCTGCGCCGGCCTAGCCGGGATCTATCTCGCCAGCCGGCTCGGCTCGGGCGCGCCGCGGGTGGGCACCGAGGGGTTGTACGACCTGGAGTCGGTCGCCGCGGTGGTCCTCGGCGGCACCGCCCTGGCCGGCGGGCGCGGTGGCGTCGCCGGCACCATCGGTGGCGTGCTGCTGCTGGCCAGCATCGACGCCATCTTCAACCAGCTCGATGTCGACGCCTTCTTCAAGCAGGTGATCCGCGGCGTGATCATCGTCGCGGCGGTCGCCGTCTACGCCCGCCGGACTCTGCGAAAGGCGGCGTTTTAGCCATGCGGATCGCCGAAGGTCGCCGGCCCCCGGCGCGCATCCTCCGGTCCCGCCCCGGCGGCGTCGTACCGATCCTCGTGATCCTCGCGGCGCTGCTGGTCCTGCTCACCATCCGCCAGCCCGACTTCCTCGCGCCGCCGTCGCTGATGTCGTTCCTCGGCCGCTCCGCGCCGATCATCCTGCTCGCCGCCGGCCAGTACTTCGTGATCGTCTCCGGCGAGTTCGACCTGTCGGTCGGATCCCTGGTCACCGCGCAGGTGGTCGTCGCCGCCCGGCTCATCGACAGCGAGCCGTCGCGCACCTGGCCGGTCATCGGGCTCCTGCTCGCGTTCGGCGCCGCCGTCGGCCTGGTCAACGGCCTGGTCACCACGCGGCTGGGAGTGCCCTCCTTCATCACCACGCTCGGCATGTTCCTGATCCTGGTCGGCGCGGTGTACCTGTGGTCCGACGGCGCCCCGAAGGGTGGCCTCACCGAGGAGTTCCGCCGGTTCGGCCGGCGGGCGTTCGAGGACGTGCCCCTGGTGGGCCGCGTGCCGTACGCGCTGCTCGTCCTGCTGGCCGTCGCGGGACTCGCCGTGCTGCTGACCCGCTCGGACTTCGGCCGCAATCTCCTCGCCGTCGGCGGCAACCCGCGGACCGCCGAGCTGAGCGGCGTACGGGTCTGGCGGGCCAAGACCATGGCGTTCGTCGTGAGCGGACTGGCGGCGGCGGTCGCGGCGATCCTCATCGGCGGGTACAGCGGCGTCTCCTTCCAGGCCGGCGCCGGACTGGAGTTCGGCGCGATCACCGCGGTCGTCCTCGGCGGCGTCGCTCTGGGCGGTGGCCGGGGCTCGGTGGCCGGCGCGATGCTCGGCGCGCTCACCCTCGAGACGCTCTTCGCGCTCATGAACTTCTACGGCGTCTCCGGCGCCCTCAAATCCACCGCCCAGGGCGCGATCATCCTGCTCGCCGTGGCGGTGCCGTCCGTGCGCTCCTCGTCCAGGTAAGGGGATTTCCGTGAGATCTTCCATAGCCGTCGCCGCGATCGGCGCGCTGCTGGCGCTCGCCGGTTGCGCCACCGACGAACCGACCACCGCCGCGTCGGGCTCCGCGTCCGGAACCCCGGGATCCGGCACGGGTGAGCAGTCGAAGTTCTTCGTGCGGGCCGAGTACGACAAGGAACTCGCGCTGCTGGACGCCACGGCGACCGGGCCGGCCGGCAAGCCGTGGGAGCAGGTGCTCAACCCGGCGATGGTGGAGACCGCGAAGTTCAAGAAGCCGGGGCCGCACAAGGTCTGCTTCTCCAACGCGGGACTGAACAACCCGTGGCGGCAGGTCGGCTTCAAGGCCATGCAGGCCGAGGTCGACACGCAGCAGAGCCGGATCCGGGAGTTCGTCCACGTCGACGCCGAGGGCAAGGACCAGAAGCAGATCGCCGACATCAACGACCTGCTCGGCAAGGGGTGTGACGCGCTCATCGTGTCGCCGAACACCACCGCCACGCTCACCCCGGCCGTCGAGGCCGCCTGCCAGAAGGGCCTCCCGGTCATCGTCTTCGACCGCGGCGTCGACTCGGCCTGCCCGGTGACGTTCATCAACCCGATCGGCGGCTACGGGTTCGGCCACGTCGCGGCCGAGTTCATCAGCCAGAAGGTGAAGACGGGTGGCAAGGTGCTCGCCCTGCGCATCCTGCCCGGCGTCGACGTCCTGGAGACGCGCTGGTCCGCGGCGAAGGTCGCCTTCGACAAGGCCGGCGTCGACGTGGTGGGCGTCGAGTTCACCGACGGGGACCCGGCGAAGACCAAGAAGATCGTCAACGACTACATCCAGCGGTACGGCACGATCGACGGCGTCTGGATGGACGCGGGGGCCGTCGCGGTCGCGGCGGCCGAGGCGTTCCTCGACGCGGGCCGGCCGGTGCCGCCGATCAACGGCGAGGACCAGCTCGACTTCCTGAGGCTGTGGCGGGACAACAAGCTCACCGCGATCGCGCCCACCTATCCCACCTATCAGTGGCGTACGCCGATCATCGCCGCGCTGCGCATCCTCGACGGCGAGCCGGTGTCCAGCCCGTGGAAGCTGCCCCAGCCGACCATCACCCAGGAGAATCTGGAGGGGTACGTCGATCCGGACATGCCTCCGCTGCACTACGCCATGTGTGGCTGCGCGGACCTGCCCGGCTACCCGCAGCGCTGGAAGTAGCGCCGTGCACGCCATCGGTGTCAGCCCGTGGGTGTGGGCCTCGCCGGTCGACGACGAGGCCCTGGCCGAGCTGATCCCGCGGATCGCCGCGTTCGGCTTCGACGCGGTCGAGCTACCGCTGGAGCAACCCGGCCACTGGGACCCGGTCCGCACCCGGGACCTGCTGGCGTCGCATCACCTGGCGGCCGCCGGCGTCTGTGCGGTGACCCCGCCCGGGCGCGAGCTCGTAGCCGCCCCGCCGACCGTGGTCGCGTCGACCGCGGCCTATCTGAGGGCCTGTGTGGACAGCGCGGCCGTCCTCGGAGCGCCGTGCGTCGGCGGTCCCGTGTACGCCTCGGTGGGCCGGGCCTGGCACATGTCACCGGCCGCCCGCACGGCCTGCTACCAGGAGTTCCGCGAGGCCCTGTCGCCGGTGGCCGACTACGCCGGTGAGCGTGGCGTGAGCATCGGCGTGGAGGCGCTCAACCGTTACGAGACCAGCGTCGTCAACACCGTGGCGCAGGCGCTCGACCTGATCGACGGCATGCCCGCGAACGTCGGCCTCATGATCGACACCTATCACATGAACATCGAGGAGTCCGACCCCTACGCGGCCGTCTACCTCGCCGGTCCGCGTATCAAGCATGTCCAGGTCAGCGGCACGAACCGGGGAGCTCCCGGCGGAGATCACTTCGACTGGCCCCGCTTCTTCGGCGTCTTGCGCGCGACCGGTTACGACGGCGCCGTCTGCATCGAGTCGTTCACCGCGCTGAACCGGACGATCGCCACCGCCGCCTCGATCTGGCGCCCTCTCGCCCCGTCGCAGGACCTGCTGGCGCTGGAGGGCCTGCGGTACCTGCGGGCGGTTCTCCGGTGAGCCGGGCCGGGCGCCACGGCGGCCTCCAGACCCCGGACGCATCGACCACCGTCGCTTGACATGGCCGCAACACGCATTTAACGTCGTCCGTGTATGACGTCATACGTCATATGGACGGTTCGGGTTGATGGGCCGCCCGAGAGATCGCGCCGCGAGAGCCGACAGTGGACGACGCCGACGTCACGGTCGGCCGGCGGCGAGATCGACATTCATCCGCGACCTCCACCCCCACGTTGAGGAGACGCCCGTGTGGTACGCGCTGCGACGGCAGGTGCCGGCTGGAATCGCCGCAGCGGGGCTGGCGGCCGCGGTGGGGATCGTCGCGTCGGCGACCCCCGCCCAGGCGGCGCCGACGACCCTCTACGCTTCCCCCTCCGGCGCTGGCGGCGCCTGCTCCAGCGCCCAGCCGTGCTCGCTGGCGGGCGCGCAGGCCGCGGTGCGATCGTTGAACGACGCCATGTCCGGCGACATCGTGGTGCAGTTGGCCGACGGGGTGTACCGCCTGCCGGCGCCGTTCCGGCTGACCGGCGAGGACTCC
This sequence comes from Actinoplanes sandaracinus, assembly GCF_030009775.1. GTDB lineage: Bacteria > Actinomycetota > Actinomycetes > Mycobacteriales > Micromonosporaceae > Actinoplanes > Actinoplanes sandaracinus. The sequence goes on along the minus strand of NZ_JASCTH010000035.1, from coordinate 83,986 downwards.
GGCACCAACGGGCACACCGTGGTGTGGCAGGCGGCGCCGTCGGCCCGCCCCGCGATCAGCGGCGCGCGCGCCGTCACCGGATGGACTCTGGCCGACTCCGGCCGCAACATCTGGCGGGCCGACGTCGGAGCCGGCGTCGACACCCGGCAGTTGTACGTCAACGGCGCCATCGCCACCCGGGCGCGCACACAGGTGAACCGTTCGGACTTCACCGCCACCAGTGCCGGCCTGAGGTTCGGCAACGGTGCCCTGAGCTACCTCAACAACCTGGCCGACCAGAGCCGGATCCAGATGGAGAGCGTCAACTCGTTCACCGACCGGTACGTGTCGGTGCAGAGCATCAGCGGGAACTTCATCACGATGCAGCAGCCGGGCTGGAACAACAACACGTTCGGGTACGACACCTTCTCCAGCCCGCACCGGGCCGGACCCTTGTACCTGACCAACGCGTACGAGTTCCTGGATTCGCCGGGGGAGTGGTACCTGAACTCGGGGACCGGCGTGCTGTACTACGCCCCGCCGGCCGGTCAGACCATGAGCAACGTCAGCGTGGAGCTGCCGACGCTGCAGTCCCTGGTGAACGTGGGCGGCACCTACGACGCGCCCGCACACCACATCACCTTCAGCGGGATCACCTTCACCGGCACGAGCTGGCTGGGGCCCAGCAGCAATCAGGGCTTCGCCGACCAGCAGACCGGCGCCTACCTCACCGGCAACTGGAACTGGCCGGCGCTGACCGCCTGCCAGCAGGGCTGCACCCAGTTCGAGGCCGCCCGGCCGCACTGGAATCAGATGCCCGCGGCGGTTCAGGTCTCGGCCGCCAACACCATCGCCTTCCGCGGCTCGCGGTTCGTCAACCTCGGTCAGACGGCCATCGGGATCGGCAACGACGCGAACGCGCATGCCAGCGGTGTCGGCCTCGGCGCCGGCGGCATCACCGTCACGGGATCGGAGATCGCCCGGAGCTCGGCCGGCGGCATCGTGGTGGGCGGTGTGCGCGCCGACGCGCACCACCCCGGTGACCGGCGGATGGTCAACCGGGACATCACGATCAGCAACAACCGCATCCACGACCTCGGTGTGGAGTACCGGGGCAACGTGTCGGTGCTGACGACCTACGTCACCAACGCCACGATGTCGCACAACGAGGTCTACAACATGCCGTACTCCGGCATGTCGATCGGGTACGGCTGGGGCGCCAACGAGCCCGGCGGCAGCAACCAGTACGCCAACCGTGGCCTGTACAACTATCAGCCGCGGTACACCACGCCCACCACTGCCGCCAACAACCGGCTCATCGGCAACCACATCCACGACGTGATGCAGCAGATGACCGACGGCGGATGCATCTACACATTGTCGTGGAACCCGGGCGCTCAGATAAACGGTAACCACTGCCTGCGTACCAACGGCTGGTTCGGCCTCTATTTCGACGAGGGGTCCAAGTATTTCACCGCCACCGGCAACGTCTTCTCCAATATCGGCACCTGGGCCACCGCCAACTATTGGGGCGGCGAGAACATGGGCAATTTCACCGTCACCAACAATTGGACGAGCAACAGCGCCACCAACGTGACCAACGGCGACCGCGGCAACGTGGTGAACAACAACGTCACCGTCACCAACGGTAACTGGCCGGCGGGCGCTCAAGCCGTGATCGCGTCCGCCGGGCCGACGGGGGACAGCAACCCGCAGGCCACGCGGATCGTCGGGGTGCAGTCCGGCCGGTGCATCGAGGTGCCGGGCGGCTCCACCGGCAACGGCACCCAGACGCAGTTGGGCGACTGTACCGGCGCCTCCGGACAGACGTGGACCTACACCGCCGGCAGGCAACTGACCGTCTACGGCGGCGCCAAGTGCCTGGACGCCAGCGGGCAGGGCGCCGGCAACGGCACCGCGGTCATCATCTGGGACTGCAACGGCCAGGCCAATCAGCAGTGGAACGTCAACGCGAGCGGAACCGTCACGAGCGCCCAGTCCGGGCTGTGCCTGGACGCCACCGGTGCGGCCACCGCCAACGGGACCAGGATCGCACTCTGGTCCTGCCACGGCGGCGCCAACCAGCAATGGAACCTCCGATGACCGGAGTCCCCCGGTCGGCCTCGTCCCCAGGGCTCGCCGACGGCGCCTGGACCGGTGCGAACCGGGCGCCGCCGCCCGGGGCCGCACCGGCCGAGGGGTCAGCGGTGCAGCCGGGTCGGCTCGTCCGGGCCGCTGCGGCGCACCACCCAGGCTTCGGTGATGTGGGTGAACATCGCCTCGGCCGCTCCTTCGGGGTCACGGGCCGCGATCCGCTCGTAGATGCGCCGGTGACCGCGGTTGGAGGCCACGCACAGGGCGCGCTCGGTGCGCCCCATGTAGCGGGCGGTGTTGCTGACCTGGCTCTCCAGGGCGCGGATGACGGCGCGGGCGATGCGGTTCCCGGATGCCTGCATGATCGTGTCGTGGAAGGCGCGGTCATGGTCGTGATAGGTGACGTGGTCGTCGACGACCTCGTCCATCTGATCGACCAGCGTGCGTAGCCGCTCGATGGCCGCGTCGTCCGCCAGCCGGGCGGCGACGTTGGCCATGTCGGACTCCAGCACGCGGCGGGTGACGACGAGGTCGTCGAGGATGGCCAGGCTGTCGTCCTCGGCGATGGTGGCGCCGAGGACCAGCTCGTCGAGCATGTTCCACATCGCCGGCGGGGTGACCATGGTGCCGGTGCCCTGGCGGACCTGCACCAGCCCCTTCTCCTGAAGGATCTTCACCGCCTCGCGCACCACGGTGCGGCTGACCGAGAAGGTCGCGCACAGCACCGGCTCGGGCGGCAGCGGCGAGCCGGACGGGTGGACGCCCCGGATGATCCGCTCGACCAGCTCCGCCGTGACCGCCGTGGCGAGATTGGCCGGTCGCCGGGTCCAGGCGGGAGGCCCGGCGACGCCGGCGGTCGATTCCGCTGCTGCCGTCATATCACCCTCCGTAGCCCGCGGCGACTGCGGGCACCCATCACTATAAGGCATTGTGTTGACGTCATACGTCATACGAGTTACGTTCCGATAGTCCGCCGTCGATGCCCGGTCCGCCGGCCAGCTGGAGAGTGAGCGGCAATGAAGCAGCGAGCACTATGGTCGGTGATCCTCATCGCCGCGCTGGCCGTGGCCGGTTGCGGAAGCGCCTCGGCACCCGACTCGGAGTCGGGCGGTGCGGGCGGCAAGCTCGTCGTCTGGGACTGGAAGTCGGGAGAGGCGTCCGCGGCCTCGTACATCGAGAAGGCGAAGGCGGACTTCGCCGGGAAGCACCGCGGCGTGACGGTCGAGTTCGTCGCGCAGCCGTTCGAGCAGTACTACACCCTCCTCGGCGCGGCCATCCAGGCCGGCAAGGGGCCCGACGTCATGCTCTTCAACGGCGGCGGACAGATGCGCGACCGGGTGGACGCGCTCCTGCCGCTGGACGAGTACGTCGGCGAGGACAAACGGCGCCTGGCCGGATGGGAGGCCTTCACCAAGGACGGCAAGATCTACGCCGCCCCGGTGACCCTGCAGGGCCACCCGATCTACTACAACAAGTCGCTCTATCAGAAGGCGGGGCTCGACCCGGAGCGGCCGGCCACCCGATGGGACGAGTTCGTCGCCCACTGCGCGGCCATCACCAAGGCGACCGGGGCCAAGTGCTTCGCACAGGGCAACAAGGAAGGCATCGGCATCCAGTTCTTCCTGTCCGCTCTCGGCTCGGGCATCCTCTCGGCGCAGGAGTACGACGACTGGATCGCCGGCAAACGCGACTGGACCTCGCCCGGCGTCAAGCGGGTCTTCTCGCTCTGGAAAGAGGTCAACGACCAGGGGCTGAACAACGACGGGGCCAACTCCACGGCGATGTTCAACGACGCGTTCGCGGTGTTCCAGTCCGGCAAGGCCTCGCACGTCATCGGGTTGATGTCGGACGTCGGGCACTGGAAGGACTTCGCCGAGTTCCTGGACGCCGCCAACGTCGGCGTCATGAGGTCACCGGTCGTGACAGCGGGCGCCACGCCGAGCCTCCCGTACGACGGCGGCATCGGCTACGCGGTCGCGAAGTGGACCAAGGACCCGAAGGCTGCCGCCGACCTGGTGCGGTCGCTGACCTCCACCGACGCGCTGAAGTCGTTCTACGCCGACGCGGGGGCGATCGCCGCCGACAGCACCATCGACGTGACCGGCGCGGGCCCGGCCGTCGCCACCATCGTGTCCGGGATCGACGGCGGCAAGCCGGCCCTGCACGTCGCCCTGTCGTCCAAGACCGTGGAGCTGATGGGGCGGCTGTCCCAGCAGTTGCTCAGCGGATCGGTCACCGTCGACGAGGCGATGAAGCAGTTGGCCGCGTCCGACCAGGCCGGCTGACCGTGCCACGGGGTAGCCCGTCGCCGGTGCGCCCCGCCGCACCGGGGCGTGCCGGCGGCGCGGGGGCCGGCACGCCGCTCGCGGGCCCGGCGCCGGTGGGAGGCTCGCGGCGCGACCGGGACGGCCGGCGCTCCGAACGCCTCGCCCCCTACGTCCTCGTCGCCCCGGCTGTTCTGATCATCGTCGTGCTGCGGCTGTGGCCGCTGGTGCTGGGCGTCAATTTCTCCTTCACCGGGGACGGCGAACGCAACGGCGCACCGGTGGGACTCGACAACTACACGGCCCTGCTCGACGACCCGCTGTTCCGCACCGCGCTGCGCAACGTGGGCCTGCTGGTCCTGATGCTTCCGATCGCGGTCGCCATCCCGGGACTGCTCGCCACCTTCATCTACCTGCGCGTGCCCGGGCACCGGCTGTTCCGCAGCGTCTACTTCTTCCCCGCCGTGCTCTCCCCGGTGATCGTCGGCGCCATCTTCAACCTGCTGATGGCGTACGACGGCCCGCTGAACGCCGTCCTCGCCCACGCCGGAATCGGCCCGGTCGACTGGCTCGGCGATCCGCACGTCGCCGTCTTCGCGGTCGTCGGCGTACACGTCTGGGCGACGTTCGGGATGGCTCTCGTGGTCTTCCTGGCGGGATTCGCGACCTTGGACGCCGCCCTGCTGGACGCCGCCCGGGTCGACGGCGCCTCGCTGCCGCAGACCATCCGGCACGTCGTCGTCCCCGGTCTGACGCGCACCATCCAGTTCGTCTTCATCACCACCATGATCGGGATGCTGACCTCGATGTTCGGGCTGCTCTACGTGATGACCGGCGGCGGTCCGGAGGGATCGACCTACCTGCCCGAGTACTACATCTGGGTCCAGCAGGGACAGATGAACCGGCCCGCGCTCGCCTCGGCCGCGTCCACGGCGCTGTTCGTGATCATGCTGGTCGTCGGTCTGCTGCAGATCAGCGTGTTGCGCCGCGTGGGACGGGACGACTGATGTCGCGCACTCGACTGGGCAGATGGCTGATCGCGGCGCCGATGGCGGTCCTCGCCCTCGCGACGATCTATCCGTTGCTGTTCACCGCCAACGTCGCGATGAAGACCCGGCGCGAGTACATCCTCGACCGGTTCTCCCTGGCCCCCACGATGCACTGGGAGAACATCGGCACGGCCTGGAACAGCGTCGGCATGGCGCGGTACTTCCTCAACTCGCTCATCGTCGTGACCGGCGCCGTGACGCTGCTGCTGCTCTTCGGATCCATGGCCGGGTTCGCGCTCAGCCGGCTGCGGTTCCGGGGCTCCTCGGCGCTGTTCATGATCTGTCTGGCGGCGCTCTTCATCCCGTTCCAGGTGATCATGGTGCCGCTGGCCAGGACCATGGCCGACACCGGTCTCATCGACACCTATCCGGGACTGATCCTCGCCTACGTCGCACAGTACCTGCCGTTCACCGTCTTCCTGATGACGAGCTACTACCGGGCGGTGCCGGCCGAGATCGTGGACGCGGCCCGGATCGACGGGAACACCGTGTACGGCGTCTACCGGCGGATCATGCTGCCGATGGGCGCGCCCGCCCTGCTGTCGGTCGGCATCCTCAACGCGCTGTTCTGCTGGAACGACGTGCTCATCTCGCTGCTGATGATGCCGTCGGCCGACCATCGCACGCTCATGGTGGGCGTCACCTCACTGCGTGGCCAGTACTCCGACGACATCCCCACCTTCGCGGCCGGCGTCCTGATCGCCGCGGTGCCGGTGTTGGTGACCTACCTGTTCCTGCAGCGCCAGATTGCCGACGGTGTGACCGCCGGTGCGACGAAGGGCTGACATGCGGATCACCGGATACCGGACCCTGACGACGGCACACGAGTGGGGCCGGCCCGTCGGCGACGCCAACGGCGTCTACGCCGACGGCGTCATGCCCGTGCCGATCATCATGGTCGACACCGACGAGGGGATCACCGGAGTCGGCCTGGGCCCGCATGTGGAAGCCGAGGCCATCTTCGCCGCCATCGACGGGCAGGATCCCCGCGGCGTGACGGCACTGTACGACCGGATGCTGCGGCAGACCTTCAAAGCCGGCCACGCCGGCGTGGTCTTCGGCACCGTCGGCGCGTTCGACACGGCGTTGTGGGACATCAAGGCGCAGGCCGCCGGCGAGCCGCTGTGGCGGCTGCTCGGCGGCCGGGACCGCCGGGTCCACGCCTACGCCTCCGGCCTCGACATCGGGCTGAGCGACGACGAACTCGTCGCCACCTACGAGGTGTACGCGCAATGGGGACTCACCGCGGCGAAGCTCAAGGGCGGCCTCGACGTCGAGCGCGACCGGCAGCGCCTGACGCTCGTGCGGGAGGTGCTGACGCGGGCCGCACGCGGAACACGGCCGGGACTGATGCTGGACGCGAACGAGTCCTGGACGCGCAAGCAGGCGGTCCGCCATGTCAGCGAACTCGAACGCACCCTGGACCTGACCTGGATCGAGGAGCCGGTGCGGCGCTGGGACGCCGACGGCCTGGCCGCCGTCAGCCGCGGCGTGCACACCTCGGTCGCCAGCGGCGAGAACCTCACCGGGCTGGAGCAGTTCCGCCCGCTGATCGCCGCGGGCGGCCTCGACGTCGTCCAGACGGCCGCGGTCTGGGGCGTCACCCACTTCCTGCGTGTGTCCGCGCTGGCGCACGCCCACGACCTGCCGGTCAGCCCGATCGGCAACACGCCGGTCGCCCTGCTGCACGCCGCGACGTCGGTGCCCAACCACATCGCGAGCGAACTTCAGGACCTGCGGCCACCGGCCGGCGTGACCGTCGACCTGCACGTCGAGGACGGCGCCTTCGTCCTCGGCGACTCGCCGGGCCTCGGCGTCCGGGTCGACGAGGACGCGATCACCTCGGCGTACCAGCGGACGGCGCCTCCCGCACCCGACGGACCTCACGTGCGGCCCGAGCGGGCCGGCCGGCGGCTGCTCGCCGTCACCAACCGTGGCGCCACCCATCGGGCGCACCCGGTGGACGTCCGCTAGACCGGCTCGGCCGAGACGGTGCCGGCGGTGCAGAGATCGTGACGCCAGCCAGCGAGGTCAGCGAGACGAGCCTCGTCGTCTCCGCGCAGGCGGGGGACCGGCGGGCGCTCGACGAACTCGTCACGGCCTGCCTGCCGGCGGTGTACACCATCGTGCGCCGGGCACTGGGCGGGCTCCCGGACGTCGATGACGTCGTGCAGGAGGCGATGCTTCGTGTCCTGCGGGAGATCCGCACGCTGCGCGTCCCGGAGAGCTTCCGGCCCTGGCTCGCGACGATCGTGACCCGCCAGATCAGCACCAACCTCCACCGGCGGCAGGCTGACCTCCAGCGGACGGCGCCGCTCGACGAGGCGACCGGTCTGCCGGACGTCGAGGCGGAGGACCTGGCCTTGACCAATGTGCAACTGTCCGGCCACCGCCGGCAGGCGGTACGCGCCAGTCGATGGCTCGACCCCGGCGACCGGGCGCTGCTGTCGTTGTGGTGGCGGGAGACGGCCGGCCAGCTGACCAGGACCGAGCTCGCGGCCGCGCTGGGAACGAGCGTGGCCCATGCCGGTGTCCGCGTCCAGCGGATGCGCCACCAACTGGAGTTGAGCCGGGCACTCGTCGCCGCGCTGGAGGCCCGTCCGCGGTGCGCGCGGCTGACCGCCGCCCGGGAACAGTGGGACGGCGTACCGAGCCCGCTGTGGCGCAAGCGGATCACACGGCACACCCGGTCCTGTCCCGTCTGCGCCGGCGCCGCCGGCGAACTCGTTCCGTTGGAGCGGCTGATCCTGGTCCTCGCGCTGTTCTCCGTCCCGGTGGCGTGCCGGCTTCCGCCGCCGTCACCACGCCGGTCACCGGGCGTGGCGGAGCCTCGGCATCCCGGCGTGGGCGCGGACCGGCGTCCCTACTGGGTCGTGGCGGGGAAACGGAGCTGGACCCGGTAGCCGTCGCCGCTGGTGGGACCGGCCGTGAGGGTGCCACCGAGGAGTTCGGCGCGTTCACGTAACCCGATGAGGCCGTGCTGGGCGCCGGGAAGCGGGACGGTGGGACGCGTCGCCGGAGTGTTGGTGATGACGACCTCGATGGTGTCGCCGTCGTGCCGGACCCGGATGGTCGCCGTGGCGCCGGGGGCGTGTTTGCGGATGTTGGTCAGGGCTTCCTGCACGGTGCGGTAGATGGCCCGCTGGGCGGCGGCGCTGACGTCGGTCGGCAGGTCGCCGTCGAGCCGGGTCTCGATGCCGCTGTTCGCGATCATCTGGCTCAGTCCGGCGAGGGTCGGCTGAGGGGTGAGCTCGGTGGGCGCGGTGCCGGAGGCGCGCAGGACGGTGACCATGTGCCGCAGCTCGTCCAGGGTGCGGACGCTGAGATCACGGATGGTCTGTGCCGTCGTCCTGGCGTCCGGGTCGTTCGTGTTGACCTGGAGGGCGCCGGCCTGGATCGTGATGAGGCTGACCTGGTGGGAGACGACGTCGTGCATCTCCCGGGCGAGTTGGGCGCGTTCCTGGGCGAGCACCGTCTGTGCGACGAGTTGCTGTTCGTGTTCCCGGACCTGGTGGATCTCGGCCAGGCGTTGTTGCAGATCGCGCCGGGCCTGCACGAGCTGGCCCAGGAACATCGCGGCGGCGGCCGTCGCGATGTTGTAGCCGACCGAGACCAGCAGGTCGACGCGGGTGGGCGCGGGGAGGTCATGGTTCCCGACCGTGGCGGCGCAGCTGACGCTGTAGATGACGGCGCAGACGGCGAGTGTCCGCCGGTTGCGGGTGTTCGCGGCGACCGTGTAGAGGGCGACCGCGCCGGCCACCACCGCGGAGGAGACCGCGGTCGCCGGCAGGGTGAGCGCGAAGACCAGATAGGGCAGGCGGCGGCGGACGGCGAGGGCGAGGGCGGCCACGGTGGTGGAGACGACGGCGTACGGGCGATCGGCCTCGGCCATCAGCATGGCGTCGAGCACGGCGGCGACGATCAGGGCCGCGTCGACGACCGCGGCGGGCACCCGGCCCGGCCTCAAGACATGCCGTCCGGGTGGGTCAGCAAGCCCGCGCGCTGGGCGATGAGTGCGGCCTGCACCCGGCTGCTCACCCGTAGCTTGGTGAGAATGGCGCTGACGTGGTCCTTGACGGTGCCGGCGCTCAGGTACATCCGCGTGCCGATCTCGGTGTTGCTCAGGCCGCCGGCGATGTGAACGAGGATGTCGCGTTCGCGGCCGGTCAGCCGGGCGATCGCGCCGGCGGCGTCCTCGCCGTTCTCCAGACGCCAGTCGACGACCGAGCGTGACACTTTGGGGGACAGGACCACGGCGCCGGCGGCGAGGGTGCGTACCAGCTGGGCCAGTTGCTCGGGGTGGGTGTCCTTGAGGATGAACCCGGCGGCTCCGGCGCGCAGCGCGGTCGTGATGTACTCGTCGGCGTCGAAGGTGGTTAGCATCGCCACCGTGGGCGGGTGCGGCATGGCGCGCACCTGGCGCAGGATGGTGAGGCCGTCGACGTCGGGCATGCGGATGTCGAGCAGAACGACGTCGGGCCGGTGCCGGGTGATCGCGTCGATCGCCTCGCCGCCACTGGCGGTGGCCACGACCTCGATGTCGGCGGCCACGCGCAGGATGAGCTGTAAGCCGGAGCGGACGAGGGCGTCGTCGTCCACCACCACAACCCGTACCACATTCGCTCCGCTCGGTCTCCGGACGGTCGTCACCGACGCTTGACCATAACCGCTGGTACACGGCCCGTCCCCGCCGAATCGGCAGCCGCAGCCACCGGGCGGGCGAGATCCCCCCACCCGGCGTGCCCGCCCCGCCGGGTGGGGGGTCATTCCAGTGAGAGGGCGGGCCGGCGCCGAAGCCTGGCGGATGGCCCGGCCGGCGCGGTTCGACGACGTTTGTCGGCATGACATCGCTCGACCCCCTCGCACACACGTCACTGCCGAAGCCCGAGCCCGCGGCGGTCGCCGAGCCCGGTCCGCCCATCGGCCGGCTGGTCGGCGTGGACCTGGCCCGCGCGCTGGCCGTGTTCGGCATGTTCGCCGTGCATGTCGGCCCGTTCGAGGCGGCGCCGGGTGACGTCGGCGGCTGGTTCCGGAGCCTGGCCGAGGGCCGGGCGTCGGCGTTGTTCGCCGTGCTCGCGGGGTTCTCGCTGATGTTGATCGCCGGTCGTCTCGAACCGCGGACCGGCCTCGCCGGCCGGCGGGCCAAAGCCCGGATCGTGATCCGGGCGGTGATTCTGCTGGCGGTGGGCACCGCGCTGGCGATGACCAGTTTCGGGGACGCGGTGATCCTCAACTCGTACGCCGTGTACTTCCTGCTCGCCCTGCCGCTGCTCCGGCTGCGTGCCCGGATGCTCGCGATCATCGCGGCCGTCCTCGCGCTGGTCGCGCCGCAGGTCGCGTTCGGCCTGCGGGCGCTGCTGAGCGAGCCGACCCTGAACAGCGTCAACGCGTACGACCCGCTCGAGCGGCTGTGCGGCGTCGGAGTGCTGGATCTGGTGCTCACCGGCTTCTACCCGGCGATCACCTGGATGTCGTTCGTGATCGCGGGCATGGCGCTGGGCCGGCTGGATCTGGCCGCCGGCGCGGTGCGTCGGCGCCTGGCGGTGCTCGGTCCCGCGCTGATCGTGCTCGGCTACGGCACGCCCCGGCTGGCGCTGCCGTTGTTCGGCGGCCGCATCCCGGACCACATGCCGGACGACATGCCGCCGGGCGACGCCATGGCCGGCTCCGGGCCGCCGCCCCCCAAGGAGGGCTTCGCGCCCGACCCCTGGTCGCTGCTGGCAGCCGAGCCGCACAGCGGTTCGACCTTCGACATCATCGGCAGCCTGGGGATGGCGATCACCGTGCTGCTATGCGCGATCGTGGCGATGGACAGGCTGCCGCGGCTACGCCGGCTCGCCGGCCCGGTCATCGCCGTGGGCACCATGTCCCTGACGGTCTACGTGGGCCACATCCTGGCCATCCTCGCGCTGCCTGGCGACAACGCCACTCCGCCGGACGCCAACTCGACCGTGCTGCTGGCCGCGTTCGTCGCCGTCGCCGTCGTGTTCGCGGCGGTCTGGTCGCGGTTCTTCCGCCGCGGGCCGCTGGAGCACCTGCTCACCAGCGCCACCAGGCTCGCCGGGCTCGCCCGGTGAGCCGCCACCCCGAACCCCGCTGAACAACCTCGCACCTGTCGAACAGAGGAGTCTCTTGAACACCGCATCCCGGCCATCGACGACGGATGCCGCCCCCGCCTCCGCGCGGGAGACCTTCACGGCGTTGTACGAGCATGTCCGGCCGCACCGGTGGGTCGTCGCGCTCGGTCTGCTGTGTGCGCTGGCCGGCGCCGCCGGAGGGCTGCTGCAGCCGCTGGCCACCAAGGTCCTGGTGGACCGGCTCGCCTCCAGCGACGCCATCACCGGCATTCTGCTGGCGCTCACCGCGCTGGTGGTGCTGAGCGCGATCGTCGACGGGCTCGGCGCCTACGTGCTCGAACGGACGGCGGAGTCGGTCGTGCTGGCCGCACGGCGCACCCTCGTCGGACGGCTGTTGCGACTCCGGCTCGCCGAGGCGGAGCTGGTCTTGCCGGGTGACCTGATGTCCCGGGTCACGTCGGACACGACGCTGCTGCGGGCGGTCAGCACCCAGGCCGTCGTCGGCGCGGCGACGGGCGTCGTGGCCTTCGTGGCGGCGATCGCGGTGATGGCGATCCTGGACGTCGTGCTCCTGGGGGTGACCCTCGGGGTGATCGTGCTGATCGGCGGGCTCGTGGCCCTGGTGATGCCCAGGATCGCGCGGGCCACCGAGCGGTCACAGGAGGCGGTCGGGGAGATCTCTACCGCGCTGGAGCGGGTCTTCGGCGCGTTTCGTACGGTGAAGGCGTCCGGCGCCGAGCAGCGAGAGGCCGCCCGGGTGGAGGTGGCGGCGCGGCAGGCCTGGCGGCACGGTGTGCGGAGCGCGAAATGGGAGGCCCTGGCCGGATCGGCCGACGGACTCGCCGTGCAACTGGCGTTCCTCGCGGTGCTCGCCGTCGGCGGGGCCCGGGTGTCGTCCGGGGCGATTCCCGTCTCCACGCTCATCGCCTTCCTGCTCTACCTGTTCTACCTGATCGAACCGGTGTCCAAGCTGATCGACGCCGTGTCGCAGTACCAGGAGGGCGCCGCCGCCATCTCCCGGATCACGCGGGTGCAACGCCTGTCGACAGAGCCGTTGCCGGAGCACCGGCCCGCGCCGCCCCGGCACTCGGCAGCGGCGCCGGCGTCGGTCCGTTTCGCCGACGTGTCCTTCCGCTACCGGACCGGGCTGCCCGACATCCACCATCAGGTGAGTTTCGAGGCGCCGGCTGCCGGGATGACCGCCATCGTCGGCCCCTCGGGCGCCGGCAAGTCGACCGTCTTCGCGCTCATCGAGCGGTTCTACGAGGTGACCGGCGGCCGGGTCCTGTTCGACGGAAAGGACGTCCGAGACTGGTCGCTGCCCCACCTGCGATCACTGATCGGCTATGTGGAGCAGGACGCCCCGGTCCTGGCCGGCACCCTGCGGGAGAATCTGATCTTCGCAGCGCCCGAGGCGACCGACGACGACATCCGCGACGTCCTGAGCCGGACGAAACTCGCGGCCCTCGTGGACCGTCTGCCCCACGGCCTGGACACGCCGGTCGGGCATCGCGGCTCCATGCTGTCGGGCGGCGAACGGCAACGCATCGCGATCGCCCGCGCCCTGCTGCGCGGGCCCCGCCTGCTGCTGTTGGACGAGGCCACCTCACAACTCGACGCCGTCAACGAGCTGGCGCTCCGTGACGTCATCACCGAGACTGCCACCCGGACCACCGTGATGGTGGTGGCCCACCGCCTGTCCACGGTGATCAGCGCCGACCGCATCATCGTCATGGACGCGGGACGGGTGCGCGCGGTGGGAACCCACGCGGAACTGGTGGCACAGGACCGGCTGTACGCGCAGCTGGCGGCGACCCAGCTTCTGACCTCGGCGTGACGACCCGGGTCTGTGGGATCGCATCCGGCCGGAAGTGGAGAGACGGGCGCCGGACGGGAGGGTTCGCCGGCTCTCGTGTTGCCGCGCGGCCACCGAGCGGCCACTCTCGACCAGGTGGGGGACTTCGGTAACGAGCTCCGGCTGAGGCGGGTGGCGGCCGGGCTGTCGCTACGGAACCTGTCGGGACGGGTGCAGTTCAGCGCCGGCTATCTGTCCAAGATCGAGACCGGCACGAAGGCGCCGACACCGGAACTGGCTCGGGCCTGCGACGCCGCGCTGGAGGCCGACGGCCATCTGACCGGTCTGGTGCCACCGCGGACGGCCACCGCGGAACCGGCCGTCGGGCAGAACGGCGACCTGTGGACGATGCGGCTGACCGGCGACGGCAGCGGCGAGTTCGCCATCACCTCCGGCGACGCCGAACGGGTCCAGCACACCCTGATGCGATGGACGACGGCGCCGCGCGCCACGGCGCACTCGCTCGCCGTCTATCGGCGGTGGTTCGACGACATACGCACCCTCGGACAGGTGAATCCGCCGCACACCGTGGTCCCGATCCTGATCACGGTGTGCAAGACCCTTCAGAACGTGAGCGACGAGGCCCGCGAGCCCGCTCTGCGGCTGGCCGCCCGGTACGCCGAGTACACCGGCTGGATGGCGCAGGAGGCCGGCGACGAGGCGGCCGCCGTGTGGTGGACCACCGAGGCGGTCCGCCTCAGCGCCGAGGCCGGCGACCCGGAACTCGCCGCGTACGCGCTGGTGCGCCGGGCCGAACTGGCGCTCTACCGGGGCGACTTCCTGGCCACGATCGACCTGTCCCGGCAGGCGCGCGAACAGTCGGCGCGGCCTCTGGTACAGGCCATGGCGACGCAGCGGGAGGCCCAGGGCCACGCCGCCGCCGGACACGAAAAGGAGTACCGGCGGCTCCTGAGGGCCGCCGCCGAACTGACGGCGGCGGCCGTCACCGAGGACTCGGCCGAGCCGGTGCTCGGCACCACCAACCTCCGCGATCCGCTCGCCTTCGTGGAGGGATGGTGCCTGCACGACCTGGGCCGTCATGACGAGGCCGCCGAAGTCCTCGGCGCTGAGCTGGCCCGGATCCCCGAGTGGGCGGGCCGTGCCCGAGCCCGGTGCGGGGCCCGCCTGGCGCTGGCCCTCGCCGCGTCCGGCGCCGTCGACGAGGCCTGCGAGGTCCTCGACGACATCGTCGAACTGGCCGCGCTGATCGACTCCGCCACGATCCGGCGCGACCTGCGCGACGTGTACCGCCGGCTCGGACGGTGGCGGACCCGGCCCGACGTGGAACGGATCCTGTCCCGGCTCTCGCCGCTGCTGCGGCAGGCTCAGTCGACGAACTCGATCGGCACCCGCTCGTAGCCGTCGGCCTGCTCGGGGATCCGGAACTCCTGCGCGCTGGCCGAGGTCACCAGCGTGTTCAGCAGGCTGGTCAGCATGCTGACGATCGCCTCCTTCTCGTTCTCGGTGTCCTTGGCGACGAAGGCCGCCTTGGTGGCGATCTTGCCCAGCACCGCGGGATTCGCGGCGCCGAACCCGTACGCGATGATGTGTGGCCGTCGCCGGAAGCCTTGATCGGTGAGCGTGGCGAAGTCGGCGGCCCAGTTGCTGTCCGTCGGAGCGCCGTCGGTGAGGATGAAGACCGCCGGGCGCAGCACCGCTCGCCCGGCCGCGTGCAACTGGGTGACGTCGACGTCGATCCGCTGCCGGACCAGCTGGAACGCCTTGCCGTAACTGGTGCCGCCCTGACAGCTGATCGTCGGCAGGTGCTGCACCTGATCGATGTCGGTCATCTCCAGCACGACGTGCGCGTCGCTGTTGAACGTGATGATCGATATGTGTGCGAACTCGGAGACCATGGGCCTGCTGCTGAGTTGCTCGAAGACGTGGTCGACGGTGTCGTTGAGCAGTTGCTCCTGCGACTTCATCGAGTACGAGGTGTCGATCACCATGTAGGCGGGCAGGCATCTCGATTTCACCACGGGCTCGGTCACGGGCGTGTCCTTTCCGGAAACGGTTCAGCCGAAGATCAGGTTGAGGAGGAAGAGCAGGACCACGATCGCGACGGTGACGCCGACGGCGCCGGCGATCCAGTCGCCGTCACCCCCGCCCCGGTGCACCGGAGCGGCCGGTGGGGAGGGACGCACCGGATTCGCCGGCGGCGGGAGGTTGACCGGCGCCGTGGCCGGGCGGGCCACCGGCTTGGCCGCCGCGGGCGGCACGGACGCCCGGCCCGTCGTGGCGCCCGGCCGTACGCCCGGAGGGGACCCCGGCCAGGAGACCGGTCTGGTGGCCGGCTTGGCGCCCGGTGTGGTGCCCGGTCGCGTGCTCGCGGCACGAGTCGCCGGCCGGGTGGACGTGGGTCGGGGGCGCGTCCCGCCGACCGTGCTGGGCGGCGCGTTCCGGTTCCCCTTCCGTGGTGCCCGCCAGCCGAGCACGCCGGTCTCGTCGGCGACTGGGACACCGAAACCGCTCAGCAGCTCGGCCATGCCGGGCCGCGCGGTCCGTTCGGTGGCCGTCACCATCGCCAGCAGGATGCCCGGCACCGCGCCGGGCATCGTCCGGAGCTGCGCGAACACGTCCTTCTCCTCGCGCAGCCCGGTGAGCATGCGCGCGACGAGCAGCGGCAGGCGGTACCGGTCGGTGAACCTGTCGACCGGATGCCCGTCGGGGGTGAGCGGATCCTCGAACTGGGGCGTGAAGACGTGCGGCCGGGACCCGTAGGTGCAGCCGTCGATGTCGAAGACGAACACGGTCTTGCGGTCGGGATGCCAGAAGGCGTTCGCGTACGACCAGTCGGCGTACACGATGCCGCAACGTTCGAAGAGGTGCGCCACCCGTACCAGGTTCAGGCAGACGGCCGACCGGTCCGCCGGTGACTGGCTCGCGATGCGGCGGCTGGCCAGCCAGTCGTTGGGCTTGGCCAGGTAGTCCACCGGCAGCGGGCCGTACTTGTCGGGGTTCGAACCCCACTTCGCCCGCCAGCTCACCTTGAAGTCGGGCGGCGCCTCCGGCATCAGCACTCCGACCGTGCGTCCGCCGTCGACGATCCGGCTGGCCGGCCAGGCCGTCGACTCGGCGATCAGCTGCGCGTCGCCCGGTCCGGTGAGCGTCGTGGGCTGCTTGATCAGCCGGTCCAGCGTGCCGGTGTCGAGTTTGCGGGCCGCCTCCATGTTCAACTTCTTGAAGAGCTGGCCGGGAAACGCCGGCACCCGCCAGACGCCGTCGCTCTCGCCGCCGGCCGGAAAGTCGGGCGTCACGGGAAGGACGCCCAGCCGGGCCACCTCCAGCACCGGCGCGATGGATTGCGCAGTCATCGCCGCGGTGCTCCCCGGGACGTCTCGGAGCCCCCGGCCCACACCACGACGGCGGTCCGGTCGTCGTGCATCTGCTTGGCCTCGTAGTCGACGTCGAGCAGGAACGACGCGAGCGGTGGCGGGTCGCGCCAGCGGTCGGCGAACCACGACGTGGCGCCGGGCACGTAGGAGAACGCGTCGGAGACCCCGTCGGAGAGAACCGCGACCGTGTCGCCCCAGGCGAGGGTGAACAGCGTGCCTCGCGCCGCCTGCGGCACGTGCGGCAGGAACGAGTTCAGGACACTGCCGTCGAACGAGTCCTTCTCCGCACCGGTGAGGCACTTCCAGCTCCCGGGTTCGCGCCGCCACAGATGGGTGTCCGCGATCTGCGCGACCCATCCCTCCACCGGGCGGTCCGGGCGGCACCGGGTGGGCAGCACGGCGACGGCCAATGTCGTACGGACGTCGTGCGGATCGAGCCCCCGGTCCTTGGCCGCCTGCACCAGGGCGCCCGCCACGTCCCGGAACAGGTCGTCGGCCCGCAGCCCGGACAGCGGCCGGTTGTCGTCGAGGTACCTGCGCAGCAGCGCCACCGCGGTGCCCACCGCGACCGACGCGCCGAGTTCGGAGCGCAGACTGTCGGACATCCCGTCGGCCACCGCCAGCACCAGGTGGTCGCCGGCGCGATCGCGGGCCACCCGATATGCGTCCTGCCGTGGTTTGACCGGATCCCCACAACGGTGCCCGGACCCCACCACCGACGCGGCCCGGACCTCCAGATCGCCCAGGACCCCCTGGTCGGCCGCGACACCGGGCGGCGAGGCGCTCTCCGTCGGCAGCAGCCAGGGCATCCTCGACGCCTTCGAACCGGCGACGAACCGGGGCGCCCGGACCTCATGGGCGTCGGCGGCGAACTCCACCGGGGACACCGCGGCCGGCGGCGCCGTGGTCGCCGGCGCCGGGGACGACGGCGCCGCTTCCGGAGGGACGGGCGCAGGCGGGGACGTTCGGCGCTGGTGCCCGGGGGGTGGGCCCTCCGGGCCGGGTGGCGGGTCGTCCAGGAGACGAGTGTGCGGCGGTGAGTAGCCGGGCTGCATGGGCGGCGCCTCCGAACGTCGGTAGTCCGCGGAACCGCGTGACTGGGAGCCGTACACCCCGCGGGTGGGGCCGGGAACCGGAGCCGGCACCCTCGACTTCCCCAGGTGACGGGGTTTGCGCTGCTTGAACAGGGGCACGAACCGCTGCCCTCGGCCCTCGGCCGCTCCGCTCCTGCGGGCCGCGACGTAGATGACGAGGCCGAGCAGGAGCAGCGCGGCGACCACCATGGTCAGCCCCAGCGCCAGCCGGATGAGACTCGACATCAGCTGGTGCTCGTCCCGCTCTGCGGTGACCGGCGTGGTCGCCAGCCACCGACCCCGTTCGGATCCACCGGCGGCGTCGCGGTCTGGCCTGGATCGGCCGTCTGAGTGTTGCCGGGAGGCCGCCGGCGGGGTGCGGGCCGGGTCGCGGGCGCCGCGGGGCTCACCGGAGCCGCCGGACCCGCCGGGCCCTGTGCCGCCGAACCCTGTGCCGCCGGGCCCGGGGGCGGCAACGAGGCGGGCGCGGCGGTCTGCACCGTGGCCTGGGCGGTCAGCATCGGCGGCTGCGTGCCCGTGGTGCCACTGATCACGCTGAGCGTGTTCGCCAGCACCTGTTTGCGGATCTCCTCGACGTCGGCCGCCTGCACCAGGCCCTCGTCCAGCATCTTCGTGAAGATCGCCTCGGAGCTGGCGAACCGCTCCTGCTGCCGCTGCGCCAGCTCCTGCTGACGGGCGTGCATCAGCTGGAGCACCTGAAGCCCGTCCTGGGGGTGGTGCCGCAGGTGCAGGGCGATCAGGCCCATCTCACCCTGGACCGCGGCCATCACCCCGTTCAGGCGCTGGTTCTCCAGATCCTGCTCACGGCCGTCCAGATCCTTGCGCCTCTCGATGCCCACCTGCCGCTGGAGGTAGTCACGGGCCGCGTCGTCGAGGGTCACGAACGCCGAGACGTGGTCGATCGACAGCCCGAGTTCCGGGACCGCGATGGGCCCGGACCGGTGCAGATCGTTGATCTCTCGTTCCACCTGCTCGCATTCGGTGATCTCGTACCGCCGGCTGATCCCGCGCATCAGGCTCAGCACCCGGCGCCCGATCGCCGCTCCACCGTCGCGGACGTTCTCCCGCACCACGGTCTCCGGGGCGGTGACCTGCCAGCCGACGGTCACCGTGGCGACGAACGAGAACCGGTCGTCACGGGTCGGCAGATCGCTGTCACGGGTGGTCAGGTCGGTCTTCTGCCGCCGCACGTCGACCTCGAACGCGGTCCGGAACATGCCGCTGAGGGCCTCGCCGAAGTCCAGCCGGCGGCCGAGGTTCACCACGGTCCCGTCCGACTTGGCGTAGACGACCGCGAAGCCGGGCCCCAGCGCCGGCTTGGCGAACTGCACCCGGCCGACCGGCTGCTCACTGACGATCAGATTCATCGGAACTCCCGAGTTGGTCCCAGAGCCGCCAGAACGGCCTGCCCGGTACGCGGCGCGCGTACCGGACCCGTGCCGGTCATCCAGTTGCCGGCCATCCAGCGAACGATCTTGTAGGTGCGCTCGTGCCCGGCCGCGGCCGTGGCGAGCACCAGTGCCCAGGCCTGCCGGGCCTCGTCGCCGGGTTCGACGAGTTCCGCCCAGGCCCCGGCGATGCTCTGCGCGTACTGGTGGAACATGGCGCCGTTGAGGGTGACGTGCCACGCCTCGGAGAGGCTGTGCTTGAGGGCGAAGTCGCGCGACGCCAGCCGTAACAGCAGTGGCCACGCTCCCTGGCCGCCGTCGGAGATCCCGACCAGGTCGGCCGCGAGCGTGAGGAAGGCGATCTGCCCGGTGGCGCTCTGCCCCTGGTGGCCGCTGCCCATCCAGCGGACCGCCATCGAGGTCGCCGGCAGGGCATGGCGGTGGTCGGCGTCGATCAGCTCGGCCAGGCTGTACCCGATGGCGAAGGCCACGTCGGCGTCCTCGGTGACCGAGAGCCGGTCCAGCTCATGGAACGCGCGCTTCGGCAGGGTCGCGCCGAGCGCCGAACCGTAGACCCGGGCCGCGGTCGCGTGCCGCTGCCAGGACCGCCCGGTGACCCATTCGTCGACCAGCGCGAGCGCCTGCTGCCGTAGCTGTGGTGAGCGGCCGGCGGCGCGCAGCGCGAACGCGGCCATCTCCCGCTTGTTCTCCTTGTCGTCTCCGGCCCACGGCCGCAGCACCGTCTTGCTGATGTAGTCGAACGCGGTCGTCGAGATCAGCCCGATGGCCGCGGCGGCACGCACCCGCACCGCGTCCACCGGATGGTTCGCCAGATCGCCGAGCCAGCCCAGCAGTTCGCCGCGGACCGCGTCGTACTCGCGCCAGACCAGATCGAGAACCGCCCGGGGATAGGCGGGGTCGAGGTAGCGGACCACCTCGGCCGGGACCGGGCCGAGCCGGGACGGCACGGTCGCCCGGACGATCTGGGCACGGATCTCGCGTACGCGGTGGGCCCGGCCGGTCGCGAACGGATCCGCGGGCACCGCGGCCGGCGCCACCGACGACGGCGCCGGGGAGAGCCGGCGCTCCAGCGACCCGGCCGGTTCGATGACGGTCTGGTAGGGCAGCCCGTCGAGCAGCGCGGCCGCGATCGCCAGGTACTTCAGCGAGGGCGTGGCCAGGCCGTCGAACCAGGTCTCCACCTCGGCGGCGACCGACGTCTTCATCCGGGCGCGGAGCAGGTCCAGGTCGAGACGGCCGCGGACCACCAGGTCCTCGACGTGCAGAGCGAACTCGGCGGCCCGTTCCCGGGCCGAGTCGGTGGTCACCACGTCGTCGAGGACGCTGCCCAGGTCGTGCTCGCGCAGCAGGCGGTCGGCGCGGGCCGTGCCGAGCCGGTGCCGCAGGTGACTCTCCACGATGGCGCGGTGCGTGGCCGGTTTCCCGAGGGTCACCACGAACCGCTGGACGCCCGGGTCGGTGAACGCCACACCGGACGGAACCGTGATGAACAGGGTGGCCCGCAGCGACCCGAGCCGGGCGTCGAGATCGTGCAGGGCCAGGGCGGTCAGCTCACGGATCCGGTGGTCGGCGAGGTTGTCGATCAGATAGCCGCGGTCCTGCTCGACGGCGCTGCCGAGGCCGGCCGGTGTGGCGTCCGGTGGCAGGCCGAACACCTCCGTCCGATGATGGTCGAGCAGCACGCGCAGGCCGGTGGCGCAGCGGCCGGAACCGCGCGCCGCCTGGAGCAGGATCACGTTGCGGCCCCGGGTGCGGCCGAGGAGTTCCGCGTACTGTTGATCCAGCACGAACGCGTCGCGGACCAGCCGGACCTGTTCGGCGTCGAGGCGGTAGACCACCGTGGTCCGGGTGGCCGTGCCGGTGCCGCCGACGTGGATGTTGGTGACGATCTGGTCGCGCCCCACCACGCTGTCGACGGTCGCCGAGCTGCCGAAGTACGCCCCACCGGAGGCGAACACCGCTTCGGCCTCACGGCGCAGGTTGTTGGTGTCCGCGGCCTTGCGGGGTTGCGTGGCGTTCGCCGCCATCTCATCGCCGGCCTCCTTGACCCGGCGCGGGGTGGCGCTGGTCGTGTCCGCCGGCTGCGGTGGTGGGACGGTCTTCGGGTCCGCCGGATCGGGAGTCAAGAGGAATCCCCCCGTACGATCTGGTCCCGCCCCGCGAAGTTGCCGCCGTGGACCGTGGCGTGGGGACCGAGGTAGACACCACCCTGCTGGAACGACACCGAGTGCCGGTCGTCGCCGGCCGGCTCCCCGGATGCCTTCTCCGCGGGCTTCTCGCGTGGCTTCACCAGCGCCGACAGGACCTCGACGAGGTGACCGAGGTCCTTGCCCGACTCCCGCTGCCGCAACGAGACGGCCTGCCGCGTGGTGAGGCCGCGCAGCGAGGCCGGCAGATCCTCGGCGGCAGGCAGCGGCGCTCCGTTGAGCAGCACCGGGATGACCCGGATCCGCGCGGCGAACGCCGCCTCGATCTCGCGCCGCACGAAGTCGTCCGGCCGGTCGACCCGCCGCCCGCCGGAGGTGTGAGTCAGCGTCAGCCAGCGCGGCCCGATCAGGACGAGCAGGACCTTGCTGCCCATGAGCCGCCGCCACAGCTCGGGCGGAAAGTCGGTGCCGGCCGTCAGCGACCGGCTGTCGCGGAAGACGTTCTCCTCGCCGAAGACGCCACGCAGATGATCGTCGACGAGTGCGGCGGCGAAGTCGTCGTCGCCGGTTCGGTAGTTGACGAAGATCCCGGACAAGGTCGTACACCTCCGTTACCCCGACTGCGGCTCCACACCGGATGGTGGTCACCGAGGGGCTGGCGCAACGGTTACACCCCCTTTGGCTAGCGGCAATCCGTTTCCTGGTGCCAGTTGCCGAGGCGACAGGACACCGCCCACATCCGACACTGATGACGACGGGCACCTCGTCTGGTCAACAGCTTCGAAGATCCGGTCGGCCACCCCGGCACAGCCGAAACGGCGACCACGAAAGAGCCCGGCAGCCGTACGGCACACCGCCGCCGAAGCGACCCGGCGTGCCCGCTCGATCATTTACCGAGACTGTTTCAGATCTTTCCCTCAACCGATTCGCGGATCGGGGAACCGGTTGCGCGCGGCCGTGACAATGATGTCGGAAGGCGAGCGCCGAAGATCCACAGGAGGAAGACAATGACCTTCGTGCTTGGCATCTACGATCTGTTCGCCTACGCCATTCCCGGCTTTCTCTACGTCTCCGTTCTGGGATTCGCGGCGGACCGGGCCGGCTGGGTCGCCATAGATCTGAAAGACCTCAAGGATGTTCCGTCGCTCCTGATCTTCGTCGCCGTCGCGATCGGCGCCTACCTCGTCGGGCATGTGACCTGGCCTCTCGGCCGATTCGTCGACAGGCTGTCCTACCGGCTGCGCCCTTGGCAGGATCCCAAGGAGATCTTTCTGGCCCGGGATCCCGACACCGAGAAGACGGGATACCTCCATCACAGCCGCTTCCTGTTGCAGGCTCGGGCCGAACTGGCCAACCGTGAGGTCGCCTCGGAGATCAGTCGCATGCGGGCGATCGGTTTGATGCTGCGAAACTGCACCATTCCCCTGGTGGCAGGAGCGACTTGCGCGGCGGCGGTCGCGGTATCCGGCGAAGACCGCGTGTTCGCCGCCTCGCTGTCCGTTCTGCTTCTGCTCGCCGCGGTCGGCGCAGCGGTTCACAGCCGGACGCTGGGACAGTGGGCGACGCTGAAAACCTATGAAATATCGTATTGGCAGTTCGAGGCCGGCGATTCCGGTGAAGGCCGGGAAACACCGGCCGGCGACTGACCGCCGCGCGCATCCGCGCCCATCATCCGACCCGAGTGATGAGTTGTCGCGCCCGCACCCGTCATACCTACGACGGGACACGACGAGACGGAAGGATGACGTGATGAGTGCGGATACGCGGCTGGGGGAGATGGGCGTGAACGGTCTGGGCGAGGTGGACGAGCCGGCGTTCTCCGGGCTGGCACAGCGGCACCGGCGGGAGCTGCACGTGCACTGCTACCGGATGCTCGGGTCGTTCGAGGACGCCGAGGACACCGTGCAGGAGACGTTCCTGCGGGCCTGGCGGCGGCGGGAGACCTTCGAGGGGCGGTCGACGTTCCGGGCCTGGCTGTACCGGATCGCCACCAACGCCTGCCTGGACCTGCTCGCCAAGTGCCGCCCGGAGCCGGCGACCGGTGGCGAGGTGCTGTGGCTGCAGCCGTACCCGGACCGGCTGCTCGACGAGCTGCCCGCGGGCGACGCGGACGAGCCGGAGGCCGTCGCCGTCGCGCGGGAGACGATCGAGCTGGCGTACCTGGTCGCGGTCCAGCACCTCGCGCCGCGCCCGCGGGCCGTGCTGATCCTGCGCGACGTGCTCGGCTGGCCGGCTAAGGACGTCGCGGAGCTCCTCGGTGACTCCGTCAACTCGGTGAACAGTGCGCTGCAGAGGGCCCGCGCCGGCATGCGGGAGCACCTGCCCGCCGAGCGGCAGGACTGGACCGGCGGCGAGGAGGACGCCGGGACGCGCGAGCTGGTACGCCGCTACACCGAGGCCGTCGTGGCCACGGACATCCCGGCGCTCGCCTCGATGGTGCGCGACGATGTCCGGTCCTCGATGCCGCCTACGCCGGGCCTGTACGTCGGCCACGACACGGTCGTGAAGTACTGGGCCGAGAGCGGCTTCGAAGGCATGACGGGCCTGCGCGGCGTCCCCACCTCGGTGAACCGCCAGCCTGCCATCGCCTTCTACCACTGGCGGGAGGAGGACGGCGCCTACCTGCCGCTGACGATCGACGTCCTGCGCGTCACCGGCGGAAAGATCGCCGAGATCATCACCTTCCACAACGACCGGTTCCCGCGGCTCGGGCTGCCGGAGCGCCTGCCGGCCGACGGCGCGGAATAGTCCCGGTGGCCCCCGCTCCTCAGCGTGCGCACAGACATCGCGTGTTTCGATGCCTTGGCGACACGGGAGGATCGACATGACAGTCACTATCGGACTCACGGAACCGCGGTGGGCGGGGGCCCGGCGCATCGCCGGGTACGGTGCCGCGGTCGCCATGGTGCCGTACCTTGTCGTCAAGATCGTCTGGACGATCGACGGCCTGCGCGGCGGCGGCCTGCGCGACGGCGCCTGGAGCAGGCTCGACTGGTCGCTGATCAACGGTTTGACCGTCGGCATGGCGGGAGCCGCCATCCTGCTGGGCCTGGCCCTCTGTCAGGAGTGGGGGATGCGGATCCCCGGCTGGGCGCTGCTGGGACCGGCCTGGATCGGAGCCGGTTTCCTGGTGCCGATGGTCCCGGTCCTGCCCGCGCTGCTGGCGGTCACACCCGCGGTGGAGGCCACGCCGGTGACACCCGTGCTGCCGGCCTGGGAACCGGCGCTGCTGTCCCTGTCGTTCGCCGGGTTCGGCCTGGGCGTGGCGATCGCCTTCCCGCTCTACGTGCGCCACCGCTGGCCGGACGCCTTCACCGGCCTTGTACCGGCCGCCGGTGCGACCCGCGCTGTGCAGCGGACCGTGGCGACGTTCGCCGTCACCGTCACCGCTGGCATCGGGCTGCCGCAGGTGTACTGGGCGCTTGGCGGCACTGCCGGCCTCAACCAGGCAACCCTCGGCAACCGTGACGGACAGTGGCACCTGCTCACCGGCAACAGTGGCCTGTGGGCCCTGATCGCCGCCTGGGGAGTGTGGGCGGTGACGCACCGGAGCGCCACGGCGGGTCAGCGGATCCCGCTGGTACTGAGCTGGGTGGCGTCCGGCTTCCTGTTCGCGTGGGGCACGTGGAAGGCGATCTTCGCCTTCGCCGTCGTCCCCGAGTTCCCGCCTCCGGAGCCGCTCTGGTCACTGGCGGCCGTCAACCACTTCGGCGCGCTTGCCGGGCTGGCGATCCTGCTCGTGGTGCTGACGACCACAGCGCGGGCTTCGGAGACGGCCCGCTGACCGGTCCGGAGGACGAAGAGCGACGGCCCGCTGATCACCACAGGTTCGAGGAGGACACCATGGCTCGCCCGGCTCCGCACATCGAGTTGAACGCCCGCACCGACGAGGCGATCGACGGCCGGCACCTTCGCGCGGTCGCTTTCACCAGCGTCCGGATGCGGTACGTCCAGGAACTCCTCGCCCGTCTCGGCGTCGCGCCGGCCGGCAAGCAGGCCCTGGTGATCGGCAGCGTCCGCGGCGACCTGGCTCGCGGATTGGCCACGCTGGGCCCGCGGGTGACCGCGGCGGACCCGTCCCCGGTCGCCACCGGCCGCGCTCGCGACCGCGACATCGGCGGGGGCGTGCGCTACGAGACCTCTGACGTGGACGATCTGGGACGTCTGGGCGGCCCGTTCGACCTGGTCTACTGTGCCGACACCCTGGAGATCAGCGACGACCTCGACCGAGTGATCAGCGCGGCCTCCGCCGTCGTGGCCCCCGGCGGCGTCCTCTTCTACGACACCGTCGCCCGCACCCCGCTGAGCAGAATCGTGTACCTCGGCCTCTTCCAAGGCCTGCCGGCCACCCGGATCATGCCGCCCGGACGGTACGCGGCACCACGCCTGCGCCCACCCGAAGAGGTGATCGACGCCCTGCACAGGCACGGCCTGACCAGCGAGGACGTCCGGGGCTTCAAGCCTGGCAACCCGGTCGATCTGGTGAAGGCGGTGTTCGCCCGCCGTAGCGGACGGATCTGCGACGACGACGTGGCCCCGATGGTGAACTTCGTGCTGGAGAAACCGGGCACCCGCCCGCTGGTGACCTACCTCGGCTGCGCCCGCCGGGCCTGACCCGCGGTGCCGGAGAGCCCGGACGACACCGGCCCGCCGCGCCGGCGGTCAGCGGCGGGTGTCGAACTCGTCGCGGGCGACGAGGACTTCCTCGATGTGGTTCTCCGCCCACGTCCCCAGCGCGCGCAACGGCCCGTGCAGCGTCTGACCCAGCGGCGTCAGCTCGTACTCGACCCGGGGCGGTATCTCCGCGTACGCGTGCCGTTTCACCAGGCCGTCGCGTTCCAGCACCCGCAGCGTCTCGGTGAGGACCTTGCCGCTGATCCCGTCGACTGCCGCCCGGAGGTCACCGAAACGGTGCTTGCCGTCGCCGAGCACGATCACGATCAACGCGGTCCACTTGTTGGCGATGTGGGTGAGCGACAGGCGCGACGGACACGTTCTCATCAGGACGTTCCAGTCCGGCTGCTGTGACATCAGGCGCACCCCTGCTAGTTCCACCGAAACCGGCGGTCTCTGATCGTAACGGTAGGCGTCCCGGCGGCACGGCGGTGCCGAGGGAGGGACAGCCGATGGATTTCGCTGATGGGATCCAGGTCACACCTGGCATTGGTTACGTTGAGGTAAATGGTCTCCCATCGAAACCATAGGCGCTGAGCAGCACGGACGACGAACGATGTCGCTGACGCTGAGCCGGCGCCACGGCGGTCGCTCGCGATGATGCCGTCGGGATCGCAGTCGAGGGAGTTGAGGATGACCGACCTCACGGGGGAGTCGCCGTCGGCGATCCGGGTGCGCGGTGCGAGGGTGCACAACCTGGCCGGCATCGACGTGGACGTGCCGCTGCGGCGGCTCGTGGCGGTGGCGGGCGTGTCCGGGTCGGGGAAGTCGTCGCTGGCGATGGGCGTGCTGTACGCGGAGGGGTCGCGCCGGTACATCGAGGCGTTGTCGACCTACACGCGCCGTCGCATGTCGCATGCCACGCGCGCCGCGGTGGACAGTGT
The DNA here is from genome assembly GCF_030009775.1 of Actinoplanes sandaracinus. Taxonomy (GTDB): domain Bacteria; phylum Actinomycetota; class Actinomycetes; order Mycobacteriales; family Micromonosporaceae; genus Actinoplanes; species Actinoplanes sandaracinus. The sequence continues at coordinate 57,125 of NZ_JASCTH010000035.1, read as the reverse complement.
TCGGCACATCCCGGCGGCGTTGGCCCTGCGGCAGCGACCGGCAGTGCCGGGGGTGCGGAGCACGTTCGGCACCTCCACCGAATTGCTCAACGTCCTGCGTGTGATGTTCTCCAGGCTCGGAGCGCATGTGTGCCCGAACGGGCACCGGCTGGCGCCGACGATCGACGTCGCCGCCAACCGGGACCTGACCTGCCCAGTGTGCGCGGCGGTGTTCTCGCCGCCGGGCGCGGAGTCGCTGGCGTTCAACTCCGACGGCGCGTGCCCGGCATGCACGGGGACCGGTGTCGTCCGGGAAGTCGACGACGCCGCGCTGGTTCCCGACCCGTCCCGGACCATCGAGGACGGAGCGGTGGCGCCGTGGTCGATGTTCGGGTTGACCGTCATGCCGCAGGTCGTCGCCGAGATGGGCGTACGCATCGACGTCCCGTACGCCGAACTCACCGGTGCGGAGCAGGAGGTGGTGATGCACGGCCCGGAGGAGAAGCGGCACATCGCGGTGCCCTCGAAGAACGGAAAGCTCTTCGAGCTGAACTTCACCTACCGCAATGCCCGCCTGGCCGTACGGGAAGCGCTGAACAACGCCACGAGTGAACGCGGCCTGAACCGGGTGAACAGGTTCATCAGCGCCCAGACGTGCCCGTCCTGCCACGGGACCCGGCTCAGCGAGCAGGCCCGCGCCACCCACGTGGCGGGGATCGGCCTCGCCGAGGTGACCGCGAAGACTCTCGATGAGGTCGTGATGTGGGCGGGGACGGTCGAACAGACGCTGCCGGCCGAGATGCGCCCGATGGCCCACACGATCGCCGCCCAGCTGACGGAGATGGCGCAACGGCTGGTCGAGCTGGGCCTGGGATATCTGAGTCTCGACCGGGCCGGCTCCACCCTGTCCACCGGCGAGCGGCAGCGGGTCCAGCTCGCTCGTGCGGTGCGCAACCAGACCACCGGCGTCCTCTACGTTCTCGACGAGCCGTCCATCGGCCTGCACCCGTCCAACGTCGCCGGGCTGATCGGCCTGATACGCGATCTGATGCGCGAGGGCAACTCCGTCGTCGTGGTCGACCATGACGTCCAGGTGCTCCGCGAAGCGGACTGGCTCATCGAGATCGGCCCCGGCTCCGGCAGCGAAGGCGGCACCGTGCTCGCCACCGGCACGGTCGCCGATCTGGGCGCGAACCCCGTCTCGCTCGTGGGAGGATTCCTGGCCGGGCGGGAACAGGTCGTCGTGCGTGACCGGACGGACCCGGCGAAGGTCTTCGGCCTCGGCGGCATCCACCTGGCCACGCGCCCGCTGCACACCGTGCACGCCCTGCGGGTGCAGGTTCCGAAGGGCCGGCTCACCGCGGTGACGGGCATGTCCGGGTCCGGCAAGACCACCCTGGTCCTCGACAGCCTGGTCCCTGCCGTGCGAGCCAAGATCTCGGGTACGGCGGCGCCGGATCATGTGGTCACGCTGGAGGCGCCCGGTATCGAACGGGTGAACGCGGTCGACGCGACACCGATCGGCACGAACGTGCGCTCCACGGTGGCGACCTACAGCGGGATCCTGGACGACCTGCGCCGCGTGTACGCCGCCACCGAGGCGGCGCGTGAGCGGGGGCTGAACGCGTCCGACTTCTCCTACAACACCGGCTCGTTGCGCTGCCCGCGTTGTGAGGGCACCGGTCAGATCTCCCTCGATGTCCAGTTCCTTCCCGACGTCGACATCCCCTGCCCCGACTGCGCGGGCACGCGGTACGCGCCGGACGCTCACGACGTCCGCCGCACCGTCCCGGCCGGCGCCGAGGGGATCTCGCTGCCGGGGCTGCTCGCGTGCACGGTCCGGGAGGCGATCGAGGCGGTGGCGGATCTGCCACGCGTACGAAAGAAGCTTCAATCGCTCGTCGATCTCGGTCTTGGGTATCTCACCCTCGGCGAGGACACGCCGGCGCTCTCCGGCGGTGAGGCGCAGCGGCTGAAGCTCGCGACCGAGCTGAACCGGAACCAGTCCGACGCGCTGTTCGTCCTGGACGAGCCGAGTGTCGGACTGCATCCGCTGGACACCCGCGTGCTCCTCGGGGTGATCGATCGCCTCGTCGCCAAGGGCGCCACCGTTATCGTCATCGAGCACGACCTCGACATGATCGCCAACGCCGACCACGTCATCGACATGGGTCCCGGCGGCGGGACCGCGGGGGGAAGAATCGTCGCCGCCGGCACGCCGCAGCAGATCGCCCGTGATCCCGGCAGCGTCACGGGGTGGTTCGTCCACGACCATCTGAACCTCACCGGCGAGCACCGGCCGCCGAGCCCGATGGCCGGCGGCGGCCGGTGACGACGACGTGGTCAGGGATCCGCGGTCAGCCGACGCCCCAGAAGGCGTCCTCATCCTCCTGGACGGAGGAGAACAGCCACACCTCCGCGATCTTCTCGCCCTCGACCCTGAGCACGTCGACACCGTCCATCGACATCTCGGCGCCGGCGCGCTTGGCGCTGAAGTGGACCGGGAAGGCGCACACGTCGCCGTTGACCATGGGAGCGCCGGTCACCGCGAGTTTGAAGGTGCCTTCGCTGAGCGTCATGGTGGAACCCAGCAGCCCGCCCACCGCGGCGCCGCCGCGGTAGGTGCCGGAGATCCGGTTGCCGCCGGGCTGGTGCCACACGATGTCATCGGCGAACATGCTCGCGACCGTAGCGAAGTCGCCGGCGTTCAGTGCGTCGACGTAGCGGGTGGCGACGGAGCGGGTGTCGGTCATCGAGATTCCCCTTAGTTCCAAGCTTCTTCCTGGTGACGACCTATAGTCACTAAAAGTGACCAGTTACCTCAACGTAACTAAAAGAAGGAGTGGCTCAGGTCACATGTGGCGCGGCGCGTACGCCGATCGGGTGCAGGTCGGAGTCGTCGCGGACGAAGCGCACACCGTGGCGTTAGATGCCCGATCGTCCTGGTTACGGTTGTTCAGTGCAATCCGACATCGAGGAACGGAATGTGGTGGCTCGTGTCGTCAGGTGGCACGCGAAGCTCGACACCGCCGCCAAGATCACGCTCTGGCTGGGCCTCGGGGCCCTGCTGATCGGCGGCTTGGCGTTGATCCGCGATCTCTCCGACTTCACGGTCGATATCGGCGAAACGGCGACCCGGGTCACTCCGACCGTGGGGCCGACGGGGTCATCGGGTCCAGACGCCTCTTCGCCGGCTCCGGCGGCCGGGACCCCGTTGCCCGGCTACGCCGCGGGACGCCCCGGGGTGTTGTTCCCGGTGCTCAACCCCGCGGCCAGCCCGCCACAGGTGAATTTCAATCCCCACAACTGGTCATATACCGACAACGACGATCACGGCATGACCATCGAATGCCGGCACTCCAGTCACCAGGGCGGCTGCACACCGAACGATCGGCCCGTCTTCTACCTGGATCCGGTGGAGCCCGGCGCGAAGATCGCCGAGGCCACCGGGACGACGCATTCGTGTGCCGTCAGCGCGTACGACTCACGTGCCATTCCGGTACAGGCCGGCAAGACCTACTGCGTCAAGGGAAACGACTGGGTGCTGGTCGTCAGAGTGGTCACTCTCCCCACCAAGGTGGTCGAGGGCGACACCGTGGTCCCCGAACTGCACGCGCAGCTCTGGACACAGCCCTGAGCCCGTCTGCTGCTCGTCCCGCCGCAGATCGTGGCACAGGTGCCTGCTGATGACCACGGGCATGGCCGTGGCCGACATCCGATGAACGGCAGGCCACAGCATCATCCGGCGACTTCCGGGCGCACATCGCGCCGGCCCTTTCTCCGCTCAGCCGTCGAGCGCGATGCCCCGGTAGCCGTCCGGTGTCGCCACCACGGCGTAGCCGTTCGCGACCGCGCCGACTGCCCGGGACGCGCCCGGGGCGGGCTGTCCCGAGCCGGCCGGTTTTCCGTCGGCGCCGCAGGTGGTGGTGGTGGCGGTGCTGCCGCCGACCCGGTCGAACCGCTCGTGGGAGTCCTGTGGAGTGTGGCCCTCGTGGGAGAAGAAGCGGGCCTGTGACAGGCACCAGAACACCGAGGTCTCTGCGGGCACGGTGACCGTCCCGTCGGTCAGGTCGATCATCCGGCTGCCGCCGGCCAGTTCGGCGACGACCGTGTGGTCGCCGGCCACCGCCGCACGCCTCAGCTGCCCGACCAGCTGCTCGGACCGGCCGGCCGGCACCGACCAGCGGGTCTGCCCGGTGCGCGGGTCGAACCCCTCCAGCGCCACGTCCAGGCCCTCGAACGTGCTGGCCGGGGGCTCGACGACGAAGTGCCCCCGGCCGCGGACCCGGCACCGGACCGGATCGGCACGCAGCGGGATGTTCTCGGCGCAGCCGATGATGGTGCCGGGCGACCGCCACAACACCGCCCCGGTGCGCTCGTCGAGCCCGGCGCTCGCGCTCTGTGCTCCCAGGTCGATGTCGACGGTGGTGGCCGTCCGCTTGACGGGCCCGAACACCGAGCCCGCGAACACGCCATCCGCCGGGAAGTGCTGCCAGGTCCAGCCGTTGTCGGTGCTGAACCCGGCCGGGAAGGCGTCCGTCACCGACCGCTGCCACCGGATCGCCCCGTCTCGGATCAGGGCGATGCGCTCGTCCGGGCGGCCGCCCAGATCGTGCAGGCCTGAATCGCTGATCGAACGGGCGGCCGGAAGGGCTACGTCGTACGGCGTGAAGGAGCCGGTCGCGACGTCGAGCCGGTACCCGCGCCTGGTCCCGCCCGTGTGCGGGTTTGCCATGGCGCAGGCCGCCCGGTCACCGAAACAGGACTCCGGCACACTGCGGAAGATCGCCGGCTGACTGCTCTGCTCCACCCGCCCGGTGGCGGCGTCGACGATCACCATCCTCGCCCAGTGCGGCCCGCGCTCCGGCCGTGGCTCCAGGAAGGCCACGTTGTCACCGACCCGGAACGGCAGGATCTCGATGCCGGCCGTCTGCCTGCTGGGGGTGATCTCCCGCTCCCAGATCACCGTGCCGTCTCCGGGCCGGAGGCCGCGGGCGTAGAGGCGCCTGTCCCGGACCAGATAGCCGACCACCACCGCGCCCACCGCGATCGGCTGCCCGATCGGCTGCACCCCTCTGGTGACCCAGTCGGCTCTGGCCGTGGAAGCCGCGGCGGCGTTGCCGGCGTCGGCGACGCTCAGGAGAGTGGTGGTCAGGAGAGCGGCGGCGAGGGCGCGCATGAGGGTTCGCTTCCGTTCGATGGTGCCTCGGCTGAACCCCTCGCAGTATAGGGACCAAAGAGATGAAAGTGTCCTGAATCGGTCTCCTGTCAGGCGGCACGAGCCCGCACCGCCGAAGGCGAGAGGGCGGCGCGACGGCCTCGCGGAACCGTCTTCGTGAAGGGCTGACGGTGCGGAACGGTGCCGCCTATCGTCGGAGAAATGCGAAAAGTCATCGTTCTGCCGGTCGCCGCGGCCATGGTCGCCGTGCTGGGGGCGCCGGCCGGGGCCGGGCCGCCCGGCCCCGAGCAGCTCCGGAAGAAGATGCTCACCGCCGGTGATCTGCCACCGGGATCCATCGTCAGCCAGGACACGACCGGCACCAAGGATTTCGACTACTACATCCCGTGCACCGAGGGTGAGGTGCTGGACGAGTACCGTCCCGTGCCCACGGTGGTGCGGACCCTCGAAACCGGCCACATGGTGATCCGCGTCGAGCTCGGCGGCCCGGGCCTCCAGGCGGCCCAGGAGTTCGTCCAGAGCCTCGCCGACATGCCGACCGTGTGCCCGGACTGGTCCGACGCGATGATGGAGGACGAACATCATCACTCCCGCCTGCCGCTTCCCGCGCTCGGCGACGCCTCGGCCGCGATGGTGACCGTCGTCGACGGCGCGATCACTGATGAGGGCGAGCGGGTTCCACCGGAACGCGTCCTGAGGGCCGCGGTCGCGGTCGGCGACCTGGCCGCCCACTTCGAGATGGGGGCGAGCGACAAGGCCGACGACGCCCGCTTCGTCGAGTTCGTCATCGCTGGGGCGAAGAGACTCGCCCAGGCCGGATAGCGAACGGTCCCGGCGCCGCCTCACTCTCCCGGCGCGATCACCGCCACCGGCGTCGGCTGATTCGCGACGCTGCTGTTGCCCAACCTGCCGTGGTAACCGTAGCCCCAGCAGTAGGTCTTGGTGTCGTCGCCCAGCGCGCACGTGTGCACGTCGCCGGCGGCGAGGCGAGTGAAGGTCACGCCCGCGGGGGTGTCCACCGCCACCGGCCTCGACTGGATCGCGTCGCTGCTGTTGCCCAACCTGCCGTGGTAGCCGTCGCCCCAGCAATACGTCCTGGCGTCGCCGCCCAGCCCACACGTGTGCGCCTCGCCGGCGGCGAGGCGAGTGAAGGTCACCCCGACGGGGACGTCCACCGCCACCGGCTTCAACCGGTTCGCGGTGCCGCCGTCGCCCAAGGCGCCGGAAGCGCCCTCGCCCCAGCAGTAGGCCTTGGTGTCGTTGCCCAGCCCGCACGTGTGCGCGTCGCCTGCGGTGAGGTGAACGAAGACCATCCCGGCGGGGGCGTGCACCGCCACCGGCGTCGAGCGGTACGCGACGACGTTGTCGATGCCCAGAAGACCGTAGGCGCCTCGTCCCCAGCAGTACGCCTTGCCGTCGCGGGCCACCCCGCACGTGTGGTGACCTCCGGCGGTGAGCTGGGTGAAGGCCACTCCGGTGGGGGCGTGCACCGCTACCGGTTTCGACTGGTCCGCGACGCCGCTGTTACCCAACCGGCCGTAGTCACCTCGTCCCCAGCAGTAGGCCTTGCCGTCGCGGGCCAGTCCGCACGTGTGGTCGTCCCCGGCGGTGAGCTGGGTGAAGGCCACTCCGGTGGGGGCGTGCACCGCTACCGGTCTCACCTGGTCCGCGACGCCGCTGTCGCCCAACCGGCCCTTGTCGCCCTGTCCCCAGCAGTAGGCCTTGCCGTCGCGGGCCAGCCCGCACGTGTGGTCGCCTCCCGCGGTGAGGTGAGTGAAGGCCACTCCGGCAGGAGCGTCCACCGCCACCGGATGCGCCCGGTCCGAAGTCCCGCCGTTGCCCAGCTGACCGTAACCGCCATAGCCCCAGCAGTAGGCTTTGGCGTCGCGGGCCAGCCCGCACGTGTGGGAGCCACCGGCGGTCAAGGGGGCCGCGGAGTCGTCAGATGGCTCCGCCGCGGCCGGCCCGGCCATCATCGCCGCCAGCATCGTCAGTGGCCCGATCAGCGCCATCGTTGTTGTCCGCACGTGACAGACACGATCACGGTCCCACCAGCGCCGGTCGGCATCCTAAAATGTTTCACCTATGTGGGGGACGGGCCGTCTTACGCCGCCGGCGCCGGAATCCGGCGGCGCACCGGCAGGGTGACCCCCAGTTGCATGTTCGAGTTCGAGCCCCAGCACCACAGACTGTGATCGGTGCGGATGCCGCAGGTGTACATGCCGCCTGCCACCACGGTCAGCCAGCCGCTGTCCCCTCGGACCCGGACCGGCTGTCTCCGGGGTGGCTCCGGCCACTCCGTCACGGTGCCGTCGCCCAGTTCTCCCTGGCTGTTCGAGCCCCAGCACCATGCGCTCGCATCGGTCCGGACGCCGCAGGTATGGAACGAACCTATCGTGACGTCCGCCCAATTCGACGCGGCGTCGACGCGCACCGGCACGGTGACGTCGACCGCGGAGCCGGCGGCGAGCCGACCGTAGTCGTTGTTGCCCCAGCACCGCAGACCCCGGTCCAGGCCGACGGCGCAGGTGATCTCCGAGCCCGCCGCGATCGCGATACCGACGCCGCCCGTGCCGAGCTGGCCGTGGTTGTTGGAGCCCCAGCACGACAGGGCCCCCGCGATGTCACGGCCACAGTGGTGAGTGCTGCCGAGCGACACGCTCGCCCACTTCGTGTTCAGGTCACCGCGTGCTTTCACCGGCTTGCGCACGCCACCGGTCTTCGAGGGATCCTCCCAGCACCAGAGGGTCGCGTCGGTATGCAGCCCGCAGCCCGACCCCCACCCGCCGCCGAGGCTGACACTCGCCCAGGTGGTGGCGGTGCCGATACGCCCGGGCCGGAGCGGACCGCCCGGCTCGCCGGCGTGCTCGCCCCAGCACCACAACGTTCCCTCCTGGCGGATGCCGCACGTGGTCTGCCCGTCGACCGCGACCGACTTCCAGCGGCCGCGGCCGGTGACCCGCACCGGTGCTGCCCGGTCGGTCTTCGTGCCGTCGCCGATCTGGCCGTGCTCGTTGTCGCCCCAGCACCACAGGAACCCGTCGGTGCGGATCCCGCACGTGGTCTCTCCACCGGCCGCGACCGATGTCCAGCTCCCGCCGCCGGCCACCCGTACCGGCTCGGCACTGCGCAGGTCCGAGTTCCTGGTGCCGTCGCCGAGCTGGCCGTCAGCGTTCCAGCCCCAGCAGAACAGCTCTCCGGCGTTGGTCACGGCGCAGATGTGGCTGTCCGCTGCGGCGATGGCCTTCGAGGTCAGGTCGGTGTTGACACGTACCGGCACTCGCGAGTCGAACGGGGTGCCGGTGCCGAGCTGGTGGCGATAGCCGCTGCCCCAGCACCAGGTCTGCCCACCGGTGGTCAGACCGCAGGTGTGGTTCGTGCCGGTCGACACCGACGACCACAGGCTTCCCTCGCCCACCCGAGTCGGCGCGTCGCGGCCGGCGGTGGTGCCGTCGCCCACCTGGCCGTACTCGTTGTGGCCCCAGCACCAGGCCGCGCCGTCGCCGTCCACGGCACAGACGTGTTGTCCGCCCACACTGACGGTGCGCCAGGACGACGCCGACCCGACCTGGGCGGGCGACTTCCGGCCGCCTCCCCAGCACCAGAGCGTGCCAGTGGTACGGACGCCGCAGCTCTGCTGCGAGACGCTGACGGCGGCCCAGCCGGCATCGGTCCCGATCCGGACCGGGGTTCTCCGCTCGGTGGTCGTCCCGTCGCCCACCTCTCCCGAATAGTTGGTGCCCCAGCACCACAGGGCGCCATCGGTGCGGGTGGCGCACGTGGTGTAGTCCCCGGCGCTCACCGTCGCCCAGGTCCTCTCCTCACCGATCTGCTCCGGAGTTGTGCCCATGAACGCATGACCCCAGCACCACAGCGTGCCATCGGTACGGATTCCGCAGATGTAACCGGATCCCACGGAGACCGTGGCCCACGACCCGCCTCCGGAGACCCGGGTCGGCGTGGCACGATGCTCGCCCGTGCCGTCACCGAGCCCGCCCCACCCCCAGCACCACAGTGATCGGTCACTGCGGATGGCGCAGGTCCGCCCGTCGCCGGCGTCGACCGCCGACCATGTGGTGGCGTCGGCGGCCACCGGCGTGCCGCGCGCCGGCGGGGCGGCCATCGCGGACAGGCACAGCGCCGCGGCCGCCAGAACCACCGCCCGCGAGAATCCGGTCCGCCGTGCCTCGTCGCGCCCTGCCGACATCGAGCTAGACATTGTCCTTGAGGTACACCTCGAAGTCGTAACCGCAGAGAAGCCTGATGTCCGAAAGGTTTTCATAAAGCCACTCGCCGGTGTCGGGGTCGACGACCTTGACGCCCAGGACACCGACGGGTCGTGAGACGAGCATGTCCGCGGGGTCATGCTGATCGGGAAGGTAGAGGTAGCCTTCTGTTGCTCTCTTGCTGGGGGTGAGAGCGCCGGAATAGTAGAAGGACTTTCCGCGGAGTTCTTCGTAGTCTGCGTAGTCGTCCCAGCGCCCTAATCCGAGCCGAACGAAAACCTTGTAGTCACCGCTGTAATGGAGCTTGAGGTAGGCCTGGTTGGAGCGGCATCGCGCATCCGCGTTGCCGTTCTGCCTGCCTTTCGAGGTCCAGGTCACCTCATATGGCTCTTCTTCCATGATCGAGGAGGCCGGCTGCGCTGGGGCGGCGTTGCCGGCCGCTGCCGGCGACGGCCCTGGCGCCAAAAGAGCCAGGAGCGCCACGAAACTGGCGGCGGCGGTCCTGCCGGTCCAGTTGTGCCTACGTCCTGTGGTTATGGACGGCATAATCTACGTCTCCATTCTCGAAATGCGATGGTCGCCCGGCGGGATGTCCGTCGCCGTGTGAACGGGCGTTGCAAGTTTCGATCACAAAATTCAGGGTCGTGTTCCCGGTCGATCGGTGTGAGTCCAGCACCGGGGTCTCAGCGCCGCAGCCGTTTGGCCTTGGCATGGCTGTTCGACTGACCGGCTGTCCCCTGAAAGTATGAGAACGGGTGGGCGTCACGCTCCGCGTCAGGGCGCCGGCTCAGTCCGGCGGTCAGCCGGGGGTCTCGCCGTCACGCGGGTGAGTCAGGAGAGTGCGCGCCTGCCGGTGTGCCCCCGGAGGCCGGGGCCCCGCTTGACCGGTCGGCGGCGCCAGTCAGTTCAAAGGGCCAAGACGCACGCTTATGCCCCAAGGCGGGGTCTTATTTACATGCATGACATAGACCCATATTGCAGTCTCCAGTGGACAGACGCTAGAGTTACGCGGCGTCGCGAAGAGACTTCCGAACGTTACTTATCGTAGTCGCATCTGGTCATCAGTTCGATACGCAACGACCGGAGGCACTATGCCTGACCTCGGTGAGTCGCGCTAGCGACCTCGCACCGGCCGTAGCGCCCATCACCTACTCACCGCGCACAGGGATTCGAGAGAACACATGCTGCTGGGAAGCCAACCGATCGCCAACGATCTCTGGCTGGCCATCCGAGACCAGCTGACGAAGATGCCGGTGGTGAGTTCGTGGCTGGAGGGCCTGGGTCTGGGCACGGCGCTGCTGGCCGAGCTGATCACCGCGGATCCGGCCTGGATGCGGATCCACGATGGCGAGGCCTTTCTGAACCCCCACGCCCCGTGGGGCGATATCGACTCCACCCTCTACGAGCTCGCCTGGGTGATCGGGGACGAGCGCAAGAAGCTGGCGCTGATGGGCCGGCCCGACAGCGGAGTCGATGTTCGGGATCTCCTGCGGTTTCTCGCCGGCACCGACGACGAGATCGTTCCCCGGGCGGCGACGATGCTGGAGGGGCAGCTCGACCAGCGTGGCAACTACGTGCGGCGGACGATCGGTGAGCAGGAGCACGCCGACAACAACCGCGTCGTGGACAAGGGACGCCTCGCTCTCGGTAACCCGCCACTGGCCGTACCCGTGAAGGTGAAGCTCGGCTTGTGGAAGACGGCATTCAGGCACATGCCGCTGAACCCGAACCACACCGGCCTGCCCAGCGCGAACGTCAACCGGGCGATCCGGCGTGGAGAGCCGCTCACGCCGCAGGAGATCCTGCTCATCGCGCTGTTCGACCTGATCGACATCACCCGCCGGGCGGGCACGGTGGGCGTCGAGTACTGGCCCTCCCGTGAGCAGTGTCAGAGCTTCTTGCCGCCCCAGCTGAACGAGTTGCTGGAACTCGCGGATGAAGTCAAGGACGCCAGAGTCGTGAGGTAAGCGGTTTCCCCGTACCGCTTCTCCTCCAGCGGTGCAGGTTGCGGGATCTGCGCCGTGCAATTCCCCCCTCATCCGCTCCGTGAAGGAGAACTTGGTGCCATCCACAACCGTGCCTCAAAGCCGGATGTCCACTGCCCTCGCCAGAGATCGCATCGGGTGGAAGACCATCGGCCTGACCGTCATCAGCGCCGTAGCGCCGTTGACCGTCGCCGCCGGCATCATCACCCTCGCATTCGGGGTGACGGGGAAGGCCGGCATCGCGATCGGCCTCATCGTCATCGGCCTGCTGCTGATGGTCTTCTCCGACGGCTTCCTGGGCGTGGCGGGCCGGATTCGCAACGCCGGCGCCGCCTACAGCTTCGCCGCGCAGGCCTTGAGCAAGCCCGTCGCGGTCGGCGTCGCGCTGATGGCGCTGCTCGCGTACGGCTTCTTCGCGACCGGTGGCTACGGCGGGCTCGGCGGCACCGCGGCGCCGGTGCTCTCCGAGTGGTTCGGCTTCAACGTGCCATGGGTGGCCGTCGCCCTCGTCGCCTGGGCCTTCGTCGCCTTCCTCGGGATGATCGACTTCAGTGCCTCCCAGAAGGTCCTCGCCGTCCTCGTCGGGCTGGAGACCCTCCTCGTGGTGGTCTTCGACGCCGCGCTGGTCTCCAGCCCCGGGTTCGAGTGGTCGTTCGAGCCGCTGGCCCTGAGCAGCCTGTGGGGCGAGAACTTCGGCATCATCGCCGTGATCGCCTTCACCTGCTTCGCCGGGCTGGAGCTGACCGCCTCCTTCGCCGAGGAGGCACGCGACGCCGCCCGCGCCGTTCGCCTGGCCACCTTCTCCGCGCTCGGCGTGGCCGTCCTGCTGTACGCGTTCACCGCCGTGGCGATCTTCTCGGCCGCCAGTTCCGTCGCCGGCTCCGACGTCTACCAGCGCGCTCTGGAGGAAGGGCCGTTGATGTTCTTCGGCCTGGCCGCCGAGCAGTTGGGACCGTGGGCCGTCAACGCGGGCTTCCTGCTGTTCGGTACGAGCGTGCTCGCGGCGAACATCGCCTTCCACTCCCTGCTCGCCCGGTACGGGTACGCGCTCGGCCGTGAGAGTGTGCTCCCGCAGGTCTTCGGCCGCACCGTCGGCGGAGCCCCCCGCAACTCCTCGATCCTCCAGTCGGCGATCGGCTTGGTCACGATCCTCGTCTTCGCCGTCGGCGGCTGGGACCCGATGACCGAGTACTTCTTCGTGTTCGGCACCTCCGGCGGTCTGGGCGTGGCCCTGCTGATCACGATCATGACGCTCTCGGTCATCGGCTTCTTCCAGCGCCATCCGAGCGGTGAGCCGCTGTGGCGCCGTGTCCTCCTCCCGGTGGTGGCCCTGGTCTTCCTCCTGATCATCACCTACCTGATGATCACCAACCTGCCGGGCCTGTACGGCACGGACGGCTGGACCGGCCCGTCGGTGCTGGTGCCCGCCGCGTACGCCGCGCTCTTCGTCATCGGGGTGGTCTGGGGTCTGGTGCTTCGGAAGCGTCGCCCCGACGTGTACCGGGGGATCGGCCTGGGGACCGCCTCGGCGGTTCCGGCCGCACCGGGTGGCACCCAGAGCCAGACGCGAGTGGGTGCCGGCCGATGACCACTCCCACGATCCGGATCGCCGACGGCGACGACGTACCGGCGATCGGCGCGCTGATCGCCCACTCCTTCGATGATCTGGGACCGAATCACTTCCTGGTGCCCGACGCCGTCAACCGCGAGGCCATCATGGCGTCCTACTTCGCCATCCTCGCCGGGCAGGCCGTCGACGGCGGCGGCGAAGTGCTGATGCTGGAGGACGCCGGCGCGCCGCGTGCCGTAGCGGTGTGGTTCGACCGCAGCGGGGAGCCCGCCCCCTTCGACGACTACGATCGGTTGCTGGAGAAGGCGGTCGGTCCTTACCTGCCGCGCTTCCGGGAACTGGATGGGCTGCTCGACAAGCACCACCCGGCCGAACCACACGCCCACCTCGCCTTCCTGGCCGTGCAGCCGGGTTATCAGGGCCGTGGATTCGGCGGTCGGCTGCTTGCGCACGCCCACAGCCGGTTCCAGGGTTCGCCCTGGTTCCTGGAGGCCACCAACCCGCGAAACCGCGCTCTCTACCTGAGGCACGGTTACGTGGACATGGAGCCGGCGACGATCCTGCTCAGCGACGGGACGCCGTTCTACCTCATGTGGCGGTCGGCCGACAGCTGAAAGCATCGAGAATCCTGAGAAGGGATGCGTGCCGTACGGGGCACGCATCCCTTTTCACGATGCGTCAGCCCGTGCCGGGCTGACCGTCGGTCGCCTAGTCGAGTCGCCGGCGCAGGTCGGTCGCCTCCTCGGCCCGGCCGAGTCCGTCGAGGACATCAGCGCGTGTCCGGTACGCCGCGACCAGGCGCTCGGCGAACACATGCGGCCGCCGCCGCACGAGGGGCTGATAGAGGCCGATGGCCTCGTCGACCGATTCCAGGGCCTCGGCAAGGTTGGCGTTCCCGTTCATGCACACCCGCCCGTATGCCCACAACGACGTAGCGAGGTGGGGTAGGTGGGCGTCGGGGTTGGTCTCGGCCAGCCGGCGGTAGATGCGGGTGGCTTCCTCGACTGAAGTCAGGGCTTGTTCGGGCCGCCCCAGTTCGGAGAAGCGGTTGCCGAGGTTGTTCAACGACATGGCGACGTCGGGCAGATGGGCGTCGGGGTTGGTCTCGGCCAGCCGGCGGTAGATGCGGGTGGCTTCCTCGGCCGGGGACAGGGCTTGTTCGGGCCGCCCCGCCTCGGACAGGCAGTTGCCGAGGTTGTTCAACGCCCCGGCGAGGTGGGGCAGGTAGGCGTCCGGGTTGGCTCGGGCCAGCCGGCGCCGGATCGTGACGGATTCCTCGGCCGGGACCAATGCCTGTTCCGGCCGCCTTGATGCCGACAGGCGGTTGCCGAGGTTGTTCAACGCCCCGGCGAGGTAGGGCAGGTAGGCGTCCGGGTTGGCCTCGGCCAGCCCGCGGTAGACGCGGGTGGCTTCCTCCGCCATGGCCAGGGCTTGTTCGGGCCGTCCCACCTCCGACAGGCGGACGCTGACGTTGATCAACGTCATGGCGAGGTCGGGCAGGTGGGCGTCCGGGTCGGCCTCGGCGAGCCGGCGCTGGATGGCCACCCCGGCCACGGCCGGCGCGAGGGCCTCCTCTTGGCGCCCCACCTCGGACAGGCGGATGCCGAGGTTGTTCAACGACATGGCGAGGTGGGACAGGTAGGCGTCGGGGTTGGTCTCGGCCAGCCGGCGGTAGATACGGGTGGCCTCTTCGGTCAAGGCGAGGGCCTGCTCCGGGCGGCCCACGTCCGACAGGAACTTGCCGAGGTTGTTCAACGCCCCGGCGAGGTCGGGCAGGTAGGCGTCCGGGTTGGCCTCGGCGAGCCGGCGCCGGATGGTCACCGCGGCCTCGGCCGGAGCCAGGGCCTGCTCCCGCTGCCCCACGTCCGACAGGCGAATGCCGAGGTTGTTCAACGACATGGCGAGGTCGGGCAGGTAAGCCTCGAGGTTGGTCTCGGCCAGACGGCGGTAGATGTTCGCGGCCTCCCGCGTCGAGGACAGTGCCCTCTCCCGCTGTCCCACCTCCGCCAGGAAGGTGCCGAGGTTGTTCAACGCCCCGGCGAGGTCGGGCAGGTAGGCGTCCGGATCGGTCTCGGCCAGACCGCGGTGGATGCGGGTGGCCTCCTCGGCCGGGGCGAGGGCCTGCTCCGGCCGTCCCAATCCCGACAGCACCATGCCGAGGTTGCTCAGCGACGTGCCGAGGTCGCGCAGGTAGGCGTCGGGATCGGTCTCGGCCAGACGGCGGTAGACGCTCGCGGCCTCCTGCGCCGGGGCCAGGGCCTCCTGGCGCCGGCCGGTGTTGGCCAACCGAAGTGCGAGGTGGCCCGAGTGCCGGGCGTGCCGTTCGGGACTGTCGTCGCTGTGGTCGAGCAGGTGCCGGGCCAGGACGGCGGCGGCCGGGTCGAGGTCCAGGGAGCGTTCGGGCAGGAGCCGGTAGATGGTTTCGGCGAGGGCGGGGCTGGTGTACGCGACGACGGCGGTCAGGGCGACGCCGCCGGCGTGGACGGCCACGGCGGGGTCGGTGGTCAGCAGGGTGTGCAGCCAGTCTCTGACGTGCTGGTTCCGGCCGGCCGCGGCGCCCAGGAAGATCAGAATCCGGCTGGTGTGTCCGGGTGGTCGCCGCTCGGGGGTGCGGGCGGTCAGCGGGCCGGGCGTGTGGGTCAGGGTGCCGTCCGGGTTACGGCGGGTGGTGACCAGTGTGGTCGCGGCCCATGAATCGGTGTGCCCGCTGCGGGGGACCGGCTCCCCGGCGGGACTGGCGGGCAGGCTCAACGCGATGAAGTCCTCGGCGAGCCGGTCCGGGTACATCGGTTCCAGCACGGTCCCGGCGCCGGTGGGCGGGTAGCAGCGGTCGTGGGCGTCGAGCAGTTTCTGCCCTGCCGGGCGGGCGGCGAGCCCGGTGAGTTCGAGCAGCCTGATCCCGTCATCGGGTGGTTGCGATCCGGTCAGGCACGCCAGCAGCACGGTACGCGCCGCGGCGCGCACCACGTCCGGGGCGGTGCCGTGCAGCCGGGCCCAGTACGACCGCTCCCGGTCCAGCAGATAACGCGACACGTCCCCGGCCGACTTCGGCGGGACGGTATTGCGGGTGTAGGCGTCGACGGCCGCCAGCGCCGCCATGTGCACCCCGAGGGTGATCCCGTACACGCTGTCGTCGCCCAGATCGCCCGGCGGGTTCCACTGTCCGGGCCAGCCCGGCGCGGGCATGTCGGGCCGGTAGATCTGGGTGAACCGCTCGCAGGCCGTCTCGAACAGCCAGCGCCGGCCCGGCACGTCCTCGGCCAGCGGCGACAACGGTCGTGGCTGGCCGTCACCGCCGGCGGTGAAGCCGCGCCGGTGCAACTCGGCCGCGACCGTGGGCCACCAGTCGACGGAACGGGCCAGTAACAACACCCGCACCTTCGGCGCCCACTGCCGGCAGTCGGACAGAAACCGCAGTAGATCATGCAACGGCCACCGCTCCGCGTAGTCCACCAGCAGCAGCAACGGCCGCCGGGAACCCGGCAGCCACCGCCGCTGCCGCGGGAGCGGTCTCGCATCGGCGTCACCGGGGTCGGCGTCCTGGTGGGTGGCCACTCCGACGCGCCATCCGGCGGCGGCGCTCCGGCGCCCCAGTTGCCGGCCGAGGCGGGTCTTGCCCTGCCCTCCCGGGGCATGCCACGCCCACACGCCGCGCGCGGCCGGAGCGTCTTGCCACTGCCGCAGCTCGCTCAGCTCGGCCGCCCGGCCGGTGAACGCGATCGTCTGCCGCTGCGCGGTCAGCAGCACGCTCGGCTGCTGCCGCGCCCGGGTCAGCTCGGCCAGCCCGGCCGGTTCCGGGTCCACGAACTTCCGTACCGCGAACGCCGGCGCGCCCGCATAGTCGATATGGATGTCCCGGCCGGCCACATACGCGGTCCCGCCGGTCCGCACGCTCTGCTGAAACCCGCCGCCGGCATCGTCGTCCGGCGGCTCGGGCACCGTGGTCACCGCGGGTCCGGGCCCTGCTCGACATGCAGGTCGCGGCCGGCCACGTTCGCGTCCTGGCCGGCCTGCACGTCCTGGTGAACCGGGCCACGAGCGGCCGGATCAGAGCCCCGCAGGCTCCGGCGGCGACCAACGCGGAGGTCCCCGGCAGCCACGACCGCGGTGCCGCCGGACCGTACCCTCTGCCGGACCTCACCGCCGGGGGCCGGACCCGCCGACCCGGCCCCACGCCGGGCCACGACCACTCCGTACACCGCGATCGGCACACCGAGCACCGCCACCACCGCGGCGACCACACCGGCCACCTGGTCAGCCGTGCTCAACTGATCCGCCGACAGCTGGGCCACCGCCACCCACACCCCGCCGGCAACCGCCAGTAACCCCGCGACCAACCATCCCAGCCACTTGATCCCGCCGCCCCGAGCCATACCCGCATCATGGACCGCACCGTCCACCCACGACCACCCACAACGCGGGCATCGAGGCGGTTTCGGACTCCGCACGCGCCTCATGAACAGCCGCGAAGACCGCCCCGCCCCACCGGGCCCCTATTCGGTGCGAGATCGCGTCGCTGCCCCTTGCCTGTCACTCGTCCATATATGTGGACGGCTCTTGACCAGGTGTCAGCAACCTCTCTAATATCGACCACCATCAGTCAGTAAGCCTTATTAACTAATCCCCGGGACAGACATGAAACGACCCAGAATCCGCGGGCAGACCGCCATCCTCGCCGCCGCCGGCCTGGTGGGGGCGGGGCTCACGGTCTTCGTCACCGGTGCGGACGCCGCGGCGACCACCTACGAGGCCGAGTCCGCCGCCATCACGGCCGGGCTCATCGAGTCGAACCACGCCGGGTTCTCCGGCGCTGGATTCGTCAACACCGACAACGCGATCGGCAGCGCCGTGCAATGGTCCCCCCAGGCCGTCGCGGGCGACGCCACCCTGCGATTCCGCTTCGCCAACGGCACCACCGCCAACCGGCCGATGCGGATCACCGTCAACGGAACCGTGGTCGACGGCGCCACGCCGCCATCCGGCAACGGCACCCCGGTCGGCGTCAACGGCCGGCTGCGGGTCTGCGGGACCAAACTCTGCAACCAGTTCGGCAAACAGATCCAGCTTCGCGGCATGAGCACACACGGCCTGCAGTGGTACCCGCAGTGCGTCAACGCCGCCTCCCTGGACGCCCTCGCCCGTGACTGGCGGGCCGACCACCTGCGCCTGTCGATGTACATCCAGGAGGGTGGTTACGAGACCGACCCGCGCCTGTTCACCGACCGGATGCACAGCCTGATCGAGCAGGTCAGCGCCCGCGGCATGTACGTCATCGTGGACTGGCACCAGCTCACCCCGGGCGACCCCCACCACAACCTGGCGCGCGCGAAGACGTTCTTCGCCGAGATCGCGCGGCGCCACGGCGACAAGCCCAACATTCTGTACGACGTGGCGAACGAGCCCAACGGCACGGCGTGGTCGCGGATCAAGACCTACCACGAGGCGATCATCCCGACCATCCGCGCGGCCGACCCGGACTCGGTCATCCTGCTCGGCACCCACGGCTGGGGTTCGCTCGGTGTCTCCGACGGCGGCAGCGAGACCGACGTCATCAACAATCCGGTCAACGCCACCAACATCATGTACACGTTCCACTTCTACGCCGGCTCGCACGGCGCCGAGTACCTGAACACGCTGTCGCGCGCCGCCGACCGGATCCCGGTGTTCGTCACCGAGTTCGGCACTCAGGAGGCGTCCGGTGACGGGCCGAACAACTTCACCCGGACGCAGCGGTACCTGAATCTGATGGCGAGTAAGAAGATCAGCTGGACCAACTGGAACTACTCCGACGACAGCCGGTCGGGTGCGGTCTTCACCCCCGGCACCTGCCCGGGCGGCCCGTTCGCCGGCACGTCCCGGCTGAAACCGGCGGGGGTCTGGATCCGCGACCGCATCAAGAACCCGGCGGACGACTTCCCGGCGTCCTGACCGGTCGCTAGCCCAACCGCTTTCCCCGCCTCGGCCGCCGACCGAGGCGGGGAAAGCGGCGGTCAACAGCGCGGTGGACCGGGTGGGCGCTCCCGGTCGCCGGAGCAACGCGTGGCCGGACAGCACGCTGACGTAGGCGCCGACCGGTCTGCCGCACCCGGCCGCGACCAGGGGCGCCGAGTCCAGCGGCCAGGCCGAGACCAGCAGGGCGTCGACGACCGGCTAGTCGTCATCCGGGGAATCGACGCGGGCGATTATCACCCGGAGGAGGCAGCCGACGTCGAGGCGGTCGACGTGGCTACCCGCACGGTCCTGAAACGGTACCGTCAGAAGGGGGGAGGGACCCGCCACGCCATCGTCTCCCGCTGTGCCGGCGGCGCTGTCCTGCTGGTCGTGGCCGAGGACGAGGACGAGGTCGTCGTGGATCCGTTCGAGGCGAACGATGAGAGATCCGCGTACACCGGGCATCGCGCTGCCGTGAGGTGTCTGGCCGCCGCCGAGGTCGACGGCCGAACGATCGTGGCTTCCGGGGACCGGGGCAACGGCCTGCACTTCTGGGACCTGGAGACCCGTGAGCGTCTCGGCTGACGGTGAGACGAGGCCGGGACCGGGCCTGCCGGGTTCAGCGATCCTGTTGATCTCGGGTGCCGGTGAGGCCGAAGTGGGCGAGCAGCCCGGTGATCTGCAGAGCGCGATAGGCCGTGGGATGGGCATCGGTCAGGGTCAGCTCGCAGTTCACGCGCCGGGCGTCGGCGTGGCACCGCAAGAGGGTCCGGATGCCCGCGGAGTCGAGGAACCGCACCTCCCGGAGGTCGATCTCGATCCGGCGTGGGCGCTGCTGGAGCAGCACCTCGCAGACGACCTGGTGCACTTTGGCGCCGTTGATCGCGTCCAGCTCGCCGGCCGCCGCTATCGCCCGCACGTCGATGTGGGGGCGAGGGCTGTCGATCTCCAGTGACAACCGGTCTTGTCGCGCCGTTTCCAGCAGGTGTTCTGCGGACATGGGAAACTCCTGCACTAGCGGTGCCGGTGGTGATCCCCTCGCTGCTGAAGGCTGACATCGAGCCTAGTCGCCGTGGGAGGCGGCCACCACCGCCGCGCTGAACCTCGCCGGTTTGCACCCTTGCGATACCGGTGCACGATGCGAGGGCGACCTCCGTACCCGATGGGGGATAAGCTGGTGGTCTGTGGCGCGGCGCTCTCGGCGAGCGTCGTCGAGACCGGCGTCAAGAAGCGGCGCGGATCCCAGACTCCGTGCGGGGAGTCCTGCAGCGATCCGCGCATCATCACCCCGGATCCCGGGCGTGTGGTCCGCCTGATGAGGGACGCTACCTATGACGCTCGCTGAACCGATGGACCCGAACGAGGCGTTCGCCGAGCTCGGTCGTGTCCGACTCGCTGATGTCGACATCAACTCGCTGTTGAAGAAGATCGCGCAGCTGGCGAAGCGCACCATTCCCGGCGCCGGCGAGGTCAGCGTCACCCTGGTGAACGGCGGCAGCGCGCGCACCGCCGCCTTCACCGGAGAACTCGCCCAGAAGCTCGACGAGGCACAGTACGAGCGCGGCCACGGGCCCTGCCTCGAAGCCGCCGCCGCCACCGCCAGCCTGTCCGTGCCGGACACCCGTTACGAGGACCGGTGGCCCGACTGGGCGGCGACGGCCCACCGGGCCGGCGCGCACAGCGCCCTGTCGATCGGCCTGCCGGTGCACGAGAAGGTCGCCGGCGCGCTGAACGTCTACGCCACCGGAACGCACGCCTTCGACGACGACGCGATCACCCTCGCCCAGACCTTCGCCGGCTTCGCCGCCGTCGCCCTGGCCAATGCCCACCTGTACGAGACGCAGGCCACGTTGGCCGCGCACATGCAGAAGGCGATGGAGAACCGGGCCGTCATCGAGCAGGCCAAGGGCATCATCATGGGCGCGCGTCACTGCACCGCGGCCGAGGCCTTCGCCATCCTCACCAAGCTGTCACAGGACACCAACCGCAAACTCCGCGACGTCGCCGCCGCCCTGGTCGACAAGGCGGCCGCCAAGCCACCCGAGTGACGGCACGTCGGGTGCCCCGGTGCGGAGCGGACTTCTCCGAAAGAGCCCCTCCGCCCCGAACTCATCGCAGGGCAGCCGCGAGGTCGGCAGCGATCTCGAAGGTCGGTGCCGCCCGTGCGGTCTCGTCCGCGTTCAGCGTGATGCGCTCGACGCGGGCCAGCATTTCCGTTGCGGTTTCCCGGTCTTGGAGCGTCATCGCCAGTTCTGCGCGGTACACCAGAACCTCTACGTGTGTGACGGGGTCATCGTCGGCCTGTGGGCGAGCCAACGCGCTGTCGAGGATGCGGACTGCCTGGCCGGCGTCACCCTTGGAGTCGGCTAGCACGACGGCGTTCGCCAGCGCTTTGGCGAGTCGTCCAGCGGGTGCGGGTACTGGCGTGGGCGTCGTAGCGGGCTTCTGGGAAACGCGGATCCAGTTGCCGCCCGGGTCGATGACGCTGAATCCGCCCAGTCCGTCGGCGTTCTTTCGAGCCCTGGGCCGGGTCATCCGCGGCATTCCGGACATCAGGACTTTGCCGTATGCGGCCCGCATGCCGGCAGCGAAAGCCCGGTGCAGTTCCGCGATGTCCGAGGTGAGCACGATGCAGGAGCCGTAGGACTGCTCGGGGTCGAACCCGGCGATCTCGAAGAACTGCAGGTGTAGGTCTTCACGTTGCAGTGCCACGAAGGGGTTGGGTTTGCGCTGCTTGTACGTGGTGCTGAAGCCGAGAAACCCGTAGAAGGTTTCGATGTCGTCAATCGACGCGCAGGGCAGCAGGGGAATGGTCACTTCGTTGGTCATGGCTCTTTCCTAGGCGTCGCGGACGGTCCGTCGCACATGGAAATAGCCGATCATCGCCTGGCCCCACCCGATCGGCCGATGCGACCGCAGTCGGCGTAGGGCTGATGACTCCGGTTCTCCCACCTCCGATGAGTTTCCGGAGGTCGCCCG
Organism: Actinoplanes sandaracinus; assembly: GCF_030009775.1. Lineage (GTDB taxonomy): Bacteria > Actinomycetota > Actinomycetes > Mycobacteriales > Micromonosporaceae > Actinoplanes > Actinoplanes sandaracinus. The sequence goes on along the minus strand of NZ_JASCTH010000035.1, from coordinate 35,276 downwards.
GTCTGCCTCTCGAAACCCACTACCCAGGAGTGTTCATGACCTCGATTCAGCCCATCGTCAGCACGCCCGACCTGCCCCGGCTGCGCGCCTTCTACGAGAAGGTGCTCGGCGCGACGCAGACCCTCCGCGTACCCGAGGAAGGCCCCGAGTTCTACGTCGATCTGCGGATCGGCGTGACCACGCTCGGGCTCGTGCAGAAGGAGGACACCCCGATCGGCGCACCGGTGCGGATCATCCTCAGCGCCGACGTCGCGGACGTCGACGCGCTGCTGCCCACGGTCGAGTCGGCCGGTGGCACCGTGCCGGGACAGGCCAACGACATGCCGTGGGGCCAGCGGGTCGCGCACGTCCTCGACCCCGACGGCAACATGGTCAACCTGACCAAGTGGCTCTGACGGCCTCTCGGCCGCCTTGACACGGGGGAGTCGATGACTCGGTGACCGGGCGAGAGCGCCGGCGGCGTCTCAGCCGGTCAGGCCGGCGAGGAGCTCGTCGCGGCCGGCGACACCGGTCTTGCGGTAGATCGACTTGAGGTGGTCGTTGACCGTGTGCGCGGAGAGCCGCAGGCGGGTCGCGATCTGCTTGGTGGGCAGACCCAGTCTGACCTGGTGCAATACCGCGCGCTCGGACGGCGTGATGTCGTACCAGGCGGCGAGCGCGGGCAGGAGCACGTCGGCGGCCGCGGGCTGGATCGTCACGACCACCGTGCCGTCGAGCGGCTGGGCGTGCATGGCGAGCCATCCGCCGCCGGTGGGGATGCGGGTGAGCGCCTCGCCGCCGTTGCGCCGGGCGGCGTAGACGATGTTCCACAGGTTGCTGTGGAGGGCGTCGTCGTCGGCCACCGCAGTCGGCGGTAGCAGCCGGCCGAGCCAGGCGCGGCCGGTGGCCGCGCTCGTCCGGACGGTGTCGTCGGCCTCGACCAGGACGACGCCCGGTGTCGGGTGGCCGCCGAGCGGGCGGGGCCGCCGGCCGGCCACGAACCGTTTCAGCGCCACGGCCAGCGGCGCGGACAACCACTGCGCGTGGCCGGCCTCGGCGGCGGAGAACGGCCGGCAGTCGCTTCCGCGCAGCAGCGTGAGGGCGCCCCAGGCCACGCCGGCATGGACCAGGGCGACGCGCAGCTCGCTGCCGAATCCGTCCTCGGCCATGATGTCGTGCAGCCGTTCGCTGCGTCGCTCCTCGAGGGCGCCGGTGCCCAGCACCCCGACGCGACGTTCGCCACCGATCAGGACGGCCAGGGGGTGCAGGTCCCGGCCGGTGAACTCGTTGATCTCCAGCCGGCGGCCGGCGGCGGCGCGGTAGCCGTTCCCGGAGACGACGAGGCACCCGACCCCGGTGCCGGGGTCCAGCCCGCGCAGTTGGTAGCCGTCGTGCGGCACCAGGCGCCCGACCTGCCGGGACAGTTCGACGCCGAACTCGGCGGGAGTGCGGGCCTGCGCGGCGGCCTCCGACACGTCGCGGGCGACGGACTCGGGCACGGCCATGTCGTCAGTCTGCCATCCCCACATCTGGGGATTCACCCCTGCCGGGCGCCCCAAGAGACTCGGTGCCGGCCCACCCCGGGCTCGACGACCAGAGGAGAACGGTTCCGTGGAACTGCACGAGTACGCCCGGTACGACGCGGTCGGGCTGCGCCGGCTCATGTCCGCCGGCGATGTGACCGCCGGCGAGGTGCAGGACGCCGCCCGGCGGGCGCTGGAGACGGCGAACGCCGACCTGAACGGGCTTGCGCTGCCGCTGTTCTCGCCCGCGCTGGACCACGCCGCCGACGGTCCGTTCGCCGGTGTGCCGTTCCTGCTCAAGGACGGCGGCCCGATGGCGGCCGGAATCCCGTTCACGATGGGCAGCCGCGCCATCCAGCATGCGGCCGCCTGGCACGACAGCGACCTGATGCGGCGGTTCCGGGCGGCCGGCCTGGTCACCCTGGGGCTGACCGCGGTGCCGGAGATGCTGCTCAGCTTCGCCACCGAGTCGGTCCGTCACGGCACGACCCGCAACCCGTGGGCGCCGGACCGGGGCGCCGGCGGGTCCAGCGGCGGCGCGGCCGCCCTGGTCGCGGCGGGGGCCGTGCCCCTGGCGCACGCCAATGACGGCGCCGGCTCCATCCGCGTGCCCGCCTCCTGCTGTGGGCTCGTCGGCCTCAAACCCAGCCGGGGACGCGTCCCGTGCGGCCCGGACATGGGCGAGGCGATGTTCGGGATGGCGTACGAGTTCGCGCTGACCCGCAGCGTCCGCGACGCCGCGCACCTGCTCGACGCGGTGCAGGGTCCGGCCGTCGGCGACAAGTACACCGCGCCACCGCCGCGCCGGGCCTACGCCGAGGAACTCGGCGCCGACCCGGGACGGCTGCGGGTCGCGGTGACCACCCGCGCCTGGTCGGGGGTGCCGGTCGACGCCGAGGTGGCGGCGGCGACCGAGCGGACCGCCCGGCTGCTGGAGCAGATGGGGCATGAGGTGGTGGAGGCCGGCCCGGCGGTCGACTGGGACGCCGCGGTCCTGGCCCTGCGCGCTGAACTGGTGGCCATCGCCGCCACGTTCCTGCTGGGCCCCCGGCCGCCGGACCCGGACCTGCTGGAGGCCGTCTCCCGGCGCGCCCTCGCCGAGTTGCGGGATCTGACCGCGCTGGACCTGCTCGGCCGGCTCGACGCGCAGAACCGGGTGAGCAGGGTGGTCGGCGGGTTCTTCACCGAGTACGACCTGCTGGTCACGCCCACACTCGCGCAGCTGCCGGCGCCGCACGGCACGCTGCGCTACGACGATCCCGGCCACACGGTCACGAGCTGGCTCGACGCGCTGCTCGCCTACGGCCCGTTCACCTCCGTCTTCAACGTCACCGGTCAGCCGGCGGTGAGCCTGCCGCTCGGGCACAGCGTCGAGGGGCTGCCCGTCGGGGTGCAGCTCGTGGCCGGGTACGGGCGTGAGGACCTGCTGTTCCGGGTCGCCGCTCGACTCGAGGAGGCGGTTCCGTGGCGCGACCGTACGCCGCCCGGCTTCGTCGGCCGCGGGCGGTGACCGGCGGCCGGACCCGGTCCACCGCCCCAGCCGGACGCGGGGGAGAGCCCTCCGGCCCTCGAGGGCGGTAGGAACCCCGCGAGGCTGTCACCCGGCGGGCGTACTCCGACGCTCGGCTCGGCTCGGTGGTCGCTCCCGCGCGGACAGCCCGGCCACGGCCGCCGCGAAGCCGGCGGCGGCCAGCAGTGCGGTGACCACCGCCGCCGCCGACATCGCGGTGAGAAAGGCGCGGTCGGCCGCCTCCGACAGCGCCGGCACGCCCACCGACCGGGCGGCCTCCACCGACGTGAGGGCACGCTCGCGCATCTCCTCAGAGACGGACGGCAGCACTGGGGCGAGCTCGCGGCGATAGACGGCCGCGAGCACCGAACCGGCGACCGCCACCCCGAGCGCGCTGCCGAGTTGGCGGGTGGCGCTGCCGACCGCCGAGCCGGCCCCGGTGAGGCGCGTGGGCACGTCGGCCATCATGGCGACGGTCACCGGCGTGCCGAGGATGCCCATGCCGAATCCCTGGACGAAGAGCATCACCACGATCACGGCGAGCGGTGTCCGCTGGTCGAACCACGGATAGGCCGCATAGGTGACGCCGCTCGCCAGCACGCCACCGGCCGTGGTCCACCGGGCGGAGGTGAGCCGGACCGCGGTGGGGGCCGACAGGCTGCCGAGGACGATCCCGGCCGCGGCGGCCACCATGACGCCGCCGGCCGCCGAGGGCGTCAGCCCGCGTGGTCCCTGCAGGTAGAAGGCGGCGAAGAACAGCTGCCCGGACAGCGCCATGAAGGCCAGCAGCAGCACGATGTTGCCGGCCGCGAACCGCCGCCTGGTGAACAGCCGTGGGTCGAAGCTGGGGGCGGTGGACCGCAGTTGGCCAACCAGGAACGCCGCGACCAGCCCGAGCCCGGCCAGGATCGGGACGAGGACCCGGGGGCTGGTCCACGGCGCCTGCCGGCCGAGCTCGATGACGCCGTAGACCACGCCGCCGAATCCGAGGACGGACAGCAGCAGGCCGGGCAGATCGAGCCGCCGCCGCCCGCCGGCGGGCACGGCCGGCACGGCGGCCGCGATGCCCGCCAGGCACCCGGCCACGATCGGGATGTTGACCAGGAAGACCGAGCCCCACCAGAAGTGGCTCAGCAGCGCGCCGCCGGCGGCCGGGCCGATCGCCACGCCGAGGCCGCTGGCCGAGCCCCAGATCGCGATGGCCCGGGTGCGCTGTGCCGGGGCCGTGCACTGCACGATGATCGACAGGGTCGCGGGCATGAGCAGGCCGCTGCCCGCGCCCATGAGCCCGCGGGCGATGATGAGGTGGGCGGGGGTTGCCGCGTACGCCCCGGCGGCGGACGCCGCCGCGAAGACGACGAGCCCGGCCACCAGTGTCGTGCGGGGCCCGAACCGGTCCGCGAGCGCGCCGCCGGCGAACAGTGTGCCGGCGAAGACGAGGCTGTAGGAGCCGGCGATCCATGCGAGGTCGCCGGAGCCGGCGCCGAGCCCCGCGACCGGGTCGGCCATGGTGGCCATCGCCACGTTCAGGATCGAGTTGTCGAGCCAGATCAGCATCTGCGCGGACACCATGACGGCCACGACCGCCCAGGGGCGCGCACAGCGATGCGCATCGGGTGTTTCACCGCATGCGGGAACTGCCACACCCGAGTTATGGGTCATGGCGTCTCCCGGTTCTGTGGGCCCGCGGGAATCCGCGGTAATGGGGCACAGCCTACACACAGGACGGCGTTCTTCAAGGCGTCACCTCCTGACGTAGGTCTATGCAACTGGAAGCAAGCGTTAATTTAGAGCCGCATAATGCCTGCCCGTTACGCCGCTATGGCACGCGAATATCACTATCGTCCTGGATGTATATGCGTCTTACTGAATATTTTTGCGAGTGTAACTTTCCCTTGTCTGGCGAAGCAATCGATGGAATATTGAGCTCCATTGGCCATGGTTGACGTTTCAAGCGTGACTTGAATCGCGACCCGCATTGACGGGAACCTGTACGGCCTGCCCATTTTCTGCCTGGAATTTTCCTGAGAACGGCGCGTTCTCCGGTCGGAAAGGCGTGCGCCATCATGCTCGACAGCGGTAAGGCCTTCAGGCTGCGGCGGTTGTCCTCGGCCCGCGACGGCAGATATCTGTTCGTCCCGCTCGACCACAGCATGTCCGACGGCCCGATCGTGCCGGCCGCGCAGTGGGACGCCCTGATCGGCGCGATCGTCGCCGGCGGGGCCGACGCCATCATCGTCCACAAGGGCCGCGCCCGGACGGTCGCGCCGGAGACGCTGGGCGGCTGCGCCCTCGTCGTGCACCTGAGCGCCAGCACCGCGCGCTCCCCGGACGTGAACACCAAGGTGCTGGTCGCCGGCGTGGAGGAAGCGCTGCGCCTGGGCGCCGACGCGGTCAGCGTGCACGTGAACATCGGCTCGGACACCGAGGCCGAGCAGATCGCCGACCTGGGCGCGGTGGCCCGCTCGTGCGACGACTGGCGGATGCCCCTCATCGCCATGGCCTATCCGCGGGGACCCCGGATCACCGACCCCCGCGACCCGGCGCTCCTCGCGCACGTGGTCAACGTGGCCGCCGATCTCGGCGCCGACATCGTGAAGACGTCGGTGGCCGGGCCGATCGACCGGATGGCCGAGGTGGTGGCGAGCAGCCCCATCCCGGTCCTCGCCGCCGGCGGCCCGCCGGACGGCTCGGACCTCGTCGACTACGGCACGGCGGTGATGGCCACCGGGTGTCACGGCCTCGCCGTCGGCCGCCGGGTCTTCTCCTCTCCGGCGCCCGCCTCGCTCGTCGCGCGGCTCGCCGCCGTCGTGCACGCCGGCACTCCGCGCGCCGGCGCCCGCTCACCCTTCCCGACGATCATGGCAGGTGCCGCATGAGATTCGCGTGGCTCGACGTACGCTCCGTTCCCCGCTCCCAGATGCAGGCGGTCCTCGACGCCGCGATCCACAGCCGGATCGGCGGCGTGGTCGCCGACGACCCGGAGTTGCTGGCCACGCTGCCGCCCACCGTCACCCGGGTGCTGATGACCGGCGTGGCGGCCGACCACGAGGGCGAGGAACCGGCCGAGCGGAAGCCGGACGCCCTGCTGCGCCCGGTCGCGAACACCGACGACCTCGCGCGCCTGGCCGGCGACGACACCGCCGCCGGGTTCGTCGACGTCCGCGACGACCGGACGCTCCGGCTCGCCTGCGCGGCCGCCGGCGTGCTGCCGTACACCGTCATCGATTTCGCCGACCCCACCAAGATCCCGCTGGAGATCGTGCTGGCGGCCGCCGAGCGCGCCTCCGGCCGGCTGATCACCGTGGTGTCCGGCCTCGAAGAGGCCGCCATCGTCTTCGACGTGCTGGAACGCGGTTCGGACGGCGTCCTGTTGGCCCCGGCGGACGCCGACGAGGTGTTCGCGCTGGCCCGGCTGCTGACCGCCGCCACGGCCGAGCTGCGGCTGTCCACCCTGATCGTGGACTCGGTCGAGCACGTCGGCCTCGGCGACCGGGTCTGTGTCGACACCTGCTCGCACTTCGCCGAGGACGAGGGCATCCTGGTCGGCTCGTACTCGTCGGGCTTCGTGCTCTGCTGCAGCGAGACGCACCCGCTGCCGTACATGCCGACCCGGCCGTTCCGGGTCAACGCCGGCGCGCTGCACTCCTACGTGCTCGGGCTCGACAACCGCACCAACTACCTCAGCGAGCTGCGATCCGGCAGCACGCTGCTCGCCGTCGGGGCCGACGGCCGCACCCGGCGGGTCGTGGTCGGCCGGGCCAAACTCGAATCCCGGCCGCTGCTGACCATCACGGCGCACGCCGAGGACGGTCAGCCGGTCAGCCTCACCGTGCAGGACGACTGGCACGTTCGGGTCCTCGGTCCGGGCGGGAAGGTTCTCAACGTCACCGAGCTCCAGGTGGGCGATGAGCTTCTCGGCTACCTGGCCACCGATCAGCGGCACGTCGGCCTGCCGATCGGTGAGTTCTGCAAGGAGAGCTGATGGACAGCGACCTGGAGTTCGTCGAAGGGCTGTTCGACGGCCGGCACGACGACCCGCCCTACCTGGTCCACCGTGACGAGTCGGTGTCCCGGGCCGAGGTGCGCGGCGCCGCCGCGCGCGAGGCCCGGCTCTTCGCCGGCCAGGGCATCGGGCCGGGCAGCACGGTGGGCCTGCAGATCCCGCCGAGCTTCACCCAGATCGAGGTGCTGCTCGGCCTGTGGCGCGCGGGCGCTCAGGTGATGCTCTTCGACCACCGGCTCAAACCGGCCGAGGTGGACCGGCTCTCGGCGACCTGCCTCCCACAGTTCATGGTGCGGGCCGGCTCACCGCGCCAGGCCGCGCTCGGCTTCCAGCCCCGCTACGGCGTGATCACCGAGCCGCGCCCCGGCGGCGCGCCGGCACACACCGCCCACCGGCTCGTGCAGTTCAGCTCCGGCTCCACCGGCGTCCCGAAGGTCATCGGCCGGACCGCGCGGTCGCTGGCGGACGAGATCGAACGCTTCCGCGGGGTGGACGGCATGCCCGGCACGGGCGACCGGGTGCTGCTGCTCAGCTCGACCGCGCACAGCTTCGGCCTGATCGGCGGCCTGCTGCACGCCCTGGCCGCCGGCGTGACCGTGGTGTTCACGCCGCGGATGTCGGCCCGCGGCATCCTGTCCACGGCGCGGGAGCACCGGGTCTCCGCGATCTTCGGCGTTCCCGCACACTTCGACCTGCTCAGCTCCGGGCCGCTCAGCTCCGGGCCGCTCAGCTCCGCGACCGAGGCGCCGGAACTGCCCGGCCTGCGGCTCGCGGTCTCCGGCGGCGAGCTGATGCCGGCCGAGGTGGCGCACCGGTTCGCCGAACGGTTCGGCATCCCGGTCGGCGAGGCGTACGGCACGACCGAGACCGGGATCATCGCCATGGACGTGACCGGGGACCTGCGCCCGTCCGTCGGCCGGGCCGCGCCCGGCATGGTCCTGCGGGTCCGCGACGGCGTGCTGGACGTGGCCGTGGACGCCTCGCCGTACCTCTTCGGCTCCGGCGGCGACGGCTACCGGGACGGCTGGCTGCACACCCACGACCGCGCCGCGGTCGGCGACGACGGCGCCGTCCACCTGTACGGCCGTAGCGACTCGCTGGTCATCGTCGGCGGCCTCAAGGTGGACCTGGCCGAGGTCGAGCAGGTGCTGCGCGCCCACCCGGCGGTCGACCAGGTCGTGCTGGTCCACACCACGGTGATCGAGGCCTACGTCGCCGGGCCCGGCGGCCCGGACCAGGGCGACCTGCTGCGCTGGTGCCGGGAACGGCTGGCCGACTACAAACTGCCGCGGGTGATCCGTGTGCTGGAGTCGCTGCCCCGTACCGCCAACGGAAAGCTCGTCCGCCAGCCGGCACTGCTGCGGGCGGCGGCAGCCGGCTAGGGACCACCCGCACGTCAAAGGGAGAACCACCATGACCATGCCGACCACGCTGGAGCGGGACATCCGCGAATTCGTTCTGACCACGGTCAGCCGGGACATGAACCTGCTGCCCAGCACCGAACACATCACCGACGACAGCGCCGTCGGCGCGGGCGGGCTCGACCTCGACTCGCTCAGCCTGATCGAGCTCACCCTGCACCTCGAGGAGCGGTTCAAGGTGCAGATCCCCGACACCGACATCGAGCCGCTGGGCGCCATGACCCTCGGCGAGCTGGTCGCCGAACTCATCCGCCGGGGTGCCCGGGGATGACGACCGAAGCGGTGTCGTCGATCAGCCCGGACACCGTCCGCGAGCTGCTCGCCGACTCCCGGATCTTCCCGGGCCGGCTCGCCGACCTGACCGACGACGCCGAACTGGCGCTGGACTCACTCGGCCTGCTCTGGCTGCTGCACGAGGTGGAGCAGCGGTACGGCCTGGTGGTGGAGCCGACCGACGAGGAGGTCGCGGGCCTCACCTCGGTACGGCGTATCACCGATTACCTGCGCGCGGCCGGAGGCGGTCATGGGCGCTGATGTGGTGGTCACCGGGTTCGGGGTGCGCACGGCGTTCGGCGCGGGGGCCCCGGCCCTGCGGCACGGCGTGTTCGGCGGCCGGCCGGCGTTCGCCCCCACCAGCCGATTCGACACCGGCCCCTACCGTACGCCGATGGCCGCCGCCGCCCCGGACGGCCCGTCGGGCACCGGCTCGCTGCGGCCGGAACTGGTGGCGTGCGGCGCCGAGGCGCTCGACATGGCCGGACTGCCCGCCGGGGAGGCGGCCGTGCTGGTCGGCGCGGCCGGCGACTACACCACGATCACCCACTTCTGGCGGTCCGGCGACGACGTCGAGGGCGCAACGGCGCCGTACGCGGACGCCGTCCCGGCCGTGCTGGCCGAGGCGGTCGCCGATGGCCTGGGCCTGCGCGGCCCGAGGTTCGCCTTCACCAACGCCTGCGTGGCCTCGTCCGCGGCGATCATTCACGCCTGCCGGCTGATCGCCTCCGGCCGGATCGAGGTGGCCCTGTGCGCGGGCGGATATCTGGTGGAGGAGGAGGTCTTCGCCAAGTTCGACTCCGGCCGGGCGCTGGCCCGCGACGGCGCCGTGCGGCCGTTCTCCGCCGACCGCAGCGGGCTGCTGCTGGGCGACGGCGTGGCCGCGGTCGTGCTGGAGTCCGCCGGCCACGCCCGCTCCCGGGGCGCGCGGCCGCTGTCCACGGTGGCCGGCTGGGGCGCGGCGTCCGACGCGTACCACATCGCGCGGCCGCACCCGGACGGCGCCGGGCTGGCCGCGGCGGCCCGGCAGGCGCTGCGCCGGGCCGGCGATCCGGCCGGCGCGACCATCGACTACGTCAACGCCCACGGCACCGGCACACGGCACAACGACGTCGCGGAGACGCGCGGGTTGCGGTCCGTCTTCGGCGCGCGCGCCGGGTCGGTGCCGGTCAGCTCCACGAAGAGCACCACCGGGCACCTGTTGGAAGCGGCCGGCGTGGTGGAGTTCGTGATCACGATGCTCGCGCTCACCGACGGCGTGCTGCCGCCGACGGCCGGCTACACCCGGCCCGACCCGGAATGCGACCTGGACTGCGTGCCCCACGTGGCGCGCCCCGCCGACGCGCGCCGTGCGCTCACCCTCAACGCCGCCTTCGGCGGCGCCAACACCGCACTCGTCCTGGAGCGGCCATGATGCGCCTACTCGCCGCGGCGGTCGCGGAGCCGTCGGCGCGGCTCGCGCCGCTGCCCGGCTTCGTGGAGTCCCCGTTCAGCCCACTGGTGTTCGAAGCGTGCCGGCGCTGCCTGGACGCCCAACTCGTGGACGGCGCGCGCACGGCCGTCGTGCTCTGCAGCCTGATGGGCGACACCGCCACGGCCGACCTGGCCAGCCGGCGGCTGGTCGGCGGCCGGGTGCACAACCCGCTGCTGTTCATGCAGGCCACCGCGAACTCGGTGCTGGGCTACCTGAGCCGCGAGTTCGGGATCACCGGGCAGCAGCTCAGCCTCTCGACCCTGGACGATCCGCTGGCCGAGACGCTGGCCATGGCGGACGTGCTGCTCGACGAACCCGACCTGGACCGGGTGCTGGTGGTCGGCGTGGAACTGGCCGGCGGCGCCCGGGTCGAGGCGGTCCGCGGCGAGCTGGCCGGCGGCGCGCCATCGCGATCCGGGGCGGTCCAGGGCGACCTCGCCGTGGCCGTGTTGCTCGGCCGCGACGGCGGGCCGGCCGTACCGGTCCCGCAGGCCCGGCCCGGCCCGCCGGGCAGCCTTCGCGGCCTGCTCGACCTGGCCCGGACCACCGTGGGAGGAACCCGATGATCGACAAAGCCGAGCGAGCCCTCATCTGCGCCGACCCGGAGCTCGGCGCCGGGAACGTCATCCACCGGCTGAAGGCGTACGGCCGGCCGCTCGACGAGCCGGTGCTGGAGACCGACGGCACCTGGCAGGCACCGGACGGCGACCGGCCCACGACGCTGACCCTGGGCCGGCTGCACGAGATCGTCGAGACCTACGCCGGCTGGTACACGGCCCGAGGCGTCCGGCCGCGCGACCCAGTGGCGATCCACAGCTCGTCCAGCACCGAGTACGCGGTGAACTTCCTGGCGCTCACCGCGCTCGGGGCGATCCCGTCGTTCGTCAACGGCAACCTGCCACCGGAGATCGCCCGCGAGTACGTGCTGCGGCAGGGCGTCGTCGGCGCGCTGACCGACGAGGAGCACCGGGACGTGTTCGCGGGCCTCGGCTTCCACGGCACGGCCGCCCAGGTGCGCCCGGCCGACCGCGAGTCGTTGCCCTGGGGATATCCGTACCGGCACCACGCCACCGATCCGATCATCATCTCGCACTCCTCCGGCACCACCGGGATGCCGAAGGGGGTGCCGCACACCCACCAGACGCTGATCCACGCCCAGGTGCACCGGCTGCGGATCTCCTCCGGAACCGACATGCGCCGGGTGCTGGTGGCGCTGCCCGGTGCGCACAACGCCGCCGTGGCCGCCCTGCTCTACTGCCTGCTGCTGCGCACCACGATCAAGCTGCTGTCCAGCCGGCGCGGCGTGGACGTGCTCGACGCCATCGAGGACTTCGCGCCGACCACCGTCCTGGGCTTCGCCGGCACGTTCGGCGAGATGGCCGGGCAGGACCTGTCGAGCCGGGATCTGTCGAGCGTCGAGGCGTGGTTCAACACCGGCGACGCCGCGCACGAGGCGCACATCCGTGCGCTGGTGGCGCACGGCAGCCACCAGGAGATCGGCCGCGACCGGCGCCGCCGCCGGGTCGCCGGATCGGTCTTCGTCGACGGGCTCGGCTCCTCCGAGGCCGGCTACTCGATCTTCCACAACCGGCACACCCCGGACACGGCGGCCTTCTCCCGCTGTGTCGGCAAGCCGATCAGCTTCGCCGAGGCGGCCGTGCTCGCCGAGGACGGCACCCCGCTGGCGGCCGGGCAGATCGGCCGGCTCGGCCTGCGCTCGCCCACCCTCACCCCCGGGTACTGGAACGACTCGCTCACCTTCCACCGGCTGCGGCTCGGCGGGTACTGGCTGACCGGGGACCTGGCCTACCGCGATGAGCAGGGCAACTTCTACCACCTCGACCGGGCGCCGGACGCGATCCGGACGGCTGGCGGGATCGTCTTCAGCACCCGTACCGAGGAACTGCTCCTGCGGGAACTGCCGGGCGTCGACGACTGCACGGTTGTCGGCGTCGCGCCGGAGGGGGTCCGGGCCGACTGGGACGGCGACGGCGTGGCCGACGCGTACGCCCTGATCCAGGTCGCCGACGGCGGCGCCGTCGCCGCGATGACCGACGACGCGCTCACCGCGCTGGTGAACGCCACGCTCGGCGCGGCCGGGCAACCGCCGGTGCGGCGGGCGCTGCGGATGGACGCCGACGACGTCGCCAAGGGCGCCACCGGGAAGGTGCTCAAGCGCGTGATGCGAGACCGATTCGCCCGCCTGATCGCCGACGGCGGCCTGGCGGCGCAGGACAGCGAGAGGAGGGCACCGTGACCGACCGGGCCGAGCTCATGGACGTCTACCGGCAGTGGTGGGCCCACGACGGGTACTGGTACCAGGGCGTGGCGAAGCGCTTCGGCCAGGAGGTGGCCAACGAGATCAACGCGGAGGCGCTGCGGCAGGTCGCCCAGCAGGTCGGCCGCGGCGTCACCCGCCGGCGTGGCGAGCTCCCGGACCGCGACGGCATGGCGGAGCTGCGCCGCCGGTACGACGAGTGCGGCGAGCGGATGTTCCCCCGGGAGTTGCGCAGCGCCGGCACCGAGGTGGTCGACGGCGACACCGTCGAGCTGACGGTCCGGCGCAGCTTCGCCCTCGCCATGCTGCGGATGGCCGGCACGCTGGACGGCTACGAATGCCCGTGCACCGACATCCACGCCGGCTGGTCCGAAGGGCTCGGCGTCACGCTCACCGAGAACCGGGCCACCGCCTGCCTGCGCTCCGGCGACTCGGCCTGTCGGCTCGTGATGCGGGTCGAAGAGATGGGCCGCTGAGGTGCGGATTCTCGTGGCCGGCGCCACCGGCGTGCTCGGCCGGCCGCTGCTGGACCGCCTGCGGCACCGCGGCCACCACGTCACCGCCCTGGTCCGCACCGCGTCGACGGCGCCGGCCGGCGACACCGTCGTCGCCGACGGGCTCGACCCGGCCGCGGTGACGGCGGCGGTGCTCGCCGCCCGGCCAGACGTGATCGTGCACCAGATGACCGCGCTGCGCGGCCTGAGCACCGACGCCATGCGCGCGACCGCCCGGCTGCGCACCGAGGGCACCGCGAACCTGATCGCGGCCGCGCACGCCGCCGGGGTGCGCCGCCTCGTGGCGCAGAGCATCGCCTTCGCCGCCGAGCCGCGCGGCGGCCCGGTGGTCGACGAGGACGCGCCGCTGTATCTGGCCGCCCCCGACCCCGGGTGGGCCGGCACGGTCCGGGCGATCGCGGAGTTGGAGCGGCAAGTCCTCGGCAGCCCCGGTCTCGAACCGGTGGTGCTGCGCTACGGGGTCCTCTACGGCGAGCGCACCGCCTACGCCCGGGACGGGCACACCGGCCAGGCCGCGCTCCGAGGCCGGCTGCGGCTCGCCGGGACCGGCTCCGGAATCACCTCGTTCGTGCACGTCGACGACGCCGTGGCCGCCACGGTCGCGGCCGTCGAGGTGCCCGTGACCGGCGTCCTCCACGTGACCGACGACGATCCGGCGCCGGCCGCGCAGTGGCTTCCGGCCCTCTGCGAGCGGCTCGGCGGCCCGCCCCCGCGCACCGTGCCGGGCCCGATGGCGGCCCGGTTGCTCGGCTGGTTCCCCGCCTTCCAGCTCACCGAGATGCGCGGGGCCGCCAACGAGCGGGCCCGCACCGAACTCGGCTGGAAGCCGGCGCGGCCGAGCTGGCGCACCGGCCTGGGTACCGACTGAGGAGGGCCGGCGGATGTGGACACAGGGACTTCATCGCGCGGCGCAGCAATACCCGGACGGCGTCGCGACCGTCTTCGGCGAGCGGCGGCACACCTTCCGCGAGCAGGCGGGCCGGGTCGCCCGCCTGGCCTCGGGGCTGCGCGGCCTCGGCGTCCGCGACGGCACGCTGGTCGGCGTCCTCGCGCTCAACTCGGACCGTTTCGCCGACCTGCTGCTCGCCATCCCGTGGGCGGGTGGCGTGTTCCACCCGGTCAGCGTCCGCTGGGGGATCAACGAGATCGCCTACGCGCTGGACGACTCGGTCACCGGCATCCTGTGCGTCGACGACACCTTCGCGCCGCTGATACCGGCGCTCAGCGGACGGATACGGACCGTCGTCCACCTCGGCGACGGCGACCCGCCGGACGGCATGATCGCCCTGGAGGACCTGATCCGCGACGCCGCGCCGATCGAGGACGCGCGGCGCGGCGGCACCGACCTGGCCGCGCTCATGTACACCGGCGGCACCACCGGTGTGCCCAAGGGCGTGCTGCTCAGCCACGAGACACTGAGTGGCGCCGCGCTGGCCACCGAGGTCGCCGAGCCGACCGGCCGGGCCGGCAGCCGTACGCTGATCGCCTCGCCGATGTCGCACGTCTCCGGAATGCTCGCCGGCCTGCTGCAGACCATGTTCGCCGGCACCCAGGTGATCATCGCGGAGTTCACGCCCGGCGCCGTCCTGGACGCGGTCGAGCGGCACCGGGTGAGCCACCTGTTCCTCGTTCCCTCGATGCTGCGCCAGGTGCTGCACGAGGCGGAGGCCGAACGCGACCTGTCGAGCATCCGCCATCTCATGTACGGCGCCGCGCCGATCACCGAGCAGTTGCTGGGCCGGGTGCGCGCGCAGCTGCCGCACGTCGCCCTCCAGCAGGTGTACGCGTCGACCGAGATGGCGCTCGGCACCGTGCTGAGCTCGGCCGACCACGCCGAGAAGAGCCTGCTGCGGTCGGCGGGCCGGGCAGTGGTCAACCGGGAGATCCGCGTCGAGGGCCCGGACGGCGCGGTGCTCCCGCCCGGCGAGATCGGCGAGGTGGCCGCACGCGGCCCGGTCATGCTCGGCTACCGCGACAGGCCGGAGGAGACGGCGTACGCGCTGCGCGGCGGGTGGCTGCACACCGGCGACGCCGGGTACCTCGACGAGAACGGCTATCTGTTCCTGGTCGACCGGATCAAGGACATGATCGTCACGGGCGGCGACAACGTGTACTCGACCGAGGTGGAGAACGCGCTCGCCGGTCATCCGGCCGTGGCGGCCAGCGCCGTCATCGCGGTGCCCGACGACGACCTCGGCGAGCGGGTGCACGCCGTCGTCGTGCTGCGGCCCGGCGGTGCGACCGACCTGGCCGATCTGCGCAGCCACTGCGCCACGCTGATCGCGCCGTACAAGTGGCCGCGTAGTTGCGAGTTCGTCGAGCGGTTGCCGCTGTCGCCGGCCGGCAAGCCGCTGAAACGCCAGTTGCGGTCGGCGCACTGGCCCGCTGAAGGACGGCAGGTCAACTAGACATGTCCAGACTCATCGCGGTCGCCGGGGCCACCGGCACCCAGGGCGGCGCCACCGCCCGGGCACTGCTGCGCGCCGGGCACCCGGTGCGCGCGCTGACCCGGTCACCGGACTCGGCGGCCGCCGGGGAACTGGCCCGGCTCGGCGCCCGGCTGGCGTACGCCGACTTCACCGACCGCGCCTCCCTCGACGCGGCCCTGGCCGGCTGCGCGGCCCTGTTCGCCGTGACCACCCCGTTCCCCGGCGGCGTCGAGCGCGAGGTGGCCGACGGCGTCGCGCTGCTGGACGCCGCCGCGGCCACCGGCACGATCGAGCACATCACCCTCACCTCGGCCGCCAACGCCGACCGCGACACCGGGATCCCGCACTTCGACAGCAAGCGCCGCGTCGAGCGGCACCTGGCCACCCTCGGCGTGAGCTGGACCGTGATCGCGCCCGCGGTGTTCATGGAGCAGTACACGAGGCCGCCCACCCCGCAGGGCCTGCGCGACGGGATCTTCGCCCGCGCGATGGCGCCCGGCCGGCCCTTCACCCTGATCGCCGCCGAGGACATCGGCGCGTTCGCGGCCCGCACCCTGACCAGCCCGGCCGAGTTCGCGGGCCGCCGCATCGACATCGCCTCCGACGTGCGGACCGGCGAGGAGATCGCGAGCATCCTCGGCGCGGCGTGCGGCCGTGAGGTGGCCTACGAGGAGGTCCCGATCGAGCAGGTCACGGAGCGGGCCCCGGAACTCGCCCCGATGTTCCGCTACTTCGCGACCGTCGGCCTCGAGGTGGACGTGGCGGGGCTGCGCCGCGACCACCCGGAGATCGGCTGGCACGGCCTGGCCGACTGGGCCGCACGGCAGGACTGGAGGCTTCCCGCCTGATGGAAGGTGCCGCTTCGTTGTCAGCGCTTATCTGCCATCTCGATGTCAGCGAGTTCGCCATGGCTGACAGAAGATCGGAAAGGTAGGGGCTCTTCATTGTGCGTCGGCATGAATCCCACCAATCGCGGGCCTCGCAGCTTAGCGGTCAGCCTCTGGCTGAGGATCGGCGTCGCGCGGCGCGGACTTCGTCGTCGGCCACTTTGTCGTCGAGCAGCGGGGGCAGCTGGGTGGTCTCGGTTGAGGCGTGTTCGAGCCGACGTCGCACGGGCTCGATGGAAACCCCGGCGTTGATCAGTTCGGTGGCATGGGCGTGGCGTAGCTGGTGGATGTCGATGTCGACACGGCGGTCAGCTCGCCAGGGCCGGCGTCGTGCCGATCGCCGACCGCCAGCTGGCAGTGCACGCGGATCCGATCCTCGTGTTCTTCGTTCTCATGGTGGCGGCGGATCTGTTGACCGCGCATCTGCTGGTGCAGCATTTCCTGGCCTGTGGTCGGGTGGCAACGCTGGGCCTGTCGTCGGCCTACCTCTCTCCACCCTGATGATGGGGTCCTACGGTGTGGTCTACAGCCATACCCAACAGCTTGGCGCCGACCCGATCTGGACCGAGGTCCGCGGAGCGTGGCTCTTCCTGGCGCTGCTGGCCGGGTTCCCCTTGCTCGCGGCGGCACAGCAGTACGTTGTCGCAGCGCTACCAACCCGGCTGATCGAGCTGGCCGGAATCCGCCGGCGAACCGCCGCCGCGACCGTGGCCGCGGCGGTACTTGCGCTGGTGATCGCGGTGACCGGTGCCATATTCGGCGCCGCGAGTTGGCTACTGTCTGAATATCTACTGAACGATGCCGAGTGCTGCGTGGATGAGGTCGGCGTTGGTCTCGGCGGTCGTTCCGTCTGGTAGTTGGAGCACGTCTTCCAAGCCGATCCGCATGTCCAGATGGAGGGAAGCGGCCATCTGCAGGATGGCCCAGGCTGCGTCGTCTTCGCCGTGGAGGAGGATCGACGATTTCGTGGCTGAGCGGAGTTCTTCCAGAAGTTCAGTTGCCGCATGGATCGCCGCCTGTGGGCTGGTCTCTGTGACCTCGGCCAGGATCCGCAAGACGCGGTGGGACTCGGGCCAGCTGAGGAAGCGCTGTGCAGCTCGCGTCCCCGAGTAGATGCCCGCCTCGATGCCGATGCCCCGGTCCAGCAGGGTACGGGCGACTGTGGCGGCGCCATCTTCATGCCAGTTCACGGAAGCGTGATCGGGAAGCACCGTCCAGGAACGGATCTGCGAAGCGCGCTTTGCGGGGTCTGGTGTGGTCCAGGCCCCCGTGGTGACGCCGACGGGGATGCCCGGGGCAACGGCTCGCACGGCTGTGAGAGCCGCGGCGACGGCGCCAGGGTCCAGGGTGTCCTCACCGTCGCGGTTCTTGGGGTGCAGGTGGATGTCCTGGGCGCCGGCGGCAACGGCTGTGCGGGCTGCCGCCGCGAGTTCCTGTGGGGTCACCGGGAGGTGAGGGCATTCGGCGGGGACTCTGGCGCCGTTCAGACAAACTTGCAGCATGGCCTGATCTTTTCAGGCGGGTCTGACATGCGGAGCGCCATCGTGGGCGACGGGGTGGCTCAAGCCAGTGGGGCGCCGCGACGGCTGATCTGGGCCGCGTATGTGGCCCAGTCGCCTGCGGAGAGACGTTGCCAGGCGACAGCGACGTCGGGGTGGATGCCGAGAGTGCGGGCGAGGATCGCGGCAGGGATTTCGGTGGCGAGCTGGAAGAGCGCGGTGCAGCGGGCCTGGTTGGGCCGGATTCCGAGCTGGTTCAGCCGTTGGGTCAGTTGTGTGGTGCTGATCGGCCGTCCGGGCTGGCCGCTGGGAAAGAGCCATGGAGACGGTGCCAAGGTCCCGATGGTCGCGAGGCCCTTGAGCCTAGAGGAGGAGAAGGAGTCCGGCGAGACGGTCTTCGGGCTGGGACGGTGTCGTCGTGCAGGAGCCGGCGTGCGACGGTCCAGCGGTGCTCGTCATCGAGGGGTTGGGTGGGGCCGTTCCAGCGGATAGCGGGGACGTGGGCGGTGGTGAGCTTGTTGGTGTGGGCCCAGCGGATGAAGTGTCCGGCCGTGTGGCGGTAGGCGGCGGAGTCGTCGGTGAGCCACTGGTCGACGTCGGCCTATTGACAGGCGTCCAGGGTGAGGTCGTGGGACGTCAGCCAGTTCAGGCAGGCGACGGCCGCGTGGGTGCGTTGACGTGCGGATATGAACTGTTGCGGAGTAAGGGGGGCGGCCGTTGCGTCGGCGAAGCCGCCGGAGGTGCCAGATCGCGTACCGGTGCAGGAGTTTTCGTTGGTCGGGATCTGGCTGGGATGTGAGAAGGCTGGTCAGGAAGATTTCGAGGCGGACCGGGTACTCGTCGCGCTCGGGCAGGGCGCCGACGCCGACGAGGACTTGGCGGAGGTGGGCAAGGGGCGGGCTGTCGAGCAACTCGTCGAGGGCTTCGTGGGTCAGGGCTCGTCGGCCAGCCGCGAGGTCGGCCAGGACCGCAGAGACGGACGGTTTGTTCAGCCACCGCCTGGCGGTGATGGGGTGCTCGGTGGTGACGGTGGGTGAGTAGTTGGCCGAGCAGGATGCGGTGGCGTAGGAGGGTGAAGCCCGCTCGTCCGTACATTTGGCGTTTCAGAGGAAGTGCCCAGGTACCAGCGCTACTCGATGAATTCCTGGTTGGCGAGCCGCCGTCACACGATGCGTGGCTCGGCGAGGGTGGTGGCTCCGCCGACCGTCACCTGGCCGCGATGGCCCTTGGTGACAGCGATGACGGCCGAGCAGCCGGCCTGGGTGTACTGGGCGATTCGTAGTCGCCGGCCGGGCTCGACCGCGGGGTCTCCGCCGACCTGGGCTGCGTGGGACACACCGGTGGCGCGATCCACGACAAGTGCCCTGCCGAGATAGGCGTTGACCTGGATGGCGCACGCCGGCAGGCCGGTCGCCGGGTCGCGGCTGTACACGTGGATGCCGTTCACGCCAACGTCTCGTTGCAGGCTCATCAGCCGGTCGTAGTCGAGCCGGTCCAGCCGTGCCCGCAGCATGTCGAGTGTTGCGCCCGGCACCTCGACGGTGAGTTTGGGCGAGCCGACGGAAAGAATCGGAAGTGACCCCGCCGTCGACACTGCAACGCCGAACACCTCGTCCACCGCGGGCCCGCAGCCTGCTACGTGGCGCGCCTCCAGTGCCTGGAAGCCGAGTTCGACTGCACCGTCGGGATGGAGTAGCGCCTGAGTGCGTACCCCGGTCGAGGTCGTGATCTTGAAGCGGTGGGGAGCACCGCTGCTGCTCACTGTGTCCGCCAAGGCGCGGACCGCTCCCATGATGCCGTGGGCGCACGCACCGAGGTGTTCGCCGGTAGGCGTCAGGACGGTGACGGCGACCTCGATGCTGGACCAGCCGTCGTCACCGGGTGCCGGATCGAAGGCGTCGATGAAGACGGTCTCGGGGGTTCCGGTGCGCCGCGCCAACGCCGATCGGCGAGCGGCGTCCCAGTCGGCCACGTCGCCGCCCAGTACGACGGCGAAGGGGTTGCCGAGTTCCCCGGTGGGATCGCCGGGGTCGACGAAGGCGGAGCCGGCCAGCAGTACGGCGGCGTCCGGCATGGGGCGCATCCGCTGCATCGCCTCGCTCACGGCTGCTCGTAGCAGATGATGAAGTCGGCAAAGGCGTGCCGGCCGGTACGGTCGCCCACCTCGTCGATCGCCGCGCGGATGTCCCGCAGCTGTTGCGTGGTCATCTGCAACGGCGGTTCATCGGGCTGGAAGGTGGTGCGGACCGGATAGTCCACGCCCGGTACGCCTGTCATCTCGATGTGACAGCCGAGAACATGGGTGACGGGCCGTGACTCGGCGAATCGGATGAGGCTGTCCATGGTGCTCCGAAAGGCGGGCCAGTCGTTGACGTAGAGCCGCCCCGGGTAGACGGTGTCGCCGGTGAACAGCAGCCCGGTGTACCGGTCGTAGAAGGTGATGGCCGATTCGTGGTGGCCGGGAGTGGCCAGGCACTCCAGCATGCGTCCGCCGAGGTCGACACGGCCGGCCCGGCCCGGCTCGTCGAGCTCGAGGTACGCCCACGCGGTGGCGCGGTCAGCGCCGACGACGACGGTGCCGGCACGGCCGGTGAATTGGGTGTCACCGGCGGTATGGTCGCCGTGGGCGTGGGTGTGCAGGACCAGCAGTTCGTAGTCCTCGCGCGGATGGACGGCCAGCCATCGCCGAGTCAGGTCATCGACGGTTCGCTGTATCGGAAAGTGCTCCGCTGAGGCGGTGGCGCCGGTGTCGAGCAGGACCGCCCGGTCGTTGCCGAACAACAGGAACAGGAACGGCGCCTCGTAATCGATCGCCTTGTTCTGGCGCAGGATGAATGTGTGCTCGTTGTAGGCATGCACCTGGATGTCGGGATCGGTGTTGTGCTTGGCCGAGGGTGACCCGTGGATCCACCGGACGTCCATCGTGCCGGGTACCGGGGCTGAAGAGGTGAAGTCGACGCGCGTGCTGGTCATGACGCTCCCGCGAGCGTCGTCTTTGCAGACCGGGTACGGCGCACATCTCGTCCGGGGAAGAGCGTCCATACGCGCCCTCCGGAACGGAGGATACCAAACCGTTCCAGCCGGCCAGGAGGCGCAGGCCGCTCCCATGCCCCAGCCCAGCGGTGCGCCGCCGATCCGGCTGATCTGAGTGAACTGGTGAATGACCTGCGGCCACAGGACGGGGTGGCCCAGGATGGCGAACTTCAGTGGTGCGAGCGCCTCCTGGTAGGACAGCGTTCCCGGTGGGGTGGCGTGCGGCGCAGGCAGCGGGGTGTGCCGGAGTCGCCGCAGCATCGCGTCGACGCGGGGAGCGACGGGTCCGTGACCGGCCAGGGCGGCGGCCTGACAGGTGGCGAGGAACTGCCCGAACGCCTCGTCGGTGCTGACGAGCGCGGCGGCGAGGGCGGTCTCGGTTCCGCCGGTGACGGCGACGGGGTCGGCGATGCCGTCGAGTGCCATGGCCCGTATCCGCCGGGGATACATGTTCGCGTAGACCTGGCCGATGAAGGTGCCGTACGACTCACCCAGGTACGACAGCTGTTCGTCGCCGACGAGGTGGCGCAGGTGGTCGAGGTCGGGGGCGGTGTCCGCGGTGGAGATGTGCGTGAGTAGCTCGCCGTTGGCCGCGCCGCAGCGGCGCGCGAACTCGGCGGTCGTCGCCAGATAGGCCCGCTGTTCGGCGGCGGTCGTCGGGATCGGCTTGCCGGCCCAGAAGGCTTGTCGCTGTGCCGGGTCGCCGAAGCAGTTGACCCGGGCGGTGCCGCCGGCGCCGCGGACGTCCCAGCCGTCGTCGAATCGTCTTCATCGCCTCAGCTCCCGTATGTCAGCGCCCTTCGGGCCGGACTCATCCGCTGGTCCGGGCTGTACGTCGGGACGCGGTTCCGGCGTTCAGTACTCCCATGCGGCGTACGGTTCGTGCCGGGTCTTCATGTCTTCGAACAGCAACACCTGACGATCGATGTACCAGGCCTTGGCGGCCTGCAGGATGATGATTCCGGCCACGGTGTCGACCGCATCGAGGCGGACCAGCCCGTAGGTGAGCACCACCGCGCCGACGAGCTGGATCGCGTAAGTGACAGCGAGCACGCGCGCATTGAACTGGTCAGGAACCGCAACTGTGGTGCGCTCCGACCAGACCCGTTCGCCGAAGACGCCTCTCGACGCCCAGTTGCGGGTCGATCGAGGCCGCGGGAACAGCACCGGGTTGATCATCATGAAGACCAGCGACAGGACGACCGGCGCCAGGCACCACCACCCGATCCAGTCGCGGCTCCAGATCGACAGCGCGAGCAGCGGCAGGACGGCAAACCGGGTCGCAACACTGATCGGGTTGGCGTGGCGAAACCAGTTGTCGCCGGTGAGGCCGAACACCTTGGCGACGCGCTGTTCACCGGTGACCTTCTGGGGGTTGGCGCCCGGCGCGGTGGGGGTGGTCATCGCGGCCCTCCTGGTGGCGAATGCCCGTCCCTGAACGTAGCGGGCTCGGCTCGACGGCGGCCCGCCCGTCGCCGCCGGGAAAGCCGCAGGCAGACCCTACGCGCCGTCAGACATCGACATACTCCATTGTCCGGTGATCCGACAGTGGCATGACTCGCCGGCGTGACCGCGACCCCGGTCACCACGCTCGTCGCGCAGTCGATGAACCACGTCACCCACGGCTACATCAACCGCCCGTCGACGTCGACCTCCACCGACGCCTCGACATGATCACCCTCGCGGCCCCGCCACCTGCTCGGCGCGGCCCAGCGCCTTCGCCACCAACCGCCACACCGTGCGGTCCGACACCCAGACCTTGCGCGGCCAGCGCCACCTGTTCCCGCGACAGCGGACCCGCCGCACTCAGCTCCACCAGCCGGCGCACCACTCGCCAGCGCCGGCGCGATGCGCCCGTCACCGGCGGCGCGGCGTGATCAGACCTGATTCGTACGCCCACACGACCAACTGGGCGCGATCGCGGCAGTGCAGTTTCGCCATCGCCCGGTTGACGTGGGTCTTGGCGGTCAACGGGCTGATCACCATGCGCCCGGCGATGTCGTCGTTGCTGAGCCCGCGGGCCACGAGTTCGACGATCTCCTGTTCGCGGGCGGTCAGCACGTCGCGCCCGACCGCCGGGTCGGCCGGCGCCGGGCCGGTCACGAACTCGCTGATGAGCGTCCGGGTGACCGTGGGGGCCAGCAGCGCGTCACCGCGGGCCACGACCGCGATCGCCTGCAACAGGTCCGCCGGGTCGGCGTCCTTGAGCAGGAATCCACTGGCGCCGGCGCGGAGCGCGGCGAAGACGTAGGCGTCGAGCTCGTAGTTGGTGAGGATCAGCACGCGCACGCCGGCCAGACCGGGGTCGGCGCCGATACGGCGGGTGGCCTCGATGCCGTCGAGTCTCGGCATCTGCACATCCATCAGCACGACGTCCGGGCGCAGCCGCCGTGCCAGTTCCACGGCGGAGCCCCCGTCGACGGCCTCACCGACGACCTCCACGTCGTCCTCGGCGTCGAGCAGCGCGCGGAATCCGGCCCGCATCAGGGCCTGGTCGTCGGCGAGCAGCACACGGATCATGCCGGGCCGTCCAGCGGGAAGGTGGCCCGTACGGCGAACCCGCCGCCGTCACGGTGCGCCGCGTGCAGTGTGCCGCCCAGCCCGGTGACCCGTTCCCGCATGCCGCTCAGTCCCACTCCCGGGGTCACCGGCCCGGCCGCCGGGGCCCGCCCGTCGTCGGTCACCGCGACGGTCAGCCGGGTGGGGGCGTACTCGACGTGCACCTCGGCGGTGGCGGACCCGGCGTGGCGGGTGACGTTGGTCAGCGCCTCCTGGACGACGCGATACCCGGCCTGGTCCACCTCGACGGGCACGTCCGGCGGCTCCCCGGTGACGATGACGTCCACCGGCACCCCGGCCGCTCGGGTCCGCTCCGCGAGCTCGTCCACCCGGGCCAGGCTGACGCGGTCCTCCTCAGCGGGCGAGCGCAGGACCGCCAGCGTCGACCGCAGCTCGCGCATCGCCGCGCTGCTGGCCTCCTGGATCGCCAGCAGCGCGGCCGACGGCTCCTCGCCCTGCTTACGGCCCAGATGCACGGCGATCCCGGCCTGCACCTTGATCACCGAGATGCTGTGGGTCAGCGAGTCGTGCAGGTCCCGGGCGATGCGCAGGCGTTCCTCACCGGCGCGGCGCAACGCCATCTCCTCGCGGGTGCGTTCCGCCTCGGCGGCCCGTTGCTCCACCTGTTCCAGGTACGCCCGGTGCTGCCGCGCGACCAGGCCCGCTACGTTGGCCGCCACGAACCACCCCAGCAGCAGACTGGTGCGTTCCAGGATCTGCTGGCCGGGCCGGCCGGCCGGTGCGACCGAGATGTCGCGGGCCAGGAAGCCGGCGAGGAAGACGACACCGGCCGCGGCGGCGGCCAGCCGATGCCCGCGCCAGGCGGCGACGTAGACGGCCGCGAGGACGGGGAACGCGGCGGCCACCCCGGGATGCACCCGGACGTGCAGGGCCAGCATGGCCGTGGTCACCACGAGCAGCGCCGGCGCCGGGTGACGCCGGCACACCGCGAGGGCCGCGGCCATGGCGAGGATCAGGGCGACGTCGATCGCTCCCACCGGACCGGCGTCCGGAGCGAGGGCCGCGTTGCCGAGCAGGGCGAGGCCGAGCGTGACGCCGCCGAGGGCGTAGGGCAGGTCCGGGCGCATGAGCGAACTGTAGGACGACTGTCGACAGTGGTCATCCCTCGCCCGCAGTAGGCCGGGCGTACTGCGGGCGCGGTACCGGCATCACCCAGGTGTCTGCGGCGGCACGACGCCTCCGCGCGGCGCCCGGACGAGCATCGACCGCATGACATACCGCTTCTTCACACCCGCCCCACCGCGAGCGGCGACCGGCCGCACCGCCCAGGTCTACCGGCAGATGCGCGACGACTTCATCGGGCCGGCGCCCGCCTTTCAGGCGCTCTCGGCCGTGCCGGAGATCCTGGCCGCCTCCTGGGCGCTGATGCGCGAGGCGCTGCTCGCCGGGGGCACGAGACTCGCCGGGGGCACGGGGCTCGCCGGGGGCACGAGCCGGGTCGACCGGGAAGTCGTGGCGTCGGCGGTGTCCCGGGCCAACCGCTGCCAGTTCTGCGTCGACGCCCACGTGACACTGCTGCACGCGCTGGACGAGCACGAACTGGCCGAAGTCATCGCCCGGGGCGGCACACCGTCGCATCCCGCCCACGCCGAGCTCGTCCACTGGGCCGCCGGCAGCCGCAATCCCCGGGCGACCGGGTGGACGAGCCCGTACGGCCCGCAGCTCACCGGCACCCTGCTGGCCTTCCACTTCATCAACCGGGTCGTCTCGGCGCTGCTCGCCCCGGACCTGCTCCCCGGCGGTCTGCAGCGCTTCCCCGTCGTGCGATCCGCCGGGGGCCGGCTCTACGCCCGGATGTCCCGTGAACGGAACGAGCCCGGCGGCAGCCTCCCGCTCCTGGACACCGGGCCCACCCCGCCGCCGGCCTGGGCCACCGACAGCCCGGTCGGTGTGGCGTACGCGGCGCTGACGGACGCCGCCACCTCCGGCGGTGACCTGCTCAGTGACGTGGCCCGGCGGACCGTCACGGCGACCGTGCGCTGGGAGGACGGCCGGCATCCGGACCAGCCGGCCGAGTGGGCCGGCGAACTCGTCCGCGACCTGCCCGGAACCGACCGCGTCGGCACCCGGATCGCCCTGCTGGCCGCGTTCGCGCCCGCCGCGATCAGCCCGGGTGACGTCGGCCTCTGGCGGCTGTCGCACCCGGCGGACGCGGACCTCGTCCGGCTCGTCGCGTACGGCGCGATCACGGCCACCGACCACGTCGCCCGGGCACTCGACCCGGCCCACCGCCAGGAGAGTCACCGTGCGTAGAGCTTTCGTCATCGTCAGCGCCGTACTACTGGCCGCGTTCGCGCTGCAATTCGTGTTCGCCGCCGTGGGCGCGTTCACCAAACCCGCCGGCGACGGCGCCTACGCGCTGCACAGCATCACCGGGATGGTGGTGATCCCCCTCCTCAGCCTTCTCACCATGGTGTGCGCCGCGCTGGCCCGGGCGCCGGGGCGGGTCGTCGCCCAGTCGGTCCTGCCGCTCGGGCTGGTCCTGCTGCAAGCGCTCATCGCGGTGCTGGCGAACGCGTTCACCGACGCCTCGGGCGCCAGCACCGCGCTCAGCCTCACCATCGGCGCGCTGCACGCGGTCAACGGGATCATCGCCGTGCACGTCGTGGTCGGTGTTCTCCAGGCCGCGGAGAAGCTGGCCGCCGGCCGGCCGGCGGAAAACCCGGCCGTAGAGAAGAGCCCAGCATGACCACCGGTTCGGTGCTCGCGCTCGATCTCGTCGTCGCGGTCCTCGCGGCCGCCGGATGGCTGGGCGGCGGCGCCGCGGCCGCCACCGGCCGGCGGCGGCTCGCGCTGGGTGTGGGCGCCGCCGCGCTGCTCGCCACCCTGGCCCGTGCGGCCACGACCATCGCGCTGGCCCGTGCCGGCTGGTGGTTCGCGGCGGAGAAGGTCATCATCGCCGCCCCGCTGTCGCTCGCGGCGGTGCTCGTCGCCGGCCCGCGGCTGGTGCGGCCGCCGGCCGACATCCGCCCGGCCGCGGTCGCGCTACTGTTCGCCGGGTACGCCCACACCGCCGCCCTGCTCGTGACGGTCCTGCACGGCTACCCGGTGTCGGCGGGCGCGGCGCTGCTGGCGGTCGCCGGGGTGGCCGCCGCCACCGCGGTCACGTGGCGGTTCCTCGGCGCGCGCCCGTCCCGCACCGTGGCGCGCGCGGCCGTCGTCGTGTCGCTCGCGGCGCTGGTGACCGGCACCGGCCTGGCCGTCACCACGGGCGCCGCCCCCGGCGTACCCCATGCTCATGGCCATCGCGACGAGCCCACCGTCGGCGCGCCGACCAAGCGCTTCACCCTGACGGCCGCATCGGCCGTCGTGACGGCGAACGGCCGGGACGTCGCGGCCTGGGCGTTCAACGGCCAGGTGCCCGGCCCGCAGCTCACCGCGACGGTCGGCGACGTCCTGGAGGTGACGCTGCGCAACCAGGACATCGATCGTGGCGTCACGCTGCACTGGCACGGTTACGACGTGCCGAACAGCCAGGACGGGGTGCCCGGCGTGACGCAGGCGGCGGTGCTGCCCGGCCAGGAGTTCGTCTACCGGTTCCACGCCGATCAGGCCGGCACCTACTGGTACCACACTCACGCGGCCTCGGACCTCGGAGTCCGGATGGGACTCCACGGCGTGCTCGTGGTCCATCCCGGGCCGGTGACCGGCGTGGACGTGACGGTTCCGGTCCACGCTCTCGCCGGGCATCCGCTGCCGGCGCCCAGCGTGGCGCAGGTCCGCGCGGGCGAGCCGGTCCGGCTGCGGCTGATCAACACCGACAGCACCACGCATCGGTACGCCCTGGCCGGCGCCTCGTTCCGGGTCGTCGCGATCGACGGGGCCGACCTGCGTGACCCGCCGCCGCTGGCGGACACCGCCGTGCTGATCCCGGCCGGTGGGCGTTACGACCTGGCCTTCTCTGCACCCGCCACGCCGGTGGCGCTCTCCGTCGACGGCCGGGCCGTCTGGTCGACCGGTCCGGTCACCGCGGTCACCAGCGGATGGCCGGTCCTGGATCCGCTCGGTTACGGCGCCGCGACGCCGGCGCCGTGGTCCCGGTTCGACCAGGAGCTCACGCTGGTGCTGGATCGCGGCCTCGACCTGCGCGGCCTGCTCCCGCGGTACGCCCACACCGTCAACGGCGCCGCCGACCCGGACATCCCGCCGCAGGTCGTACGCCACGGCGCGGTCGTCAAGTTGAGGATCGTCAACCGGTCGCTGGTGGTGCACCCGTGGCACCTGCACGGGCACCACGTGCTGGTCCTGTCCCGCGACGGCACACCGTCGACCGGCAGCCCGTTGTGGCTGGACTCCTTCGACGTGCGGCCCGGCGAGGTCTGGGAGGTGGCGTTCCACGCCGACAACCCCGGAATGTGGGCCAACCACTGCCACAACCTGCCGCACGCCGACGCCGGCATGACCCTGCACCTGATGTACGCGTGACGGCCGGGGGAGTCCGGGACCGTACCGGATCGCCGGCGGGCCGCGCTGCCACCGCCGGTGCGCGTCTGCGGGCGCCGGATTGTCAACCAGCAGCGTAGATCGTGATGGTTTCGCCCTCCAGTCTTGCGTCATGCCGCCGGTCGTCAGGGGCGGCCGGACGGGAGGACCCCATGAGGCGAAGATCAGTGATACCGGCGCTGGCCGCGCTCTGCACCGGCCTCGCCGGTGTGGCCGTGGCCGTCGCGCCGGGATCGGCCACGGCGGCGAGTGTGGCGTGCACCGCGCCGGAGAGTGCGATCTACACCCCGCCGGCGTCGGTCGCCGCGGCGCCGGGAACCGTGCTGGCCTGTCGCCCGACCGGCCTGCCCGAGGTGCCCGGCGACATCGCGATGAAGGCATGGCGGGTGCAGTACGCCTCCCGGGTTGTGCCGGGGCGCCGGGGCGGGGTGTCCGGCCTGGGCGGGGGGCCCACCGCACCCTGGACCGGGCCGGGCGCCCGGCCCGTCGTCTCCTACCACTTCGGCACGCTCGGGCTCGGCTCGCAGTGCGCCTTCTCCAAGCAGCTCGCCGGGGCATACCAGGACGAGTACGAGGGCGACCAGGTCGCGGGGCTCCTGCGGGCCGGCTGGGCGGTGGCGGCCACCGACGACGTCGGCTATCTGACCGGGCGGACGCACACCTACATGGCCGGCCACAACGCGGCACACGCCATGCTCGACGTGGTACGGGCGGCGTTCCAGGTGCCCGGTTCCGGTCTGAGCACCGGTGCCAAGGTGGGCGTCTGGGGCTACTCGCAGGGCGGCGCGGCGTCGTTGTGGTCGGCGCAGCTGGCTGCCACGTACGCCCCCGAACTGAATCTGGCCGGCGCCGCCGCCGGCGGCGTTCCCGCGGACCTGAAGGAGGTCGCGAAGGCCTCCGACGGCGGTGCGTTCGCCGGCTTCAGCGTGGACGCCACCATCGGGCTGCACGCCGCCTACCCGAACCTGCCGTTCGACGCGTTGATGAACGAGCAGGGCCGGCGGTTGATAGCCGACCTCAAGACTCTCTGTCTCGTCGGCACGGTCGCCCGGGGCGCCGGCGCCCGGAGCGAGAGCCTGACCACCGGCGGCCTGAGCCCCGAGGAATTCTACCGGCTGGCCGGGCCGGACGGCGTCACCTGGGGCGCGGTCCTGGACGCGCAGAAGCTCGGCGTGGGCGTGGGAACGGCGGCGTCCGGCGCGCGGTACCGGATCGGCTTCCCCGTGCTGCAGTACCACGGGCTGCTGGATGAGGTGATCCCCACACAGGTCGAGGAGGCGGTGCGCACCGCGTACTGCCGGGCCGGGATCACGACCCGGCAGCGGAAATACCTGACCGGCCACCTGCTGGCCGACGGTCAGGCCATCGGCGACGTGGTCGCCTGGTTCACCGACCGCTTCGCGGGCCGGCCGGCGACGGGAAACTGCTGATGTCCCGATATCTCAGACTCATGCTCGCCGCGCTGCTCGTCGCGGGGGGCGCGGCGATCGTGGACGGCCCGGCCCGGGCCGCCGCCCCGGCATCGGTGGTCGGCGAACGCTGGCTCGACTCCCGCACGGTCGATCTCACCGTCCGCTCGCCGGCCAACGGACGGGACCTCCCGGTACGCGTGCTCATGCCGGCGGGCTGGTCCCGTACCGCGACGCGCACGTGGCCGGTGGTGTACCTGCTGCACGGCGGCAACGACGACTACACCTCGTGGACCCGCGAGACCGACATCGAGCAGTTGAGCGCCACCACGGCGGCGCTGATCGTCATGCCCGAGGCGGGACGCGACGCCAACTACACCGACTGGTACCGCCCCGACGGCGGCCCCAACGCCGGTCTGTGGGAGACGTTCCACCTCACCGAGCTGTGGAACCTCCTGCGCTCCGAATACCGGGCCGGCGCCGCCCGGGCCGTGGCCGGCATCTCGTCCGGCGGGACCGGAGCCGTCATGTACGCGGGCCGGCATCCGGGCACGTTCCGGTACGTGGCGGCGTACAGCGCCCCGCTGAACCTGTTCGACCCGCTGCTGCGGGCCGTGCTGTACAAGACCGCGTCCGACAACGGTGACGACCCCACCGCGATGTGGGGCTCACCGATACTGCAGGCCGGCAACTGGCGCCGGCACAACCCGCTCGACCTGGCCCCGAACCTGCGCGGCGCCGGCGTCTACCTCTCCAGCGGCAGCACCGGGCTGCCGGGCGATCTCGACCCGAACGGCTTCTGGAGCCCGGTGCAGTTCGGTGAGATCCCGGTCGGGGTGAACACCCGCGCGATGGCGCGGCGGCTGCTACTCGCCCGTATCCCGGCCACCGTCAACGTCTACGGCAACGGCACCCATTCCTGGCCGTACTGGCAGCGGGAGCTGCACGCCACCTGGCCCGGACTGGTCGCCTCGCTCGGCTGACGCGACGTCGGCGCCCGGACCCGGCTGGGTCCGGGCGCCGATCAGCGCCCCCACGCAGACCAGGACGGCGGCGGCGATCAGGCCCAGCCGGTACCCACCGGCGAGATCGCCACGGGTGATCACCACCACCCCGACGCCGGCGATGCCGAGCACCCCGGAGAGTTCCCGGGCCACGGCGAAGACCCCGCCCGCCATCCCGGCGCGATCGGGCGGCGCGGCGGCC
Source organism: Actinoplanes sandaracinus (assembly GCF_030009775.1). Classification (GTDB taxonomy): domain Bacteria; phylum Actinomycetota; class Actinomycetes; order Mycobacteriales; family Micromonosporaceae; genus Actinoplanes; species Actinoplanes sandaracinus. The sequence continues at coordinate 4,811 of NZ_JASCTH010000035.1, read as the reverse complement.
AGCACCACGGCGGCCAGCGGAACGGTCAGGGCCGAACCGAACCCGACCGCGGCCAGCGCGGCCAGCAGGACGGGCGTGTCGGCGCTGCCCACCGCCACCACGCCGATCCCGGCGCCGACCACGAGCAGACCCGCCGTCACCGTCCGCCGCACGCCGAGCCGTCGAACGAGCGCCGGCGCGAGTGGCGCACCCAGGGCGACCGCCGCCGCCACCGGCAGGAAGGCCAGTCCCGCCGCGGCGGGCCGGAAACCGCGGACGTCCTGCAGGTACATGGCGGTGTAGAAGAACACGCCGTTGACGCCCAGCCCCCACAGCACCTGCACGGCCACCCCGCCCCGGTAGGCGCGGGCGGCGAACAGCCCGGCGCCGAGCAGCGGATCCCGGCTGCGCCGCTCGACGAGCACGAAGACGGCCGCCCCGGCGACCGCCGCCGCCACCGCGTACCCGGCACCGCTCGTCAGCGCGAACGTCACGGCGGTCAGCGCGAACGTGGCCGTGCAGACCCCGGGCAGGCCCAGCGTGACCCCGTGCCGCCGGATCCCCGCGGGCACCGCGCACCACACGGTGACCAGCGCGGCCAGTCCGGCCGGCACGTTGAGCAGGAAGATCCACGACCAGTGCAGGTGCTCGCTGAGCAGGCCGCCCACGACCGGCCCGGCCGCGAGCGCGACAGCGCCCGAGACCGTCCACGCCGCCGCGCCGCGCAGGCGCTCCCGGTCGCCGGCCGCCGCCACGGCGGCGAGGGTCGCCGGCACCAGCAGGGCGGCGCCGGCGCCCTGCACGGCGCGGGCCACGAGCAGCCCGATCAGCTGTCCGGTCAGGCCGGCCGCCAGCGACGCGGCGGTGAACACACCGAGCCCGGCCAGCAGCATCCGGCGGGTGCCGTACCGGTCGGTGAGCCGGCCACCGGCCAGCAGCAGGCCCGCGTAGGGCAGCATGTAGCCGGTCGCCACCCACTCCAGCGCGGCCAGGCCGACCCCGAGGTCGCGGGCGATCGACGGCGCGGCGACCGTGACCACCGTGTTGTCGAGCATGGTGAGGAACGCGGTCGCCACCACGACGGCGAGGACCGCCCGCGAGCGCCGGCTCAACCGACCGCGTGGGGCACGAGCGGCTGCCCGGCCTCGCGGAACAACCGCAGCCGGTCCTCACCGGCCTGAGCCCGACGGACCGGATCGGTGACGCCCAGCCCCGGCTCCGGCGCCAGGCACAGCACGCCGACCTTGCCCACGTGCTCGTTGAGCTGGACCGCCCGGGTCGCCTCGGCGGCCTGGTCGAGCGGGTACACCCGAGACAGCGTGGGAATCAGCGTGCCGAGGCTGAACAGCCGGTTGACCTCCCACGCCTCCTGATAGTTGGCGCCGTGGCTGCCCACGATGCGCTTGAGCCGCATCCACAGGTAGCGGTTGTCGTACTGGTGCTCGTAGCCGCTGCTGGATCCGCACGTCACCACCGTTCCGCCGGTGCGGGCCAGGTACACGGAGGCGCCGAAGGTCTCCGCGCCGGTGTACTCGAAGACGATGTGCGGATCCTCCCCGACCAGGGCGCGGATCTGCTTGCCCAGCGCCCGCCAGGTAGCCGGATCACGCATCCCGTCCGGGCCCATCGGCAGAGCGGCCCGGTCGATCACGTTCCGGCAGCCGAGCCGGCCCAACAGCTCGGCCTTCGCCTGCGACCCCACGACGGCGACCGGGATCCCACCGCCGGCGAGCACGAGCTGCACCGCGAAACCCCCGAGGCCGCCGGCGGCGCCCCAGATCAGGACCACGTCGCCCTGCTTCATCCGGGCGCCGCGCGGGCTCACGAGCATCCGGTACGCGGTCGCGGCGCACAGCGTGTTGCCGGCCGCCTCCTCCCACGTCAGATGCTCCGGCTTGGGCAGCAGCTGGCTCGCCTTGACGACGGCGAAGTCGGCCAGCCCGCCGAAGTTCGTCTCGAACCCCCAGGCCCGCTGGTCCCCGGTCATCGCGTCCTGATGGGTGACCGGATCCTCGCTGTCGACGTAGGCCGGCGCCACCACCACCCGCTCGCCGACCGACCACCGCCGCACACCCGATCCCACCCGCACCACCACGCCCGCCGCGTCCGACCCGATGACGTGGTACGGCTGGTCGTGCCGGCTGCCCCAGCGGTCCTGGCGTCCCATCCGGGCGAGGAACGAGAAGGTCGGCACCGGCAGGAAGGTCGCCGACCAGACCGTGTTGAAGTTGATGCCGGCGGCCAGCACCGCGATCAGCACCTCGTCCGGGGCGAGCTCCGGCATCGGCACCTCGCCCACGTGCAGGGAACGGCGTACGTCCCGGTCCTCGGCGCCGGCGAAGATGTCGACGTCCGTCCGGCGCAGGTGTGCGGCCCGGATCCGTGACGGCACCGGGCAGGCGAGCAACTCCGCCGCTGAAGCGTCGGCCAGCACGGCTTCGGCGAGTTCCGACATGTGCGACTCCTTACTCGATGCGGAACGCCGGTCACAGCAGCCGGCGCAGGTCCGCCGCGATCGTGTCCACCGCGGGCGGGTCGAGGAGGTTCAGGTGGTGCCCGGTCACCGGCACGATGCGCAGGTCGGCGCACCAGCGGTCCCAGCCTCGGGCGGCGTCCGAGTGCTCGTACCGGGGGTCGCTGACCGCCCACGGCGTCGCCTCGGTGCAGCGGTACAGCGTCACCGGCCCGTCGTACGGGCCGGGCCGGTACTCGTCGAGCGCCCGGGTGTCGGAGTGCGAGTCGATCTGATGGCGCAGCACGGCCGGCGGCAGCCGGTCGGTCACCCCGGCGCGGGACATCTCCGCGAGGACCACCTCGAACTGCTCGTCCGCGGTCAGCCCGCGCAGCCGGCCGGGCGCCACGTCGACGGGCGCCCGGTAGGTCTCCCGCAGGTAGGTCAGGAATCCCAGCAACCGCTCGGTGAGCAGGTGGGCGGCCTGTTCGGCGGGCATCGGCACCGGCAGCCCGGAGTCGATGAGCACGACCGCCTCCACCTTCTCGCCCTCGGCGGCGAGCAGCCGGGCCGCCTCGTAGGCGAGCACACCACCGAACGACCAGCCACCCAGCCGGTACGGTCCGGTGGGGCGGACCCGGCGGATCAGCGCCGCGTACCGGGTGGCGCGCTCGGTCACCGGGCCACCGGAGGCGAACCGCTCCAGCCCGTACACGGACAGTGCCGGGCCGAGCCGGTCGACCAGTTGCCGGTACACGAACGTGCTGCCGCCGGCGGGATGCGCCAGGAACAGCGGCGCGGCCGCGGTATCGGCGACGCGCAGCGGGCGCACCGGGCCGGCGCCGACCTCGGCCTGCTCGGCCGCGCGCAGCGCGACGGCGAGCGTGCGCGGGGTGGGATCGGCGAGCAGGTCCGCGAGGTCCACGTCGGCGCCAAACTCGGCGCGGGCCGCGTCGGCGATCCGGGCCAGCACCGGCCGTGCGACGTCGGCCCGCCAGGCGATTCCCGCGACGGCCCGGTCGAGCACGGTCGCGAAGAGCCGGACCGCGGCCCGCTCCGCCGCGTCGCGCGCGGCGACCTCGGCGTCCGGCGTTGCGGCGGCACGCGCCACCTCGGCTTCCGCGGCTTCCTGGAGATCGGGCCGGCAGGCCGGTGGGGCGGCCCCCATCGTCTCGGCTTCCGCGGTCGCGGGGGCCTCGGGCCGCTCCGCCGGTGAGGTGCCGTCCGCCGGACCGAGCGCGTCGGTGAGCGCGGCCGTCAGGTCGGCGAGCGTGGCGCCGCGCACCAGCGCCGAGGTGGGCAGCGGCGTCCCGAGGTCGATCTCGACCAGGCTCTTGATCCGGATCGCGGCGAGCGAGTCCAGGCCGGCGTCCACCAGAGGCTCGTCCGGCCGGGGCGCCCGCGGTGTGCCGAGGACGGCCACGACGTGCGCGGCGAGCCGTTCGCCGATGGCGCGCGCCGCCTCGGCCCGCGGCAGCGCCCGGATCCGTTCGGCGCCGGGCCAGTGCGGCGGTGTGGCGGGTTTCCCGGCGGGCGGTGCGGCATCGCCGGTCACCGCGCTGAAGAACGGCAGGCGGCCGGCCTCCGGGAAGACGGCCAGGGCGGCGGCCGGGTCGAAATGCAGCGCCCCGGCCGTGCCCGGGGTGCGGGAGAGCAACCCGGCCAGCGTGGCGATGCCCTCGTCCGGCTCGATCGGGTCCATCCCGGGCAGCCGCGTCCCGGCGGCGCCGCCGAGCCCCGACCAGGTTCCCCAGTTGATCGAGATCGCGGGCACGCCGTGCGCACGCTGCCACCGGGCGAAGGCGTCCAGCCAGGCGTTCGCGGTCGCGTAGGCCGCCTGGCCGGGGGAGCCGAGCAGGGCGGCCGCCGACGAGAACGTCACCCACCAGTCCAGTTCCACGCCCGCCGCCACGACTGCCCGGTGCAGACGCCACGCGCCGTGCGCCTTGGGCGTCCAGACTCCGGCCAGGTCCCCGGCGTCCAGCCGGCCCACCAGGCCGTCCCGCAACACTCCGGCCGCGTGCACGACTCCGGCCAGGTCAGCGCCGCCGGCGTCGACCAGCCGGGCGGCGACGCCGTCGGCGGCGAGGTCACCGAGCAGCACACGCACGTCGACGCCGGAACGTCGTAGCGCGTCGATGGTCTGTTCCGCGCTCGCGGTGGGTCCGGACCGGCCGGTCAGCACCAGCCGGCCGGCGCCGGCCGCCGCCAGCCACTGCGCGACCCGCAGTCCGAGCCCGCCGTACCCACCGGTGATCAGATAGGCGCCGCCCGGCCGCACCGGCGGTGGCGACCTCCGGCATCGTCCAGCCGCCGGCGCACGCCCTCGCCGTCTGGTTGACCTATCGCGCCGACCCGGCGACGGCCCGCGCCCGCGGGT